>CAWDER010000001.1:0-34729 GCA_963801345.1 Bryobacteraceae bacterium
CCCGTCATTCGTAGACGGCAGGGCTCCGACGGCCGTCGTTCAGGCTCCGGTCCAGGTTACTCGAATGGAGGTCCCTCAGCTCACCTTTGCACGGTGATGTAAGCGTTGCTCTGGGTCCGGAAGCCCTCGAGTTCTGCTTCGACAAGCAGGTCACCGTCAGGCACGTCCGGCACGATCACGTTCAACTGGTACAGTCCCGGGGAAACCAGTCCGGCCCAGGACGACGGTCGCCTGAACACCACCGATTCGGACCGAGGGACTGATGGCCAGAGGGGAGGCCTGCGGGAAGGCCTGCCCGGCGGGCACGGGCGGATTGGTTGGTCCGAAGCCGGCACCGAAAAGCAGGATGACGTCCCCCGGCTTGGCCGGCCGCGTCACCAGGCCCGCGCTGAGATTCGGCTTGCCAACATACGTTCCGTCGGCGTGGACGGCTGCAACGTACTTCCCGCCTTCCGCACTGAGCATGAAGAACGCGGGAGACAGCCTCGCCATGACCACGGTGGCCGAACTGCTTCTTCCCTGCGGGGTCACTACCTCGACCGGCACGGTTCCCTCGCCGGCGTCGTCGGGAGCCAGCACGTTGACCTGCGTCGGACTGACGTAGTAAACGTAAGCGGGCCTGCCGTTGATGTTCACCGAGACCCCGTCGAGCTGGGTGGGGAGTTGATTCCCCAGGATGTCGGACTGGCCCCAGGCGCGAGTCGTGGAAGCCAGGTTCGTCCCCTGAATCGCGGTCCACGTGGACGCAGCCGTTCCCGGCAAGCAGGCTTGCCGCGTTGCTCACGCGCGTCACGGTCGGGGGCGGCGGAACCGCTGCCGTCACTACGAGTGTGACCGGGAGACTCCGGCTTCCGGCCAGCGGGCCGGCGTCCACGGTGAACGTAGCCCGATACGTGCCTGACTCCAGGCTCTCAGGATGCGCCACCAGACGGATGCTGCCGTAGCCCACGCCGCTCGCCGGCGAGGTGTCCAACCACCCCGAGCCGCTCAGATACGTCACCGTCGCGGTCCAGTTCAAGACGCCGGCGCCAGTGTTCCGCACGTCCACGTCGTCCAGCCACTTCGGAGAGCTGTGGGCAGGTACTGAGATCTCAAGATCCGACGCCCTCACCGCGAGGTGAGGGAAAGTAGGCCGCATCGCAATCTCCCAAGGCGGCACAGTCGGAGGGCGGCGACAAGTCCACGAACCGGGGCACAGGGGCCGCCGACGCGGTGGCCACAGTCGAGACAGGCGCGAAGGACACAGAGGCTTCCGGGCTCACCGGATCGCCGGAGTACCGACTGATCCCGACGAAGGTCGGGAACTGCGCGCTTTCGCGAACGGAAAAGTTGGAGTCCACCACCTCGTAGACCACGCTCCCGCCGCCGCCAGTCAGAAGAACTTCACTGGCGCCGTCGAGCCCAGTGCTTCCCGAAACAGGGGGCGCCATCGCCAGCGCCCCACCGGCGCCATTGACGTCGGCTCCCATCACCCGTATCAGGAGCAACGATCCAGCCGGGCTCACCATATAGCGGCCGCCGGAGGCTGGCAGGCCCAGGTCGCCCCCGGCTGTGGGTTCGACTGCGCTCGATCCAGCCACCGCATCCGGAACAAACAGGTGCGCGTCTGCCGGAAAGCCGGAATAGACGACGCGAATCCGCGTGCCGGTATCGGAGAATGCGTCCGCTTTCTGAAAAGCCTCCGTGAAGCCCTCGGTGACCCTCGTAGAGAAGAACCGTGTTCCCCGGGCGAACAAGTTGGACATCGTGATCGTGGCAGGCAAGGCTGATCCGGTGCACGGTACGCCTCCGCTCGAGAACGATGCGAGCAGGCCGGTCTTGCTGGAACCTACGATGAGTTGGGTGTTGTTGACGGTGGTGCCGCCCAGAATGAAGGACAACCGCGCCGTAACCGGCTGGCCCGGAGCCAAGTGCCTGGTGTCTCCACGCACGTTCGAGACCCGCAGCGCGACCTTCCCGTCTGGGGGCACCGTGAAACCGAGCCCCTGAAAGACGACTTCCTTTGCCAGGCCGGGCTGAGCCAGAACATTCGCCGGCACGGCCCCCGCGCCGGTATCCACCGCCAGTACGATTCCGGTGAAAGAGGATCCGGACACTTTGTTGGTAACGTTGACGTTGAAAGTGAGGTTGAAGCTCGCCTGTTACCGCCGCTCCGGGTCTGCCGCCCGAGCACGTCAACAGGATGTCACCCAGCCGTTCGGCAAGGCCCTCCGCTCTCTGCGTGGCCCCTCCGGCTGAGGCGGCACAGGTGAGGCCGGATTGGGGGCGGGCCACACCAGCGGTAAGCAGCAGCCCCAGTAAAAGTCCGCCAAGCCCGTTGCGGATAAACATACCTCACCTCCCTAACAGGCGTTCTACCCACTATTTCCTTCTTGGCCTCGCGGCCATTGCCAGTGTACCACCGGCGGCTTGTCCTGGAGCCACAGAGGCGCGCGTCCCGGTCGCTTCTTCCTTTCCTCGCCAGATTGTGCAGGGCCTGAACCGCAAACCTCGGGCGGCCGGTCTGAGTTCGGAGGGCCAGGGACCTCCATGCCATTCAACATGTTCGCGGCGACATCGACCCTCTGGATCCCATTAGGTCGGCTTTGCTGACGCTATCCGAGCCCGAGAGACGATTCAAAAGAATGGCGTTATACGCCAGACCAAGTGCGTCGAAGCTGCGTTGGATTCGTCCACGTCGATGGCGAACGAATCCTCGATCGAGAAGTTCTTGGAATGCTTCGCGAGAACCGGCGTGGAGACTCGATGAAGTGCGGGAACACTCAGGCTGCCGGTTCGTCTCGGAGGTGCAGTTTCGATGCTTCGGCGGCAGGCATCTCATGGACAAGAGGAGGCTGTTGAGAGTTCGGCGGCTCTTCACGTCTCTTAGAGCATCATCTGCCGGCGAGGTCGTACGAAGCGCGCCCGGCCCTTAAGAGGTCAAGTCCTGACTCCCCGATTGCAGTCCCTCATTGGATCGGCCCCGGAATGGGAGCACTAGACCAATCCCGCATCGAATTCCCCGTCACGCACCGATCCGAAACTCGAATCCGCTTGATTTCAAGTGCCACTTGGGTTTGGGTCATCGGATCGACAACCCGGACGACTGTGGCGATGCAATCCAGGCACCTCGGGGCGAACGACGGATGTCGAGGCAGAGCTACCACGACGCGAACGGTTTGGTGGGCTCTCAGCACTCCTGAGGCGAGCGGGGAGTCAAGCGCCATGAGGATTCCGGACCGGCTCATGTCGATTACCGTTCCGGCAAACTCCGCTTTCTTCGGAGATTCCGGGTACAGACGGCAACTGAGCTGCAATTGGAACCGGCGTCCGCGTCGCCGTTCCAGGGGGAAAGTCGAAGAAGCATGAGCAACTTGCTGGATCCCAGGCATGAATTCAGATTAGGCCCAGGCTTGCAGGTCTTCAATCACTCTCTCGTACTAGCCGGTACAACCGGCACATTGGCACGGTAGCTGCCTTCCGGATAAAAGTCCCGCAGAATCAGGTCGGTTACCGCTGCAAACCAAAACGTCCAGGAAGTCCGCCGATTGATGCGCCTGTAAAATGTGCACCCGGCGGGGGCAGGATCACGCAAAGGCGCGAAGGCGCAAAGGTGTCGCCCGGGCGTGGACCATCAACTCGCGGGCAACCTCGATGGTGGTGTTGTTGCCGTCGCGCTTGCTGTTGGCGGCGCAACCGTACTCAAGGCCATCACCACGTCCGGATCGCGAGGAGGCAACTGAAGCACCTCCCGAAGCCTCTGAAGAAATGCCTCACGCCGCGCAGCCTCCTCCTCAGCCGAGCGTCTCCGCTTTTCGCTAAACCAAGACATCTATATTCCTCCACTTTCACTTACTGCTGCCGATTTCCCGTTCAGGCCCGGTTGCACCCGTGCGAGAGGGCCTAGTGTGCGTCTCACTCTTCTATTGAAGGGCGCCTGCGAGGGGGAAACAAGAGGATTGCATGGTACGCCTATCCTGTAACGCTCTAGTACCTCGCGCCTACATGACAGATGGCCGCAGCCGTTGTTCGAACCGCGAGTCGTGGCGTGACAAGTCGCCGGCTATCTGCTCTTTCGGAACGATCTTCGTTTCAGGGCGCGGGTGTAGACTGACAGGAGCCGGGAGTCCAAGTGGGGATTTCCGGGCTGAAGTCCAAAGGAGTCGCCGGAAAATGAGACGTTTTTACGCATGGCCCGTGCCGGTTCTAGCCACCCTCAGCCTGCTGGCTGGGGGCGCGGTGGCCCAGCCCGCGACGGGTTTTCTCGCCAATGCGGCGGCCGGGCTGAAGACCCTCCAGACCTGGTATGTGCCGGAGACGGGCTTATGGCAAACGACGAATTGGTGGAACGCGGCCAACGGGGTGACGATGCTTGTGCGCTACTCGAAGTTGAGCGCCTCCACGGAATTCCGGCCCGTCATCGCGAACACCTTCGAGCGCAATTCCAACGGCAAGTTTCCCAATTTCCTGAACGAGTACTGGGACGATGAAGGCTGGTGGGCGCTGGCCTGGGCCGGCGCATACGAGTTGACGCACGAGGCGCGCTATCTCGAAATGGCGGACCGGATCTTCGTCGATATGACGAAGGGCTGGGACGATACTTGCGGCGGCGGCATCTGGTGGAGAAAGGACAAGCGCTACAAGAATGCCATCGCCAACGAGTTGTTCCTTTCGGTGGCCGCCACCCTGGCGAATCTCACGAACGACCCGGGTAAACGGGCCAGTTACCTGGAGTGGGCGCAACGGGAATGGAAATGGTTTGCGGCATCCGGCATGATCAACCCGGAGAATCTGGTGAACGACGGACTGGATTCGGCGTGCCAGAACAACAAGCGAACCACCTGGACCTATAACCAGGGGGTGATTCTCGGAGGGTTGAGCGCGCTGGCCAAACAAACCGGCGATGCGAAACTTCTGGAGCGCGCGCAGTCCATCGCGTCGGCGACGATCACCCAGCTCGCCGACAAGGAGGGCATCCTCCACGAATCTTGTGAACCCCGGTGCGGGAACGATGGCGTGCAGTTCAAGGGCATTTTCGTGCGGAATCTGGCGACGCTGAACGCGGCGGCTCCGGATCCGCGGTTCCAGCGCTTCCTGCAAGCGAACGCGGAGAGGATCTGGCAGGTCGGGGGCGCGGACCACCGGTTTGGAGTGGTGTGGTCCGGGCCTTCCGAAGCGATTAATGCGGCGACCCAGATTTCCGCCCTGGACGCCCTGGTGGCCGCGGCGGAAGCGACGGGTTCTGGCGGTAAGCCCTAAGGCCGCGCGGTCCGGGGGGACCAGCCCACCAACGGGGAGGGCGCACGCAGGCGACCAACTGCGATCGCCTGCGCCACGAAGACGGGCGATTGCCCCAGATCTGCCGTTAGGGTTCGGGCCAGTTGCGGAGGACGACGGATTCGTTGACCACGTCCTTCCAGCGGGCGTTGAAGCGTTCCGCGATGTCGGGCCGCGAAGCGAGAACCCGCTGCAGGCCGAGTTGGGCATGGGGTTCCTCGACGGCCTGTTGCAAGCTGAGACGCTGCTCGATCTCGCTCCATTTTCTGGTGAGGCCGCCGGTGTCCAAGAGCACCACCCGATCCCCGATGACGCCGAAGTTCTTGAGATGGGTGTCCATCGAGAAAAGTCCTTTTCGCCAGCCGGCCTGGCGGAGGTCCAATAGGCGCTCGAGCCACTCCTCGACCTGGTCCCAGCGTCCCAGGCGGGCGAGTGCGGCGATGCGCTGGTTGAGCGTCTGTTCGGCCCTCTCCGTGGCTTCGCTGACCACCAGCCAGCCCGGCCATCCATTCACTCTGACCCGGGTGGGAGGGAACTCGACTCGTTCCGGGACGAGCGATGTGCCTGCAAGGTGGGTTCGGGCCAGTCTGGCGCCTCGCCGGTCACGGGTCCGGTGGACCCGCCACAATTCACCGGCGTGCGTCATCAGCCAAATGCTCTTCGGGACGGCCAGCACGAAAGGCTGGATCAAGACCCTCGCCAGCCGGATCATTCTGCGAAGGGCGGCGCAACATGCGGTCTCCCAGACGGCTGGGGAGAACGTGGGCCACTTTGCGCAGGACTTTCCAGATGAGGATCAGGGCGATGATGGCGGAAGCGGAGCGTTCCCGCTTCACGACCCAGTGCTGGGAAGCGTAGACTACCTTCCCGAGTCCCTCGCCGAGGCGATCCAGGCGGCTGCACAGAAGCTCCTCGGGGGCGTCGGGGAGCATCTCCGGCTTCCACGGCGTGGAGGCGACTGGCTGCTCTGGTTCAGAGGCCGACATAGCCGAGCCACTTGCCTCGATTCTACACCCTGGAGGAACGCCAAAACTCGGATACAATCGGAAGGCAGGCGAGCGTGCTATGAGTTTCGGCTCCGAGGTGAAGGGCGTCATCGACCGCAAGGTTGACGAGGCAGGGCTCTCGCAGCACGACTACGTCAAGGCCGCGCTGAAGTGGCAGTACAACTGGATCGGTCTGGCGGGCGCGGCGGTGTTCGCGGTGATGTCGGGCACCGGACTGCCGCTGGTGGTGGCGGCGGGACTCGAGATGATGTACGTGGCGCTGGTGCCGCAGAGCGATCCCTTCCGCCGCCTGGTGCGCTCCTGGAAATACGCCGATCAAAAGCGGGAACATCAGAAGCGCCTCGACGAGATGTACCGCAACATTCCGCCGGAGATGCGCAGCCGCTACACGTACGTCCAGCAGGTGGCCGCGGCGATTCGCGCCAATTACTCGCAGCTCTCCTACGCATCGCAGGTCTTCGCGACCCAGATGGAGGCCAAGCTGGCGGGGCTGCTGGAAGGCTACGTGCGGCTGCTCTACACCGCGCACACGCATCGCGAGTACCTGAAATCGCTGAACCCGGACCAGGTGCGCAGCGAAGCCGCGTTTCTGGAACAATCGCTGGCCAAAGCGCCGGCGAAAGTGCAGGAGATCAACCAGCGGCGGATCGAGATTCTGGGGAAGCGGGTGGCGAAGTTCGAAAAGATCCGGGAGAACTCGCAGGTGATCGAAGCGCAGTGCTCCGCCATCGAAGACGTGCTGCAGTTGATCCGCGACCAGTCCGTAACCATGCGCGACCCGCAGGAAGTGAGCGAGCAGCTCGACCACCTGGTGCAGGACGTGGAGCAGACCGAGCAGAGCGTGAAGGAGATGGAGGAGATCTTCGCGCTGACCTCGCCGGACGCCGATGAACCGCACCTGCCGGTGACCGAACCGAGCCCGCCGCCGCGCGACCGCGTGCGCAACTGACTATGAACCCCACCAGCAACACCGCTTCGCTCGACGGCCTGCCGGAGTGGGCGCGCCGGCTTTCGGAGAAATACTACTCGCGCACCATCGCCATGTTCGTGCTGCACGGCAACGTACACGACCTGGTGGCCTGGAAGCGCGGCGGCCGCACCGAGTACGTTCCGCTGGCGAAGTTTCTGGACGAGGGGCTGTTCGGCCGGCGCGACCTGGTGCTCTCCTACGATCGCGGCGGCGGCATCGGGTTCGCCAATTCGGAAGTGCAGGCGGATTTTCAGCGCGCCCTTACGGGTTACGACGCCTACCACGGCACCAAGTATGCGCAGGGGCTGCCGCGCAATCCCGATGGCGTGCTGGCTCTGATCGAGAGCTACCTGCGGCTGCGCGTGCTGGATAAGAAGAAGATCGCGCTTTCGATCGCGTACGCGGACACCATCGCGCCGGCGGGCGACGCCTCGTCGATGGGGTCGGAGGACCGCAACTGCCTGGTGATTCTGAAGCGCTGGGCGCAGAACCAGAGTTTTCTGCGAGCCGACGTGACGGTGTGCCTGGTGACGGAGAGCCTGTCGGGGCTCAACGCGGGGCTGGTGCAGAATCCGGGGGTGGCGGCGATCGAGATCCCGCTGCCCGACGAGCAGGAGCGGACGGACTTCGTTCGATCGCAAATGGAGGCGACGCCGCTGCCGCCGGGCTCGGACGTAACCGCCGAGCCCTTGGCAGGGCGGCTGGGCGCCTACGGCGCAGAGGCCCTGCTCGATGAACGGCAACAAGGTCAATCGCGTGCTACCGAGAGGTACTCGGCAAGCTGGGCGCGGGTTTGAAGCGCGTGCAGTTGCAGAACCTCATCGCGAACGCCTGCGAAAACCGGCAGCCGCTGACGATTCCGTTCCTGACCAAGCTGAAGAAGGAACTGATCGAGGCCGAGTCGGGCGGGCTGCTGGAGTTTGTGCAGAGCCAGTACGACCTCTCGGCGGTGGCGGGTCACGAGGCCGTGAAGAAGAAACTGCGCGATGCGGCGGCGGCGCTGCGCGCGGGGCGCTTCGACGTGCTGCCCATGGGGTATGTGATTTGCGGCCCGGTCGGCACGGGGAAGACCTTTCTCACCACGTGCTTCGCGGGCGAAGTGGGGATTCCCGCGGTGATGCTGAAGAATTTCCGCAGCATGTGGCAGGGCGTGACGGAGTCGAACCTGGAGCGCGTGCTGACGCTGCTGAAGGCCATGAGCCCGATCGCGGTGGTGGTGGACGAAGCCGACGCGCAGCTCGGGACGCGTTCGAACTTCGGGGACAGCGGGGTCAGCAGCCGCGTGTTCGCGCAGATCGCCCAGTTCATGGGGAACACCGAATACCGGGGCAAGGTGATCTGGTTCCTGCTCACTTGCCGGCCCGACCTGCTGCCGGTGGACTTGAAGCGGCAGGGACGGGCCGAGGAGCACCTGGCGCTCTTCTATCCGCACACCGACGAGGAGCGGCTGGCCATGCTGCGCGCCATGCAGAAGAAGACCGGCACGCGGGTGGCATCGGAGGAGGCGGAGAAGTTCTTCCTGGCGCAGGCCGGGGCGCTCTCGGGCGCCGACACCGAGGCGGTGCTGGTGCGCGCCCGCATGAAGAGCGCGCTCGAAGGCGATGCGGCGGTGGACGTGGAGGACTTGAAGGCGGCCATCGCCGATTTCATCGCGCCTTCGTACCCGACCGAAATCGAGCTGCAGAACCTGGTGGCGGTGCTCGAATGCACGTCGAAGAGCCTGCTGCCGGAGGCTTACCGGGACATGGACCGCGGCGAGGTTCTGCGGCGCGTGGGTGAGTTGGGCGCGCTGAGCCGGTAGGGGGCCGCCTGCCAGGCGCGGCGCCGATCATGCTTCGCTTCGATATACTGAGGTCGTAGCGCACCTCCGTAGGGGGACGAAGATGAGTGATCTAGACCGTCTTCACGAGATCGTTGATTCTTTGCCGTCGCGGCAGGTCCGCGCTCTGCTGAATCTACTGGAGCCCGCGCAGCCGGTCAGCGATGAGGAGTTCGTCCGCCGCCTCGCCGAGGCCCCCATTGAGGAAGTCGACGAAGAGACGGTTGCCCGCATTCTGGCCGCCGAAGCCGAACAAGGCGATGCCCTGTCTCACGACGCGCTCAAGCGGCGGCTGGGTGTGTGAAACGCCTCCTGGTCTACAGGCCCGCAGCACAGCGCGAACTTGAGCATCTGCATCGCGAGGACGCCCGACGAATTATCCGGGCGCTGGAGGCATTCGCTGCTAGTGGCCGAGGCGACGTCAAGGCGCTGAAGGGTGCGCTGCAAGGCCGGTACCGTTTGCGTGTCGGCAAGTGGCGCATCTTCTTGAGCCTCGATCAAGCCAGCACCGTCGTTGTTGTACACGTCGACAACCGGGGCCAGGCGTACTGACCCACAGCCCTCGGTCAGCGGGGAGACCCTGATCAAGGAGGAGATTGAGAGAAGCGGCCTCGGGGTCGTTCACGCGGCAGGTATCTCGGAAGTTTCGTCGGCCAAATTCGCTGCGGCAAACTCAAGTGCCTGGCGGATGTCCTCCTCTTCCAGATCAGGGTAGTTCCGGAGCAGCTCCTTGCGGTCTGGGTAGGCCGCTACCGCCGCCACCACCCGTCGCACGGTGAGACGCATACCGCGGACGCAGGGCTGTCCGTTCATTTGCCTGGGATTACAGGTGATCCGGTCGAGCATGGCAAGCTCCCATCCGCTATTGTCCTACAAGCCGCGGTGAGTCGCTCAAATGGGAAGTGCGCCAAGCCCGCGGTCCCACGCCAGCGGTTGCGGTTTTCGGAGAATCCTGGCGGGGGTGGAGGCACTGTAGTTCTCTAGAGATCTGCGCTACCCGTTGTTGTTGCCGGCGGTGTGCCTGGTTGTGGGCATCGCTGCCGGGCGGCTCGTCGCCTTCGAGAACCGCGAACTACTCATTCTGATCTGCGTCTTTCTGGCGCTGGTGGGCGTGGCCCGGATGGGCCGGTCCCGGCGGATGGGGCATGTGTGTGTGCTGTTCGCGATCTTCTTCGCCGGGGCCTGGCTGGAGCTCCGTAACCGGCCTGGCGCGCCGCCCTTCATCGAGTCCAGGTCCCGCGAGATCCTGCTTCTGAGCGGCTGTGTCGTGGAGCCGCCGGCGTTCTACCAGGATCGCGCGACTTTCGTGCTGGAACTGGAGCCGGGGGCCCGCGCACGGGTGAGTCTCTACCCGCGCCCCGGCCAGAGCCCGCCGGCGCTCCGCTACGGGCAGCAAGTGGAGGTAGAGGCTCGCGTCCGCAAGCTGCGGAACTTCGGCAATCCAGGGGCCTTCGACTACGAGAGTTACATGGCGCGGCGCGGGATCTACTGGGCCGCGACGGTCCCCACCGGCGCGGGCGTTCGGGTCCTCTCCGGCCGTTGCGGCAGCCGGGCCGGCAGCATCCTGTTCGCCCTGCGGAGCGCCGTGCTGGATCGCCTGGAGTGGTTGTACGCCGGCCGGCCTTACGAGACCGGCATCATGCAGGCGCTTCTCATCGGCGAGCAGTCCAAGGTGGAAGATAGCTGGACCGATCAGTACCGCGTCACCGGAACCTACCACGCACTGGTGATCTCGGGCATGCACCTGGTGGTGGTGTCGGCGGTGATCGTTTTTCTGCTGCGCCTGTGCATGCTGGGCCAGGTGATTCCCTTCATCGCGGCGGCTTCGTTTGGCTGGCTGTACGCCGCCGTCACAGGCTGGCAGACGCCGGTGGTGCGGGCGGCGGCGGCGCTTACCCTGGTGCTGCTGGCGCGCTACCTCTACCGGCGGCAGAGGCTGCTCAACGCGCTGGCAGTCGCGGCCATCGTCCTCCTCGCCTTCGACCCGTACCAGTTGTTCGAGACCAGTTTTCAGCTTTCGTTCCTGTGCATCGTGGCGCTCGCGGCCTTCGCCATTCCTCTGCTGGAGAGAACGTCCGTGCCGTACGCGCGCGGGCTTCGGGCGCTTGCGGATCGCGACCGGGACGTGTTTCTGCCCCCCCAAGTGGCCCAGTTTCGCGTGGAATTGCGGCTCTTGGCCGAGACGGCGTTTCTGTGGACGCGCCTCCCGGAGCGCTGGAGCCTGGCAGTCATCGCCCCAATTCTGCGAGTTGGGTTCTACTTCTTCGAACTCGCGGTGGTGTCCGCTTCGGTCCAGGTTGGGCTGGCCCTGCCCATGGCGATGTACTTCCACCGCATTTCGTTCTCGGGAATCTCGGCGAACATGGCGGTGATCCCCTTGCTGTCACTCGCCGTGCCGGTGGGTTTCCTGGCTGTTTTTTCGGGCTCGCGGACCGTCGCGGAGGCGGCTGGCTGGCTGCTCACGGTTTCGCAGAGAGTCGTCGACTGGCATGCGGGATGGGAGCCGGCGTGGCGGATCCCCGATCCTCCGTTGTGGCTGGCGGCAGCGCTCTCCGCCAGCCTGCTGCTGCTCGCCCTGGCGGCTCATGGCCGCGCGCGATGGCGTTGGAGCGCGGGGGCGGCGTCCGCCGTGTTTCTCGGTCTGCTGCTGTGGTCGCCCTTCCCTCCCCGAGTCACGGCGGGCGAACTCGAATTCACGGCGATCGACGTGGGACAAGGGGACGCCTTCTTCATCGCTTTTCCGGACGGCAAACTGATGGTCCTGGATGCCGGAGGTATGCCGACCTACGGAGGACGGAAGAGCAAGCTCGACATTGGGGAGGACGTGATCTCGCCTTACCTTTGGACACGGTCCATCAAGCGGCTGGATGTGGTTGCCGTTTCGCACTTTCATGAGGACCACGCGGGGGGCGTGCCTGCCATCATTCGCAATTTCCACCCGAAGGAAGTCTGGGCGGGGGCGGTCCCCGATAGTGCGGAGGCAAGGCAGGTGGAAGATGCCGCCAAAACGGGCCGCGCCGCGCTGCGGCGGTTGACGGGAGGCGAGACGCTGGCCTTCGGCGGGGCGCGGATTAGCGTCCTCGCGCCGCCTCCGGCGGACGCTGTCCGGCGCGACGTCAGCGATCAGGATTCCCTGGTTCTGCGGATCTCCTATGGCGAGCGTTCCCTGCTATTCACTGGAGATCTGGAACCCAAGGTCGAGCAGGCGCTGGTCGAGGCTGGCGCGCTGTCGCGGACGGATGTGCTGAAAGTCCCGCACCATGGAAGCCGGAAATCAACCGGCGAGGCGTTCCTCGAACAGCTCCGGCCGTCGCTGGCGGTAATTTCGGCGGGCTACCAGAACTCCTACGGCCATCCGCATCCGGACTTACTCGGCAGGCTGGAGGAAGTTAGGGCAACCCCGCTGCGCACCGATGTTTGGGGCTTGGTCACGATCCGCACAAATGGCCGGGGGATCGAGTTGGACACCCACCGCTGGCAGGCCGGCCGGGCGGGGCTACCGCGGCTCTTCTGAGGCCCGTTCGGCTTCCTCGGCCCCCGCGGGACCGGCGGCTTCCGAATCGGCGATGAGCGTCTGGGCCTCTTCCAACCGGGAGCTGGGGACACGCACCTCGAACGGAAGATTCGGAAGCACGCTGCTGCCGACGATCACGGCAGGGATTCCTCCCGCTTCGAGAACATTCTGCACCGCCTGGGCCTGCATCTCGGCATTGTGCTCGTCGGAACTGAAGACGGTCACCAGATCGAAATCCTCGGAGTCATCGGGTTCCATAGCCATGCTTCGAGGATAACGCACGGCATGGGTGCCGGGCGTCAGGACCTGGCCGCGCCGGCCGCGCCTGAACTCCTCCTCCGAGGCCCGCTCCGCTTCTTCCGCCGCGCGCGGGCCAGCCGCTTCCGCCTCAGCGAGAAGGCGGTTCGCTTCTTCCAGGCGGGCCCGGGGCACGAGGAGTTCGAACTGACCTTGTCTGGATTGCCAACCCTCCTCGCGTCAGGACTGGGACACCGCCGGCCTCCAGAATGCTCCCAGCGAACACGGCTTGAATATCCCGATTTCGGCTTGAGTAGAAAACCACGTAGTCGAGTTCTTCCGGAGACTCCGGGTCGGGCGGCATGTTTCGAGGATACTCCGTTTCCCTATTCTGTCGGGAGACTGGATCCGCGGAACCGGAATACATCTTCCGCCCCTGCCGGGGCTTCTCGAAAGACTGCGCCGATCCTCACGGCTTACGCCGAATAAGCGTTAACCTAAGGTATTGCATTTTTGTTGAAGTTTTCGTATGCTTGACCTGTATGAAACCTTCAACACTGGGTGCTACGGAGTTCGAGGATTGGGAGATTCTGTCGTCATTCCTGCCCGAAGATTGGGCGGAACAAGGACGGCGTTTGGGCGCTTTGCGACGCGCCCGCTACATTAAGGACCCCGCCACGGTGCTGCGCGTGCTGCTCCTGCATTTGGCCACCGGTTGTTCGCTGGCGGAGACTGCGGCGCGGGCGAGCGCCTCTGGCTTGGCCCAAATCAGTTCGGTCGGGGTGTTCAAGCGGCTCCGCGCGGCGGAGCCCTGGTTGCGCTGGCTGGCACAACAGATGCGCGGTACAGCCGACCTTCCGTTGGGGACCGCAGGGCGGCGAGGCGACGTATCGTTCGGCTAGAATTCTCGCGCGAGATGAGTCACGCGCGGCACGCGTGGGCGCGTGCGCAACGGAGTCTCGGTGCGCCGAGCACTGGAGCGCCGTGGGCTTCTTCTTCGCCCCTGGCGGGGCTTCTCGATAGACTGCGCCGATCCACGCGGCTTGCGCCGCGGGCTACTTTCTTTTGCCCCTGCCGGGGCTTCTCGAAGGCCCGCACCGAGCCTGGGCTACTTCTTTCTGCCCTGGCGGGCTTGCTAGCGGGTCAGGGCGGCCTTCACGTGGGCGGGGGCGTCCTCGACGGCCACTTCGGTCATCTCTTTGGTGCGGCGGTTGACTACTTCGACCTTGCCCTGGCTTAGCTTCTTGCCTACCGTGATGCGGTAGGGGATGCCGATCAGGTCGGCGTCCTTGAATTTCACTCCGGGACGTTCGTCGCGGTCGTCGAGGAGCGCATCCATACCGAGCGCGAGGCATTCGGAATACAGACTCGCGCGCCGCCTTGCCCTGGGCCTCGTCGGAATTGTTGACCGGCGTGATCACGACTTCAAACGGCGCGATCGACGGGCGGCAGCGACATGCCGTCCTTGTCGTGGTACAGCTCGATGGCGGCGCACAGAATGCGCTCGACCCCGATTCCGTAGGAGCCCATGATCGGCACGATCTCCTGGCCCTCGGCGTTGAGGACGCGCAGCCCCATGCTCTGCGAATACTTGTAGCCCAGCTTGAAGATGTGGCCGATCTCGACGGTCTTCTCGAGCCGCAGCGCGGCTCCGCACTTGATGCACGCGTCGCCCTCCGCCGCCTGGCGGAGATCGTGATATTCGGGCGTGAAGTCCTCGCCCGGGGTCACGTGGCGGAGGTGATAGTCGTCCTCATTGGCGCCCGCGATCATGTTCCGCCGGCCCTCGAGGGCACGGTCAGCGAGAACGCGCACGTTGCGCAGCCCGACCGGCCCGAGCGAACCCGCGTCGGCGCCGAACGCACCGCGAATCTCATCGGGCTGAGCCGGCCGGACGTCTGTCGCGCTCATTACGCCGGCGAACTTGGTCTCGCTGAGGGTGTGGTCGCCGCGCACCAGCACGAGCACCAGTTTCCCGTCCGCCACCATCACCAGGCTCTTCATCTGCGAGGTCTCCGGAAGCGCCGTGAACTCGGCCACTTCGGCGATGGTCTTGCGGCCGGGGGTGTGGAATTTTTCGGGCGCGAGGTCGCCCGCGGGATCGGCGGCAAGCGGTGGCGCCGGCACCGATTCGGCCTTTTCCAAATTGGCCGCATACCCGCACGCGGCGCACACCGCGACGTGATCTTCACCGGCGTCGGTAGCCACCATGAATTCGTGCGACTGGCTGCCGCCCATGGCGCCGGAGTGCGCTTCCACGGCGACGAACTTCAGTCCGCAACGGGTGAAGATCCGGCGGTAGGCCTGGTAGTGCTTCTCGTAAGACTCGTCCAGACCAGCGGCGTCCATGTCGAAGCTGTAGGAGTCCTTCATGATGAACTGCCGGACGCGCAGCAGGCCGGACTTGGGGCGCGGCTCATCGCGGAACTTGGTCTGAATCTGGTACCAGATCTGGGGCAGTTGCTTGTAGCTGCGCAATTCACCGCGCGCGATGGAGGTCATGACCTCCTCGTGGGTCATGCCCAGGCACAGGTCGTGCTCCCAGCGATCCTTCAGCCGGAACATGTTGTCGCCCATGATGTCCCAGCGGCCCGATTCCTGCCAGACCTCGGCCGGGTTCAGGGCGGGAAGGAGCATCTCCTGCGCGCCGATGGCATCCATCTCCTCGCGCAGGATCCGGACGATCTTCAGGAGCGAACGCTGCGCCAGGTACAGGTAGCTGTAGATGCCGGCCGAAAGCTGGCGGACGTAGCCGGCGCGCAGCAGCAGTTGATGGCTGGGAACTTCGGCCTCGGCGGGGTTGTCCCGCAGCGTTGGGATGAACAGTTTACTCCAGTACATAGACGAACCCCTTGGAAGAAAGCGGCGAAGAAGCCATTCTAACATGCTAGAATTAGTTCGAAATTGCATGACCATTTCGATTGGCGCGGACCACGCGGGATATCTCGTGAAAAATCGGATTGCGGAGCACCTCGCCCGCACCGGCCATGAGGTCGTAGATAGAGGCACGGCCAGCGCGGATTCGTGCGATTATCCGGATTTCGCCGCGGTTGTGGCGCACGACGTCGTGAGCGGGCGGGCGGGCTTCGGCGTTCTTGTGTGCGCTACGGGCATCGGCATGTCGATCGCGGCCAACAAGGTCCGGGGGATCCGGGCGGCGCATGGCACTTCCATCGATGAGGTGCGCCTGGCGCGTGGGCACAACGATGCGAATATCCTGGCTTTGGGCGCGCGATTTCCCGGCGAGGACCCTGTGGCGCTGGTGGACGCGTTCCTGGAGACAACTGTTCGAGGGGGGGCGGCATGCCCGCCGCGTCGCGAAGATCGCCGCCATCGAGAAGGACAACTGCCGCGATATCGAAACGGAAGGCAAGGAAGAATGACAATCGACGAAACGATGGCCCGGCCTCTGGCCGAGGTCGATCCGGAAGTTTATCAGGCCATCCGGGAGGAGCTGCACCGGCAGCACTCGCGGCTGGAGTTGATCGCCAGCGAGAACTTCACTTCTCAGGCGGTGCTCGATGCGACCGGCAGCATTTGTACCAACAAGTACGCCGAAGGTTATCCGGGCAAGCGCTACTACGGCGGCTGCGAATTCGTCGACGTTCTGGAGAATCTGGCCCGGGAGCGGGCGAAGAAGCTGTTCCACGCGGAGTACGCCAACGTGCAGCCGCACGCCGGATCCCAGGCGAATATGGCCGCCTACGCCGCGGTGATTCAGCCCGGGGACACCATCCTGGGGATGAACCTGTCACACGGGGGACATCTCACCCACGGGCATCCGCTGAATTTCTCCGGGAAAATGTACAAGGTGATCCCTTACGGCGTTCGCCGCGAGGATGAGGTCATCGACTACGACGAGCTCGCGCGATTGGCGGAAGAACATCGACCGAAGCTGATTATTGCCGGAGGAAGCGCGTACCCGCGGATCATCGACTTCGCACGGTTCCGGGCGATTGCCGACTCCGTGGGCGCGGTGTTTCTGGTGGACATGGCGCACTTCTCGGGACTGGTAGCGGCGGGGTTGCATCCGAACCCCTGCGACACCGCCGACATCGTGACCTCGACGACGCACAAGACCCTGCGCGGACCTCGTTCGGGGATTATTCTGGCCAAGGCGAAGTACGGTCCGGCCATCGATAAGAGCGTGTTCCCGGGCCTCCAGGGAGGCCCGCTGGTACACGTCGTCGCGGCCAAGGCCGTGTGCTTCGCCGAAGCGATGACGCCGGAATTCGTGGAGTACCAGAAGCAGGTCCTGGCCAACGCCCGTGCGCTGGCCGGCGGGCTCGCGGATGCCGGATTCCGCATCGTATCGGGCGGCACGGACACGCATTTGATGCTGGTGGACGTTTTCGCCAAGGGAATTCGAGGAAAGGAGGCGGAGGCGGCACTCGACAAGGCCTACATCACGGCCAACAAGAACACGATTCCGTTCGACGTAAACCCGCCCATGAACCCGAGCGGCATCCGGCTGGGCTCGCCGGCGGTCACCACGCGCGGTTTCCGCGAAACGGAGATGCGGGAGGTCGCCTCTCTCATCGCCGAGGTGTTGGCCAACATCGGCGCCGAGGAGAAGCTCGCCGCAGTGCGGGGGCGCGTCGAGTCGCTGACAAGCCGGTTTCCACTTTACCAGTGGAAGCTCCGAACCGCCGCCTCAGGATGAATGCCAGCGCGCATCGTCATTGACACCCGGCACATCCGGGATTTCGGGATTGGGACCTACATACGCAACCTGGTCCATGCGCTGGCGAAGCTGGATTCGGACGAAAGTTACGTGTTGGTCACTGGCCCTGCCGATGCGCAGGAGTGGAACGGGCTGCCCTCGAATTTCGAACTCGCCCTCTACGAACGGAAGGACTCCGATTTGTTCGACCAGGCGGCCTTCCCGCTCTTCTTGCGGGGGCTCCGCGCGGACCTTTACCACGTTCCCTTGAATGTGGTCTCGCTACTCATGCCCAGGCCATACGTGGTGACGGTCCACGACATGAGCAGTCTGCTGTATGACCAAATGCCGACGCGGCGGCGCCGCTTCCGCCGGTACCAATTCCGGCGGGGTTTGGAACGGGCCGGCAGGATCATCGCGGTCTCGAACGCCACCCAGCGGGACATCGAAGGGCTGTTCGGCATCAACGCCGGAAAGATCCGGCAGATCTACAATGCGCCGGATCCTCAGTTTCTCGAAGCCGGCCCGGATCCCAGCGACCCCGAACAGCAGCTCACTCTGGAGCGTTACCAGATCCGCCGCCCCTTCCTGCTCTACGTGGGCACGATCCGGCCGCAGAAGAACATCCCGCGTCTGGTGGAGGCATTTGCCGTTCTGCGCACGGAACTGGAGGGGCACCCCACTTACGGAGACCTGCGGCTCATCATCATCGGAGACGAGATCTCGCGGCATCCGGAGGTGCGCCGGACGGTGATTCAGACCCGTGTGGAGCAGGCCGTACGGTTCCTGGGCTTCGTGCCGTTCGACACGCTGCGCACATTCTATGCATCCGCCGCGGCGTTCGTGTTTCCTTCCCTATACGAGGGCTTCGGACTGCCTCCGCTGGAGGCCATGGCTTCGGGCACTCCGGTGGTGACATCCAACGTCAGTTCCCTTCCGGAAGTTGTGGGAGACTCGGCCGTCCTGGTCAATCCCGAGAACGTGTTCGAAATCGCCCGTGGCATCCGGGAAGCGCTCACGAGCGAGTCTCTGCGCGAAACCCTCATCCGCAGGGGCCACCAGCAGGCACGCAAGTTCAGTTGGGAGGCCACCGCCCGACAGGTGCAGGAAGTGTACCGGGAATTCGCAGGGGTGAAGGCACTCTCCTGAGGTAATTGCAGAACGCCCCGAAAGATCGCTCTCTTACGTTCGCGGCTCTGATCAGAGCCGGTTGACCAGCACTACGACGCTGCGGGCCTGGACGGTAACGGTGCTCTCTGGCACTTCGGTTTCGTCGCCTGGGGCGGCGGTGTCCAGGGCTTTGAACCAGCGGCGGCCCGCCACTTCCGGCAACTCGAAATCGAGGCTTTCCCAGTGCATGTTCAGCATCACGTGGAGGTCGGGGTCGCGATTGAACCCCGCCAGTGTCATCGCCAGCGCACGTGCCTGTGGATCGGACCAGCCGGGACTTCCCAACTTCGTCCCGTGCCAGGTCACGTCGGCGAGGCCGCGGTCGTTCCGGCTGCCATCGAAGAAAAACCCGCGCCGCAACGCGGCGTGCCGCTTGCGAAATTCGATCATGCTTTTGAAGAAGTGGAGAAGGTCGCGGTGTTTCTCGAGCAGCGTCCAATCGAACCAACTGATCGGGTTGTCCTGGCAGTAGGCGTTGTTGTTGCCTTGCTGGGTGCGCCGCACCTCGTCGCCCGCGAGCAGCATGGGCACGCCTCGGGAGAGCATCAGGATCGCGGCGAAGTTGCGGACCTGACGGTTGCGAAGCGCTTCGACGGCGGGATCGTCCGAGTCGCCTTCCACGCCGCAGTTCCAGCTCAGGTTTTCGTTGTGTCCGTCGCGGCTGCCTTCGCCGTTGGCTGCGTTGTGCTTCTGGTCGTAGGAGACCAAATCGTTGAGGGTGAAGCCATCGTGGCAAGTGACGAAGTTGATGCTGCTCGTCGGCAGTTCCCCGTTGGCCTGGTACAGATCGGCACTCCCCGCCATGCGTGCAGCCACCGCACCCACCATTCCCGGCTCGCCCTTGACGAAACGGCGGATGTCGTCGCGGTAGCGCCCGTTCCATTCCACCCAACGGTCGCCGGGAAAACGTCCGATCTGGTACAGACCGGCGGCGTCCCAGGCCTCGGCAATGACCTTGGCGTCCGCCAGGTCGTCATCGAGCTCGATTTGCCACACGATCGGCGGATGCGCGCTGGGCTGACCGTCCTCGCCCCGTGAGAGGATGGAACCTTCGTCGAAGCGGAAACCGTCCACGTGCGTCTCCCGCACCCAATACCGCAGGCACTCGACGATCAGCTTCTGAGAGATGGGGTGGTTGCAGTTGAATGTGTTTCCGCAGCCCGAGAAATCCATGTAGTACCGGAGATCCCAGGGCACCAGGAAGTAGTAAGTGCGATTGTCGATCCCCTTGAACGAAAAGGCCGGTCCCAGATGGTTGCCCTCGTCGGTGTGATTGAATACGACGTCCAGGATGACTTCGATGCCGGCCTTGTGCAGCGCCTTCACCATGTCGCGGAATTCATGTAAATGGCTGCCGCTCCCAGGATTGACGCAGTAAGTGGTCTGGGGCGCGAAGAAGCCTACGGTGCTGTATCCCCAGTAATTGGTAAGCGGCACTCCGTCCACGACACGCAGGACATCGGTTTCATCAAAGTCGAACACCGGCATCAGCTCGACGGCGGTGATGCCCAGCTCCTGGAGGTACGGTATCTTCTCGATGACGCCGGCGAACGTCCCGGGATGCGCCACCCCGGAAGAGGGCGAGCGGGTAAATCCCCGAACGTGCATCTCGTAAATGATGGTGTCCTCTATGGGACGGTCCAGCGGACGGTCTCCTTCCCAATCGTAGCCAGAGGTGTCGATGACCACCGAGCGCATGGAGGTCGCGACGTTGTCCTGCGGACCGCAAGCGGCGACGCGATTCCAGAGGCTATTGGTGTTGCCGCGCGCGTAGGGATCGAGGAGGACCTTGTTTCGATTGAAGCGGTAGCCGGCGCTGGGATCGTCGGGCCCGTCCACGCGGTAGGCGTAATGCGCCCCCGCCCTGAGCCCCTTCACGAACACGTGCCAGAAGTGGAACGTCTTGTTGATGTACGGGTCGAGTCGAATCGTCTGAAACGGCTGCGGGGCATCGTGGGCCACAAACAACAGCAGCTCGACACCGGTGGCGTTCCCGGAAAAAAGCGAGAAGTTGACGCCGTCCGCTTGGAGTGTCGCGCCGATCGGATGCGGCGAGCCCTTGGCGAGGCGCAGGGGCATCTATACGGTCCCCGTGTTACTTACGTCCAGAGTACTTATTGAACAGCGAGATCAGCTTCTCGGCGGCCTTGGGGGGAGGCACTTCGTTGGAGATGATCTCCTTGTTTGTGATCGCCTTTCCGTAGAGGCTCTGGTTGTCTTCCTGGTCGGGGCGAAGAGTCGCACCGTTCAGAGCGATCCCCGCAAAGATCCCTCGGGATCGAGAGTAGGACAGGATTTCGGCGGTCATGTAGGCGTCGGTCTGCGCAGTCGCCGTTCGCCCCACGGGACCCGCCGCCACCGACGCATCGCCGCCCAACGTGAACTTACTGGACAGCAAGCGCTGAGCGCCCCGTTCATTCATCACGAGCAGGAGCACATCCGTCTCCGATCCGCCGATCTGGAATCCGAAGCTGCCCCCCTCCACACGGATTGCGCCCGGGCCGGTCCAGCCGGTGCCGCTCTTCTTCCGGCAGGAAAGAAAGCCCTTGCCGTACTTGGCGCCCACGATGAACGCGCCTTTCAACATCCCAGGGACCACTACGACGCATTGAGACCGATCGAGAAGGTCCTGGGGAATTGCCTTGTCCGACATGGACATCACTTCCGAAAACACGGTGGCCGCCTCTTCCAGCCTGGTCTCTACCGATGTCTGCCCGAAAAGCGCTCCCGCGCTAGCCAAAAGGACTGTCGAAACTGCGAGTCGCATATTGATCTCCTTGGAAAAGAACCCCAAAAGCACGTCCCATGCCCGCTTGCAGGCGATCTCCCATAAGTCGAGAGGAAAGGACCATCTATCTTCTTGTTTACCACATTCGAGCATCGCTTGGTTCGCCAGGTTGTCCGGCACGCTGGGTCGTGTCTGACACGTCCGTTGATCCGAAAACGCTCTAGGCAACTGCGAAATTCACAGGAAACCGTCCTCGGTGGTCGCGGCTCCGAACAGATCCGGGCGCGTCAGCCAGTGGGGGTTGTGGGTGGAAAAAGGAAATGGGGAGGCCGCGGAGTTCCCAGATGGGGGCTGGGCACCCTGGCTGCCGGCGGCGCATTTACGGCACAGGGTCATACGTCCTTTTGGGGGCGCTTACAGGTCTACACCAAGCGACCGGTCTTTGCGCGGCTCCGACGTACGTGCGCCGAGGCCAGAACCGATTCGCCTACCGCCATTCACGGTTCCGCGGTCAGGACAGGTCAGGTAGAGCCAATGGTCTGAGCGACGATGGCGACAGGGCGCGGCCGGCTGAGCCGGCGCCAAGCTATTCGTGCCGCGGTCCCAGGTTTCGGGGCCTTCGTCCCAGGATGCTAGTGCAGAAGAAAGAGGTTGAGTACAATCTCGGTATGCGATTCATTCCACTTGTTACGGCACAGCATGGGGTGTATGAGGAGGTGGTTTCAGAATGTCATTCCGAGTCTATCCCGATAACATCAGGGCGAAGAGCAGGAACAGGCCCGATGGACTTAATGTGAATGGTCGTCCTACTATGAGGCTAGGAGGCAGGGGTATGCAGGTTTCTCGCTTGGACCGCAGGGACTTTCTGACGGGCGCGGGTGCGGCCGCCTGGTCGGCGGTTTCGGCCAGTCGGGTCTATGGGGCCAACGACAGGCTGCGGGTTGGGCTCATCGGTTGCGGGGAGCGCGGCACGTTCGATGCGCGCCTGATGCGCGGCACACCCGAAGACATTCAAGCTGTGGCGGCTGAAAACTATCACGACGGCAATCTCGATCCGCGCCTCAAGGGGCCGCGCAACGTCGAGATCGCGGCGCTGTGCGACGTCTACGGCGCCCGTTTGAACGCGGCCCGCCAATGGGCGCCGCAGGCCAAGCCTTACGCCGATTTCCGCAAGCTGCTGGCCGATCGGGAGGTCGACGCGGTCATCATCGCCACCCAGGACCATTGGCATGCCCAAATGCTGGTCCTGGCCTGCGATGCCGGCAAGGACGTCTACTGCGAGAAGCCGATGTTCTACCGGTTGGGCGAAGGCAAGGCCATGATCGACGCCGTGCGGCGCAACCGGCGCATCGTGCAGGTGGGGACGCAACAGCGCTCGTCGGACCACATCGCCGAAGCGGCCAGACTGATCCAGAGCGGCAAGATCGGAGAAGTGCGCTTTGTGCGCGTCTGGAACTACATGGGGACCGTGTCCGCGGGCAGCGGCGGGAACTTGCAGTCCGGCAATCCGCCCGTACCGGACAGCGATCCGCCGCCGGACCTGAACTGGGATGCGTGGCTGGGGCCCGCCCCCTCGGTGCCCTTCAACCGCAACCGCCTGCGCTACCGGTCGTTCATGGACTACACCAACGGCATTATCACCGATTACGGCAACCACCGTTTCGATTCCGTGCACCAGATCATGGGAGGCGAAGAAATCCCCCTCACCGTGGTTTCGTCGGCGGTGCGGTTCAACAGGAGGACGGCCGGCGATATCTATGACATGCAGGTGGCCACCTTCGAATACCCGAATTTCATTCTCAATTACGAGGCCTGCAACTATAACGGCCACGGCCTGGGCGGCCGTACGCCCGGCATGCGTTACTACGGCGCAATGGGACCAGAGGACCGCCCGCACGGCATGGCATTTTACGGGACGGAGGCCGCGTTGTTCGTGGACCGCATCGGAATGGAACTCTATCCCGAGCCGAAGCTGCCCGAGAGCATGCCGGGCGGCGGAAGGAGGGGGAGTTCCGTCTGGGAACCGCGGATGGAAAAAATCAAGGTGAACGAGGACGAACCCACGCCGCTGCACACCAAGAACTTCGTGGATTCCGTGCGCGCCCGGAAAGAGCCTTTCGCCAATATCGACGTGGGGGTCCGGGCCACCACCATCGGCTGCCTCGGGAACGTGGCGTACTGGACCGGACGAAAGCTGAAATGGGACGGCAACTACCGGAACTTCCCGGACGATAGCGACGCCAACCGGTTCTTGTTCCGCCCGTACCGCGAACCCTGGGACCTTGTGAAGATGGGTTGAACGCCGTGGGATGCAAACCCTGGGTTCCCCGGCGGCGGCGACCCTCGGGCCCGATTGCCAATCGGCCGCAGGTTACCAACCTGCCCCACAACTGCCGGCGAATTGTTGCGGGCGGAGAAGATTCTACGGTGCGATAGCTGAATCACCCGCTAGAATCAAAGGGTGAGGGTGCGCGGATTCATTGGGGGGCTGCTGCTGGCTGGGGTGGCGTTGGCGGCCGAGGACGCGTACCAGAGCGCGGCGCGGAAGTTCGCGCTCATCGAAGAAGATCGTGCGCCGGCGGGCGCGCGCGTCTGGATCAGCGTGAAGGAACTGAATGCTTACGCCGCCGTGGAAGCGGTGAAAGTGGTTCCCAAGGGCCTGCGAAACCCTCGTCTGGTATTGGGCCAGGGTTCGGCGGTGGCGTACGCCAGTGTGGACCTCCTAAAGGTGCAGGCGCTGAAGGGGTCGGCGCCCAACCCGCTGCTGGCCTGGTTTCTTTCCGGCGAGCGGCCGTTGGAAATCAAAGCGCACATGCAGTCCGGCCAGGGGCGCGCCACCGTCTACCTCGACGAGATGCGATTGTCCAGCGTCACCGCGCGGGGCGTCGTGCTCGACTTCCTGGTGGAGAACTTCCTGCTGCCGTTCTATCCGACCGCGGCGATCGGGCGCCCGTTCGCCTTGAAGCACGGCGTGGAACGCCTGGAGATCACGCCGGCGGGAGTCACCGCGGTCATCGCCACGCGGCGATAATGCGCTCCGCGGCCTGCTTCCCCATCCGCGCGCAGTCGGGAACCCCGATGCCGGTGTAGGCGTTTCCCGCGACGAAGAGCCCTGGGATGGCCTCCAAGCGCGTCTCGATCTTCTCCACGCGCTGCTTGTGCCCCACCGTGTACTGCGCCATCGAGCGCGGCCAGCGGCTGACGCGGGCAAACACGGGCTGGACCGTGACTCCCAGAATCTCGCGCAGTTCGCTGCGTATCTGAGCGACCAGGGCTTCGTCCGATTCTTCCGTCGCGCCGCCCAGGAAGCAGCGCAGCATCAGCTTGTCTTCGGGCACCCGGTACGGAAACTTGGTCCCGACGAAGGTGCAGGCCACCAGGCGCCGGCGTTCCTTGCGGGGCACCAGAAAACCAAAACCGCTGAGGCGGCCATCGAAGGTGCTCCGGGCATACCCCAACGACACGGTGACCGATGAATTGTAGGGCACCGAACAGAGCTGTCCGGCCAGCTCCGCGTCGAGCGGCCGTACCAGCTCCCCCGCCTCGTAGCCCTGGCAGGCAAGCACGACGGCGTCCGCGTCGACCGGCCCGGCCGGCAGCCGCACCGCGAAACGGTCCGCCTGCCGCTCGACGGCGCCGGCCTCACCCGTGACCACGGTCATGTGGGGCGCGGCCACGCGGGCCAGCTCGCCGGTGAGCGATCCAAGCCCCCGCCGGAGCGTCTGGAAAAGCGGCGCCGGCTTGCCGCTCCGCTTGGAGTTGCGACGCGCGAGCAGCACACCGCGCGACAAGCTGCCGTACTTTCTCTCGAGTTCGGTGAAGAGTCCCAGCACGCTGCCGACGCTGAGCTGCTCCGGATCGCCTCCGTAGACGCCGGCCAGCAGCGGTTCCGCCAGGTAGTCGACGGCTTCCTGCCCGTAGTGATCCCGAATGAAGTCCGCCACGGAGCGGTCCCCCGCCGCGGCGCTGGCCGGCCGCCGCAGGCACTCCAGCCCCATGCGGATCTTGGTGGGCCACCCCAGCAATTTCGTGGAGACCATCGGCAGGATGCGGGTCGGGACCATCAGCATCAGGCCGTCGGGCATCGGCACGAGGGCGCCGTTCTTCCGAATATAGGTCACGCGGAGGTGATCGTTGGAGCTGATGACCTCGCCGCTCATCCCGAGTTCGTGAATCAACTCGAGCGCGGCGGGCTTGGCGGAGAGGAAGCTATCGGGCCCGCCCTCGATGACGCAGCCCTCGACCGTCCCGGTCTCAATCACGCCACCGAGTCGCGCGCGGCGCTCGATGAGCGTGGAAGGGATGCCCGCCTTGGCCAGATGATAGGCCGTCGAGAGGCCGGAGATACCGCCGCCGACGATGGCTACCCGCCGCACGTCAGGCCGCCTTCAGCCTTTCCCGAGCCACATCGGCGAGTGCGGCGATGAATGCCGGAGAGTCGTTGAGGGATTCCGGCCGCCGCAGCTCGATCCCGCGATCCTTCGCAAACCGCCGGAACAGAATGTCCACGTCGTAGAGGATCTCGATGTGATCCGAGACGAATCCGATGGGCGCCAAGACCATTTCGCGCACGCCCTCCCGCGCATAGCGTTCGATGGTGGACTCGACGGTGGGCCCCAGCCAGCGCTCGTCGGTCAAGCCTTGACTCTGGAAGGCGAAATCCCAGCCGGCGAGCCCCGCCCGCTCGGCCACCGCGCGGGCCGTATTGCGGGTCTCCGCCACATAGGGGTCGCCACTTTCCAGGATCTTCTCGGGCAGGCTATGCGCCGTGAACAGGACTCTCTCGCAGGGAAGGAGCGGCACCAATTTCTCATAGAACGCCTCGATGAGCAATGGGTGATCGTGGTAGCTCTTGGTCCACGCGATCTCCGCGGAGAAGCCCAGGCCGGTCTTCGCCTCCTGCACCCGGCGAAAGTAGAGCCCGATGCTGAACTTGGAGTATTGCGGCGCCAGGCAGAGGGCCACGATGCGATCCACACCCGCCGTCTGCATTTCGGCCACGGTCTCGCGGATGAAGGGGCGCCAATTGCGCATCCCCAGGAACACCGAAAGCTCTTCCTTGATGAGCTGCGCCTGGAGAGACGCCGCCTGCTCGCGGGTGCGCGCCGTGAGCGGCGACCCGCCTCCGATGGCGGCGTAGCGCTGCTTGATTTCCTCGGCCAATCGGGGAGCCAGGGGCCGACCGCCGCGCACCAGTGTCAGGTACTCCGGGACATCCTCCAAACGGTCCGGCGCGCCGTGGGCGAGCAGGAGGACGGCCTGCTTCATGGCCGAAATTCGCGCACCATCTGCACTACGGCCTTGACGGCGTCCACGGGCGTCTCCGGCAGGATGCCGTGGCCGGTATTGAAAATGTGTCCCGGCCGCGTGCCGGTGCGCTTCAACAGCTCGGTCACCTTGATTTTCAACTCGGGCAGGGGGGCGAAGAGCGCGCCCGGGTCCAGGTTGCCCTGAACCGCCGAGCGGTAACTGATGTCCATCCAGGCCTGGTCGATGTTGACCCGCCAGTCGACGCCCATCACGTCGCCTCCGGCGGCGTGCAACTCGCGGAAGAACCCCGCCGCGCCCGTGCCGAAGTGAATGACCGGCACGCCGCTCGAGCGGATGCGTTCGATGAGGGCCCGCGAGTAAGGCGCCACGAAGCGCACGTAATCGTCCGGTCCCAGCGCGCCCGCCCAGCTATCGAAAACCTGGATGGCCCGGGCGCCCGAGGCCACCTGCATCAAGGCGAACGGCCCCAGCACGTCCACCAGCTTGCCCATCAGTCTCCGCCACAGGGTCTCGTTGCTGTACATCATCTGCTTGGTGCGGAGGAAGGCGCGCGAGGCACCGCCTTCGATGATGTAGCTGGCGACGGTGAACGGCGCTCCCACGAAGCCGATCACGGGAACCTTGCCGGCCAGAGCCTTGGTCACGATCCCGATGGATTCGCCGACATAGCCCAGGTCGTCGGTGTTCGAGATGGAGAGCGTGTCGACGTCGGCAGACGTGCGCACGGGGTTCTCGATCACCGGCCCTTCGCCGGGCGCGAAGCGCAGCTTCAGGCCCATCGCTTCGACCGGCAGCAACAGGTCGGCGAAGATGATGGCCGCGTCCACGTCGAGGATCTCGACCGGCTGCAGCGTCACCGCCGCGGCCAGATCGGGGCGTTTGCAGATCTCCAGGATTCCATGCTTGGAACGGATCTCGCGATACTGCTTGAGGTAGCGTCCAGCCTGCCGCATGAACCACACGGGCCGCACATCGGTGGGCCGTCGCCGGCAGGCATCCAAAAACCGGCTGCTCATTGGAGCCACTCGCATTTCACTTCCGCCTTGTCTTCGCAGAAATACACGCGAAGTCCCTTGGGTTTATTTTTCGCCGCCCACTCGCGGCCGAGAATGAAAAACGGCTTCGTCCAGAGCTCGCTCGTAAAAGTTCTGGGGGCGACCACGGAAACCGACAACGTCCCTTCAGCGGGATAGCCGGTCCGCGGGTCCATAATATGGCTGTATATCTTTCCGCCCGCCTCGAAGAACTTCTCATAGTCGCCCGAGGTGGAAAGCGACTCGTCCTTCAGTTGCAGCTCCTGCACGGTCTCCGACCACTTGCGCGGATGACGGATGCGGACCGTCCATCCGGCGGTGTCGTTGGGCGGGGCGCCCAGCCCGTAGATGCTGCTGCCGCCGGCCGAAACCAGGGCCGACTTGATCCCGCGCTCCTTGAGTTTCTCGATCATCTTATCGACGGCGTAGCCCTTGCCGATCCCGCCCGGGTCTATGTCAACCCCCGCTTTGCGGAAGCTCACCGTGCGGTTGGCGGCATCAAGAACGATGTTCTGGTAGCCGACGCTGGCCTCCGCCTGCGAGATTTCCGCCTTGGAGGGCAACCGTCCCGAACCTTTGTAGAATCCCCAAACGCGCATCAGCGGGCCCACGGTAATGTCGAACGACCCCTCACTTTGCCGGCCGAACTCCACGCACGAGGAAAGCAGATCGAACAACTCCTGCGACACGGGCACAGGGCGTTCGGCCGCAAGCCGGTTCACCTTGCTCCATTCGCTGGCTGGCGCGTAATTCGACAGCATCATATCGAGGCGGCGAACCTCCACGAAGGCAGCTTCCAGCCCGTCCTCCAACTGTTGCCGGTCCTCGGCATAGGCGATCACCGTAAAGGTGGCCCCCATGGCGTCGACGCTGTCCTCAATCCGGAGCGGTTCGCCGGCCCCGAAAACGGCCACCGCCAATAACAAAAATAGCACAAATTGTTTCATTCTAAAGAACTTTTTTCTTCCGGGACGCCGCCCCTCGGCCTGCCCTTGCGGACCCGTTTCAGGAGCTGCTCGAGCCTCCCCTGGTGGCCGGCCTCGAGGTCGGCTTCGAAAAGCAGTTCGGGCGTCCGATACAGCCGCAGCCGGCTGGCCAATTCGCGCCGCAGGTAATGCCGGGCGCCCCCCAGGGCCACCAAGGCGTCCGCCTGGGACTTCTCGTCCCCCCCCAGATGCAGCCGCACCCGGGCATGCCGCTTGTCGGGCGTCACCATGACTTCGGTCACGTCCACCATGCCGAGCCGCGGGTCGGCCATCTCGTAGCCGATGATCTCGGAGAGCTCCTCGCGGATAGCTTCCGAGACTCGTTGGGTACGGTAAGGGTCCATTCTGAGATCATTCCAGCCAATCGACGACGGCCAGGACCAGGTCCGGCCCCAGCAGCGCCGAGGCTTCCTTCTCTACCGCCTGTAATACCTGCTCGGCCCGGCCATGATCGCTGGAGACGGTGACCGCGGCGATTAAAGCCCGCTGCCAGAGGTCCTGGTAGTCGATCTCGGCCACTGCGACGTTAAACTTATTCCTCAGCCTCTCCTTGAGCCCCAACACGACATGGCGTTTGTCCTTCAGCGAGTGGGAATACTCCAGCCGCAATTCAAGGGTGAGAACGCCGATGCTCGCCATAGGGGTAGCGCGTCCCGGACAGGCTGAAGGCCTGTCCGACGGGACTTCTTCAACAGCCTGCTAGGCCATGGACTCCACAGCGACCCGTTCCGTCACGTATGCTTCGAAAATATCTCCGGGTTTGAAATCGCCGAAGTTATCGATGGTCACGCCGCACTCGGCGCCGCTCTTGACTTCGCTCACATCGTTCTTGAAGCGCCGTAGGGACCCAATCTTGCCGGTGTGCACCACCACGTTGTCGCGCAGCACTCGAACCGAACTGTCGCGCGTAAGCTGGCCGTCCTGCACGATGCATCCGGCCACGCTGCCGACTTTGGTGATCTTGAAAGTGTCGCGGACTTCGGCCCGGCCGCGGTACACCTCCTTGTAGACCGGTTCGAGCAGGCCGGTCATGGCACGCTTCATCTCGTCCACGAGTTCGTAGATGATAGTATGCAGCCGGATATCCACCTTGTCCCGCTCCGCCAGTTGCGCCGCGTTTCTTTCGGGCCGGACGTTGAACCCAATGACGACCGCGTTCGAGGCGGAGGCCAGGAGCACATCCGTCTCCGTGATGGCGCCCACGCTGGAGTGCAGCACCCGAATCTTGACTTTGTCGGTGGAGAGTTTCTGCAGGGCGTCGGAGAGCACCTCGGCGGTACCGCTGACGTCGGTCTTCAGAATGATCGGCAGTTCCTTGGTCTCGCCGGCTTTGAGCTGCTCGTGGAGTTCGTCGAGGGTCAGGCGTTTGGTACGCGCCATGGCCTGTTCGCGCGCCTTCACTTCCCGGTAGATGACGATCTGCTTGGCCTTGGCCGTGTCGGTGACCACCTGGAACGTATCGCCCACTTCCGGGAGCGACTCGAGACCCAATACTTCAACGGGGGTGGAAGGTCCGCCGCCGCGGATCGGCCTGCCCCGGTCGTCGTACATGGCCCGCACCTTGCCGAACACCGAACCGCAGATGAAATAATCGCCCACCGACAGCGTGCCGTTTTGCACCAGCACGGTGGCCACCGGACCGCGCCCGCGGTCGAGCTTGGCCTCCAAGACGTTGCCCATGCCCGGCCGCGCCGGGTTGGCCTTGAGATCCTGCATGTCGGCGACGAGCAAGATCATCTCCAGCAAGAGGTCCAGATTCTGTTTCGCCCGCGCGGAAACCGGTACAAAGACCGTGTCGCCGCCCCAGTCCTCGGCCAACAAACCCCGATCCGCCAACTGCTGCTTGACGCGCTCCGGCTGTGCGTCGGGCTTGTCGATCTTGTTGACGGCCACGATGATCGGAACCCCGGCGGCCCTGGCGTGGTCGATGGCTTCAAGGGTCTGCGGCATGACGCCGTCGTCGGCGGCCACCACCAGCACTACAATGTCGGTGACTTTCGCCCCGCGCGCCCGCATGCGCGTGAAGGCCTCGTGGCCGGGGGTGTCGATAAACACGATTTGGCGGTCGTTCTTGACCACGGAGTAGGCGCCGATGTGCTGAGTGATCCCGCCGGCCTCGCGCTCCGCCACAGTGGTCGAACGGATAGCGTCGAGCAACGAGGTCTTGCCATGGTCCACGTGGCCCATCACCGTGACCACCGGAGGCCGACGGACCAGGTCCTTGTCAACCTGGGCCTCCTGAACCTCCTGGACGGCTTCCTCCTCGAAACTCACCGTACTGACCTCGGCGCCGAACACCGTGGCGATGTCCATGGCCAATTTGAGATCGAGGGTCTGGTTGATGGTGGTAAAAATCTTGCGCTCGAAGAGTTTCTTGATCAGCAGATTGGCCTTCAGCCCGAGCTTTTCCGAGAGCTCCTTGACCGTGATGCCCTCGGCGACGGTGATCTGCTGGTTGACCGCGACGACCGCCTCGGCTTGCCGCCGGAACGCCGGCCGAAGGAGCTTCTCCTCCCGGTCCTGTTGACGCTCTCGCTCGATGGCGGCTCGGGAGGCCGGACGGCGCTCGCCGGGACGGCGCTGCTGATCGGTGGGCGGCGCCGCCGGCGCATCCACCCGTCCAGCGGACGTCGGATGCATCGTCTTGCCTCGGACGGGACGTGCCCCGGGACCCGCGGGCCGGATGGTCTGCCCCGGCCGTATGGGCCCTCGATAGATCGGCTGGCCTGGAATGGGGGTGGAGGCCGGGCGGGTTGGCCGCGGCTGGGGCTGGCCGGGCATGGACTTCGGCTGGCTCAGCCGGGCAACCAAATCCGGCCGCGGCGGCACGACGGGGCGCGCCACTGGCTGGCCCGCCAGAGTTGATCTCGCCGCGGGCCGCCCGAGCGTGGGTGCAGCCGGAGGCGGAGCAGCAGGCATCGGACGACGCTGGGGAGCGCCCGGCCCGGAAAGCGCAGTCGCCGGCAATTCAGCGACGGAGGGCGACAACGGCTGGCGCGGCCCGGAGAGAATCTGGCCAGGTCTGGGGGCCGGCGGCACGGTTTTGGCCTGAATCGCCGCCGGACGGGCGGGCGGCGGAAACGGAAGTGACGGTGGTGGAGCCTCTTCGACCAGCGGGCGTCCTCCTGCCAGCGGCGGGCGCAGCCGCTGCGGGGCAGCACGAGTTGCAAGAAACTCCTCCCGGGAAAGAGCCGCCTCCACGGGAAAGGGCACGCGAGCCGTATCCGGGGCCGGTTCGGATGGCGTGAGCGGCGCCGCAGTTACGGCCGGCTTCCCCGCCCCGTGCGGAGCTGCTCCGGGCGCCTCGGGCACCTTCTGAATCCCCACGGCCTCGACCGGCGCCGTCTCCGCGGGCGTTTGCACTTGCCCGGCGGCGGGCTCCGGCTCCGCGGGCAGAAATCCAAAGTGACGGCGCAGCCGATTGGCCAAGTCGTCCTCGAGCGAGCTGGAGTGGGTTCTCTTGTCGGTGATACCGAACTCAGGCAGCAGCTCCAGAAGCCTGGCCGGCTTCACCTCCAGCTCCCGAGCCAACTCGTTGATTCGGATCTTACCCATAAGACTCGCTAAAACCGCCTCTTCCCAAACCAAGGAACCGGATTCCCGGTCGCCTGTCTCCTGCCCATACCTCAAACTTCCGCGCCACACAGGCGCACAGTTCCTGCCCGTAACTTCAATCTGAGTCCTTTATCGTATCAGATTCAACGGGGGACTCCGCAGAATCCGCAGTCTGCGCCAAGCCCACGGAAACCGTTTCCGGCACGGCTTCGACGACCTCGACGGGGACCGGTTCTTCGACCGGCTCCGCACCTTCCGCGCCTTCCCCAACTTCCGGCGCCGGGGGCTCCCCTGCCGCGGCCCCTTCGGCGGTGGGTTCCTCCAGAACCTCTTCAAACTGGAGGTAGTAGCTGTTGACGGCGACTTGGATCCGCTCGACGAGCTTCGGACCGATACCCGGTATTTCCTCCAACTCCTCGGGGGTCATGGAGCCCAATTTCTCCACGGTCCCGATTCCCGCCTCGGTCAGCTTGCCCAGAATGCTCTCCGTCAGTCCGTGCTCCATCAGGGCGGAAATCGGAGCGCCGGGCACCACCAGCGCCGCCATCACGGACTCGACTTCCTGGCGCTTCTCCTCTTCGCTCTTGATGTCGATCTTCCAGTTCATGAGCTTGGCGCACAAGCGCACGTTCTGGCCCTTCTTCCCGATGGCGAGCGAAAGCTGCGAGTCGTCGACGATGGCTTCCATGTGACGCTCGGCGGGATCGACGATGCTGACCCGCGAGATCTTGGCCGGGCTGAGCGCGTGCGTGGCGAACACTACCGGATCGTCGGAGTACTCGATGATGTCGATCTTCTCGCCGCGCAACTCCCGGATGATCGACTGAACGCGCATGCCCTTCATGCCCACGCAGGCGCCCACGCAATCCACATCGCGGTCGCGGCTATGCACGGCGATCTTGGTGCGCTCCCCAGCCTCGCGCGCGCAGGCCTTGATGATGACGGTGTTGTCGTAAATCTCGGGGACTTCCTGCTCGAACAGGCGGGCCACCAGTTCGGGCGCGGCACGCGAAATAATCAGGCCGGCATTCTTGCCCGCCTTCTCCACGCTCTTGATCACCGCACGGATGCGCTCTCCGACGCTGAAGCTCTCCAGCCTCGACTGTTCCTTCTTCGGCAGCCGCGCCTCGGTCTTGCCGAGGTCCACCAGGATATCGGGGCCCTCGAAGCGCTTCACGGTGCAATGCACCAGTTCTCCCACCCGCTCCGAATATTCCTGAAAAACCGTTTCCCGTTCGGCTTCGCGGACTTTCTGGAGAATGATCTGCTTGGCCGTCTGAGCGGAAATCCGGCCCAACAACTCGGTGGGCCTCGGCATCCGGACTTCGGACCCGATCTCCGCCGCGGCATCCAACCGCCGGGCCTGTTCCAGCGTCATCTCGGACCCCGGATCGGTTACGCTCTCGACCACCTTGCGAACGGCAAAAATCAGGATCGATCCTGTGCGCGGGTCAAAATCCGCCACCAGCGCTTCCTCGGTGTGGAAGTGCTTGCGCGCCGCTGCGACCATGGCGTCTTTCACCGCTTCCAGCACGATCTTCGAGTCGATGCCCTTTTCCTTGCTCAGTATTTCGATGGACTGGTAGATCGTTCCCAAACCGTTCCCTCTTTCCGCCATGACCGGGAATCACCACTCGAACTTCAGGTTCGCCCTCTGAATTTGCTGCATGCTGAAGGAGATTTCTTGGCCCGGCGCCGGCTCGAGCGTCAGGACTCCCTCCTGGAAGCGGGCCAAAACCCCTTCCCAGTTGCGCCGGTTCTCCACCGGCTCGCGCAGGGTGATCTTCACCTTCTGGCCCTGAAAGCGGACGAAGTCCTGAGAACGGCTCAGCTTCCGCTCGACACCGGGTGAACTCACCTCCAGTGTGTAGGCGCCCCCCGGAACGGCGCCTTCCACATCCAGGATGGTTCCCACCTGGTGTGAAATCAGCTCGCAATCGCTGTGCGTAACCCCAGTGGGTCTGTCGATGTAAATGCGCAGTACGCGACCGCGGCCGCTTCCGGCCATCTCCACCTCGACAATCTCGATGCCCTCGGATTCGCCGACCCGCTGCGCGACCTCGTGAACCTTGGCCAGAATCTCTTCCCGCATGACGCGAAAACCTCGAACTCCAACAAAAAAGTGGGCTTTCGCCCACTTCCGGGGTTCGACACTCTTTCTCATTATACAGGACTTTGCGGGTCGAGCGGGGCCGAAGGCGTGGCGCGGCTGCAGAATTCGACGAAAGAGCGGTTGCCGATCGAGAAGGCCGGCGGTTTCCTGTCTTGGGCTTGGAGCGGGCAAGTCCCTACGGGGAGGACCGGCTGCGTCCTGGGGTAACTGCAAGATTCCAATGCAACCGCTCCGTTGAAGCCGCGGTCCAAAAACATGTCGGCAGGAGTGCCGACACGGCACGCGTGGGCGCGCGCGCTACGTTCGAGCCGCGTAGGTCGCTCTGAAACAACAATAGTTCCTGCGGTGCAAGCGACCTGCTGGACCAAGGCACGTTCATTAGGTATGCTCAATGTTCGGCAAATTC
>CAWDER010000002.1:0-327280 GCA_963801345.1 Bryobacteraceae bacterium
CCCGCAAATCCAGAACCTGGATGTCGGAAGCTTTTTTGGACTCGGCTGCGCGGACCGCGATGAGCCACGGCTCCTCGGGAACGTCCAGGTCTTTGCTGCGCGGCTTGGCTTTGCTCAGTGCTGACTCCTGACTCGTATCGTACTACAATCGGACTCTTGTGGTGTCGAGCAATATGTCCCAGCCATCCTTACGCGTGCTCCTGACAGAGCAGCAGATCCAGACTCGCATTCGCGAACTCGGCGCACAGATTGATGCCGATTATCCGGAGGGGCCGATCTACCTGATCGGCATTCTGAAAGGAGCTTGTTTCTTCCTGGCCGACCTGGCCCGCGTGCTGAATCGTCAGGCGCGCATCGATTTCATCGGTGTTTCGAGCTACGGCAAGGGCAAGACCAGCTCGGGCGAGGTGAAGCTGACCAAGGACCTGGACGTGAGCGTCGAGGGAGCGCACGTGCTGGTAGTCGAGGACATCGTGGACAGCGGCGTCACGCTGACCTACCTGATGCACGTCCTCGATCAGCGCAAGCCGCGCACCCTGAAGATTGCGACTCTGCTCGACAAGCCGGAACGCCGCATCAAACCCGTCACCGTGAGTTACGTAGGCTTCCAGATCCCCGACGAATTCGTGGTGGGTTACGGTCTCGATTACGCCGAGGATTATCGCAACCTGCGGGACATTTGCGTGCTCGATCCCGCGCCGTAGGTCGAGATGCAAGTTCTGTGCCTCTCCATCTGGTTGGGCCTGGCGGCGGGTCTGGCGGGGCAGACCGGAGACCCGGGCCTGAGGCTCTGCTGGCCCGGATCAAGGCGCACGTCGGCGAGGAACTCAAGCGGCTTCCAAGTTACACGTGCCTGGAGACTGTCGAGAGGTTCGAGCGCCGTGGTAGCTCCGCGACCTTCGCGCTGGTGGACCGGCTGCGCCTCGAGGTGGCCCTGGTCGGCAACCAGGAGTTCTACGCCTGGCCCGGCGATAGCAAGTTCGAGGAGCAGGACATCAGGCAGTTGATCCCGAATGGCGCCATCGGGAACAGCGACTTCGCCCTTCACGCTTACGCCGTGTTCCTTTCGCGCGCCCCAACGTACAACTACGTCGGGGAGACCACCCGCAACGGCCGGCGGTTGATCCGCTTCGACTACCGGGTAGCGGACTCGGAAAGCGGCTACATCCTGCGCGGTCCTTCGCGTGAAGCCAAGGTGGGCTACCGCGGTTCGTTCCTGGTCGACGGGGAGACGTTAGACTTGGTGCGTCTGGAGGTGGCGGCCGCCGATATTCCGCCGGATCTGGGCCTCACCGAGGCCGTCGACGTCATGGAATACTCACGCGTGCGGATCGGCGACGGCGAGTGTACGCTCCCCGCCTCCTCCGAACTGCTGCTGAAGACGCCTCTCGACATTGAACACCGCAACCGCATCGAGTTCAGCCGGTGCCGGCAATTCACGGGCGAGTCGCGGATTACATTCGGCGAGACGACGGTCGCGGAGCAGCCGCGCGCGCAACCGAAAACTGCCAAAGTGGCGCTGCCCCCAGCGGCACGGTTTGATCTGATCCTGGAAACAGGCGTAGATTCCGACACATCCGCCGTCGGAGATGAGTTATCCGCCCGGCTGGAGAGCGACGTTAAGAAAGGCGGAACGGTTCTCATCCCCAAAGGCGCGCGACTGACTGGAAGGATCACCCGGCTGGAGAGGGTTTTCGAACCTGCGCCGCATTTTGCAGTCCGCCTCAGCTTCTTCACCCTGGAGTCTGGCCAGCGCCAGGCGGAATTCACGGCCCGGCTGGAGGCCATTGTCGCCGCGGGCGGTGGGAGCACCTACCGGACACCCGCGTTGCGGGTGCCCTATGCGAGCAACCGGCAGACCTTCATTCTAATTGCAGACTCCCCGCCGAGTCCCGGAGCTGCGGATCTGGTGATCACCGGCGATCGCGCGGAACTCCCACGCGGGCTGCGCTTGGTCTTTAGGACTGGCGACAAGGAAGGAGAAGCGCAGCCTTAAGCGAATTCGAATCCTCCGGCGGAAGAACGCTGTTCGAAGAGACTCTGGCGTTAGGCGAGCGGCAGGTGAGACGCCTGGTGGAGACGCATCCCGGGTTCTACCCGATGTACACACACCAGGGCCGCTGGAAGCACGACCTACCTTCGTGGACGCATTGGTGCGACGGATTCCTGCCCGGCATGCTGTGGATCTTCCACTCGCGGCACGCGCCCGCGAGCGGAGGAGGCGCGCTGGTGGCTCGATCAAGCGGTCCGCTATTCCAAGCCGCTCGAGCCGCGCAAGTTCGACCGGGAGGTCCACGATCTCGGCTTCATCTTCATGTCCACCTACCACAGATGGCTGCAGGGCCATCGGAGATCCGGCTCTGCGCGACGTGCTCGTCGAAGCCGGCCGTACCATGGCGCTTCGCTTCAACCAGAAGGGCCAGTACCTGCGATCGTTCCTGGCGGAGGATTCCCTCTTCATCGACATCATGATGAACGTGGGCATCGTCTTTTATGCGGCCCGCGAAACCGGCGACGAGGAACTCTTCGACATCGCGATGCGTCACTGTCTGACGACGCGGCGCGTGCTGGTGCGCGGCGACGGCTCCACGGCTCACGAAGGCCTCTTCAACGTGGAGACGGGAGAGTTTCTACGGCAGAGCACGCAGCAGGGCTACCGCGGCGACTCCTGTTGGTCGCGCGGCTTGGCGTGGGCGCTGTATGGCTTCGGCACCAGCTACGAGTACAGCCGGGTTCCCCGACTTCTGCGCACCGCGGAAGCTTGCGCGGACTTCTACATCGGCCACACGCACGAAGATGGCGTACCGCCTTGGGACTACGACGCTCCTCCGGAAAGCCGGATGCTGCTCGATACCTCCGCCGCGGCCATCGCGGCCGGTGGGTTGCTGCGGTTGTCGAAATTGCTGCCGGACCCGGCCAAGGGGGACCTCTATCGATCCTTCGCACTCCGCACGCTGGACGCGCTGTGCAAGAAACATCTGGCCGGGAATGACCCTGCCTGGGAGGGGATTCTGAAGGGGGGCGTCTACCACATTCACGAGAAATTGGGAGTCGGCGAATCGGTCATGTGGGGCGAGTACTTCTTTGTGGAAGCGCTGGACCTGGCGCTGCAATCGTAGGGCCGCTGAGCGTAGAGTTTGACATTGGGTGCGGGGTCCTGCACAATTGCTATTCCGGCAGTCAGAATGGGCTCTCTTGATTTCCGTCGTCATCCCCGTTTACAACGCAGGCGCTCACTTGCGTGCCTGTTTGGCGGCGCTTGCCGCGTCCAACCGGCAGCCGCTGGAATGCATCGTAGTCGATGACGGATCGACGGACGGATCGGCCGAATACGCCAGGCGAGGCCGGCGCGACGGTTTTATCCACCGGCGGGCGGTCCGGACCGGCGCGGGCCCGTAACATCGGCGCCCGGGCAGCGCGCGGGGATATCCTCTTTTTCCTGGACTCCGATGTGGCCGCCCACGCCGATACGCTCGACCGCGTTGCGCGCGGTTTCGAGGAAGACCCTTCCCTGCATGCCCTGATCGGCTCCTACGACAGTTCTCCGGGCTCCAAGGACTTCCTGTCGCAGTACAAGAATCTGATGCACTGCTACGTCCATCAAAAGGGCAAGAGCGCGGCCTGTACATTTTGGAGCGGTTGCGGGGCCATCCGCCGTGACGTATTTCTGAAGCACACCGGCTTCGACGAGTCCTACGGCCGGCCGGCCATCGAAGATATCGAGTTGGGGTACCGGCTGCGCACGGCCGGCAGCAAGGTCATCCTCGACAAAGACATTCTGGTGACGCACCTCAAGCGGTGGACGTTCTGGGGACTGTTGAAGACGGACATCCTGGATCGCGGCATCCCCTGGACGGAGTTGATCCTGCGGGACCGCTACATGCCCAACGACTTGAACCTGGAACTGAGCCAGCGCGTGAGCGTGGCGCTGGCCTTCCTGCTGGTAGGCGTTACGGTGGCCGCCGCGGTCTACTGGGGAGCTTACTTCCTGGTACCGCTGATGGCGTTACTGCTGCTGCTGCTCTCTCACTACTGGTTGGAGTTCGCCACCGGACGCAAGTCGGCGCCCGTGCTGCTGGCTCTGGGATCCCTGGTGGCGCTGATCGTGTGGCTGGCGGTACGCAACCACATGCGGTACATCGTGTACCCGTTGCTGCTGGGATGCCTGCTGCTCCTGTTGCGTCACCGTTATGGAGATACACCGGACACGCGCAGACGGAGTTTCCCCGAATTGATCGTCGCCGTCTACATCGTGGGGACTACCGCCTACATGGCGGCGCACCTTCCCGATCACTGGATCATTTTTAGCTTCTTCGTGATCGGAGCACTGCTGGTAGTCATCAACAACCGTTTCTACCTGTTTCTGGCCGCCAAGCGGGGCCGCTTGTTCGCGCTGGCGGCGCTGCCCTTCCATCTGCTGTACCACCTGTACAACGGATTCTCCTTCATCGCGGGGATCGCGCATTACTACTGGATGAGGCTGTTGCACAGGGACGCGCCCGCCTCGTTGGCGGAAGCCGAGGACGTTCCAGGTGCAGGCTAAGATGCGCTGACCTCGCCCGCGCCCGCGGAGGGCCGGCAAGGGTAGATGTCCGGAGTCAGGCCGAAACGTTTCTGGTATGCGTCCGAGATAGCCGCCTGGAACCGCAGCACCGCGTCGGAGCGCACCATGTTGACAGTACATCCACCGAACCCGCCGCCCGTCATCCGGGCGCCGTACACGCCAGGGAGTCCCGAGGCGGTGTCCACCAGGAAGTCCAGCTCATCGCAGCTCACCTCGTAGTCCTTCTGAAGGCTGCGATGGGAGGCCACCAGCAGCTTGCCCATTTTCTCCAGGTCGCCGGCGCGGCTGGCGGCGACGAAAGCTTCGACGCGTTCGTCCTCGCCGGTCACGTGCCGCGCGCGCTGCATTGGAACAGGCTCCATCAGGCCCTCGAAGCGCGCGAGCATTTCGCTCGAAACATCCCGCAGGCTCTCCACCTGGGGATGCTTCGCCCGAATGACGGCCACGGCGGCGGCGCATTCCGCTACTCGGTTGCGATACGCGGAGGAGCCCAGTTCGTGCTTGACCATCGTGTTGACCGCCACGAACTCAGCCTCGGGCGGCAAGGCGACGATTTCGTTTTCCAGGCTTCGGCAGTCGATCTTGACCGCCGCCTTCTCCCGGCCGAAGACCGCGATGTACTGGTCCATGATGCCGCAGGGCATGCCGACAAAGTTGTTTTCGGCCCGCCGGCATAGCTTCGCCAGATCGAGCGGCTGCATGGGGCGATCGCCGAGCAAAGCCTTCGCGACCGAGACTTCGATGGCGGCCGAAGAACTGAGTCCGGAGCCGACCGGCACCGTGCTGTAGATCAGCAGGTTGCAAGGTGCAACCTCGAAGCCGGCCAGCACCAGTTCCTTCGCTACGCCCATGACGTAATCGCCCCAGTCGCGCGCCGGCTGCGCTTTCAAGATGTCGGCAACCGCCCACTCCCTGGCTTGCACCAGGTTGCGCGAAAAGACATGCAGGCGGTCGTCGCCGCTGGGAGCGATGACCGCGAAACAGGCCAGATCGAGGGCCACGGGCATCACGAAGCCGAGGTTGTAGTCGGTGTGCTCGCCGATCAGGTTCACGCGCCCGGGAGCGCGAAAGACCCGCAGGGCGGAGGCGGCGCCGAACCGCTCCTGAAACGACTGGGCTAGGAAGCGCGATGAGCCATCCATAGCAAAAACCCTCCGAAAACAAGAGCCGAGATCCCGGTGTAGAGATTCACGTTGACGTCAGTCAACGGGGCCCGGTAGCCCGGAGCGAAGACTCCCACGAGGATGAGGATCACCCCGAGAATCGCAAAGAACCAACCCGACGGTGTTCGAAGATCCCACATGATTATCACCAAAACAGGAAGTTAAGCAGGATACACGCAACCGAGGCGGCCACGGCGATCACGCTCGGCCGCTTATACCACTTCACGCCTTCCTGGCTCGGCATCTCGGTCAAGCCGTAGACCAGGCCTTTGAGTTCTCCCGCCGCCTTGGACTTCGTCATGACGCTCACGAGAACGGTCACCACAAACGTGGCGGCGAAGGCGATCAGCGCGATCCAGAAGTTCTGCGCCATCGTCGAGGGGAACTCGTAAACGCTGGCAATCCAGGCGCCTTTACCCTCGGCCATCGTCAGGCCGTGCGTCAGTGTCGCGGCGGTCGTTCCAGCCACCAGGCCGGAGAAAGCGCCGTGTCCCGTGGAGCGCTTCCAGAACATGCCCAGCAGGAAAGTGGCGAGCAGCGGCGCGTTCACGAAGCCGAAGACGAGCTGCAGGAGGTCCATGATGTTGTTGTACAGCGTGGCCAGGTAGGCGGCGCCGATCGACAGCAGCACGCCGACCACGGTCGAAACTCGGGCCACCGTGAGGTAATGCTTATCGGGAGCCTTCTTCCGGATGTAGCCCTGGTAAATATCGTAGGTCCACACCGTGTTGAAGGCGGTCACATTGCCGGCCATGCCCGACATGAACGAAGCCATCAAGCCCGTCAGGCCCACCCCCAGTAGGCCGGAGGGGTAGAACTTGGCCATGAGGGTGGTGAGCGCCAGGTCGTAGTTCGGTACATTACCCTTCATGGGAAGCGCATAGCCCAAGTCCATCTTGGCGAGGGCCACGGCCGCAACTCCGGGAAGGATCACGATGAACGGGAGGAGCATCTTCGGGAAGGCGCCCACGATGGGCGTCAGGCGCGCGTCCGACATGGACTTGGCCGCCATCGCCCTCTGCACCACCAGGAAGTTCGTACACCAGTACCCGAACGAGAGCACGAAGCCGAGCCCCATCAACACCCCAAACACTTCCACCCCCATCGGGTTGTCGGCGGGGTGCTCCATGTAGCTCCAGGAGTGGGTCATCACGGCGGGCAGCCGGGCGGAGATTCCCTCCCAGCCGCCGGCCTTGCTGCACCGCCAGGATCGAGAGCGGGGCAAACCCCACCACGATCAGGAAGAACTGGAGCACCTCATTATAAATCGCGCTGGTCAGGCCGCCGAGCAAGGTGTAGACCAAAACGATGGCGGCCGACAGCAGCACGGACTGGGTGAAGTTCCACCCGAGCACCAGCTCGAACAGCAACCCGAGCGCGTACATCGAGATGCCGGAGGAGAACAGCGTCATGAGCGCAAAGGTGATCGCGTTGAAGCCACGGGTCTTCTCGTCGTAGCGCAGCTTGAGGTACTCGGGGACCGAGCGCGCCTTGCTGCCGTAGTAGAACGGCATCATGAAGAGGCCCACGAACAGCATCGCCGGGATGGCCCCCACCCAATAAAAGTGAGCAGTCATGATGCCGTACTTTGCCCCCGAGGCGCACATGCCGATGAGTTCCTGCGCGCCGAGATTGGTAGCGACGAAGGCCAAACTGGTGATCCAAAGCGGAACTGAGTGGGCCGAAGTCAGGAAGTCGGCGCTGGTGGAAACCTTCTTCCGAAGGAGCCAGCCGATCCCGATCACGAAAACGAAGTAGATGACAAGAATGAGGTAATCAACGAACGCAAGAGTCACATTCCACCTCGGCGAACAGCATGTTTACAGAACCGTCAAGTGTATCACAAGACCGAAGCGGGACAGGCGATTTCGCCTGCGCTCTTAGCGCCCATAAACGGAAGACATCCTCACCGTCAGCGTAGATCTCCCGGCGAGCGGCTTGCGCCGAAGCGCGTAGGCTCCCATCCCGCGGGGGAGCGATACGCGGCGGAGCACATTGTCCGACGGGCAGGCAGACCAGCCCCTGGGCCGTCTGTGCATTGGTGGCGTATACCACCAGGTCCAGGTTCGCCCAGTCCATGTCCTTGGTGGTCTGGGCCAGCTTCATGTGCGCGATCGCGGCGCCCTCGCGGACCAGCATCACCACGGGGATCACGGCGGCCCGGATACTCTGCCAGCCGCCGCTGTAAGCCTTGCGGGTCTGGTAATCGATCCACTGCCCCGGCGGGAGGTACAGGTCCCTCCCTGTCGAGCCGGCCTCCATGAACGGAGCCACCAGAATGTCCGAACCGAACAGGTACTCGTATTCCACGGTCCAGGAACCGGGGTCGTTGGGGTACTCGATGAACAGCGCCCGCAGCATGGGCAGACCGCGCGCAGTGGCCCGGCAGGGCTTGTCGATGCCGTTCATCTTCTCGTCGCCAGCCCATTGACCGATGGGTGCCCTTGCGCTAGGATGGTTCTGCGGGGTGGAGCAGTCTGGTAGCTCGTTGGGCTCATAACCCAAAGGTCGTAGGTTCAAATCCTACCCCCGCAACCAACCCCCGCCGGAGCAGGCCGCTCCCACTCCAGACGCAGAAACCCAACGAGATCTCCTGCACCTTCAGCGGGCGGAGAGTTGGTGCAGTTGGACGGAAACTTCCACCAGTGGTTCGAACAGTGGGGGCCGGAAGGCTGCTTGATGAACCTGGTGGACGATGCCACCGCCACGACGCTGGGGCGGATCGGCGCCCAGGAGACGACTTGGACGGCGGCCAGGCTGCTGTCCTGCAGAACTGGACGAGGTCTTCCGGTTGGCGGCAAGGGCGGCACTATGCGCCGGCCAAGGCCAGGGTGGTGGTCTGCGAGTGGGAGGATGGGCGGCTGGAGATCTATTACCGAGGGCAGAAAGTAGCTTGGGAAGAGATCGCCGAGCGGCCGCGGGCGGCCAGGGCCGAAATGGCGCACAAGGTGACGAAACCCTATGGTGGTACTCCCCCCACGGCGAACCATCCCTGGAAGCAACGCTACGAAGGGATGAAGGTCTGGAGGCCTGTGGAGCCAGGTCTGGAGGAGGCGGAAATCGCTCAGGGCCTGCCCCTGCGCTCCGCCCTAAACGCTCGGCCTACGGCCTCGCAGGGCTCCGCTTCGGGGCAGGCCCTGAGCGATTGAATGGAAGCAAACCAAAGGGGACACTTCTAATGGTTAACGATGGGGACATTTCTAACGAGGGTTGACAGTCCGGACGGAAGTAACATGCTTGGTTGCAAATACAGCCGCGACCGTGTAGACTTCCGACGTGTGGGGTTCGAGCCCTGGACTATCTCATGTTTGTTTACGAGAGTTAAGGAGGAAACAATGAAGAAGTTGATGTTGATGGTGGCGCTGGCGGCCCTGTGCGCCATGGCGGCCTCGGCTGCCGACATTGCTGGCAAGTGGGTGGCGCAGGTCCCGGGACGGGACGGCACGCCGATGGAACAGACATACGTATTCAAGGTCGACGCTGGGAAGATCACCGGCTCACTGACCATGAACTTCGGCGGACAGGCGATGGAACAGAAGATCGTAGACGGCAAGGTGGAAGGGGACGCCATCTCCTTCACGGTCGCCATGGAATTCAATGGCAACGAGATGAAGTTCCTTTACAAGGGGACGGTGGCCGGCAGTGAGATGAAGTTGACCCGCACCAGGGAAGGTGCAGCCCCGGGGGGCGGTGGCGGCGGCCGTGGCGGCCCGCAGGAAATCGTTGCAAAGAAAGTAAGCTAGCCCACGGTCCACGGAGGTTCGGCCTCGGAGGGGTGCCGCGCAGCACCCCCCTGGGTCCTGCCGCAAAAGTAATATCCTAAGGTTTATTCACAAACTCCAAGACCTCAAGAGGTTTACAACTACCTCTCCTGCCTGTCTGTAATCTCCGCATTGGTCACGTCGTCTCTACACTCAGCAAGTCTTTTCTTTTGCAAAGGAGAAAGCTCTGTGAGAATTCAAGCAGTTTTGATGATTGCTCTGCTGTCGCTGTTCGCCGTTACGGCCGTGGCGGCGGATATTAGCGGCAATTGGACGTCGGAGGCCGCTGGCCGCGACGGCACGCCGCAGGTGACGAAGTACGCCTTCACCGTGAGCGGCACGACTCTGACCGGCAAGATCACCAGCACCCGCGGTGGTCAGGAAATGAGCCAGGATATCACCGAAGGCAAGATCAGTGGAGACGAGATCAGCTTCGTGACCGTCCGCGAAGGGCAGAACGGCACGATGAAGACCAACTTCAAGGGCAAGGTTGTCGGTAGCGAGATCAAGCTGACTCGCGAGATGGTGATGCCCGCGGGGATGGGCGCTCCGGCGGTGGTGGCGGCGGTCGGCGGCGGTCGCGGCGGTCCGGCGGAGATCACCCTGAAGAGAGCCTCCTAGCTCGAATCGGGACGTTTTACAGGGGCGCTGGGTTCGGTTATCCATGATGGTTGGCCGATCCCCGGCGCCTCTTTGTTTTGGGCACTCAGGGAATTGCAAGAAGCGGCCATTTTTTTACGCAGATTTAACCTGGGGGAGCGCGGCCGCGACGCCTTCTTAATTGTGAAGGGACTAGGCTTTTACTGGCCGGCGCGGCGCATCGCGGAACGGTAGGGCCAAAGGGGTAGCAGGTTTCCGGCGGCTCTCTTGTTCAGGGCACTGAGGGGTTGGGTTGGGGAAGTTCATCACTTCGAAAGAGACATGCAATGCTGAATAAACGGATTTGCGCTTATTGCGGGGGGGTGTTGGCCGCCGGTCTGGCCGTGGCAGGGCTCCTCGCCTCCCAGCACCAAGGAGTCGTTAAGTCCGGGACGTTGCCGATCCCAGGCGCAACCGTTGTGGCCACGCAAGGCGAAAAGAAGCTCGTCACGACCACCGATGGCAACGGGGCCTACTCGTTCGCGGACATCCCCGACGGCGCCTGGACCATGCAGGTCGAGATGCTGGGCTTCGAGGGAGCCAAGCGCGCCGTCGAGGTGGCGCCCGGCACTCCCAGCGCCGAATGGGATTTGAGATTCCAGTCGGAGTCTGAAATCCTGGCCTCGCTGCCTCCCAAACCAGGGACGGCCGCACCCGCGGCCGGCCCCGCAGGGCCAGTCCCCGCCGCCGCACCCAATGTGACTGCCGCTCCTGCCGCGCCTGTTGCGCCGGCTGTGGCAGCGGCGAAGCCTGCCGCGAGCGCACCCGTACGCGGTGGCCAGAACCAAGCGGCCGGCCGGGGCGGGCGAGGCGGGCGCGGGCAGCAATCGAACTGCCGGGCAGACGTTCCAGCAGGTCGGCGTGAATCAGTCGTCGGAGACTGCGCTCTTCAGCGGGGAGGGCATCATCACCACCGAGATGAACGACGAGCTTTCGCAGAGCGCCAATCAGGCTTTTGTGGTGCAAGGGAGCATGAGCAGCGCCCTGGGCTTCGAAGGGCAGAACGATTGGGGTGGGTTCGGCCGGGGCGGACCGGGCGGGATGGGCGGCCCCGACATGATGGGAATGGGCGGCCGCGGGATGGGTCGTATTGGCGGCATGCCGGGCATGGGCGCCGATGGCGAGATCGCGGCGGGCGGCGAGCAGATCGCCGGCATGGACGCCGCGGTGGCGGCGGACGTGGCGGCCCCGGTGGCGGTGCTGGCATGATGGGCGGACGTGGCGGTGGTGGGATGCCGGGAGGCGGCGGTCGTGGCGGTGGTGGCGGCGGACGAGGTGGCGACATAGGCGGACGCGGTGGACCTGGCGGACGTGGTGGTGCGCCTGCCTGGATGGGCAGAGGCAACGCGATGGCCTTCGGCAACGCCCGCAGGAATCCGCGTCAGATGTACAACGGCAACCTGAATATCACCGAGGCGAACTCGCTGCTGAACGCGCAGCAGTTCTCGCTGAGCGGCCAGAACATCCCCAAGCCTTACTCGAATAACACCAACATCAACGCATCGTTCGGCGGCCCTCTGAAGATCCCCAAACTGCTCAGCGGCGACCGCGGCCAGTTCACGGTCAACGTCGGAATCGGCCGCAGCCGGAGGGGCGAGCAGGGCTCGCTTACGACGATGCCTTCCGACCTGGAGCGCAGCGGAGATTTCTCGCAGTCGGTAGGTTCGAAGGGAAACGTCCCCGTCATTTACGACCCCACGACGGGCGCTCCGTTCCCGTTGAACAAGATCGATCCGACGCGCATCAGCCCGATCGCGGCGGCACTGCTGAACTACTATCCGAGCCCGAATCTACCGGGCCAAACGCGGAATTTCCAGCTTCCCACGACGAACCGTAGCAGCACCAACAGCGTGAATCTGCGCCTCAATCAGACGCTAACCTCCAGGAACCGGATTTCGGGTGGCCTGGGCTACTCGGGCAACAGCAGCATCACCCCCAACATATTCGGTTTCACGGACACCGGAAGCGGACGCGGCATGAACGCGAACATCTCCTACTCGCACAATTTCACCAGCCGGATCATCGGCACTCTGAATTACACGTTCAGCCGGAACCGGAACCTCTCGTCCCCGTTCTTCGCGAACAAGACCAATATCGCCGCCCTTCTGGGGATCCAGGGCGTTTCGACCGACCCTCTGAACTGGGGACCGCCGAACCTCAGTTTCACGAATTTCGCCGGCCTCTCCGACGGGACCGCGTCGCTGAGGCGCACCCAGTCCAGTTCGGTTGGCGGCAGCCTGATGTGGGTGCACAAGACGCACAATCTGTCCTTCGGCTCCACTTTCCAGCGGCAGCAGAACAACCGCGATTCGGATCCGAACGGGCGCGGAGCGTTCAGCTTCAATGGATACGCCACCAGCGTGATCGTGAACGGAGCGGCAGTGGCCGGGACGGGCTTCGACCTGGCGGACTTCCTGCTCGGTACGCCGGACGTGGCCACGGTCCGTTACGGCAACCCTTCCCTCTACTTCCGCGGTTCGTTGTTCAATGTCTACATGCAGGACGACTGGCGCTTGAACGCGCGGATTTCGCTGACCTTCGGCGTGCGCTGGGATTATCAGACCCCGGTGACAGAGCTGTACAACCGGATTGTGAACCTCGATATCGCGCCCAATTTCACGGCCATCAGCGCCGTCCAGCCGGGGCAGACGGGCACGCTGACGGGCCGGCAGTACTCTTCCGCGCTGGTCAATCCCGACCGCAACAACTTCTCGCCGCGCCTGGGAATCGCATGGCGGCCCAGCTCGAAGCGGTCGATGGTACTGCGTGCCGGCTACGGCATGTACTACAACACGTCGGTGTACAGCAACGTGGCGTCCCAGATGTCGCAGCAGCCGCCGCTGGCGACTGCTTTGAACCTGAACATTCAAAACAGCCCGCTGCTTTCGATGGGCGATGCCTTCACCAACCCGGCGAACAACAGGACCAATGCGCTGACCACGAACACATTCGCGGTCGATCCCAACTACAAGATCGGCTACGTTCACCAATGGAATTTCAGCCATCCAGCAGAACCTGCCGTACTCGTTCCAGACCAGCCATTACCTACCAAGGCTCCAAGGGCACCAACCTGGTTCGCCAGTTCCAGCCCTGGGTTACGCCGCCCAACGCGGCCAAGGCGCCTTATCCCACGGGCTACACCTACGAGACGTACGGCGGCAATTCCATTTTCAACGGCGTTTCCATCTCACTCATGCGGCGCTTCCGGGGCGGCTTGAGCGCCAACGGGAGCTACACGTTCTCGAAGTCGATCGACGACGGCGGCGCCGCCGGCGGCGGCAACCAGGTTCAAGACTGGCTGAACTTCCGCGCGGAACGGGCGCTTTCGAGCTTCGACCAGCGGCACAGTCTGAACATCAACTTCTCCTACAGCACCGGACAGGGCAGAAGGGGGGCGGGCCTGGTGACCGGTTGGAAGGGTCACTTGGTCAAGGACTGGTCGATCACGAGCGCGATTCAGGTGCAGCAGCAGCAACCCGATGACGGCGACCGTCGGCGGGAACCAGGTTTCGTCGGGGTCGGTTTCACAGACCCTCCGCGCGGATGCCACGGGTATCCCGCTCAGCCCGGCGCCCGCGGGCCAGATATTCAACCCGGCGGCATTCGCCGTGCCGGCCGCGGGTTTCTGGGGCAACGCGGGGAGGAATACCATCCCCGGGCCGATGGTGGTCAGTCTGAACGGCTCGGCGGGCAGGGTTTTCCGGCTTGGGGAGCGCCGTAGCGTGGATTTGCAGATCCGCGCCAACAACGCTCTGAACACCGTGGTGATCACTGGCTGGAACACGCAGCTCAATAACAACACCTTCGGCCAGCCCACGGGCGTCGCCGCAATGCGCAGCGTAACTACCAGTCTCCGGTTCAGGTTCTAACCATGAGAACATCGAAATCTGTCGTCGCCGCACTTCTCGGCTTGATGCTGGCCGCTTTCGCGCAGCAGCCGCGGCCGGCCGCACAACAGCCGAACGCTCCTTTGACGCAGACGGTGGTCAAGTTCGAGACCACCACGCAGTTGGTGGTCGTCAACGTCTCGGTGAAGGACAAGGATGGCAAGCCCATCGAGAATCTGAAACCCTCCGACTTCACCGTGAGCGAGGACGGAAAGCCGCAGGTGGTCAAGGTCTTCGAATACCAGCGGCTGGAGGAGACCCCGCTGCCGCAACCCGCGCGCATTCTGGCGACCCGGCCGGCGGCCGAGCCGGGGGTGCCCGCGGCGCCCGCGACGCCGGTGGCTGCCGCGGTCGTTCAGCCGACCATCGCCCCGGCCAAGCCCGGCGAGATCAAGTACAAAGACAGCCGGCTTCTGGTGCTGTACTTCGATTTTCAGGGCATGCCGGCGGACGACCAGATCCGCGCCCAGACCGGCGCCCAGAAGTTCATCGACACCCAGATGACGCCCGCGGACACCGTGGCCATTATGAGCTTCACGGGCCAATTGAAGGTTCTGCACGATTTCACGACCGACCGCGATGAGCTGACACAAGTGATCAAGAAGCTGGTGGTCGGAGAAGCCAGCGAGATGGCCAACACGGTCAGCGACGAGAGCGCCGAGGATACCGGAGCGGCGTTCACCGCGGACGACTCGGAGTTCAATATTTTCAACACAGACCGCCAGTTGACCAGTCTGTCGAATGCGGTGAAGATGCTCTCCAGCCTTCCGGAGAAGAAGGCGTTGATCTATTTCGCCAGCGGCGTGACCCGTAACGGCATCGACAACGACGCGCAATTGCGCGCCACCATCAACGCCGCCCTGCGCAGCAACGTCTCGATTTACCCGGCGGACGCCCGCGGCCTGGTGGCCACGGCTCCGGCGGGCAATGCCAACCGGGGGTCGGGAGGCGGAGCGGGCAATCAGGGCAACTTCTCGGGCGGCGCGGGGCGCGCCATGGCGGGCAATCTCTCGGGATCGCAGGATACCCTGTATGCCCTGGCGGCGGACACCGGCGGGAAGGCGTTCCTCGACAGCAACGACCTTTCCATGGGGGTCGTACAAGCGCAGAAGGATATCGCCAGCTACTACATCCTCGGCTACTACAGCCCCAATGCGAACATGGACGGGAAGTACCGCCGCATCAAGGTGCAGCTCAACACCAACCTGAGCGCCAAGCTGGACTACCGCACGGGCTATTTCGCTTCCAAGGAATTCAAGCAGTTCAACTCCTCGGACCGGGAACGGCAGCTCGAGGAAGCCCTGGCACTGGGCGATCCGTTGACGGACCTCACGCTGGCGCTCGAGACCGACTATTTCCGCATGGCCCGGGACCGCTACTACGTGCCGATTTCGGTCAAGCTCCCCGGCAGCGACCTCGAGCTGGCCAAGCGCGGCGGCTCCGAGACCGCCCGGCTGGACTACATCTGCCAGGTCCGGGACGCCAAGGGCCAGTTGATGGGCGCGGCGCGCGACTTTATCACGGTCAAATTGAAAACCGACACGGCCGCCGAGTTGTCTAAGAAGACCGTGGCCTACGACGTTGGCTTCGCCCTGCAGCCAGGCACCTATACGCTGAAGTTCCTGACGCGCGAGAACCAAAGCGGCAAGATGGGGACGTTTGAAACGAAGTTTACGGTTCCCGACCTGAGCGTCGACACCGGGATCCTGCCGATCAGTTCCGTGGTCCTCAGCAATCAGCGCGAGAAGATGGCCAACGCCATCGGCAGCGCGGGCCCGAACATGCGCCTATTCGCTTTCAGCCCGCTGGTGCGGAACGGCGAGAAACTGGTCCCCAGCGTGACGCGCGTATTTCGGAAGGAACAGGAGATGTATGTGTTCCTGGAGGCTTACCAGCCGAACGCGGAGAACGCCCATGCGGTGATCGCCACGCTGAGCCTGTACCGTGGCAAGGTGAAGGCATTCGAGACCGAACCGGTGAAGGTTTCCGAAGGGCTGAACCCCATGACCAAAGCCGTGCCGGTTCGGTTCACATTCCCGCTGAGCAAGCTCGAGCCGGGCAGATATGTCTGCCAGGTGAGCGTGCTGGACCCGACCGCGAAACGGTTCGCCTTCTGGCGCGCGCCAGTGGTGTTATTGCCGTAGCAGGCGGCGGAAGAGAGCCTCGGACAGTGCCAGGCGGCTCGCGGGAAGGATCTGCGTTTTCTTCGTTTCGGGTGAACACCTTCAGCGGCAGCCTCGAGCAGGCGGTTGACTTCACTCTGGTAGGTCTCGGCATCCGGTGCCGATTGGAGCCTGTGCCAGGAGGCGTTGACCACGTTCAGCACGAACGTGAAGCTGAGTTGCCTTGGCGAAAGATTATGGCGTCGCGCCGCCAGGGCCATGACAGCGCGCACCAGATTGTAGGCCCCTATGGCCGTGAGCAATTCCTTTTCCATCATGCTTTCGTTGCGCGCAGTTATGTGATGCAGTTGCACCGTTCTCTTTAGAGAACGCAGATCAATTTCGATGTGCCAACGCTTTCCGTAAAGCGCTAGGACTTGTTCCAGGGGGAGATCCACCGTGGTGAATAGATAGAGCCATTCTTTGGATTTGCCCCGACCGATGCGCACCGCGATCAGGCGTCCTGGGACGAACGCGCCCTCCGGCATCCCGCCTTGCCGTCGCCCGTCCAAGCGGCTGGGTGTCCACCTCACCGGACGCTCTCCCTCCTCGGCAATCGGTCCCCCGGCCAGTTTTTGCGCCCGCTCTGCGGTCAGCCGCACCACCACCGGAAGACCACGCTGGTGCGCTCCCCAAGCAATCGAAAATACTCCGAAATTGCGATCTCCTACGATGATCGAACCGGGCGCGAGAGCGTCCATGGCTTTCTCCGCCAGATGCTGTTCGCTCACGGCCTCGGTCCCGTACATCGGTCCCCAGTGGGGCTCCTCGGCCAGTCCCGTTTCCAACTCAGGCAGCACGACGATCCGCAGCACCGGCCAATGGGCGCGTCCATGCTGGTTTTCTCCAGGTGGGTAGGCTTTACGCAACGATGGGCTGGCTTCCAGTTCCAGCGACGAACCGTCCAGCAGATAGGCTGGACACCCGCCTCCCGGGTTCAACATCTCCCGCAGTCGCAGCGCCAGTTCGGTCATCACTTGCCAGCATAACCGCTTGGGCAGCCTCTGCCGTGCGTGACTGTAACCGCCGGTCCGGCGCGAAATCCGCTTTTGCTGGGCTCGTCCACAGCCGCTCAGCAAGCCATCAGCCGCTCCGGCCAGCAGCGCCTCCACACTGGTTGCCAACGTTCCCTTCGGTTGCAGCCGCTGCCGGATCATCAGCCAGATCACGACTTGCGCCGTGTACACGCTCCGCCGGATCTTCATCTGGGCCTGCTGCTGCAAATATTCCACCACGCCACTCGATATACAGCGCTGGTAAAGCGCAAAAGTGTCCCCGCCTGAATGGTCCATACAACTGAAACATAAACCAGGTCTTATGCTTTGGCCAGACCTAATTTAAGTGGCATTGGGCGGAACCGCCTGCCCTACTACGGCGCGAATTCCAGGGAGACCTTGCGTAGCCAGACCGAGCCCTCGATGCGAGTCGTCCCCAGAGCACGGCTGTAGCGGAGGGCGAGGCGCCCCGAGCCCATGTCCGGCGGAGTCGTGAAGTCGAACTCCTCCTGCTTCCAGTCCTCTGCGCAGAGGTCCGCCGAGCCGGCCGACCACTCCCCGCCGCCGGTCAGCCTGGCGACTTCCCACCGCAAGCCCGATCCGGGTGCGATCCCTTCCGTCCGGTAAGAAAACCGCAAGCGGTAGCGTCGAGAGGGAAGCAGAAGGAGGACCTGTTCGAGAACGCGCGCCGCCTCCGGTTGCCGGCCCGAGAAGCTGGCCCGCAGCCCGCCTTCCGGCCCGGCAGGCACCACGAAAGCGATCCCCTCGGCGCGCGGGAGGCGCCAGTCGAAGGCAGCCTCCAGCGGAACGGCCGAGAAGTCGCCATTGGTAAGCGATACGCCAGAGCCGGGTTGGAGCGGCTGGCGGTCGATCCGATGGCGCAGGCATAGCGTGTTCCAGAAGCGTAGCGCCACGCGATCCCGGCCCTTCTGGAGGAGGCGATCGCAGCAAAAGAGAAGCACGGGAGTTTCAGCCTCGCCGGCCTGCGGGGCCAGCAGATCGCCGACCGCCTCGGCGGCGTCGAGGTTTTCCCGCTGGATCAAGAAGCTCAAGTACTGTGCCAGAATGCGCGGCTGAGCGGGGATGGCCCCGCTGAGGATCTCCGCCGGGTCGGAGCTGATCCGCCAGCACAGCCGGAAGAGCGGGGTCTGGTCCTGGTAGGCGATCTCCAGAGCCTTCTTCGCCCAGCGCCAGAGTCCCTGGCGGTCTCCCCGGCGAAAGTAGAAGTTGGCGAGCGTCCAACGGGGCTCGTAGGTCTTGTCGACGCGAGCGGCCTCGAGCAGGAGATGCTCCGCCCGCGCCGTGTCTCCCGCCAACTCAGCGCCCAGGCCGAGTTCGATCCAACCACGCGCGTAGAATGGGTTGAACGCCACGGCTGTTTCCAGAACCGGGGGCTCGCTGCAATCGCCGGCCGCCGCGAAGTAGGTCGCATTGCCCGGGGCAAGTTCACGTGCCCTCACGACAGCGGCACTCACGCCGGTGTGAAACAGCCTGTCCGCGTAGGCTAGGCGCAGGGTCCAATACGTCGCCGTACCCAGGGATGCCAGGGCCACCAGAGCCGCCAAGTGCCGCACGATGTTAAATCGGACGGTTCCTGCCACCTTGTTAGCGCCGTGGTCGGGCTCCATGGTTTCGCGTAAGCCACCTGGTGCTTCTACCTTAGCATCTCCTCTTCGGGCCTCTTTCGTCCGATCTAGACACATGTGGGCCGGATGGCCGCTGCCCACGAATTCCGCATGGAGGCGAAACTGTGATCCGGATGATCGTTAATACTCTACTGCTGCTCTTGGTTGGAGCGTTCCTAAGCGCGTCCGCGGCGCCCGACGCAATCGGGATCGCCACCGCCAGGGGCGGCCTCTTGATGGACAGGAGCCCTGTCCAAGGCAATACCACGCTGTTCGACGGGGGCGTGCTGGAAACCAACGCATACCCTAGCGTGGTGAGGCTGCAAAGTGGGAGCGAGGTGCGATTGGGCTCGACCTCGCGGGGCAGGATCTACCGGGACCGCCTGGTTCTCGAGAAGGGCGAGGGGCAGATGGACAAGGCAAGCAACTTCCGCTTCGAGGCGCTCGGTCTCCGGATTCTGCCCGACTCAAGCGCGACGAAAGCCCGCGTAAGCCTGCGGGGAAACCAGCGGGTGGCGGTATCGGCTCTGGCCGGTACGCTGCGCGTGACGACGGCGGAAGGGACCTTGGTCGCCAGGCTTGAACCTGGAAGTGCTCTGGAGTTCGAACCGCAGGTGGCCGGGGCCGCGGCGCCGTTTAGAAGTCAGCGGCTGTCTCGCTGTCGCCGGCGTCCGGTTCGTTCTGAGGGACGCGACGGCCAACGTGAGTCTCGATCTGCGGGGGATGGATATGGGGCAATATGTGGGTCGGCGGGTCGAGATCACCGGCGCGGAACTCAAGGGCGTGCGACCCGGTGAGGGCACGACACAGGTGATTCAGGTCTCCAGGCTGACCCCGGTAAGCGGATCGTGCCCCCTGCCCCCCGGGAACTCCTCGACGGCGAAGGCCGCGGGCATGTCAGGGACAACCAAGGTGGTGATCGCCGGCGTGGCTATCGCGGCGGTCGCTGGTGGTACTGTTCTCGGGCTAACGGCCAACGACTCACCCTCCATCAGCCGCTAACCCTGGCGATGGGCCCCGGCACTCGCCGGGGCCCACAGCCTTCTCCTCGCTCGATCTCCGAAATCCATAAGTTCGTCTTATGGTATACTTTCGTTATACAGGTCGGCCCATGTTCAGGCTGGGCCCTGAGATGCGACAATGCCTTGGCGGGCATTGCATACCTCCCCCGGTTTCACAGGCAAAACAAATGCTTGAAAAACTCCACAGGACGATGAGGGTATTGGCGAAGACCGTCGTCTTGTTGGTTGGGCTGGTCGCTATTCAAACCGCGATCGGCATCGGCCAGCAGATTGCCGTCCCCTCATACGAGCACGACCCTCGAGCCGCCGCACTGAGGGGTTTCTTCGAAGCGCTGAACTCCCCTGCTTCAGACTGGACTGAGGACTTTCTGCTGGCGGCGGATCGTCACGGCCTAGATTGGCGTCTGCTTCCCAGTATCGCCATTCTCGAGTCAGGGGGCGGCAGGGAATCGATGAACAACAACATTTTGGGTTGGGACTCGTGCCTGAAGACCTTCCCTTCGGTTCGGGCGGGGATCCACACCGTCGCCGATCGGCTGGCTAACTCCAAGCTTTACAAAAATAAGGATTTAGACAGAAAGATGAAAATTTACAGCCCCAACGCAATGTACCCTGGAAAAGTAAAGCGGCTAATGGCGAGGCTTTCCGCCCTCCTGGAGCACGCAGCCCCGGCTAACTGACATCTTCCGTAGCGGCACAGACGCCAAACTACTCTAACAAGCGTATCCCGAAGTAAAGCCCTACAAAAACAGCCAGCGCGAGAACTGCGATCGCCAAGCCCTCAATCACTCGTTCCCTGTTCGTCTTCTGACTGCGGCTGTCTTCCTTCATCTGATCACTTAGGCTATCGAACATGGTCCCTGATCCTCCCTTTGCGGAAGTTCGTTTGTATGAGACCGTATGAATCCCAGCGCCTCAATTGTATTCCGTCTCCCCGGAAAAAGCACGAGAAATCGGCTGCCATAGAGCTAAAAAAAAGAGCCTGTGGCCGGCTCGCGGGCTACCGGCTTCGGATGCATCCAAGACGCATGAACACCTATTCACGTTACGCCCGGGCTTCCACGGGGAAGCTCTCAGTCCCCCTCGGGCAGCCCTGCTCTTTCCAGCTTGCGATAGAGCGTCTTTCGCTCGATGGCCAGAATTCGGGCGGCGCGGCTCTTGTTGCCACCGGTTGCGGCAAGCACCTTGCGGATTTGGTCCATCTCGGCCCCTGCCAGGGTCTCCCCCGAGTGCTCGCGGGTTTCGGTGGCCCGAATCACGTCGCGAACCGCGGCCTCGTCGATCCGCCTGCTGGGAGCCAGGATTGTCAGCCGTTCCAGGACGTGTTGGAGTTGGCGAACGTTGCCCGGCCACACGTACTCCTGCAGCGTCTTCAGCCCGGAATCGGTGAGCCGGGTCTGCTGCCGGTACAATTCGTTGTACTTCCTGACGAAGTGGTGGGCCAGGAGGACCACGTCCCCCTTTCGCTCCCTTAGGGGCGGCAGCACGATCCTGACAACATTAACCCGGAACCAGAGGTCCTCGCGGAACTTGCCCTCCTCGACCAGTTTCTGCAGGTCGCGGTTGGTGGCGGCGATCACGCGGACGTCGACCGGCTTGGAGCGGGCGGAGCCGAGCGGGCGGATTTCGTGTTCCTGCAGGAAGCGGAGCAGCCTGAGCTGGAAGTTCAGCTCGATGTCCCCAATCTCGTCCAGGAAGACGGTGCCGTGGTTGGCAGCTTCAAAGATCCCCATGCGGTCCCGGTCGGCCCCGGTGTAGGCCCCACGAAGGGCTCCGAAGAGCTCGCTCTCGAGCAAAGAGGGGGCAATGGAGGCGCAGTCGACGGGCAGGAACGGATGGGCGGCCCGTGGACTGTTGCGATGAACCATCCGCGCAATCAGTTCTTTGCCGGTTCCCGTATCCCCCTGAACGAGGATGGTGGCGTCGGTTGGCGCGACTCGCGAGACCACCTTGTAGATATCCACCATCTGGGGCGAACTGCCGATCATCTCGGATTCGGGCAGGTCGTCGATCCCGGCGGCCTCCTCGCCGGCCTCGCCCAGGAGGCTGCTCTCGGCCCGCCGGACGGCGGCCAGGAGCGTGTCCAGGTCAAAAGGCTTGGCGATGTAATCGAAGGCGCCGCCCTGGGTGGCCGCCATGACCGTTTCCATGGTTCCTCGGGCGGTCATCAGGATCACGGCGCAGTCCGGATTCTTCTTGCGGGCCGCGGCCAGAACTTCCAGGCCGGTACGCTCATCCAGGTAGATGTCCGTGATCACGATGGGATAAGCCGACTCGCCCAGCCGGCGGATGGCCTCGCTGGTGGAGGAGACCGCGTCCACCTGATAGCCCTCCAGTTCGAGAAACGTCGTGACCGTGGTCCGGACACTCGCATCGTCTTCGACAACCAGAAGCCGCTCGATCATTGCCTCTCACCCGCACCGGCTGGCGCAGCCACCGGAAATACCAGGGTAAAGCATGAGCCCCGGGCAGGTGCACTCACCACTTCGACCTTACCACCGTGTTGCACCATGATCTGGTTGACGATGGAGAGCCCGATACCGGTTCCGGCCTCACCCGAGTCGATCGCTTTGCGGGTGCGGTAGAACTTCTGGAAGACGTTCCCCAACTCCTTCTCCTCCATTCCAATTCCCTGGTCCTGAACCGCCAGACGCAAGCGTTCCCCCTCGCGGCGAGTGGAGACGGCGACCTCCGTTTCGGCGGGGGAGTACTTTATGGCGTTGGTCAGGAGATTGTAGAAGGCGTATTCGAGGAGTTCGCGGTCGCCGGTCAACGTGGCATCCTCGACCGTCTCACGGCGCAACCGGATGCGCTTCCGGTCCGCCAGAGGCTGCACTCTTTCGAGGCAACCGTCCACCAGTCCGCGGACGCCGACCTGCTCTTGTTTGAGTTCCATCTGACCCGCCGAGAGCCGTTCCACGCTCAGAAACGTCTCGATCATGCGGGCCAGCCGCCGGGACTCGGAGTGGATGACACCGGCGATCTGTTTGCGCTTCTCGTCACCGAGGTTGTAGCGGCCGATCAGTTCGCTCGATCCCTGGATGGCAGTGAGTGGTGTGCGCATCTCGTGGGTAACGAATTGGATCGCCTGCTGGTAGCGGTCCTTCTCCGTCTCAGCCCGGCGCAACTGGCGGCGCGCCACGAAATGCTGATAGCTGGCCGCGCCCGCTACCGACAGCCAGGCCGCGAAGACAGGCCCCGTGAAGGGGAACACAATCTCCTGCGTGAAGAGGACGAACGGAAGTGCGTGGGCCGCCGCCAGCAGCAGGCCGCCAACGGAGTAGGCGATCCAGCCGTGCAGGAACCAAAAGATCAGTCCGGCGAAAACGACCAGCGCCGCGCAGATCAGGACCGCTGCGAGGTTGCCCGCGGGGCGCAGGAAGCGGCCCCGGGCGAGGGTCTCGAAGGTGCTGGCGTGGATCTCCACCCCCGGCAGGGTGAAGCCGTAGGGCGTGATCAACCTGTCACGCGCCGCGGATTGCGCGGTGACGCCGATGAAAACGACCTTCGCGCGGAGCGACTCGGCCGCCCGGGGATCGTCACGGAGCTGCTTCAGCGATGCGCGGGGTATGCTCGTAGCACCGTCGGGGGCGGGTTTCAAATACCGGATGAAAATCGAGCGTGCGTCGGACCGGTCCGCCGGAATCACGACGCCGCCCACCTGGAGATCCTGCGGCGATTCGACGACATCGCTCGTGCCCCGGGTCAGTCGAAAGGCCTCCAGAGCCAGAGCAAAGCGTCTCTGGTGTCCCGCGATCACCACCTTCTCCAGCGGCAGCTCGCGGGCGACGCCCGGCGCTGCATGCACGTGACCCACGGCCGCGGCCCACTGGCGGAAGCGGGGCAGAGGGTCCTGCCAGCCGCTCCCGTCGGGCATCATCTCCGTCCCAAGCACGAGATTGGGCGTAGCGCGCATAGCCGTCTCCAAACGCTGATCGTCCGGCGCAAGCCCGGTATCCGCCAAAGTGAGGTCGACCGCCACTACCTTGGGGCGCACGGCGGCCAACCGCTCCAGCGCGTCCGCCAGCATCGTGCGCAGCCCCCCCACGCCGCCCGACCCCGGTTGGAGGAGGGTTTCCTCATCAATGGTCAGGAGCACCGATTGGGGCGGCCAGAAAGGAGGACGCAGGCGGAAGATGATGTCGTAAGCGTCGGCGTCGACCTGGGTCCCGAGTGCCGTGTAACCCGCCACCAGCGCCGCCAGGAAAGACGCCGCAAGCACGAGTAGATATCCGGCCACTTGCCGGCGGGCGGGCCGACGCATCAGTTAGAGTATAGCGGAGGCGCACGGCTACATCCTTTCCGGCTCGGCGCAGACGGACATGGGTCGGATCGAGTGCCGGGGATCTGCGCCCCGAGGCATGATCCAGTCCCCCTGAGGGGCCTGTTACCCGCGGGGAGGCGAGTCGCTCCAGACGGATTCTGCTACCATTAAGCAAAACCTAGATGTCCAGCCAGTCCGACCCTCAGCAACTCAGTGTGGAAGAATTTACCGCGCGTTGCCGGGATGCTTTGATCCCGGTGAGCAACCGGTTCAGCTATTTTCAGACGTCCCCTTTGAGCGAGGAGGACGTTCGGGAATACGTGGAAGAGCCCGTCGCCGCCCTGCCGGTGAACCTCACCGCCATCCTGCCGCCGGTCTCCATCGTGCTGGTTCCCTATCTGGAGAAGCTGAACGGGAAGGACAAGGCAGGCGTCTCCCGGTTTGCGGTGAGTTTCGAACCGCCTGCCGAGAGCCGCCAGTCCCCGTCCTGGCAGACCGTGGCCGACGGCCGGGCCACGTTCCTGTTCGCGACGAAAGACAGGTTGGTGGCGGACTATCACTACCATTTCTACCGCGCCATTGCGTCTTTGACCGCCGACTGCGCCAAAACCGACACCCGCAACGAGTTCTACGGCCTGCTGCGAGAGGAGCTCCGATCGCATGTGCACGGGGAAGTCGACCAGGAAGGCTGGCATCTAAAGCAGACCCTGATTCGGCGGCAGACCAACCTGCGCCGCGAGACCAAGGCTTTTCTGGAATACGCCAGGCAGGCGTTGATCGACACGCTGACGCTCTACCTGCACGGCATCTGCTGCGACATCGACGTGGAACCGGGGCCGCGCCAACTGCCCAGCCGCTTCCTGCGCAAACGCCTCACGCTGCTCGAAGAAAACTTCGGGCCTCCGGAGGGCTACGCGGTTTTCCCCGAGGAGGTCAACCAGATCCAGCGCGCCTCGGAAGCCCCACCCTCAAAGGAGTAGCTCCTTCAGGATTGCGGCGGCGACCTCTTTGCCGCGCTCGCCCACCTCGCCCACAGGCCCCACGCAGCTTGGACAGCCCGCCGGGCAGGAGCATCCAGCGAGCATCTCCGCGGCGCCGGCCAGCAGGCGCCGGGTCATCTTGTGGAGTGGAGCGCTCTGGCCCACGCCCCCAGGGTAGTTGTCGAAGAGGTGCAGGTTCGGCTCGAAGACCCGCAAGCCGCCGGCTATGTCTTCGGTCAGCGCTACGCCCAAGTCCCGCGGGTCGCACATCAGCAGCAATGAGGCCACCGCGCGCAGCGCATTGCCCAGGCCCACCAGGCCGCTCTGCTTCTCGGCGGGCGTCAGGCCGGGGAACCGGCTCAGGAAGGTCTCCGGGAAATGCAGCCAGAACGACGTGGTGTGCATCTCCTGTTCGGGCATGGAGAGGTTGCCGGCGCCGACGTTCTCGAGCGTGTAGAACTTGATCTTCTTGAATCCCACGATTTGCCGGTTTACGCGCACTTCTCCGTGGGCGGCTTGGGCGCCAGAGAGCGCCGAGGACTCGAACTCCTCCAATATCTTCACCTGCGTGTAGTCGATGGCGTCGGTGAAGTAGTCGCAGTCCACCTGGCGCACGTAGGCCTTGCGCCCGTCGTAGTCGAAGCGCTCCACCTGGTACTGCCGCGCCTCGTGCAGGTAGATGGCCTTCTCGTGCAGGGTGGTCAGGGCGCTCGGGAAATCCACTTGGGCAATCACCACGGGCTCGCCGGTGGTATCGACGACGACGAAGTTGTCGCTGGTCACCGCGCGCAGACTGATGGCGTCGGCCGGATAGGTGTCCGAAGTCCAGTGCCAGGCGCCGGCGGAGTGGTGCAGCCAGCCGGCCTCCGAGAGGAACCGGCACAACTCGGCGGAATCGTGGGGACCGAACTTCTCGCCGTCCCGGATGGGAAGCTCGAAGGCGGCGCACTTCATGTGGCCGACCAGGATCTCGAGGTTGTCGGGGTTGATGTGGGCATGCTCGGGAGACTGGCCGAAGAAGTACTCCGGGTGTTCGACGATGTACTGGTCCACGGGCGCGCTGGAAGCCACCAGAACCGCGAGCGAGGTGGTTTGGCGGCGGCCCGCCCGGCCCGCGCGCTGCCAGGTGGAGGCGATCGCGCCGGGGTATCCGGCCATCACCACAACGTCGAGAGACCCGATGTCCACGCCCAGTTCGAGAGCGTTGGTAGCCACCACGGCGCGGATGCTGCCATCCCGCAGCTTGCGTTCGATTTCGCGGCGCTCGCGCGGCAGGTAGCCTCCGCGGTATCCTCGCACGGCCCCGGCCCCCAGTGGACCGCGTTCGAAGGCGTCTTTCAGATACGTGACCAGCACCTCGGTTGCCAGGCGGTTGTTGGCGAAGACCAGAGTCTGCTGGTCGCGGCGGATGAACTCGAGTGCGATCCGCCGTGTTTCGTTGAGATAGCTCCGGCGGATTCCGAGCTGCCGGTTGACGACGGGAGGGTTGTAAAAGACGAAGTACTTTTCTCCGGAAGGTGCGCCGTTGCGATCCACCAGCTCGAAGGGAAGGCCGGTCAGCGACTGCGCCAGTTCCCGAGGGTTGGCAATGGTCGCCGAGGAGCAAATGAACTGCGGCGATGAACCGTAGAACTCGCAGATCCGCTTCAAGCGGCGCAGGATGTTCGCCAGGTGGCTGCCATAGACTCCGCGCGAGTAGTGCAGTTCGTCGATCACGAAGTAGCGCAGATTCTCGAAAGTCTTGGCCCAGCGCGTGTGGTGGGGCAGGATGCCACTGTGCAGCATGTCCGGGTTCGTCAGCACTACCCTGGCGCGCTCCCGGATCGCCTTGCGTGCGTCCTGCGGCGTGTCGCCGTCGTAGGTGAACGCCCGGATGTCCGAGCCCATGGCGTCCAGCATGGCTTGTAGCTCGTGGAGCTGATCTTCGGCCAGGGCTTTGGTTGGAAACAGGTACATGGCCCTGGCGCTGGGGTCCGCCAGCAGGCGATTCAGAACCGGCAGGTTGTAGCACAGGGTCTTGCCGCTGGCAGTCGGCGTGACCACCACCACGTTCTTGCCTTCGCCAATCAGGCGGATGGATTCCGCCTGGTGGACGTAGAGCTGCTCGACACCTCGGGTCCTCAATACTTCCCGCAAGGCGGGGTGCAGACTCTCGGGGACGGGGGCGAACTCACCGGGCCGGGCCGGTTCGTGCCGCAGCGAGCGGATAGGAGATTCGGGCTCCGCCATCCACTCCCGAAAACGGGCGACCGCCGCTTCCAGGCCGGCGCGACGGGCCAGGGCGGTTTCGGGGTCGAATTCCGGGAAGCCGAGGGAGAGGTTGGCAGACGGCATCTTCGCCTTTTCTTTGCCAGCTTACACCAGTTCGGTTGGCCAGGCAAGGGCAGGCAGCCCGCTGAAAAAAAATGCCATGAGGGCTGTCGCGCAGGAGCAAGCGGCTCAGCCGCACGGAGGATTCACTTCCGAAGGAATTCGTAGCGTTCCAGCGTGGCGCCCACTATAAGCGAAGTCCCACCATTAGAGCCGTCGCGATCCAGGCGTACAACCTTGCCGAGGCAGCGCAGATTGACGCTGCCGCCGTCGATGGAATGGGAGGGAAAAGTGATCACATACTCGAGCGGCTCGCCGAGTTCCATGTTGATCGTCGCCGAAAACAGGACGCCACCGGCGCTGAGGTTCCTGGTTTCCCCGATGCTCGACACCGGTTGAAAGGACTTGCGCACAACCTCCACCGGGAGACGCAAGTCGAAACGCTTTGCTTTTCGTTGCTCTGTCACTGCCCACTTAATTGTCGGCGCGTTTGGCTACTAAAATCAAGGCCATCTTTCGGCCAATCGTTAAGAGCGTAATAGTACTCCCACACCGAGAGTTCTACTAACCTATCGGGATTTTCGTTGATGCGGCTGGTTGCGGGGGTTATGGGACGGGCGCCGGGCGCGGGCCCTCCTGAGCTTCCGCGAGGACGTAGTGACTGTAGACTGTTTCGGAATCCACTCGGGAGATCTTGACCAGTCCCACGCGGACGGAGACACGGTACCAGGTCCGTTCCGGAAGCCACGCCCCGTCCGCCTGCCGCACTTGGGTGATCACGACCCGCGCCCCAGGGTGAATGCGCAGTAGAATCCACCCAAAGGACATCGTGTCGAGCAACTCGGCTTCGATTCTGGCCCAGCGGAAATCGGCTCTATCGATCCACAGCCTCGCTTTCACCTGAGTGAAGAGCTTGGAGTAGCGATCGACGGGCCGGTAGCCCGGATGCGGAACGGCCTCGATCACGTAGACGGGACGGGAGCGGACCATCTCTTCGCCCACCAGACGGAAATCGAAAGCGTCGGGGATCTCCTGCACCGACCGCTGGAATCGTGCGCGACGCCTCAGGAAATCGGCCATCTGCATCTCGCGGGTTCGGCTGGAGACGGAGCGCACCTGTCCGTTGTCATCCAGGTTCTGGGTTCGAGAGGACTCAGTGAAGGAATAGAGCTTCGCGATGCCGGCGCTTCCGGCACGGTCATTCAGAACAGCCTTGCGCACAATCTCGCGCGGATCGGTGTCCGCGCCAAAGGCGCCGGCGGCGAAGACGGCGATCCACAGCAAGCGCAGGAGCGGAGTAGCCATCCACTACCATTAAACCGAATCTCAAAGGCCGACCACTGTGAGGCTGACCGGGCTTTGCATAGAATAGGAGAGAGAGACGGTACAGATCGTCGTGCGGGGGATACCAGTTCATGTCAACTCTTGAAGCGCCGGCGGAGGATGCACGCTCGGAGATGGAAGGACGACAGGTCGTCAACGAATTCAGCATTCAGATCGCGACGGTCAACGGCTCGGGAAGCCAGACCGCCAACAGCGTGTTGATGCGGTCCCTGTTCCAGATGGGGATCCCCGTCTCCGCCAAGAATCTATTCCCGTCGAACATCGCAGGGCTGCCGACGTGGTTCACCATCCGCGCCTCCAGGCAGGGCTGGGTGGCCCTGCATAGGACTACGGATCTGCTAGTGGCCATGACTCCGGAATCCGCCCGCGAAGATGTGATGGGCCTGGCGCCGGGTGCGGCCGTGGTCTACGATGAACCGCTCAAGCTGGACGAATTGCGAACCGATCTGCACTTCTATCCGGTGCCCTTCGACAAATTGGTGGCGCCCGTTTGCCCCGAGGCCAAGCTGCGCAAGTTAGTGCGCAACATGATCTACGTTGGCGTCGTCGCGCAACTCCTCGGCATTGAGATGGAGGAGGTCCACCGCGCGCTGATGAAGCAGTTCGGGCCGCGCAAAGCCAAGGCGGCGGAACTGAATTGGGGCGCCGTGCAGGCGGGCCTCGACTACGCAACGAGCAATCTGCCCAAGCAGGACCCCTTGCGCGTCGAACGGATGCATGCGACCGAAGGCAAGATCATCATCGAGGGGAACGCGGCCTGCGCCCTGGGCGCCATGTTCGCCGGGGTGACGGTGGTCACGTGGTATCCGATCACGCCCTCTACCAGCGTGGTGGAAGCGCTCATCGGCTACCTCAAGCGCTTCCGGCTGGATCCGGAGACCGGCAAGGCCACCTTCGCCGTCTTGCAGGCCGAGGATGAACTGGCCGCGGTCGGCATGGCGATCGGGGCTGGATGGGCCGGCGCGCGCTCCATGACCGCCACTTCGGGGCCGGGCATTTCGCTGATGTCCGAGTTCACCGGTCTCGCTTACTACGTGGAAGCGCCGGCCGTCATTTTCGACGTCCAGCGCGTGGGGCCGTCCACGGGTCTGCCTACGCGCACGGCCCAGGGCGACATCCTTTCCACCGCGTTCCTTTCGCACGGCGATACCAAGCATCCCCTGCTGTTTCCCTCCTCTCCGGAGGAGTGCTTCACGATGGCGCAAACCGCCTTCGACCTCGCCGAGGAGTTTCAGACGCCGGTCTTCGTCATGACGGACCTGGACCTCGGCATGAACCACTGGATGTCCGATGCGTTCGAATACCCGACTGCGCCGATTCGCCGCGGGAAGGTCTTGACCGCCGCCGATCTGGACCGCCTGGGCGGTTTCGCGCGCTACAAGGACGTCGACGGCGACGGCGTCGGTTACCGCACGCTGCCCGGCACCAATCACCCAGGCGCGGGCTTCTTCACCCGCGGCAGCGGGCACACCGAAAGCGCCAAGTACAGCGAACGCCCCGAGGACTACATCCACAACGTGGACCGTCTGGCCCGGAAGTTCGAGACGATCCGCAGCCACGTCCCGCCTCCCCAAGTGGAGCTCAACGAAAATGCTTCCATCGGGATCGTCTGCTTCGGCACTTCGCGCCACGCGGTCGAGGAAAGCCGCGAAGAGTTGCGCGCCAGATTCGGTTTGGAGACGGGTTATCTTCGCTTGAAGGCCTATCCGTTCACCGAACACCTGAGGCACTTCATCGAGCACCATGCGCGCATCTATGTGGTGGAGCAGAACCGCGACGGGCAGATGCTGGCCTTGATGCGCATGGAGTTGGATCCCGGCGAAATCGGCAAGCTCCTGAGCGTTCGCTACTACGGCGGCTTGCCGCTCGACGCCCGCACCGTAACCGAGGAAATCGTTCGTCAGGAGGGCCTATGAGCACCACGGTCACGCCTCCGCCCAAGAAGGTGAATCGAATTGGCCTGGAGGTTCTCAATTACAAGGGAGCACGCACCACCCTCTGCGCCGGATGCGGCCACAACGCCATCTCGGAACGGATTGTCGAGTGCTTCTATGAACTGGGCGTGCCGCCGTGGAGCGTCGCCAAGTTCTCCGGCATCGGGTGCTCTTCCAAGTCGCCCGCCTACTTTCTGGCCTCGGCCCACGGCTTCAACTCGGTCCACGGGCGCGCTCCTGCCATCGGGACGGGGGCGGTCCTGGCAAACCGCAATCTGCTGGGACTGACTGTGACCGGCGACGGCGACACCGCCTCGATCGGTCTGGGGCAGTTCTGCCACATGCTGCGCCGCAATGTTCCGATGATCTACATCATCGAGGACAACGGGGTCTACGGCCTGACGAAGGGCCAGTTCTCCGCCACCGCCGATGTGGGCTCCACGCTCAAGACCGGCGTGGTGAACGATCTGCCGCCGATGGACTGCTGCCTGCTCGGGCATCGAATTGGGTGCGAGCTTCGTCGCCCGCTCCTTCTCCGGCGACAAGCGCCAGCTTCAGGCGCTGCTCAAGGCCGCCGTCGGGCACAAGGGGCTCGCCGTCATCGACGTGATCTCGCCCTGCGTGACGTTCAACGACCACGAGGGCTCCACGAAGAGCTACGCCTACATGCGGGACCACGACCTGCCGCTGCAGCAGTTGGACTTCGTTCCGGCTTACGAGGACATCTCCGTCGAAATCGCGGAGGGCGAGACGCGCGAGGTGACCATGCACGACGGCTCCCGCCTCGCTCCTGAAGAAGCTCGGCAAAGACTACGATCCCACCAATAAGATGCGGGCTGTCCAGACGCTGCACGAGGCCGCGGCGAGCAACCAGGTGATCACCGGTCTGATCTACCTCAATACCAGCCTCCCGACGCTGGTGGACATGCTGAACCTGGTGGACGAACCGCTTGCGACCCTGCCCGAAGCCCGGGTCCGGCCGTCCCGAGCCGCCCTCGACGAGATTGTGAAAGAGCTGCGCTGACAACGTGGATCTCGATCTCCTGCGCGTGGTCCTGGTGTCGCCGCGCAACCCGCTGAACATCGGCGCCGCCGCCCGCGCCATGAGCAATCTCGGCTGTCTCCACGCTGCGGCTGGTCAACGCGTATGACGTGGCCTTCCGCGAGGCTCGCTCGGCGGTGGGCGCGGCGCACGTTTTGACGGGCGCGCGGGAGTATCCGACCGTGGCGGAGGCCGTCGCGGATTGCACGTTGGTGGTGGGGACCACCGCGGTGAGCGGGCGGGAATTGCTGCACCCGCTCAAGCGCCTCGAACACGGGGCCCGTCTCATCCGCAAGCGCCTCGCCTCCGGACCGGTGGCACTCCTGTTTGGCTCGGAGAAGTTCGGGCTTTCCAACGAGGACCTCGCCCATTGCCACTGGCTGATGCGCATTCCCTCGCGGGAAGAACACAGTTCGATGAACCTGGGCCAGGCGGTTGCCGTGTGCCTCTACGAGTTGGTGCGCGAGCCACGCGCCGCACGGGCCACGCCGGAAAAGCGCCGGCCGGCGGCGGCCGAGGTTGTGGAGAACTTCACGGCGTCTGCTCCTGGAAGTGCTGGAACAGAGCGGCTACGTGCACGACCGCGTCGAGGCTTCCACCGAGATGAAGGTGCGCCGCCTGGTGCGCCGCCTGGGCCTCTCCGCCCACGACGCCGAGATCTGGCTCGGCATCCTGAGGCAGATCCGCTGGCGGCTGGATTCGGGCCGCGCCACTTAGTGGCGGGCTCGAGCTTAGGTGTATACTCTCCTAACAGGCTGCTGCATGAGTCCCGGACAGGCGGAACCGCCTGTCCTACCAGCCCGTCAGGCACAGGAGATCATACATGAACGTTCGAATTCTCGTTGGGGTGCTGTTGCTGTCCCTTGTCACTTACGTGGGGGCTCCGGCCCAAAATTTCAGCGGCGATGCACGCAAGATCGGGATGGGTGGGATCGGCTATTCCGAAAACATCGCCACAAAGATGGTGGAGGAACAGCGGCCCTATAGCTCGGTAGTAATTCCGCTCGGCTTCATTCAGATGGCGTTGGACCGCAAGCACTTCGACCCCGATGACGACAACTTCGACCCCGTTCTGCTCATGGAATACGCCGCCAACCCGCTGCATTTCGTCGTCGGACGGAATCCGGGAGGAGCCAGGGGCGAATTCGTCAAGGATATCGTCAATGGAGAATTGAACCGCAATCTAAACGCCTACCGCGGCTTTGTGCCGACGAAGAAGCTCACCGCGGAGGGGCTCGCCTCGCCGAATTGGGGAAAAACCTTCAAGTTCCTGAAGCGCGGCGGCGGGGCGTTCCACGGGATCTACGTCGGCGCGGGGCCCTACCTCTCCGCGAAAACGGTCCTCGACATCGACCCGAACCTGATTGACGTACTTGCCAGCCCGACGGAGGTGCCGCTCACAACCCTCGCCAACAAGAGCTTCTTCATCACCGACGATTCTTTTGGACAGCTCGCGCTGGCGGTGACGGGCGGGTACCGGGGCCGGTTCGCATTTCCCGGCCGAAGCGGAACCGGCTTCATCGGACAGGGAAGGGATCTACGTCGGCGCGAACTACCACTATTTGCGCGGGTTCCGGTATGAGAGCTCCGACATGATGTTTCGGTTTGACACGGAGGCAAGCGGTCCCTCCATCGGCCTTCTGACGCTCCTCCCCGGGACGGCCCCGGCGGTGGTTGACAACTTCACCTCACACTCGGGGACCGGGTTTGCGCTCGATTTCGGGGTTGCGGCTGTGATCGATCGTTTTGAGCTCGGCTTCGGGGTCAACGGCGTGGCCAACAGAATCGAGTGGAAGAACCTGACCGGAAAGCGGTACCAGCTTCAGAGCCTGATCCAGGGCGGCGATTTCCTGGAGCAGGGGCTTCCCCCAGGACCGTCCCTGTTCCGTGTGGAGCTGCCCACGCAGTACGTCGGGAGCGGCGCCTACCACCTGAGTAACTGGTCATTCGTAGCCGAAGCGGCTAACGGGTTTCAGGGATCGAGTTTCCACGGCGGAGTCGAACGCCGGTTTGGCCGGGTCGAGTTGAGGGGCGGCGGACGCTACGGGCTCGAGCGCTGGCATCCTACAGGCGGCGTCGGCTTCAACCTGAGCGAGCGCGTTTCGCTGGACGTGGCCGCATTCGGGACCACCACCAACATCGAGCGGCAGATGCGGCCGGGGCTGGCGGTCTCCTTCAGATTCAACAGCGGAAACTAGCCCTCTCGACTATCTTGTGGCGGCCCACACCTTGTACAACTCCGCCACGCCGGCCGTCTTCGGATCGTCGGGGTGGATGACCACGCGGTAGCGCAGCCGCAGCTTCTGGCCGGGCTCGAGCGTGATGCTCAGGTCCTGGGTCTTGTCGTTCATGAAGTCGTGGGCGCCGAAGATGTTGGCGGCGCACAGGCCATACGCGCGGCAATGCCAGAACGTCGGATAGTGCGGGTTGGCGGGATGGTCCATGATCGCAATGCCCACCTTCTGCCCTTCCACTTCGCCGTAGACGTCCACCCAGCCGGCGCGCTTGCCCCAGACGTTGGCCTCGCTCTCGCGCCCTTCCGAATCCAGCATCTTGCCGGTTCGCACCGGGGTGGAAGGCACGTTCCGGGCGGCAACTTCCAGGCCAGAGGCGACCCGGATGGCGAATGAGCCTTCCTTGGTGTCCCCGAATTTCGCCTTCTCGAGCGCCGTCAGGGCGATGTCGAAGTCCATGGTTCTGAGCTTGGAATTCGCGTAGAAGACCATCGTTCGCGATTCGGTGAGGAGCGTCTTCTTGTCGGGTCCCACCCAGTCGAAGAGCGCGGCGAGCGATCCGCTCTTCTCACCGCTCTTCACTTCCAGGACCTTGTTGAGCACGATCCGGCCAACGTTGGTTCGCCCGGCAGGCGGTTCGTTCATCCAGAAATCGATGCCGTTGACATCTCCGTGAGAGAACCACAGGCCCCGGTGATGGGGGTGGTCGGTGGCCTCGCCCGCGACTTTCTCCATGGGGAAGTGGCGGGTGACGATGACGCCGGAAGCCGTCCGCAAGGGATGCAGATAGGGTTTGGGCGCTTCGGGCCCGATGAAGAACTCGGTGAACGCCTTCCCGTTGATATCGACCGAGATGCGGCCGGGCGCCTGCGTCAGCTTCACCTGGGCGCCGAGTGGTGCGGCGGCCAGCACAATAGCGAGCAACCTGCCAATCATGCCCGCCATTAGAGCATGGAGCCCGGCCCGGGCTCAAGCGGCTGCCGTCGCACCGAGGAGGATCGGATGGAAGTATGATCAAGGAGAGAGCCGTCATGACTGCCCGCGAGAATGTTCATCAACTGGTGGATGCACTGCCGGAAAGCCGTCTGGCCGACGCGCTGGACTACCTGGCGGACCTGCAAGATGCGGATGTCCCCGTCAGCCCCGAAACCCAAGCGGCCATCGAGGAAGGCATCGAGGACATCCGAAACGGCCGTACCGTCACGCTCCAGGAATACCGGCGGACTCGCGGGCTGTGACTTACCAAGTCCGGCTGTCCAACCGGGCCGCCAAGGACCTCGACCGGCTGGATCGCGGCGCCCGGCAACGCATCCTCAGTCGCCTCGATCAACTAGCGGAAGCGCCCGGTGATCCCCGGCTCTCGAGTCTCCTCACCAACCAGGGTGGCCTCCGGAAAAGCCGCGTGGGGGGCTGGCGGATCATCCTTTCGTTGGACGAAGTCGACAGGAGCATCAACGTAGTGACGGTGGAGCGCCGGGGCCAAGTCTACCAGCGGATCTGAAGCGCGGTGCTCGCCTCGCTCTCGCGAGTGACAACTCGCGCGTAAGCCTTTATAATGAAAGGACCATCCGATCACGGCCCCGTCTCGAGGCTCGAGCCGAACGGCAAACCTTCGGAATTAAGCGACATGTTTGAGAATCTGTCCGAAAAGCTGCAGCGGGTTTTTAAGAACCTGCGCGGCCAGGGAAAACTGACGCCTGAGAACATGGAGCAGGCGCTCAAGGAGATTCGTGTCGCCTTGCTCGAAGCGGATGTGCATTTCCGCGTGGTGAAGCAGTTCATCGAGGGCGTCAAGCAGAAAGCCATGGGCGACGAGGTGCTGACGGCCCTCTCGCCGGCGCAGCAGGTCATCAAGATCGTCCACGAGGAGATGATCCGGGTGCTGGGCAGCCACCAGTCCCGGCTGCGCTTCGCCAACGATCCGCCGACGATCATCCTGGTGGTGGGGCTGCAGGGCTCGGGCAAGACCACTTCGACCGGCAAGCTGGCGCGCTGGCTGAGCCGCAACGGGCACAGCCCGCTGATGGTCTCGGTGGATATCTACCGGCCGGCGGCGCGGCATCAGCTCAGCGTGATTGCGCGCGACATCGGCCTGCCGGTCTACGAGGGTCTGGAAACCGAGAAGCGGCCGAGCGAACTGGCGCGCGGGGCGCGGCGGGAGGCCGTGCAGACCGGGCGCGATGTGGTGCTGGTGGATACGGCCGGGCGGCTGCACATCGACGAGGAGCTGATGACGGAGCTTCAGGAGCTGAAGCAGCAACTGGAGCCCACCGAGATCCTGTTCGTCGCCGACGCCATGACCGGGCAGGACGCGGTCAAGAGCGCCGAGGAGTTCCACAAACGGCTGGGGATCACCGGGGTCATCCTGACCAAGATGGACGGCGACGCCCGCGGCGGCGCGGCCCTGTCGATCCGGCACGTGACGGGGCAAGCCCTGAAGTTCGTGGGCGTGGGAGAGAAGTTCGACGCGCTGGAGCCGTTTCATCCGGACCGTGCGGCGTCGCGGATCCTGGGCATGGGCGACGTGCTGTCCTTCATCGAGAAGGTGGGGGAGGCCGTCGATCAGAAGAAGGCCGAGGAACTGCAGCGGAAGATTCTGGACAACGATTTCACGCTCCAGGATTTCCGCGATCAGTTGCGGCAGCTCCGCAAGCTGGGGCCGCTCCAGTCGGTCCTCTCGATGCTGCCGGGAATTGGGCCTCTCAAGAACTTGAAGGACGTGAAGGTGGACGAAGGCCAGATCACGCGGGTGGTGGCGATCATCGACTCGATGACCCTCAAGGAGCGCTTCAACCACATGATTATCAACGGTTCCCGCCGCCGCCGGATCGCCCGGGGCAGCGGGACCACGGTGCAGGAAATCAACCAGTTGCTGAAACAATACGCGCAAGCGCGTAAGATGATGAAGAGTTTATCCGGCGGTTTCATGGGGAAGCGGCTGGGCAAGATGATGCTGCCCGGCATGTAGGCCGCTCCAGGAAACGCCGCTAGCGGGAGTAGAAAAACAAGATGCTTATGATTCGACTGGCGCGGTTCGGCGCCAAGAAGAAACCGTCCTACCGGGTGGTGGTGATCGAGAAGGAGAAGGCCCGCAACGGCCGGTCCTTGGAAGTCCTCGGATTCTACAACCCCCTGACCCATCCGGCGACCTTCCAGGTGAAATACGAGCGGGTCGCGCACTGGCTGAGGGTGGGGGCAAAGCCCTCCGACACCATGGCGCGCCTGCTGAAGAATCAACCCGCACCGGTCGGCGGAACCGGCGGCTGAGCCGGCGGCTTAGTCCAAGCTCGTGGACAGACGGATCTGTCCGCGAACGCGTATTCCGGCAGGCCGTGGTCCAGAGGGCATGAGAGCGGACAGGTCCGTCTCTCCCCGGAGTTCCCGTCCCCAGCGGGGTGCTATCATCGAAGCATAAGGAGGCTCAAGGTGGCGGGGATGAGAGAATTGGTCGAGGACATCGCGAAAGCTCTTGTTGACATCCCGGAGGAAGTGTCCGTTCGGGAGGTTCAAGGGGAACAGGTCACCATACTGGAGTTGAAGGTCGCACCGAGCGATCTGGGGAAAGTGATCGGCAAGCAGGGCCGTACTGCTCGGTCGGTGCGCACGATCTTAGGAGCCGCCGGCATGAAGTTGAACCGGCGCTTCACGTTGGAAATACTGGAGTAAGGACAGGATTTGGCGTCGCAGGCCGCGCAGGACCGGAAGTGGGTAACAATCGCCCTGCTGACGAGTCCCCGGGGCATCCGGGGTGAAATTCAGGCGGTTCCGTTCAGCGACAAGGCGGAGCGGTTCCAGAGCCTGAAGGAAGTATCCCTGTTCGGCGCGGAAGGCCTGGACGTGGCGCCGTTGCGGCTCGAAGTCGAGTCGGTTTGGGAGTACCGCGGGCGGGCGATTTTCAAGTTCCGCGGGATTGATTCGATCCCGGATGCGGAGCGCTTGCGGGGCAAGGAAGTCCGCATCCCGCTGGAAGAGCGGCCGCCGCTTCCTCAGGGCGAGTATTACCAGTCGGACCTGGTGGGCTGCGAGGTGGTCGAGCGGAGCCAGCGGAGCGTTAGTGGGCCAGGTGAAGGGCTGGCAGGACTGTGGCGGTCCGGCTCTGCTGGAGATCGCCGGCGCCGACGGCAAGGAGATCCTGGTTCCGTTTGCCGGTTCGATCTGTGTCGAGATCGACACGGAGGCGAGACGGATCCGGGTGGATTTGCCGGAAGGTTTGAAGGACATAAACGGTTGATGGTTTTTCACGTGCTCACGATCTTCCCGGAGTTTTTCCGGGGACCGTTCGAGCACGGCGTAGTGGCCCGCGCCGCGGAGGCCGGGAAGATCCGGATCGCGGTACACAATCTTAGGGATTGGACGAGCGACCGGCACAAGTCGGTGGACGACCGGCCCTTCGGCGGCGGCGAAGGCATGTTGTTGAAGCCTGGACCGATTTTTCAGGCGGCCGAGTCGATTCTGCCGGAGCGGTCTCCGGAGAGCAGGATCGTTTTGTTGTCGCCGCAAGGCAAGTTGTTCGATCAGGCGGCGGCGCGGCGGTTGAGCGGGCTCGGGGAGTTGCTGCTGATTTGCGGCCGCTACGAGGGAGTTGACGAGCGGGTGGCCGAGCACTTGGCCGATGAGGAGTTGTCGATCGGCGACTATGTGCTGAGCGGAGGCGAACTGGCGGCGGCGGTGGTGATCGATGCCGTGGCCCGGCTGCTGGAGGGAGTGCTCGGGAACCAGGATTCGGCTGTGAAGGAATCGTTCAGCGGCCTGGAGTCGCCGGGCATTCTGGATTGCCCGCAGTACACTCGGCCCGCCGAGTTTCGAGGCTGGAAGGTTCCGGAGGTGCTGGTGGGCGGCCACCATGAGGAGATCCGCCGCTGGCGGCTGGAGGCGGCGCTGGCGAAGACGGCGCGCCACAGGCCGGAGCTGTTGGAGAGATTGAAGAATAGGGAGTACCATGAACAACCCGCTGTTGACGAAGTTCATTAGCAAACATAAGAAGGACGAGCTGCCGGAGTTCCGGCCTGGCGACACGATTCGGGTACACGTGAAGATCAAGGAAGGCGACAAGGAGCGGCTGCAGGCCTATGAGGGCACCGTCATCGCCAGGAACAACACGGGCCTCGGCCAGACGGTGACCGTCCGCAAGATCAGCTTCGGGCAAGGGGTCGAAAGGATTTTCCCCCTGCATGCCCCGGTGATCGACCACATCGACGTCGTCCGCACGGGCAAGGTGCGCAGGGCGAAGCTGTACTATCTCCGCGAACTCAAGGGGCGTGCTGCCCGCCTGCGCGAGCGGAAGTGATTTGGAGACATCCCCGACAAGCCGCCCGCGCTGCGACGGAAGGTTTGAGCGTGAGCTCCGCGAGCGGGGCTTCCAGGCGATTGCGGGGGTCGACGAAGCGGGACGCGGCGCGCTGTTCGGGCCGGTGTTCGCCGCGGCGGTGATCCTGCCTCCAGCGCATGGGATTGCGCGGCTTGAAGGACAGCAAGCAACTGACCGCGGCAAGACGCGAGGAACTGGCCGAGGCGATCCGCGGCCGGGCGGTGGCTTGGGCGGTGGCGCAAGCCGGGCCGGAGGAGATCGATCGGATCAACATTTATCAGGCATCGAGACTGGCCATGCGACGCGCCGTCAGCCAGCTCGCACCCTCTCCGGATTTTGTTTTGGTAGATGCCTTGCGCATTGACCTGGAAGTGGAGCAGCTCGGGCTGATCAAGGGCGATGCGCGCGTGCACTCGATTGCGGCTGCCTCCATTCTGGCGAAGGTCGACCGGGACGCCTGCATGCTGGAATGGGACGCGATCTATCCGCAATACGGCTTGGCGCGGCACAAGGGATATGGCACGCTGGAACACCTGGCGGCGCTCGAGAAGTTCGGCCCCACCTCGCAGCACCGAGTGACGTTCGAGCCCGTTCGGCGCCTGGGGCGCTCCTTCCAGGCGGAGGCCGGCCAGTGACGTCGGATCGCCCGGAGAGCCGGCCCGCGGAGTTGCCGCCCGAAGAAATGCCCCGGGAATGGAGGCGCGACGGGCGCCGGACCGGATGGGGCAGGCGGTTCTTAACCGCCTCCACGGGGGCCGTGGTTGGGTTGATTTTGCTGCTGCTGCCGTGGCTTCCGACCTGGGACCAGAACTACTTCTCGGGCTGGAGCCCGGCCTGGTTCTCGCTGTGGATGAATTCCTACTTTCGCGGCGCGATCAGCGGCGTGGGCGCCCTGAACGTCTACATCGCTTTTGCGGAGATGGTCGCCCTGCTGCGGGGGTCAAAGGGGTAGCAGGAAGCGGAGGATCCAGCCGATACTGGGACGCCGAGCATGCGGGCTCCGATCAAACCCAGGCTGAAGAGCCAGTAGGCGCCTTCGCCGGCCAAAGGACGCAGCGCCTCGGCGGCAGATTGCTATTGGCGGGCAGGCCGCAACGACACGAATGCAGCGATTGCCGCAAGCGAGAGGAATGCAGCCACGATGAAGACAATGCTTGGGTGTATTGCCCACAACGCTCCTGCAATCAGCGAGGCAGGCAGGTAGATCACTCCTGTCACGAAATTGTAGACACCGATTGCCGTCGCGCGCCGTTCCGGCTCGAGATCCGCGATGAACGCCTTGCTCTGCGCTTCATCGATCGAGTAGAAGAGGCCGTAGAGGACGAATAGGAGGACGATCTGCCATTTCGCCGTCGCGAAAGCGAAGCCGAGGCTCATGACAAGATAGGTCAGGTAGCTCAGTACGACAATGCGCGTCCTGCCGACCCGGTCGCCGAGTTCGCCGACGAGGGGTGCAGCGATGACGAAAGCGACATTGAACAACGCGTAGAGCAGCACGACATCCTTGACGGAGAAACCGGCATTATTCGCACGCAAGAGCAGGAAGCCGAAGCTGAAATAGGCTAGTGCGAAAATCCCCGCCGCGACAAGGTAGCGTTTGAACCCGGGGCTCAGCGTCTTCCACGCGACGAAGATACTCTCGCGTTTATGTTGAACTCCTGGCCGATCCTTGATGAGGCCAAGCACGAAAACGCTGAGCACAGCAGGAAGAAACGCGACCCAGAACAAGATCCGGAACGATGAAGCCGTTTCTCCGAGCCACGAAAGCAATCCATAGGCCACAAGCGGACCGAGAACAGCCCCGGCCTTGTCAAGCGCCTTGTGCACGCCGAACGAATACCCTCGGGTGTCTTTGGCGGCGATAGCAGACAGCCATGCGTCTCGTGGAGGACCGCGGAAACTCTTGCCCAGGCGCTCGATGATACGGAAGAAACTCAGGGCAACCACCGAATTGGCGACCAGTAGGATGATTTTGGCCAGCGTCGAGAACCCATATCCGACAAGGGCAAAGGCCTTGCGTCTGCCGGTCTTGTCCGACCACCAACCGGCTACATAATCCAAGGATGATGCGGAGAAGTCGGCGAAACCCTCGACAAGACCCAGCAAAGCACTCGACGCCCCCGCGATGGTCGTGAAGAAGATCGCGAAAACCGAGAATATCATCTCGGAACTGACATCCGTGAGGAAGCTCACGAGACCGAGCCTGAGCACTTCGGGATCGACGCCAAACCTCGTCTTCACAGAATCAGATCTGCATCTGTTCACGCCGCGGTCAGGGCTCCCTCGGGAAGGCGCGCCGGTATTGGATGGGAACGTCAGGGCGATGGCCGAGCGTCTGCGCCGCGTGCAGCGGCCAATAGGGGTCCCGTAGGAACTCCCTCGCGAGCAGCACAAGATCGGCTTTCCCGGAACGAATGATCTCATCAGCCTGTTCGGGTTTCGTGATCAGGCCAACTGCTCCCGTAAGGATGCCCGCCTCGCGGCGGATGCGTTCCGCGAACGGAACCTGGTAGCCCGGCACGGCCGGGATCACCGCGTCTGGTGCGTTTCCACCCGAAGAGCAGTCGACGAGGTCGATACCCAGTACGCGGAGGCGTGCCGCAAGCTGCACCGACTCTTCGATTGTCCATCCGCCTTCGACCCAGTCCGTAACCGAGAGGCGAACGAATACCGGCAGTCCTTCCGGCCAGACGCCGCGCACCGCCTCGGCTACTTCGAGCACGAAACGCATACGTCCTTCCAATGTCCCTCCGTACTCATCCGAACGCCGGTTAGAGAGCGGAGAAAGGAACTCATTCAGGAGGTACCCGTGCGCTCCATGAATCTCCACTAACTCGAAGCCGGCTGCCAGCGCCCGCCGAGCTGCCGCCGCAAATGCTGCGACAATCCCATGGATCTCGGAACGGCCAAGTTGGGCCGGCAGAGGGCCCTTGAGGTTCAAAAGGGACCGGGCTGGGCGCCACCGTCTCCCAGCCGCCCTGCTCCGGCGAAATCGGTGATCCGCCCTCCGAGGGCGGACTGTGGCTCGCCTTGCGTCCCGCGTGTGCGAGTTGGATGCCAGCGACAGCACCCTGCCCTTTCAGGAAACTGGCGATGCGGGCCAGATTCCGGATGTGCTCGTCCTTCCAGATGCCCAGGTCCTTCGATGTGATCCGCCCGCGCGCCTCCACCGCTGTCGCTTCGGTGATCACCAACGCCGCGCCCCCCACAGCGCGGCTTCCCAGGTGCACGATGTGCCAGTCATTGGCAAAGCCATCCGTGCTCGAGTACTGACACATCGGAGAGACGGCGATCCGGTTGCGGAATATGACACTGCGAATTGTGAGCGGCGTGAATAGGTGCGAATGCATAGACACTCCTTGACCTCAGACCCGATCACCGGCGTGCTTCCTCGGACGATGTCTGCCGCCAGCTTCGCGTCGATCGACCAAGCCCCGGCGCCCGCCAGCATCAGGAACACCGAGCCGAGCAACATACACCAGTCCGTGCGCGCCTCATGCGCCATCGCCCAAAACCCTGCTTCATCAGGATCGGGATCTTGGTCGTCCAGATCGCTACCGTGATGTCACAATCAGGGGTACCGCCGCAAGCCGGGTCAGCAGTCCGGCAATCAACAGGACTCCACAGACGATCTCCACCACACCCACAAACGGAGCCATCACATCCGGAGCTGGCATCCCGATCTTGATGAACCGCCCCGTGCCAAGTTCAAGGGGGTACAGGAACTTCTGAATGCCTTCTGAGAGGAAGACCCCTCCGGCCAGTAACCGGACCAGCAACACGGCCGCGCCAGCTTCCGTCGCCATCCAGTCGCGCAGTGTTCTCATGGGTCGCTCCCTCTATCCCTTTGCCGTGAACTGGGCCAGGTCGTAGATGCCCAGCCTCTTCTCAAGCGCCTCGACCTCGGCAACGCACTTCTCGAATCCCGCTTCGCCGAGCACCTTGTGCTCGTCTTCCTCCATTCGATCGCCAAGCGATGCCACTTGTTTCGGCGGCAAGATCGTCCTCAGGGCGGGAAATAGCACTGTATCCTCGCGCGACTTGTGCGGACGGTACATGCGGATGAAGCTTTGACAGAGGGCGGCAGCCCTAAAGCGGTTAGCCTGGTTCTTGAACGTTTCCGGGTTAGAGAGGTTCAGAATCTGCACCGTCACGGTGCGCCCCGCTTTGTGCTGCGTCAGAAGCGTCTGCACCAGGTCCGTCAGTTTGCCGGCCTTCTGAAACACCGGGAAGATGTACTTCTCTTCGTTCCTCTCGTGGTACTCCTCCACGAAACGCCGCACCAGGTCGGCGGTCTGGTGGAACACCTGCGGAGAGATCTCCTGCTTTGCCAGCGCACGCCGGATGGCCTCTTCGTAGACCAGCAGGCAGCGGTCCAGCACGCCGTGCTCCTTCATCAGGTCTTCCGGCGCAGTGACGCCTACGTCATCGGAATATGTTGTCTGGCTTGCCGTCGCCGTCGCCGCCAGCACGATCGCGCCCGCACTCTTTGCGACCAAGGATCGGCGGCTCAACTTCGAGTCACTGTTCTGTTCCGGAGCCACCAGCATAACTTCTTCCTCCATCTCCGAAAACTCCGTCAGTCAATTAACGCAGCTTCGGACGCAGGGGCGCAAGTGACATTCCCCCTGTTTCCGGATGTGCTGCATTACTTATGAAGCCGCTTTTCTTCTGAGGACTCGTTTCCGCGGCAGCGTTTCCGGACGGCTAGGGGGCCGTGTGGTCTCTGCGCGGTTTCTTCTGCGTTTTGGGACCCCAATCCTCCTCTGCCAAGATTCGCGCTTTGGGATCGTCGCCGCCCTCAATTCTACGCCAAAGGGCCTCCTCTATAGACGCTTCCTTCATCCTCCGATGCTCAGCCTCGCTGGCGGCCATCCTGTACATCGTCGAGAACTGCCGCCGCTTGAAGGCCCCGGTCCGTGACTGCCTGGCCGCGATCCTGCCCCGCCTGGCCAACACTTCCATCCAGCGGCTTGCGGAACTCACCCCGCAGTCTGGGCCGCCCGGAACCAGTAGCCACCTACGCCTTCCCCGTCGCTCCTGTCAACCCTGCCGCAACCCATTGTTTGGTCCCGTCCAGGGCAACCGAAGGCAGAGAGTCTCGGAATTCCCGTCAATTGGTCAGCCCCAGGCCATATCTCCTCAGAAGTCCCGCTAGCTGTCGGGGGTCTTCAGCTAGGGAATGATCCCGAACGATTGCCAAACCATCTCTTGCACGGTCGTACACGGCGACCCAGAGCGCCGAATCGTCGTGGCGAGATCGATAGAGGATTCCGTCCGGCTCGTCACTGTGCTCCCACAGGGCACGCGACCAAAGTTGCGAGCCCACGTAGTCACTGCCGGTCACCAGTTCGGCCGTCACCCCCGATCGGGCGAGACTTGAACCGTGAATCGGCACGAGTCGCAGATCGCGGTGCACTTCCACGGTCGCGATGGAGCGTCCGGCGAGATCATCGAGGGCCAGAATTCTTACGGGTGGATTGCGGAGAAACGTCTCGGCAAAGCACACCTCAAGGGTGGTTCCGAGATAGCATACCGAATCGCCCGGCAGGATCGTCGAACCGATGAATCGGATGGTGCCCGGAGCCAGGGCCGAACCAAAGCGCATTCTTCGCCCGCGCGTGAATTCGCATCCAGCGACTCCCGACTTTTACGCGGCCCAACGGGAGGCGCTTCGGCAGGGCTGGTTTCGGCGTCATGCGCGCGTTACGCTGCCTGTTCTCCAAACGACGCAGCGATAGCGATCGCCCTTTCGATCGCGCCGGATTTCAACGCTTCGAGGATCGTCTTGCCCCCCAGCGCCGGCGCGGAAGCGAGCAACATCGAGAGTTGGGTCCAGGGGCTTCGAATCTGAAACGCCCGAAGCACCTCCTCAAGGCCGGTAATTACCCCGTCCGAAGTGAACTGGCAAGTCGGATATATGTACTCGCCGGATCCGTTCGGTACCGCCAGCAGAGCGCGCCGGTTTCGGCGCTTGTCCACCGCTTGCCGCGTGATGCCTAGCGCGCTCGACACCTGACTGGACGTGAGGCCTCCCCCGCCGTTGGTCAACAATTCCTGCTTGATGGCGGCGCCCCGCGCCATCGCTTCCATGAACGGATCCACGGCGGACAGATCGACACCCAGCGGAGCAAGGTCTGACAGCAGGGACGCTACGCCGCCGACATCTGTCGGAGAGGACAGGGCAGACTTCAGGGCGTCGGACGATGCAGACCAACTCACACGCTCAAGCATCTTCACAGAACGCTTCAAGAATGCCTGCGCGAGAGCCTGCCGGGCGCTGTCGGCGGGATGCTCACCCATCGAGGGGAACGGAAGACCCGATCGCTCAACGCGCGGCTGGGACCCGAGGCAACGCGATGGGCCGGGTTGCGGGGTCAGGGTCCATCCCGGCGAAACTTCGTGAGCCACGGCACAGCCGCTTCAGCCTCGCCCATCCTCCCAGTCCTGCCAGTCGACATTGTGCACTTCCAGGTAGTGGTCCACCGCCTGTCCGATCGTCGGGAAGAAGTTCTCGACGCCGAGTTCACCGAAGAGACCATACCGTTTCAGGCGATCCTTCACCGGACCCTTCATTTCCGCAAAGCACAATTCCATGCCCGATTTGTGAAAGATCGCGTCGAGTTCTGCGAGCGCGTCGGCAGCCGTGATGTCGACATCGGTGACAGGTTCGGCCGCAACGACCACCCACCTCACCGGCGCTGGCGCGTCCGCGACGGCTTTGCAGACGTGTTCCTGAAAGATCCGCGCGTTGGCGAAAAACAACGGTGCATCCCAGCGAAACAACACCAGGCCGGGAATGACTTTCGCCTCGGGATGGCGGCTGATGTCGTGATAACCTTTCAGGCCGTCGACCCGGCCGAGCACGGCATCGTAGGGGCGCCACGCGCGCCAGATGAAGGCCAGCAGAGCCACGCCGACCGCGATGAAGATGCCTTGAATCACGCCGATCAGGGCCACGCCGAGGAAGCAGACCATGGAGAGCGCGAACTCCCCGCGTCGCAACCGATACAGGCGCACCACGCCGGATATCTCAACCAGGGAGAGGCAGGCGGAGATCACAACTGCGCCGAGGGCGGCATTGGGCAAGTTCTTCAGCAACGCTGGCGCAAAGACGAGCAGCAAGGCGATGCACACGGCCCCGACCACGCCGGTGATCTGGGTTTTCCCGCCGGCGGCTTCGGCCACCGGAGTGCGCGACGCGCTGCTCGTGATGGGGAAACCCTGGAAGAGACCAGCGGCCACGTTCGCCGCTCCCAGAGCGATCAGTTCCTGATTGCCGTCGACATCGTAGCCGCCGCGCAACGCGAAGGTCCGCGACAGCACGCTCATGTCGGCGAAGGAAACCAACGCAACGGCAGCAGCACCGCCAAGCATCGCGCCAATGTCGTGAAGCGAAACCGCCGGCACCCGGAAGGCCGGGAGCCCTCGCGGAAGCGGCCCGACCACCGAAAGGCCGGTGCGCGCCCCGAGGTCGAACAACGCTACGGCGACGGTGGCGGCGGCGACCGCGACCAAGACCCCGGGGACCGCGGGGAGGTAGCGCTTCAAGCCGAGGATCAGGATTAGGCAGGCCGCTCCGATCGCAAGCGCAAACCAGTTTGTCTGCTGGGCCAGGATGCCGCGGACGAAGCTGGCAGCCTCCTCGATCAGGTTCTCGCCACCGGCGGAGAAGCCAAAGACCTTAGGCAACTGGCCGGCCAGCACGGTGAGCGCAATGCCGTTCAGATAGCCGTACCGGATGGGCTTCGAAAGCAAATCGGTGACGAAGCCGAGCCTGGCCATCCCGGCGAGAACGAACAAGAGGCCGGAGAGGATGGAGAGCATTCCGGCGAGGGCCACCGCGCGGTCCGCGTTGCCGGAGGCCAGCGGCAAAATCGTCACTGCGATGATGGCGGCGAGCGAGGAGTCGGGCCCCAGCACCAGGATTCGACTCGGCCCGAAGACGGCGTAGGCGATCAGCGGGACGATGCTGGCGTAAAGGCCGCAAATGGCCGGCAGTCCGGCTGCTTCGGCGTAAGCCATGCCGACAGGGATGAGCAGCGCCGTGAGCACGAGGCCCGCGGCGATGTCCTTAACGAGCCACTCAGGCCGGTAGTCGCGCACCATGGCGACCCCGGGGATCCAGCGGCGCACTCCGCGCCGCGGCGCTTTGCGCGCGAGGGTGTTGAGGTTCGCGGAGGAGGTGGTTGTCATGGGCGCGGCCCGCCGTGATGTTAAGCCGTCGCTCATTGTCCCCGATCCCGACGCAAGTCGCAAGCGACCCAAATGCACGACAGCGATTCGACAAACCCGTGGCTGCTCTGGTCCCTTCCGACAGGCGCGACGCGCTCGGAAACCATTGATTTCGGCGCAATCCGTTGTAATGTCAACGGCTACAATGCTTCAAAGAACTCGAGAGCCCGCGTTAGCTCCGCAAATTCGCGAATGATGTAGTCCGGTTCGGCCCCGTTGGGACGAGGTATGTCCTGGGTGTGATGGAACAAGATGGTCCTAATCCCCAGTTGGCGGGCCCCGAAGATATCGCGGTAGCCGTCGTTTCCGATGAAGATCGCCTGGCTGGGAAGAACTTGCAGTCGATCCAGAGCCTTCTGGAACAGCCGGGCATCCGGCTTGCGATATCCATAGTCGCCGGAGATGACGACCGGGTCGAAGTACTCATGCAGGCCAACCGCCCTGAGCTCCGGGAGGGCATAGGCACTCTGGGCGTCGGAAACAACGGCCAGCAGATAGTGTTCCCTCAACTGATTCAACACCTCCAGCACTTGTGGAAAGAGGCTGAGCCGTTTGCGCGAGATTCCGCGCTGCAATTCGGCCAGGAACAAGGGAAGCTGCTGCAACTTTCCGGGAGGCAGCGAGCGAGTAAAATCACTGCCTTGCCGCTCGAGAACTTCTCGCCAGACCGCCACCACGTCAAACTCCGGAAAGATCTCCGTACTCCGCTCGAACTGTTCCTTCATGATCTGGAAATACAGATTGAGCACTTCCCAGCGATGCAGCGTGATGCCCTGGTACGTGAGAAAATGCGCGATGGCGCGGTATGCCTGCTCCATCCGCTCATCGGTTTCAATGTCAATCAGCGTCCCGTTGATATCGAAGATCAGTGCGCGGATATCCATCACGATGTCCGGAGGATGATCTTTGCTTCTGCTATCAGTCGCTGGCGATGCGCCGCGTGCACCCAGGAGTTGCGGGCAATCCGCAACAGCGTGAGGCCCATCTGGAAGGGTATTCTGCCGGTGATGGACTGGAATGCCCGATCGCGGTCCGGGAAGTGGCAGGCATACTCCCAGAGAAAGTGGCTGATGAAAGGTTCGGCGGCATATTTGTTTCCGGTCGCCTGCATGTAGAAGTGCTGTAGTTCTCCCGCGATCCGCCCGAGATCAAAGACGCGGTCGGCACGCCTCATTCGTTCCAGATCGATCGCCATGACGCTCAGGCCTTCACCGAACAGAAAATTGCTGGGGGTGGCGTCGCCATGTACGAACACCTGCCGGTCCTCCCACATGCGGGGCTTCTCCCGCCATAGGTCTCGCAGCCAATACAACTCGTCGGCATCCCAGGCTCCAATGATGTGTTTGCTTTCCAGGTTCTTCACCAGCCGGTCCAGGTACGCGCAATCTTCGCCGAAATCCACACCGTGACCGTTCGCCGTTCGGTTGTGGAGGGTCGCCAGAAAATACGCCAGCGCGGTGAGCTTAGCGAAGAGCTGCGGCTGCCGTTCTTGATGGATCGCAGCATCGATAAAGGCGCTCAGGGGTGCGCCTCCGCAGTATTCCTCGACCAGGACGCTGTTCAGCGACTCATTCGTGCCCAGCGGCCGCACCACATGGTGCGGATAGCCGGCCAGCCCGTACCCGCGCAAGACCTGCAAGTTCTCGAACTCCCGCCGCATGCGCTCCATCGCCACCGGCCCATGATGGCTGCCATTCACAAAGAATTTGCCCACCACCTGTGCGCGGCTGTGGCTTTCCTCATAGCGGTACACTTTCGTTTGCTTTAGACAGAAAACGCGAAAGTCCACCGGTCGCGCGGTCACGCCCATGTTCGGCAGAACCTCGTGCGACAGATAGGCGTGGAGCGGATCGTCCGAGCGCAGATGTCCCGCATATTCACCCGGCATCCATTTTCTTTTAGCAAGTTACCTGCCGCGCGAAGAGCGAAACCTCTCAAGCAGTTGCGGGGGTGGGGCGTCTGCAACTTCCGCACTCACGAGCAACTCTTGCATCGCTGGCGTCGCGAACTCCGCTTTCCTGCTGCCGTCCTTCTTCGGTTGAAGCGATTCAGGTCTTAAAGGGTAAAACGCCCAAAGGGCGGGTCTGGACCGATACGTGCTGACGAGCAGGTGTAACACTTAACAGGAGCCTCCCTATGATCCAACTTCCTGCACTGCCATTCGCCAAGGACGCGCTGAGCCCGCACATCTCAGCCGAGACCCTCGAATACCACTACGGCAAGCACCATCAAGCGTACGTGAACAACCTGAACCAGCTCATTCCCGGCACCCAGTACGAGAACCTGCCGCTCGAGGACATCGTGCGCTCCTCCGAGGGCAAGATCTTCAACAACGCCGCCCAGGTCTGGAACCACACCTTCTACTGGAACTGCCTCAGCCCGAATGCCGCGGGCAAACCGGCCGGCGCGTTGCTCCAACGCATCGAGCAACATTTCGGGTCCTTCGAGCAGTTCCAGAAACAGTTCACCGAAACCGCCGTCGGCCTGTTCGGCTCCGGCTGGGCCTGGCTCGTCCAGATGCCGAACGGAACTCTCGAACTGCGGGCGACCAGCAACGCCGGGACCCCGCTGACGACCCAGGACAAGCCCCTGCTGACCTGCGATGTCTGGGAGCACGCCTACTACATCGACTACCGCAACGCGCGGCCCAAGTACGTCGAGGCCTTCTGGAAGCTGGCGAACTGGGACTTCGCCGCCAAGAACCTGAAAGCTTGAAGCAGTCGCAAAAGGGTGCCTGTCCGGCAATGCACCTCTGCCGCAAGCGAATAGGCGTGGGAACGAGGCGCAGGTTGACGGCAAAGATGGATATGCCAGCCTGGAGGTCAATCCCCACCTGGCGCAAGGCACCAACGGGACAACAATGAAGCGAGAACTCACAAACTGAGAAAAGAGAAAACAACCTATGGGATTCGAACAGTATAATGAGCCCGCAAACGACTTACCCGAGGAGACGCGTACCTTCGCCCGAATAATCGTTTCTCTTGGCGAAGAGGCGGATGCCATCAATTGGTACGAACAACGAATGGCAGTCGAAAGGGACAAAGACGCTAGATCCATTATGGAGGATGCGCAGGGTGAGGAGTTCAAGCACTTCGGTATGGATTTGGAGTTTCTTCTACGGCGTAAGCCAAAGTGGCAAGGAATTATGAAAGGCATTCTCTTTCAACCGGGAGACATCGTCAAACATGGAGACGCGGCCGAAAAAAAGAACGACTAATGGTTCCAAAGTAAAGAGCCTAAGTGGCGACAGGTATCTCAAAGAAGACGGACCGCGCGGTACCGGGAAACCCTGACAGCCTGGGTGTATTTCGGGAACGGGTGACTCAGTCCTGGCGACGGACCCTGTTGTACCGCGGCCAGACGCACCGAGTTCCTTGGATCTGTATGCACCGCTTGGCGGTGCATTGGACTCCCCGGCCGCGTGTGCTCCCTCCGTCTCCTGAGCGTCGCTTTGCTGTGAGATATCTGAGGCAACCGTATGCGCTAATGAGCGCCCGTACGGATTTGCGGGGGGATGCTGAGCGATTGGCATCCCTACCGCGACTGGTCTACCCCGTAATGCCTGTTTTGTCAAAGGAGGAATTTGTATGCGCAGTAAAACAATCTTCGCACTCGTGTTCGCAGTGGCGGCCTTCTTGCTGTTGGTCGTCGCCGGAGCGTCCACAGAGGGAACCTTGCTCACAAGTACAGAAGAACTGGGCAAGGAGCTATTCTTCGACACGAACCTATCTACCCCGCCCGGGCAAGCCTGCGCCGCCTGCCACGGCCCGGAGGTAGGCTATACTGGACCGGACGCGACCATCAATAAAGGCGGGGCGGTCTATGAAGGTGCCATGCCGGGTAGATTCGGCAACCGCAAGCCACCTTCTGCTGCCTATGCCGGCGACAGCCCGATCCTGCATTTTGATGGGACGATATGGGTGGGTGGCATGTTCTGGGACGGCCGGGCCACCGGCTGGAGACTCGGCGACCCGCTGGCTGAACAGGCTCAGGGTCCCTTCCTGAACCCCCTGGAGCAGAATAACGCCAGCGCCAAGGTTGTGATTGATAAAGTCCTGGCCTCCAGCTATAAACGACCTGTTCCGGAAAGTCTGCACCGACTCCAACAGGTATTACGAGTGCATCGGCCGCTCGATCGCTGCCTACGAGCGGTCGAAGGAGGTGAATCCCTTCAGTTCCAAGTTCGACGCCTACCTCGACAAGAACGCCAGGCTGACCCTCCGGGAGGAGCACGGCCTTGCGCTGTTCAGGGGCAAGGCGAACTGCGCCAACTGTCACGCGGAGCCGCTTTTCACCGACTTCACCTACGATAACCTGGGCGTGCCCCGGAACCCATCGAATCCGTTCTACTATGAGTCTGTTGAGTGGAATCCGGACGGACCGGCGTGGGTTGACACGGGGCTGGGCGGCTTCCTCAAGACCGTCATTCAAGAGAATAGATGCACTCTGGGGGCCTGAGTGGGGCAAGCACAAGGTCCCCACCCTGCGCAACGTGGACAAGCGGCCGTATCCGGGCTTCGTCAAGGCTTACGGCCACAACGGCTACTTCAAGTCGCTCAAGGAAATCGTGCACTTCTACAACACGAGGGACGTTTCCGGCGCGGGATGGCCGTTGCCAGAAGTGGCCGAAAACATGAACACAGCCGAGATGGGCAAGCTCGGACTGACGGACGCGGAGGAGGAGGCCATCGTCGCGTTCCTGGGGACCCTCTCCGATGGCTACAGACCCAAGAAGTAGCAGGCAGGCTGCAATCTCCGGCCATGCCATTTCCGAAGACGCTACGGGCGGCCCCGCAGGGCCGCCCGTAGCTTGATTGGCGCTGGACCGGTCCTGCTCCTGGCGGCAGAAGCCCACCAGGCGCTAGAAGGTGATGTCGCCGAAGTCAGCGAAGAGCAAAATCTGCCTAAAGATCATCAACGTCAATGCGCACACAAATGCGCAAAGGAGAATCTCAATGCCATACATTACTGTCGGGAAGGAAAACTCCGGCAACATTGATCTCTACTATGAGGACCACGGCTCGGGTAAGCCAGTTGTCCTCATCCACGGATATCCGCTGAGCGGTGCTTCCTGGGAGAAGCAGATCCCGGTGCTTCTGGCCGCGGGTCACCGTGTCATCACCTATGATCGCAGAGGATTCGGCAAGTCCAGCCAGCCAACAACCGGCTACAACTACGACACCTTCGCCGAGGACCTGCACAAACTCGTGATGCAGCTCGAACTAAGTGATTTCGCGCTGGCCGGTTTCTCCATGGGAGGCGGCGAGGTGGCGCGCTACATAGGGAAATATGGATCGAAGGGAGTGAGCAAGGCGGTATTTATCTCGTCGGTCCCGCCCTTCCTGCTGAAGACGCCGGACAACCCGGAAGGTGTGGACGGCAGTGTCTTCGAGGGGATTAAGAAGGCCGTCGCCGCAGACCGTTACGCGTTCTTCGCCGAGTTTTTCAAGAATTTCTACAACACGGATCTCCTGCTGGGGAAGCGTGTCAGCGAACAGACCGTTCAGTCTAGCTGGAACGTCGCAGCCGGCGCCTCTGCTACGGCCAGTCTTGCTTGCGTGCCCACATGGTATGAGGACTTCCGCAAGGACCTGACCCGTGTCGACGTGCCCACGTTGGTCATTCAGGGGGATGCGGACCGAATTCTACCTATCAGTGCCTCGGGACTCCGGACCGCCAAGCTGATCAAGGGCGCCCGCTTGATGGTGGTGAAGGACGGGCCGCACTGCATCACCTGGACCCACGCGGACGACGTGAACCGCGAGTTGGTGAACTTCCTTGGGGAAGGGATCGGGAGGCGCGCAGGTTAAGCGCCTCAGAACGAAGCAGTTGCCTGACAAAGCATGCTTCGAGTTCCAGTGCATGGGGGCGCCAACTCAGATCGGGCCCCCAGCCTTATCTTCGCGCCTGCCCCGCTGTGCCAGCGGGCCATCGAGCGCGTTATCGCACTTGCGCGAGACAATAGGCGCCAATCAAGACCACGGCGTCAACCCATCCACTGCGGATTGTTGGCGGTGCCGTCAAACTTGGCTGTGGTCTTGAAGGGTTCGTACTTTCCGGTCATGGCGGCCGCCCTCGTCTTCGAGAGCAGGGCAGATACTCGGGCCGTATCCATCGGCCGGAATGTGCGCACGGCTTCCATCGCCTGATCGAGCCGTTCCATGCTCTCGCATCCGGTGATCACCACGGAAACCGGCAGATTCAGCGCGTAATGCAGGCACTCGACGGGTGTGACCGTTCCGCTCTTAAGGAGGTTTCCGTCCCCCATCGGTTTCATGCCGAGCACGGCAATTCCTTGCTCGACGAGTTTGGGCATTACCTGTTGCGCAAAGCTGCGGAAGTGAGCGTCCATCAGATTCAGCGGCATCTGGCATGAGTCGAAATGGAAACCATGGGCGGCCGCGACTTCGAGCATTCTCAGGTGCACCGCCGGATCCTTGTGCCCGGTGAAGCCGATGTATCGAATCTTCCCTGCCTTTTTGGCCTCCATCAGGGCTTCGAGCGACCCGCCAGGAGCGAAGAAACGGTCGGGATCCTCCATCCGGATGTTCTCGTGAAACTGAATCAGGTCGACGTGATCCGTCCGCAATCGTCGCAGCGATTCATCAACCTGCCGGGCCGTGGAGTCCTTCGTCCGGCCATCGAATTTCGTCATCAGGAACACTTTCTGCCGATACCCGTCACCGAGCGCCAGCCCCATGCGGCGCTCGCTTTCCCCGTTGTGGTAATCCCAGCAGTTGTCCATGAATGTGATACCGCGGTCGATGGCACCGCGGATGATGCGAATCCCTTCGTTCGGGTCCTGAGGGCGACCGATGTGATGGCCGCCCAACCCGATCGCCGAGACTTTTTCGTTGGTCCTTCCGAATCTCCGATAGATCATTGCGTTCCCCTGGGCCTTGCCCGTCGCCGCTATGCCGATGCCCGCTAGAACACTCAAGACATTCCTTCGTTTCATGCTATTAGCTACGCACACGACGGGCCAAAGTCCTTCCTAGGTATCGCAATAACGTCTATGGGTCGAGCGTCGACGAGGCCTGGTCGGGAGGCCGAAGGAGACAATCGGCTGGCCGCGCACGATTGAAAAGAAGAGCCATTGAATCGGTCACAACAAATAGCCGGGTGCAGCTATTTCCGGGCACACTGCAGATTCTGCTTATCGGCGGCGCAATTGGAGTTGCGCCCGCCTGAGGGCGGATTTCCAGGGCGGCGGCGCTTCGTTCTCGTTGACGACTCTCCGAGGAGGTACCTGCCATGATCATCCGTGGTCAGGTGACCATAAATCGCGAACAGCCTGAGGGCATCTGGCTAAGCGCACTTCGGGTACCAAAAGGCGGTTATGGACTGGCCTTGCAAATGCTCGAAGCTGTAACGTCAGGAGCGGTCCTGACCGGCCCTTTGGGTGTTTTGCTGTTTATGCCCTTGATCGCTTCAACCGAAGGAGGACGGCGGTAGGAAAGCGGGGTCGTGACTGACGCAACGTGAAAAAAATGGTGCAGGGTTCTTGCCGTCTCCCCTGCTTTGCGGCACTCCGAAGGGGCGTTAAACCGCCCATCAGAACAGCCTGGGGAGGCCGACACAGAAGCTTGATCGGGAGGTATTGGCATCTTTCCTCAAGAGGCAATTGGGTGAGAGTGCCCGTGAAAGCGCCATTGTGGAAGGGATCGCTTGCCGGCTGCGTTCGAGGCCTGGTAGCCACCCGGGCGCTGAGCGCCGCGTATCTGGCCGTCACCAGAGGCGGCGCGTCGGGCAATAGATCCAGCCCCAAACAGTCAGGGTGAGGATGCGACGGTCGTACCAGCCCAGGGCATTGTTGCGTGGTTCTGGAAGGGAACTTCCGAGGTAGACAGGTCACAGGCTGTATGGATGGTGTGGGGCGATCGACCCCGTAAAGGAGATTGGTCATGGACAAAAAGATGACGACGAGAACTTCTGGAAAACGCAAACAGGAAAAGGGCTCGACTCCCAACGGGCACTCACAACTGGCTGCCGGCGGCGAACTGCACCAGATCGCTGGTGGAGAGCACCCCGCGCTCACCACGAACCAGGGCGTCGCGCTTTCCGATAATCAAAACTCGCTCCGGGCCAATCCGCGCGGCCCTACGCTTCTGGAGGATTTCATCCTCCGCGAAAAAATCACGCATTTCGATCACGAGCGTATTCCCGAGCGCATCGTTCATGCGCGAGCGACGGGCGCACATGGATTCTTCGAGCTGACCGCCTCGTTGAAGCGATACACCACCGCCAGGATACTCACCGAGGTAGGCGAGAAGACACCCGTGTTTACTCGTATATCGACCGTCGCGGGCGGCGCGGGTTCGGTAGATACCCCTCGTGACGTACGCGGATTTGCCGTCAAGTTTTATACCAAAGAAGGCAACTGGGACCTGGTCGGCAACAACATCCCGGTGTTCTTCATCCAGGATGCCATCAAATTCCCCGACCTCATCCATGCCGTAAAAATGGAACCCGACCGCGGCTTTCCGCAATCGGCAACCGCGCACGACACATTCTGGGATTTCATTTCGCTCACGCCCGAATCCATGCATATGGTGATGTGGATTATGTCCGATCGCACGATCCCACGTTCGCTACGGATGATCGAAGGCTTTGGTGTACATAGTTTCCGGCTGATTAACAAGGCCGGCGAATCAACCTTCGTCAAATTCCACTGGCGTCCCAAACTCGGCTTGCAGTCCACCGTTTGGGATGAGACTGTCAAGATTTGCGGCGCCGATCAGGACTTCCACCGCCGCGATATGTTCGAGGCCATCGCGGCGGGTAATTTCCCCGAGTGGGAATTCGCGGTGCAGCTTTTCACTGAGGAGGAAGCGGACAGATTTCCATTCGATCATCTGGACGCTACCAAGCTGATTCCGGAAGAACTGGTGCCTTTGAAAGTGATCGGCCGCATGGTGTTGGATCGCTGGCCGAACAATTTCTTCGCTGAAACCGAACAGGTAGCTTATTGTCCTTCGCATGTCGTGCCAGGCATCGATTTCTCGAATGATCCACTGTTGCAGGGCCGTTTACACTCCTATCACGACACGCAGCTTTCCCGCCTGGGTTCACCCAATTTCCACCAGATCCCGATCAACGCGCCCAAGTGCCCGTTCTCCAACCAACAGCGCGACGGACACATGCAGATGGCGCAACCGGCGGGCCGTGTCGCGTATGAGCCCAACTCCTTGTCTGAAGACTCGCCACGCGAAACGCCGGCCAACGGCTTTCATAGCGCTCCGGTAACGGAAACCGGCGAGAAAGGCCGCATTCGTGCCGAGAGCTTCGCCGACCACTATAGCCAGGCGCGGCAGTTCTATCGCAGCCAAACCGCGTATGAGCAGGCGCACATCGCCTCGGCGTTAGTGCTTGAGCTTTCGAAGGTCGAACATGTGCACGTGCGTGAGGCGATGGTCGGCCACTTGCGTCATATCGAAGAGGACCTCGCCAAGCGGGTTGCCGCGGGTCTTGCATTTGACAAAATGCCCCATGCGCCGGTGGCCGCGGCGCCCGTGCGGGAGATGGAGCCTTCGCCCGCATTGCAGATCATCGGCAAGATGAAAGACACGCTGATGGGGCGCGCGATTGGCATCCTGATCGCGGATGGTTCAGACGGCGCTGTCATCAAGAAGATTAGAAAGGCCGCGACCGATGCGGGTGCTACCGTGAAGATCGTCGCGCCCAAAGTGGGCGGCGCGAAGCTTGCCGATGGCTCGATGCTGGCGGCGGACGGACAACTGGCGGGTACGCCTTCCGTGCTATTCGACGCCGTCGCCGTCATCCTTTCCGACGAAGGCGCAAAGGCGCTGTCGAAGGAAAGCGCCGCGATCGATTTCGTACGCGATGCTTTCGGTCATCTCAAGGCAATCGCCGTCGACAAAGGCGGCCAAACGCTTTTGAAAATAGCGAATGTCGGACAAGACGCGGGCGTCGTGGATGCCAACGACAAAGACGCATTTATTGCTGCGGCAAAGACACGGCAATGGGACCGGGAAAAGTCCGTTCGAACATTGGCATGACCGCCAGTTCCATAGAGGTTGGAGGGCTGTCCCCGGCGCGACCGGCCAAGTTCTCAGTGGCGGCGAACTATGATCCGGAACTGATTCCGGCGCTCGGCGCATACCCGGTCGATGAGGTGTACGGCAAATTCCCCACCGATGGTGTCAGCGGTGGCCGTCCCCGCTACCTAGCGACCCCGGTCTCGGAAGCAGATCTGCGGCGTTACATCCACCTGCTCGACCAGCATGGCATTGCCTTCAACTATCTTCTGAATGGCGCCTGTTTCGGCAACCGCGAATGGACACGTTCCTGGCAGAAACGGGTGACGGCCCTGCTGACAAAGTTGGGCGCCTTGGGCGTGCGCCGGGTCACCGTGTCCACCCCTTTTCTTCTGGAGTTGGTCAAACGCCGTTTCCCCGAGTTCAAGGTAAGAGTCGGGATTTATGCCCAGGTGGATACCCCGCGGCGCGCCCGCTTCTGGGAAGATCTCGGGGCGGATGCCATCACGCTGGAGAGTTTCTCGATCAACCGGAACTTCCGCCTCCTGGCGGCTATCCGCCAGGCGGTCGGTTGCGATCTGCAATTGATCGCGAATCATGTTTGCCTGGTGAACTGTCCGCTGCAAAGTTATCATCAGAACGGTTTCGCACATGCGTCTGACGAGACCAGCACGCTCTTCATCGACTATTGCTTCCTGCGCTGTTCGCGATCGCGCCTGACGGATCCATCGCAGTTCATCAAGGCGGCCTGGATCCGGCCGGAGGACCTCGCAACCTATGAAGCGATGGGGTACACGACCTTCAAGCTCTTGGAACGGGGAATTCCGTCGGCGGAACTGCTGCGGCGCGTCAAAGCCTACAGCGAGCGGCAGTTCGATGGCAATCTGGCTGAACTGCTGCTGTCGCATGGCTTCAAGGAGCCGGTCCGCAAGGAATCGCGCTGGACTCTGCGGCACTTCTGGAAGCCGCGTCAGGTGAATCCGCTGCGAATGAAACCGCTGGCTGAGTTGGCGCGCCTGCAAGGCTGGCTCTCGCCGCTGCCGGAGTGTCCGATCCGGGTGGATGCGCGGCAGATTCCAGAGACTTTCCTGGACGGTTTTCGTAACCGTGATTGCGCCTCCCTGGACTGCCAGGCTTGCGGCTATTGCGAGCGGATTGCCGCGCAGGCCGTGTCGATCTCGCCCGAGTACCGCAGCGAGGTATTGAGAAAGTACGCGGAAATGGACGACGTCATGGTAACGGGAGGGCTCTGGGGTGTTTGACTCGCCCCACGGCAACGGAGTTCCTAGGCCGGCCAAACAGGACACAGATCGAGGTGATTCTTATGTCAGAACGTGAGAGCCGAGAGATTCAGTTGGCCTCCCGCCCCAACGGGATTCCGACCGCAGCCAACTTTACCCTGGCGCGGACCGAACTGAAGCCGCTGCAGGATCAGGAGGTGCTGGTTCGGAACCTCTTTATGTCGGTCGACCCATACATGCGCGGCCGCATGAACGACAGGAAGTCGTATGTGCCTCCTTTCGAATTGGGCAAACCGCTCGATGGCGGCGCAGTCGGCGAGGTGATCGAGTCGCGCGCCAAGGAATTCAAGCCGGGGGATGCCGTCACATCCAACTTTGGCTGGCGGGAGTACTTCGTAGCTTCGTCGAAAGAGTTGCATCCGGTCAGCCGCGAGATTCAGCCGCTCTCGGTCTACCTTGGAGCCCTCGGCATGACGGGCATGACCGCGTGGACGGGGTTGAATCTGGTAGAGGTCAAAGCCAGCGACGTCATTTTCATTTCGGGAGCCGCCGGCGCCGTCGGCAATGTGGCGGGGCAACTGGCGAAACTGCGCGGTTGTCGAGTTATCGGATCAGCCGGTTCGGCGGAAAAGGTCAAGTTTCTGCGGGAAGAATGTGGGTTTGATGCCGCCTTCAATTACAAAGCCGGTCCGATACTCGACCAATTGAATCGGGAGGCTCCGGACGGAATCGATGTCTATTTCGACAATGTAGGAGGCGAAACGCTCGAAGCGGCGCTCTCGGCTTTGCGGGTACATGGCCGGATCATCGCCTGTGGCGGCATCTCAGGCTACAACGAGGAAAAGCCTCGCCCCGGCCCTTCCAATTTGTTCAATTTCATCACCAAACGGCTCACAATGAAGGGTCTCCTCGTCCGGGATTGGCTGGACCGTCAAGCCGAGTTCGAAAAGGAAGTGGGCGGCCTTATCAAGTCTGGCAAGGTGAAGCACAAGGAAACGGTGGTGAAAGGAATCGACAACGCGGTGGGCGCCTTCATCGGTCTTTTCCAAGGGCAGAACGTCGGCAAGATGGTGGTAGAACTGGCCTGACACAGCGCCTTAATTGCTTCACGGGACATAGAAACGGCACCAAAACCATGAATACTCCAACTCTCTTCACTCCCGTTCGTCTGGGCGCGGTTCAATCGCCGAACCGCCTCGTGATGGCTCCACTCACGCGGATGCGCGCGGGCCAGGGGCGAGTGCCAACGCCGTTAGTGGTTGAGTACTATGCTCAACGGGCGGCGGCGGGCCTGATCATCACGGAAGCCACCGTGGTTTCCCAACAGGGCACCGGCTGTCCTAACACTCCCGGCATCTACACCGATGAACAGGTCACTGGCTGGCAACGGGTTACCGAGGCCGTGCATCATGCCGGTGGCCGCATTTTTCTTCAACTCTGGCACATGGGCCGGATCTCTCACCCGAGCTTTCAACCGGGTGGCGGGCTACCGGTCGCGCCCAGCGCCATCGCCCCGCAGTCCGGCCAGATTCTCACGGAGACCGGTCCGCAAGCTTATGTCACGCCCCGCGCCCTGGAAACAGAGGAGTTGGCGGGCGTCGTGTCGCAGTATTCCGCCGGCGCTCAACGCGCCAAAATCGCCGGCTTCGACGGTGTGGAAATTCACAATGCCAACGGTTATCTGCTGGATCAGTTCCTCCGCGATGGTACGAACCACCGCACCGATGATTACGGCGGCCCCGTGGGAAACCGAGCTCGACTCACGCTGGAAGTCGCCGAAGCCGTCACGAAGGTGTGGGGCGCTGACCGCGTGGGCATACGTTTCTCGCCCGGTGGAGTCTTCAACGACATGCGCGATTCGAACCCGCTGGCAACGTTCAGCCACGTGCTCCGCGAGTTGAATCGATTCCACCTGGCCTACGCGCACCTCATCGTGTCCACTGAAGACGATATACGGCACGGCGCGGTGCTTGTGCCCCTGGCGGCACTGCGGCAGGAGTTCCACGGGCCGTTGATCGTTGCCAACGGCTTCACTCGCGAAACTGCGACGCGGGCCTTGGCGGAGGGCGTGGCCGATGCGGTGGCGTTTGGGCGGCTGTTCCTGGCGAATCCCGACCTACCTCAACGCTTTCGGTTGAACGCGGCACTCAACACGCCGGACGAATCGACTTTCTATGGCGGAACGGACAAGGGCTATACCGACTATCCGACGCTCAGTCCCCGGCAGGAAGAAAGAGTTCCCACCGATGACAGCATTGCCGTCGGCAATCCATGAATACAACCAATCCATCCTCAAATCCCGCAAGTCGTCAGATCCTGGTCCTGGCGGGTTGGCTCGCGCTGTGCTTCGCTGCTTCCGGCACAGCGGTTTTCGTTTCTACTGGCGGTTGGTACGCCAGCCTGCACAAGCCTTCGTGGAATCCGCCTGCGTGGGTCTTCGCCCCGGTGTGGACCTTGCTCTACGTGATGATGGCGATCGCGGCGTGGCTGGTGTGGCGCGAGGGCGGGTGGAAAGCGCAAGGGCGGACACTGGGACTGTTTCTTCTGCAATGGCTGCTCAACGCGCTGTGGACGCCGCTGTTTTTTGGGATGCACCGGCCAGGGCTGGCTCTCGTTGATATCAGCGCGCTGTGGTTGGTGCTGGCGGCGACATTGGTGAGGTTTTGGCGTGTGAGGAAGGCCGCGGGCGTTTTGCTGTCGCCCTATCTGGCGTGGGTGAGCTTTGCTGTAGCGCTGAACTTCACCATCTGGGGTTTGAACCCCTGAGGCGTCACCCCTTCGCTCCCCGTATTGCCGTTGCCATCTTTGTGGAACTCTTGCGCCCCATCGGCACCCGCAGTGAAGTCAGGCTCTCTGGCGCATCCCTCCACATCACCTACCCCTCAGGAGACAGGTTGACGTCAGGAAATACCAATGTGAGCAGGTCGATCTGCCATCAGGTGTATGCTGAAGGCAGCTAGGGGATCGGAATGGGATTCCCAATCCAATGAGGAGACCACCAGAATGACCACACGGGCGTTTTCTTGTACGGCAATGGCGGTGCTGCTGCTCGGGGCTACCTGCGGCAGCTTGGCGAGTGCAGAGAAGGAACGCAAGACGGCGACAGCCGGAATCAAGGACGGGAAAGGTCAGAGCGTCGGCCAAGCGAAGTTCACAGCGACCAAAGGCGGCGTCCAGATGTCGGTGACGGTTGCGAATCTGAGTCCGGGAGTTCACGCCATCCACATCCACGAGGCAGGCAAGTGCGATGCCCCCGGCTTCACGACGGCGGGTGGCCACTTCAATCCCGCGAATAAGCAACACGGCATTGAGAACCCAGCGGGTCATCACGCTGGCGATCTGCCTAACCTGACGGTCGGCGCGAACGGCAAGGGAACCTTTAAGAGCACAATCCAAGACGTCACCCTCGCCGGCGATGGCGCCACTTCTCTATTCCACGCGGGCGGAACGAGCGTTGTGATCCACGCGGTGGCAGACGACATGAAGACCGATCCGGCGGGCAACGCTGGCGCCCGCATTGCCTGCGGTGTGATTCAGTAGCTCCGGGCGAACCGGGGCCGCGGTACCCGCCCAGCGCCATCCCCGCCAAGCCGAGAGGCGCCTAAAGTTTAAGACCAGGGATGACAGGCGGGTCCTCACGTGCCGAGTGGCCCGGATGCGGAGAATCATGCTAAGCGTTTGTATAAAGGACCTCAACTCGGAAGGCGCGTAGGTCTTCTATGCGGCGGATTTGCTTGTTTTCCTGCATCAGCCAGGAAAGAACGGGCAATGAATGCGGCAACGACGACAACTCTCACTTCGGCGCAACTGGTTCAACTGTCGATCAACACGATCCGCTTGCTGTCGGTTGACGCTGTGCAACAGGCCAATGACGGCCATCCGGGCCTGCCCCTGAGTGCCGTGCCCATGGCCTATTGACGCGGTTTCTCCGGGATGAGCCGTTGCGGACAACCATTGACCGTTTACAAGACGCGCCACCAAAGGGTCGCGTACTGCGGGAAGAATTCACCGACCGTGTTCACATAGACGTGGCGCCTGAATGTGGTCTAAATGTAGGTGCTTGGGTGCAGACTAAAGAAACCCCTTTATCACGACCTGCAGAAATTCCCCACGAGCCAACCCTCAAAGGTGATTCGCGAGATCGAGGCGGATGGGTACAAACTGCTCTCGCAGAACGACCACGGGACGAATCAGCATGCAGTGGTGTTCGGGAAGAAGTAGACAGGTCCGTTATCGACGGGGATCAGGGCGTGATCTTGCGCCGCGTGAGGACACCCGAGTCGACGGTCTGTCCCACGCGCGAGATGGCGTTAAAGTACATCTGGTCGCCGATGATTTCAGCGGCCATGAACGCCAGATCGGTGTCGAACCCCTTCGCCGTAAGGCCCGACTTTCGGTCGATGTTGCCCACGCGCAAGCGGCCCCCCGACCCCACGACAAAGTACGCGATCCCCTTCTGCGGCTTAACGCGCTCGTAGACGTGGTCGTGGCCGCTGAGCACGACGCTTACATTGTGCTTCAGGAAAAGCGGCTCGAGCACTTCGCGCAGTTGGAGATCCGAGCCGTGCGTCTGGCCTGACGAGTACAAGGGCTGATGGAAGAAAGCGATCTTCCAATCGTCGTTCGATGCCGCAAGCTCTTTCTCGAGCCACCGGATCTGCTCCGGCTCCGGGTAGGTGCTGTCGAAGGCGAAGAAGCGGATGTTCGCCTTCGGGCTGAACGAGTAGTAGAGCTTCCCTTCCATGTTGAACAGCTTGTAGAAACGCTGCTCGCGCGAGTCGTGGTTGCCCAGCGACGCGTAGAACTTCACGCCGGCATCCAGCAGCGGCTTGTACGGAATCTCGAACTTCTTCTGGAAGTCTTGCGGCCGCTCCGATCCGAGAATGTTGTCTCCAACCGTCACGACGAGGTCGTATTTGAACCGCCCGTGGAGTATGGCCATTTGGTCGGCCAGTTGGAACTGCTTCTGCTCGCCGACGCCGAAGTCGCCGAGGACGCTGAACTTGAACGATCCATCCTTGTTCGGCAGTACTACGGGTGATTCGGCCGGGGACTGGATGGCGGGGACGAGAGCGGCCCCGGTCCAAATCAGGAGGGGCAGGAGTGCGACGGAAGACCAATAACGCAGGCGCATGATGACCTCCATTCAGGTTACTTGGGCACTACGTCTTCGATGAGGTCCGCGATGACGTGCGCGCGCACGTCCAGCAGAATCAGCGAGTCCCCGATGAACCGGTACTCGAGATCCTCAGTCAGCTTCGGCAGCGTCTGCAGCACCTGCGGGGGAACCGTGGCCAGCGGTACAGTGTCGGGGTAGCGGCCGTTGACCGCAAGCTTGACCTTGGACGGTGCGGCCTGGTTCTCATCCATGATCGACGCCTTTAACTGCTTGCCGTCGGGCCCACTAAAAACGCTTGCGAGCAGGCGTTGGATGACCGGACGCGCCTCCGGCGTGAAGATGTCGCCGGTCTTCGCCGTCGCCCGGGCCTCCCGCACCAGTTTTTCCAAGGCGCGCTGGTTCTTGTCGATCTGCGGGGGCGTAGCCTCCTTGGGCAGCTTCGGGAGCGATCGCTCGACCTTAGTGCGCACGTCCAAGTATTGTTTCAGACGGTCATTCATGGTCGCGAGCGCCTGGGCGTCCGCCGGGGTTAGCGGCCCGACCACGCGCTCCGTTGCCGGCGCCGACGACGGAGACTCGGACGTCGCCCGGGGCGTCGGGAGTTTATCGCCGCTGCTGCATGCGCTCAGCGCCAGGATGGTTGCCGCGACGAGACTGACCACGCCGGTCCGCAAGCCCACGAACCGCGATTGGTCTTCGTAAGAACTCTTCTCTTCTAATTCCAAAAAGTTTTCCGCCATATGTTTCGCCTCCGGGCGGCAACGATCTTCTTCAGCCGGGATTTCCGTTTAGGTTTCCGGACGGGGGTAGTATACACCCACGTGACCTCCTGCGTCGACAGTTAGAGTCCGGACGTTACTTCCTGACCAGGCCGCTGCGGCGCATCAGCGCCTCCGGGTCGGGGTCGCGGCCCATGAAATTGCGGAACAGCACGCCGGCCTCTTCCAGATTCCCCTTCTCCAGAATCTCGCGGCGGAACGACACGCCCGCCACCGGACTGAAAATGCCCGCTTTCTGGAAGCGCGTGAAGGCATCCGCATCCAGCACCTCGGCCCACTTGTATGAGTAGTAACCGCAGGCGTACCCGCCGGAGAAGATGTGGGTGAAGTAGGCCACCATGGCGTAGTCGTCTGGTATGGCGGCGGGGGTGAAGCGTTGCTGGATCTTGCGGGCGTAGGCGAGGATGTCCCCATCCCGCTTCTCGCCGTAGTCGACGTGCAGGGCCAGATCCACCGTCCCCAGCGAGAGTTGGCGCATCTGCGCGTTGGCGGCGCGGAAGGTCCGGGCACGGACCAGTTTCTGGAAGAGGTCCTCGGGGATGGTGGCGCCCGTCTGGTAATGCCGCGCCAACAGGTCCAGAGAGGCGCGCTCCCAGGTCCAGTTCTCCATGATCTGGGACGGCAGTTCGACGAAATCCCAGGCCACGTCGTTGAGTCCGCGAACCGGCACCTTGCCCAGGATGTTCTGAAGCTGGTGGCCGAACTCATGAAACACGGTCTCGACATCGCGCTTGGTCAGCAGTGCGGGCTTCCCGCCCGCGGGCGGATTGATGTTGCCGTTGATCGTCCCCAAGTGCGGCAGGTACGGCCCGCCGAACAGGGGTCCGCCGGTGATGAGCCCGCCGCTCCAGGCGCCCCCTCGTTTGTCCTCGCGCGGGTAGAAATCCGCATAGAAGGCCCCCAACAACTGTCCGCCGCCATCGCGAACCTCGTAGTAGCGAACATCCCGGTTCCACGCGGGGACGCCGTCCTGCTTCGTCAACCGAATCCCGTAGAGCCGTCCAACCAGTTCGAACATCCCCTGAAAAACGCGCTCGTCGGGGAAGTAGGGCCGCAGCGCCTCCTCGTCGAAGTCATAGCGCGATTTCCGCAGCTTCTCCGCGTAGTAGCTCAGGTCCCACATCGCCGGCGGGGGAGCATGGGGACCCTCCAGGCTGCGCCGGAACTGGAGGAGTTCCGCGTTCTCGGTGTCGTAGAACTCCCGCGTCCTCTGCTCCAAATTTGCCAGGAACTCGCGCACCCGCGCCCCGCTCTTCGCCATGCGGTCCTCGGTCATCAGGTCCGCGTAACTCTGGAAGCCCAGCAACTTGGCCCGCTCGCGCCGCAACTCCAGAATCTTCTTCATGGCGGGCAGGTTGTCGGCGGTCCCGCCGGTCGCCCTCGAATTGTAGGCCCGGAACACCTTCTCGCGAATTCCCGCGTCGTCCAGGTAGGTCGTCACAGCGCGGTAGCTGGGTTCCTGAAGCGTGAACCGCCACCCGTCGAGACCCTTCTGCTTGGCGTTCTCACGGGCCGCGGTGCGCGCCGATTCCGGAAGGCCCGCGAGTTTGGCTTCCTCCTTGATAACCAGTTCGAAGGCGTTGGTCGCGTCAAGAACGTTGTCGGAGAACCTTTTGCTGAGTCGGGAGAGTTCCACGCTGATCTCGCCGATCCGCGCCCGCTCCTTGGCGCCCAATCCCGCGCCGCCGCGCCGGTAATCGTCCAAGGTCACTTGGAGAAACCGCTTGCGCGCCCCGGTCAGTGCCTTGGCTTCGGCTGTGACGGCGTACTTCTTCAGCCTGGCGTATATCCCCTGGTCCAGGATGATGCTGGAAGCGAACTCCGAGTACTTGGGCAGTACGGCATTGACTGCCGCCCGCAGCGCGGGAGTGCTCGCCACCGATTCCAGGTGCGTGGCGATTCCCATCCCGCGTTCCAGGTCGTCGATGATGTCCTCGAGAGCCGTCAGGGTGTTCTCGTATGTCGGCGCGCTGGCGTTGGCGACATAGGCGGCGCGGTTTTTCTCGGCCTGGGCCAGCAGGGACGCGATACCCGGCTCGATGTTCGCCGCACCGATCCGGTCGAAGGGGATGCGGAAGCTCTTCTCGAGGAGTGGGTTATTCAACGAAGCGGCACCCGCGCCGAGCGCGGTGGCAAGCACAATCGCAGCAGTTTTTGTCACACTCTCAATAATACGCGAGCCGCCGCCCAGCGCGCGTATCCAACATTCCGTTCGGGGCGGGTGGATTCGAGCCACCGGACTCCGGGTCCCGAACTAGGGATACAAGGCTCGCTCGCCGCCGAAGAAGGAGTCAGTTACGAGAGCCCTAAGCGGAACCCCGGGTGGAACCCGCGCCCCTGGGCGAATGGCGGAGGTATAACGTCGACCCTCGGTACCGGAAGAGCTGCTCCGGCGTAGCGCGCGCGACTCCGCTCCTCCTGTGGCGTCCTGAGGCTTCCCTGTGTGGCGGACACGGCTCTCCTGGCCGTCGCCTCTCCCGGGCATCGACATAGCCCTGCTTCGTTGAGGGCATCCACAAGCCGCTCCAGGCTGATGCCCAGCGCCTCAGCGAGTTCTATATCGCTGAGGCCGATCGAACGCGCTGTTCTCGGTTTCCGTAGTGCCATCTTCAATCTCACTCTCCTTGGTTACCAGTCCGGAAGGCGTCTGCCCGGTGGGGACCAATTCCAGGACGGGATGAGGATTGTCGGAGTGGTCGAGTTGGTGAAGCAGGGCCTCCAGTTTCCACTTCCTCTGGCAAAGCTCCAGGCCCGCCTTGCGATTCACATAGCCGTCCACCCGGCTCAGTTCCCGAACCACCTGTAGGTGTGCGGCCGACAGCGCCCTAAGGACTTCCTGGACTTCGTCGCCAGTGAGCTTCAGAACCATTCTCCGGTACAATCCTCTCCCTCCCAAAATGGGGCAAAGGAAGGGCATCGGAAATAGGTCGGACGCACCATTTGACATGGTACGGGTGTGCGAATTGTACTGGACCAACAGTTCTGAAGGGGAAACGAGCCTAGCAGAAGATGGTCGGGGCGAGTGGATTCGAACCACCGGCCTCCTGGTCCCGAACCAGGCCGACTTCCGCAACTCTTTGATTACTGAGGAAATATTTTTGCAGGAAAATTCAATTTAAACACCAAAAATACGCCAGTGGGTGGGCAACTGGGTGGGCAGTTTCCGATCGGTGTCGTTCGCCAAAAATGCGTCCGCCGACATGTCATTACGCTGCAATGCGTTCATAACGGTGATGCAGACCACCCAGGTGCGGGATCTCGATGATCCTTCCGGTACTCGATGCCTGCCGTGCAAATGGACATTGCTTGCCGAGGCCCAAATGCGTCCTCGATCCGTGGTAGTAATCGAAATACGAAGCCAGGGTTCTCTTGAGATGCCTGGCGTTCAGGATCACGAAATGGTCTAAGCAGTCTCTCCGTATGGAGCCGATCAGGCGTTCGGCGTACGGATTCTGCCAGGGACTCCGGGGTGCGGTGAGTACTTCTTCCATGGGCAGTGACGCGATCCGCAGGCGAACTTCGTTGCCGTAGACGCTATCCCGATCTCGAATCAGGTACCGCGGCGCATCCCGATCGGCGAACGCCTCGATGATCTGTTGGGATGTCCAGGCCGCGGTGGGATGCTCCGTCACGCTGCAATGCAGCACCTCGCGGCGACGGTGTTCCAGTACGAAGAACACGAACAGCACCTTCAGCGGGACCGTCGGCACCGTGAAGAAATCGATCGACACCAATTGGCCGAGGTGGTTGTGAAGAAACGTCTTCCAAGTCTGAGTCTGTGGCCGGCGGAGTGTTCGGAGGATTCGGGACACCGTGCGCTCGGAGATCTCGATGCCGAGCGTCGTCAATTCTCCGTGAATTCTCGGCGCCCGCCACAGCGGATTGCCAGTCACCATCCGTTCGATCAGCCGCCGAATCTCGACAGCGGTCCCCGGTCTGCCGCGGCGGCGGTTCACCCTGCACAGGCGTGCCCAGAACGTACGACAGCGCTCCCGCTGCCACCGGACGACCGTATCGGGCTGTACGTAGCTCAACGCAGCGCGCCAGCCGTTCCAGAAAACTGACAGCCCAACCCAGAAGAGGCGATCGAAGGAAGTCAACACGGGTCGCCTCCGTTTTCGCCGGAAGGCCGCGAGTTGAAGGCGAAGAGCGGCGATCTCCATCCCAACGGCCCATGACCCCTCATCAGGAGTCGAACGAATCGAAAGATGCACAAGAAGAGCGCCTGGCATGTCTCCCGATTGTTCGCCTTTATCCTGCACCAGGTCAACCTGTTACAGGTGGACGGAGTAATGGCGAACGACACCCAACGCTTCTCCGTTTTTCCAGGATCCGCGCCGCTTCAGCCGCATCCCACCCTCCTAAGCCATCCCCACTGTCTGAATCGCAGGATAATAATCTCAAGATAATTGACTTCTTCACTCCTCAGGTGTATTCTGACTTTGTCCGCTGGCGGGGTGGCGAGTGCACCGCCAGAGGCGACTCCACTGTCGACGAAAGGAGACTTATGGAAGAAGCCAAGAAAGAAGGGGCGAAGGCGCAGCCCATCAACATGAGCATCGAAATTCCGGCCGCCTCGCTGAAAAAGGTCATTGAACAGGGAAAGCTAGTCCAATTCGTGGACACCCTGTCCGCGCGCGCCGCCGCCCATATTCGGGCGCAGGTGGTAGCGGCCGCTACAAAAGGCGGCGCGGCAATCAACTTCCGCGTCGGGTTCGACGATGAGGATCGTTATGGCACCGGCCCGCATCCCTGGCCGCATCCATGGGGCGTGTTCGAAAACGCCATGCGCGAGCTGGCCGTCAAGGACATCATCGCGGTTCAGAAATAGCGCCTCGCGCCGGACCGCCCGAACTCCCGCCTCAGAGATGGCATGACCAACCCTGTGCCGGACCCGCTGTCGGGGGAGCAGTCCGGCGTGCTCCACCTCCACCTGCTTGATCGCTGCAACCTCCGCTGCGATCACTGCTACCTCGATGCGGGAGGCGACGGCTGCCGCTCCCTACCGCTCGACGTGGTCCTCCGCTGCCTCGGCGAAACCGAGTCGCTCGGCATTAGGACCGTCTTCCTCAGCGGGGGCGAGCCGTTCCTTTATCGCGATCTCGACGCTGTCCTGGCTTCACTTCCGTGCCGCCCGTTTCACGCCGCAGTCTGCACCAATGGAACCCGCATCGGACCCGCCGAAGCCACCGCTGTCAAAGCTGCCGGCGCCGGCGCCCAGGTGAGCATCGACGGCGACGAGCTCTACCACGACGCCTTCCGCGGTGTCCCCGGCGCTTTCCGCGCCGCCGCGCGTGGCATCCGCGAACTCGTCACCGCAGGCGTGTCCGTGAGCGTCGTCACGACAATTTGCCGCGACAATCTCGCCGCGCTGCCTTGGATTGCGAACTGGGCGGCGGCCAACGGCGTCTCCCGTGTGAGCGTCCAGCCGCTCCAGCAAGTTGGCCGCGGGGCCGCGATCGCGGACCGCCTCCTCACCGAGGATCAGATGTGCAGGCTGTATCTGACCCTCTCCGACCTAGCCTGCACCCACGGCGCGAACGGCCTCCGCTTCAGCCTCGCCTACCGCGCGCGGGACTACCTCGTCGAGCACCCCTGCGCTGCCTACGTGTGCAACGGCGAGCGCTGCCATCGGCGGGTCGCGAAGGAGATCAAAACCATTGTCGTCCGCGAAGACGGAACGGTCCTGCCCGAGATCCCGACTCTCGACCCCCGCTTCGCCCTCGGCAACGTCCGCGACGCTCCATTGCCCGACCTCGTCGCCCGGTATTTCCGCGAAGGCTACGCCGCCTTTCACGAGTTATGTCGTGATGTGTTCTACGAGGTCGTCCCCGGCTACCACTCACCCATCGTCCCGTGGGACGAGATACTATCCGCACGCAGTTGGACGTTCGAACCCCGTCGCCATCCCGATCTCTGCCAGCTGGTTGGGTGCCAATCGTCACCGGGCCAATAATTGTGCGCTAACGTCGCAAGATGCGGATCACAACGGTTCTCGTATGGCCAAAAAATGCATCGCGCCGATCTTGCGCAAGTGTTGTCTGTAGCCAAAACCTCATGGTGGCCTGGAATCAGCGGTTTGCGGCCCGGAGCCTTTGGCCTGCCGAGGCGGCGGTACGGCATGCTACAACCGTGTGTTCATGATCGAATTCATCCTTGCGCTCCTGGCCGCTGTCCGCGTCTTCTTCCGCAGTCGGCATGACACTGCAATTGAGATCCTCGCCCTCCGGCAGCAGGTCTCCGTGCTCAAACGCAAACGGCCACGCCCAAAGCTGAACAGCTTTGACCGGCTGTTCTGGACGACCCTGCGCCGCGTGTGGCCTCGGTGGGCCGATGTCCTCATCATCGTGAAGTCCGAGACCGTCGTCGGCTGGCATCGCGCCGGGTTTCGGCTCTATTGGAGGTGGCGATCCCGGCCACGCGGCGGCCGACCGAAGATCATCGGCGAGATTCGTGTTCTGATCCGACGCCTGACGGAAGAGAACCCGGACTGGGGAGCCCCCAAGATCCACGGAGAACTTCAGAAGCTCGGCTTCGAGGTTTCCGAACGAACCGTGGCGCGGTACCTGCGACGGTGTGCGGCGCCGCGGTGATCCCGGCAGGCGCTGGCTGGCTTTCCTCCAGAATCACCGCGAGGTGATCGTTGCCTTCGACTTCTTCACCGTGCCAACGTTGACCTTCAAGCTGCTCTACTGCTTCTTCGTCATCGAGCATGGGCGGCGCAGGATTCTGCACTTCAACGTGACTCGACACCCGACTGCGGAGTGGGTCGTCCAACAGTTGCGGGAGACGTTTCCCGAGGCGGGTCCATATCGTTATGTCATCCTGGACCGCGACACGAAGTTCGATTCCGACGGTCATCACGTTCCTGCAATCCACGGGTCTGACGCCGAAGCGGACGAGCGTCCAGGCGCCCTGGCAAAATGGGATTTCGGAACGCTGGGTCGGAAGTTGCCGCCGCGAGATGCTCGACCATATCATCGCGCTGAACGAGCAACATCTTCGCCGGCTGATCCGAGATTACGTGAGCTACTACCACCAGGACCGCATCCACGACTCTCTGGAAAAGGATACGCCGAATCGCCGCCCGGTCGAGCACAAGCCGTCACCAAACGCGGTCGTGATTTCGAACGCCCGAGTGGGCGGCCTCCATCATCGGTATTCCTGGCGCCAAGCGGCGTAGGACCTTCAACTCACCCTCTCATTTGCCATCGTCGGCACGAGGGTTCGAAGCAGTGCTCTCCGGACTACTGATCTGTCCGGAGAGGCCCCGGCCCCGAAGATTCAAGGTCGGCGGAAGCTCCGCACCGTTTCCGCCGACCGTGGTCGACCAACTCGCCAGCCGGTGGGCTCGTTGTTCGCAGCCCGGCTGTGGAAGTCGGTGGCTCTTCGCTTCGCTGGCCGTTCTTCTGCGGCTCAGATCTGGTATTGACTACCCACAACCCCTACGCCCTTGGATACCTGGCAGGCCATAGCGACTTTGCCACCACGCGGCGCTACGTTCACCCGCAAGCGCACACCATAGTGGAAGCCATCGAACGCGCGCGAAATGCGCAGGGTGGGCACAAGACTGGGCACACAAGCGAAACGGCGGCTGAAAGCCCAAAGCCTTCAACCGCCGCAATTCAATGATGCCGAAAGAGATGTTTGGTCGGGGCGGGTGGATTCGAACCACCGGCCTCCTGGTCCCGAACCAGGCGCTCTACCAGGCTGAGCCACGCCCCGACCTCACTAGTGTAGTGTGCCCCGAAGCCTTTGCGCAATCGCCGAGGGCTCGGGCAGCTTGCCGCGCCAGTCGGCCCAGCCCCAACAGACCGCCGTCAGGCACCCCAGCAGCCCCGCCACCACTCCGATCGTGCGGGCGCTGTAGTACTCCGAGGCCACGCCCGCCAGCGCCATCGAGATCATCATCGTGAACCACCGCAGCGATTCCATCGTGGAGAAAACGCGGCCCAGATACTCGTTCGGTGTGTGCCGCAGCAACTGATAGTTGTTGAGGACGCTCGTAACGGCCATGCCCACTCGCGAGAGCAGCACCAGCAGAAGCGCCGCCGGGTACCCCGCCGCTTTGCTGAACGCCACGTAGGCCGCCCCATGCAGGAGATAGGAAACCGTCACGGCGCGCTTGTAGCCGGAGAATCCCAGCTTGCGTCCCGCCAGGTGCCCCACCGCTCCTCCGATCAGCAGGCCGATGCCGGCAAAGCCCCAGATCGTGCCGATCCCCGCGGCGCCCCGGTGAAACACCTGCTCGCCGAACAGCGCGAAGAGAATCTGGGCGGCGCCCCCGCCCATCGCCCAGCCGACCGAAATCAGTCCGATCCCCATTACCAGCGGCACCGAGCGCATGTAGGCCAGCCCTTCTTTGTACTCGCTCCACGGCCGGATTGTCCTGCCGGCGGTGAGCGCCGTGCGCGGAGCGCGAAAGCCGCCTTCCTTCGAGCGCACCCGCCACACCGCCAGCGCCGAAAACAGAAACGACAGCGCGTTTAGCACGAACGTCCATTCGTACCCCAGCCGCGCCGTGCTCAATCCCCCGATCAGAGTCCCCATGGTCAAAGTAGCCCACTGCGTGGTCTGCGTCAGCGAGTTGGCGGTCTGCAGAGTCCTCCTCGCCGGCGATCGTCGGAAGTATCGCCGCCCGGCCGCTCGTGAAAAACGGGGATGCGAACATGAGCAGCGCGCTCAGCAGGTAGAGCAGCCAGGGGCCGTGGCTGTGCACGGAGAGGATGAACGCCAGCGCCACGACGCTCCTAACGAGGTCGCTCGCGATCATGATGCGCCGGCGGTCGAAGCGGTCCAGCAGCACCCCCGAGATGGGGCCCGCAATCACGGCGGGAATGGCGCGGGAGATCATCACCGCGCTCACCACCAGCCCCGACCCGGTGGTCTCCATCGCCAGGCTGAAGACCGCGACGTTGTTGAAGTAGTCGCCGGTCTCGCTGACCACCTGCCCCAGCCACAGGTTCCGGTAGTTGGCGTTGCCGCGCAGCAGTCTGGTGAATCCAGCCATGTTTGGACTAACCCATCATCTTAGCGGCTCCGGGCAGGGGATCGAATGCCCGGCCTCGGCCCGGTTGTGTCCGCCGGCCTCGGGCAATCATAATGGGTCGAGGACGCCGGCGCGCGAAACCATCCTCCGGCGAACAGCGTCTTCGTAGTTGCACGTTTCAAGATGACCCCGATCCAACCAGGCCCGAAGCCAGTGCCGCAGTCGTGCCCCGTGGTCGCCGTAAGCGCCACCTTCACGGCGGAGCCCCTCTCCCTGCCCATCGAATTCTGGATGCGCCGCCTCGGCCTGGACCTCCCGGTCAAGTTCGCACCCTACAATCAGATCTTTCAGCAGCTACTCGATCCCGCCAGCCTGCTGGCCCAGAATCGCGGCGGCATCAACGTTGTGCTGGTGCGCTTCGAAGACTGGGTGCGGTATCGAACCGTCGAACTCCTGAATGTCGAGACGCTCGAGGAGACCGTCCGCTATCTGGTCTCCTGCCTGCGCCTGGCGGCGGAGTCTTTCTCCTCCCCGCTGCTGGTTTCCATCTGCCCCTCGTCCCCAGGCTTCCTCGAGGACCCGGAACGGGCCTCCTTCGCCCGCGGCGCGGAAGAATCCATCGCCACCAGCCTGCGCGGCCTGGCGAACGTCCACTTCATCTCGCCGGCCGAGCTCGACGCTCTCTATCCGGTGAGCCAGCCGCACGACCCCGACGGAGACGTGCTCGGCCACGTCCCCTATACGCCCGAGTACTTCACCGCTCTCGGCAGCCTGCTCTCCCGCAAGATCCACGCCTTGCGGCTGATGCCCTACAAGGTCATTGCGCTCGACTGCGACGACACCCTCTGGCAAGGCATCTGCGGCGAGGACGGACCGGAAGAAGTCATCCCGCGCGGCGCCCTCCAGCAGTTCATGGTGGCCCAGCACGACGCCGGCATGCTCCTTTGTCTGTGCAGCAAGAACAACGAAGAAGACGTCCTGGAGACCTTCCGCTGCCATCCGGATATGCCCCTGCGGCTGGAGCACTGTGTCGCCCATCGCATCAATTGGGCGGCGAAATCGGCCAATCTCGCGGCACTCGCCGAGGAGCTGCAGCTTGGTCTGGACAGTTTCGTGTTCGTCGACGACAACCCCCAGGAGTGCGCCGAGGTGCAATCCGGCCGTCCCGAAGTCCTCACTCTTCCGCTTCCCGCCGACCCCAGTCAGATCCCGGACTTCCTCAAACACGTTTGGGCTTTCGACCGCATCCAGGTCACCGCTGAGGACAAGCGCCGCACGGAACTCTACAGCCAGCGAATCGAGCGCACCCGGATCGAGAGGCAGGCGCAGACCCTGGGCGAGTTCATCGCCGCTCTCCAGCTCGAGGCCGGCATCGCACCGATTCTGCCCCATCAGTTGGCCAGGGTTGCTCAACTGACCCAGCGCACGAATCAGATGAACTTCTCGACCGTCCGGCGCACCGAGGCCGATCTCCAGGCCCTGCTGCGCTCGGGCTCCGCACGAGTGCCTGACCGTCGAAGTGAGCGATCGCTTCGGCGGCTACGGCCTCACCGGTGTGGCGATCGTGGAGCGCGGGCCGGATGCGCTGATTGTCGATACGTTCCTTCTGAGCTGCCGTGTGCTGGGCCGCGGCGTCGAGCATCGCCTGCTCGCCCGCCTCGGCGAACTGGCTCTCGAGAAGGGCCTGCGATGGGTCGATGTTCCGTTCGTTCCCACCCAACGCAATCGCCCGGCCTTGCTCTTCCTGGAGAGTGTTGGAGCCCAGTACAAGGAGCCTTCCGCCCACGGCTTCCGGTTCCGTTTTCCTGCCGGCGTGGCCGCCGGGATCGCGTATGCGCCCGCCAGCGCGCTACCCCGGCTCGCGGCCGAGCCATCCGAGCCACTCGCTTCAGCCCGGGAGCCGGTCGACTTTGGCTACATCGCCGCCAACCTCCGTACGGTCAGCCAGATTCAGGAGCACATGCGGGCGGAAACCCGCAACGGGGTGGCCCACGTAACGGCTGCCGCCGCTCCCCGCACGGACCTGGAACACCAGCTCGCCGGCATATGGGCGGACCTCCTGGGCCTGCCTTCCGTCGGCATTCACGACAACTTCTTCGACCTCGGCGGACATTCCCTTCTGGCGGTCCAGTTGCTCTCTCGCGTCCGCCAGACGTTTCGGGTAGACTTGGCCCTGGATGTCGTCTACGGCAGTGCTTTCACTGTCGCCGAATTGGCCAAGGTGATTGAAGTGCATCTGATCGAACAGGCCGGTGCGGATCGATATGCTGGAATCCTGGCGGAAATCGAGGGGCTCTCCGACGAAGAGGTAAGGGCTCTGCTCGCTCAGGAAACGGAGGCTGCCGGGAACGGCGGAGGGCGCTGACCTTTGCGCATTCTGCTCACCGCCAATGCGTCGTACGTGCCGCCCCGCGGCGGCGCCACGCGCAGCAACATCGTCTGGCTGGACCTCCTCGCCCGCGCCGGCCATGAGTGCCGCATCGTCTGCTCGGATCTGGCCCGCGACCCCGCCGGCAAACTGGAACAGCTACGGAGCGAGGGCATCCGCGCCGAAGTCGAGGCAGGGTCTTCCGACGACGTCGAGATTGTCCGCCAGGGCGCCATCCTGGTTTTCGCCGCCGCCGCTCCCCAGCGCCGCCGCCGGCTGCTGGCGGAGCAGATCCGCCAATTCCAGCCCGACTGGGTCCTGGTGTCTTCCGAAGATCTCGGCCAGGTGCTTCTCCGCGAGGCCACCGATGCCGCTCCCGGCCGCATCGTCTACCTGGCCCATACGCCGCAGCTCTTCCCCTTTGGCCCTGCCAGTTGGAACCCCAACCCCGACGGCGCCAATCTCGTCCGTGGCTCGGCCGCCATCGTCGCCATCGGGGAGCACACTGCGGATTACATCTCGCGCCACGCCGGCCGCCGCCCCGCCGTAATCCACCCGCCCATCTACGGCCAGGGCCCCTTTGAGGACTACTCCTGCTTCGACGCCGGCCTGGTCACCATGATCAACCCCTGCGCCCTGAAGGGGATCTCGGTTTTCCTAGCCTTGGCGCGCAGGTTCCCCAAATACGGGTTCGCCGCGCTTCCCGGCTGGGGCACCACTGCCGCCGACCGCGGGGCATTGGAGGAGCTCCCCAACGTCAGCCTCCTCGCCAACCCCACTCACATCGAAGAGGTCTTGCGGCGCACACGCGTGCTGCTCATGCCCTCCCTCTGGTACGAGGGCTTCGGCCTCAGCGTCATGGAGGCGTTGCTCCACGGCATCCCCGTCATCGCCAGCGATTCCGGCGGCCTGGCCGAAGCCAAGCTGGGAACCCGTTTCGTTGTGCCGGTGCAGCCCATCGAGCGTTTCGAACCTCTCTTCGACGAACATGGTCTGCCGACCCCTGTCATACCGGAACAGGACATTGAGCCGTGGGCCCAAGCGCTGCGCGCTCTTCTCACCGGCGCGTCGATGTACGCCGAAGAATCGCGGATCTCGCGCGAAAAGGCGCTGCGCTTCGTCGCGGGCATCCGGCCGGGGCAATTGGAGGAATTCCTCGCGTCGCTCGTTCCGCCCGCGCCGGAATCGGGCGGCGCTCCCGACGCTCGCGATCTTCACAGCGAACTGGCTTCCCTCTCCTCCGAGAAACGGGCGCTGCTACTCGCCCGGCTTCGGAAGGGGCGGCCTCCCGGATCGCCCTGAGGCCAACCCGATGCGCATCCTGCTTGCCCACAACAAGCTTTACTACCCGTCGCACGGCGGCGGCGACAAGTCCAACCGCCTCCTGATGGAGGCACTCGCGGACAGGGGACACGCGTGCTGCGTCGTGGCCCGCCTCGGCGGATTGGCGGGGGACGAGCACGAGCGGTTGCTCGCGGATCTCGCCCGGCGGTCTGTTCCCGTCTCCTCCCCGGGCCCCGATGTCGTGGCGTTTCGCCACCGGGAGGTCGAAGTCCACGTTGTGCTTCATGCGCGCGAAACCCCCGCGTTCCTCGCCGCGCGGATCGAGACGTTTGCGCCCGATGCCATCCTGACTTCCACCGACGATCCGTCACAACTGTTGCTCGAAACCGCTTTGAAAGCGGCCGGCCCCCGAGTCGTGTACCTTGCCCGCACCACCCTCGATGTGCCCTTCGGACCGGATTGCGCCTACCCCAGTTCGGCCAAGACCGATGTGCTTCGCCGCGTGGACGGCGCCGTCGGCGTAAGTCAATACGTTGCGGAGTACCTTCGACGCTGGGGCGGCCTCGACGCCGTGCACGTCCCCATCTCGCTGCTCGAGCCCGGACCCTTTCCCCTTCTTGGCCGCTTCGACAACGAGTTCGTCACCCTGGTGAATCCATGCGCGGTCAAGGGCATCTCGATCCTCCTCGCCTTGGCCGAACGCATGCCCGCGGTTCGCTTCGCGGCCATCCCCACCTGGGGCGCCAACCGCGAGGACATCCAGGCCCTGCGCCGGCGCCCCAACATCGCCGTGCTCAGCCCGGTGGATGAAATTGACCGAATCCTGGCGCGCACGCGCGTTCTCCTGGTGCCGTCTCTGTGGGCCGAAGCCCGCTCGCGGATCATCCCCGAGGCGATGTTGCGCGCCGTCCCCGTGCTGGCTGCGAATGTCGGCGGCATTCCCGAAGCCATGCTGGGCGTGGACTACCTGCTGCCCGTGCGGCCCATTGCCCGATACCTGCCCGAACTGGACGATCAGCGGGTGCCGGTCGCCGAAGTGCCGGAGCAGGACATCGGCCCCTGGCAGACCGCTCTCGAGCGACTGCTGACGGACGCCCAACACTACGAGCAACTTTCCCGGCTTTCCCGGGAGAAGGCCCTGGTCTACGCCACGGGCCTCACTGTGGAGCCTTTCGAGGCATACCTGGACCGGCTCTTGCGGTCGCCCCGTAAGCCGCCGGTCGCGCGAGCGGAACCGGTTCCATCGCCGCTCGATAGCTGGTCGCCCGAGAAACGCCGCCTTCTGGCGATCCGGCTTCAGAAGAGGCCGGCCGAATCGCGCACCCCTGCCCCCTGGTTCCCCCCGATCGACACCACGGGTGCTGCGACGCTGCGGCTCTTCTGCTTCCCATTTGCCGGAGCCGGGACCTCTGCTTTCCGTGGCTGGACCGCCAGTCTGCCGGCTTTTATTGGAGTCTGCCCCGTGCGCCTCCCCGGCCGCGAGAGCCGCTTGGCGGAAGTTCCGTTCCGCCACATGGAACCGCTGGTTCGCGCGCTCGCCGAAGCCATTCTTCCGCTCGTCGATCGCCCCTTCGCCTTCTACGGCCACAGCATGGGAGCGGCGATTGCCTTCGAATTGACTCGCCTGCTGCGCCAGGAAAACGCGCCCATCCCCGCGGCGCTGTTTGTCTCCGGAGCCCGCGCGCCGCGCTTCCGCCTGGGCCACGTGCCTCCCGCGGAACCCAGCGAAGAGGACTTCCTGCGGGACCTCGACCTGTTGGAAGGGATTCCGCCCGAAGTGCGCCGGAATCCGGACCTGTTGCGCGTGGTGCTGCCCGCCCTCCTGGCCGACACCGCGCTCTACCGCGGCTACGTGTACCATGAAGAGCCTCCGCTCGATTGCCCCATCTACGCCTACGGTGGCGCCGCGGACCCGAACGTGCGCCCCGAACACCTCGACGCCTGGCGCAACGAAACCACCGGCGGCTTCTCGCTCCGCCTCTTCCCCGGCGGCCACTTCTTCATCGATTCCGCCAGCTCCGCATTCCTCGCGGCCCTCTCCGAAGACCTGCAGCGCGGGTGAGGTTGTAGGATGGGACTTTTCTTGTCCATCCGGCCGGGTCCGTGCCACCAGCCACGCGCTCAACAAAAGGAGGCACTTCCAGCGGGCAGACCGAGCGGAGTTTGCGACCGGGTCTTGCCGCTATTTCTCGCGACGGCGCGGCGATAGGGCGTCCAGTAGTATACTGGTCTCCGCTCAAATCCTAGCGAGGAGTCTGCATGCTGCCTGACTACATTTCCAAAGCGGTTCCCAACCCCGCTTCGAATCGTGCGCCGTGGTACACCAACACGGCGCCAAGCTACGCGGGAATCTTCCTCTGGGTGGTCTTCTATATGGAGATCGCCGTGGGCACCATCGATCGCGCCGGCATCGGCCTCTCGATGCTGGCCCTCCTGGTCGCCGGCCTGCTCAGTTACTTTCTCTTCTATCGCGCCCCGGCCATGCTGGGCATGCAGACCGGCTTCCCCTTGTACGTGGTCGGCAGTTCGACCTTCGGCACCAAGGGCGGCTACCTGATGCCCGGCCTGCTGATGGGCCTGCTGCAAGTGGGCTGGTTCTCCGTGAACATCTGGGTTTCGACCACCTTCATCTTGAAGGGCTTCGGATCGCAGGCCGGTCCGGGGTCTCTGCCATTCATCGTGGTGGCGGCCATCTGGGCGTACGCCCTGGCCTATGTCGGCGTCAAAGGCATTCAATACGTCGCCAAGTTTTCGCTGTATCTGAACATGATTCCGCTGCTCATGATCCTGGTGGTCTTCTTCAAGACCGCGAGCGGCGTGCCGCAGTTCGTGCCCTCGGATCCCCAGCCCTACATCGGTTTCATGCTGCTCATCCAAATCGTCATCGGCTTCTTCGCCACCGCCGGCGCCGCCGGAACGGATTTCGGCATGAACAACCGCGATGCGCGCGATGTCCGCTGGGGCGGGCTGGTGGGAATCACGCTGGCGATCCTGGTCGCCGGCGGCCTGCCGCTGCTGTCGGTGGCCGGGGCCCGGGTCCTGTACGGCGTCCAGGGCTTCAAGTTCGACGCGGTAATCTCGGGCATGGGCGGCTTCATGGCGACGGCCATGTTCTTCCTGTTCGCCATCGCTTCCATTCCTCCCGCCTGCTTCACCGCCTTCATCGCGGGCAACAGCTTCTCGACCATGATTCCGGGCGTGCCCCGGTTCGGCTCCAGCATGGTGGGCGCCACCATCGCCCTGATCCTGGCGGTCACCGGCGCCGCGGGCAACCTGGTCGGATTGTTCACGATCATCGGCGCTTCCTTCGGCCCCATCTGCGGCGCCATGCTGGCCGACTATCTGCTTTCCGGCAAGAAGTGGGCCGGTCCGCGCGACGGGATCAACATGGCGGGCTACGGCGCTTGGGCCGTCGGATTCTTCGTCGGCATTTTGCCCTTCCTGCCGATCTCCGAAGACGTCAAGCCGTACCTGCAGCCCGCCGCCGTTTACAGCTTCGTGGCAGGCTTCCTGGTTTACTTCGTCCTCGCCAAGGCCGGGCTCGAACCCAAGGTCGTTTCGATGGCGAAAGCCGCTAAGGCTCGCTGAAGCGGACCGGTGAAACTTGGAGTCCGGCTGCAGCGTCTCTGAATTGGGGATGGACTATACGCTCTCCAGGCGTCGATGGCTGGCTTCCACGGTCGCCCTCTTCTCCGGCGTCCGCCTGCGAGGCCAGCCACCCGACGTCCGCTACAGCACCGATGTCAGCGTGGTCAACGTCCTTGCCACGGTCCGGGACAAACAAGGGCGCATCGTTCGCGATCTGACCAAGGACGATTTCACCCTCGCCGAAGACGGCCGCCCCCAGACCATTCGCTATTTCTCCACGCAGACCGACCTGCCGTTGACCCTCGGCCTGCTGGTAGATGTGAGCGAGAGCCAGCGTCGCCTGCTGGCGACCGAGCGCAGCGCCAGCTATCGCTTTCTCGATCAGGTCCTGCGCGAAGACCGCGACTTCGCCTTCGTCATCCACTTCACCAGGGAGGTGGAATTGCTCCAGGATCTTACGGCCTCACGCAAGCTCTTGCAGACCGCCATCGATGCCATCGGGAACCCCGCGCCGCGTCCGCCGGACCGGTCTGGCGCCGGCCGCGGGCAGCCGCGGGGAGGCAGCTACCCGCGTGGCGGCGGGCGCTCTCCTCAGGGCGGGGGCCGCGCCGCGGCGCGGCTGCGCCGGCGGCACCGCTCTGCACGATGCCGTGCTGCTTGCCTCCGACGAGCTGATGAAGAAGCAGAAGGGGCGCAAGGCGCTGATCCTGCTCTCGGACGGCGTGGACAACGGCAGCAAGGTCCGCCTCGAGGAGGCCATTGGGTCCGCTCAGCGAGCGGACACGCTGGTTTATGCACTTGCGTTTCTACGACGCGGAAGCCTACGTCCGGGAGTTCCCGCGCCTTGGCCGTCTCGGCGGCGGTCGGGGTCGAGGCTACCCTTCTGGACAGACGGGCGGAGACGGCAAGGAGGTCCTCAAGCGCCTCGCCAAAGAGACCGGCGCCGGCTACTTCGAGCCCACCAAGAAACTGCCGATCGAAGCGATCTACAGCCAGATCGAGGAAGAACTGCGCAACCAGTACAACCTCGGCTACACCCCGGACAAGGCCGCCGGATCCGGTGAATACCGGCGAATCCTGCTCACCGCGCGCCGCAAGGACCTTGTGGTACAGACCCGCGAAGGTTACTACGGACGTCCGTAGCAGTTACCGGCCTGACCCGCCCAGTATCTGAATCCAAATGATGGCCAGGTTCCAGGCGACGATGCAGAGGAACCAGAGGTTTAACAACCGGAGCACACGCATCCTGCCCGCGGCGAATGCGAGGAGCAGAAGCAGGAACCCCAGGAACTTCGCGATCACCAGCCCCAGGGCCGGCCCCCAACGCATGAACTGGGCGACCAGGTAGTTCCCCTCGTGCGCCCCCACGCTCAGTCCGAGCATCGTCGTCAGGACGTCGAGTAACTGCAACGCGACAAACACCACGAGGACGCGGTTCGAAATCCCTTGCCCGGTCGGATCTACGAAATTCGTACGGCCTCCGGAAACCACTCGAGGAAGCCCCGGCGCTTCATCCCGCCACCCGTCATCCAGGATTGGTCGGGCTCGGGATCGCGCAGAACTTCGGCCACAGTTTTGAACCGCGGCATGGGTTCGGAGCTGAGGGTCCCCTTCTTCGTGCGCCACCGAATCGCGCGCTGCGCCGCAATCGCCGCGACAACCTGGTTCGTGATCTGGCAGTCGCCGACCACATAGTCCATCACCCGCGGGTGGTTGCCTCGGCGCCATTCCTTCGGTGCATCGGCCGCATTCATGAGCTTGGTTTGCGGGACGCCCATGGCTTCGCCCACGGCGGCCAACCCGACCGGAAAGCCGCGCTGGTTGAAGAACTGGAACATCGGATCGTACAGCCCCAGAGCCACGCGCGCGGCCGTCTCCATATCGCCCGCGTTGTACCCGATCCAGCGCAGATCGAAATTCAGCCCGTTCCAGGCGAACAGGCTCCATCCCTCCCGCTGCATTTGGTCCAGGTATGCCAGCAGTTCGCGCGCACTCTCCCGGCTCATCTCCACCGCCGGCTTGCCATCCTCGCCGGTCGAATGCCACAGTTTGCTCGCGCCCGCGCTATCCACCGCCGCCGCCACGGAGATGTGGAACGGCGCGTACTTCAGCAGGTCCTCGCCCGGCTGCAATTCGAACGCGTCGGAGATCTCGATGTCAAAGCTGATGTGTTTCATCTCGAAGCCAGGACCTCGCCCTTCCGGCGCCCGGATTCGAGCAAGGCGCGCATGCGGTCGCGTGTCTGGGCGAACGCCGTGTGCTCAGCCGTGCTGAGGCTTTCCACGCGCGGCAGCCGGAGCCGTTCAAAGTTAACGTAGGATCCGCTGCGGCGCACCCGAAAATCCAGATGCGGCCCCGTGGCCAGCCCCGTCGAACCCACTAGTCCGATGGTCCTCCCCTGTTCCACCCGTTCGCCCCGCCGTACCAGAATCCGCGACAGGTGCATGTACAGGGTTTCGTAGCTGCCCGCGTGCTTGATCGTGATCAGGTTCCCGGATTGGCCGGACCAGCCGGCAGAAGTCACGACCCCCGCGCCCAAGGCTTGCACCGGCGTTCCCGCCGGCGCCGCGTAGTCGGTTCCCAGGTGCGGGCGGGCGATCTTCAGCACCGGGTGCAGCCGCCGCATGGAGAAATGCGAACTCACCCTGGCGTCGAACTTCATCGGAGACCTTAGAAACGCCGACTGCAAGGACCGCCCGTCGCTGGAATAGTAACGCGCCTTCCCGTCCTGGTCCGGAAACAGGTAGGCGTCGTAGAGCGTACCCGCGTTGTTGTACGTGCCCGCCAGGACTCGCTGGTAGATCGGCGGCTGCCCGTTGGCGTACTCCTTCTTCTCGACCAGCAGGCAGAACTGGTCCCCAACGCGCGGATCCCTGTAGAAGTCCACGTCCCACGCGAAGAGCTCCGCAATCGAAAGCGCGAGTTCGGCGCGCTCGCCGGTCCGCTCCACGCTCTCGAACAGCGACCCCTGCAGTGTGCCGCAGACCGGAATCGTGCGGATCGTGCTGGGCACATCGACAACCTGTCCTGAGAATTCACCGCCGGATCGCGAAGCGTAGAAACGGTGGTCGGGATCGATGACGCACTCGAGCGACTCCAGCGTCCCCGACCTGGACCAGCCCGCGGTTAGCCCCGCCCCGGCGCGCAACTTGCGGACGTCGAACCGTTGCGTGGCGATGGCGATGATGTCGATTCTGTCGGCCCGCGGCACTCCCGCGCGCTCCAGCGCCCTGGCGAACGTATCGCGGCTCTGGACCGTCGAGCTCGCCGTGACCAGCCAGCCGTCGGTTTGAGCGAGGTTCGCCGGCAACGGCTCTGGCGTGTAGCGCCGGGCCACGGCCGCCACCGTGGCGCACAACGCGGTCGCCGCCACCACCACGGCCATCACTCCCCTGGTCGGCATCATCGTTCTACTATAAGCGACGAACCGGGCCCCGCCGCTACCCCCACCACTCCTCGCCGGGGGCCAGGCTCTTGCGGATGTAGTCCCAGTTGAGATCCAGGCCGAGGCCGGGGCCTTCGGGGACCTTGAGCTGTCCCTTCTGCACCACCGGCGGGTTGCTCGCCGCCATCTGCTCGACGTGGCGCGTGGGCCGTCCCAGGGCGCTTTCCGAGCGATAGAAGTTCTGGATCGAAGAGCCGAAGTGGGCGTTGGCGAAACACAACACCAGCGATCCGACGTTGTGCAGCGCGACCGGCGTGCGCGTGATCGCGGCGTAGTCGGCGATCTTCTTCGTCCCGGTGAAGCCGCCGGCGAAGGCCAGGTCCGGATGCGCGATGTCGAGCGACTGCGTGTCGAGGAACGGCTTGAAACCGCGCACCATTTCCAGCTTCTCGCCGGTGAGGATCGGCAAGCGGGTCGCGCGCTTCAACGCCACCCAGCCTTCCGAGAACGCCAGGTTCAGCGCGTCTTCGTAGAACAGCGGGTTCATCGGCTCCACGGCCTTGGCCACCAGGATCGCGCTGGGCGTGTCGAACTCGTTGTGACAATGCACGGCGATGTCGATATCGTCGCCCACCGCCTCCCGAACGTTCGCGTAGCCGCGGGCGACTCTGCGCACTTGCGCGCCATCGAGCGTGTTGGCGTACCGCGCGACCGGAACCGCGGCGACCCGGATCGATGGAAATCTTGAAGGCCGCAAAGCCCTCCTGCGCCGCCTTGATGCGCTGCGCCCAGTCGCGGCAGGCGGCCTTGTCCTGCGTGTCGAAGCCGTCGCCGTGCGAGTACATCGAGATGGCATCCCGGAACGGCCCGCCCAGCAGATTGCACACGGGAGCGTTGAGGATCTTCCCGGCCAGGTCCCACAGCGCCATGTCGATGCCGCTGATGGTGGGGATGTGCGCCATGTAGGTGTGCATCAGCGAGGTCATGTTGTGGAAGTGCACCTCGATGGTGAGCGGGTCCTTGCCGATGAGCTGCGTTCGCATCGTCTCGATCCGAGCGCGCGCCATGGGGCCGGTGGACCCGGCCTCTCCGTAACCGGTGAGCCCGGCGTCGGTGTCGATGCGGATCAGGCAATTGCCGGCGATGTCTCTCAGCGCCATGGCCTTGACGGCCGTGATCTTGACCTTGTTCCGCAAGGGCGCCGCCATCGCCGTGTAGCGATCCAGCCAGGCGCCGGCGGGCAGAGCCAGCGCCGTGCGCAGCCAATCCCGACGAGTCCATGTTGCTGCCATCGTGTTACCTTCCTTCCTTACTCTCCAACTTCCTCAGCTCTTCCCTCAATTCCGCTAACTCGCGCCGCAGTTCCGGCAGCCGGCCGAGGTTCGCCAGCAGCTTCAGGTATTCCTTGAGCGGCCGCGCGGGCGTGCCCCACACGACCTGGCCTGCGCGGACGATCTTCGACGTCAGCACGCCGCAGCCCGAGCCCAGCACGGCGCGCGACTCGATGCGCGCCTTGTCGCCGATGCCGACCTGGCCGCCGATGACCGCGTAGTCCTCCACCACCACACCGCCCGAAAGGCCGGCCTGCGAAACGATGACAACGTGGCGCCCGATCCGGCAATTGTGCCCGATCTGCACCAGGTTGTCGAGCTTGGTGCCCTCGCCGATCGAGGTGACACCCAGCGCGGCGCGGTCCACGCACGAATGGGCGCCGATCTCGACGTCATCGCCGATCGAGACGCGCCCGATCTGCGGGAACTTCTGGTAGCGGTCCCCCTCCAGGGCGAAGCCGAAGCCATCGGCGCCGATCACGCAGCCGGAGTGCAGGACGACTCGCGAGCCGATGTCCACGTCGTCATATACGGTGACGTTGGCGTGAAACAGGCAGGCTTCTCCGACCTGGACACGCCGGCCGATCACACAGCCGGCTCCGACGACCGAGCCTCTGCCGATGCGCGTGCCCTCGCCCACAACCGCCATGGGACCAATGGAAACATCGGGACCGCACTGCACATCCGCGGCCACCGACGCCGTAGGGTGGATCCCGGATGGCGGAGCCAAGGGCGGATGCAGGCGGCTCACGGCCCGGGCGAATGCCGCGCGCGGCTGGGCGGCGCGAATCACGGTGCGGCCGGCGGTGTTGACGTGGTCCAGCGGCACGATCAGACACCCCGCCGCGCTGGCTTCGGCCTGTGCGGCTGCCTTGCGGTGGCCCACGAAGGACAGTTGGGACGCGCCCGCGGTCTCCAGGGGAGCCGCGCTCGCGAGGTCCCGCTCTCCATCCCCTTCGAACGTCGCGCCTAGCCACTCGGCCAGTTCCCGGACGCGCACGATTTCCTCCCGACCTAGAGTCAACGTATATCATACAAGGTAATGCCCATCGATCCGTCGGCGACCATCGCCCCTACGGCCAGGGTGCATCCGGATGCATCGGTCGGCCCGCAAACCGTAGTCGGCGAATACTGCGTGATCGAGTCCGACGTTTCCATCGGCGGCTTCTGCCTGCTGGAGCCGTACGTCTACGTCAAGCGCTGGACAACCCTCGGAGACCGCAACGAGATCTCCGCCGGAACCGTGCTGGGCACCGATCCGCTCGACAAGGGCTTCACCGGCGAGCGCAGCTACCTGCGCATCGGAAGCGGCAACAAGATCCGGGAGCACTACACCATCTCGCGCGGCACGCAGCCGGAGTCGGTGACCGCGATCGGCGACGGCAACTACATCATGACTTCCGGGCACATCGCCCACAACTGCAAGATCGGCAACGACACGGTCATTTGCAGTTGCGCGCTGGTGGCGGGGCACGTCGAAATCGAAGACCAGGCTTTCGTCTCCGGCGGCGTGGCGATCCACCAATTCTCGAAGATCGGGCGGCTGGCCATGATCGGCGGCAACACGCGGGTCAATCTGGATGCACCTCCGTTCTTCCTGTACTCGGGTTTCAGTATCGAGCCCCGGGGTTTGAACCTGGTCGGGCTGCGGCGCGCCGGCTTCGACCGCCAGCAGGTCGCGGCGTTGAAGAAGGCCTACGTTCTCCTCTACCGCTCCGGGCTCGGGCTCGAGGAAGCCCTGCGGCGCATCGAAGCGGACGACGCCCACCGAACACACGCTGCACCTGGTGCGGTTCGTCCGCTCGAGCAAGCGCGGCATCTGCCGGATCCGGAGCGGTTCAGCGCTGCGCGAGGACTGAGGGCCGCGGCTGCCACGCCGCCCTCTGCAACAGCACCAGGATCAGCAGCGCGAGCACGTAGAAACCACCGCCCACGATCAAGGTCCTCTGCAAGCCCTCGTAGATCGCCAGGAACATCGCGCCCACCGAGCCGAGCACGCTCGAGGCGGAGTTGATCGCCCACGCCCACTTCACGGAAGGCTCGTGGCGCACTTGCAGCAGCCGGAGGCCGGTGGGGAAGGGAACTCCCATGAAGAAGGCCGGCGGCGCGACGAGCAGCACCGTCAGCACGACCTTCAACCAGGCGGGCCAGCCCACCCCGGCTTCCGTCAACGGTCCTGCCACCAGAGCCAGCAGCCCCACGGAGGCCGCCACCGCGGTCATGACGACGCCCAGGCGGAAATCCGAGAGCCCCACCAGCCGGCGGCTCATGAAACTGCCGCAACCGCTGGCAATCATCATCGAGAAGATGATGACCGTGAGCGCGTACGTCGGGTGCCCCAGGAACAGGACGAATCTCTGGATCAGCGCGATTTCGATCAGGATGTAGCCGACGCCGATGGAGACGAAGTAGAGCAGGAACGTCAGCAGGCGCCCATCGCGAGGCAGGCGCGCGCCCAGCAACAGCGGGGGAAGGGCAAGGATCACCGCCACCGCGATCAGGCTGATCGCCAGCAGGCCGAACATGACTGGCACGGACATGTTGACTTCAAAATCGGCCCGGTTCGTGGCCGGCTGATCGCTGTGGAGGAAGTGGCCGAGGTAGCCCCAGAGGTCGCGGGCCTGCACGGTGTAGAAGAAGAACGGCTGGTCGTCGGTGACGGGGCGGATGTTGTAGGGATAGCTTTGTTCGAAGGCCGCGATGTCGCGCGTACGCAGCAACTCGGTGAACGGGTTCGCGATGGACTCGTCGGGGAGGTAGATCGTCTGGAACCCCGAGCGGCGAATCGCGTCGCGGGCGCGCGCCAGGTCTTCGGCGGAAAACGGTTTCCTGGAAATCAGCACGGTGTCGGCCGCGCCCCATCCGCCGGCGTCGCTGAGCTTGCCCTCGCGAACCACGATGACGTTCTTGCCGGGCTCGTTTTCGCCGAGCCGGGCAAGCGCCACGCGCGCCAGCGAGAGCAGGCGCAGAGACTCGCGCGGAGGGTCCAATCCCCAGCGGGTGAAGGACAGGATGCCGTCGCCGGTCAGATGCGCGAGGTAGTCGTAGAAGGCATCGCTGGTATAGAGATTGTTCTCGGTCAGGGCGTAGGCGCCGGCGGCGGTGGAAGCCCAGGTGTCCACCAGGGTCGCCTGGAGGACCTGGTAGCGATCCGGACTGCGGCGCACGAAGCTCCGGCCTTCCTCGACGACCAGGTGCACATCGGGCCGGAAGTACAACTGCCGGCTGTAGTCCTTGAGACGGCCGCGCATCACGGTGTTCGCGATGATCGGATTGATTTCGACGCCCGTCACGCTGGGACTGCCGGAAGCGAGCGCGCGGGCCACATCGAAGCCGCCGCCCGGCCCGATGATGAGTGTCTTCGCCGCGGGCCGCACCTGGTAGACGAAACCCGGCCCCACGTCGAGCAGCGACCGGCGGTCCTTGTCCGAGAGGTGATCGAAGTCGTAGGACGGGACGTAGGTGGAGGCATCGGCGTCGATGTAGATCACCGGTGAGCGGGTAACCTTGTCGGGCGAAACCGCGATGCGGGAGAAGCTGTTCCACTTGACGAACTGCTCGTTGACGAGCGCTTTTCCCTTGGCGTACTTGACGTCGATGACATGGTACTTCGCGTTGTAACCCAGCAGCAGCAGCAGCGCCAGCGCCAGGGCGACGCTGGCCACGCGGCCGTCCACGCGGCTCGCCAGGCTGTACCAGATGGCGGCCGCGGCGGCGTAGAAGGCGGCTGTGGCGAGAATGGTGTTGGGACCGCCGAAGGTGTTCAGAAGTGGCACCAGCAGCAGGCAACCGGCGCCGGCGCCTATGAGGTCGTAGAAGTAGACCCGGTCGACGCGATCGATGCTTTCCGCGATCGCGAGCGAGACCACGGTTCCAGCCAGGAAGAACGGGAGCGTGCTCGGGAAATAGACAGCGGCGAGGGACCAGAAGCCGAGCTTCTCGCGGATGGAGAGGCTGATGACGAGCGACACGAGCACGACCAGTGCGTTGAGGGCGGAGATGGCTCCGAGTTTCGAAAAGAGATTCCAGCGCCACTCGGCGACGAGGTAGGAGAAAACTCCGCCGGCGCCCAGGCCGAACATGGCCATCGAGATGGCCAGGAAGGCGAAGTGGTAGTGGAAGACGACGGAGAACAGGCGGGTGAGGGACAACTCCAATAGGAGCGTCGCCATGGTGGTGAGAGCCACCCCCAGGTAGAAGAGCGGCCAGCGGAAGCGGCTATGGCCGGAAGTAGATGTGCTGTAGCCCAACCTTTACATGTTACGTCAGGCGCGCGCCACGACGGTTGGGGCAGGTGGTGCGGCGCGGCCGGCGGGACCGGCAAGTGGTTGGCAAGCGGTCTTTCGGCGAGTTCTGCATTTACCTCGGGTGACTGCCGGGGGGCAGCGGTGGACAAGGTTCAGATCCAGCGGCGAACCTTGGCGCAATACTGCGCGTAGTCCGGTCCGAAGCGGCGCGCCAGGAATCCCTCCTCGGAGCAAATAACCCGCCGATCGATGTAGGCCAGCACAACCGGGAGAAATAGCCACGCCCATACGGACTGGTACAGCGTTGCCACGCCCGCGTAGACCAGGGCCAAGGACACGTACATCGGGTTACGAGTGAAGCGATACGGGCCGCTGGTGACCAGGCTGGACGCGGGACGATCCGGACGAACCGTGGTCCTTGCCCGGAAGAAACCGAAGAACGCAGGCAACACCAGCGCCAGCGCGCCGGCTATCAGCGTCCAGCCTGCGGCACGACAAACCGCGGCGGGTAGCCAACGGCTTGGCATCAGGGTGCTCATCCACAATCCGAGGGCAAGACCCGCGGCGTACACCAAGGGCGGGGGCACGTGTACTCCAGGTGAAGCATCCTGTGAAGACGGCATCGTCGGCCTCCTTGGCGCCGCTGCGAACGTCTTCGAATTCTAACTCACGGGATTGATGGGTGGAGGGGGAAGCGCAGATTGGTGTAGGCAAGCACGACCCAGTCGCTGGAGGCCTGCTCGGCGAACGGCGAAAATCCTTTGCGTCCGATCAGCGCCCAGGACTGCTGGTAGCCCAGCCACCCAATGTACCGGCTTTGGAACATCCTCCAGATGGCGTAGCGAGCCTCCCGAGTCAGCTTCAAGGTCCCGTCATCGGCGACGGCAAACAGGACCAGCGCGCCGTCAGGCAGCGCGGTGAGGTACTCGACCAGTTTTTCCGACGCGGTCGCATCGCCATAGGTATCGAACGTCCGCACCGCCGAAAACACGCCCGTGACGGGGTCCACCACCATCACATTGATGCCCCTGCCGGAGTTGGCTCCCATCGTGGAGTGGACCGGACGCCCATCCCAGTCGAACCGCGCGAGGGGGAAGGACGACAGGTAGCCGCCGGAATAGGCCCGCAGCCAAATGTCGCCCCGGCTGGGCAGCACGGTGACGCGGAGCGCGGCATCGGCGCCGGTTACGTCCGGCGCGGAGGCGCGCAACAGCATCGGTGCGCCGTTCCGCGCAGGTGCGTCCGGCGCGGCGCTCAGTTCCACTCGCACGGTTTGCCCGGAGGTGACCGCGGGGGCGGTGAAGGACACTCCGGCGGGCGCCTCGATGGACGCCAACTCGACTGGGCCGCAGTAGCCGTTGACGCCCTCGGTCTCCAACTCCGTCAGCACCGGGCGGCCGCCGGCTTGCAGCAACACTTCCGGCGCGGGGGCGCGCACGGCGATGCCGAATGGGGCATCGGAGCGGACCACGCCAAGGGGAATCGAGTTGCTGAACACGTCTTCTATAACCAGATGCGCCCTGGCGAGCGTTCGAGTGCGGGGTGAGCGGACTCACTCGAATGTTGACCTGATTCACGCCGACCGACACGGGCACCAGTCCGGAGGAGAGGACTTCGGCCTCCGAGCCATTGATGTAGACCTTGGGGGTCACGAGCGAGGGGGTCGCCCGGCCCCAATCCCGTGCCGTACAGTTCCAGAGTCTCCCCAGGCCGTACTCCGTTCTGTTGGGAAGCGACACAAGCGGTGCCGGCGCGCACGACCGTCCCTGGGAAGAGCCCGGGCGCGTATTGATCCACCTTCGTCTTTACGGGCGGCGCCGGGACGCCGGCGCGGAAGAAGACAGCGTCCTGTTCGCCGGGCTCGAGGTCCCAGGGGACTTGCGCGGTGATGGCCTCCGGCGAGAGCATTCCGAGCGGCACCGGTTGGTCGCCCAGACAGAGGCAGGATTCCGCCTGATGCAGGGGCCAGGGGACGCCGTTGGCAATGTAGGGGGCCGCGGACAGCGCCGCGCCGGTCGCAAGCACCAGGGCGCCGGGGGCGACGGAATCCCCGCCGGTCGCCGCGTGGGCCAACCGCGCGAGCTCCGGGCTGGCTTCGAGCAGCCGGTCGTCATGCTGGCGGCCTTCCCAGCGCGTGGCGAGAGCCTGATAGACGGCGCGGGGATGCAAGCGATCGAGGCCCGGACGCCCGGCGGCCTCGGGCCGGAACAGACCGAGCCGCGCGGGGGCTCCGTATGGATCGGCGAAGGCGCCGTAGAGACCACCGAGAAGAAGCGGGGCGGCCTCCATCTCATCCACCAACGCGAGGGCGATTGCGGCTTGGGCCGCTTCATCTTCGAGGCCTGTCGCGGAATCGACGGCGTCGGCGCCGAAGCCGGCTACCAACACCGGCCTGGAACTCGACCGGCGGATGTCTTCCAGGGGCGCCGCAAGGTCCCGTCGAGCGCCGGCGTTCCAAAGCCAAAAGTCCAACCCAGGGGGATCCGCGCGCAGGTCCTCGAGGGCGCCGACAGCCGTGGCCAGCAGGGGTGTGGACTCAGGTTCCAGGTCGAGCAAAACGGCAGCGGCTTCTTTCAGCAGGGCGTAGAACTCGGAGACGGGGCCTGCGAACTTGGTGCTGTAGCCCGTAGGCACATCGTCGCCGAACACGAACGCCAGGAGGCGCTGCTGCCCTTGGAACCGCGCGGCGTACTTCCGGAAGTCCGCGAGGATCTCGTCGCGCCGCTCAAGGATGCTGCGGGAGGGGTCGTGGTAGGGTTCCAGGGGGAACCCGGCCAGCCAGTGCAGGCGGGTGGTTTCAAGGAGCGGGACAAACGTAGTGTCGCCCTCGGGCAACAGGCGGAAGGTGCGCACGGTATTGGCGCCCATGGCGGCGGCGAGGGGCAGGTCGCGGGCGTAGAGGCAGGGGGGCACCCGGTCCTGGGCCCGGGCGCCGATGGGAACGGGCGCGTAGTGCAGGCCCCTGACTTGAAATCGCCGCTCTCCCAGCCGCAGTTCGCCTTCTTCGAGGCGCACACGCTCGGCGCACAAAAGGCATAGGCCGCCGGCAAGCAGCAGGGTGGAAGTCAAGCGCACAGCTAGGCGGGAAGCCCTGACGCACATAGGGATGATTCTCCTAAACAACTGAGTGCGCGGCGGGCCGCAAGTCTCTCACGAGGCTTCGATAAGAGTCAGTATGCGGCAGCCAATCTCAAGGCTGTGGTGCTTTGTCTTTGTGGCAGGGGCGCTGTTCGGTCAAACCCGGCTTCACATTAAGACCGAACCCACGGCGGAAGCTCAGCAGGCGGAACCGATTGCGAGGCAATTGGAGCCGGTCCGCAAGAGGTCCTTCGACAGGCAGCATGTCCTGGTTCAGTTCGAGGGCGTTCCGGCGGAAGAAGCCGTGGCCGAACTGGAGCGGAGAGGCGCCCGATTCGTTCAATACGTTCCGGATTCCGGATATCTCATCTCAGTCTGGTCCGGGCTGGACTGGTGGGGAACCAAGTTGCGGGTCATCCGGATGCGGGCCCAGGACAAAGTGAGTCCGGCTCTGCCTAAGAAGAACAACGCCGGGAAGCGCGACGGACGCGGCTCCCTGGTGGTGGAATTCTATCCGGATGTCGACCTGGCGGAAGGGCTGGGGATCGTCGAGCAGGAAGGCTTTGAAGTGCTGGCGCACCCGGACTTATTGGGCAACCACCTGCTGATCCGCGGGCCGCTGGACCGGATCGAGGAACTGGCCGCCTGGGATGAGGTGGCCTACGTGTTCCCGGCATCGGCGGAACTGGCGGCGGGAGAGCGCGTGGTGGCGTGCCCGGGGGCTCTTACGGCGTTGGGCACGGTGGGCCAGTATGTGGCGGCGGTCGGAGAAGGCTGGGACGGCCCCGGCCAGGGGAGCGCCGCAGTGGGCTACTACTTCCAGAGGCTCACCCAGAAGCTGCCGCAAGATCAGGTGCGAGCGGAACTTCTGAGAGCCATGCAGGAATGGTCGCGCGTGGCGAGTGTGGGGTTCAGCCCTGCCAGCGGTCCATACCTGGAGCGCACATTGAACTTCCTGTTCGCGCCGGGAAGCCATGGGGACGCCTATCCTTTCGATGGCCCGGGCCGCATGCTGGCGCACACCTACTACCCCGCACCGCCGAACCCCGAGCCGATTGCCGGCGATCTGCATTTCGACGATGCCGAGGATTGGGTGGCTGGCCCGGATCTGTCGGTTGGCTCGGTGGACGTGTATTCGGTCACCCTGCATGAGCTGGGGCACGCGCTGGGATTGGGACACTCGGACGTGCCGGGCGCGGTGATGTATCCCTACTACCGCCGTTCGACGACTCTCACTACGGAGGACATTCAAGCCATCCTGGGCCTGTATGCCGCGCCCTCGGAGACCCCCGGCGGGAATCCGCCCGGTGAACCGCCGCCGCCGGTGGCGCCACTCAGCCTCGCCATTCAATCCCCGGGCGCATTTCCGCTGAGCACAACCAGCGCCTCGCTGCCCATCTCAGGGACGGTGGGCGGAGGCGCTGGAGACGTCCAGGTGACCTGGTCAACCGACCGCGGCAGTTCGGGCACGGCGCCGGGAGGCCGGAACTGGGCTCTGACAGTCCCGCTTCAGTTGGGCGGCAATGCGATCACGATCCGCGTGACCGACGCACAGAACGCGACTCTTTCTCGCACCGTGACGGCGACCTTGGCAGCGTCCACCGACACGGTAGCGCCCCTCGTGAGAATCACGAGCCCGGCCAGCACCAGCGTGCTGACCTACTCGGCCAGCATCAGGCTGGCGGGCACAGCCAGCGACAACGTCGGAGTCGCGAGCATCACGTGGACCACCTCGACCGGCAAATCGGGGACGGCCACGGGGACCACGAACTGGACCGCCGACGTGGCGTTGTTCATCGGCACCAACAGCATTGTGGTCCGGGCGCGCGACCTGGCGGGGAACACGAGTTGGCGGTCCGTCACAGTCACCCGAAGGTAAAACGGGCCGGGCATGGCGTGCTAGGCTGATCTTCTCGGCGTTTGGAGGAGAGACATGCCAGGAAGCAATCGCGTAGCGCTGGTGACCGGCGCGTCCAGCGGCATCGGCGCCGTTTTTGCGCGCCGGCTCGCCGCACAAGGCTACCACCTGATCCTGGTGGCGCGGCGCGCCGACCGGCTGGCGCAAATGGCCCGCGAGATCGAGAGCGGCAACGGGGTGCGTGTCGAGGTGCTGCCGGCGGACCTGGTCCTGGACACCGATCTGGCGAAGGTGGAGTCCCGGATCGCCGGCGAGAACAACCTCGAGTTGCTGGTCAACAACGCCGGCTTCGGCGCGATGGGCAACTTCTTCCAGTCCGATTTGGAATCCCAGGACCGGATGCACCGGCTGCATGTGCTGGCAACCCTGCGCCTCACCCACGCCGCCCTGCCGGGGATGGTCGCCAGGGGCAGAGGCGGCGTCATCAACGTCTCGTCGGTGGCGGCGTTCGCCAGCGCGCCGGGCAGTGTCAGCTACTCGGCGACCAAGGCATGGATGAACAGCTTCTCGGAGGGTCTCACGCTGGAGTTGAAGTGCGCTGGGTCCCCCGTCCGCGTGCAGGCGCTCTGCCCGGGTTTCACCCGTACGGAGTTCCAAGATGTGGCGAAAGTGGATCGCAAGAGAATCCCGGACAGTTGGTGGATGTCCGCCGAGGAGGTGGTGGCCGCGTCGCTCAAGGGGTTGGAGCGTGGAACTACTGTAGTAGTTCCTGGTTTCTTTTACAAAATGGTGGTGCTGTTGTCTAAGCTGACCCCGCGGGTGCTGCAGCATGCGGTCATGATCCGTTACGCAAGGCGGGCTGGGCGCATCTGAGGGTGTTAATTACTACAAAAATATGATTAGGCCTGTAGCACTGACGATCGCCGGTTCGGACCCCAGCGGTGGCGCCGGCCTCCAGGCGGATCTGAAGACCTTCCACCAGTTTGGCGTCTACGGGGAGGCGGTGGTCACTCTGATCACGGTCCAGAACACGCTGCGGGTTTCGCGGGTGGAATGCCTGGATCCGGAACTGGTGCGGCAGCAGATTCAGGCAGTCGTGGAGGACATCCCTCCTAGCGCGGCGAAGACCGGTGCGCTGGGTAACGCCGCCATTGTGCATGCCGTGGCGGAATTGGCCGGCGAGTTCGGGTTTCCGCTGGTGGTGGACCCCGTGATGATCAGCAAGCATGGCGCCGCCCTGATGGCGGAGGACGCGCGCCGGACCCTGCGAGAGCGGCTGCTGCCGAGGGCCTTCCTATTGACGCCCAACCTGGCCGAAGCCGAGGCGCTGGCGGGCTTCGAGATCCACGGCGTGGAGGACATGCGCCGCGCGGCCGGGCAAATCGCGGAGATGGGCCCTCGCGCCGTGCTGGTCAAGGGCGGGCACCTGATAGGCGCCGCCACCGATGTGCTGCTGGCGGACGGAGAATGGTACGAGTTCTCCGCTCCGCGGGTCGAAACCCGGCACACTCACGGGACCGGATGCACGTATTCGGCCGCCATCACGGCGGAATTGGCAAAGGGGACGCCGCTGGTTGAGGCCGTTGGAAGGGCCAAGCACTTCATAACAGAGGCCATCCGCACCAACCCCGGTCTGGGTGGCGGATCGGGACCCGTGAATCACCATGCCTGAGGACAAGAAGAGCTATTACTTCAGCGAGCCGCCAGCAGGGCGCGGAGGTGGCGTGCACGTTCCGGCGAACGCAATTGGCGCAGGGCTTTGGCTTCAATCTGCCGGATGCGTTCGCGGGTGACGTCGAACTCCTGGCCGATTTCTTCCAAGGTGTGCTCCCGTTCGCAACCAATACCGAAGCGCAGCCGGATCACTTTCTCTTCCTTGGGAGAGAGGGTCTTCAGGATATTGGCGGTTTCGTCTCGAACGTTGGTCTCGATGACGGTGTCGACAGGGGAACCGATCCAACGGTCCTCGATCAGGTCGCCCAGGGCGGATTCACCGTCGCGGCCCACGGGGGTCTCGAGGGAGACAGGGTCGCGGGAGATGGTCTTCAACTTCTGGACCTTTTCGACCGGAATGTCCATCCGGCGGCTGATTTCATCGTTGGTGGGGGCCCGGCCCAGTTCCTTTTCAAGCTCCCGGTTGGCACGCAGGAACTTGTTCATGCTCTCGTTCATGTGCACCGGAATGCGGATGGTCCGGGATTGATCGGCGATGGCCCGGGTGATGGCCTGGCGAATCCACCAGGTGGCATAAGTGGAAAACTTGTAACCGCGGCGGTACTCGAACTTGTCGGCGGCGCGCATGAGGCCGATGTTGCCTTCCTGAATCAGATCCAGCAGATGGAGGCCGCGGTTGACGTACTTCTTGGCCACGGAAACCACCAAACGCAGGTTGGCCTCGACGAGGTCCTTCTTGGCCCGCTCGGCTTCCACCTCGCCGTGGCGGATGACACTTATGGTGTGCCGGAGATCGGCGAGCGGAGCGCCCGCCAGGGCTTCCCGCTTTCGGACTTCCCGGCGCAGCTCCCGAACGCGGCTCAGAACCGTCGACCCGGAGCTACCCTCCATCCTTCTCAGTTCGGCTTCCATGGCGCCGATTTCATCAACGGCGTGCCCAATGCCTTTGGCAAACTCCTTCCACCGAAAATTCGTGAAAGGAATCCCGCGAATCGCCCGCGAAACCTCCACTTTGCAGCGCCGCAGCTTTCCGGCCCATTTGCGGACCAATTTCTTGTTGGTTCCAGGGATGGATTCGAGCTTTTCGCCGGTCTGCTGGTGCTTCTTCCAGAACATGGAAACCGACGTAAAGAGCTGAGCCAGGTCGGCTCTACGTTTCTCGTTGGCCGCGGCACCTTCCTCGACGTCACCGCCGATGTCGACCCAGGCGTCCAATTCCTCGATGCCCTTCCGGAGCCGGTCGCTCAGATCCACGACAGTGTGCTGGACCAGGGGAGACCGGCTGATGGCCTTCTGCATGCGGAGCTTGCCGCGCTCCATCCTGCGGGCGAGTTCCACTTCGCCCTCACGGGTGAGCAACGGAACCGCGCCCATCTCACGGAGGTAAACCCTAACCGGATCATCCGTGTAGATGGATTCCTCCACCGCAGGCGCGCCATGGAAGTCGTCTCCATCGTGGGCCTCATCCGCCTCAAAGAACTTCGCCTCCACCTCGAACGGAAGTCCTCGGTGTTCAGGCTGCTCGGTCAGAAATTGATCTTCGAAATGGTCCACGGCGGACTCACCTCACTGTTCGCAAACTAAGCCAGTACTTAAGAAAGGAAAGCGTTGCCCGGAATTCTTCAGGAATAGCGGAATGTAGATCACTATGAATGTTGCAGCCCGTACCCGCCACACTCGAACTGCCATTTGATTGTAGCACCAAACTTCCTTAAAACATAGTCCCAATTCAATAGATGGAAGCCGAGCCCGGATAGTTTCACACGGAAGCGTAGCACCCCATGGCCTTAAATCGAAAAGTGGGGCTGTGGACAAATTCCTCTCATTTTCGCTTCTGGCGAATCAAGTGCTTCAATTCATTGAGGAAAGCTTCCACGTCCTGAAAATCGCGATACACCGAGGCAAACCGGACGTAGGCAATCTTGTCCAAGGCTTTGAGCCGCGCCATCAAGATTTCTCCTATTTCAGTAGTACTTATCTCGCGCTCGGCGCTGTCCGTCAGCTTTGTTTCTATCTCATCGACGATTTCGGCCAATCTTGCCATAGCAACCGGCCGTTTTTCGCAAGCCTTGAGCAGACCCGTGAGTACCTTCTGCCGGTCGAACTTCTCCCGGCGGCCGTCCTTCTTGACGGCCATGTAGGGAACCTCGTCGATGCGCTCGTAGGTGGTGAAGCGACGATCGCATTTCAGGCAATGCCGGCGACGGCGAATGACGTCACCCTCGCGGCTCTCGCGAGAATCCACGACCCGGTCTTCTTTGTGGCTGCAAAAGGGGCAGTTCACAGTAGATTTCCACCCTCCATCTCCTTCAATTTGCGCCAGTTAAGGCCCTCGCGCACGAGCAACGGTAAACCGATCGGAACAATTACTATAAATGTAATTACATAATTCACCAGCGAGATTCCAGTGGCCACCTCCAGGGGGATGCGGAAAATCTCGGTGAGCACGAGAATCGTAGCCACTTGAACGCCGCCGCCGATTCCCGGGATTTGAACCAAGCTCCCAAACACGGCGAAACCAAGCAGGATCAGCACGTCCGTCAAGCCGAGGCCGGCCAGAGCTGGAAAAGCTTGAAAGGAAGCCACATAGCACAAGATGATGAGACCCCATTCCAGGGCCGTGTAGGCGGCCAGCAAGAGCACGCCGGAGAGGCTCCGGGTGCATTCCACGCCGGAGCTGAACGAGTTCAGGAAGTCTTGGATCTTGGCTCGCCACCGTTCGGGAAGGACAGCCAGGGCGCCGAGGAGCCGCTGCCCGGCGGCGCCGGAGGACCGGCTCAGCGCCACGAAAAGGAGAACGCAGGAAACGCCGATGAGGGCGCCGAGGTAGCCGCCCACCCGCAGAGTCCATTGCAGCGCCGGACCGACCTTTGCTCCGGAGCGTCCCACCAAGGCCAGGGCGGTGCCGAAGATGAGCAGGGCGGCCAGCAGATCGCAGATCCTCTCGATCACCCACGCCGCCAGTTGAGAGGAAAAGGTGACCTTTTCCTTAACGGAGATCAGATAGGGCCGCACGAGTTCACCTGCCCGGCCAAACAGGATGATGGCCGTGAAGCCGACGGCGGTGGCCGAAAGAAGCCGCCAGATGTTCGGCCGGCGGCTGAGCCCACGGAGCATGACGGCCCACCGCAGTGCGCGTCCATAGTACGTGGACAAGGATAGAAGGGCGGCTGCCAGCAGCCACGGCCAGCGCATCAGAACGAGGGTGGAGGAGAAGAGGGTCCAGTCGAACCCGTCGTGGCGAGAATGGAGGGTGAACATGACAAGAACGATCAAGACCAGGACGAGAGCCACGGCGAGCAGCCGTCTGTCCTGCTTGACGATGGGTTCACCTTTGCGCATGAAATCCGCCGAAGCTCTTTTCCCCCGGTTTACTCCGGGCTAGAATGGAGAGCGGCACGCCTAGCATCCAGATTCGTGTGAACTTCTAATGATAGAACCTCGTTTCTCATACTGGAAGCCTGCGACGAGCGCAACCGGCCCAGTACGACAAGGCAACCGGGGCGCGGAAGTCCAGGGACAGCGAACGAGGTCATGGCAACCTTCGCCCAATCCGTACCGATGTCGTGGAGCCCGGCCGGCGCAAGCCGGCAGGCGGCGGGCATCGGGCCAGCCGGATGGCAGGGACTGATGGGGTTGCCATTGGATCTCGATGCGAAATTGGTGGAGCGGTGCCTGTCCGGCGAAGAGGCCGCCTGGGAGGAACTGGCCGAGACGTACACGAGGCGGGTATATGGCATGTGCTATCGCTTCACCGGCAACGACGGCCAGGCCCAGGACCTCACCCAGGAAGTCTTCCTGCGGGTCTTCAAGAGTCTGAAGAGTTTCCGTGCCGGGGAGGGGTCGCTGATCACCTGGCTGACACGACTCACGCGGAATCTCCTGATCGATCACTACCGGCGGTCCAAGCTGGACAGGTCCACCGATTCTATCGAAGATCAGCTTCCGGTGCTGGAACAGACCCGCGGAGTCGAGAGCCGCACAGACTCCGCGTTGTCGCGCCGCGAGGCCAGCGAGATATTGCAGAAGGGGTTGCAGAAGCTCTCGCCCGAGCTGCGGGAAACGCTGATTCTGCGTGATCTGGAGGGGATGGAGTATCGCGAGATTGCCGAGGCGTTGAACGTACCGGAAGGCACGGTGAAGTCCCGGTTGAACCGCGGGCGGGCGGACTTGGCGAGAGTCCTCAGAAAGTACCAGGTCTCCATATGAACTGCCTGGATCTGGAAACCTTGCTCTGCGATTACGTCGATGGGACGCTCGACTACGCCCGGAAGTTGGACGTGGAGCGGCACCTGGCGGAATGCCCGGATTGTGCGCAGACGGCTCGGGATGCGGCCGCCGCGGTGGGTTTCATGGAGAGGGCGGAAGTAGTCGAGCCACCTCCCGAGCTGGTCACGCGGATCATCTTCGACCTGACCGGCGGGCGCGCCAAGGCGCAGGAACGGCGCCGGGACTTCTGGACGATTTGGGGCCGTCTGGTGGAGCCGGTCTTTCAACCGCGCTTCGCCATGGGGATGGCCATGACGATTCTGTCGTTCGCCATGCTGGCCCGTCTGGCCGGCATCAACGTTCGCCAACTGAGCGTGGCGGACGTGGATCCGGTGAAGGTCTGGCGGACGGTGGACGACCGCGCCCACCGGGCCTGGAACCGCACGGTGAAGTTCTACGACAACCTGCAGTCGGTGTACGAGATTCGCACCCGGCTGAGACAGTTGACCGAGGAGGACGCCGCGGGACAGACCGTGGCGCCAGCCGATTCTCCCGGTCTATCCGAGGGAACCAAGAAGAAGTGAGACGAGGGGAGAGATCGCGATGAAATGCTACATACATACGGAGATTGAAGCGGTAGCATTCTGCAGGAGTTGCGGCAAGGCATTGTGCGGGGATTGCCGGCGTCTGGCGGACGGGTCGGTGTTTTGTCAGGAGCATGCGCCGGCGCCTCAGGCTGCCCCCGGCGCCGCACAGTTCGCCAGCCAGCCGATGATGCAGCCGGGAGCGCCTTCGCCGGGCTTGGCCTTCGTGCTGGGTCTGATCCCCGGCGTGGGCGCGATTTACAACAGTCAATATGTCAAGGGTCTGGTCCACGTGATCGTACTCGGCACTCTGATCAGCCTGGTTTCATCGAGCTACATCGGCAACCTGGAGCCGCTCTTCGGCATGCTGATCGGCTTGTGGGTTTTCTATATGGCGTTCGAGGCCTACCACACCGCCAACCGGCGCCTGCACGGTCTGCCCGTGGACGAGTTCTCCAGTTTGATCCCGCTGCGTTCGCCCCAGGCCGGTTCCGTGGCAGGTCCGATTGCGCTCATGCTGCTCGGCGTACTGTTCCTGATCATGACCACACGGCCGGAGTGGCTTCGGGAAGTGTTCCGCTGGTGGCCGGTGGCGCTCATTGCCGGGGGAGCCTACATGCTGGTGACGCGCCTGAAGACGCGCACTCCCCGGGAGCCTTCCGCGCAGGAGGTCTTCCATGAACGGCAATAGCGGGTCTCTGCTACGCGCCATTCGCGGGCCGATCATGCTGATCGCGGTTGGACTGCTTTTCGCCGCCGATCAGTTTACCGACTACGGGATTTGGCGCACCTGGCCGGTGCTGTTGATTCTCTTGGGCCTGCTCAAACTGGCCGAGCGGATTGGGAACGGCGCGCAGACACCTTCAGGAGGTGGAGTATGAGGCGGCATTCGCTGATCGGGCCGTTCGTGCTGATCCTGATCGGACTTTTGTTCCTGTTCAGGAACATCCACCCGGAATGGGTCTCGTTCGAGTTGATTGCGAAGTACTGGCCTTTTCTACTGGTCGCCTGGGGGCTGGTGCGCCTGATCGAAGTTTTCGTTTGGCACTTCAGCACCAAGCCGATCACCGGCGGGGGAGTCTCCGGCGGCGAGTGGGTGCTGATCGTCTTCATTTGCGTGATCGGTTCGCTGGCATTCTTGGTGCACGGGCGGATCCCGTCCTGGGCCCCGTTCGTTTCCATGGGCCGCAGCGCGGAACTGTTCGGCGAAGCCTTCGACTATCCGATCGCGGAACAGCGCCGCCCGGCTACGGCGACTCTGATCGTAGTGGAGAACCTGCGGGGCAACACCAGAATCGTTGGCGCCGACACGCAGGAAGTCAAAGTCACGGGACGAAAGACCGTCCGCGCCTACGGGCAGGCCCAAGCGGATGAGGCCAATCGCCGCACTCCCGTCGAGGTCTTCACGTCGGGGGGCCAGGTCCTGATCCGCACGAATCAGGAGCGTGCCACCGGGCAGCAGCGCGTCTCCGCGGACATCGAACTGACGGTCCCCAAGGGGAGCAGCGTCCAGGCCAGCGGGCGCTTGGGCGACTGGGACATCGTCAACCTCCAGGGAGAAGTGGAGGTTAAGAGCGACAACGCCGGCGTGCGCTTGCAGGATATCGGCGGGAAAGTCCGCGTGGACGCCCGGAGGGGCGACATCGTCCGGGCCGTGAACGTCAAGGGCAGCATGGAAATCCTGGGGAACGGGCGCAATGTGGAACTGGAGAACGTGGAGGGAGCCGTGACCGTGAACGGTTACTACTCCGGGGACGTCCAGATTCGCAACCTCGCCAAAGGCATGCTCTTTCAGAGCGGATCGACGGAGCTGCGGTTCGAACGGTTGCCGGGACAACTTGAAATGGATCTCGGAAAAATGTCGGTAAACAATGTGGTGGGACCGCTGCGTTTGTCGGCTAAGACGAAGGACGTTCAAATCACGGACTTGAGCGGCGAACTGCAGGCGACGCTGGACCGGGGCGATGTCACCCTGGTCAGCAAGCTTCCGCCTACGGCAAAAATCGACATTACGACCCGAAACGGCGACGTGGATTTGACCCTGCCCGCCAGCGCCAAGTTCGAGATGAACGGGACGACGGATCGCGGGGAAGCCACCAGCGCATTTGGCGATTCGGTCCGCGTCACCACAGAGGGGGGCGGCGCTACGCTGAAGGGTTCGACGGGCAGCGGCCCCCAAATCGTTGTCCATACGGATCGCGGGCAGCTTGCGCTGCACAAGCGCTGAAGGCAGGCGAAACCGCCTGCCCTACCTCAGGCGGTTTCTCCGGTCAGGATCAGGCGGACGTCCATTACGTTTGTGTTCGTGGGGCCGGTCTTCAGCAGATCTCCAAGCGGATCGAAGAAGCTGTAGGAGTCATTGCGCGCCAGGTAAGTCGGCGGGATTGAGCCCCAGCGCCAGAGCGCGGGAGACGGTCTTGCCGTCGGCGATTGCGCCTGCCGCGTCCGTGGGACCATCGGTCCCGTCGGTTCCGCCGCTCAGCACGACGACGTTCGCACAACCCGCCAGATCGATGGCGGCTGCAAGAGCGAACTCCTGGTTGCGCCCGCCGCGACCGTCTCCCCGCAGCGTCACCGTGGTCTCGCCCCCTGAAATCAGGCAGGCCGGCGGTTTGACGGGACGGCCGGAGGCGGCCACCTCCTTGGCGATGGCGGCGTGCATGCGCGCCACTTCTCGGGTTTCGCCCTCAATCCGGGTGGAGAGCACGAGGGGCCGGAGCCCGAGTTCGCGCGCCTTGCGGGCGGCGGCCTCGACCGCCAGCCGGTTGCTGCCCACCACCAGATTCTGCACTTTGCGAAAAAGGGAATCGGCGGATTTCGGAGTATCGGCGAGCTCGCCCCGCGCGCCGCTCTCGAGGCGTTCCCGCACGGATGCGGGCGCTTTGTCGAGCAGGCCGTACTTCTCGAGCACGGCGCGGGCGGAGGCGAACGTCGAAGCGTCCGGGGCGGTGGGCCCGGAGCCGATCACGTCGAGGTCGTCGCCGATGACGTCGCTGAGCAGGAGCGACAGAACGGTGGCGGGGGCCGCCAGCCGGGCTAGTTGGCCTCCCTTGAGGAGCGAGATATGTTTGCGCAGTGCGTTGATCTCGTGGATGTCCGCCCCCGAGGCGAGCAGGAGCCTGGTGACGGCTTGCTTCTCCTCGAGTGTGACGGGAGGCGCGGGGCTTGGCATGAGAGCCGAGCCGCCGCCCGACATCAGGCAGATGACCAGGTCCTCGGGTCCCGCTCCCTCGGCGATGGCCGCGATGCGCTGGGCGCCGCGAACACCCGCCTCGTCCGGCACCGGATGGCCGCATTCGTTCAGTTCGACGCGCCGCAACTGGGCTCGGTGGCCGTACTTGACGTTGACGAGGCCGGAGTGAATGCCGCGGCCGAGCAATCGCTCGACGGCCTGCGCCATGGCCGCGCTGGCCTTGCCCGCGCCGATCACGAAGATTTTCCGGTACGAGCTCAGCCGGTAGGTTTGCTTGCCGGCGGTGAGCCGGCCGCCGGAGACCCGCACGTTTCGCAAAACCGCCTCGGCGGGATCGGATGCTGCGAGCGCGGCGCGGAAGATCGCGCGCGCTTGAACTCTAAGTTGTCGCTCGGACATGGGATTGAACTCCTCAGAAGAGTGGCAGAGAGAGAACCGCCTCTACGACGAGGTTCGCATCGTTGCCGGCGACCTCGACGTGATAATCGGCGCGGGCGTAGGTCTCCCGGCGGGCGTAGTAAAGCAGGTCGAACTTCCTTGGGTCGCGGGCCAGAGGGCGATGGGTACACCCATCCAGCCGCTGGCGGATCAGGGACAGGGGGCAATCCAGCCAGATCGAAACGCCGTTGTTCTCGACAATCTCCCAGTTCTGAGGCTGCCCAAAAGCGCCGCCGCCGAGGGCCACCACAATCGGATGGCCCGACTGGATCACGTGTACCCGTTTGCGGATGGCCTCCGACTCAATCTTGCGGAACTCCTCCTCGCCCAGGGTGTCGAAGATGTCGTTGATGGTGGTGTTGCGCTCGCGCTCGATTTCCGAGTCGATGTCGGCGAAGGCCCATCCAAGCCTTTCGGCCAGCTTGCCGCCCACGACGCTCTTTCCGCAGCCCATGAAGCCTACCAGGAAGATGCCGGGGGTGCGTTTCAGTTTCAGAATCATCGCGGGAACGCCATAATGGTAGCATGTGGCCCCGGCTAGGGCGCTGGTATGAGACTGCACCTCATCATCGACGCGGACGACACGCTCTGGGAGAACAATATCTACTTCGAGCAGGCGTTTGAGGAATTCGTATCCCACCTGGACCACTCGCGACTGGGCCCGGCGGAGATCCGTGCCGTACTGGACGAGATCGAGAGCGTCAACAATAAGATTCACGGATACGGCTCGGCCAACTTCGCCCGGAACCTGCGGCAGTGCTATCTTCATCTCGCGGAACGCGAGATCAGGGCGGAAGATCTCGATCGCGTTATGACGTTCGGCCATGGTCTTCTGGACCACCCCATGCAAGTGATCGAAGGCGTGGAGGAGACGCTACGTTACCTGCGGCCGCGGCATGAGCTAATTCTATTCACGAAAGGACATGCCGACGAGCAGCGCTTGAAGCTCGATCGCTCCGGGCTGGGGCGCTACTTCCACCAAACCGCCATCGTGAAGGAGAAGGATGCGGCGGCGTACCGCAAGCTGGCGTCCGATTTCGGGCTGCATTCCGAGCGCACGTGGATGATCGGGAACTCGCCGAAATCGGACGTCAACGCGGCGCTGGAGGCGGGGCTAAGGGCGGTTTTCATCCCCCACGCGCACACCTGGACTCTGGAACGCGAGGAGGTGCGGGAGGTGGATGGCCGCCTGCTGACGCTACAGAGATTCGCCGATCTGCGGGAGCATTTCTGACGATGACGTCCATCCGCAAGATCCTGCAAATTGGCCTCGGATTCCTTCTGCTGGCCGTTGGGCTCATTCTCTCGATTCCCTTTGTGCCCGGACCAGGCATCCTGGTGATCATCTTGGGACTTGTCATTCTGGGCAACCACTTCCACTGGGCGCGCCGGCTGCTCGAGTGGGCTAAGGGGCAGGCGGCCTCCGTGGCAAAGCGCGTGAAACGTCCGCCAGCAGCCTAAGCCTGTCCCTGCGTAGGACAGGCGGTTTCGCCTGGATCGCGTCGGGATGAACCGGCGTGGAGTTGTGAACGAAAGTGTCACACTGGTGTGTTCAGTGCAATCCAGTACGGTAGTCCAGCGTTGAGCCGACGCGCTTGGATCAGGCTGTGCTCGCCATGGTGGCCAAGGAGCTGAACTTGGCCATGGCAGCCTACCATCTCGTCCGTGCCGTGACCTATGTGGCCGCGCAGAAAGCCGGTCTACCCCCGCGACCCTTCAGTTTCACGCGGGTCCGCTAAGACTGCTTCGATCGGATGCTGTACGACGCCGGCCAAGCCAGATTACCCAAGCGCAACCGAAAGCGCCCTTCCCATCCCCGAGCAGTCTGCCCCAGACGGGGTTCCTTTCCGCCGCGAAAGGCCTATGCGGGTTCCTACCCTGAGAGCCTGGTGAAGGACATCATCCCCTTCGTCGAAAAGACCTACCGCGTTCGCACCGGCAAGGACGACCGCGCCATCGCCGGCCTCTCCATGGGCGGCGGTCACACCCTCACCAACACCAACAACAATCCGGGCAAATTCGGCTACATCGCCGTGTTCAGCTCCGGGCCGCAAGCGGTTGACGCGGCGTACGAGAATCAGCTCGAAGCGGTGAAGAAGGGCGGGGTCAAGTTCTACTGGACCGGCGCTGGAACCACCGACCAGGCCCGCGAACGCATGATGACTCTGCATACGCTATTGGAGAAACACGGCTTCAAGACGTCGTACAAGGAGATCCCGGGCGCGCACTACTGGTTCCTGTGGCGCAATTTCCTCGGCGACTACGCGACTCTTCTGTTCAAGTAAGGCGGCTCCGGCCGTGATTTGGCATTGCGGGGCGCTCCTGGGCGCCCCCGCAATGAATCACCGCAGGTGTAGGACTCGATCCTCGGAACCAGGGTTGACAAATCATCGAGAGCAAGCCACGTGGCAGTGCGGCTCGCCAACCCGGCCACCCGGCTTTTTCGTTGAAGATCTGTATGGCATAACTACCCGTAAGGACTCACCGGCCTACCAGAGACTCAGGGGCGGAAATTGGACATCTAACGTCGGCGCTTGTTGACGTAGTTGGTTAAGCAATACTTTGTCGACATTCTGTTACCGCTGCACCACTATGCCGGCGTAGCGCTGCCAAGTTGCGGGCTCACGCGCCGATCGGGAACCAACGCCGAAGCCTTCGCTCAATTGTCGTGACAGTGTGGAGACAATCTGTCCGCCGTAGGCAGCTCGTTCCTGGCCCGGAATGGCGTGCCGGATTGCGGGCTAACCCGGGGAGGCCGTTGAGCGGAGCGGGGCTGGCGCGCGGCAGTTCGCTTGGTATTGCTAAAATAATGCTGTGGGCAATATTGAGTTTGCCTGGGATCGCCGCAAAGCTCGATCCAACCTGGTAAAGCACGGCGTCTCCTTCCAGGAAGCACAGACTGTGTTTGTGGACGAGAACGCCCGCTTGATCGATGACCCGGATCATTCGGAGGACGAAGAACGGTTCGTGCTCCTGGGTTACAGCTTTGAGGCGCGCTGCCTGATCGTCAGTCACTGCTACCGGGAGCACGATTCCGTGATCCGACTGATATCCGCAAGACGCGCGACAACGCAGGAAGAAGAAGTGTATTGGAGACTCCGATGAGAAGTGACTACGATTTTTCCAAATCCCGCAAGAACCCCTATGCCAAGCAACTCAAGCGCCAGATCACGATCCGCCTTGACACCGCGGCGGTGAACTACTTCAAGGAAATGGCGGCCGAGTTGGGGATGCCATATCAAAACCTCATCAATCTGTTCCTGAGGGACTGCGCCATCGAGAAACGGCGTCCTGTGATTCAATGGCCCCAGGAGCCGCCGAAACGGGCAGTTGGCCGCTGAGCGGGGCGGTTAAACTAGCGCCAGCGCTTACCCTGCGCTGGCGTCGACAGGATTGTCGACGCTGCACGCGTGGGCGCGTGCGCTACAACGGGCCGATTCCATTTATGTGGCGCGGACGCCCCCGTCCGCGGCCGGCCTGTTTTTCCAATCAGTTCCAAAGCCGACCATGGGGTCGGCTTGCGGGCCAGGGGGCCCGCCCCACAAAGAAGTTTGCGGCATTGCGCGTTGCCCGCGCCGATTCTCGGAAATGGGATTTGAGTATACTGTCCCCGGGGTGTCCCCGGGGTCAGCGGGACTTCCAGCGGTCGGACAGGGCGGAGAGCTTCTGGTCCAGGTTTAGCTCGGGTTTGGGTTTCGGCTTCGCCGCGGACGGCGTCGGTTCCTGAGGGGCTTTCATGGAGAGGGCGATGCGCTGGGTCTTAGGGTCGGCGCTCAGAACGTGGACCTTCACGATCTGCCCCACCTTCACCACGTCGTTGGGATCCTGCACGTAGCGATTCGACAGCTCGCTGATGTGCACGAGCCCGTCCTGGTGTACGCCGATATCCACGAAGGCGCCGAACCGGGTCACGTTGGTCACCACGCCTTCGAGGGTCAGGCCGGGGGCGAGATCGGAGATCGCGGTCACGCCTTCCTTGAAGGTGGGGGTCACGAATTGGGCGCGCGGATCGCGGCCTGGCTTGCGCAGCTCCTCGAGGATGTCGTGGAGCGTGTGCACGCCGGCGGCGATGCCGCTCAGGTCGATCTTATCGAGCAGCTCCGGCTGACGGATGAGCTCGTCGACGCTTACCCCCAACTTCTTGGCGATCTGCTCCACGATGGGGTAGGACTCCGGGTGCACGGCCGTCCGATCGAGCGGGTTGTCGCCACCGCGGATGCGCAGGAAGCCGGCCGCCTGTTCGAAGGTCTTGGGTCCCACGCCCGGAACCGCCGTGAGCTGCACGCGCGAGCGGAAGCGCCCGTTGTGGTTGCGGAATTCGACGATCTTCTGCGCGGTGCGCTCGTTGATTCCGGCCACATAGCGCAGCAGCGCCCAGGACGCCGTGTTCAGGTCCACGCCCACGCCGTTGACGCAGCTTTCGATGGCGGCCTCGAGCGACTCCATCAGCTTGCGCTGATCGACATCGTGCTGATACTGGCCCACGCCGATGGATTTGGGATCGATCTTCACCAGCTCGGCGAGGGGGTCCTGCAAGCGGCGGGCGATGGAGATGGCCCCGCGCACGGTGAGGTCGAGATCCGGAAACTCCTCGCGGGCGATGTCGGAGGCGGAGTAGACCGAGGCGCCGGACTCGCTCACGGTGGTCTGGAACACGCCGAGCTGAACCTCGCGCTGGAGGAGATCGCGCACCAGGGCATCGGTTTCGCGCGAAGCGGTGCCGTTGCCGATGGCGATGGCCTTGACGCCGTGCTTCAGGATCAGCGCCTGGAGCGTGCGCTGCGCGCCGGCGGCGTCGTTCCGGGGAGGGTGGGGGTAGATCACATCGTGCCCCAGCAGCTTGCCGGTCTCGTCCACCACGGCGAGCTTGCAGCCGGTGCGGATGCCCGGGTCGATGCCCAGAACCGGAAGCTGCCCGGCGGGGGCGGCCAGCAGCAGGTTGCGCAGGTTTTCGCGGAAGACCTGGATGGCCTCGGCGTCGGCGCGCTGTTTCAACTCCAGCCGGATCTCGCCCTGCACGGAGGAGTCCAGCAGGCGCTTCCAGCCGTCCTCGGCGGCCGCGTCGAGGTGCGGGGTCCAATCGCCCGGCCGCTGGTGGATGCGGCTCTTGATGAGATCGACGGGCCGCGCGCGATCGAGCTCGATCAGGAAGTAGAGGACGCCTTCGGTCTCGCCGCGCCGGATCGCCAGCATGCGGTGGGAGGGGATGGACTTGGCCGGCTCGCGGTAGTCGTAGTACATCTTGAAGTTTTCCTGCGGGTCGGGAGCGTCCTCGATCTTGCGGCTGGCGACGACGCCTTCCTCGAACATCATGCCGCGCAGGGCTTTGCGGATGCCGGCGTCCTCGCTGATGCGTTCGGAGACGATGTGGCGCGCGCCTTCGAGGGCTTCCGCGGCGGTGGCCACGCCTTTTTCGGGGCTCACGAAGGAGGCGGCCAGCGCATCCAGCGGGGCGTCGCCGGGCTGCTGCTCCCACAGATAGTTGGCCAGCGGCTCGAGGCCCTTTTCGCGGGCGATGGTGGCCTTGGTGCGCCGCTTGGGCTTGAAGGGCAGGTAGAGGTCTTCGAGCTCGCCCTTGTCGAGGGTGGCCTCGATGCGGGCCTTGAGCTCGCCGGTCAGCTTGCCCTGCTCCTCGATGGAGACCAGGACGGTGGCCTTGCGCTCGTGCAGTTCGCGGAAGTAGCGGACCTGCTCCGCGATGCTGCGGAGCTGGACTTCATCCAGGTTGCCGGTAGCCTCTTTGCGGTAGCGGGCGATGAAGGGGACGGTGGCATCCTGGTCCATCAGTTCGATGGCCGCCAGGAGCCCGTGCAGGGGGATGTGCAAGGTCCGGGCGATGTGGATGGCGATTTCGGGAGTAAGAAGTTGGGCTTTGGACATCGGCGGAGGAAACTTCATCATAGCGGCAAAATGCCGGCCACGGATGAACACGGAGTGAAACCAGACGCGTTATCGGTGTCCATCCTCGTTCATCTTTGGCTCAGTTGGCCGGTCAGCCAGTTGAGATAATCCGGAGAGCCGTCGTCGATGGGCAGCAGGAGGATTTCGGGGACCTCATAGGAATGCAGGCGCTGGATCTCCGCGCGAAGCTCCTCCCAGAGGCCTTGTTGCGACTTGATGATCAGCAGGCTTTCGGCAGCCTCTTCGATCGCGCCGTGCCAGCGGTAGAGGCTGCGGACTCCGGCGAGGATGTTGACGCAGGCTGCCAGACGCCTTTCCAGAAGCTGCCGGACGATTCTCTCCGCCTCTTCGGCGCTGGCGCAGGTGGTCAGAACGATTATTTTATCGGTCATCGGCGATTTTCTGTTGATTCTTGTAGCAATAATTTCGAAAGAGGATTATAAACAAGATTACTGGGGAAATTTTCGCTTTGTCCGCCATGAACACCCGCACCAAAACGATCCTCTCCACCACCGTCCTGCTGGCGGCGGGGGTACTGGCATTGTACAGCCTGGCCGGAACGGACGGCATCCCGACGGTCCTGCAACACAAGCGCCAGATCCGGGAGTTGCAGGAGCAGAACGCGGAACTGCAACGTCTGATCGAACAAAGGAAGGAGCGGATCAAGAATCTTTCCGAGAACCGCTCCGACCAGGACCTCGAGATTCGCCGGGACCTTCGGCTGCTGAAGAAGCAGGAGACTACTTTCGTTCTTCCCGAGGAGAAGAAGTAACAAGACCCAAGCCACGGATGGACACGGATTAACGCAGATAGAGCTTACTCGGTGAAGAGGCCCTCGAAAAGGACGGTGCTCAAGTAGCGTTCTCCCGAGTCCGGCAGAATCGCAACGATCGTCTTGCCGTCGAACTCGCCGGATTTCGCCAGCCGGATCGCCACGGCGACAGCGGCGCCGCAGGAGATCCCGCTGAGAATCCCTTCCTCCCTGGCAAGCCGGCGGGCCGCCTCGATTGCTTCTTCGTTCGTGACCGTCTCGGCACGGTCCACCATGGACATATCCAGCGTGTCGGGAATGAATCCGCCTCCGATCCCCTGGATCTTATGCGGAGCGGGCTTGAGCGGTTCCCCCTTCATGGTCTGGGCGATGACCGGGCTGGCGGCCGGTTCAACCGCGACGGAAACGATGGCCTTGCCCTTGGCCTGTTTGAAGAAACGGGAGATTCCCGTGAGGGTGCCGCCGGTCCCGACCCCGCTGATGAGAACGTCCATGCCGCCCTCGGTGTCCTCCCAGATTTCGGGACCGGTAGTCTTGAAATGGATCGCGGGGTTGGCGGGATTCTTGAACTGCTGGAGCAGCACGTAACGATTCGGATCGGAGGCCGCCATCTCCTCGGCCGCCTTGATGGCAGCCGACATCCCGCCCGCGGCTTCCGTCAGCACCAGCTTCGCGCCCAGGGCCTTCAGAACCTTGCGCCGCTCCATCGACATGCTCTCCGGCATGGTCAGCGTGATGGGATAACCACGCGCCGCCGCCACAAATGCCAGCGCGATGCCGGTGTTGCCGCTGGTCGGCTCCACCAGCTCCTTGCCCGCTCCCAGGACGCCGCGCGATTCCGCATCCCAAATCATGGATGCGCCGATGCGGCACTTCACCGAGTACGACGGGTTGCGGCCTTCAATCTTCGCCAGCACCGTCGCGCCCGCGCCGTTCGCCATCCGCTTCAAACGGACCAGCGGCGTGCGTCCGATCGTCAATGAGTTGTCTTCGAATACCACAGTTCCCCTCCCAGTGATCAGATTTCCCAATTGGGCACGTACTTGTCCTGCCGCTCCCGCCAGGCCCTGCCAAGTTCGGCGAATGTGGTGCGGTCGATCACCGAGGAGACCGCCCCGTCCACCATGCGCCACATCTCCCCCAACGGCCCCTCGCTCTCGTGCCGGCGGCGCTGCCGCCCGCTGCGCGTCCCCTCTACAAACCGCAGCACCTGTCCAACCGTAATCGTATCGGGGGCGCGCGCCATCAGGTAACCCCCCTCGGCGCCGCGGCGGGACTCGACGAAACCACCCTGCTTCAGCCCGGAAAGTATCAGTTCCAGGAATTTTTGGGGTATCTTCTGGCGCTTGGCGATGTCCGCGATTCGGATCGGTTTGCCAGGCTTCTGCAGGGCCAGGTCGAGAATCGCTCGCAAAGCGTAGTCGCCCTTCAAAGTGACGCGCATGCGCTCGGAAACAAAATCACCCATACCTAACTAGACATTAGACGATTAGAGCGAAATTGTCAAGAGCGGGCGACAGAATACGCAAGCGTATCCGGCGGGCCAAGTGGGACCTGGCCTGGTAGCCGGTCACAGGAGAAGAAGGAAAATCGGCGCCCTCGCAACTCATTCTGCCCAGGCCTCTTATAGGTCTTCCCAAACGCGCGGCCCCCAAAATTCGGCCGGCCGGATCGCAGCCCGCCGGTATAATCATGCAGCGGTCCACTCACGGTCGCGGATTGGATCTGAGCCGCGTGCGCCGGCAAGCGGTCTTTCTCCATTGTCGTAAGAATCGAGGATGCAGCGATGTTCGATCGCATCATGGCACTAGCCGGGGCGTTGGGGTTCGAGGGTGTCGGTCCGGGAGCGGGCGGCGCCGTTTCCTACGCGAGTAACCGGCGATTGGAGTGCGCGCACGCCCGCGCTGCCCTGCCGCCGGTACTGGCGAGCTACGGTTTTGACGAGGCCGGCTGCCTCGACAGAAAGCTGGAGTCGCGCCAGGGCGGCGTGATTGTTGCGATGACGGTATCGATTCCAGGCGCCCTGGCCGACCGCTGGCTGGAGGCTCCCGGAGAGCGCGATTCGCGATTCTTCCCGGTTTACGCCAGGGTTTCGAGGGCCTTGCAGCGGACCATCCGCACTTGGCTCCCTTATCTCTACTTCTCGAGTCCGGAGCGCTACGAAGACTTGGCCGTGGCGGCGCCGCTGGTGGTCTACCAGGCCAGCCGTCCCTTCGCGGGCCGGCCCAGGTATGACTTCAACTACGACGTGCTGCGCGATTCCAGTATGACAATCTTCTACCGGCGAGCGTCCGCGGGCCTGTCGAGGGAACTGGCCCGCATAGAGGGACTGCTTCTGGGGGCGGATCGAAGCGACTCGGCGGCGGATTACAGTCCGAAACACTCCAGAGACTTCATGAAAAGGGTCCGGCGTCATCCGGCGCGGCTTCGGTCGCTGCTGGTGGCCGACACCTGCCTGATCGACGCTTTCGTGAATCTCGGTTGCCAGGCCGGCCAACTGCGCGGGCAGAAAGCGGAGGATCCGAGGATGGCGCTGAAGCAGCTTTCTCATCTGGCGAACCAGGTTGCCAAGTCGCTCCGCTCGACGCTGCGGAGGCTTCCCGCCGGGCTGGAGTCCCTGGCCCTCGGTGCGCTGCTATTCGTGGAGGCCACCAACGCCCTGGGCGGAGATGGGACGCGGAAAAGTTCGATCCAGGCTACGATTGAAATCTCCGCAGAGGAGCGCGGCGCGGCGCGGACACTCTTCCGCTCTGCCTGGCGTGCGGGAGCGGGCTAGTCAACTAAAGCGTTCGGAGCGTTGCAGCCCGCCGCAACCAACCTGGGGAGGCTTTATACCTCCATCATCCGCCTGATCTATCCAGATCCCAATCGGGGGCCGGTCTCCGCGACCGCGCAGGCAAAGGCGAACGTCACGTTGGCGTTCGTCACGTCCCCATGATTCTTGATCAGGCCCCCCGACCCATCAAGATTGACGATCTTCCCGATCTGGAACTCATAGGGCGGCGACCCCGCCTGACGCAGCGGTGCAAAGACCGCTTCAGCGGTTCGCTGCGCGCCGTTGCGGCCGATCCCGCCGAAAGGATCCGCGGCATCTCCAATTTCCTGGACGTTGTCCCCGGCGAGGCGCGAAGCGACGGCGTAGACCTTGCCGACGACGGTGTCCTGCATGGAGAAGGTGGCGATGAACGGCCCCTTCACCACGCTGCTGGTCACTACGTTGCGGAAGAACCCCTCCTGGCCTTTGCCATTGTTGGCGCTAAAGCCGAAATGAGAGAACGCGGCCTCCAACAGAGTCACCGAGTCGAGGCGAACCATCGGCGGCGCCGCTAGGGCTTTGGTGCAGGCAGCCATGAGGCGTCCGCCCAGGCTGTGCCCCACCAGGTGGACCCGGATGGAGGGGAGACTGTCCTTCAACTCCCGCACGGCTTTGGCGACGCCGTTGCCACCCACCACGCCCGAGCGGTTCTTCATCACGTACCACAAGGTCATGTTCAGGAATTGCCCGATTCGTCCATAGACGGAGCTGAAAATCGATCCGATACCCTGAGCGCCGCCTTCCTCCCCTCCGCCGGCAAAGACCGGGCCGGCGCCGGCAGCGCCTCCTTCGTCGTCCGCGGCTCCGCTGGTGGGCACAATGATCGGCGCGACAAGCTTATCCAGCAATTCGGAACCCTGCATGGCGCGGATGCGTTCGACGCCCTCGGTGGGATCCGCTTCGCTGCCATCCAGCAGCGAAAGGACCAGACCGACAAATTCGTCCTGTGCCGCACGGTCGCCTTTCACGCGATCCAGGAGTTGAATCGCCCGCTCGATTTTAGGCCGTTGCACCGCACTGGCTTCCGTCGCCTTCATCTCCTCGAGCTTTTGTTTCACTGCTTCCAGCCCGGCCATTTCGTCGTCCGCCGCTTGAACCGACCCGCCCATGTCATCCGCTTCGGTAAATGGTTTTGACGGCCAGTATACGCCCGCCACCACCCACTTCCTCGCGGCCAGGCTGGGCTGCAGCGCGCCGCCCATCTGCGAGCGGAACGTGGTCAGAAAGTTCGTGTACAACGAGGTCGCATCCTCCTCGCTGTTGCGGAACCCGTGAGCGATGAAGATGGCGTCCGTGGCGCCGGCCGACCGCGCATGTTGTTTCAGCTCCTCCAGAGCCTGGCGCTGAATCAGGTTGCCGTCACCGTCAAACTGCAAACGGAAGAAGTCGAAACTCTGAATCGATTCCATAGTCTCCTCCTGGATAGCGTCTTCTCAAACTGCCTGCAGTACCTTCATGAGATCCAAAAGCCCCGAGCCTTGGAACTTGCGTTCGCGGCGCAGATCGACCGTGTTGCTCAGGAAAATCTCCTTTACGCGTTCCGGTTGGCCAATGAACTCGCGCCGCACGGAAAGGAAGGCCGCCACCGCGCCGGAAACGTGGGGAGCGGACATGCTGGTGCCGCTCAGCTCGCAATACAGGGCGGGCGCGCCGCTGCCGGCGTCGCCGTTCAGAGCGCCGAATTTCTTGGCTTCGAGGCCAGCCGCGCATGAGATGATGCGTTCGCCCGGCGCCACGAGATCCGGTTTCATGCGGCCATCCCCGGTGGGACCGCGGGACGAGAAGAAGGATACCCCGTACAAGTGAGGCATCTCCCGGTGGGTGGAGCCAACCGTAATGGCGAGGTCGGCGTTCCCCGGATCGGTAATGGTGAGATCGCTGAACCGCGCTTCGGCCTTGCCGGCGGCATTGATAAAGGAGCCATATCCGGCGTTGCCGGCCGACACTACCGCCACCACGCCGCTCTTCACGAGGCGGTTGACCTCAACGCAAATCGGACTCTGCCCGCAGGCGAACCAGCGCGGATCGAAATCGTACCCGAGGCTCATGTTGACACCCTGGATCAGAAGCCTCCTGCCGTGTTGATTCCACTGCTGAATCTGATCGATCGCCTGGAGCACCCAACTCACCTTGCCCTGCCCAGCGGTCTGCCGGTTTTCCCCGATCACGGTGCGGTCGGCGATTACCTTGAGACTGACGAGTTTGCAGCAGGGCGCGACACCCGAGATGGAGCGCAGTTTATCGCGCCGCTGAATGGGATCGTTGGTCTCCTCGTTGCGGATTTCAATCCCCACCACGGGGTCCCCCGCGGGGTCTACAGTGGAATCCTTACACGCCCAATATCCGGCGATGATGCCGGCAACGTGGGTGCCATGTCCGAACTCGTCCGAAAGCGCGCCATTCTGCAGCGGCGTGAAGTCCATATGCTCCAGCGGGTCCGGGACTGCCAGGGTGTCGACCACGCCGAAAGGCGAGGCCGCGGATTTGAAGTGGGGGTGGTCCCCCTGTATGCCGGAGTCGAGCACCGCCCACACGATCTCGGCGCCGCGAGCCTGAAATGCGCGCTGCGCGGCATCCGCTTTCACCGTGACCAGGGAGCGGGTCAAGGAGACGCTGACATCGCTGTCCTCCCAGATGCGATACACGGCGCTGGCCCTGGGGCCAAACTCCTTGGTGAGGGCGCGAGCCTTGTCGGCCAACGCCAGAATCTGTTCCTTGGTGAGGCGGGCGAAGACGTACTGCGAAACGCTGGCGTAGCGCACGCCCCATTCGTCCACCTGCTTCTTAACGTATTCCAGAGCGGCGCCGATGCCCCCCTGAGATAATTCGTTCAACGCGATGATCACTTCGAACCTGTCTTCGGGGGCGGCCGCCTGGACTTTGGAAAGCAGCGGCTCGGTGACCACGGACCGCATCATGTTCACGCGGAGTTCGTCGTGGCGGGACTTCTGGTCCTGCTGCCGCAACTGATCGGCTTGAACGACGGAATCACGATGCTGTTCCGGCGGTTGCTCGGGAGCGGCGCCGGGCGGTGGAGCGGCCGGCGGTTGGGGTGTCCCTGCGCTCTCGGTAGGTTCACCCGGTGTATTGGGTTGGTCGGGTTTCTTCTTCGAAGGCATAGTTTGTTCTCCGCGCCTCAATCCAAGTATCCGCTATGTGCGTGCGCGGAAACCAACCCCAAAAAGGGCCACTGCCAAGGCGAAGTTCCACCTCGGAGAAGAGAAACGGCTCCCACGGAGGCGCTTGGATGCATAACCGGCCTCGGCCAGGAAGCCCAAACGGAGATCCTGGTCAAAGGAGAAATGTTGCAGTCATGGAAGTCCTGTGGGAGATCATTATCGTTACTGTAAGCGTGGACACGGGGCCGGCACCACACTCTCGTCGGCAAAGTTACATTCCGTCAACTCCACCAAGCCCTGGAACCAGCCGGCCCAACCGGTTGGGTCCTTGCCTTTCGGCGGCCCCTCCCGGACGTAATCGGCGGGATTTTAAGTGGGCAATGTAGAGCACTTATACTGCGAGACTCCCGATAATCAGATCGTCTTATCCCGGCACTGACATCTCCGTACCGCTCGTGTACAATCGAGTCTGAATATGCCTGACACGGGCACGTCGGCGAGCCTCATCGAACTCTTCTTCTCCTATTCGCACAAAGACCAGGATATGAGAGACGAGATGGAAAAGTATCTCAGTGTCCTGAAACGCTCGAATCGGATCGCCACCTGGCACGACCGCAAGATAGGCGCAGGCTCCGAGTGGGGCAAGGAGATCGACGAGAACCTCGACCGCGCGGACATCATTTTGCTGCTGGTGAGCGCGGATTTCCTGGCGTCGGACTACTGTTGGGGTGTCGAGTTGAAGCGCGCCTTGCAGCGTCACGAGTCGGGCCAGGCGCTCGTGGTTCCCGTCATTCTGCGCCCGTGTGATTGGGAGGATGCGCCCTTTGCCAAGTTCCAGGCTCTCCCGCAGGATGCGCGCCCGGTGAGTAGCTGGCCGGATCTCGCGGAGGCTTTCACCAATATTACAAGAGGGATTCGGGCTGCCGCCGCAGGAACTGGCTCGAAAGCCTCCGGCGACCCCGCCGGTGAAGCAATCCTTCGCGCCCTCCCCTCCCCGGGAAACCGCCGACCCGCCGCAAGTCGAGGTCAAGATCAACCCGCGGGACGGGCAGCCCTACGTTTGGATCCCTCCGGGCAGCTTCGATATGGGTTGCTCGACCGGGGATGACGATTGCTTCGACGATGAGAAACCGCGCCACCGGGTGACCATCAGCAGGGGCTTCTGGATGGGGCAAACACCGGTCACCCTTGGGGCGTACCGGGAATTCGTGCGGCTCACCGGGGGAAGGATGCCGCCGCCCCCGGACTTCCCGCAGGACCACGATCACCCGGTGGTAAACGTGACCTGGAATGACGCTCTCGGATACTGCCGGTGGGCCGGAGGGCGGTTGCCGACGGAGGCGGAATGGGAGTACGCGGCGCGGGCGGGAAGCGCCGCGGCGATCCGCGGGGAACTGGATGAGATCGCCTGGTATGCCGACAACTCGGGCCGCTCGAGGCTGGACAGCGCCAACCTATGGGAGAGCGACCAAGCCAATTACGGGAAGCGACTGCGGGACAATGGCAACCAGACACGTCCCGTGGGGAAGAAGACGCCCAATGGCTTCGGGCTATACGACATGCTCGGGAACGCCTGGGAATGGTGTTCTGACTGGTATGGCGAGAAGTATTACCAGGTGAGTGACGAGCGCGACCCCCAGGGGCCCGCCGCTGGAGAATACCGGGTCACGCGCGGCGGTTCGTGGGTCAACCTGCCACGATACGTTGGTCTTTCGAACCGCCTCTGGTACAATCCTGGCGACCGCAGCGTCAGCTTCGGATTCCGGTGCCTGCTGGAAGTGATCCCCTAACTCCGACGAGTTAAAAATTTACACACATCTCCCGGCGCGGTGCGGCGTAAGTTTACGGCATTCTGAAGCGCACTCACTTATGCGTGCCGCGTCGAGACTTATCTCGACGCCAGCGTGTCCGCACGAGCGCCGGCACGGCAGTCTGAAGGCTACGCTGCGGGGTCGGGAATGATCGGCTTTCTGCTTGACGCAGACCACGAGCAGTTCCCCGTGAATCGGTCGAGCCCATGAGGTGATTTCGCGGCAGAGGCGGGCCGAAGGGATGCTGGCACTCCTGTTGAATTTGATTGATTTCGTTCCAAAAGTGGAGTAATATTTCTAACACCGGGCGCAAGCCGGAAAGGAAACTCGTGTGAAACAGCTTCTCGTTTGTACGCCAAAACGTCTGCCACAAGAATCTGCTGGTATCCGCCGCCCGCACCGCGGTGGACATCAACCCGATGAACCATCCGCCGATGCATAGGCTAACCCGCCTCATGCCGGACTTCAAGTCCACGCCGCTGCGCATAGCGGTCGTGACCACCAAATACTGGGGAATCGGGGGAACCCGGCTGACCGTGGGATTCATGGACAACCCGCCGGCCGACCTGCGGAAGAGAATCCTCCTGCATATGAACGCCTGGGGCGCCACCGCGAACGTGAAATTCGTCGAGACCCGGACCGGCGCGCAGGTTCGCATCGCGCGTGAAGGCGGTGAGAACGGCGGGTACTGGTCTTATTTGGGAACGGACATCCTCCACATTCCCAAGAACCAACAGACCATGAACCTGGAGGAGTTCAGCATGAGCACGCCGGAATCGGAATACCACCGGGTGGTTCGACATGAGACGGGACACACGCTGGGTTTCCCACACGAGCACATGCGCAAGGTGCTCGTGGATAAGATCGACCCGGCCAAGGCGATCGCGTATTTCGTGCGGACCCAGGGGTGGAGCGAGGAAGAGGTGCGGCAGCAGGTGCTGACGCCGCTCGAAGAATCGTCGCTGCTGGGAACCAGGCCCGACCCGAAGTCGATCATGTGCTACCAGATTCCCGGCGAGCTCACGAAAGACGGCAAGCCGATCATCGGCGGCAAAGATATCGACGCCTCCGACAAGACATTTGCGGCTAAGATTTACCCGAAAAAGGGTACGCCCGCCAAACCGGGAACCAAGCCCAAAGTGGCGGCGAGGCGGCGGCTGTGAACTTCTAGCCCAAGGCCGGCCGGGCTTTCCCGCCCGGTTCCGTCCCGACGGGTGCGATGCCGTGTGCTTCTCTCCGCACCTTGCGGCGATGTCAATTTATTGGGGCCTATACTGGATGTAGTTCACGAGGGGATGATGGGCAGATTTGGGATTGTACCTCTGCTGATCGTGTTGCTCGGCTTGCGTCTCGGCGGGGAAACGCCTCGGCCGGTGAAACTTCAAGTCGATCCCCCGTCGAAATCCGTCAGCGTCGGCGAGCGCGCAACCATCAATGTTCGACTGGTGGATGCGGACAACCGGCCTGTGTCCGCGCCGAAGGACTTCACGGTGGATATCGTGGCGCGGCTCCCCTCGAACGCCACGGAGACACTCGTCTCCGCCGTTCTGAGAGCGGGGCAGTCGTCCATGCGGGTGGAACTTCCTCCCGCTAAATCGGAAGGCTTCCTCTACATCTGGGCCAAGCAGCCTGAACTGCGGCTTGGCGGCACTTACCTGCGGGTCAAGCCTCCGACTCGGTCGCAGCCCGGAGGTGCGCGCCCTGCGCGCGGGGCGATGCCGCCCGTAGCCGAGTCTCCGCGGCCCCCCGCAATGATCCCCCAGCCTCGGGTGGCGGTCGAAAAGAGGGTGTTCACCCGCGCCATACCCGTGGCGAGACTCGGGCAGATGAAGGCAGGGCTTTCCAGGCCTCCGGCCTCCGTGGCTGCCGTGACGGAAGTCGTGCCCCCCCCGCCTCCGGCCTCCGGCGCGGCCCCGGCGACGGCCGCCTCGACAGGCGGTTACTTGCTGGCCCTCCGATACAGCCCACAACGGGCCTTCCTCGCCAACGGCAAGGATCCCGTCACAGTGCACGCCTTCGTGATGGCCAAAGGCGATGCGCCTTTGCCCGGGTTCCGGCTCCGGTTATTCGATAGCACCGGGACCATGGCGCCCGTTCCCTTGGTCATTCCCCCCGGAGCGGAAGAGGGCACCGCCACGCTCACATGGGATCACGAAGGCCAGGTCAAGGTGGAGTACCTGGGCGCCACGCCAGCGGTGGATCTCGATGGCGATAAGGTCATGACCGTCAGTTTTGAACCGCCCATCGTCGGCTTCGAGCTGAAACCCAGTCCCCCGCGAATCTCGCTCGTCGACACGTGCGATTTGGTTCTTCGGCTAATCGATGACAAGGGGAGGCCCATCGCCACCAAGGCGCGCAGGACCGTCTCGCTGGCGCTGGCGTCGGGACGGGGAGAGTTCTCCACCAGCGAGGTTCCGATTGAACCCAATAGCTCGAGTGCCCGAGTTACCTTCACTCCGGTGTGGTGGGGACCGATGACGGTGACGGCCTCAACGCCGAATCTGGTCAATGTGACCGCCGGCCTGGAGGTGGCGCCTCCGCTGGCATTGCTCGGCTTTTCCCTCGCCGGAGGCCTCTTAGGCGGTTACGTTTTCATGCTGAAGCGGCGTAAGTCCAAACTCTGGAGAGTCCCGCTGGGAGCCTTGACAGGGGTTATTCTTCTTTGGGCCTGCCTTTTCCTGGGAATTAGCGTGCTTCCGCGGGCCGCGATCTTGAATCCAATGAGTGTATTCGTCATATCCGTCGTCGGCGGTTGGCTGGGGACCGGTGTGTTCGAGCCGATTCTCAAGCGCCTGGGCTTTGAAACCGCCGCCAAGTCATAACTGGCTTGCCGTTCAAGGCAAGCTTCGGGACTATTAGCTCGACACAGTCCGCTCGGCAACTCTGGGATGAGCGGACATGAGGGGGGCATATGGCAACACTTGCGCTGGGGCTCAAGCCCTGCGCCATCTCGATCGGTTTGTTTTCCGGCACGCGCCAGCCGTTTCCAGCAGGGGAGCAGGTGCTCCTCACCGTGCGCGACGGCAACCAGCAACAGGTATTCCGTGATTACGTCAACAAGCCCGGTTTCAAACTGACTGGGCTGCCGTTTCACAACAACTTCGGTGACAACTATACGGTGGTCGCCTGGGCCAAAGGCTACGTGCAGGCCGGCTTCACGCCGCTCAAGGTAACGCCGGCTATGCCGGCGGCCTTGGACTTGATGCTGGTGCGCGAAGGACGCCCCGTTCAACTTCAGCGAGGCCCGTTGGGGCGCGATCCGCAAGAACCCCCGCTATGCCACGCTGTTGACCGCCGGATCGGCGAGCCTGGAAGCCGCCCGCGATCGATACATGGACGTACTGGAAAACCGATGCGCCGGTCCTGGCCTGCTTCTTCAACCTTGTCACGGCCATGGCGGAAATCCATCTTGCCAACGGCTCGCCGCTCGACTACATTCGCGAGGTGATCTGGGACCAGACGATGACGCAAGACCGTTTCTTCGCTTGGGCGGACCGGGACATCGTCGATCAGGTGGTCCGGGCCTCGGCGGATGGACTGTTTGCTCCCGAAGCCGGGCACGTCTGTCTTTCATCCCGGTGCGACGCGCAGCTACAAGCAGATCCAATTCGGGGAGGCTAATGTACAACTCACGTTCCACGAGAACGACACCCGGACCATTGACGGCACTGAGTGCGTCAAGCTCGAGCCGGACATCGACTACTACAGGGACCTGGCCGCGCACGCGCTGATCGAGGTGGCCGCCAACTCTCTGACGCACTCCATGACGGACCCACGCGCAGGTGTACGTGCTGCGTTGGATGGCCGGCAGGCAGGCCGGGATTGCCGAGTTCGACCCGCCCTATCACCTGGAGTGAGCGAGACAGCATGGCAACCATCAAGCTCACTGACCAACTCGGAGCGGTCGTTGATGTTCAGCCGGCGGAAACCTCCGCCCTGCTTCGCTACTTCCGCGCTCTGCCCGCCCTCGCCTTGCAGGACGGCGATCTCACTCAGGCCGGTGGGCTCACACTGGACCAGCCCGCGGTCCGCAGTTTCAAGACCGGCCTCTCCTTCAAGGACAAGATCGAATTGGGAAACGGAGTGGACCTCTCGGTTCAGGCCGGCACCCACGGCTCGTTCTCGCTGGTGCGCCGATCCGAAGGTGCAACCAGCCTTTTCGAGTCCAGCGTCTTCGGCGAGGACTTCGAGATCCCGGAAGGCGCCTGCTACGTCCGCGTCGCGTTCGATGCCGGCGCCGAAGTGAAGCCGGGCGGAGCCGTGGGCTCCCTGAGCTTTGGGGTGCAGCCCGGCTCCAGCCTGGAGATCGCCAACTACCGCAACCACCCGCTTTCCGCGGGCGTGACGATCGTTCAGGCGTTGCGGGAGGCGATCGGTGGTTTCCTGATCCCCGCGCGCACTTCCGACCTGGAAGCCATCCCGGAAAAAGGCGCCGTGACGGTGACGGGAGCAGGTTCGCTGAAGTTGTCCGTGGAGGCGGATCTATTGGCCTTGACCAACCCCCTCGCCGTGGCCAAGCTCCCAGGTCCTCTGCCCGTGGCCCGAGTAACTGCCGGGGGCACGATCCAGGTGGGCGCGGCCTACCGGATCGAGGGCGAATTCCAGATCCGCGCGATCCGGCTGGATGGCAAGCGCGTCCGGATCGGCTGGCATCGGAGGAAGTCGACGGAATGGACCGTGGAGGCCACCGCCTCGGCCGGAGTCAGCGTGGGGACGGGCGAGATGGACCTCTTCTCAACGTTGGTCAGAGCCATCAGCGCCGACCCCAAAGCGGACATCGATGAACTGGGGCTCGCCGGCCTTTCGCCGGACCAGGCCACGGCGATTCTGGCTGCGGTGCAGGCGGCCGTCTCAAGGAGGCTGGAGTTGGCGCTCGCCGTGGAGATGTCCGCCCTCGAATCCGGCGGCGCCGCGTTCGTCTACGAGGTCGACCTGCCCCGCTTGACTCCCTGCATCTCGCGACGCTCTGGATCGTGCTCTGCAAGGCGACTTGAGCGCGTTGCACGGGGACACCCTGCCTGGCGTCACGTCTGTGTCCGGAGCATCTGGACCCAAGCCAGCGAGAAGCGCATATCGCTCGACGTGAACCTCCTCGGGATTTACAACTTCGGATCGATCGCCTCGCTCGTGCGTACGGGAACCGTGCTGGCCGAACCCGCCACGGGCACGCTGGTTTTCACGGACCAGATCACCGCCGATCGGGTCCGCTCCGCCCAGGTCAACTACGGCGCCGATACCTCGAAGCTGCGCCACGTGCTGGCGGAATCGTTTCTGATCACCGCCGTTTACCGCGGTACGGAACAGGCCGCTGGCGGGCTGTCGCTGGCATCGAGCCAGACCTTCTTCGAGCTGAGGAACAAGACCAGCCGCCAGGACATGCTTCGTAGTCTCCGCATCGGCACGGCGCTCGGTCTGTGGAACGAACCGGCGGCGGCGTTGCCCGCCGATGCCGGCGATTTCGGTCGCACCACGGTGCACGCCCGGACCGATTACGACGATGCCCTGACGACCAGCCTCTTCCTGGACGCGGACGGCCAGCCCCATCCGCTGGAGTTCTACGAGAATGCCGGGCGGGCGGCGCTCCAACTCCTGGTCGCCGAGGGCGACCAGGATGCCGTTCGCCGCAAGCCGGCCATCGACGACGACCTCTGGCGCAGGATGAAAGCATCGGGACAACCCGGCTTCGGTCAGTTGTTTCCCAACCTGCCGGCGCCTCTGGCGGGCGCCATCGTAGCCGACTACTCGACCATCGTCTGGTGGGCCGAGGCCATGGCTGGCGCCAGCCAGCGTCTCGCGGCCATGCGGCGGTTCTCCCATCTGAACCCGACCGCCTCGCCGCAGAACACCGAATTCCAGGCCCTCCGCAACGCGCTAGCCTCTCACCTGGCGAAAGTGGCGAAGAACACGCGCGAGGAGTTCGGGCAGCCCTGGGGCTTGGTGGCGATGAACGAGGCCTCCGGCCGGCGTGCCCCCCGGAGTATCTTGATTCTGGGGCCTCGCTTCGTGCGGGCCCAGGACAGTTCGAAAATCCTCACAGCGGGCTCGTCCCGAACCCTCGACGGCTAAGGGGACCTATGGCGGACACTCTCTTCCAACCTCTGCAATTCCGAAATCTCACGGTCAAGAACCGTATCTTCCGGTCGAACATCTCCGGGCGGTTCGACAACTACGACGGATCGGGCAACCCGGCCCGCATCAACTGGGAACTCAAGTTCGCGCGCGGCGGGGTGGCGGCGATCCTCTCTTCCTTCGTGCCCGTTGCGCCGCGTGGGCGCATCATGCCCAACTACGCGACCATCGACAGCGACGACCGCGTCCCCTTCTGGCGCGAACTGGGCAAGCGCGTCCACGACCAGGACTGCAAATTCATCCTGCAGCTCAGCCACGCCGGCCGCCAGCGGGACATCCCCGGCATCGAGTTCGCCAAGGGGTTAAGCTCGACGAACCGGCCCGACCCGTTGCACGGTTTTCAATGCGAGCGGATGACCAAACAAGACATCCAGGAGACCGTCATGGCGTTTGCCGCGGGAGCCCGCCGGGCCCGCCAGGCGGGGCTCGACGGCGTGGAATTACATGGGTCCAACGGCTATCTCATCACGCAATTCCTGAGCTCCGCCATCAACGACCGTAAGGACAACTACGGCGGTTCGCTCGCCAACCGCGCGCGTTTCCTTCTGGAGATCGTGGCGGCCATCCGCGCCGAGGTAGGTTCGGATTTCCACTTGCAAGTGAAATTCAGCGCGACCGACTACAACAACGCGCTGCTTCCGTTCGAAGCCCCCGGCAATTCGATTAAGGACTCTGTGAAAGTGGCTAAGTGGCTGGAGCAGGCCGGCGTGGACGCGCTGCACGTCTCGACCGGCAGTGCCTTTCCCCACCCGAAGAACCCGGCGGGAGACTTCCCCGTCGAGGATGCCCTGCGGACGTTTCCGGTCCTGATTTCGAGCGGGGAGAACGAGCTCACCAACTACCTGACCCTCCGCACTCAACCCGCGGCCAGGCTCTATCAGACGGTGTGGCAAAAAGCGTGCGGCGAGAAGATCGAAGGCATCAACCTGGACGACAGCCAAGCCATCAAACAGGCGGTGAGTATTCCTGTGATTTGCACCGGTGGGTTTCAAACCGCGTCCGTGATCCGTCAAGCCATCGAGGGCGGCGCCTGCGACGCGGTCTCTATGGCCCGGCCTTTGGTCGCGAACAACGATCTTGTGAAGATCTTCGAGAAAGGTCTCGACCGGGCGCCCAAACCCTGCACCTACTGCAACAAGTGCCTCGTAAACGTCCTCCAGAATCCGATCGGCTGTTACGAAGAGAGCCGCTTCGATTCACGGGACCAGATGATCCACGAGATCATGTCCGTCTTCGATCCCCCGCCGTTTCACTGAATGACTGTGGGCGGCGACAGCGGGTCGTATTCACGCTGAACGAATTGTCCCGTGAAGGCCAGGAACCGCATGCGCGCTCGCAATTGCAGCATGGGATCGGTTGTCCCCTTGATTTGAAAAGATCCCAGAAAGCCTGCCAGGTTGCCCACGGCGGCGAGATCCTCGAAGGTGCGGAATTTCAGGTACGCAACGCCAAGCTCCTGGAGAGAATCCGCGGGGCCGCGTTTGTAGACGTGGCAGTAGAGGGTCGTGTAGTCGCCCAGCAGGTCCCTCACCGCGGCCGCGCCTGTCCCCGCGCCGGTCTTCTGCATGTACTTCCGTCCCTCGAGCACGTACGCCGTCCCGTCATCCGAGCTGAATTCCAGGTGGTAGCGCATCTCGGCCTCGCCGCTGGCTCGATTCACGATCAGGTAGTTGAAGAGACTGGATCGCTCGTCGAGTGCATACGTGACGTTGTCCTTGCCCTGGAAACGGGTGAAGCGGATGGAGCCCTTCATGGAGGCCTCGTGCGCCAGCCCGTCGACGAATTCGTTCACATCGCGTACCGTCATCCGCGCCTGGAAGCTGGCGTCGGCGCCGCCGGCAGAGGAGACCAAAGCGCCGATGGTCAAGTCCCCCTCCCGTCCCGGAGCGGGGGTGGGCGCGCCTTCGAAATACGATCCCACCATGGTCTCGTCGAAAGTCATGCCGAGGCCGTCGGGAAGCCGTGTCTCCAGGAAGGGAGCCAGCAGACTGGTGGTGGGTAGCGCCTGCGTGCCGGTCTTCGAGAGGGTGTAGTAGACACCGAACTTGTTCTCGCCGGGCACCGAGTGCAGGATTCCGAGATTGGCCCCCAACGAAGCGAGATCGGCTTGCGCTCCGGTAACATAGCGCCCCACCAGCAGGTTGTCCGATGCCTTGCGTATCTCGTCGTGAAACGGCGTGAAATCGTTCAGGCGAAAGTGGTCCTGCACGAAGGACGGCACCACCAGGCCCTCCATGAGTCCCATAAGCTGGAAGCGCGCCTCCAGCCGTCCGTCCGGTTTGGGGTCGAACTCGAGATAGGCCGCGCGCCCCAGGTGGTTGTTGTTTGAAACCAGGTCCATGCGCCAGACCCCGTCGAGTTCCTGCGCGGACGGCACGGAACCGGACTGAAACAGGGCGGTGTGGTCGCTGACCGTCATCTGCGTCAACCCGTACGTCCGCGACATGACGAAGGTGAACAGCCGGGCGCCGTTCGGATACTCGCCCAGGTACACCCGCCCGATGACCAGGTCCTCACTGATGGGTTTCAGAATGTCGTAGAATCCTGCCCAGAGCGCGTCGAGGTACCGGAGCAGGATGTACTTGCCCGGCTCCAGTGTGCCGGTCTTGCGATCCACTGTAATTTCCTCGAGCGAATTGTGGGCGGTGATCCGGCCGTCGGTGTCGCTGGTGATTCCGACGTACTTCTTCCCCTTCTTGCTGAAGGTCTTCTTGAAGCCAGTGAAAATCGCCGAAGACATGGCGTTGAGGATGTGCCCTTTCGGAAAGAAGCCTTTCCAGTAAGCGTTGTTGCGGATCGTCCCGGTCGAGAGGTCGATCTTCGGCGGCTCGTCGCTGTTGACCAGGCTCTCGATGGGTAGGCAGGGCAAGCGGCGAAAGAGCTTTTCTAGTTCCGCCTCCCTGCTGGCGATCACCTGAAGCGGGTCGAGCGCGCTGACGCTGACCGTGGTGGCCGGTTGAGGGTACGGATTCCCCTGGATCTCCTGCACCTTGCGCTCCGCGATCCGTTCGGCCAGCGCCGAAATGGTGAGAAAAGGGTTGACGCCGAGCGCGGACGGAAGGATCGATCCGTCCGCCACGAACATGCCCTCGTGAATGCTGCCGTCGCCCGAGAACAGCCTGCCGTACTGGTCCACGGCGCCCTGCATGTAGTCCTCGCCCATCGGGCACCCTCCCAGGGGATGGGCGGTGACCAGGTGCCGGGTCTGGAAGACGTTCCAGGTGGGATTGGCAATGTAATTGGCCGACAGCGCGCGCGCGTGACGGTAGAGTTCTCCGTTCATCCGGGTGAAGACGATCTGCTGGCCTGCCTGGTCCCACTCGATGGTCATGCGGCCGTCGCGCTCGTGCCAGGGCGCGTCGAAGTTCATCGTGCCGCGCGCGTCGTCCTGGCCCATCACCAGGTAGAGCATGGAGTGATTCATGGCCCCGTCGTGGGCGTACTCCTGTCCGATCGTGAAATCCGTAGCGATGCGCCGGTTGAAGGCGTCCTCGCCGCCCACGACTGTGGCGTCGCCGCGGATCGCGGCGAAGACCGCCTTGGCGGCCTGCACGTACGCGCTGGGGATGGAGAAATCCTCGATCGTGATTCTCTCCCCCACCGGCGACGCGCCGTTGTACCGCACGATGCCCACAATGGACGGCCCGGGAAAGCTGGTTTCGCCCGCACCGGGATCGCGGCCGCCGTAGCCGAGCACCGCGGTCTCCGGCTCGCCGTTGTAGGCCAGCCCGAAGAAGTCGCCGTTGCCGCTGAAGCCCGTCCCCAGCGCCGGGGAGACTTTCAGCCCGTGCATCTCGCTGCGCAGGAGGATCTCGGTCGAGTTGATGGCGCCCGCCGCCAGAATGACATTTCGCGCGTCCATGGTGAAGGACTGGCTCTTCCACTGGTCTTTGTATCGCCGCCCATGAATGCGCCAGCCCCCCGCGTCGAGTTTCTCGACCCACTCGACTTTGATCTGCGTGAAGATGTCCGCCCCTTGGGAGGCCGCCATGGGGAGGTAGTTCATGTACAGAGTGTTCTTGGCCTTGAAGTTGCACCCGGTGATGCAATCGCCGCACATGCGGCAGGGGCGCTGCTCCACGCCATGGGCGTTCGGCCCGTCGATATCGAAGTTGACGGCGAGGTTCAACGCCTCGGCATGCTTGCCGAGTTGTTGCGCCCGCCGCTCCAGAGCCTTGACCTTCAACAGGCCCGCGGCCCCCGGAACCGGCTTGGCGGCGAGCATGCTCCGGGCCCGGTCGTAGTAAGCCAGCATGTCGTCGTAGCGAATCGAGCGGGGCCAGCCAGCCGACTGGAACACTTCCCGGTCGGGAACAATGGCGACGTTGGCGTTAATCAGCGACGTGCCCCCGAGGCCCGACCCCTTGATCACCGATATGTCCCGGTAGTTGAGAAACTCATACAGCCCCAGAGGGTTGACGTCGCTGCGAGTCGCGTTCAAGATACCAGGCACGTCCGCCGGAAACTGGCCGGCCTGCCACTCCTTGCCGCGCTCGAGAACGCAGACCGCGTGGGGTTGCTGCAACGCGGCCGCGATACGGGCTGAGGTAATGGCTCCGCCGTAACCCGACCCGATCACCACGAATTCGTAGGCAGTCTTTCTCTTTTCCCAGGAAATCGACAGCATTTGGCGCCCTCCGTGCCCAGGCACATTACCAGATTGTGATTCGGACTCTATTTCATGAGATGAACAAGTTCAAGAGTTTGCAGGTAACATTCAGAGCCGCCTGACCTGATAGGGGACCTTTGGGTGTAGAATCGGGGACAGCCAGCCGGCAAAGGCTGGGCTTTCGGGTAAAGTCGCCATTATTCTTCCACTAGGAGACTCGAAATGCCCAAATCAAAATCCATTCGCTCGTCTGTGCCCAAACGGAATGTCGTGCCCGACAAGTTGGACCTCCGCGACCGGCCGTACCTGCCCGCCGTGGCCGTTCTACCGCCGCCCTCTCTGAAACCGAAGGTCAAGCTTCCGGTGATGAACCAGGCCGATACCAGCGCCTGCACCGGCTTCGCCCTGGCCAGCGTGGTCAATCACCTCCTGCGGGAGCGCGCGCCCGGCGCCTCGGATGTCCCGCCGGTGTCGCCCTTCATGCTCTACTCGATGGCGCGCCGTTACGACGAGTTCCCCGGCTCGTCGGAAGATACTGGCTCCAGCCTGCGCGGGGCCATGAAGGCCTGGTACAAGCACGGCGTCTGCCGCCTGGACCTCTGGGAGAGTTTCGACATGCCGCCGGCCGCTGCCACGCCCGAGAAGGACTGGTGGCAGGAGGCCGCGCACCGTCCGCTGGGCGCCTACTACCGCGTGGACACCCGCTCGGTGACGGACATGCACGTGGCGCTCAACGAAGTCGGCATCCTCTACGCCAGCGCCGTCTGCCATAGAGGTTGGATGAAAGGCATTGGCGCGAAATCGCCTGGCGGGGACTATTGGGCGATTCCCTTTCAGCACGCGGCCCCCGACGATGGCGGCCACGCTTTCGTCATCGTCGGTTACAACAGCCGCGGATTCGTCATTCAGAACTCGTGGGGAACCTCTTGGGGGTCGGGCGGGTTCGCCCTGCTTACCTACGAGGATTGGACCGCGAACGCCATGGATTGCTGGGTCGCCCAACTGGGGGTCGAGACCGAACAGCACAAGAAGATCGCCGCATCCCTGTCCCTGCGAGTCGAGGCCGGCAAGGTCCAGCTGGCTTCCGACGCCGTCCTGCGCGCCCGGGAACTCTCCCCGTTCATCGTGGATATGGAGAACAACGGCCGGCTTTCCTCGAGCGGCGTGTTCCGCACGCAACCGGGTGATCTGGACGCCCTCACCACCATGCACATCGAGGCGGCCCGCAAGAACTGGCGCCTCAAGCCCTCCGAGCCGGTGGACGTCGCCATCTACGCTCACGGCGGCCTTACCGGCGAAGACGCCGCCGCGCCCACTGCGGCCCAGTGGATTCCGGCCCTCTACGAGGCCAAGATCTTCCCCATCTTCTTCATGTGGGAGACCGATCTTTGGTCCACCCTGAAGAACCGCTTCGAGGACATCGTCACGGGCTTGCCGAAACCGACCGGCGGCCTGATCGATCAGTTGCAGCGTTTCTGGAACCAGCGGCTGGAGCGGCTGCTCGCGCCGGTGGGCACGGCCATTTGGGGCGAAATGAAGCAGAATGCGAAGAGCATCAGTGAGTGCGAGGACAGCGGTGGCGTGCTTCTCTATAAGAGCGCCGCCAAGTCTCCCCTGTTCGCGCCGGATCGGGTCCGTCTTCACCTGATCGGCCACTCCGCCGGTTCCATCGTCCACAGCTTCCTGATCAAAGAATTGGCGGACCGCGGCTGGAAGTTCGAGAGCGTCAATTTCCTGGCGGCGGCCGTCACCGTCGACACATTCAAGGCGACTGCCCTGAAACGGATCCAGGACCGCACGGTGCGCCACTTCCGCAGTTTTCAGCTTTCCGACGCAGCCGAGCAGCAGGATCCCACGTGCAAGCCACTTTTCGGGTACGGACGATCGTTACTCTATCTTGTGTCCGAATCGTTCCAACACGGGGTTCGCACGCCAATTCTCGGCATGGAGAAATACTTCAGCAGCAGCATCGGGGCGCTCAAACTGCCGAACGTGCAAACCTACACCTCTCCCGGACCGGCGGCCAACAGCACCACCCACGGCGGCTTCGATGACGACGCGCAAACCATCCGCAGCGTCGTCAGCCTGATCAAAACCAACAAGCTCCCGGCGTGATAATCGGACCTCATCCGCTCGGGAAGTTGCCGGCGGCGGTGGGCTTCACTTGGCGCGACTTGGTCTGCTCGTAGTCCTTGCGGATGTTCTCCGGAAAGCCGGCCATCAGTCGGTCGATGCGCGAGCGCATCTCCGCCACGACCTCAGCGTGTTCCGCGGCGCAGTCATAGCTTTCGTCGGGGTCGTTGACGACGTCGTACAGCTCCGGCGCGGGCAGCGGCAGATGGACGCGGCCGCCGGCCGGCGCCGGACTGTAGACGGCGGAATTGTAGCGCGCCACGTGCAGTTTCCACTGCTTCCAGCGCGCGCACTGTAAGTGAATGCCGTCGAACATCAACAGAGCGTCGCGCTCCAACTCCGCTTTCCGGGCGGAGATCATGGGCCAGATGTCGATACCGTCCGCCGGGTTTGCGGGCGCCGGCACGCCGCAAAGACCGGCCAGCGTTGGCAGGATGTCCATGACCGAGCCCACACCTTGGCACATCTTGTTCCCTGGGATGCGTCCTGGAAACCGCGCGATGAACGGCACGCGCTGGCCGCCCTCCCAGGTGGTGCCCTTGCGGCCTCGCAACCGCCCCGGGCTGCCCTGGTACCAGGGGCCGTTGTCGGACGAGAACATCACCAGCGTCTGCTTGTCGAGGCCGTGCTTCTTCAGCGCGCCAAGAATCTCGCCGGTGCTCCAGTCGATCTCTTCGACGACATCGCCATACAGTCCTAGCGGGGATTTCCCACGGAAGCGCTCGGACGCGCCCAGCGGAATGTGCGGATAGGTGTGCGCCATGTAGAGGAAGAACGGCGCATTCTTCGACCGTTCGATGAAGCGCAGCGCCTGTTCGGTGTAGCGCGGCGTCAGCGTCTCCAACTTCGCCGGGTTCTCGATGGTCTCGGCGTTGTGCAGGAGCACCCGGGGATTCATGTCGTTACTGTACGGAATTCCGTAATACTCGTCGAAGCCGCGGTTCATGGGCAGGTACGGCGGAAGATGCCCGAGATGCCACTTGCCGATGCACATGCTGGCGTAGCTGCGCGCCTTGAGCATCCGGGCGATGGTGACCTCGGAATCCGGTAGGCCCGTGGTGTCCGTGGGGAAAAGCACACGGGGGACTCCCACGCGAGTCGGGTACCGACCCGTGAGCAGCGCGGCCCGCGAGGGCGAGCACACCGGGTTGCCGGAATAAAAGTGCGTGAACCGCACGCCTTCCGTTGCCATCCGGTCCACATTCGGTGTGCGGATCTTCGACCCGTAGCAGCCAAGATCGCCGTACCCCAGGTCGTCGCAGTAGATCATGACCACGTTGGGAGGGCTGGTTGCGGCGCTGGCCACGGCAGCGGAAGCGGCGGCAGTCAGGAACTGGCGTCTATCGAGAGCAGGCATTTTCTTCTCCCCAAGCTGAAAGACTATACCAAAGTCCGCAATGGCGTTGTATACTGGCGTGCTTCAGGGAGGCTCGTCGAACATGAACCGTCGGCAGGCGCTAGCGCAGATGGCGGGATTGCCCCTCGCAGGGGCGCTCGGAGCGGCACAGGGGAAACCGCGGAACGTCATCTTCATCCTCACGGACGACCATCGTTACGATGCCATGGGGTTCATGAAGGGACAGAGTTTCCTGGAGAGCCCGAATCTCGACCGCCTGGCCCGCGAGGGCGCGCACTTCTCGAATGCGTTCGTCACTACCGCGCTTTGCTCGCCGAGCCGGGCGAGTATCCTCACAGGCACCTACGCGCATCGCCATCGCATCGTCGATAACAACACCGCCATCCCGCCCGGCACCACCTTCTTTCCGCAGCTCTTGCAGAAAGCCGGCTACAAGACCGGCTTTCTCGGCAAGTGGCATATGGGCAACGCGGACGACGCGCCCCAGCCCGGCTTCGACCACTGGGTCAGTTTCCGTGGACAGGGAAACTACCTGCCCACCAAAGACGGCCTGAATGTGAATGGGAAGAGGGTGCCGCAAAAAGGCTACATCACCGACGAGCTGACCGATTACGCCCTTGAGTGGCTGCGCTCGCTGGACCGCAATCAGCCGTATTTTCTCTACCTGTCCCACAAGGCGGTGCACTCCGAATTCGCCCCCGCCCAGCGTCACGCGGGACGCTACAAGAACGAGAAGTTCGTTCCGCCCGCCACCATGGCGGCCACCGGCCCGCTGGCGCAGCACCGGCCCATGTGGGCGCAGAACCAGCGCAACTCCTGGCACGGCGTGGAGTTTCCGTACCACTCCGGTCTCGACATCGGCGAGTACTACAAGCGCTACGCCGAGACGCTGCTCGCCGTGGATGAAAACGTCGGGCGTGTGTTGCAGGAACTGCGCCTCGCGGGGGCAACTCGATTCCACGCTGGTCGTCTACATGGGCGACAACGGCTTCGCATTCGGCGAGCACGGGCTGATCGACAAGCGCAACGCCTATGAGGAATCCATGCGCGTGCCGCTCCTGGCGCGTTGCCCGGAACTTTTCTCCGGCGGGCAAAAGGTGACGCCGATGGTGGCCAACCTGGACATCATGCCGACGGTGCTGGATGCCTGCGGCGCAGCGATTCCCAGCGGCCTTGACGGGCGAAGCTGGCTTCCTCTGACGCGCGGCACGCCGGCCGATTGGCGCAAGGAGTTGCTGTACGAGTATTACTGGGAGCGCAATTACCCTCAGACTCCGACAACTCACGCGCTGCGCACGGACCGCTACAAGTTCATCCGCTACCACGGCATCTGGGACATCGACGAGCTGTACGATCTCCAGCAGGATCCGCTCGAAGGGAACAACCTGATCTTCAGCCGCGAGCACCAGCAGGTGATTGCGCAGATGCGCACGCGGCTGTTCGCCCTGCTGCGCGAGACCGGCGGAATGAGCATGCCGCTCTGGCCCGACAGCGGACGGCAGGACAATCTGCGCAACCCCGGGCGGTCCCACGCCGCCGACTTCCCGCCCGAATTGATGCCGCCGCCACGCACGCCGTAGCCGCGGGTCCCTACTTTTTCTCGGACACCTCCTGGTAGATGATATCGATCAGGCCGGGGAAGCGTCCTGCCGCTGCCGCGGGCGCGCCCATCGCGCTCCGTACTTCATCCTGCGACTTGCCCTGCGCGACCAGCGCCTTCACCTTGGTCTGCTTGTCCTCGATCGAGGTGAGCAGCGTCCGAATGTCGGTCTTCGTCAAAGGGTCGGCGTGTCCGGAGAGAAATGTATCGGCATCGAGCGCCAGCATCTTTTGTAGAACTTGCACCAACCCGAACGACGTGCCGCCTTTCTGGCGGTGGATCAGCGGATCGCGGCCCACGAAAAGCAGGTCGCCCACGAAGGCGATCTTCTGATCCGGAAGATAGACCACCAGGTCCCCGCTGGTGTGCGCCGGGCCGTAGTAGAGCAACTCCAGGCGTACGCTGCCCAGGGTCATGGCACTGGTCGCCGTCACCGTCTTGTTCGGCAGATACGGCGCCAGGGCGCTTATCTTCGGGTCTTTGAAGGCCTCCTCCATGTCCCTCTTCGTGTTGGCGTGAGCCATGATGGGCAGCCCCTTTGGGAAGCCGGCGAGCCCGTTCACGTGATCCCCATCGCCGTGTGTGAGAACGATGAACTTTACGGGATTCGGCGTGATCTTCTTGATCTCAGCCAGTACTTCCTGCGACGACTGCTCGGTCATCTTCGAGTCGATGACGACAACTTCGCTCTTGCCGACGATGAAGCCCGTGTTGGCGCCGCTCCCGCCTTTCACCAGGTACACCCCGCCCTTCAGGGGCATGACAGCAAGGGATGCGGCTTGGGGTTGCGCCAGCGCGGCGCTGCCGGCGCAAGCGATCGCTAGGAAAACTTTGAGAATATTCATGGCGTTTCGAAAAGCATAACACGCCCCCGCCGAACTCACTCCTGCGGCTTGGCCGGAGCCGCGCCACGGCCTCGGCTGGGCGGGTCCTGTACCTTGATCAGGGCCCTTTCCGCTTCGGTGAACACGCTGTTCGCAATCGGGCCCGGGTTCTTGACGTCCTCGAACTTGCTCGGCGCCGGCGGCCGGACGGGGATGACAAACACATCGCCACCCCGGCTCTGCTCGATGCGCCCGCCCGATCTCACCAGGGCCTGCCGCGCCAGTTTCTCGCTCACCGCCATGAGGCCCGGAAAGTTGTACGCGGTGTAGCTGAAGATCTTCGTCTCGTCCAGCTTTCGGTAGTAGCGGGCGGGGAGTTTTTGAAGGCCCAGGCTCGTGAAAAGCACCCCCGCGGCGCTCGACGGGTTGCAGTCGGAATCCGAGCCGCAGCGCATGGCGATGATGATCGTCTGGTCCGGATCGCCTTTGCCGTACAGCAGGCCAATCAGCGCAAACGCTCCCTCCTGCTTCACGTCAAGAGGGCTTACGTAATAGTTCTTGTCGTTGCGGTACTTCGCGACCACTAGTTCCCACGTCTTCTCCCAGTTCTTCGGGTTCTCGGCGTGCCACTTCAGCACGTCGCGCACCATGCCCGCATACATGCTCTGGGAGGGGATGCACTTGAGGCCCGCCTCGATGATCTTGCTGATGTTCCGCTCGAAGAATGCCTCGGCGTACATGCAGCCCATAAACTGGCCGGCGTAGACGCCGTCGCCGTAGTTCATCAACCGTCCGAACTTCTCCCCAAGCTGTATCGGGATGTTCAGCATGCCGGGCGCGATCAGGCCGGAGTAGTCGGCCTCGATCTGGTAGTCGATGGCGCTGGCGCTGCGATGGAACTTCGGATGGCTGGAGTCCGGCGGCGCGATTCCCTTCCGTAGATTGGATCGGCCCGCGGCGTTGGCGACCCAGAGCCGGTATTCGCTGTTGGCGAAATCGATCCCCGCCTGTCGTATCGATGCCTCGAATCCGTATTGCTCCAACGTGCGCAGAAACGTCATCTCCACGTAGAGATCGTCCTGGTCGAATGCCTGGTTCACCAGATCCTCGGTGAACGGCGGCACCTTCTCCAGCGGCCCGATCGTCTTGAACTTGTTCTCGGTCGGCGCGCCCCACGAAACACCGACAATCTGGCCGATCCAGCCGGCCTTCATTCTCTCGAGGTATTCCTTCACCGAAATCCGCCGCACCCGGTCCGCCGCCTGTCCCTGCACTACGGCCGCCGAGAGCAACAGCCCCGCCGCGAGAATTCTCGTAATCCGCTTCATGCTTCCGCTCCTTGCTCCGAAATTATAACCGTTTCCGCACTCCCGCTCCCACCTTTCCTTTTCGACGTGATATCGTAGTCTCTCCGGTAACACGAGGTTGACTGTGTTGCCGTTCGTAATAGAGCAGGGCCACTGCGCCGTAGGCGCCCAGCCGCCCTGCCAAGGGCTCTCCTTGGAACCATCCAATTCGAAGATCATCGTGATCGGAAGCGCCAACATGGACCTGGTGCTTCCCGTGGACCGGCTTCCCCGCGCGGGTGAAACGATCGCCGGGGGCGACTTGTCCCTCTATCCCGGCGGCAAGGGCGCCAACCAGGCATGCGCGGCCGGCCGGCTCGGCGGGCGCGTGTCGATGATCGCCCTCGTCGGCCAGGACGCCTTTGGCGACAGGCTCATCGAGAGTCTCCAGCAAGCCGGCGTGGACACCACCGGCGTCGGCCGTTCGGACCGCGCCACCGGCTGCGCATCCATCTACGTGATGCCCAGCGGCGAGAATTCCATCGTGATCTCGCCCGGCGCCAACGCGGCATTGGACCCCGCCGCTGCGCTCGCGCGTCTGGATCGGATTCAGTCGGGAGATTACCTCCTTGGCCAACTCGAGACGCCGCTCGAAACCGTGCAGGCCGCATTCCAGGCCGCCCGGACTTCGCGCGCGTTCACCATTCTGGACCCTGCACCCGCGCGGGCATTGCCGGAGGCGCTGCTCGGTCTGGTCGATTTCCTGACTCCGAATCAGACCGAGGCGGCCACCCTCCTGGGCGCTCCCGACATGCAGATCCGGAGTTTCCAGGATGCCGCCGGAGCGGCCACGCAGCTCCGGAAACTGGGTCCCACGGGGGTGGTTTTGAAATTGGGCAATCTGGGCTGCTTCGTTCACACGCCGAATTTCGTTGGCCCGGTCGAAGCATTCCCGGTGAGCGCCGTCGACACGACCGCCGCCGGCGACGTCTTCAACGGAGCCTTCGCGGTCGCCCTGGCCGAGGGAAGGCCCGTGGCCGAGGCGGCGCGCTTCGCCAATGCGGCGGCAGCCATCTCGGTCACCCGGCCCGGCGCCCAGAGTTCCGTGCCGTCCCGCGAGGAAGTCGGCGCTTTCCTCGCCGCATCCGGCAGAGATTGAATCGCAAGGAGGCACTCGCATGTTCGTTGTCAACGACCTCAGCGTCGCGATCCTGTTCTGCGTAGTTACCATGCTGGGCTGGGGCTCCTGGGCCAATACCCAGAAGCTGGCCGGAAAAGACAACTGGCCCTTCCCTCTCTACTATTGGGACTACGCCCTCGGCGTGATGTTAGCCGGACTTGTCTTCATGCTTACACTCGGGAGCTTCGGCTCCGCGGGCATGGGCGCTCTGCAGAATCTGGACCAGGCGGGCTCTGGCCCCCTCGGCCGGGCGTTCCTGAGCGGCGTAATTTTCAATATCTCCAACATCCTGCTGGTGGTCGCCATCGACGCGGCGGGCATGTCCGTCGCCTTCCCCGTCGGCGTCGGCCTGGCGCTGGTGATCGGGACGGTGGCCAGTTATGTCCAATCCCCCAAGGGCAACCCGACACTGTTGTTTGCCGGCGTGTCGCTCGTGGTCCTCGCCATGCTGATGTCCGCGGTGGCCCACAGCAGACTGCCCCGAAAGCAGGGCAGCGGCTGGGCGCGCGGCATCGTATACGCCGTGATTGCCGGCTGCCTCATGGGCTTCTTCTACCCCCAACTGGCCCAAACCCTCTCGCCGGGTTTCAACACCGGCCCCATTGTCCCCGGGTACCTGACGCCTTACACCGCGCTGGTCCTGTTCGGCGCCGGCCTTCTCGCCAGCAATCTGGTGGTCAACACAATTTTCCTCAAGATGAACGGGCTGTCCTATGCCGCTTACTTCCGCGGCAGTGCGAAGCTGCACTCCCTCGGCATTCTGGGCGGAGCCATTTGGATGATCGCCCTGACCTTCAATATCATCGCCTCGGGTGTGGCCGGTCCGGCCATCTCTTACGCCCTCGGCCAGGGTGCCACGCTGGTGGCGGCCATCTGGGGAGTCCTCATCTGGCGCGAATTTCGTGGCGCCCCAAAGACCGCCTTGCCCCTGCTGCTGATGTTCGCCGGCTACGCCGCCGGTCTGGTCCTGATTGGTATGTCTACGCTTTGACCGAGCAGGAGCCGCATGGAGATTCCATGAGCACTCAACCATCGAAATTGACCCGCCGTTCCTTCGCCTCGGGTATCGGCGGAGCGGCTCTCTGTTTCGGCGCGGAAGCGCAGCGGCCGAACATCCTCTGGATCACCTGCGAAGACACCGGCCCGCACATCGGAGCCTATGGCGACCGCTACGCCACTACGCCAGCACTGGACAAGCTGGCTGCCGCCGGAGTGCGCTACCGCTACGCCTGGTCCAACTGCCCGGTCTGCGCGCCCGCCCGCACCTCCATCATTTCCGGGATGTATCCGAGTTCGACGGGCTCCGAGCACATGCGCAGTCTGGTCAACCTGCCGCCCGGAATGCGAATGTATCCGCAGTACCTGCGCGAAGCCGGCTACTACGCGACCAACAACTCGAAAGAGGACTACAACCTCGAAAAGCCCGGCCAGGTTTGGGATGACTCCAGCGCTAAGGCGCACTGGCGGAATCGCCGGCCTGGACAGCCGTTCTTCTCCATCTTCAATTTCGTAAGCACTCATGAAAGCCAGATTCGGGCCAGACCCCACACGCTGGTCCACGATCCATCCAGAGTTCGCGTCCCGGCGTTTTATCCAGACACGCCCGAGGTGCGCCGGGATTGGGCGCAGTATTACGACAACATCACCACCATGGACGGCCAGGCGGCCGCCGTCCTGCGCGAGCTCGAGAGCGACGGGCTGGCCGAGAACACGATCGTCTTCTTTTATGGCGATCACGGCCCCGGCATGCCCCGCTGCAAGCGATGGCCCTACAACTCCGGATTGCAGGTGCCGGTCCTGGTGCATTTTCCCGACAAGTTCCGGCACCTGGCCCCGCGCGACTACACGGCAGGGGGCGTCTCCAACCGGCTTATCTCCTTCGTCGACCTGGCCCCCACGGTACTCAGCCTCGCCGGCATCGAGCCTCCGCGCCATATGCAGGGGCGTGCCTTCCTCGGCTCCCACCTCGCCCCCGAACCGTCCTACCTGTTCGGCCTGCGCGGACGCATGGACGAGCGCTACGATCTAGTCCGCTCCGTCCGGGACCGCCGCTACGTCTACATTCGCAATTTCATGCCCCACCGCACCTACGCGGAGCACATCGCTTATCTGTACCAGATGCCCACCATTCCGGCGTGGAAGAAGTTGAATGACGAAGGCAGACTGCGCCCTCCGCAAAGCCTCTTCTGGCAGACCAAGCCCCCCGAGGAACTTTACGACCTCGAAGCGGACCCCGACGAAGTGAATAACCTGGCCCGATCTCCCCAACAAGCGGCGACCCTCGATCGCTTTCGCCGGGTGCAGGTGGATTGGATGCGCGAGGTCCGTGACGTCGGCCTGCTGCCCGAACCGGAGATGCACGCCCGTTCGGCCGGCTCCACTCCCTACCAGATGGGACACGATGAGAAACGCTATCCCTTCGAGCGCGTGCGAACGGCGGCGGACCAGGCCTCGGCGCTCTCGCCCGGCACCACCGGACAACTGCTCCATGGTTTGGCCGATCCCGACAGCGGCGTGCGCTACTGGGCGGCTTCCGGTCTGCTGATGCGCGGAGCACAAGCTGTCTCTCAGGCTGCCGGAGACCTACGCAAGGCCCTCGACGACCCGTCGCCGAGCGTTCGCATCGCTGCTGCGGAGGCGCTGGGGAGGTACGGCGCGGACGCGGATGTCACACGGTCGATCTCCGTCCTGCTGAACTTCGCCTCGGTCACGGCGCACGGCCCTTACGTGGCGCTCTTAGCGCTAAACTCTCTCGACGCCCTCGGAGACAAGGTCCGCCGGGTGAAGCCGGAAGTCGAGGCGCTCCCTCTGGACGCGCCGTCCGTCGACCAGCGCATCAAGGGCAACATCAAGAACCTCGTCGACGAAATTCGGAAGAAGCAGGCTTAAGATGACTCGAAGAGACTTACTCCAGGTCCCCGCCGCCGCTTTACTCGCCCGGCAGGCAAGCGCGGCTGCCGCCCTCCGGCCCAACATCGTTTTTGTCCTCGCCGATGATCTCGGCTACGGCGATCTCGGGTGTTACGGTCAGAAGCAGATCCAAACCCCGAATCTGGACCGCATGGCCGCCGAGGGACTTCGCTTCACCCAGGCGTATTCGGGTTCCACAGTCTGTGCGCCATCCCGCTGCTGCCTGATGACCGGGCGGCACACCGGCCACGCCACCGTCCGAGGGAACATCAAGCCCGAAGCGGGCCTGCGCGCGGATGAGACCACCGTCGCTTCCCTCCTCAAGGGCGCGGGCTATCGAACCGCTTTGTTCGGAAAATGGGGACTCGGCGGCCCCGGCACCGGCAGCGTCCCCAACACTCGCGGATTCGACGAATTCTACGGATACCAGAATCAGCAACACGCCCATAATTCCTACCCCGAGCACCTCTGGGACAATCAGAACGAATCCTTCCTCACCGGCAACTGGTTCGACCAGCGCAAGCAGTTCAGCAACGACCTGTTCACCGAACGAGCGCTTGAAGTTCGTCGCCGGCGCCCGGCAGCCGTTCTTCCTCTACCTGACCTACACGATTCCCCACGCGAACAACGAGCTGACCGCCCTCCGCGGAAACGGCATGGAGACGCCCGACGACCAGCCGTATCACGACCGCCCTTGGCCGCAGGTGGAGCGCAACTTCGCCTCGCTCGTGACCCGCATGGATTCCGACGTCGGACGATTGTTCGCCGCGCTCAAGACCGCCGGGCAGGAGCAGAATACCTTGGTCATCTTCACCAGCGACAACGGACCCCACCAGGAAGGCGGACACAAGCCGGAGTTCTTCCAGAGCGGCGGGCCGCTCCGAGGCATCAAGCGGGATCTCTACGACGGCGGTGTCCGAGTGCCGTTCCTGGCGCGCTGGCCCGGCATGGTTCCCGCCGCAAGGTCCAGCGACCAGGTGCATGCCTTCTGGGATTTCCTGCCCACCGCCGCGGAACTGGTGGGCGTCGCGCCGCCGCGCGGGCTGGACGGCATCTCCATGCTTCCCGCTTTGCTCGGCAAGCCACAGCCGCGGCAGCACGACTACCTCTATTGGGAGTTCCACGAGAACCGCTTCGCCCAGGCCATACGCACCGGCAATCACAAGTGCTTTCGCCGGAATCCCGGCTGAACCCATCGAGGTCTACGATCTGGCCGCGGACCCCGGCGAGCGCACCAACATCGCGGACAAGAAGCCCGACCTGGTCCGCCGGGCCGAAGAGCTCTTCCGGACCGCCCGCACCGACTCGCCGCTCTTTCCCGTGAAACCGGGCCGCGCATGAGTGTGACGCCACGCATCGATTCGCTGCTCATTAAGCCCGCGTCCGCGGTCTGCAATCTGGACTGCACGTACTGTTTCTACCTGGATCGTGACGCGGACCCCTACCGCGATCTGCCCGGCCGCCGCATGAGCCTCGAAACCCTGGAACGTCTGGTGGACACCTGGATGTTCTACTCCTGGCCCCAAAGCACGTTCGCTTTCCAGGGCGGCGAGCCCACGCTGGCGGGCCTCGCGTTCTTCGAGAAGCTGGTTGAATTCCAAAAGCAGTACGGGCGCGCCGGTCAGAGCGTCAGCAATTCGATCCAGACAAACGCCATCCTCATCGACGACGCCTGGTGTTCGTTCTTCAAAGAATACAACTGGCTGGTGGGAGCCTCTCTCGACGGGCCGGAGGCGGTACACGACCAATACCGCTTCAACAAGGGCGGAGCAGCCCACGTGGAAGCGCGTCATGGAAAACATTCAGAGGATGCGCAAGAAAGGCGTCGAGTACAACATCCTCTGCGTCGTCAGCCAGGCCAATGTCGAAAATCCCAAGCCGTTGTACCGCTTCCTGCGTGCCATCGGGGCCGACAACCTGCAATTCATTCCGCTGGCCGAGTTCGACCCGGCGGGCAATCCCCTGCCCTTCACGATCACCCCCGAGCAATACGGCCGTTTCCTGTTGGATCTCTTCGACGTTTGGTGGCCCGAGCGCCGCAAGGTCCGCATCCGTTTCTTCGACAACCTGGCCGAGGCCCTGGCCGGACAACAGCCCGGCAACTGCACGCTGCGCGAAACTTGCGACAGCTACGTGGTCGTCGAGTACAACGGCGACGTCTTCCCGTGCGACTTCTTCGTCGAACGCGACTGGAAGCTCGGCAACATTACTCTCGACTCATGGCCCGAGATCGCGCGCCGCCAGAAACGCTTCGCGTTTGCCGCCAACAAGACGCTGCCCCGCCCCGAATGTCAGGCCTGCGAATACCAGCAAATCTGTCACGGCGGCTGCCCCAAGCTCCGCCACGCCCGGCTGCGCGACTTCGGAGGCCTGGACTACTTCTGCGTAGCCTACAAGATGGTCTTCGACCACACCACCGCCCCCCTCCGGGAGGAAGTCCAGCGCCTGCTGCGTTGACACGTTCCTTGCAAGTGGGGAGGGCTGGCAGCCTGCGGCGGGTTGGTAACCCGCGTGGAGCGCCGGCTGCCGACCAGAGCTCTTACTAACCCTCAAACCGCTTTCGCCGTCTTACCGTCCCAAGCGAACGATCGACCCTGCTGGATCGCCATTAGTGCAATCAGACAGGGGAGCGTCGAGTAAAAACCGATTTCCATTTCGCAATTCGGCTTCTGCCGGCTCTTAATGCAGTCCAGGAAGTTGCGCGTGTGATAGACAGTGCCTTCATCCGCGCCTGCCGCGCCGCGCCCGGTGGAACGAAACTCCTTGGCCTCGATGGGCGGTCTTCCCGGGGTTCCGCCGGCGCCGGCCGGAGCCCTGCCTCCCTGCGCCGCCCTGGCTGCGCCTCGGCCCGCATCGGCCGCCCCGCGTGCTCCCGAGGCGCCGCCCGGCGCACGCCCGCCCCCACCCCGCGATGCACTCGGCGTGATTCTGTAACCGCTGCGGTTCAACAACATGACTCCTCGTTGAGAATAAAAGTAGTTGCCACTGGTGGAAAATCCCTCGCCGGGCGGGCTGATGTTGGTAAACGACATCACGAATTTGTCGTACTGCCACGAGCAGATGAACGAATCGGGCACTTGTTCGTTGTCGCGAGGCACGTTCACAAACTGCGCCGCGGCGCTCGTAAGCGACGGCCCCTTCGTGTCGCAACCCAGCGCCATGTGCGCGATGTCCGTCAGGTGGACCCCCCAGTCGGTGACCAGCCCCCCGCCATAGGCGTAAAAAGCACGCCACCCTCTGCGGCTGGGAGAGTATGGGCGCCGCGCAGCGGGGCCTTGCCACATCTCCCAATCCAACGTCGCCGGAGGGGGCTCCGGAGGCTGCTGCACCCGCGTATAGCCACCCGGATAGGCGAGGACCGCGTGGGTCACATCCCCGAGCAGCCCGTCCTTGATCATCTTCACGCACTCCTGGAAGTGCGGCCAGCTTCGCTGCTGACAGCCCACCTGCACGATCCTCTTGGATTTCTGCGCAGCCTCCACCATCTTCAGAGCTGCCGGTAGGGTGTTGGACACCGGCTTCTCGACGTACACGTCTTTGCCCGCGGCGCACGCCTCTATCATCATCGGCGAGTGCCAGTGGTCGGGAGTCGTGATCAGAACCGCGTCGATGTCCTTGCGCTCCAGGATGCGCCGGTAATCGCCATAGGCGTCTACCTTCCCGCCGATCTTTTCCACGGCTGCGTCGAGCCTGGTTTTGTCCACATCGCATGCCGCGACGAACACACAATCCGCGTGCTGCGAGAACCCGCCCCAAACCTGCATGCCACGGGTCCCTGTTCCGATGACACCCATCTGTACCCTGTCGTTCGCGCCTCGGACCGTTTGTGAAACGACGGCCGCGCCGGCAGTTGTCTGCAAGAACTTGCGTCTGGTTTCCAGACCTGTCCTCCTTCCGAAGGTTCCCAGCATTATACATTAATGTTCAGCGCCTGCTGCGTTGATATACTTTGTCCAGGCCATGAAACACCTATCGCGCCTGCTCATCCTTGCGCCGCTGGTAGCGCTCTCCCTCGGCGCCGCTTCTGTTTCCTTCTCGGAGGAACCCGGCAAGATTCAGGTCCAGGTGGCGGGCCGGCCGTTCACCACCCTGCACTTCTCCGCCGATTTGGACAAACCGTTCTTCCACCCGTTCCGAACGGCCTCGGGGACCGTGGTCACCCGTGGTTGGCCCCTCGATCCGGCGCCGGGGGACTCCACCGATCACCCCCATCAAAGGGGCCTCTGGTGGGCGCACGGCCTCACCAACAAAGTGGACTTCTGGACCAACGTGAAGGGCACCGGCCGATACCGGCTCAAGTCGCCGCCAGTGATCGATCGAGGCAAGGGCAGCATCAGGCTGAACCTCGAGATGGTCGCTTCCGACAACCGGGTACTTAGGCGGTCTGGTCGAGGAGTACACGTTCTCCGCGGCCGGCGACAGCCGCCTCGTGGATATCGTGATCCGAATCCTGGCCGACCGTGACTCCGCGATTGTGCTGGGCGACACCAAGGAAGGCATCCTGGGCTTCCGCGTGGCGGAGGATTTGACGGAGCCCAAGGGCGCCACTCTGCTCAACTCCGAAGGCGGCGTTGGCGAGAAGCAGATCTGGGGCAAGCGCGCACGCTGGGTGGACTACTCGGGAAAAGTCGGCGGGACAACCGCCGGCGTCGCCATGTTCGACCATCCCACAAACCCGAACTTCCCCACTTACTGGATGGCCCGCGGCTATGGACTGCTGGCGTCCAATGCCACCGGCGCGCGGGAATTCACCGGGGACCAGAAGCTCGACGGCAGTATCACCATCCCCCAAGGCGGGAAGCTGCAGTTCCGCCATCTCCTGGTGATCCATCCCGGCGACGCGAAGTCGGCGAAGATCGAATCGCTCTACCGAACCTTCGCCGCAAAGAAGTAGGACAGGCGGTTTCGCCTGTCCCGGCTCAGAGGTTCGCCACCAGAAACGCCTGAATCTCCTTCCGCATCTCCGGCGTCTCCTGGTGCCCGCTATCGTACCGCAACAGTTTCCACCGCTCCGCATGCCCTGACGCGTCGTACACTTTCTTCAACTCCGCATCGATGCGGTCCAGCCCGGCCGGCGGTGTCAGCGCATCTTTGTTCCCGTCGAGCGACAAATGGTGCCGTGGCGCAATGAGCGCGTTGATCTGGGACGTTGTGAAGTGTTTGAGGAGCGCCGGAACATAGTAATAGATCCCGTGCCCCTTTAGGCCCTTGGCTTCGATCAGCGCCTGGAAATCCGTGAGGCAGCAGATGTCGACGCAAACCTTGATCCGCTCGTCCAGAGCGGCTGTCCACCATGCCATGGTGCTGCCCATCGATAAGCCCCACGGTGGCGATCCGGCTCGGGTCCACCTCGGGCCGGGTGACCAGGTAGTCCAGCGCCCGCAGCGAGTCGTACACCATCATGCCCCACAGCACCTGGCCCTTCCACAGCGTCTCCTTGAAGGCATCCAGTTCGATGCGCGTGGCGCGCTCCCCAAAGATCCAGGTGTCGATGCACAGGGCGGACATGCCGAGCCCTGTAAGGAACTCGGCGTAAGGAGGCTTGGAGAGTTCCTTGCGCCCGTCGAGCAATTCCCGCTTGCCGAGCGGATAGTCGCCGCCGTGCGCATGGTTGTACAACACCGATGGCGCTTTCGCGCGTTGCCCCTTGGGTTTGACGAAGTAGGCGGGAACCGGCTCGACCCCGTTGAGATCGAGCACCAGCTTTTCGACGGTGTACGACGGGCGCTCCTCAATGGAGACGGTCTTAGCCGAAATGCGCCGGTCACGCGGGGGCAGGTCCCCCATCAGCGCGTACAGTTCCTTGCGCCGCGCCGCCGGGGTCTGTGCGGCGAGGGCGGATGTTCCGGCCATGGGAGTCAAGGTCAAGGCTTTAGCAAAGTCCCTTCGTTTCATTTCACCTCTGTCCGGTAACACGCGATTGACCGTGTCGCCGTTCGGTATCGAGCAGGGCTCCTGCGCCGGAGGCGCCCAGCCGCCCTGCCAAGGGCTCTTCAGGGCCAGGCCCGTCAGCCAACCTACCACATAAGGCAATGGGACCGGATGGAATCCTGCGCGGCGGTTGCCAACCCCGCTGGCACCCAACAGAGCCACGCGGGCCCGGCCTGGACCGCTAGCCCGGAAGCTCCACGGTCGCCAGGAACTTCGGCGGCCTACGGTGCCTGGTGGCCTGCTCGAACGCGTACGCGATCGCTAGCAGCTTGCCTTCGCTCCAGGCGCGCCCGAAGAAGGAGAGGCCCACGGGGAGTCCCGACGCCCAGCCCGCCGGCACGGTGATGTCCGGGTAGCCAGCGACGGCCGGGATCGTCGAGCTGCCGTTGACGCCGTAGTCGCCGTTGACGAGGTCGATCAGCGTCGCCGGCCCAGACGTCGGCGCCACCAGCGCGTCGAGGCGGTGCTTGTCCATCGCCTTGTCGATTCCATCCTTACGCGACATGCGGAAATTCTTTTCGAGAGCCTTGCGGTAGTCCCTGTCGGTCAGGGGCCCCTTCTTCTGCGCGCGCTCGAAGAGCTCCTGGGCGAACCAGGGCATCTCCCGGTCACGCTGTGCCTCGTTGAACGCGATCACGTCGGCCAGGGTCTTGACGCGGGCCTTGGGAAGCGCCGCCAGGTAGGCGTTCAAGTCCGCCTTGAACTCCCAGAGCAGTACCTCGAGCTCGTTCGGGCCCGCAAAGTACCCCCAGGTCTCGATTTCGGCGGGATCCACCAGTGTGGCGCCCAGCTTCTTCATTTCGGCCAGCGCCGCCTCCGCCACGCGATCCGCCGCCGGGCTCTGTCCATACAGCCCCTTGCGCGGCACCCCGATGCGCGCGCCCTCGAGCGCCCGGGGATCCAGAAACTTCGTGTAGTCGGTTCCGGCCATGCGGGCCGAGGCGTTCGTCGCGGCGTCCGCCGGATCGACGCCCGTCATCGCGGAGAGCAAGATCGCCGCGTCGCTCACGGACCGGCACATCGGTCCGGTCGTGTCCTGCGTGTGGGAGATCGGAATAACGCCCGAGCGGCTCACGAGACCGACGGTGGGCTTCAAGCCGACCAGCCCGCAGTTGTTGGAGGGAGATACGATCGAGCCGTCCGTCTCGCTTCCGATCGCGGCGGCACAGCAATTGGCGGCGGCGGCGGCTCCGCAGCCGGAGGAAGAGCCAGAGGGATTTCTGTCGAGAGCGTAGGGATTGCGGCATTGCCCCCCGCGCCCGCTCCAGCCCGACGAGGAGTGCGTCGAGCGGATATTGGCCCACTCGGAGAGGTTCGCCTTTCCCAGCAGAATTGCCCCGGCCTCGCGCAACCTCTTCGCCACGAACGAGTCCGCAGATGGGATCGAGCCTTCGAGCGCCAAGGACCCCGCCGTCGTCGTCATGCGGTCGGCCGTGCCGATGTTGTCTTTTAGAAGTATCGGGATGCCGTGGAGAGGGCCGCGCGTCTTGCCCGCCTTTCGCTCGGCGTCGAGCGATCCGGCAATTGCGAGAGCGTCGGGGTTGATCTCGAGCACGGCGTGCAGTCGAGGTCCCTGCTTGTCCAGCGCCTCGATCCGTGCGGCGTACTTTTCGACCAGGGACCGCGAAGAGTCCTGGCCCGATTGCATCCGCTTCTGCAGATCCGCAATCGTCGCCTCATCGAGCTCGAAGTCGGGAACGGCCGCCGCGCTGGCGATCTCCCGCCCAGCCATAGCCACGGCGCCTCCCGCTGCGCCATACCGGAAAAGCGATCGCCGGCTGATCGCGACCTTGATCTTGTTCCCGTTCATGTCGAAGAGAATACTACAGAACAGTATCCAAAACGCGAGAGCTTCGGTGACAACTCCGCGTACTTTTGTTAGTAGCTTGATTCTATTGCTCCTCCTGGCCTTTGCCGTCGTCTCCCGCAGCAGCCTCCCGCAACCCTCGTGCAATCATGAGAACGGAGGTGGGGGAATGGACCAACGGACAGGTGGGATTTGCTTCCATCGGTCCGCCCCGCCACTTGTACCTAAGCAGCGCCGGTAGGACAGGCGGTTTCGCCTGTCCACTACCCGGTCGTCCGACAAAACTCGACAGAGGTCGACGCTATTTGCGGGTTTAGGATCTCTGGCAGGCGCCGGGCTGACCGGATGAAGGGCCGATGACGGCGGGCTCTACTCCCATAGTGGCGCCTACCCAAGCGGCCTCCAGGAGGAGCCCGTTCTTGAGGCCTGCCAAGTCGGCAAAGCGGGCCGTTTGACAGTCATGGTTGGGAAACAGAAGCCGTAACCGCTCGTCGATGCACTCGTCAAGAAGGAGCCGCATCAGGCACGCGCCAACAGGAGTCGCTTGGCTTCTTCCAGCGCTTCCAAGGCTAGACCGCGGGAAACAGTCGGAAATCCTTCCAGGAAGTCCTCCAGGGTGTCGCCGCCCTCCAGATACTCGAACAGGGTTTGTACCGGTACTCGTGTGCCCCGGAAGACCGGTTCACCGTGCATCGTCTCCGGATCTCTGGTGATCGCGCCCGTCACGTCTTCTATTGTCTCTCATGGCCGCTCGACATCACCCGACAGAACTCGAAGCCTTTCGCGGGTTTTGGCTCATCCGGCGGAACTTGGAGGTTAATGGTAACGTACTGGAAATGAGTGTGCCCGGATGATTGACGTCGAAAACTTACGCAAGCTCTACGGCGAATTGGCCGCCGTGAATGACGTTTCCTTCACCGCTCACCCCGGCGAGATTTTTGGATTGCTCGGACCGAACGGGGCCGGCAAGACCACCTCCATCCATTGCATCTCGGGTCTGTTGACTCCCACCGCCGGCCACGTGCGCGTCAACGGGCACGACGTCGTCCGCGACGGCAAGGCCGCCCGCGCCTCCATCGGGGTGGTCCCCCAGGAACTCGCCTTATATGACGACCTGACCGCCGCCGAGAACCTCGACTACTGGGGTGGAGCGCAGGGGCTTCGGGGCGCGCGAGCTCAAGCGGCGCATTCAGGAAGTGCTCGAGCTGGCCGGCCTGCAGGATCGTGGAAAAGAGGCCGTGAAGCGCTTCTCCGGCGGCATGAAGCGCCGCCTCAACTTCGCGTGCGGCATCGTCCACCGCCCGAAGGTTCTGCTGCTCGATGAACCGTCCGTCGGCGTGGACCCGCAGAGCCGTGTGCGCCTGCTCGATCTTGTTCGCGCCGAAGCCAAGGCGGGCACCTGCGTGCTCTACACCACCCACTACATGGAAGAAGCCGAGACGCTCTGCGACCGGCTCGCCATCATGGACCACGGCAAGCTGATCGCGCAGGGGACGCTCGCCGAGCTTCGCGCCATGGTCGGAGAACGCGATCTGGTCAGACTGACCGGAAGTTGGGAAGCCGAATCGGTTCGGCGCGCGTTGTCGGACCTAAACGGGGTTGAGATTGTCCAGATAGCCGAAGGTCTGGTGATCCTGTCCGCTCCCAACGCCTCAATGAGGCTGCCGGCGATCTTCGCCGCGATGTCCCTAGCGGGCGCCGATATTCGGGACACTACCCTCACCCAGCCCAGCCTCGAGAGTCTTTTCATCAAGCTCACCGGGAAGGAACTGCGGGAGTAAGCATGCGGCTCATCCTGCTTTGTGCTCGCAAGGACCTGCGCCGAATGCTGCGCGACCCGATTGGACTGGTCACCTGGATCGGCATCCCGCTTCTCATCGGGCTGGTGATGGTGACTCTGTTCGGCCGCGGCGATCCCAAACCCCAAGGGCTGCTGCTCATCGCCGACCAGGACGACACCTTTGTCAGCTCGTTTCTCGCGCGCGCCTACACGCAAGGCAAGCTGGGCGAAATGATCACCGTGAGCAACGTGCCGCTCGCGGAGGGACGCCAGCGGATTGGCGCGGGCGATGGATCGGCGCTGCTCATCATCCCCAAGGGATTCACAAGCGCCTTGTTGCGCAACGAGCCCATCAAGCTGGAGCTTGTCACCAATCCGTCCCAAACCATCTTGCCGGGCATGATCGAGGAGGTGACCGGTATCCTGATCGACGGCGCCTGGTACTTGCACCAGTTCGTAGGAGACGATCTGCGCCGATTTGCCGATACGCAGGGCGCGCCTCCGGACGCGCTGATCGGCGAGTCCAGCGTCAAGATTCGTCGTTTGATCGACAGCTTCGGGCGCTACGTCGATCCGCCTGCCATTGAGGTCGCCTCCGAGGTGATCCAACAGAACCCCGGGAACTCGGTGAACGTGGCGCAGCTCATGTTCCCGAGCATGATCTACATGGCGGCCCTGTTCCTGGCATTTGGTTACAGCGGTGACGTTTGGAAAGAGAAGATGCAGGGCACGCTGCGGCGCTTTGCGATGACGCCGGGATCGGCGCGGCACTTTCTGGCGGGCAAACTAGTGGCCGTGATTGCCGTGTACGTCGCTCTCGCGGTGGTCGCCCTTCTTACTGCCGGCCTGCTGCTCGGCATGCCGATCCGGAATGCCGGCCTGGTGCTGCTTTGGATCCCGGCCACCGGCGCGGCGCTCTACTTGATGATGCTGATTCTGTCCACCTTGGCCTCCACGCCGCGCGCTGCCAGCGTCCTTACGAACATCGCCGTCATGTTGCTCGGGATGATCGGGGGGACCTTCTTTCCGTTTGAGATGATGCCGGGCTTTCTGTCTCGGATTGGCAAGTTGACCCCCAACGGATGGGCGCTGCTCCGGCTCAAGGATATCCTCGGCGGCCAGGCCGGTGCGGCGTCGATCGCCGGTGCGTTTGCGGCGACCGCTGTCGTCGGGACTCTATTGTTCGTGCTAGCTTCCCGGAGGCTGCGCCGGAGCTTTTTCGCATAGGGGACAATCTATGCTTCGAGACGCACTCTACCTCGCCCACAAGGACCTGCGGCAGATGTTCCGTGGAAGGGAAACGTGGGCCTGGGCGTTCGTCATGCCGGTCATCTTCTTCTATTTCATCGGCACCGTCACGGGCGGTTTCAGCCGCCCGAGGTCTGCCGTGGAGCGCATCGGTTTGTCTGCGCCCGCGGATGCCGGTTTCCTGGTCGACCAGTTCGTGACCCGCCTGGAGGCACTCGGATACAAGGTCGAACGCGTGGAGGCACAGAAGCTCAGCGCCTACACGCGCCGCATTACCGTGCCGGCGGGCTTCACCGCGTCCGTGCTGGCGGGCAAACAGGCGGTCTTGAAGCTGAGCCGCGCCGGGGGAGGGCTGAACGCGGACTATGACGAGATCCGTGTCAAGCGCGCCGCCTACGCGGTGCTCGCCGACCTCATCGTAGCGCTGAAGGACAACGGCCAGGCCACGCCTGCGGCGTTCGAGAAGCTGGCCGCGGCGCCTCACCCGATCGGTTTGTCGGTCGTCCCTGCCGGCAAACGCCAGACGATTCCCACCGGTTTCCAGCAGGCTGTTCCGGGAACCATGGTCATGTTCCTCTTGCTGGTGATGTTCACCTCCGGCAGCGTCAGCCTTCTGCACGAGCGCAAAGAGGGCATTCTGCTGCGGTTGGCATCCACGCCCATGTCGCGGGGCGCCGTGGTGATGGGGAAGTGGCTGGCCCGCTGGACACTCGGCCTGATTCAGATCGCCTTCGCCATGCTGACCGGCAGCCTGCTTTTCAAAGTGGACTGGGGTCCGAACCTCGCGGCCGTGGTGGCCGTCCTGGTTGCCTACGGAGCGCTGGCCGCCGCGGGCGGGATGCTGCTCGGTAACTTCGGCAAGTCCGAAGGGCAAGTCATCGGCCTGGGGGTGATCAGCTCCAACATTCTGGCCATGGCGGGGGGCTGTTGGTGGCCCGCCGAGATCACCCCGATGTGGGCCCAGAGAGCCGGCTTGGCTCTACCCACTGGCTGGGCCATGAACGCCATGCACAAACTGGTGAGCTTCGGGGATGCGCCACTCTCGGTGCTCCCGCACTTCCTTGCCATGACCCTGGCCGCACTGGTGGCGGGTTACATCCTGTCGCGGCGCTTCCGATTCCAGTAGGCAGTCCCTATCGCTCAACCACGAACGGCACTTCCAGAATCGTGCAGCTCTCTGTGAAACGCGGACCGCGCATGTCGAACGCCGCCACGCGCAGGATGTGCTTGCCGGTGGATAGCGAAGCCGGTGGGCGCCAATACTCGCGCCCGCCGAGCAGATAAGGCGCGTTTCTGACGTAGTTGGAGGGCTTGCCGTCGATGTAGAACTCCACCCGCTTGATGGGCCAGCGGGGATGCCGGTCCTCCACCACGGCTTCCACCCAAATGCGGTCCTTGACCACCTGATTCGGCGCCAGCCCGATCAGTTGGATCACGGGAGCCTCTTTCGAATCGTACTTGGGGAGAGCCGGAACGGGCGACCCGCTCAGCCGCGCCACCTGTTCGAAGAACAGCCACTTCACGGGCGTGTTGATTCTCCAGTTCGTGGGCGGCGACTGGAAGCCATGTACGTAATCGTTCCACCCCTGATCGTAGAAGCCCCAGCCCACGCCATCCGCGACGGCCGCGTGCAGGTTGAAGGCGCTGACACCGTCCTCGTTGATCATCAGCGGCCGATCTTTGCCCACCCACTGCCGCATCGCGGCGATGTCGGTGCGGACTTGCTCGGGGGTTCGCCCGTTGGTGTGGAACATCACGTAATCGACGGCGCGCAGCGCCTTGTCGCCCGGACTCCCCGCGGGCTGAATGCCGCCGGACCAGCTCATCGACACGGGGATCTCCTTGCCCAGCGCTTGCTGCGCGAGCGTCACGGCTTCCACGATGCCGTTGGGCTGCAGGATGGAGTGCCGGTAGCCGCCGGCGCTGGCCTCGTTGTTGATCTCGATCAGGACGTTGCGGTAGGGCAGCGACTTGAGGAACGCCGCGCCTTCCGTGATGGCCTTCCGCACATAGCGGTTATCCGCGGCCACCGGGACCCGCTCGTTCTCGCCGAAGTAGAAGAGGCCCACGATCGCCACCATCCCCAAGTCGTCGGCCGCGGCGATGACCTTCTCCAATCGGCGCGCGTACGCCGGCTTCAGGTTGCCCTCGGCATCGAACCCGCTGTTGTCGTGGGGCTGCCCCTGGTCGCCGCCGTAGTTGCCATCGGTAGGCCCGCCGCCCTGAAGATTCACGGTGAAGGCCAGCAGCCCGCAGCGGCGCCAGTCCGGCAGCGCGGCAAGGAACTCGTTCACGTTGCGATCCGGGTCCCACTTGCCGTCCGGATATTCGAAGAACACCGGCCCCATCACCTCGGTGGGATACGGATTCGCGCGGCTGCCCCGGCGCGGATAGTTCGCGTCATCGAAGATGGCCTGCACTGCCCTGACGTTGAGCAGCGTGCCCTCGAGCCGCAGGTCGGCGTTGGGAAAACCCTGCGCCGCGGAGTAAGTCGGCTGGCCGTTGATGGTGAACTTCGCCCCGCTGATGCCGACGACAGTCTTCCTGCCCTTTGCAGTCTGTTGTGGAACCAGCGGAAGCGCTGCAAGCAGCGCCGCAATCGCAATCCGTACGAGCATAGTCCCGATCCTCTCCCCTATGGCGCCGAGTGCTGGATCAGCGCCCAGACTTCGTCGATGTCTTCCTGCGTGGTGCCGAAGTTGCCGATCGCGAAGCGGATGACGAACTTCCCGTTCAGCACGGTGTGCGACAGGAATGCCTTGCCGGTCGCGTTGACTTTGTCGAGTAACTTCTGGTTCTCTTCGTCGGAGCCTTTGTAGCGGAAGCACACCAGCGAGAAGAGCGTTGGCGCGGACCGCTCGAACCGCGGGTCGGCATCCACGGCGGAAGCGATGCGCTCCCCGAAGGCGATGTGCCGGCGGAGCAGTTCCATGACGCCCTCCTTGCCGTAGTAGCGCATAACGAACCACAGCTTCAGCGAGCGAAACCGCCGGCCCATGGCGAGCGAGTAGTCCATGGGATTGGTCGCCACATCGTCCTGGCCCGTGCGCAAATACTCCGGCACCAGCGTGAAGGCGCGGCGCAGGATGTCGGGCCTCCGCGTGTAGAACACGCTGAGATCGGAGGGCGTGAACAGCCACTTGTGGGGGTTCAACACCAGCGAGTGCGCGCGCTCGACTCCATCCAGGATGGAGCGGCGCTCGGGCAGAATCGCAGCCGCGCCGGCATAGGCGGCGTCGACGTGGAGCCAGAGTCCGTACTTCTCGGCCACGTCCGCGATTTCCGCTACCGGATCCACGCTGGCCGACGAAGTAGTGCCCACGGTGGCCACCACGCAGAACGGTTTCAGCCCGGCGGCCAGATCCGCTTCGATGGCGTCCCGCAGGGCGGCCGGCCGCATGCGGAACTCCGCGTCCACCGCAATCTTGCGCACGTTCTCCCGGCCGATCCCGATGGCGATCGCTCCCTTCTCCACGGAAGAGTGCGCCTGCTCGGAGGTGTAGAGCGTCAGTCCGCGCTGCGCGCCCTTGTTGCGGCACTCGGGATCGGCCATTTCGCGTGCGGCCGCGATGGCGTGTACGGCGCCAATTGAGGCCGTGTCGTAGATGATTCCGAAAAACTCCGGCGGCAGATTGAGCCACTGGCGCAACCAGCCCAGGGTGACGGCCTCCAGTTCGGTGCTGGCCGGAGAACTCTTCCACACGATGGCGTTGGTGTTCAACGCCGCCGCCAGCATCTCCCCCAGAACGCCGGGCGGCGAACCCGAGCTCGGGAAGTAAGCGAAGAACCGCGGGTGGTTCCAATGCGTGACGGCCGGAAGAACCAGCTTATGGAAGTCCTCGAGGATTCGAGGAAACGACTCGCCCGCATCGGGCGCCGACGGCGGCAGCCGCTTGGTCAAATCGCCCGGCTGCATGTCGGGCAGCACCGGCAGGTCTCTCGGGTCGTTCAGGTAATCCGCGATCCAGTCCACGATCTCATGGCCGGCGCTCCGAAAATCATCGATTGGTGTTGTTCATCTCACTTGCACGACGCCGGCGGCGGCCAATTTAGCGGCCGCTTCCGCCGGTACTTTCCAGTTTCGATCAAAACGGCCTTCCACCACCACATCCTTGAGGGACCGCTTGAAGAGGATGAAGTCGCCGAAGGTACGAAGCACTTCGAACGGCAAGGCGTCCTGCGGGGCGCCCGTCCACCAAGAAACGCCGGAGTTCACCAGGACGTATCGGTCGCCGGCGGGCGCCACAAACAGCAGCCCGAAGTCGGCCGCACCAGGGTTGAGTTCGAGAGGCAGCCGGCCGGCGATGCGGGCAATCAGCAGATTCGTTGCCTTGGTGCCGAACAGCACCAGGTTGGATGTGCGCAAATCCGCGTCCGTGACCTCGGCATCGGAGACCGCGCGCATCGAGACGAGCACGCGGATCGGAGGCTTCTGCCAGTTGGCGGCACGCTCGGCCTGCTGTTTACGCCGTGCCAGTTCCGCTTCATCGGGGGCATCCGCCGTGCCGTACACGTAAAGGTGCCGCGCGCTGACGGCCTCGCTGATGGGTCCTTCGCGACCCGGGCCTTTGGCGCCATCTGGACGCACGTACGGCGCCGCCTTCCAGTCTGCTCCGATCTTGGAGAAGGAGAGTGCGGTCTTCATGCGGACCTTCAGCGCGACGCCGTCAACCGAGAACGACACGATGCCCGCGGGATCGCACGTATGGCAGCCGTCGAGGCGCAGCGTGAAGCCATCGATCCCCGCGGTCTTCACCTCGATCCGATTGGGGCCCGCCAGGCGGGCGTCGATCGAGGCAAGCGCGCCGGGAGTCAGTCCGTCGAGCTCGACCCAATAGGCGGAACGGTGCTTATAACTGCGGGTGCTGAAGCGGACCCGTTCCGGAAAACGTTCCCGTTTGAACCTGGCGAACCAGTTAAAAATGGACGCGCCGCGATACGCGTATTCCCAGGCGTTGTGCCTTACAGTGGGAAACTCCGTGTACTCGACCGCCACTCCCGCTTCCTGAAACTTATCCCTCAATTTCCGCACCGACTCGGCCGTCACGAGCGGGTCCAAGGCGCCTTGGAACAACCGCACGGGCACGTTCAACGCGTTGCCGGCCAGTTCCTCCGTGCCGGGCGGCGGGGCCGGGCAGACCGGCGCGATCGCCGCCCACACGTCCGGCCGCGTCAGCCCGAGCCACAACGCGCCGCCGCCGCCCGTCGAGGGACCGGTCAAGTAGATGCGGTCTTCGTCAACGGACAGCCTCTTCTTCACGTCGTCGAGAACCTCGTAGACATCCGTCTCGGGGATTCCCTGGTAGCCGATGGTTCCCCGCGCCAGCGGCGCGGCAACGATGAAATCCACGTTCGGAAAAGGCTGAAACGGGCCGTTCGCGGCCTGCGCGTCCGTCTCTGGAAGGGGCCGGGTGTATCCTCTCGCCGCCCCAAAGCTCGTCTGGCGCATACGGTTGGCGATGCCGAACACGCGGCTCAGATTCAGCCGGTGGTTGGACGACTCGTCGTGCAGGCTGATCACCAGCGGATACTTCCGCGCGGGATCGAAACGCTGGGGCAAGTAGAGTGCATACGGCTGGTCGGTGTCGTCCACCGCGGACAGGAGCGTCAACGCTTGCGGACCGGGCTTGGGCGTCTGCGCCGAGAGAACCGCAGCCGCCAGCAAAGCCACTCGGGCGGCCTTATGCACCCGCCGCCTCCCGGAGCACCTCCGTGAGCCATCCGCGGAACCACTCCCTGAACTCGCCGAGCCTGCGCTCCGTCTCCGGGGAAGGCGGCGAGGCGTGCGGGCCGGTCTTCAGACCACGCAGGTTCACGGCTTCCCGAATCGCGAAGGGGAATGGAAAACGCGCAATCCAGACGATGAACTCCTGGAGGCGGGCATCGAGCTTATCCCTCTTTTGCACGGCGCCGCTGGAGATGGCCTTCTCCAACCCCACCAACAGCTCGGGCAAGGCGCTGGCCACACCGGAGATGGTGCCGTCGGCGCCCTCCCCGCGCGCCCGGGTGAAGATGCCGTCGGCTCCGATCAGCATCGTGAAAGGACTCTGCGCCTGGAGCGTCTTCATCCTGCGAAAGTCCTCCAGGTTGCCCGAGGAGTCTTTGACCCCCGCGTACAGCCCTGTGCCGACCAGATGCGCGAGGGTATCGAAGTGGATTGGGCTGGTGAACGCGGGGATGTTATACAACAAGATCGGGATGCGGCTGCCGGCGGCGCGCGCGAAGCGCAAGTAGAACTCCTGGATGTCCCGCTGCCCGTAAGGGAAGTAGTAGGGCGGCATCAGCAGCAAAGCGGCGGCGCCCTGCGCAATGGCCTCACGCGCCAGCGCCAGAGCGCCCTCCAGCGACGAATGCGACACATTTACCGTGACGGGCACGCGGCTGCGCTTGATCGCGAGGCGCATCAGTTTGTGGCGCTCTTCGATATCGGAGTGAAGAAATTCCCCCGTCGATCCAAAAAGCGCAATCCCGTCACACCCCGAGCGGCAAGCGAAGTCCACCAGATCGAGGGCCGCGCCGAAGTCGATCTCATTCGCGTCTGCGCGGCGCGGCGTAACCAGCGCCGCATGCACTCCATGAATAGCAGCCAAAGCAAGCTCCAATCGAACGCAATCCCATTGTCGCGCAGATGTACTGGAGCGAGACAGGTCGCCGGAACAGCACGCCAAAGAAGTGGCTTCAGTCGCTCGGCTTACCGGCTTTGGTAGAGATAGACGACTTTGACCAGACTCGAACGATGGACGGGTTTCGATCGCTTTTCTGTTGTGATCAGCTCAGCGGCGCCACCGAGGTGCGCGGCCGCCAAGTGGAGCGCGTCCATGGCTCCCAGTCCGTGCTTTTCAGCTTCTCCGCGCGCGACTTCGTCGATTCGTTCGAGATCGCGCACCCATTTGGCTTCACGGAAGAATCTGTCATAGAAAGCCGTTTCCACTCGTCGCTTGTGAAAAGTGGCTTTGGGCGCCACTTCGAGATAGAGGAATGAACTGGCAAGAAACCGACGCTGGGAGTCAGCCAGAATCTCTAAGGCACGTTCCCGATCCGCGTCTTCGCCCCGTGCCCCCGCTATCAGGACTCCGGCGTCAAGGAATGTCCAGAGAGCCACGCTCTACCTGGCTCCACGCCGTTCCGCGACTTCGCGCTCGACCTCACGCCGGCTCAGAGGCTTCAGGCCCGACGCGGCGATCCGGTCGCTGATCTTTCGCAAGTCCCGGCCCAGCTTTGAGACGGCCGGCTTGGATGGCCGCCCGTTTCGTTTCGCCAAAGGACTGTCGCTTGTCCGCGCCATAATTCAATTGTAACGCCGATCCAACATGCCCGCCGGGCGCCGGGCCATTGTGTCCGAGAACTTCGGCCCATGGGGCTGGAATCGTTGTGGGAGTTAGTAGATACTGTACCCAGGAGATTCGTTGGTGCGCACACGGATAATTGGATGGATGCTGGCCGCCAGCGCCGCGACGTTCGGTTATCAGATCGACCGGCAGTCGAAGGCCTCCATTGAAGGACAGGTGGTCAGTAAGGCGACCGGGACGCCGCTGAAGAATGCGGTTGTCAAGTTGCAGCGTGTTGCGGGGTATTCCCAAGACCCCTTGATTCAGCAGACGAACGAAGAGGGGCGCTTCCGCTTTACAGATCTCCAACCCGGAGACTGGGAGGTGTCGGCGGATCAGCGCGGCTTCGTCCCTGGGAAGTACGGGGGACGCAGATTCCTTCCGCAGGGTAGCCGAATTTCGCTGAAGGCAGACCAGCAGATAAGAGACCTCGTTGTGAAACTCGTCCCCCAGGCGACAATAGCGGGCCGGGTGCTGGATACCGAAGGCGAGCCTGTCGAAGGCGCGCGTGTCGCCGTCCTAAAGGCCGGATACGCCAACGGTACCCCGCGCTGGTCCGAAGTGGCTTCCGCGACGACCCTCGATAATGGCGAATACCGGATTCCGAGAGTGGCAGCGGGCCGGTATTTGGTGAAGTGCACTATTGCGAGAATCGCGCGCGCGCCATCCTCATCGGGGATCGAAACGGCCTATGTCGCCACATATCATCCGAACGCGAAGGAGCCGTCGTTGGCGGGGGCGATCGATGCGCAAGATGGCTCCGAGGTTGGGGGCATCGACATTCGCGTTGCGCCGACGCGCGTATTCCACGTGCGCGGCAGATTTCAGCCGCCCACCGCGCGGCAAGCACCAGCCTACGTGGCTCTGGTGGACAGGGGGGATCAGGCTAAGAGATTCGCTGGTTTCGGGCCGGTCCCGCCCGACTATCTCTTTGACATCCCCCGAGTTCAACCTGGTTCCTACATTGCCTACGGCTGGTGGATCGACGGGGGGCAATTCATAGCCAGCCAACCGGTGGACGTGAGGGACCAGGACATCGACAGCTTGGTTCTCAGTCCTGCCCAGGCCAGTGAGATTCTGGGCAGCATGGAGCTGAGACCAGCCGACCGGCAAGTTGACCTGCGAGCGCTCTCTGCGGAGATCCGGCCAATCGACCTCGCGGGGAAGTCCGTCCCTTCTGTCCCGCTCAAGATAGGCGGTGATCTGAAGTTCCGATACGCGATACCCAGCAACCCCTATTTCGCGGCCTTTGCAGTTGGGGTTTCCGGTGTTCCGGAGGGCTGCTACCTGGCATCGGTTCGATATGGTGGCAAAGATGTCCCGGATTCTGGAATCGAATACACGACCGGCGCGGCGCTGGAAATCACGATCGGGACCGACGGCGCCCGGGTGGACGGCAATACGCTGAACCAGGACGATACTCCATTTGAAGGCGCTGTGGTGGCACTGATTCCAGCGGATGGAGAGAGCGCGCCGAGGTCCGCGATTAGCGGCCCGCGAGGCGCATTCCACCTTACCGGAGTTCCGCCGGGAGAGTACAAGCTGATGGTCTGGGACGATGTCGCGCGAGATGACCTGGAGAATCCCGCTTTCATTAAGCGATTCGAAAACCAGGCCACCCCGGTGAAGCTGTCCGCCAGCGGAACGGCGACTGAGTCGATCAGAGTGATTTCGGAGGAGATCGCCCACTAGGCAAGACCTGATCGCGGTGCTACGCTGAGCGCCGAATGGCAATGAATCGGATCTCGACTCGCTGATTCAGCGCGGCGCCGATCCTGCGAAGCATTGCCAGAGAGTGCCCTTCGTAATCCGCGTCCTCGAGGCGGCAGATGACCGACGCCGTCGTGCCGATGAGGCCGGCAAGTCGGGTTTGGGTGAGGCCCGCCGCCGTCCTCAAATCGTAGATCCGGCGGGCGATCTTCTCGTTCGATCGCGCCTCTTCAAGGTTCTTCAGCCGGACTGGCTCGCCTTCGTAGAACCGGCGGTGAAGGACTTCCACTGCGTCGCTAGTCGGTTTCGACGTCTTCGCCATGTCACGCCTCCTCGCACGGATGTCTCCTTTACCTTATTCGCAACTTTGCGAAAGTGCAAACAGTGAGACCGCGCGGCCTGATCGGTCTGGTTCTCTGATCACCGCCGAAGCCGACCAGGGGGTCGGCTCGCGGGCCGGGGGCCCGCCCCACGAAAACTACATGGCGACTGCTGGCGGCCAGGCGCTTCGGCGGGCAGCGGTCCAGAGGGTGTTCACGTAGGCGAGGGCGAAGTGGTTTTGCACTAAGTGAAGCCAGAACGCGCCGCGGTCCGTCAGCTCGAGGTCGGGACCGTTGCGGCGCGCCAGTCCGGAGCGCTCCACCGCGCCCATCCAGCGGAGAGCCTTGCGCGCATCGCCGCCGAGCGCCTGGCTCACGGCATCCAGGGGAATCCGCGTGTCGTAGAAACGCCAGTACAACCACCACCAGCCGCCGGTGTGGCCGGCGAACGGCATGCGCAGCGCGATCGGCGAGCGGCCCGCGTCCAGCGCGTGGACCCAGGCCGCCAGATCGAACGTGTTCACGGTGAATCCGTCGGGTAAGTGCGAGCCGGCGCCGGGCCCGATGCCGATGTAGCCGTCGCGCGTGACGGAGGAGTAACGCGGCGCGGTTCCACGCTTGAAACCCCACACGGAAACGCGCTCGAACCCGTGCGAGGAGCACCAATCGCAGATTGCCCGGTACTGCCGGTGGCGCATGTGAAGGTCGGGCATGCGGACCGCCTTCAATCGAAGATACTCGCCCACCGTCGTGTAGGGAAACGTGAAGAGCGGGTAGACCGTGAGCTGACTGGCGCCCAGTTCGGCGGCGCGGGCCAAATCGGAGGCGACGTCCTCCGCCGTCTGACCCGGAAGGGCGAACATGATGTCGGCATTCACCGAGTCAAAGCCGCTCGCCGCAAGAAGCGCCAGGGCTCGTTCGGCGACAGCAGGCTGGTAGCGACGCCCCAGGGTCGCGAGGTGCTCGGATCGAAACGACTGCACACCGAGTGAGACGAGCCTCGCCCCCAGGTCGTGGAGCCGCTCGACGGTTTCGGCGTTGATATCGGGAGGGCTGGTCTCGATGCAGATGTCGCCCGTGAGACGGAATCTCTCGCGCACACGTTCGAGCACGCGGGCCACGCTCGCAAGAGCATGCGTCGGCGTACCGCCGCCCACGTAGACGCTGGTGATCTCCGCGTGCCCGATGGCATCGGCCCAACGGTCGACTTCCGCGAGCGCGGCACGCGTGTAAGGTTCGAGCAGCGCCTCATCGTAGGGAACCTTGGTGTAGGGGCAGTACGGGCACGAGTTGCGGCAGAACGGCACGTGCAAGTAGAGCGAAGTGCGCTCCACTGGTGGCAGGCTCCAACCGGGCGCCGGCGGCTCGAACCGCCAGTGCTGTTGGGGCCCGACTAAGTGGCGCCTCAGGCAGCGGGTGGCGAATCGGGAGACGCCGCGTCCCAGAGTGTTCACCAGTACCTCCGCATCGCGAGCAGCGCGCTGGGGCGCAAGCGTTGGGATGCCGCGATCTCCGTGCAAGCGGCATAGCCGCAGTCCTCGCAGACGCCGTCGGGGGCGCGGCAGCAGACGTATTCACCATCGACATCGGCGACCCTCGCCGCCGGCGTACGTCTGGGCCAGTCGCCGGATTGAAGCGCGAGGAGCCCGGCTCGCGAGTTCAAGACCGGCAACCCCTCCCGCAAACAGGCGAGCAGCCGGTCGATGATCGGAGCACGTTCGGGGGCCGTCAGAAAGAGCTCATCGCGGCCGTAGTAGGGAGTATGGAAGTAGAACATGACGCCGATCACGGGCAGCCTGCTGCCGCGGACCCATTGCAAAAAGGCCTCCACGCCGCCGGCGGTGTTTCGGTCAATCACATAGATGACGGCTGCTCCGCGGTGCTTCCCCTCGCGGATGGCTCGTTCCACTGGTTCGAAATGCGGTCCGCGGCGCTTCTCGAAGGTGCCCGGCAGGCCGTCCATGGAGACCCACACAAGATCCGCCGAAGATGCGAGCCCCAGAGTCCCATTCGTATAGACGTGTACATGGAAGAAGCCGATGCGTCTGGCTTCGGCGATGGCGTCCTCAATCGTAAGTTCGCCGTCCCGCCAGAGCATCGGCTCGCCGCCGGAAAAGTACAGCTCGCGGAATCCGCGCTGCCAGGCGTTTCGCATGACGGCCACCAGTCGCTCCCAGGTCATGTCGGGCCGGCCGGTATTGGCAACCCGGCATCCGCGGCACGCGAGATTGCAGCGGTCGGTGACGGCGATGCCGTAGAACAGCGGCCCGGGGCGCCGTAAGATCGCGGACCGCCAGGTGTACGGAACGTAGAACCGGAGCTTGCGCCAGGCGTCCATGTTCACATGTACCGACTGATGCTTTCCCGGTAGCGGGAGTAGAAGAACGAGACGCCGATCAGGATCAGGCCGAGCACGATGAACGACAGCACGCGGAAGGGCACGTCCAGGTTGCGCAGATCCCACACGAACAACTTCAGAACGCAGACGAGCAGCAGGAAGAGCCCCGCGAAACGCATCGGGCGTTCGCGCAAGGGGGAACCCGGCGAACAGCAAGCCCAATCCCTGGATGCCCCACGCGACGGTGCGCATCCTATCCGAGACCTCGTGGAAGAGCAGAGCCGCGAGTAAGAGCGTCCCGAGCCAGGAAAACAGAAAACGGGCGTAGGCTTCGAATCTCTGAAGTTCCTCGCCGGGCGCCAGATTCGCCGGAGCGCGGGGGGCGAGCAATTCAGCCGCATACAAGGTTGCGATGACGGCCGCCGCTGTGACGATGCTCACCGGCAACCCGGCCACCTGGCCTGGTACGCTCCAGGTTGAAACTCCAAGCCCGGTAGAAGGCGACCACAGCAAGGACGTAGCTTTGCACGCGGAGCATGAAGTTCCCAAGGCGAGCCCCGATCGCCAGGAGCACCAACCCGAGGACCGCCCACCCGATGGCCCTGGCCGCATCGGGCAGCGTGTTTGCCAGAAAGGCCGCGGCTAGAAGCGTCCCGATCAGCGCCGGCAAATCGGACAGTACCTCCTGGCCGGTCTGACTCCAGTGGCGGCCGCGAAGCATCCGGCTACGGGCAGCGATTCCATAGAGCACGGCCGCGGCGGCAAGCTGCGGCAGCCAGCCGTGCCAGTCTGTGTGCAGGCCGGTATCGACGACGTTCTTCGCCACGAGCATTAAGAGGCTCGCGAGGCCCGCCAGGTAAGCCTGCACCGCGAACTGTTGCAGGCGGGCAACCAGGCTGAACTCGTAGAGCGCCACGGCGAGCAACAGCCAGGCGAGACCGACGAACCCGGTCTCCAACACGTTCAGGAGGAATGCAGCCGCCAAGACCGTCCCGGCCATCGCCGCGACATGGCAGACAATTCCACGCTCGCTCGAATCCGCGTCCCGCTTGGGAAAGATGCCAACACGCGTGGCGATCGCGTACAACAGGACGGCCCCGCAAAGCTGCGGCAACCAGCCGTACCAGTCCGTGTGCCGGCCGGTGTCGAGGACGTTGTTCAGCAGCAGCGCGAACAGGCTGGAGATGCCAGCGATGTAGCCTTGGACCACCAACTCCCGCAGCCGCACCGCCAAGCCGAGCTCATACAAGGCCACCGCCAGCAACAGGCAGGCGATGCCTAGGAACTCAAGGCGCAGGACGTTCACCAGGAAGACTAAGGACAGCAGAGTGCCGGCCGTGGCAGTGACGTAGCGTACCAGCAGGCGCTCGGACGAAACCGGAATCCGAGCGAAGTCTGGAGGCCGATCCGGATGGTGACCGCGTAGAGCAGGATGGCCGCGCATACCTGAGGCAGCCAGCCGTGCCAGTCTGTGTGCAGTGCGGTTTCTCCTACATTCTTCATCAACAGGGCGAGCAATCCTAAGAAGCCCACGCAGTAGCTTTGCAGCGTGAAATCCCGGTGATGCCGGGCCCCGCCGAACTCGAGGAGAACCACTGCGAGCAACAACCATGCGATGCCGAGGTACGCGGGCGGCATCTCGAATCCGAGCACCAGTGTCAGAAGCCCGGCGGCGAAGCTGCTATAGAACGCGCCACGATGGCAGACGAACCGGTTCAGGTAGAAGACCGCGGCTTCGAGCAATGCGACGGGGGACCAGGCATACCATGGGCTGCCCGCCACGGTGATTTGTCTGCCGCCGGCAACATCGAATGCGACCAGCCTGAGATTGGCGACGCCGAAAAGTGCGGCCGCCAGGTGACGCAGGTGAGCTTGCCGGAGCTGGAGTCCGGCCAGAAAGAGCAACTCGGCTTCGGCCATCAGGGCCACGGCCAGGCTGAGGCCGGAGAGCTTCAGCGCGACCGCCACCGCCGCGAATGTCGCGGCCAACGTAACCGCGCCTTCGTAGCCGCCGCGCCTGGCTCGATCCAGCACCGAGCACTCCGCCGGGAAGCCGGAGGGGGGCAGGACCAGCGCGCGAACCAGCGTGCTCCCCAGATAGGCGGCTGCGGCCAGCGCGAAGAACTTGTAGAGCGTGCTCTGCGAGACCGCGGCCCACTGCATCGCCGAGACCGCCGTGAAGCAGATCGCATTCAACGGAAACACCGCCGAGGGGTTGCCGCCTTCGCGTGCGCCGACGCATCGAGTCGAAGACTTCGAACCCTTCGAAGACCAGCCAGTAGACGAGCAGGACCGTCTGGCCCAGCGCGAGGCTTCCCCCGGAGCTCCGCGCGGCGTGCAGCATGTAGATCCCGTAGGTCGCGGGCAATCCCGCGAGCGCCATCGCCGTCCACCGGAAGCGGTGCGCAAGATACAGCAGAGAAGCTGCCAGGGGCACCAGCGCCACGACGGCAAAGACCGTCAGTTGCGTGATGGCAAGCGTGACAAACGCCACGAAGTACGCCACGCCCGTGACCGTCTGCGAGCGGTATCGCAGCGAGTGCAGGACCATCCCCAAGGCGACCGCGGCCAGCAGCAGCGTGGCCAGCGTCGGGCTTGTCGATGACTCTGGCGGCTTCGATGGCGTGCGCGGCGAAGGTAGTCGCGTAAAGCCCCGCCCATCCGCCGCCGATCAACCCGCGTGCGGCCACACGGTACTTCTCGCGTCTTTCGAGAACGGCGCCTGCCGTGAGCATCGAAGCGCTGACCGCCACAGAGACGGCCACCCGGCCCGCGGGCCCCAGCATGCCGAAGGAGTAACGGATGAACAGGACCAGTCCGACGACCACCAGGAGGACGCCGATCTTGTTCAGCCAACTCCCTCCCAAGGCCGCTTCCCAGCCCTGGCCGGTGGGCGCTTGGCGAACCGGCTCGACGTCGGCCGGCTCGACTGGTGTCGACTCCTCGAAGAGGGGAGAACTCGCGCTGGCAACGGGGACCGGGACAGGTTCAGGAAGGCCCTCGCCGATGAGGTGGTCCAGTCGCGGAAGCATAAGAATCGGCGGGTGCATACTCGGGTTCGCGTTCCGGCGATGGCTCCGGTTCGATGACAGGCGCGGAACTCGGTGATCGCGGCGACGGGCTCCGCGAGCACCGGCTCCGGCGTCGGGGGCTGGCGACCCGCTTCGGCGGCTTTCTCCAATAGCCAGACGCGCCGCACGAGCGCCTGTAACTCGTCCTCGTGCTGTTCCCGTGCGGATCGCAGCCTCGAAGCGATTACGAGTGCGTAGATCCAAATCGCGATTACGGCGAGTGTCAAGATGAACGTGAACATACTTTCCTCAGGGCAATCCGGACGCCAGGGTCCTGATTGTTGATTATGTGGGACTTAGGTGGCATGTGCAAGGGAATAGTGGTGGCGGCCCTTATACATTTTATGCCACGTTCTGTACATTTAATGTAGGGCGTCGACACGAGTGTCGACGCTGCACGCGTGGGCGCGTGCGCTACGGATTTGGCCGGGGCGCAGGTTCAGCCGACTGTGCGGAAATGGGACTAGGGTCGTTTGGTAATTTGATGTTTTCGGCGGGCGGGGGCTCCGGCAACTGTTCGGAAATGGGACTAGGGTCGTTTGGTAATTCGATGTTTTCGGTGGGGGGAGTCAGTTCTGGCAGGGAGCGCATCTGGACGAGGTTGGCCAGCGCGCGCTGAAAGATCCGGTGGAGACGCGTTTCGTAGCGATGGATCAACTCGAGGGGTGGCTGACCGGCTAATGAGGTGAATCCATCGGCGAGGCGGGTTAATTCGTCCTCATCGGGGGGTTGGGTGGCGATCGCGTTATCCATGATGCGGGTCTCGATGGCCCAGGCGCGGCGCTGGCGCCAGAAGGCGGAGAGCATCTCCTCGACCAAGCCGAGCTCGACGCCATCGGCGGGCTGGAAGCGCGCGACGAACTCGGACTGCATGTAATCAAAGCCCTTGCGCGATTCGTGTTCAAGGACAACGCACTTGGCCATCAGGCCGTGGCGGGTAGCGTTCTTGGCAGAACGGGCTTTTCCGGCGGGGGTGATCGGCCCCTTTGAGAGGGCTCCATTGGCCCTGGATGAGATTGTACGTCGTATTGAAGACATTGCTCTTCTCCAATTCCAGTGTACGATGGCGCAGGCGAGGGTCCATGCGTAAGTCCTTTGTAATCAGCGCTAAACTGGGTGTGAACGGCGATTCAAGCAAGAAACGGACAAAGGCGGCAGCGGGCCACGGATTAACGCGGAGAACACTGATTCTAAAGGCGATAGGACCGGAGAGAGGGAGAGTAGCTGCTCGCGGACTTCCTCTCAGAAAAAATCACGCCAAGGCGCGAAGACGCAAAGAAAGACGGGGCGTGGCGGGAAGGGGTGCAGACCTGGTGCTGGCGTGCTGGGCCGCGCGGAAGAGGTACGCACATTGCAGGCCGAGTCGGAGATGGGGAGTTAACCGCGGGTGGCCCAGCTCTGCGTTATCCGAGTTGCATGATCTGCCTGAGGCCGTCCTCCAGTGCCGCCATCTCTTCCGTTGTGACCACGCCCAGTCGACTACGCAGGCGCTCCTTCGCCACTGCTCGGATTTGGTCACTCACGGCCACTGCAGGGTGCCCATCACAGGAGATCGGGATCAGGATCGGCGGGCTGGCCTTCGGCGAACTCGATAGCGGGATAACGATCACCGTCCTTCGCCTTTCATTCAGCACCCCCACCGAAATCACAACGCAGGGGCGTGTCTTGCGAATCTCCGAGCCGAGCGTCGGATCCAGCGCTACCCACCAAATATCACCGCGCTCCGGGATCACTTCCATGGCTCTGCCATTTCGTCGCCGATTGCGTCAAGTTCTTTCTCGATTTCGGCCACATCCAGGTCCTGATTCGCAATCTCGCAGGCACGGATCAAGGCATCGTCACGCTCTTTCAGTCGTGCAGCCAAGGCCTCACTTACGAAACGCGAGCGGTCGCGTGAGGCAACCCTGCGCAGAAGCTGCACAGCCAACGGCTCGGGTACGCTGAAGGTCATCTTTCTCATAGCCATAATGCCATAATACCAGAAAGCCAGAGAGGGAGGGCGGCACGATCATATCTTGACCGGACGCCGGGTGCCAGGAAGAGTTCGATTGCCTCGCGGATATTGACAAGTGTCTCCTCGACCGTATTGCCTTGCGATTGGCACCCCTTCAGTTCTGGGCACCACGCGTAGCAACCCTGCTCGTCCTGTTCGATTACGACGCTGACCTTGCCCGTCATCGACCCTCATTCTGCCGCCAGCGGCTCCCGCCTGGATGTTCGGGTCGATCACGGGGGCCGTTGGACTCGCCCGTCGCTTGCCTTACGACCCAGACTCCGGTTCAATTCCGAGGCTATCGTTGACGGCACTCCGAAGTTTCTGCTTGGATCCGAGGTAACGCTCCGTGGTTTGGAGGGACGCGTGCCCGAACAGGAATTGAATTTGGTCCAATTCGCCACCGGCGAGGTGGCAGAGTCGGGCGCAGGTGCGAGTCCTACGCCGCATGCGGCAGAGCGCCTCAAGCCATGCGGGGCGAGGTTCCGGATGCCGGAGAAGGGGGAATCGCCAATGGAGCGCAGTTTCCCTGAGGGCGTTTCTACGGGCACGTACACATCCACAAGCGTGCCCTCCTTGATCGGTACGTCGCGGAGGGGGTCTGAAGACGCCATCCTGGTATTTCGCGGGGATGGTTATGCTTTTGGCTCCAGCATACTCCGTGGCGAACCGCTTGGCTTTGTGGACTTCTTGTTCTCAGGGGAAGATTTTGCCACGGATGAACACAGATGGATACGCATAGAACGGGGGGCGAAGGGGCAAGATCGTGGGGAGAACGCGCCCGGGTATGCAAGAGTAGCGGCAAGGAACAGGCCCGCTCGTACGGCAGGCGGGCAGCGCGGTCAGCGGGCGCAAGCGGACTTGTGGGGAGTAATCGGGTCGCAGGCACTTCTTCAGCTCTGAAGAGTGATGTCGCTATGGTGCGGGAACGTTCCGGTTACCGGCTTTCTTATTTGCCCTAAGTTCCGGCTGGCTGCAATTCGTCGGGGCAGTAGATTCGCCTGCGCGCGCGAATGACTTCAAGGTCTTGATTGATATGGTCGAGGTCCAATTCATCGCGGACCACGATCCGCTCCGGGACTTCAAATATTTGCTTTACAACCGCGCTGTATGCATCGAGCGCTACCTGCGGGTGTGTATTGGGTCTGCGGTTATCCTTGGAAGGGTTCTGCCGTTGGACGTCCATTACCATGTGCAGAAGTGTATAGGGGCCGTCATTGGAATCTCGGTCGAATTGGAAAATGGTGACGCCGTTATCGGGATCAATAAACCAGTCCTCGTCGAGAAGGATTGAGGCGATGACTTTCGGCACGGCCAGCTTGAAGAAGAGGTCGAAGCGTTCTGCTTCGAGGAGTCCGAGATCACGCAACCCCGATCGTCGTTCCAGTGAGTCGAGGAGTGCCGGATATTTGTCGACGTTCTCCTGCAGGAAGCTTCGTAGCATCTGCAGGTAGTCCGGATGCATCGCGGGCGGCCCAATCTGCGTGGTGAACATCAACGTGAAGCCGTTCAAATACTCTTTCTGACCCCTCGCGTTTGTGAGCGCCTGACGCTGCCACTCGAAGACCCGCTTCATTGCCTTCACCACTTGGCCGGGGAATGGATCTTGCTGCTTGAACAAGAATTCTTCGAGATCCAGATTGATGACATCGAAGGGGAACTGGAGTCTGAAACGTTTCCTGATATCAAGCTTCCGTTGACGCTCCCGCACCGCCTTCTCGTCAAGGTCTCCTGTTCTCTCGCTGAGAGGCTCTTCGGCTTCAATCTGGGCATCAGCTTCTGGGTCTTCATCAATGACGATGGGCGTAAACTTCCCTGGAAATCCGATTGCGCCGGGGATACGCCGTTGAGTCTCCAGAATCTGGTCATCGGTGCGGTCGAAGAAGACGACGTTGTCGAACCGGCCTTCGTTCTTCTTGATGATCTTCGCGACATCGAGCATCAAAACGTCGAGCGCGCCAACCGCGCAGAACGTGAAGTAGCGTAGTCCGCGCTGCTGATTGGCCTTGCGGTTGGCGCGTAACGCACGCAAGCGACGACGTGCATAGGGAAGCCATCCTTCTAGGCGCACGTAGTGTTTAAGAGGACAATCCTCGTATTTGAAGATTCCCATTCAGGAGTCACCACTTGTCTAGGAGATCGAGCAGGAGTTCTGTAAAGCGATTGCGCTGCTTTTCTTTTCCGGACTCGCGCATGGACATTTCGAACACAGCCAGAATGGCGCTGGCAAGCTGGCGGTGATTTTTCTTGGTTTTGATAGACTCTTGCGCCGGCAAGTTCAGCGTGAAACCCTTGGCCGTTTCGGTAACTTGAACGCTGGGTTCATCATCCGATGCAGCTGTTTGCTTAAGATGAACCGGGGCTCCGGTGTAGGTTTTGAGCACGTCTTTCAGGTGTTGCGTATGCGCCTGCTGTTTCGATTCTGCGCGAGCCTCGGAGCGAACCTCTATTTGCTTATAAACGTTAGGAAAAATGGTTTTCTGCAGAATGTTATGGATGTAGGTCTGTAGCGCCTTGTATTGAGGATGAAATTTGTTGAAGCTGTCCCGGTCGATGTTGAGCGCATCTTCCAACCCCTCAGATACGTAGATCTCGCCTGTGAGCCAGCGGCTCCGTGGGCCTTCGTTGATGCGATAATCGAGCATGGAGGTGTCGTAGTATCCGACTGCGACGTCTTTGATGCGAATCATGATTCCGCGGAATTCGTCAGGGCGCAGGTTGACTCCTTCCTGAACGACGATGTATCCGTGAAAGACCAGGTTTCTACCGTATACTTGCTGGCGCTGTTCTTCGATAAGGTGCCAGGTATAGCCGCCAGGATTGTTCTGCAGCCGTACGGGCTTGCCAAGATCGATACCGTCGATGACGACGTTGAAGCCGTATTTCTTGAGTCGTTTGTGGTCTTCGGTGATGAGGCTGTCGGGAAGGACATTTGCGCTTAAATATGGCAGCGGGCAGGCTGCGGCTAGTTCCCAGAGGAGACGCCAATAATCACCCAATTCCTGCAGAGATCGCTTGCTGGAGATGACATCGATCGCCTTGCTCCAGTTGATGGGAACGCGCTTCGAACCCTTGAGCGATTCCTGAAATGTCTTGATGAAGGTGGGATGTAAGTCATCGGCGAGTATCCGCGTGCCGTAGCGGGCGCTTTCAGGATCGAAGTCCTCGAAGTCATAGTTCCCGGCGTATATCTCGTCCGGATATTCCGGAGCCTCAGCCTTCTTGGAGGCCACGACTTCCGGATCATCTGCGTCAAGCCGCTCCTTCAGGCGGTCGAAGAGCTGAACACGGGCGCGAAAGCCCAGCGATCCGTCCTTTGGCTTCGAGGTGACAATGAATGCGCCGCATACCTGTGCGATGCCGAGCATGCCGATTCCAAAACGGCCTATCACCGGCCGGTCATTGATCAGTTTTATCTCGGAGGGTCGCTTTTGGCTGTTGCCTATTCCACCCTGCATGAGCTGCTCAAAATCGGATTTGCTGAACCCGATTCCATCGTCGTCGACGGAAAGTTGATAAAAATTTGGGTAATTGGTGTTGATCGTGACCGTGGTCGCGCTGGCGTCCCACGCATTGCTGACCAGTTCACGGAGTGCACTGGCTGGGCTGCGGTAGAGGCCGCGGCTGAGGTGAGCAAGGGCTTTCTCGTGAACCTTTATCTTCGGCATCGGTCAGACTTTGCGAAGCACCAAAATGTGCTCTTCCATGTTCTTCGAGTTTGTGGTTGACCAGCGGTTACGCCAGTGTTCTATCGTAGCTGTTTTGAATCCCACTTCGTGAGCGAGTTCGCTGATGATCTCGGCGGTGGGTATATGCACTCCGAGGTAGGAAGACTGATCGCCCACCACGTATGCGCAAAACCCGTCTTCCCTCAGAAGCGGACCGACGGCGGCGAGGTGCTTTTTGATGCCGCCGAAATATTCCCTCGCGACAGTGGGATAGTAGCGCGCGAAACCATGCGTCTTGTGTTCGGCTTTCTGTTGGATTTCCTCCACGATTGCCATCACTCGGCGATTGCCCGCGACTTCAATTCCGTCTGAATCCGTCACATAGATCCCTTTGCTGTGGGACCGAATCATCGCCTTCTTGATGACCCTAAGCGAAGCGAGGTCTGGAACGTGGTCGAGAAAGGCCAACTCCAAGCGACTGTTGCGCGTATAGTCATGTTCTGCGGGGTAAGGAGGCGAGCATATGATGGCGGCATAGGGGGCGCGCTTTGACACCTCCGGCAAGCTGCCGCAGGCTCGGGAGTCACCCTGTACGACCGTTACCGAGCTTCTGGCGACGCCAGAGACGATGGCGAGGTCCGATGCCATGGTGTCGACTCGCGCCAAAAAGCCATCGAGCACGTCATGGTCATCCTTAGAGGGGCCGCAATAGAGTTCTGGACCGAATTTGATATTTGATGCAGCGACGGTGATTTCTGTAACCAAGGCAAGCATGAGCGCGCTTTTGTAACGAGGCGCGGCACGTAACGCCTGAATCCCCATCTTTAACGCCAGGGCTTTCCGAAGCGGCTTCTCGCTCATCCAGCCGCGCCTTATGAATCCGGTCTTGTCAAGGTAGCGGTAGGTTGGATCTTCGAGGTAGTGCTTCGTCCGCACTTCCCGAAGATAGCCAAGCCTGGCCTTGCCAGCGTTCTCACACAAGCGATCCCCATTCAAAGTCCAGTCGACCTTGACTCGGGCGGCAAAACAGCTGGACGGATTCGCATCTATCCCGACTGCGTTAATGCCCCTCTTGAGGCACTCGACCAAAGTGGTGCCGCTTCCGCAAAAGGGGTCCAGGACCCAATCGCCTTCTCGAACCTTGAACTGGTCTATGAGTTGGCTGACAAGATGGTCGGAATAGCCGAGGATGATACGATACCAGTTGTGGACTTCGCCGTTCAGTATTCTCTGCGGATGAACGGCAGCGGCGCCTCGTAGTTTCAAGAAGTACTACGCCTCGTCTTCTGGCGATGATCAGCCTGATCGGAATGAATGGCAAGAAGAATAGAGTATACCACCCTAACATATAGTTTTGAAAGGCTTTCCGGCTTTGGTGCGAAGGTGTGGCATACTGCCGACACGCCCTCGCACGATACTTCACGACGAACCTGACGGCCGTGGCTCAGTTGGATTACTCCTCATAAACGCGCTTGCGGCCGCCGATCAGCTTGTCCGTCGAGTGGGCGGGCCTTCCTCGTGGCTAACCGAAGCTGCGTATTCCGGGGCATGGCGATAGGCGTTCCGGGGGCATGTCGATAAGGATTCCGGGGATGCCGATAGTATCGGCGATGCCCGGAATGGCTATCGCGATCCCCGGGCACTCCTTGGAGGACAACGTACGTACGAGGTCTGGCATGGCTACGGCAAGAAAAGAACGGCGAATCAACTTGCGCGCTACGGAAAGCGATGTCGAGGCGATCATGCGCGCTTCCGCACTTTCGGGTGTCAGCGTCAGCGCCTTCATCATGATGAGCGCGACAGAGCGGGCCGAACGCACGCTGGCAGACGTCCAGCACTTCGATCTCAGTCCCAAGCAATGGCACCTGTTCACTGCCGCGCTGGATCGGCCAGCCAGGAAACTGCCCCGGCTGCGCAGATTGCTTCAGGAGCCTTCGGTCCTTGACCGCCCATAACCTTGGTGGCGCCGCGTTGTCCGCTGTCGAGCCGCTTACCCGGCAGCATGTTGTCGACGCGTTCGATTGCGGGACACAGCCTGCTCTGAATGAGTGGCTGCAGCACTTTGCCTGGACGAATCAGCGTAACGAAACATCGCGCACCTATGTCGTGCACCGTGGCGGGCGGGTGGCCGGTTTCCATTCCATTGCGACAGAAAGTGCGAGGAGGGAAGAGACGCCGGCCCGAGCTTCCAAAGGACTGGCGAACCATCCCATTCCGTTGATTCTGCCGACCCGTCTGGCGGTCGACAAGTGTGAACACGGTACGGGCCTTGGCAAGGCGCTTCTCAAGGATGCACTGCGAAGGATCGCGGATGCGGCCGACATCATCGGCGCGAGAGCGGTGCTCGTGCATGCCATCGATGAAAGGGCAGCGGCGTTTTATCGGCATTTCGGATTTGAGCGATCGCCGACTGGCGACTTGCAGCTCATGTTGCCGATGAAAGACCCGCGAGCAAATCTCGGCAGGACCTGATCATCGTCGCTACCGCGTATGGCCCGAGTAGGCCGGAGTTGCCATTTTCAGTGGTCTCGCTCAGAAGAACGCTTGCGTCGAGATGAGTCTCGACGCGGCACGCATGAGTGCGTGCGCTACAGGCCGGACTAGCTGCTTCCGGTCCAGCTTCAGGAGGGCATCGGCGAGGCGGTTGACCGCGTGCTCTTCGACCAGGCGGCTTTCTTCGCTGCGCGGCAGGGACGAGAGTTCCAGGTGGATCAGCTCGTGCACCACGGTGAACTCCATGTCGTCCAGCATCTCGCCGCACTTCTTGTTGTATTCGACAGCGGCGAGCACGCGAATGGTGGCGCTCTTCTTGCCGGCGTCCCAGCGGATGTTGCCGAGGGACTTAGGCTTCAGGTCGCTACGGCGGGACATGACGATGGAGATTTTCCAGTTGTCCAGCGCCAGGCGCTGCTGCCAAACGACCAGCCTCTCGCGAACGTAGCTTTCGGCCATCGGAGCGCACGCGGGACTATTCGCCGGCTGGGAGCGCTCCTGCGCCTGCGCGGAGGCCGCGAAACAGGCCAGGAGAAGAGCGGCACAAAGAGGCCGCAAATTCCGAAAGAAAAGCGACACAAGCACTTCCGGGTAGAATACCACGAGCCGCACCGCAAAACGTGCATGGCCCAAGCTCCGGAGAGCCGCCACCCTGGGTCTTGCCGGAGCCGTCCCGAGGAGGTGATGTATGTTACCAAGCCGGCAGTTTCTACCCGGTGCGTGGGAGTTTTTACAGCCACGCGCAACCGTTACCCATCCATGTCGACTGAGGCGTGAGCGATATGATCCGCAACGCGGCCATTTGGACGGCTGGCACATGGAGTGCGGGGGCTAACGGCAGAAGTAGTTTGAAACATCCAGAAGAGAGGGGAAGTTCATGCGAACAGCAAGTAAACTGGGCGTGCTTTTCGTTTTCGTTTCCGCGCTGGCTTTCGCGGAAACGTGGTCCGGGACACTCTACGACGCTAAGTGCGCCAATCAAGCCGGGAAGGCCGACTTGTCAGCCTGCGCTCCGACAGAGTCCTCCACAATGTTCATCCTTCAGGTGTCGGACAAGCGGTTCAAATTCGACGCCGAGGGCAACAAGAAAGCCGTCGCGGCCTACAAGCAGAGTAAGAGCGGCGCTGAGCGCGCGGAAGCTCCCGATGAGCCGAAGCTCCCGGGCATGGGTGCGCAACACCGGGAGGCGGTAATGGCCACCGTCGAAGGCACTCTTGTGGGCGAGGAAATCAAAGTCGAGACGATTGAGGTGAAGTGAGCCCACTGCCTCTGGCGAGCAGTTCATTTACGCGCAGGCTGAAGGCGGCGGAAAAGCACCGTCGCCGTCAGCCTGTGTAAGTTCTGCCCAGCCGACGCAGGCGACAGAAAACGATCGCCTGCGCCACTCAGCAGCAGTGCCGCAGCCAAAACCTGTGCTGCCGGCGGGACCGCCGGCATTGCAGGTCTGGCGACCTGCTCCACGGCCGGCGAATCGTTAGATTTTTTCAGTGCGCCTCGGCAGGCGCGACTTTCGCGATCCGTTCCGCGGCCAGGGTTTTCAGGCGGCATGTTCTCCCGCTTGGGCGGCCGCGCAGGCCCATTCGAGGCACCCTGGAACTGGGTGGCAATGAGCATCCAAAACCCCTGTTTCCACGGGCCCTCCCGAACTCTAGGGCGTGAGAGCGGATCCGGCAGCATTGCGGTAAGACTATCACTTTTCGCACGCAGGGAAAGCGCTGTTTTTAATCTACCGGTGATGAGCGTTGTTTCCCGCGCACCTGCGAGATTGCTCCCGGTTCGCCGGCTAAACTGGCCAATCGTGAGGAGGTGTTGAAAACGTACACGCTATTTTTTGATCTGGTACCACGCACCTTCGACGACCCTGTGCCAGTCGCCTGCCTTCGATGAGGCGTCGGTCAGTGTGAGGGCGTTGTCCTTGAGCTTCACGTTCATTCGCGTTTCGGGTCGAGCGTCGCGTGCCAAAGCGACCGTGCCCTCGCTAAGAGTGAACCGACCAGATTCCGAGACAATCGGAAGTCGCAGGGAGATGTGGCCGTCGGAAGTGTAGCGCTCGAAGGCTATGCCGCCCGCTGGGTGCTGATAGCGCCACACGCCCACGATTGGCGGCGCGCCCTCTTGCGCTTGGCCAACCCGTTCCTTGGTGACGACGACCGATCCGTCAGGGCTGGTCATAAGGCACTGATTGTCACGAAAGGACAGCACGCCGGCGGCCGTCGTATCGGCATCGACTGCCGGAGGCTGGTCGCCGATGACCAGGCGGTCCCGGACGACTCGGTAGAATGCGTCGACGAGCACGGTCGTCGCCTGAGTATACGTGCCGTCGGATCTGAATTCCAGCGCGGCACCAATGCCGCCTTTCGACTTGACATCCGACTCCCATAAGCCCACGAGCGGATTCACCGAGACGGCCTGAGCTATCAAGATCACCAGAGCGGTCAGCAGATGTTTCACGAAACCTCCTCCTTATCTCAACCTATCGGACACGCGACCAACGCAAGGCCTCCACGTAGTCCCGTGGCACCCCACTGTGCCGCCGGGTTCCCCTTCTCTGCTCGCCCTCGCAACCAATCCAGCGACTCCGGAGCGGGAGCCTTGGGCTCCTGCCCAGAGACTGAGGAAAGTCACGCCGGCCCAGCGAGTAACAGGGCCAGCCTGAAAGTCCTCAAAACCCCGATCCTGAAATCATCGCCCTCCCCCCCTCCGGTTGCCCATCGCTTCGGCGAACGCATCCGCCATCACGCCGTAGCCGGCATTGGTGGGGTGAACTTCGTCCGGTGCTGCCCCGTGCCTCTCGATGAGGAGCAGGCCGCTACGCCCCTCGAAGGCCGAATAGAGATCCACCAGCACGACTTTGCGGGGGAATGCGCTGACCACCTGCGCAGTCACCTTGTTCATGGCGGCGACGATCTGATCCGCTCCGGGGATGGGCAGCTTCGGATCGTACAGATTTCCCACATAGACGCGGATGTCTCCCTTCGTGCCGACCAACAAGCTGAGAATTGCGGATAGGTTCTGGCCGTATGCGGTCAGCACCCCTGGTATCGCATCGCGGTCAACCGTCCCGTCAGGATTGAGTACCGAAAACGCGTCGTTCCCGCCCACGGTGAGGGTAACCACCTTTCGGTATGACTCCCCGGTGTCCGTGAAGAAGAGCTGGACCTGCGGAACCTGGAATCTCAGAACATCGTTGCTGGTCGCGGACGGGACCGCCGCCGCGCAAAACAGCAGGTTGTTCAGCTTATCGACGACGCCGCTCTGATAGAGCCGGAAGACGAAGCCTTGCGTCGCCGGCTTTGCCCCGTAACCGGCGGAGAGGCTGTCGCCCAGCGCCATGTAACGAGTATCGTTGTCGAATGAGGTCCAATATTGGGCCCAGGCGGCCGGCGCCGCCATCAACAGTACCACGGTGAGCGCGCCGATGAGCACGCTATGTTGAATTTTTCTGTTTTTCATTGGATTGCTCCTTTCCTATTCACCTAAGATGCACTTTGACGTTTCGAGCCCTCGGGACCCGCCCGGGGCGGTTGCAGCAGCGGAGCGGACCCCGAGGGTCAGAACCGCGAGAACAGCCATTGCGATCGCAGTCTGCATGGCGGCCGCCTTGTGTCCGCGGCGCGCTCACTATTCCATACAGCAATCGCGCGGAAAAGTTACAGCCGGACAGCGACCTCTTAGTGGCCGCCGGCGTGTTCCGGCGGCCATGACGCTGCCGGGCATTTTCAAAACCGGTAGTAGAAGCCGGCCGTTGGCCGGATGACCCATACTTCCGTGGAGACTGCGTGGACAGCGTGCAGATCCAGGGCGACGCCGATTCTTTGGTGGATCCTGATATTGAGACCTACACCAACGCCGACGGCGAACTGCGTCGACGGGATGGTGGCGCTAGAGCTGAAGTTCACCAGTCGAACGGCCCCGATGGTTCCAGCGGCATAGGGAGTGATTCGACTGTGGTTGGGAAACGACAAGCGGAGGCCACCCATGAATTCATGCGCCTTCTCGTTCGCAAGCGGAGCGCAGGGGCCGAAGAAGCACCAATTCGAACGGCCGATGCGGTCCAGCGCATAGTGGCCGGTCAGCGCCACGTACCGGTTCAGACCCATGGCTGCCCCCACTCCACCCGAGAACTTCGGATCGCCAAAGATGTTTGACGAGTCACCGGCGAGGCCCCCGAAACCGCGGACCTCGTATCTTCCCCGCTCAAGATCCGCGCTCTGCGAGAATCCAACCCCACAGAACAGCAGCATGGACAACACGAGCCTATGCCTCATTGACATTTGTGGACCGTCTCCGTTCATTTTCGATTCTGCACGTCTGGATTCCGTTCGAGCGCAGGCTTCCACTCCCGCGCCCGGCGCTGCGCCTCGGCGACCTGCTGGGGGGGCATCCTCGCAGCCAGCTTCTCTCGCTCATCTGCGTATATCTTCTGGAAATCGCCACCACCGATGCCCATTTCATCGCCCTCCCGACTTCCGGCTTCTTCGCCCATCGCGCTCGCGCCGGGGTCCGGTCAGTGTTGAACGCGTTCGGCGATCGGATGACCATGAGTATTCCGACCGAAAGCCAATGTCACAACTGAACAATTGCTCACCTACTGTCCCTTCACCCGCTTGAACGACAGGCTGCCCGACACAGCCTGAGCATCCAGCCCGAATTTCGCCAGAAACGCGTTGATCTCCGCGCTGCCCGCGGTGATCACCGGCTTGTCGTCCACCATCGCATGCGCCAGCCCGTTTTGCGCGATCACCCGGCTGCGCAGCCAGTCCGAATCCAGCCAGTGGAACTTCACCCCGTCCGCGGTCTTCTCCACCAACATGAAGAAGTGCCCCGGAATCGCCAGGGTCGTCTCCTGGACGGCAATCAGGTCGAACACCAGCCGGTCGCCCACTTTCACCAGTTGCCCCTTCAGACGCAACGCCTCACCCTCGCCGGGGAGCCACACGATGTCGTAGTCCTTCTTCTGGGCTAAGCCGGCGCGGATCAGGGCCACCCCCTCCAAGCTCTTTCCGGAAGGGCCCCGCCCCGACTCCGTGCACAACCACTCGCCCGTGAGTCCTGCGTCAAACACAGCCGTTTCCGCCGTCGCCAGAGGTTGGACCGACACCAGGTCGCCGCACCCTGACAACAGCAGCATGACGAACATCGCGAATATCAGCAGTAGAGCCCGCATCTCACTTCACCTCTTTCCCGAAATCTTGCGTACTGAAGACATAAGCGCTATCGCGAGCCTGCTATTTCAGCAGCACGCCCCCGGAGTTGGTAGATCCAAATCGCGATCACGGCAAGAGTCAACAAGAACAAGAACATGGCATCCCCCTATCTCGGTCCAGAGCCTATGACTTCCGTATGGGTTATCGCCGCGTCAGCCGTCGTATCCCTGCAGCGCTTAGTGTTCATGCCTTGGCCTTCAGCTCCGCCCGATAGACCCAGTTGATCCAGAAGAGGATGCCCAACAGGAACAGCGGGCCGGCGATGATCGCATACACCGGCCAGGGAAACCTGCGCCAGGCCCAGACGATGTAAAACACCCCGAGTGCGGGGAACACGATTCCACCCACCCACCCCCAACGCCAGGAGATGAGCAGAATCAGGATCAGGCCCCCCACCGGCGCCAAGTGGATCAGCAAGGCCAGAATCGTGTTCCAGAACGAGTGCCCTTCCCCGAACACATCCAGGGCGAACAGGCTCAGGAACGCAGCGAACAGGATGCAGAGGATTCTCGGTGTCCAGTACAACCAACGCTTCATGGACCGGTTCATAAAATCTCCCTAAAGTAGATCTCGACTTCGCTCAAGAGAGAGGCAACTGCCAGGCCAGATATCGACTGCTGATTTTAAACGACTTATACTTCCAGGGACGGTCCACCGCATGACGATTGCTACATTTTTTGCCTATCTTAGTACAATTAATGTATGGCGCTTCCCATCGCCCGAGAGCACGAGATGACAGGTCCAAACCGCGCCTACGGTGAGTGTCAACAAAGACACGGCAATCTTCTAGCTCGTCTCCTGCGAGGCGGCAGACGTGACTTTCGAAATCCGTTCCGCCGCCAGGCTCTTCAAGCGGCAGAAATCGAGTTTCCCGGCGCCCAGCGTGGGCAGGGCTTCCAGCGAGTGGATGTTCTCCCGCTTCGGAATCCAGAGCTTCGGCAGATCCAGCCGGGAAAGCTGCTCCCATACCTCGGCCGCGGCGAGGGCGCGGTTGGTGTGGAACAGCACCAGTCGCTCGCCTTTCTGTTCATCGGGGACGGCGGTGATGGCGCAGGCATAATCGCCGAGAAATGCCCGCACGGCTTCCTCGATCCGCATATGCGGAACCATCTCTCCGCCGATCTTGCTGAAGCGCGCCAGCCGGTCCGTAATGCGAATGAAGCCGTCTTCGTCGATGCAGGCAATGTCGCCCGTGACGTACCAGCCGTCCTCCATGACCTCCTCGGTTTTCTCGGGCTGGCCGAGGTAGCCCGCCATGCAGTTTGGCCCCTTCACGAGCAGCAGTCCCTGCTTGTTGTAGGGCAATAGCTCGCGGGTCTCCAGATCGAGGATCTTAGCGCTGACGCCCGGAAGCGGATGCCCCACCGTGCCGGGCTTGCGGCCGAACTGCAGCAGGCCCTCCTCCTTGGCGTCCTCGACGTTGACGGCAACCACCGGGGACATCTCCGTGCAGCCGTACCCCTCCAGTAGGGACAGGCCGAAAGCCTCTTCAAAAGACTTTGCGATGGCGTCCTGCAGCTTCTCGGCGCCGACGATGACATAGCGCAGCGAGGAGAACTGCTCGCGCGTGCAGACCCGCACGTAGGATTTGCAGAAGCTGGGCGCCGCCAGCAGCATGGTGGCCTTGTGCTTGGCAACCAGCGCTCCGACGGCCTTGGCGTCCAGAGGATCGGGGTGATAGACCACGCCGAGGCCGGTCAGAATCGGGAACCACAGGGTGATGGTGTAGCCCAAGGAATGGAAGAACGGCAGGATGCCCGCGATCTTGTCGCGATGCGTCAGGCGGAAGAGTTGCTCGATCGAGTCCACGTTGGCGATGACGCTCTTGTGGGTGAGCATCACGCCCTTGGGCCGGCCCGTGCTGCCACTGGAGAACATCACCGTGGCCAGGCTGGTGGAGTCCGACTTGGCCGGGTTCGAGAGGCGCTCGAGAACGGCCGCCGGCAGCAGGCGTGCCTGCGATCGCCGCCAGAAGTTTCTCTCCCGTGCTGAAGGAGGAGAGCAGATCTTCGACGAATACGGTTCCCTCCGCCGGCTCGAGTTTCAGTTTGCTTAAGAAGTGCGGGAGGTGAGAATCGTGCGAATGCGGCACTGCTCGACCGCCGAGCTGACGGCATCCTTACCCGCCGTGAAGTTCAGGTTGACGGGCACTCGGCCGGCCATCAGGGCGGCGATGTTGGCGAGCGCGCCGCCGGCCGTCGCCGGAAGCATGATCCCGATCATCTTGTCCGCCGGGTTGCCGGGCGCGCAGCCGCTTCGCCAGCAGCATGGCCGCGATCAGGGCCTTGCCGTAGGTGAGTTCCCGGCCGGTGGTGTCCGCAATCGCGAAACGCGAGAAGTGCTTCTTGGCGCGCCGGATGAATCGCAGATGCAGGAGGTCGCGGGAAGGTATGCGGTCCGTGGCAGCCTGGGTTCCCAGCTCCATCACCGCCTGCCGCATCTGTTGGGATGTGACCGGGGGCCGCAGAGGCCGGCCGAATGTCACGCTCACCGGGTAGGGAATCCGGCGCGGGAACCTCCAGGCGATGCGCCCTTCGCGGAAGCTGAAGATGCTGCCCCAGACGCCGCCGAGGTGCACGGGGATCACCGGCACATCCAGTCCTTCGATGATCTTCTCCAGCCCGCGGTGGAAGCTGAGCATGTTCCCGGTGCGCGTAATGCTGCCTTCGGCGAAGATGCACACGACGTGTCCTTCGATGAGCTGCTGGCGGGCCCGCCGCAAGGCGATGACCACGCTCTTGTGCGTGCCTTCGGGAACCGGGATGGTCTTGATCATCTTGAAGAACCACCGGAACTTCTCGTACCAAGCCTCATGCACCATGTACCGGACGAAGCGCTGCACGCAGGCGCCGATCAGGAACCCGTCGACGAAGGAGACATGGTTGGCGACCAGCAGCGCAGGCCCGCGAAGCGGCACGTTCTCCTGGCCCGACAAGCGGATGCGGTACACCGTGTGGGTGAGCGACCACAGCAGGAACCGCGCCAGAAAATCCGAGACCTGACTGGCGACGTAGATGGTGGCCAGGATCGTGAAGATCCCGAAGATCAAAATGATGCCCGCCGCGGAGACCTTCAGAAACTCGTGGAAGAACCAAAGCGCGCCGGAGGCCAGCAGCAGCCCGATGGTGTTGACGAAGTTGTTCGCGGCGATGAGACGCCCTTTCTCCCGCTGCCCGCTTCTCTGTTGCAGGAGAGCGTTCAGCGGCACGATGAACAGGCCGCCCCAGAACCCCAGCAGGGAGAGCCAGCACAGCACCACCGCATACGTCGAGCAAGCCGACAGCGCCACGGCCGACGCGCCCATGCCGATCGAGCCCAGCGGCACCAGGCCCGGTTCCACTTTGTCGCCCGAGAGCCGCCCGGCCACCAGGCTGCCGATCCCGATCCCGATGGCCAGGCTGGCGATCATGATGCCGGTCTTCACGCCGGTGATGCCCAGGCGCTCCTCTCCGAACAGCAGCAGGTTCATCTGGAAAAGCGCGCCCAGGAACCAGAAGTAGGAAATCCCGATCACCGTGAGATACAGCGGCCGGTCCGCCCACAGGTGCTTCAAGCCGGCCGCGATTTCAGACCAGGGGTTGACGCGGAATATGGTTGTCGCGCCCGAGGGCGGAACGCGCGTGATCCCGAGGCTGGCGAGCGATCCGGCCACGGCGACCGCCAGCAGCGCCGCACCGATCTTCCACAGGGCGCCGGCCCAGACGCCCGGCAGGATGCTGCCGGCGGTGGTGCCCAGAATGATCGCCACAAACGTGGTCATCTCGAGCAGGCCGTTGGCGCGCGAGAGTTCCGCGTCCGGCAGCATTTCAGGGAGCACGCCGTACTTGGCCGGGCTGAAGAAGGTGGCCTGCGTGGCTAAGAGGAACAGCACCGCCAGCATCCACTCCATGCTGTTGGAGAGGAACGCGGCGATGGCGGCGCCCATCGCCAGGATCTCGAAGCACTTGGTGGCAATCAGGACGGTGCGCTTGCTGTACACGTCCGCCAGGTAGCCGGCATATCCGGAAAACAGCAGGAACGGCAGGAAGAAAACCACGCCCGCCAGCGAGAGGTAGGTGGCGCCTCTGCCCGCCGCCATGGTGACGGCCAGCATGGAGACAACCAGTTTGTAGACGTTGTCGTTGAAGGCCCCCAGGAACTGGGTCCACAGGAAAGCCTGGAAACCGCGGTTCTTAAGCAGTCCAACGTAGCCTTGGTCGCTCATAATTCCGTTCCTCCGGTCTCTGCCTTCGATCTGGCCAGCCATCACGTCTGTTCATTTCGGCACCGCGGAGGCTTGGTCGTTGGCGGTCGCGAATACTCTCCATCTGCTTCAGCGTCTCCGTGACCCACTGTGAGCCGTCACCTCCGAAGCCGCGCGCTTCGAGCCGGATGGTCCCCATGGCGTCAGAGGTCCAGGTTGTGGGAATCGGGATTGGTCCGGAGAAGCCCTCCACGAAGGACCTCGCGAAGAGGGATGGAAAGGTGTACTTATTCTCCTTCAGATAGGGTTCCACCAGGCTCTCGTTCTCGTCCACGTTCAGAGTGATCACCTGAATGTCGGCACGATTCTTGAGCTGTTCATAAAGGTCCTGCAAATGGGGCAGCTCTTCGCGGCAGGGCCCGCACCAGGTCGCCCAGACGTTGATCAAGGTCGTCTTTCCTTGGAGACTGGCGAGAGTCCAGGTCTTGCCGCTCTGATCGGACAACTTGAAATCGGGGATTGGGCGGTTCACCGCGGACGCTTGCGGGACCGCGGCAGGCCGCGGCGCCGGTATCGTCCGGATGGATTCCAGCCAAGTCTGCCAGCCGGGCCCGGTCCCACCGAGTTCCTGCCAGAGACGGCCTGCCTGCTTGCCGGCCTCCAAGTCCGCGAAGTTCGGCGGGGTCGAGTATCTGCCGTACATGAGGCGGAGAGATGTCTGGTATAAGGCCAGAGCGTCGAGCTTCCGGCCCTCACCGGCCGCCAGTTGAGCGAGCCCTTCGTGGTAGCGCGATTCGTCGTTTGGAATCCCTGAGATCAAGGAATCCTCCATGCTGCTAAGGGGGCTGGACGCCTGGATGGAGCGTCCGGCCGCGGACGCCGCCCGCATCTCCGCGGTGCGCTTGACGCGGGTTTCGTCGGCACGCTTGCGGCGCTCGTCGAGAGCGGCTTCCCACTCGTTGAGAACGCCGCGAGCCTCGTCAAACTGGCCGTTTTGGGAGTAGGCCACCACCAGGATGCTCCAGGCATCCGTGTACCAGGCCCACCGGCGGTTCTCCTGAGCTAACTCGTTGTACGACTCGCCATACAAGTCGGACTGCTGCCTTTGCAGCGTTGAGACGAGGGCCTCCTCTTGCGCCGCCAAGGCCTCATCGACCAAAGCCGGAAGGCTGTCGAGTTCCAGGCCGTGCTGCGCCAGAGTCCGCAGTACACCGAAGAAGACCGACGAACCTAGGGCGGCCGGCGTCTTACGCATGAGTGCCAATGCCTGGTCCCCCACCCGGACCAGCACCTGGTCCGGAGTATCGGGGATCGAGGAGAGGGCAGTGAACCGAGCCGTCGCCAACTCGGCGGAGTCGGGAACCTTGTCCACCCACTCATCGAGGAACTGGAGTTGCTTCTTGTAGTAGGCCGCCCGCGTAGCCGTATCGGCAGTAGCAGGCGGAACTGGATTGGCACTTTGCCACGCGGATTGCGCCCGGGAAAACGATTCCGAACTCGACATGGCTGGTTGCTGAGTGGGAGTCGCGAGCTTCTGCTGCGCCTCCTGGTTGCCGGTTAGCGCATAGCCCCGCGCCAGGAGGGAGCCCGCCACCGGGAACTTATTCTTGTCGAGTCCTTCAAGGAACTTCAGGTCTTCCTCGACCTGCCTCCGAAACTGCGGCTGGTCTGCTCCTGGCGTGGTCTTGGCCTCCAGTTGCCAGAGGTAGACGTAGCGAGACAGAGCCTGCATTTCCGCCCGCCCGGCGATGCGCTCTCGCAGAGCCTTGGTGAAGGCGACCAGGGTGTCCGACCGGTCCAGTTGCAGCGCCATGGAGAGAACCCTGGGTTCGGGCGTGCCCGGACAGCGCTTCAGGAAACCCTCTAAGTAGGTTCGCTGCTTCGCGCGGTCGTAGAAGTTGGGGTAGCCATGCAGGATTGCCAGGGTGATCCAGGCGGTCGGGAACGCGGGCGTCTGCTGGGTCACGGATGTAAGAATCTCGACCGTCTTGCCGGTCTCCCGATGGATCAGAGCGTAGGCGTAGAGGTAGGCGGCCTCCGGGTCGTCAGGCCTGGCGTCATAGCTCTGCTTGAACCGGGCGATGACAGCCTCATCCACCCTGCCGCCGACGATTCCGCTGCCCCCGCGCATTCCGCCTGCGCTTGCCCTAGCATCGATGTAAGCGCGTTGAACCCAAAAGTCGGAGGGGTACTCTGCGACCAGAGGCTCGATTCCGCCCCGGCCCGCCCGGCCGATCGCGGCTTGGATGTCCCCCGGCGCCTCGCAGGCGTAAGAACCTGCAGCTCGGTTTTCCACCGGCGGCTGTCCGGGAAGGGTGCCCGATTGGGAGAACAGGAGTCCATTCCCAACCAGGAAGAACAGCACAATGTAGTTGCGCATGACCTTTCACCTCCGGCCAACGTAAGGCAATCCACAGCCCAGTCCTTATTCCATTGATTCTTAGTGACTTGCCGGTTTGTTGCGGTCCCGAGCGATGGTCACATCCATCCATTCCATGTCCACTGCTGTACAATTCGTGTAGGCGGCTCATCAGGCACCTGCCAGGCCGAACCGGGCCACCACCAGCGTGGCGTCGTCCTCCAGCGGCAAGTTCTCTCCGAATTGCCTGACTTGCTCCGACAATCTGCTGCAGAAAGCTGGGCCATCCGTGGTGGCATTCTCCATCACGAACTCTTGGAGGCCACGCTCGCCGAACAGCTCTCCTGCCGCGCTGGAGCGTTCCCAGACGCCGTCCGTGCAGGCCACCAGCGTGGTGCCTGGGAAATAGTCCTCGGTTGCCGCGCGGAAGCTGGGTAACTTCGGGAACATGCCGACAGGCGCCGTGCCGCGATCGAGCAGGCTGATCTGGCCGTTCCAATGGAGGATCGGCGGTTGATGCCCCGCGTTGATGTAGGTGATGGAGTTGCCGGCGGTGTCGATTTCGGCCAGGAACAGGGTCACGTAGCCGCTGGATGAGGTGCTTTCGTAGACCTGTGTGTTGAGGCGGTGCATCAACTCTTCGAGGCTCAGGTTCATGGTGGAAAACAGGTGCACGGAGGCCCGCAGCGCCGACATGATCAGCGCGGCGGGTACCCCCTTGCCGGCCACGTCGGCCACGATCAGCAGCACCGAAGTGTCGGACCGCCTGATGAAATCGTAGTAGTCGCCTCCGACGTACCTGCCTGGAAGGATCGTGCCATGCAGGTGCAATCCCCCGACGGGCGGTTGGGGACGGGGCAGGAGTTGCGCCTGCACCAGCGATGCCAGTTCGAGTTCACGCTCGATGGCCTCCTTGCGGCTGCGCAGCATGACTTCACTGCGCACCAGTTTGTGGAGGAATGCGCGCGTGTCCCGCGCCAGGAAGGCGACCACAGCCACGTACACAACCAGGATCAGGATCTTGGTTGCCTGCCCAATCCCCGTGACGGCCGGGGTGAAAAGTTCGGTCGAGTAATCGCCCCACCGGATGGCCGTGTGCTGCGAGACAAAGGCGAGGAGGCAACCGTAGAGGAGCACCGCATACCCTCCGGTGAACGCCGTCAGCTTCGGGTCGTGCCGGAAAGCCGTCAGCGCTACTAAAGGGAACACCAGCAGGAACACGGGGTTCTTGAGCGCGACCGAGGGAATCTCCACGGTGGTGTAGAACAACAGGACCAAGCACACACAGCGTCACATCCAGGAAGGAGGTGACGTACTTCATAGCGGGCCGGTAGGCGTCTCGCTCGAGCGTCAGAAAAACGGCCAGTCCAAACAGGTAGGCGAGGCCGAGCGCTGCGAAGTTGATGAGGTTGGCATTGCCCAAGACCGTGCGCAGGTTCAAGGCGGCCACGACGGTCACGAGAGCCAGGAAAGCCAGCCGCGCGCGGTTCGCAATGCGCTCCGCGCGAACCTCGTTGCGGGCTAGCGCCTTCTCGATTTGGTCCGAAATCTCCCGCATGCCAGTCAGCCCCCTCCGGCTTTGCACCGTCATACTCGTCTCCGGGGCCTCGCAAGCGGAGCGCGGGGGCTCCAGGACACGTGCAAGCATATCACTGATTGGCGGAACCGGCGACATTCGAAGTTCCTCCCTGTAAAGTCAGTGGATCAAAAACAGGATGCCCAACGGGAACAGCGGGCCGTAGGGTGCTCAGCATCAGATACACAGCCCCCACCGATGCCACGTGGATTGCTGACACAAGATGGTCTTCCAGGTCCCGTAGCCTTCGCCGAGCATACAGATGGCTTGCACGGTCGCAAACGCGACGAACAGGATGCAGAGGATTCTGGGTGTCCAGTATAGGCAATGCTTCACGGATCGGTTCATGGAATCTCCTTTTTGAGTAGCTGGCAGCATCGCGCTATACAGAGGCAACTGTCCGGCCAGTGCTCAGAATGCTGATTTTGAACGATTTATATTCCAGGCGGCCAATCACTTCCAAAAGCCTAGTACATTCAATGCCTATCCGTGTACAATTCATGTATGGCACTCCTCACCTCCCGTGAACGCGCCTTCCTCGAGGCCGTGGCCCGCATCAGCTACTGCAATCCCTTCCTGCCCGAGTTGCTCGAATTCGAGCGGCTCGCGCTGGGCGATGCCTTCGTGGAAGAGGAGGCCATGTGGAGTCTCCAGGTCGCCGATCCCGAAAGGATCCGGGGCAACACGGGCAAGATCCTGCCCCGCCTGCAGGCTCTGCTGGATGTGTTGTGCGAGCGCTTGAAGCAGGACCCCACGGCTTCGCGGCAGGAACTGGAGTTATACGAAGACGGTCTGCTGTACTGGCTGTACTACCGCTATCACGATTGGATTTTCGGCGTGGGCCTGGACGCGTGCGCAGCCGCGTCCGGCGGCCGGCCGGTGGGCTTTCTACACGCGCTTTCTGAAGGAGTGGGAGCACTATCTCAGGATTCCGGGCGTGGAGATGCCGACCGGGCACGAGCCCCGCCACACGTTCGCCTGCTACTACCAAATCGTCCGGGCGTTCCACAACACGTTCGAGAACATCATCGGGAACTCGGTGCCCGCCGGGCGTTTGCGGGCCGCCGTTTGGCAGTCGGTGTTCACCCACGACATTAGGCGATACCGCCGCACATTGTTTTCGCGCATGGGGGACTTCGTCACGCTGGTGACGGGACCGTCGGGCACGGGCAAGGAACTGGTGGGGCGGGCGATCGCGCTGTCGCGCTACGTGCCCTTCGACGACCGGCGGCTGGTTTTCGAGAGCGATCTCGCGGATGGGTTTCACCCCATCAATGTGGCGGCCCTGTCGCCGACACTGGTGGAATCGGAATTGTTCGGCCACCGCCGTGGCGCCTTCACGGGCGCGGTGGGGGACAAGCGCGGATGGCTGGAGGAGTGCTCGCCTTTGGGTACGGTCTTCCTGGACGAAATCGGGGATCTCGACATGGAGATTCAGGTGAAACTGTTGCGAGTGATCGAGACGCGCACGTTTCATCCGGTGGGAGATACGACGGGGAAGAGGTTTCAGGGCAAGCTGATCGCGGCCACGAACAAGGATCTCGCCCAGGCCATTCACCAAGGCCGTTTTCGCGAAGACCTCTACTTCCGCCTGTGTTCGGACCTTATCGTGACCCCGTCGTTGAGTCAGCAACTGCGGGAGTCCCCGGGGGTCATCAAAGATCTGGTGCTGTTCATCGGCGCGCCGCGTGGCGGGCGACGAAGCGGAGAGCCTGGCGCGCGAAGCGGAAGCGTGGATCCTGGATCGCCTGGGCCCGGACTATGCCTGGCCGGGCAACTACCGCGAGCTGGAGCAGTGCATCCGCAATCTACTCATTCGCAAGGACTACCAGCCTGTGTCGTGGGGGCGAGAAGACTCCTCCGGCGGCCTTTTCGAGCCCGCCTACCGCGGCGAATTCACGGCTTCCGAACTCCTGACTCGCTACTGCACGCTGACCTATGCGCGGACCGGCAGCTATGAGGAGACAGCGCGACGGCTGGACCTGGACCGCCGCACGGTAAAGAGCAAGGTGGACGCGGGGCTTCTCGAGCGAGTCCGCAGGGAAGCGCGGTGAGTCACCGGAGGCACGAGCCGAATTCGCCCGAGGCGCGCGATGCCGCTAAACATCTGATACTGTGGAGTCGATAGAACAGCATATGGACGATAGGCGGGCTGATACTCGCATGTTGTGCTCTGAACTCGTAACTGTCATCTGGACGGATCGCCAGGGACGCCAGAGGGAGACTCTCGCGAACCTGGAGGACATCTCGCTCTGCGGGGTCTGTCTGCAACTCGACGACCCGGTGCATCTCGATACCGTCCTACGCATCTGCCACCCGAAGGGGGAGTTTCGGGGCAGCGTGCGCTACTGCCTGTACCGGGAGATCGGCTACTTCCTGGGCGTGGAGTTCCTGCCCGGGTATGAGTGGTCGCCGGAGGCCTACCAGCCGGAGTACTTACTGGATTTGCGAAAACTGGTTCTGAAGTCCGCGAAGCGGGCGGCCAAGAAAGCGGACCCAGTGGCGCCGGTTCAGTAGCCCTGGAGCCAGCGCGCCTTCTCGATAGCCGGTCTGCCCGGCTATCGAATCGTCTCCCGTTGAGCAGGCGCTGTGGAACGGTCGCACTGCGCTCTCGCTTAGCAGAGCCGCAGCGCAAAGCAACTGACGTCTCGCGCCTGGCGCCGGCGCGACGACGTCATGGGTAGTTCGCTCTGCGTCTGGCGACTTCGCGTTGCGGCTGCTGCTGCGCAGCGACAGTGCCTGCGGCCTGTCGTGAGCCGAAAAGGAGCATGTCGGCACGACGAGAGCCGTAGACCGACCTCTTCAGTAGCGCTGGAGCCAGCGCGCCTTCTCGACGATCTTCGACGACGCTGGGCAGAAATGCGTCCTCGAGCGGCGGGCTGTAGGGGACCGGCGTGTCGGCCGCCGCGATGCGAACCAGCGGACCGTCCAGGTACTCGAACGCGCGCTCGGCAATGCGGGCCGCGATTTCGCCCCCGATCCCTCCCGTCAAAGTATCCTCGTGGAGCAGGATTGCCTTGGAGGTCTTCTTCACGCTCGCCAGGACGGTCTCTTCGTCGATGGGCAGGACCGTCCTGAGGTCGACGATCTCCACCGAGATGCCCTCTTCGGACAACTTCTCGGCGGCTTCCGAGGCCGTGTGGACCATGGCGCCGTAGGTAATGATCGATATGTCCCGGCCCTCGCGGAAGACGCGGGCCTTGCCGATCGGCACCGTGTAATCGCCTTCCGGCAGGTCTTCCTTGATGCGGCGGTAGAGCGCCTTGTGCTCGAAGAAGACCACCGGATCGTTGTCGCGGATGGCGGACTTAATCAGACCCTTGGCGTCGTACGCCGTGGCGGGCGTCACAACCTTGAGCCCCGGCACGTGGGCAAACCACGCCTCTGGATTCTGAGAGTGAAACGGACCGCCCCGGTTGCCCCCGCCGGATGGCGCCCGCACCACGATAGGGATGGCCGCGCCCCAGCGATAGCGGCACTTGGCGGCGAAATTGACCACCTGATCGAAGGCGCAGGTGATGAAGTCGGCGAACTGAATCTCGGCGACCGGCCGCAACCCCATCATGGACGCGCCAATGGCGGCGCCGACGATGGCGGACTCGGCGATGGGCGTGTCGATGACCCGGTTTTCGCCGAAGCGGTCCAGCATCCCGGCGGTGACCTTAAACGCGCCGCCGAAGACGCCGAGGTCCTCTCCGATGAGGAAGACGTTGGGATCCCGCTCCATCTCCTCCCAGATACCCTGCCGGATGGCCTCCAGATAGGTGGTTTCCACGCCCTATTTCCCCCCGCCCGAGGGCGTTTCGTAAACGTTGTCGAGCAGTTCGGATGGGTCCGGATAGGGGCTCTGATCGGCCCAGGCGGCGGCTTCGTCCACTTCCTCGCGAATCTCGCGGTGGACGCGGTCCAGTTCCGCCTGCTGCGCCCAAGCCTGGCTGAGCATGAGGCGCTCGAGCCGGTCGATGGGGTCCTTCTTCGCCCACTCTTCGAACAGATGCTTCGGTACGTAATGGGCCTGATCGTGGGCGGCGTGGCCAGTCATGCGAAACGTCTTGCACTCGACCAGATAGGGGCCCAGACCGGAGCGCGCGTGCAGGGCGGCGCGGTTGACGGCGTCGTAGACGGCGAAGACATCGTTGCCGTCCGCGATTTCGGATGGGATGCCGTAGGCCGGTCCCCGGTCCGCGACATTCTTGCAGGCCATCTGCTTCTCGACGGGCGTGGAGTACGCCCACCCGTTGTTGTTGCAGATGAGGACCAGCGGCAGTTTCTGGACGGCGGCCAGGTTGACCCCTTCATGCCAGTCGCCGCGGCTGGTGGCGCCGTCGCCGAAGAACACGAAGGCGGCGTCGGGAAGACCCTTGTACTTCATCGCCAGCGCCGCGCCGGCGGCCACCGGCACCGAAGCGGCCATGGCGCTGATGATGGCCACGATCTTCAGATTCAGATCGCCCATGTGCATGTTGCCGTCTTTGCCGCGGGTCATTCCCCCGACACGGCCCATGTACTGGGCGAAAATGCGGCGAGCATGAACGCCGCGCATGAAATACAGCGCCAGGTCGCGGTGGCATGGAAACAGGACGTCATCCGGCCTGGATGCCAGTCCCGCGCCGACGGCGATGGCCTCCTGGCCCCGGCCGACGTACACCCCGCCCACGATTTTGCCCTGACGGTAGAGCTTGCGTTCGATGCGGTCCTCGACCTCCCGCATCAGCAGCATGTAGTGCAGCGCGCGGAAAGCAAGGCCAGCCTCCGCACCGGCGCGGGTGGAGATATCACTGCTGGATTGAGAGAAATCAACGGGTCTTACAGCGGCCATGACTGGTCCCCAGGAGAGCTTGATGCGCCCCAAAGCGTTGAGTATACGCTATCGCAGCGGGCGGTTGCTGGGAGGCCCCGGCTGGGCGAGCCCCGCCAGCGCCGCTGCCGCTGCGCGCTCGAGGGAGATGGACTCCATCGACACCGCGCCCTCGGGGGCCCTGAGGACCTTCACGTTCTCGCCCCTGGGCGCCCAGCGCGCGGGGTCCGTGGGTCCGAACAGAGCCAGGACCCGGGTCCCCGCGGCCGCCGCCAGGTGGGTGATCCCGGAATCGTTGCCGATGTAGAGGCGCGCGCAAGCCAGGCGGCAGGCCAGCCGGTACAAGTCTTCCGTGGGCGGCTCGGTGTCGCCTGCCTCGATGCGAGGGGCGCCCGGCTCCAGAATCCACTTGACGGGCAGGTGAGGATGCAGCAGCTCCGCCAACTGTCGGTACCTTTCCAGGGGCCAGTTTTTCCTGGGGCTGCCTGAGAATGGGTGGATGGCGATGAAGCTATGGTCTCCAGGCGGGCAGTCCAGCCGGGGGATCGCTTCGGCCGTGCGTCCGGCGATGGTCGCGGCCTGCTGCATGTAGAAGTCGGAGGCGTGCAACGGGCACCCCGTCTCCGGGAGCGCGGCCAGGAAGTCGAACGGCAGTCCAAGGTCCAACACCGCCTGCCGGAATTCGGGCCGTGCCGATCCGTACCAGGAGACGACAGAATCGAACGTCCGCAGTTCCCCAATCAGGCCGGCGGGCGGCGCCACGCCGGGAAGACCGAGCAGGTCCAGGCCGGTGGCTGGAATGGAGCGGGTGCGTGAGGCGAAGCGAGCCAGGGACAGGTTTCGAGAGGCAGCCCAGACCTCGGTGTAGCCGGCCCGCAGGCACTCGAGGGCGGGCAGGGACAGCAGGAAGTCGCCGATGGCGCCGGGGCGAATCAGCAGCCGTCTGGCACTGCCGCAGTGCCCGGGGACTAGCCAGGACTCGTGAGGCACTGCACTACCGGGCCCGGATCTCAACGGGCAATTTGACCTCCACGGTCTTCGGAGGCAGGCAGGTGGAGTCGTTGCAGGCCTGATACCGCAGCTTGCCGGCGAGGACCAGCGGCCCGAGCGGCGCATTCGCCGGGACCCGGAACCGCGTGATGACGTCGAACTGGCCCGAGTAAATCGACACGGGCTTTTTCGAAAAGGAGATAGTTCGCCATTTGTGGCGTGGGGTAGGCGACATCGAGGGTTTCGAGCGGCGCGCCGTCCCAGCTCAGCTTCAGCGGAATGAGGTACTCGTCGGCGGGCGTGGAACTGTTGACGTGGTAACCGCTGCGCAACAGGAGGGTCACCCGTGCCGTGAGCGTCGAGTTCCTCTTGCCGGCCGCCGGAGGAGGGGTCTTGACGGTCAGGACCGAGCTACTTTGCGCCGGCAGGGACGGGAGCGACAGCAGCACGGCTGCCACCGCCAGGCTGAGCCGATAGAAGTTCCTGGATCTCATTTTGGTAAGTGCTCTTGCTGATCAAACCTTGGTGCACCGAGGCGACCTTGCCTTCCCGATCAATGAGGAAGCTGGTGGGTAGTGCGTCAACCCCGCCATAGAGCTGCGCAATGATGTCGTTGCCGAGCAGCGTGCGATAGTTGACGTTATACTCAGCGAGGAACGGCTTCACCGCCGCCCAGCCTTCCTCATCCATGGAGATCCCAATGACGGCGAAGCCCCGGTCCTTGTTGGCCTGCTCGAATTCGATGAACCAAGGAATCTCGAACTTGCAGGGGCCACACCAGGTGGCCCAGAAATTCAGCAGAACAACTTTTCCGCGGAAGTCGGACAGCCGCACCGTCGCGCCGTTCACATCCTTAAGAGCGAACTCCGGCGCGGTCTGGCGTGACTCGACCGGCTTGACGGTGGCGCGAGCGGTCTGTTCGGAAGACGAGGCGCAAGCGGCCAGAAGTACGGATAGCAGCGCGGCCGCGATCAGGCGGGTTCGGATACTGAGTCTCAAATGGTTGCCCCTCTCCACCATTATAGTGAGATTCGACCGAGCTCCTCGGCGTGACGAAACCAGGCGCGCCGCCGCTTTCTGGGAATCGCGGGGAGCGTGAACTCCTCGTGGCGGCCCCGGCCGGCGGACAGCCACGCGGCCGTGTCGCAGAAACTCTCGCAGACGTATTCCCGCCAGCGCCTGGAACGGACTCGAACGTCCCGAGCCGTGAGAGCGTTCTTCCGCCACTCCGAGGACCAGCCCAGCTCGCCGCTGGCGCCGCCGCGGATCTCGTCCACCACCAGTGCTTCATAGGAGCGGCGGACGGCGTTGCTCAGGCGCGTCCACACGAAGTGGTAGAGTTCGTGGATCAGTATGCGTCCGGCTTCCTTCGGTTGGGCAAGCAGGGCGGCATCCAGGACGATTTCACCCTTTCGGATGAAGGCTCCCGCGTGGACTGCCGTGCCGGGACCCTCGCCGGTGAGCAGCTTGCCGCGCCACGCGCGCAGGGCGGGACGTAGCCGAATTCGGACCGGCCGGACTGGCGGCGTCCTCGCCAAGCGTGCCTACTTGGCGGGCGCCGGCGGCGGGGCCGGCTTGGCCGGGGCGGGGCCGGGGCGAACACCGCGGGGTACTCGATTTTGATCTGGATGCTTTTTTGCGTGTTCCGGACCCAGTCGCTCATGTGCGAATCTCGCAAATCCCCGTCCAACTTGGTTTCGACCGACTCGAAGGATTCCTTGTCGATCCCCTCCAGGCGAATAATGTAGAACCCGTTGGGCTGCCGGATGGGGCGCGCCACTTCAGCCGGCTTCAAGGCGAAAACCGCGCTCTTGATCTCGACCGGAATTTGATCGGACTTCCGGATCGGCGTGTAGTCGCCGTCCTTGGCCACCGACGTCGGATCCCCCGAGTTCTCCTTCACCAATTTGACGAAATCGGCGCCGGCCTGTAGGTCGGCATAGAGCTTCTCGGCTTTCGCTTTGGCCTCGGGCTCGCTCAGGACCTTCTTCGCCGCCGGGTCCTTCGAGGTGGATGCGTTCGGGCTGAACGGAATATAGATCAGCTTGATGCGGGCCTTGGTGTAAAGGTCGGGATTGCTGTCGTAGAACTTACGCACTTCTTCCGCAGAGGCGCCCGCGGACCGCTGCGCTTCCTGCAGTTGCGCCTGCGCGAGCGCCACCAGCCGGTTGTAGGCGATCTGTTCTTTGAGTGGCGTCCTCTGATCCAAGCCGGCCTTCACGGCCATGTCGGACAGCCGCTGCAGAAGCGCATAATTATCCAGGAACGCGCGGAGATCGGAGAGCCTCATCTGTTGCTGCTGCGGGTCGAATGCGCGCAGCACGCCTTGCAGTTCGCCAGCCGTGATCTTCTGGCCGTCGATGGTGGCGACTACGGTGTCCGCGGGGAGTGTCAGCAGGCTTACCGGCGCAGCCGGCGCGGCCGGCGGTGGATTCTGAGCCGGCGCAGTGGCCTGGGCAAACGACAGCACACCCGTGAACAGAGCGAGACAGACGGTACGTTTCATGGAGACAAAATCCTTGATCGAAACTCAACCGATTCTAACACGCCCGGACAGGCTGAAGGCCTCTCCTACGCGGCAGCCTATGGCGTAACTTCCGGTTTCACCACGGCGACTCCGAGGCTTCGCATGGCTTCCGTCAGGGCCTGGTACGTGCGCTCATTGTCGTAGGCGCCGACGATGGCTCCGCCCGAGCCGGCGAAGTTGGCTGTCGCACCTACGCGGCGGGCAGTCTGGATCATCTGAAGGTTCCCGTCGCTGATACGGTAGAGCTTGGCGCGCAGATCGAAGTTGGCATCGATGAGCCGTCCGAGAGTGGCATAATCCCTAGCGGCCAGAGCGGTGCGGCCCTCTTCGGCGTAAGCCGCCCATTGTTCCATGGCGGAGACCACCTCCTGGTCTCCCGCGCGCCAACGCTCCCGGACGTTGTTGTGGAAGACTTCGGTCCCCTCGCTCAAGCTGGTCCGGTAGGCTAAATACAGATTGGGTAGCAGGCCCGGGTCGAGCTTCTCATAAATGCCGTATCCCTGCCCCTCCATGCGTTCGCGCCTGAAGTCCATGTAGACCAAACCCTCATAAACCTGGACCACCCGGTCCTGGGGACCGGCCGGCACGCCCAGTTCCCGCGTCTCGGTCTCCAGCGCAAGCTTGGCTTGTATGGGGAGCGGGATGCTGACTTCGAAGTACTGGCAGATGGCGCGCAGCGCCGCGATAATGATGGCGCTCGAACCGCCCATGCCCAGCCGCAGGGGGACCGTGGATTCGTACTCGAGCGTGAAATTGCGATCCCGGAGCGGAATCCCCTCCTGCCGGCAGTAATCGACAAAGCGGACCAACAGCGCCTGGATGATGCGGATGCCACCGTAGTAGCCCCGCCAGCGGGTGGTGTTGTAGAGGTCCGTGAGATTCTCAAAGACAGGCATGTCGGCCTTAGACGGCCTGATCTCCAGCCGGGCGCTGGGGTACAGGAGAACCCGGGCCCGGAAGTTTCTCACAACCAGCGCGATGGTCTTTCCGAAGTAGCCGTCGCTGGGGTTTCCCAGCAGGCCGGCTCGGGCGTAGGCATAAGTCTCAATCATGATCAACCGCTCATATTCTGCCATACTGTCGATGAATGCGTGCGGTGGTCCAGCGGGTCAAGGCGGCCAGAGTGGAAGTAGACCAGCGTGTCGCCGGCCGCATCGACGCCGGTCTCCTCGTGTTTCTGGCGGTAGCAAAATCCGACACGCGGCGGGATGCCGAGTACATGGCCGACAAACTCACCGGCCTGCGGATCTTCGCGGACGAGGCGGGGCGCATGAATAGGAGCGTCCTCGATACCGGATTGGCATTGTTGGTGGTCTCCCAGTTTACTTTGTACGGGGATACCGGGAGGGGCCGCAGGCCCGGATTCGAACGCGCCGCGGGTCCGGACTTGGCACGCACTCTGTATGAGTACCTCCTACAAGCTGTCCGGGCAACCGGGGTGCCGGTCGAGACAGGCGTCTTCCAGGCGCACATGGAGGTCCATCTCGTCAACGACGGCCCCGTGACTATCATCGTGGACTCAGATAAAATAACTTGACAAGGCCGATCCGACTGATGGTATTGTAGACGGGGGAGAACAAATGCCAAGACCTGCTAAAACGTTACAAGATACATCGCTCCTTTCTGCCGCGCTCGAAGGGCTTGAGATGCAGCGAAAGCGAGTCGAAGACCAGATCGCACAGGTTCGAGCGGCGCTCGGCGGGCGCAAGGCTCGCTCCGCATCCAGCGACGCTCCATCCAAGCCAGCGAGGAAACGCGAACTCAGTCCAGAAGCCAGAAAGCGCATCGCAAACGCCCAAAAGAGGCGCTGGGCCGAGTACCGGAAGAAGCAAGCAGCAGCAGAGAAGGAAGGCTAGTCCCCACGGGTTTTTCGTGGGGCTGAGGGCCTCAAGGTACTGGGCCTGGAGTTACCACGAGAAGCTGGCCCGGAACTTCTTCAGCCTCTACTTCCGCTTATGTTTTCATGGAGGACGGCGCGTGCGGCGACATGCAGGCACGTCTGGTCGGTGATTGCGGCGCGCCGTTTCTCGAATCATCCTCCGGTAACTTAACCGGGGGCCAGTACACTCAAATACCGAATTCGGCTCCACGCGCCCTCGGCTACAGGCCATCTCGCCGGTCTTTTCCAACCTCGCATAGCCTGTCTCTGGAGCCAGTGGCTCCATTACTTCCAGAACCAGCGCTTGAGACTCACCCCACTTGAGGGGTAATGCAAGTAAGCGGACACTGCCAGCGAAGGGAATGGCGGGCGGGGTCTGGTAAGTAGACCGCGCCGGGCTCTGATGTGCCTCCCGGGGCGCGGGGGGGTGCGGCTGTAGCACGGTTTGTGCGTTCGTGCCACGGGGTTGCCCTGCGAGGAACGCTCCGGTAAGCTATCTAGCGATATGAGCCGACTTTGCCGGATTGGCGTAGCCATCGACTCGGACCTGCTCGACCGGTTCGACTCCCTGATCGCCAAGCGAGGATACTTCAATCGTTCGGAAGCGTTTCGCGATCTGATCCGCGAGGACTTGGTCGAGACAGCCTGGCAATCCCCGGACAGCACGGTGGTGGGGACCGTCACGCTGGTCTATGACCACCACGTTCGCCAGCTCGGCGAGAAGCTCACCGGCATGCAGCACGACTTTCACCACCACGTGCTGTCGACTCTGCACGTCCACCTGGACCACGATCACTGCTTGGAGGTGCTGGTGGTTCGGGGAAAGGCCTCGGCGATACAGAAGTTTGCCGATGCCCTGATCGCCACCAAAGGCGTGAAGCACGGGCGGCTGACGATCACTACATCCGGAACGGACGTCTGACGCGCGGAAGACGGGCGAAACCGCCAGTCCCACCCTGTTACTATGCGCCCAGCCCTTTGGCCGCGGTGGGGGGGAGTTGAGCGAGCTCGAGCCGCCGGGTTTCCTTCCACGTGTAGATCACCCGGTGGATCACAGTCAGGTTGCCCAGGATGGCGATGACCCACAAGACGGGCGCCATGCGGTCGAACAGCGCGCCGATGATCAGAAGCACGAGCCGCTCGGGTCGTTCCATGAAGCCCACTTTGCAGCGTTCGATGGTGCACTCGGCGCGCGCGCGCGTGTAGCTCACCATCACCGATGCCGTCATGACGACGGCGGTAAGCACGACGTAAAAGAACCGGGCGATGGAGGCATAGTAGACCAGCATTCCCATCAGCAGGACCAGGTCGGAGTAGCGGTCCATCACCGAGTCGAAGAAGCCGCCGAAGCGCGTCACCTGATTGGTTTCGCGAGCCACCCGGCCATCCACCATGTCAAACAGGCCGGCGGCAATGATGACGAAACCGGCCGTGGGGAACCAGCCGTAGGCGAGCAACGCGGCCGCCCCCACGTTGACCAGAAGGCCGATGAAGGTGAGCACATTCGGATGAATGCGCGACAGAGCGAGCCCGCGCACAATCAGGCGGATCACGCTGTTGCAGCCTACCCCGATAGCTCTTGTAAGCGTCATGGGGTGTCGATCCCATCGTAAATGGTGCTGAGTTTCAGAATCTCGAATTCCCGGACTCCGCTCGGAATATTGGCTTTTACGGTGTCGCCCACGGCCTTGCCCAAAAGGCTGCGGCCAATCGGCGAGGCGGTGGAGATGCGCCCCGTCGCGGCGTCGGCATCTTCACTTGTCACCAGCCTGTAGGTGATCTCCTCGTCCTTCTGCAAATCCAAAACCACCACCGTGGAGCCTAGCCCGACCTTGTCCACCGGGAGTCTGGAGAGGTCCACCATGGACATCTCGGCCAGCCTGATCTTCAGTTGTGTAAGGCGGGCGTTGACATAGCCCTGGCGCTCCTTGGCCGCGTGATACTCGGCGTTCTCGCTGAGGTCGCCGTGAGCCCGCGCCTTCAGGATCTCCTTGGGCAGCTCATGGTGCAACTCGTGGTCCAGGGCGGCCACTTCCTCCAGGAGTTTTTTCTTCAGGTCTTCCATGAAAGGGAAACTGCTCCCAGTGGCACATTATAGTCCAATCGCACGCTCGGAACCGCTCCCTCACGGTCGCGGCTCGGAAACGCGCAAGGAGTTTCAGAGCCGCGCGCGTTAGCAAGCGGTCTTTCGGCGAATCCTGGAACTGCCGCGCTTCAAGAGATCGGAAGGTTCACCGGCTCGGAGGAGACTCCTCCAATGGTCACCACCACAGGCTGAAGACCGGTGGGAACGCCGGCCGGGACGACCACGTTGATCTGATACAAGCCAATCGCGGTGGGGGTCAAGCCGCTGAAACTAACCTGCGGCGCCGGCACGCCGCCGATGGTCACCGTAGGCGTGGTGGTTGTTTTGATCTGAGGAGCCAGCGGCGTGGGTTCGCCGGTAGCGATGGCGCGGTCCACGGGCCCGAGCCCGTTGCAGTACAACTCCACGATCTGGTTGCGCGGCGCCGGATTATTGGTTTCGACGAGGCTGCTGTTGCTGTTCAATCGCGCCGCCACGGTCCCGCCGCGCTGAAAGAGCGCCGGGGCGTAGTTGTTCAGGGTGAGCGTGTAGACGGTGGTGGAGATGTCCCCGATACTCACCTTCGTTCGCACGCTGGTTCTACCGCTCAGTTCCCAGGGAACCTGGACGTTGATCTGATTCGGGGACACGAAGTGAACCCGCCCTGGCAGGCTGAGTCCGGTCGCGTCGAAGCTGACGCTCACGCCGGCGAGCGAAAGCGGGAGATAGGAGGTGCCGAATGCCTTCGTCGAGGTACTCAAGCTGGACCCATAGAGAGAGATGAAGGAGCCGGGCGCCTGGCCTTGCCCTTCGCGGCCGCTGGCGGCGCTGACCACGCCCTGGGTGCTGATCGCCGGGGACGCAATGGTAGTGGTGTCAAAATAGACCGTCATGCCGGACGCGGTCGCATAGAACTCCTGATCGCCAACCAGGAACCCTGGCCACACATTGGCGGCGGCGATGCCGAACACGTCGGTTTGGGGATCGGCGCTCTGCACGGCCCCGCCGGTGGTGGAACCAAAAAGAACTGGCACATTCCTTACGGGCGCACCATACTGGTCAATCACCTTGATCGCGATCTGCTCGGGAGAATCCAGGAACCCGCCGGGAATATCCACGAACCCCGAGCCGTAAAGGGGCATCACGTTGAAGGGGATGCCATCCGGCCGAATGTACAGGTAAGGCACTCGCAGGGAAACGGCGCCCCCGCTGATGGTGATGAAACCCTGGTAGGAACCGGCCGCCGGCTGGCTGCCGGACAGCCCAACACTGATTTGGCTCGCCGCGGCACCCGGCGCAAGGGTCAAGGTGGTCTGGGTCAGAGTCAGAGGGGAAGGCGCACTCAAAGTGACCGTAACCGAAGTCGATCCCAGATTGCGGAGTTTTAGCGTGCGCGGAGTGGGCGGCCAAGTGGTGACGTTGCCGAACGACACAGCCGCCGGATCGGCGCTGACGTTGGAATTGATCGCGGCGTTCACGTCCAACTTTCCGGCCCCCGTCGTGAGGATGTCGGCCGCTTTCGAGCGGGCCGGATCCTGAATACCGGCCGAGGCCGTGTTCACGAGGGCGGACTTAATGTCGGCCGGCGTCAGCCCCGCGGTCTTCTGATGGACCAGAGCCGCCGCTCCGGCCACCATGGGCGTCGAGAAACTGGTGCCCGAATAGGCGCCGTAGCCGTCCGGATTCCACATGTCGCTGTTCGGATCGTACTTCTGGGTTGCCGTGAAAACGTCAGTCCCTACGGCGACCAGATCCGGTTTAAGGCCAAAATCGACGACGGTCTGGCTGAGATAGGAGAAACTCGGTCCGCGCGATGAGAAGTAGGCGATCTCATCGGCCGTGGAATTCCGAGCGGTCAGCAGCGGGTCGATCACGGCGGTGTGGTTCAGATGTCCCGCTAGGAAGGACTTCAGTGCCACCCCCGAGGCGTTGTCAATCATGACGGCAGGAATCGTTGTGGAGGCGAGTCCCGACGGTGGGAACAGGGTGTCGGCGGCGATGTCCAGGTAAATGACCGCGCCGACCGCGCCGGCCGCCGCCGCGTTGTTGATCTTCTGGGCAAAGCTGCACGTCCCACGCAGGATCAGGGCCAGGGCGCCGTTGAGCGATCCAGCCGTTAACGACGTGCAAGCCAGACCGTTGGTGTCGATCGCCGCCACGTCTCGCAACGGAGCCGTCACCGCGGAGGCGGGGATGGCGCCATCGCCGAGCAGGGCGTCCAGGCGCTGGAGGTTCGACGGCACATCTCCGCCGGGAAGACGGACGCTGTTGAAGAAGACGTGGGAATTGGTGCTGGCGCCGACGGCGATGGCCGAAGGGGCCGAGGCCGGCGTGGAGATGACGTTGTAGATCGGGTAGTCGAAGCCAAGGTCCGCGTCGTTGCCGGCCGAAACGACCACAGCCATGCCGTTGGCGACCGCGTTCTCCACGGCATTCGCGCGAATATCGCAAACGAACGTGGGATCGGTCGACCCGCAGGCAGCCCCGCGGTCCAGCGGCCCATACACTGCCGAGCTTCCGAAAGACAAGGAGACGACGTCCATGCCGTCGAGGAAGGCATCTTCCAGCGCGGTGAGAATGGCGCTGCCGAAGGTGTAGTCGTTCACGCCCGGCGAGCCGTAGATCTTGTAGTTTCCAAGAAAGGCCTTGGGCGCGATCCCGGTGATGCTAATCCCATCCGGGGAGGTGTTGGGCCGCCCGGCCGCGATCATGGCGTTGGCGGTACCGTGGCCGACATGGTCGCGTGGCGACAGGTCGTCAGGCCTCGAGTCCAGAGCCGGATTAGAGGAATCGCTCCCCGCGGCGATCAAACCCACGTAACTGCGCGCGACGATCACTTTGTTGTTCGTGTAGTCGCAGTCGGAACCCGCGCATTTCGGGTATCCAGAAGGTGGGGTGACCGAGGCGTCCTGGAAGGCTGGGTGGGTCTGGTCGATGCCGGTGTCGATGATACCGATCTTGACGCCGGCTCCGGCGTTAGCCGTCCCCCCCAGCGCGGCCCAGGCCGCCGGGGCGTTGATCAGCCCGGCCGCCTGGTTGAGATGCAGTTTTGTGGGAGGCAGCACGGCCACTCCCCTGACTCCCGGCAGGCGCTTCAGTTCGTCCAACCGGCCCGCGGACGCGCGCACGAAAACGGCATTCAACAGGGTCTGGGTGGAACCGGAGACCTGGAAGCCACGGCTCTGCAAGTCCCCGATGAGGGTCGACTGGGCGTCCAGGATTCTGGCGCGCCGGTCCTCGGCGGCGGCCTCACGGAGGCCTTCGCGGTTCTGGATTTGACTGGTGACGGGCGGGTCCTCCAGCACCAGGGCGTATTCTGTTCGCACTCTCTGAGCCTGGAGCGGCAGGTCAGCCGCCAGGATCGCAAGCAGGAAGAAAAGCACACGAAGTCTCACGAAATGTCCGACGCGGCGACGGCCCGGCACGTTACGTGAACCTGCGAACTCGAGCGCGCCCCCCCGGGGCAGGCTGTTTAGGACTTTCCATGAGTTTGACACGTGTTTCCTCCTCCTTCTATACTAAGACTTTCGGAACGAGTATCGGTTTCCGCTAGATCACCCGTAAATAGAAGTACATCCCCAGCTCAGGGCGGCGCAGGAAAATGCCAAAACGCACATTTCAACCAAATAATCGGAAACGAGCCAAGACGCACGGCTTCCTCGTCAGGATGGCGACGAAGGACGGCCGGGCAGTGCTGGCGCGCCGCAGGGCCAAGGGCCGAAAGAAGTTGACTGTCAGCTCGGAGAGAGCGCTGCGTTACGCTTAACAACCCGTCCGCAGGCGCGCAAAGAGGTTTCTCCTTTCCCAAGGAGGCGCGGCTGTTGCGGCGCCCCGACTTTCAAAGGGTTTATAAGGAGGGTGGTCGGCTGTCCGGTCCCTTCTTCGCCGGTGTTTACCTCGCTGTGGAGGGGCAAGCCCGGGCCCGAGTGGGCTTCGCCGTGCCGAAGGCGCTCGGAGGAAGCGTAACCCGGAATCGAATCAAGCGCAGGTTGCGCGAGGCGGTCCGGCTGAATCTGGGACAACTTGGCCCTCGATGGAACGTGGTGTTGCAGGCCCGCAAGTCGGCGCTAACGGCGGCTCTTCCCGATCTGTCCAGGGAGGTGGGGAGGCTTTTCTCACGATGCGGACCCTCCTGACACGCCTCCTGCTTTTCTATAAGAGGTGGGTTTCCCCCTGGCTGCCTTCCGCCTGCCGGTTTGAGCCCACCTGCTCCGAGTACATGCGTCAGGCCGTGGAACAGTACGGCGCGGGGCGCGGAATCTGGCTCGGTTTCAAGCGCCTACTGCGCTGCCACCCGTTTCACGCAGGCGGCTATGATCCGGTACGATAGTTGAACTCGCCCCCAGGAGAACACGTAGGATAGAACGGATGGCCGACCCAAGCTTGAACCCCAGCAACAACCCTGCGCCCCCCGGCGAAGGACTCTCCATGGAGCGGCGTTTTCTGATCGCCCTCATCCTCATGGGGCTGATTCTCTTCCTCACGCAATACCTGTACAAGCCGGCGGACGCGCCTCCCAAGTCCGCTGTGCCCGCCAAGACGGAACCTCCGGCCGCGGTGGAGACCCAGGAGCCGCCTAAGAAAGTCGCCGCGATCCCGGCCGCTGTGACGCCCGTGGGCCAGGTTTCCGCGTCCCAGGAGGAGACCCAGACCATCGACACCGATTTGTACCGCGTGGTGCTCTCCAATCGTGGGGCGGTGGTCAAGAGCTGGGTACTGAAGAAGTACAAGGATGGCGACCGGTAAACAGGATCTCGATCTGGTCAACGCGGCTTCGGCCCCTAAGACCGGGTTCCCCTTCTCGCTGGCGTTTCAGAAACAGGCGCCGCCCGCGAACGTCAACCAGGCCCTGTTCGCGGCCAAGCCCGTTGCGAACGGACTGGGAGTGGACTACGAATTCTCCGATGGCAAGACGGTCGTGAAGAAGTCCTTCCGGTTCCTGAAGGACAGCTACCTCCTGGATGTATCCTCATCGGTCGCAGTGGACGGGAAGGAAGTGCCGCACGTGCTGGCATGGCGCGGGGGCTTCGGCGACCGCGTACCGTCGAATCATGCCGCCAGCCTGCTGAACTTGCGTTTCGACCTCGCGCAGAACAAGCTGTCTGTCGGAAGCCGTCAAAGCCGCTAAGAACGGCCCGGTTTCCTCCACCGGGTCCTTCTCCTTCGCCGGAATCGCAGACACCTACTTCGCCGCGGTGGCCCTCCCCGCCGACCGCTCTTCCTTCGAGATTCGGACCTTCAGCGATCAGGTATCGCCCGCAGCGGGCGCGGCGGAGGCCCCGTATCTGGGTGTGGGGGTCGGAGGCGCCGGGGAAAACCGCTTCCAGATGTTCGTGGGCCCCAAGGATATCGACATCCTCAAGCGCGTCAACCCGAAGTTGGAGCAGGTAGTGGATTTCGGCTGGTTCGGCATACTCGCCAAGCCCTTGTTCTTATCGGTGAACTGGGTCAACAACCGCTTTGTCCACGACTATGGCTGGGCCATTGTCCTGGTGACGGTGGTAATCAACTTTCTGCTGCTGCCGTTGAAATACACCAGCCTGAAGTCCATGAAGAAGATGCAGCTTCTTCAGCCGCAAATCGCCGAGATCAACGCGAAGTACAAGGGCATCGGGATGCGCGACCCGCGCAAGTCCGAACAGAACCAGGAGGTCATGGACCTCTACAAGAAGAACAATGTCAACCCGATGGGTGGGTGCATGCCGATGCTGCTTCCCATTCCGTTCTTCATCGCGTTCTACACGGTGCTGACGGTCGCCATCGAGATGCGCGGGGCACCCTGGCTCTGGGTGACGGATCTATCGCAGCCGGAACACATTCCGATCCGGATCCTGCCGATAGCCATGATCGTCACTCAGTTCATCATGCAGAAGATGACGCCCTCGACCACCATGGACCCGGCCCAGCAGAAAATGATGATGTTCATGCCGTTGGTGTTCGGCTTCATGTTCTATGGGCTCTCGAGCGGGGTGGTGTTATACTGGTTGACCGGCAATCTGGTGGGGATCGCGCAGCAGGTTCTGTTTAACCGGATTTCAGCACCGGCGCTGACCGTGCCCCCTCCGCCGAAGGCCGCTGCAAAGAAGAGCGGCAGGAAATAAACAGTGAGCGACCGGAAGTACACAACCGAAACGACGGGGCCGGAAATCGAAGCGTTTCTGCGGCCGCTTCTCGAGCATGCCGGATTTCGCGTGCAGTTCGAGATCCTGGACGCACAGAACCCCCACCCCGAGTTTGAAAACCCCGAGGTCATGGTCAAGTTCTCCGGAGCGGACGTGGATCTCCTGCTCGCCAATCGCGCCGAACTGCTGCTGGCGCTCGAGCACCTGACCATGGAGGTTCTGGGGATGCCCCCGGAACACCACACCCGGCTGAGCTTCGATGCGCATGATTTTCGTGCGCTGCGCATCGAAGAGCTGCGCTTGAGCGCCGCCGCGGCCGCCGAAAAGGTCCGGCGCACCGGCACCCCCTTCCCCTTCAATCCGATGACCAGCCGGGAACGCCGGATCGTGCACCTGGCCTTGCGCAATGAGCCCGGCGTGCGCAGCGAGAGCACCGGTTTTGGCAGTTATCGCCAGGTGGTGGTCCATGCGGAAGGAGCGCCTTCGGCATCGCAGAGGGCCCCGCTTGGCCCGCCCGGCCCGCAGTACTCCAGCCGGGGCCGCCGCCGCTAACGGCTTGCTGTAGCGCACGCGCCCACGCGTGCCGTGTCGGCACTCCTGCCGACATGTTTTTGATCGCGTCTTCGACCGAGCGAAGGTTTGCACCTCAAAGACACCATCGCCGCCATTTCCACGCCGCCCGGGCAGGGCGGATTGGGAGTATTGCGCCTCTCCGGCCCACAGGCGCGGGCTATGGCGGCGCGCATGCTGCGCCTGTCCGCGGCGGCGGAGTGGCGTCCCTGGACCGCCCTGCTCGCGGAGTTGGTGGACACCGAGGGCCACGCCGTGGACCAGGTGATCGCCACCTTTTTTGCGCGGCCCCGCTCCTATACCGCCGAAGATGTCGTGGAGATCTCCTGCCACGGCTCGCCGGTGGTCCTCCATTTCGCCCTCGAGCGTGCCTGCCAGGAGGGCGCCCGGCCCGCCGAGCCCGGCGAGTTCACCCTACGCGCCTTTCTCAACGGGCGCATCGATCTGCCGCGGGCCGAGGCCGTGCGCGACCTGATCGAGGCGACCACGCTCTACCAGGCGAAGATCGCCGCCCGGCAGATGCAGGGATCGGTGTCACGGCTGGTGGCGCCGCTCAGAGAACAACTGCTGGACCTGATCGCGCTTCTCGAAGCGGGAATCGATTTCGCCGAGGACGATGTTCCCGTCGCCGCGGCCGAAGAGATCCTGGGCCGTCTGGACGCCTTGCTCGAGGGTGTGCGGCGGCTGGCGGGTAGTTTCGCTTACGGCCGCCTGGTGCACTCGGGGCTGGCCGTTGCCATCGTCGGACGGCCCAACGTCGGCAAGAGCAGCCTCTTCAACCGGCTGCTGGAGCAGGACCGCGCCATCGTCACGGAGATCCCCGGAACCACGCGGGACCTGGTGACCGAGGCCGCTTCCCTCGAAGGGATTCCAGTCCGGTACATGGATACCGCCGGCATCCGCGAAGCCGGCGGCCGGATCGAGACGCTGGGTATCGAACGCAGCTATCAGGCCATGGCCGATGCCGACCTGACGCTGGTCGTCGTGGACCTCTCCGAGCCGGCCCCGGCGGAGGATCGCGACCTCCTCCTCGAGGCCACGCGGCAGGGGAGGGTGATTCTAGTCGGCAACAAGTGCGACCTCCCCAGGCGTGCGGATGCCCCCGAGGGCCTGGTGGCGGTCTCCGCACTGACGGGGGAGGGGATCCCGGAACTGCGCCGGAAGATCGTGGATCAGATCGCTCCGGAGGAAGGGATTGTGCCGGAGGCCGGATTCATCACCAGCGTCCGCCACGAGCAGCGCCTGCGCGAGTCCGTAACCTGCCTCGATAAGGCGCGTAGCGCGGCCGCCGGGGGCATCCCTCACGAGATGCTGCTCATCGATCTCTACGAGGCGCTCGCGGCGCTGGCCAGCATCACCGGGGCGGCCACCGCGGACGACATCCTCAACCGCATCTTCTCGACTTTCTGCATCGGGAAGTAGGACGTGGGGCAGACCATCGTCGTTTGTGGTCTGCCGTTCGCGAGTCGCCAGGCATAGCAGACGACAAAGAATGATCGTCTGCTCCGCGGTGTACGCGATCCTGTCAGTAGCGCTCGTCTCACACGGGGCGCTCGGGCCAGGGGTGGCGGGGGTAGCGGCGGCTGAGTTCGCGGCGGACTTGCGGGTACAGGCGTTCCCAGAAGCCCGCCAGGTCGGTGGTGGTTTGCACCGGTCTCTGGTTGGGCGCGAGCAGGTGTACCACGAGCGGCACCGTCCCGCTTGCCACGCGCGGCGTGTCCTGCATCCCGAAGAAGTCCTGCAGGCGGGACGCCACCCAGGGAGTCTGATTGCGTGCGTAGCGCACGCGGACCTGGCGCCCACCGGGCAAACGAATCCGTTCCGGCGCAACTTCGGCCAGCAGACGGCCAGCGCCCGGCGGCAGCAGTTCCAAAAGCGCGCGCTCCAGCCCGCCACCCGCCGCCGCTCGCTCGAGTTCCGCGAAACTCCTCAGGCCCCGGCACAGAGACGCGACCGCCGCGCGCACGGTCTCCTCATCGAGCGGTGGCAAGCGGACTATGCCCGGCGGCAAAAGAAACGCGCGCCAGAAACTCCTCCGGATCGGCGAACCTCGTGACGCCGGCTTCGAAGGCCTTCTCTGCCAGCAGGCTCTGCGCGGCCTCCGGATCGGGCGCCGCGCCCCGGCTTTCCTCGATCGTGAGGCCCTCGAACAGCAGGGCGCTCGAGGCTTCCACTCGCTCCGCTTTCCGGTTCCACTCCACTGCCGATCTCTTCCCGCACCCGCTCCGGGAACAGGTCGAGGAGCCACTCCGGCCGGATCGCGCTCGCCAGCCGCACCAGCGGCAGGCCCCGTTCCCGGCGCTCTTCGATGTCCACCGCGACCAGCCAGTCTTCCGCGCGGACCACACTCGAACCCGCCAGCACCGCGGAACCTCCCGAGGCCAGCAGCAACTCGTCTCCCTGGCGCCGGCGGGCGACACGGTCCGGAAACGCGGCCAGGACCGACTTCAGCAGCGGCTCGTCGCCAGCCCGAGCCCCGCCACGCAGCCGCTCGACACGGCGTAGCTGGTTGTAGATCCTGCGCGCATTCGGTTCCCATTCCGATTCCAGCAGCGCGATGAGGTCCGACGGGCCGGCGTGCCGGGGATCGCCAGCCATCCTTTGCCCGGCACTGAGCAAGGCCGCCACCGCGCAACCGTCGTCAGCGGCTCCTCGCTCGCCGGCTTCGACAATCAGGCGCGCCAGCCGCGGGTGCAGGGGGTAACGAGCCATGCGCCGCCCGACCGAAGTCAAGCCGCCCGCCGCATCCAGAGCGCCGAGCCGCACCAGCAACTCCCCTGCGGCCTCCAGTGCAGACTCCGGCGGGGCTTCGAACCAATCCAGCTCCGCCGCGTCGAAACCCATGGCCCGCACCTGAAGGCACGTCTCGGAGAGTTCCCGCCGCGCGATTTCCGGCAGGTCCTGCGCCGCCCGCCTTTGAAAGTCCGCCTCGGGATAGAGGCGGATCACCCGTCCGGGGCGGGTGCGGCCCGCGCGCCCCGCACGTTGATTCGCGGAGGCCTTGCCGACCCGCGCCACGCTCAGCGTGGGCAGCCCGGACCACGGGGAGAAGCCCGCCACGCGCGCCAGCCCGCTATCGATGACGGCAGTCACACCCTCGATGGTGATCGAGCTCTCGGCGACATTGGTCGAGACGATCACCTTCCGTCTTTCCGACGGTGCTACGGCACGGTCCTGCTCCGCGGGCGTCAGATCGCCATAGAGCGGCAGCACGTCGAACCCGTGTTTCGCGGCCACCGGGAGGCAGGCGCGCATGGACTGCCGGATTTCCGCCGCGCCGGGAAGGAACACGAGCACATCGCCGTCCAGGCCATCGCGCAACAACCGCTCGAGCGCAGCGGCCACCTGCGCGGGGAGCGGGTCCGCTGAGGAGGGGCTGTAGTCGATGGACAGCGGGAAGAGCCGGCCCTCGCTACGCAGGACCGGGCAGTCTCCCAGGTACCGGGCCACCGGCGCGGTGTCGATGGTGGCCGACATCACCAGCAGGCGCAGATCGGGCCGGGATGTAAGTTGCAGGCGGCGCAGCAGGGCGAGCGACAGATCTCCGTCCAGGTGACGCTCGTGAAACTCATCGAGCACCACCACGCTGACGCCAGAGAGTTCCCTGTCGGCAAGCAACCGCCGCGTTAGAATGCCCTCGGTGAGAAAGCGCAGGCGCGTGCGCGGGCCCGCCACCTCGTCAAAACGCACCTGGTAGCCGACCGTGTCGCCTAACGGCTGGCCGAGTTCAGAAGCTACCCTGCGGGCAGCCAGCCGCGCCGCCAGCCGGCGCGGCTCGAGCACCAGCACTTGGCCGCCGAGGCTTGCCAGAAGGGCGGGAGGAACCCGCGTGGTCTTCCCCGCCCCAGGCGGCGCTTCCAGGACCAGGTTGCGGCCCTCGCGGAGGTGACGGAGTACTTCAGGAATGAGTGGGTCGACTGGCAGCCACGAGGGCACAGCGCCTTAGTACGCCCACCGCCAGAGGCTGGCCCCCGCCGTATAGCCGGCGCCCACGGCGACGAAAAGCACCAAGTCCCCTTTGTTCAACTTGCCGGACTCGATGGCTTCCCAAGTGGCGATTGGGATCGTGCCAGAGGTGGTGTTGCCGTAGCGCTCGATGTTGATCATGACGCGATCGTCCCTCAGCCCCAGGCGCTCGGCCGTGGCGCGGATGATGCGCAGGTTGGCCTGGTGCGGGATCATGATGCGAACGTCGGCCCCTGTGAGGTGGTTCCGTTCGAGCAGCTCCTTGCAGACTTCGTACATCTTGCGAACGGCGTACTTGAATACCTGCTGGCCTTCCTGATGTACAAAGTGCAGCCGCTTCTCGACGGTCTCGATCGAGGCTGGCATGCGGCTCCCGCCCGCCGGCATGTTCAGAAACTGCCCGCCGGATCCATCGATCTCGTTGAGGAAGTCGAGGAAGCCCAGGTTGGCGTCGTCGGATGGCTCGACCAAAAAGGCGCCGGCGCCATCTCCGAACAAGATGCACGTCGCCCGGTCGGTGTAGTCGATGATGCGCGACATCGTGTCGGCGCCGATCACCAAAACCTTCCGGTGAGAACCGGCGGCCACCAGGTGCGCGGCGGTGGTCAGGCCGTACAGGAACCCGGAACAAGCCGCGATCAGGTCGAAGCCCCAGACGCCTTTGGCCCCGAGCCGGTGCTGCACCAGGCAGGCGGTCGACGGGAACATCATGTCGGGCGTGACGGTACAGACGATAATCGCATCCAATTCGGAAGCGGCTATGCCGCGCTGTGCGAGGGTGGCGCGGGCGGCCTCGAACGCCAGGTCGGACGTGGCGATCTCGGGAGCGGCGATGTGCCTCTCGAAGATGCCGGTCCGCTCCAGGATCCACTCGTTGCTGGTTTCGACAATTCGCTCCAGATCGGAATTGGTGAGCACGCCGGGCGGAACATAGCAGTCAACGGCGGTGATTTTGGGCCGGCGCACGGGAGTGCCGGCAGTGGTTAAGAAGGAAGATGAGTTCACTCTCATTATGTTACATATGAGAGCAGTGCAAGTCGAGAGCGCCCTGCTGTTTGAATCCGCCGCCGAGATCTGCGCGCGCGTGTTCCGCGCCTTGAAGCCCCGAACCCCGCAGCCGGAAATTCAGGTCGAATTCTGCCGCTTCGCCAACCCCGACAGCTCCATCCGTCTGGAAGCAGGCCGCCTGCATCTGCGCATTGCGGATCTCCTCGAAGGAGCGCCCGCACCGGTGCTGGAAGCGCTGGTCTACATCCTCTTGTCCAAGTTGTTCCGGCGTGCCGTGCCGCGCATGTACACTCACCGCTACCGGCTCTACCTGAACCGCCGCGACGTCCGGCGGAGCGTCCATCTGGTCCGTCAGATTCGCGGGCGCAAGGTTGTCGACAGTCCCAAGGGCGAGCGCTACGACTTGGAGGAAATTTTCGAGGAACTCAATATCCGCTTCTTTCACGGCCTCATGGCGCGCCCGTCCCTGAGGTGGAGCAGCCGTCCTTCCAGGACCACGTTGGGACACTACGATCCTTCGCACAATGCCATCGTTCTGAGCCGGCTGCTGGATGCGCCGGCCGTGCCGAGGCTGGTTGTCGAGTACGTGATGTTCCACGAAATGCTGCACCTGCGGTTTCCGGTCGAGCACCAGGGCGCGCGCCGTCGAGTCCACACGCGGGAGTTCAAGCTGGCGGAACGCGAATTCCCTGGGCTGGATGCGGCGAAGCGCGGAATCAAGGGCTTGGGCTGAGAGAACCAGAGAGGGCGATCGGGCTAGGCGGCCATGGCTTGGCGTGCGAGGGCCATCTGTCCGAGTTCTACGCGCATCCCCGATAGAGAACCGACAAGCTTGCTGACGTCCAGCGTCCCCAAGCCGAACCCGTAGAGAACCAGCCTGTACTCAGCGCACGCGACGGCCCATGTGAAGACCAGTCTCCGCTTGAGAAGGGCCTTCGCCAAGTCGGGGCGATCCGTGCGTGACGCGGCCATGCACAACATGACGGCTGCCTCAAGACGCCCGAAGTCCCGCTTGAGACAGATCAGGTAGCCCCGGAAGATGGCGCACCGCTGGCGGCGCAGATGGCGCGAAATGCTGGGGCGGTAACCCTTCTGAGACTTCAGGAACTCAAAATCGGCTTCCGAGAAAAGCCGTTCCATCATCTTGTACCGGGAGATGGAAAACCGATTCAGCCAGTCCACGCTAACTTCGTGCTGCCGGGCCGGTGAGAGAAGTTGCCGGAATATTATGACCAGAACGATTCCTGCCCCAAGGGCGACCGAACCAGCCGCTGCGAGTATCAAATTCATTCCGTTCCCTGTGAACTAGCGGTCTTTTCGTTCCTTCCTATTCAGATTATTCAAGCTCCGATGGCGTGTCAATAGTACTTTAGTACTTTTAGGCCATGCAGCACTTTCTTCTCATATCAAGAGAATACACTACTTATTGGGGGACTTCAGCAGGAATGCGTTCACGGCGTCCATCTGACGAGCAAGACGGACTTCGTCTTCCGGCTTCCACCTGCTGCGGACCACCATCATGATTTCCTCGCCTCGCTTGTTGAGGAGGAGAGCCCATAACAGTAAGCAGACGGCATTTGCGCCGAGGAGAGCGACGCTGACCTCTCCGGCCACTTCATCCCCGACGATGTTCCGGAGGAAAAGTGGGACGGTCGATGCCAGGAAATAGATAGAAAACAGGCTGGCGTGTACAACGATGTTTCGCCGGATCGAGATCGGCGTCCAGAGCAAGAAGCCCGTGATGAGTACCATGAGGACGACCATGCTGAAAGCCACCCCCCTCTCGAACACCGAGAAATACAAGAGGTAGGGGTACCGTTCGGCTGGATGGTTCAGGTCCGCCTGAAGAGTGAGCGCGGATACCGACACCGAAACGAGCACGGCAGTCAGCATGAACCACCGACTCATGGAGGCTAAGCCCTGGTGCTTGCGGAGCGCGAGGGAGTAGAGTTCCAGAACGGCGAGCATGTAGAGAACCCACAGCGCGGACTGAGTCAAAGTATAGGCCAAAAAGTACCGATCATTGACCCCGAAGAGGTACATCAGTACCGGGGTTTGGACCGCCTGGAAGCACAACATGGCGAAGAACCAGAAGTAGATCCTGTGAAGGCGACTGGAAACCAAGTTCAAGCCGACAACAAGAACCAGAAACCAGTTGACGACCCAAACGATCTGTTCCGCAAAATCCATAGGCGCCATGCCAAGAATAAGGCGTACAGATACAATAACACCTTCTTGACGTGGGGCCAAGAAAATGTTTGAGGATTGGGTGCGCGACAAGAATGTAGGGGCTTGCGCCGTTTCGTCTTTGGGCGCATAAAAACTTCCGCCTGACCCGCCAGCGTAAGGGAAGAACCGTCTCGGAATCGGCGGACGAACAGGGCTGCCCGGTTCGCGATGAGGACTCCACCCACATGCACCGCGGCCACCGAGAGCGCCGAAGAGTTCGGCGTGCGCCTCTACAGCGAGGCTTGGCGACGCGGCTGGAGCCGGGCTAAGAAGAAAGTCGTCCTCGGCGGTGGCGCCGTCTGGATCTGGAATCTGGCCGATCGCACTTCCCTGGCGCCATCCAGATCGTGGATGTCTACCACGCCCGCCAACACCTCTGGGAGATCTCGGCCAAGCAGTTCCCAAACGAGCGGGACCTCAATCGGTGGATGGGGCGCGGGCTCGGCCGACTCAATCAGGGCGGGATCGAGGCGCTGGTGAAGATCCTTCGCGAACCGCATCCGCCAACGCGGAATTCGCCAAGACTGGGCAGCGAAGCCGACTACTTCGAACGCAACGCCGCACGCATGCGTTATCCGGGCTTCCGCGCACAGGGGCTTCTTGTTGGCTCCGGCGTCGTTGAAGCGTGCTGCAAAACCGTCGTGGCCACCCGCCTCAAATGGTCCGGCATGTTCGGGACCGTGTACGGCGCCAACGCCATCATCGCCCTGCGCTGCTGCCGCCTCAGAGGCCGCTTCGAGGACTACTGGGAGGCGCGGTCACAGGCCCGGCCAGCCAATCGCCGTCCTTTAACCCTCGTAAGACCCGCTCCACCTGCTGCCGGCCACCGTAGCCCGCCACAACCTGCTGGGCGGACCAACTCGCGGAGAAAGTCCGGGGCCAGCCAACGGGCGATCCTGCCGCGGATGCCGGGCTCCGCATAGCGCGCCTTGGGCTTGGAGAGTTCACCCGACAGCCGCCGCAGTTTCTGCAGCACCTTGCTGAGCGAAGTGGTGAGCGAATGCAGTTGCTCGCCGGCGAAAGAAGCCGAGTACTTCACCACGCTCCGATACTGCTTGCTATGCACGAGCGTCGGTGCGGCCGCCGCGCGTACCCCGGGCTGGGCGTTGCTTAACGGCGGCGACTGCTCGGCGTCGCGCTCGCGGAACTCCGCCGGCGCCTGGTTCCAGGGCAAGGCCGAGATCCAGCCTACTCCGGCCTTCTCCAACTCCAGCGTGTTGGCCAAGGCGGCCGATCCTTTGTCCATCACCAGAGTGACGCTGTCGCGGGCGATCTGCTGTCGATCCGCAGCGCCACGATGCGCTCTAAAGCCGCCGGCAGTTCTTCGGCGTCGCCCACATTGCCGGGATAGAGGTGATGGCAGAGGCTGAGACCGCCGTCCCCATCCAGAACGTCGCTCAATCCCACCTGCCGCAGATCATGACGTCGCTGCTTGTTGTGTCCCCGCTGCGCCAGCGTGTCGCGGGTGTTGGTACTGGCCACCCAGGTGTAAAAACCGGTGGTGTCGTAGGCCAGCAGACGGCGGCTCACTAGTTGCTTGTTTTTCCACACACCGAGCAACCGCGTTTGCGCCTGCTCCAACTCGTCGTTTTCGGCACCAGTCTGGATCTGATCGAAGCAATCCCAAAAGGCCTGGGAAGTGTAGCGCTCGGGCGGGGGACCCCACAGCGAGGGCAGGATGGTCTGGCGGTACCAGTCGCCCACATTCGTCATCGGTCCGGCTCGCAGATGCGGTGGACCGCAGCCAGCAGCAGATAGTGGGCGGTGGAAGGGCCGGAGCGGGGAGGAGGCCTAAGCGACTCCAGCAACGCGAAGACACCCATGCGTTGCGCGGCGAGCCAGAGCGACCCCCGCAGCCCGTAGTCGAGGGCCGTGGCAGACAGGGGGACGGGGGCGGTGCGATCTTCGACCGAAGCAGCCACCTTTTCGGCGCTGCCGAGGTAGGTCCGGCGGACGCTGCGGGGTTGGCCGTGGACGCGGGCGCTTTCGACGACATAGCAGTAGAGCTGGTTGGCTTTCTTCTTAGCGACGAGAGAGGCAATATAGGGTAATACAGGAGTAGACCGACTCCCGCCCGAATACAACAGACGACGGAGCGAATCTCAATAAAATGTAGGCTATGGGGTAATACGAAAACCGGACGGCGACCGCGACGCGAGGTCCCTCACGGCACAACTTAACGGCCGCACTCGCCACCGCCCTGGGGCTGTCTCAGTAAACTGCCGCTAGTTGCCGCACGGATAGCAGCGTGGGAGTGGAGCCGCTCCGGAACCCACCTGTACCACGGCCGCAAACTGGAGCGCCAGAACCAGAATCATCAGCATTCTCTTCAACATTTGTCTTGCCTCCCCGGAATCATCAAAGGGCTACAATTCAGTTGCCGCACGGATAGCAGCGTGGGAGTGGAGCCGCTCCGGATCCTACCTGAACCACGGCCGCAAACTGCAGCGCCAGAACCAGAATCATCAGCATTCTCTTCAACATTTTTCTTACCTCCCCGGAATCATCAAAAGGGCTACAATTTAGTTGCCGCACGGATAGCATCGTGGGAGTGGAGCCGCTCCGGATCCCACCTGAACCACGGCCGCAAACTGCAGCGCCAGAACCAGAATCATCAGCATTCTCTTCAACATTTTTCTTACCTCCCCGGCATAATCGAGTAATAGTACCGCTCCCAGGAGGGTACTATACCTTGATCGCGCGGGGTACTATCTTACGAAAAATTTTCCGAATTCGGAACAGACCCCTTCTCCGCCCCCCGGCTCCAGCGCCAAACCCACCAGGATCCTGGACTTCCGAGGTATAATCGATCTCGGTAGAATCCACTCGATGGACACGACTCGGCGAGCAAAAGTACCTGATGAGGGCTCGGCGGAAGATCTCTGGCGGCACACCATATCGCAGATCCCGTCTTCGTTTGGGCGGCTGGTGTATCTGGCCTCGCTAAGGGATCAGAATACGGGCCGTTATGAACACCACGGTTTGTCCCAGATGTTCGGGGAAGACGAGTCGGATCGAACGCTTCGACAAAGCCACGAGGAGACGTTTGCCGGCTGGCTTGGTTTCGACCTGAAACAGCAGAAGGAGGACTTGGATCTGTACCTTTCCGCGTTCCAGGTCGAGAAGCGGACCATCCTGGCTACCTGGATGCGGCTGGCTCCCTACCGCAATTTGACGCCTACGATCGTGCCGGAACCCGAGCGCCGCCTTTATCTTACGGACATCGAGGCTCATTCTGGAACTGCTGAATAGCGAGAACGACGTCGAGCCCCTTGATCCAGACGATTAGCGACCCCTGTGACGCGCCCAACCACCTCGATTTCCGAGGGGTAGTCGTAGACTCTGGCAACACACCGCGAGGCTGGGTGGGGCTGCAGCACCAACTGGCCGTCGGCGATGTGCGCCCAACCGCAGGCGCATCCGTCCCGGAGTTCGAGGAAGTAGATCGGGCGCTCGTGCTCACTCGCCCAGCCGCCGCTGGCGATCTTTTTGCGGGTGTCGTCGATCAGGACCAGCGAGCCAGGTGACAGAAGCGGGTACATGAACCAATCGTCCGTGCCAATGAAGCCGTACCTGTGTTTCCGGAGGTCCAACCCTTGGAGCATCGCCACCGGGAGTCTTCCCCAGCCCTCGATCATGCGGCTGAGGAAAGTGGTCCGGCGGGTGTCAAACTCCCGCTCCAGACCGTTAGGAAAGGCGACCGAGGTATCCGGTTCAACGTCCAGGCCTACCAGGTGCGTGGCCCCCAGTTCGATGTTTGCCGAATCGCCGGCCAGGTTCGCCAGATCCACTCCGTACCACCTCAACACTTCCGAAACCGGCAGCCGGTAAATGGCGCACAAGGTGTAGACCCGGTGAATGCTGGGGACGATGCCCTTGTTTTCGATGTCCGCCAGACGGCTGAGCGCGAGAGCGAAGTCGGGATTCTTGTGCCGGTCCGCGATGCGGAGACTGGCGTCGACGACATCTCTGTACCGCAAGGACAGGCGTTCTCGGGCCTGCCTGAGTTTCCGTCCTGCATCTGCCATGATATGATCCTGGAACAGCGGTGCTCGTCCGGATTCGGGCTGCTCCACAGCCGGCCGGAGCCTGCCGTAAGCGGTCTGTCTGCCTCGCATTATAGCGGCCGCGGCTCGGCAGAACAAGAGTCTTCTCGTTTTTTTGTTCCGATTTCGGAACAAGAGGTCCGAAAGGGGGAATCCGGGAGGTGCGAATTATCCTCGGCATCAGCGGCGCCAGCGGAGCCATCTACGGTCTCCGTCTGCTCGAACGGCTAACCCAGCGGCCTGAAACCGAGGTTCACCTGATCCTCACCCGTGCCGGTGAAAAGACCCTGCATCTCGAAACGGGCAAGCTGGCAGCCGACCTGAAGCAGTTGGCCCATGTTTGGCATCCCATTGAAAACATTGGCTCACCACTGGCGAGTGGGTCTTTCCTGACAGACGGCATGGTCATCGCTCCTTGCTCGATCCACAGCATGTCGGCAATTGCCACAGGAATTACCGACAACCTGCTCACCCGGGCTGCGGACGTCATGTTGAAGGAGCGCCGCAAACTGATCCTGGTGCTCCGCGAGACCCCACTGCACACCGGACACCTCAGGAACCTGACAGCGCTCTCCGAGATGGGGGCGATCATCGCCCCGCCCGTCCCTGCCTTTTATCACAAACCGCAGACGATTCTGGATTTGGTGGACCACAGCGTGGACCGGATTCTGGACCTGCTGGGACTTCCGGACTCCAACGCGCGCCGCTGGCAGGGCCCCTGAGGACCCCGCCGGAAAGGACATTCGAGTTTATGGCGAAAAAACGCAGCGAAACAGCCGCATTTCAGGGAGACCGAGGCGCCTTCAGCCAGCAAGCCGTGGTCAAACTGCTTGGGGAAGGCGCGGAGGTACTCCCCTGCCAGCGCTTTGAGGAGGTTTTCCAGAATCTTCAGAAGAAGCGCGTGACGGCGGCGGTGATTCCGATCGAGAACACCCTGGCTGGCTCGGTCCACGAGAACTACGACCACCTGCTCAACTACGACTTCCAAATCGTCGGGGAGACCAGTGTGCGCATCGTCCACAACCTGATCGTGCCGCCGGGAGTGGCATTCCGGCAGGTGCGCAGGGTTTTTTCGCACCCGGTGGCTCTGAACCAGTGCTTGCAGTTCTTCGTGCAAAACCCGCAAGTCGAGAAAGTTCCTTTTTACGACACGGCTGGCAGCGTGAAGATGATCATGGAGGAGGAGTTGAAAGACGCCGCGGGGATTGCGTCCTCGATCGCCGCGGAGATTTATGGTGGCAAGATCCTGAAGCGGTCCATTGAGGATGACCGGCAGAACTACACCCGATTCTTCCTGCTGCGCCCGCAGGATTGGAAACCGAAATCCCCGCTGGAGGCTCCCAAGGGCTGGAAGACCTCGCTGGTTTTCACCTTGCGCAACATTCCGGGCACGCTATTCCGCGCCCTGAGCGCCTTCGCCCTGCGCGACATCAACATGGCGAAGATCGAATCCCGGCCGCTGCGCGGAAAACCATGGGAGTACCTTTTCTACCTGGACTTCATGGGGCACCTCAACGACGAACGGACCCGCAACGCGCTGGGCCATCTCCGCGAGCTGGCCGATTTTCTGCGCGTGCTGGGCTGCTATCCGCGCGGGGATTGAGCGGTTTTTCCTTTTCTATTCGATCCAGCCGCCGCCGAGCACGAGGTCGCCGTCGTAGAACACCGCCGCCTGGCCGGGGGTGACCGCGCGCTGCGCGTGCTCGAAGCGGACTTCCACTCTGGATGGATCCGCGGTCGGGCTGAGCGTCGCCGGCGCCGCCTCGTGCTTGTTGCGGATCTTGACCGTGGCCCTCACCGGCTCCGTCAGGCGCTCCCACGGGAACCAGTTGATTTCCTTGACGGCGAAACAGGTGCGCAGCAGCTCCTCCTGCCGGCCCACCGTGACGCGCCCGGTAGATGGCTCGATGCCAATCACGTAGAGCGGTTCCCCGGTGGCGATACCCAGGCCCTTGCGCTGCCCGATGGTGAAGCAGTGGATGCCGGCATGCGCGCCCAAAACCCGCCCATCCGTCGCAACGATCTGGCCACCGGTAGCTGCGCGGCGGGATTCCCTGCTCCCTGAAATACGCGTCGATGAAGGCGCTATAGTCGCCGCTCGGAACGAAGCAGATCTCCTGGCTCTCGCTCTTGTGTGCCACCGGCAGCCCCATCTCCTCCGCCATGCCGCGCACTTCGGCCTTGGTGAAATCGCCCAGCGGAAACAGGGTTCGAGCCAACTGGTCCTGCTTCAGCCCGAACAGAAAGTAGGTCTGATCCTTGCCCGCATCGACGGCCTTCCGCAGCAGGTAACGGCCGGTGCTCGCGTCGCGCTCCACGCGCGCATAGTGCCCGGTCGCAATCCGGTCCGCCCCCATGCCCGCCGCCAAATCGAGAAACGAGTCGAACTTGATGGCGCTGTTGCAGAGCGTACAAGGGATGGGCGTGCGGCCGGCCATGTATTCGTCGACGAAGGGCCGTACGACGTGCGTTTCGAAGCGCTTCTCGAAGTTCACGACATGGTATGGAATGCCCAGTTTCTCGGCCACATAGCGGGCGTCGTAGACATCGTCCAGATAGCAGCAGCGCCGGCCCGTGGCGTCCTCGGCGAGTTCCGGGAGACGCTTCTGATTCCAGAACTGCATGGTCACGCCGATGACTCCGTGCCCCCGGCGGCGCAGCAGTCCCGCGGTCGTGGAGCTGTCCACGCCCCCGCTCATAGCCACCGCAATGAGATTCCCGCTCATGGAGCCCTTGGCAGGGCGACTGGGCGCCTCCGGCGCAGAAGCCCTGCTCGATACGTGCGGCAACACGGTCAATCGCGCGTTACCGGAGAGTGGCTGGACCGCCAGCCCAGGATATTGTATTCATTGTAACAACCATGCGCCAACCGATCGTCACACTGACCACGGATTTCGGTCTCGCCGGCCACTTCGCGGCCGCCATGAAGGGCGTCATTCTGCGGATTGCGCCGCGCGCGCGGATCGTGGACATCAGTCATGAGATTGCGCCCTATGCCATCTCCGAGGCCGGCTTTGCCGTGGCCCAGGTCTACCGGTACTTTCCGCGGAGGACGATACACGTGGCGGTCGTCGACCCCGGAGTGGGCACCTCGCGCAGGCCGCTTCTGGTGGAGGCCGCCGGCCAGTATTTCGTGGCGCCCGATAACGGCCTTCTGTCGATGGTCTGCGCTCGGGAGAAGCATAAGGTTCGTGCCATCACGGCTTCGAAGTTCTTTTTGAAACCGGTGAGCGGCACTTTCCACGGCCGGGATGTCTTCGCCCCGGTGGCGGCGCATCTCGCCCGGGGAGTCGCGCCGGCGCAATTCGGCAAGCTCGTCTCAGACTACGTGCGCGATGGGTTCGGCGAGCCCGTCCAGACCGGGTAACCGCACGTGGCGGGGCGCCGTGCTGGCGGTGGATCGTTTCGGGAACCTGATCACCAACTTTCCCGTGGCGCAGTTTCCGGAATTGACGCTGACCGCGGGCAAACGAAAGGTGACACGCCGGGTGGGTTGCTATACGGAAGGCGCCCCCGGCGAGCTGGTCGTAATCGCCGGCAGCGCGGGTTTCTACGAGATCGCCTGCAACCAAGCCTCCGCGGCACAGCGTACAGGCTGCGCCGCGGGGGCCGAAGTCAAACTGACGGCGACTAGGCGAACAGTTCCTGGGCGCGGATGAGGCGCTCGGTGACGTGCACGCCGTTGGGGCATTGGACGGAGCAGGACGAGCAGTCCGCGCACCGAATGTTGCGGACGCTCTCCGGCAGTTCCATGAAGTACTCGCGTCCCAGCGGGAACTGGCCGTAGAAGTCGGCGTAGGACAGGTAGCGGATGGTGTCCGAAACCGGAATGCCCTTGGGGCACTGGCCGCTGCACTTCTGGCACATCCGGCAGTAGTACGGACGGATTTCCTCATTCGCCATTGCCAGCAGCTTCTCATCGACGGCGCTGAACTTTTCGGCGAAGGCCCGGAAGTTGGTTTCGAGCTGGTCGGTGTCCGTCATGCTCGGAATCGTGGTGCCGATGAGCGGGTTTTTGAGGACCCATTTCAGCGCCGCCAGAGGCTTCCCTGGGGCTGGGGGAGGGGCCGCCGCCCCACCGCGGGCGCGCCCCGCCACCGGCGCCATGACCTTCATAGCGACCAGGCCGATTCCAGCGTCGCTCAGCTTCTTGAATGTGGCGTCGTTATTAGTGCCCATGGTGAAGTTGTACTGGCTCAACACCACATCGAGCTTGCCCACCTGAAGGACCCGATCCACGACGCCGTTCGGATTATGCGTGCTCACGCCGATGAAGCGGGTTTTGCCCTGCTGTTTGGCGGTCGTCCAGGCGTCGACGCACTCGTCGGGGATGTCCGCGCCGGTACTCTTGTTGTGCATGTACCAGATGTCGAGGTGATCGGTGCCCAGTTCTTTCAAGCTGGTCTCCAATTCCTGCATCGCCTCGGCCTTGGTGGCGGCGTGCGACTTGCTGGAGAGCGTGATCTTCTTCCGGTTCGCGCCTAACGCCTGCCCAACCATGCGCTCATTGTTGCCCTGCTGGTAGCCGCGGGCGGTATCGAAATACGTGATGCCCATGTCCACGCCGCGAGCGACCACTGTCGGGTCGGACGTGATCATGCAGCCGAAGCCCACCTGGGTTACCTTCACGCCGGTCTTGCCAAGCACCCGCGTGGCCAGCGCGCCGCCTGACGGCCGTGCCTGCGACTGGGGCGCCGCCGGCTCCGGCATCCGGGTAGACGCCAGCCCGGCCGCCGGCAGACTCAGACCGGCGGCAATAAAGCCTCTACGGGATGATCTTGCATTCATGGTTCGTCTCTCTCCCGACGGAAAATTTTCGAATGATCGAGGGCCGCGGAAGCCGCGCAGGACAGGCGAAACCGCCTGTCCTACGCGGCAACACGATGGTTAGGCGAACAGTTCCTGGGCGCGGATCAGGCGCTCGGTTACGTGCACGCCGTTGGGGCACTGGACGGAGCAAGAGGAACAGTCCGCGCACCGGATGTTGCGGACGTTTTCCGGCAGCTCCATGAAGTACTGCCGTCCCAGCGGGAATTGGCCGTAAAAATCGGCGTATGACAGATAGCGGATGGTGTCGGAAACCGGAATGCCCTTGGGGCACTGGCCGCTGCACTTCTGGCACATCCGGCAGTAGTAAGGACGGATTTCCTCGTTCAGCAGAGCCAGCAGTTTCTCATCAGCAGCCGAGATCTTCTCCGACAGCGCCCGGAAATTGTCCTCGAGCTGGTCGATGTCGGTCATGCTCGGAATGGTGGTCCCGACCAGCGGGTTTTTCAGAACCCACTTCAACGCAGCCAGATGCTTCCCAGGTACGACCGGAGCAGGCGGCGCGCCGCCGCGCCCGCGCCCACCGCCCGCGGGAGCCATCACCTTCATGGCGACCAGGCCAATGCCGGCGTCGCTCAATTTCTTGAACGTGGCGTCGTTGGTGGTGCCCGTGGCGAAGCTGTACTGGCTCAGAAGCACCTCAAACTTGCCCACCTGGAGCACGCGGTCCACGATTGCGTTTGGATTGTGGGTGCTGACACCGATGAAGCGGATCTTGCCCTGTTGCTTGGCGGTGGTCCAGGCGTCCACGCACTCGTCGGTGATCCTCTCCGCGGCATCCCGCGAGTGCATGTACCAGACGTCCAAGTGGTCGGTGCCCAGTTCTTTCAGGCTGGTCTCGAGGTGCTCCATGGCCTGCACCTTCGTAGTCGCCTGGGATTTGCTCGAAAGCGTAACCTTGTTCCGGTTTGCGCCGAGCGCGCCGCCAACCATGCGCTCGTTGTTGCCCTGTTGGTAGCCCCGGGCGGTATCGATGTAGGTGATGCCCATGTCGACGGCCCGCGAGACCACCGACGGATCGGACGTGATCATGCAGCCCATGCCGACCTGGGTGACTTTCAGGCCGGTCTTGCCGAGTACTCTGGTGGCCAGCGCGCCGCCCGACGGCCGCGCCTGCGCCTGGGGTGCGAACGGCTCCGGCATCCGGGTGGCCGCAAGGCCGGCCGCCGGTAGACTCAGACCCGCCGCAATAAAGCCTCTGCGTGAGGATTTTGAATTCATAGCTAATCTCTCTCCCGACGGAAGACCGTCGAATGAACCTCCGCCGATTATACCTTGCCGAGGCTCCTCGCTCACCTACCCTGGTTATCCGCGACGAAATTGCTATCGTTGCTGGTAGGGATCCAATGTCAGTCAACCGAGCCGGAGAGTTCCGGCAACAACTTGCCCGGCGTGTGCTGGTGGCCGATGGCGCCATGGGCACGATGCTGTACTCGAAGGGCATCTTCATCAACCGCTCTTTCGACGAGCTCAATCTCTCCTCGCCCGCGCTGGTCAAGGAGGTCCATGAGGAGTACGTCAAAGCCGGCGCCGAGATCATCGAGACCAACACGTTCGGCGCCAACCGCGCACGGCTGGCCGCCTATGGCCTCGCCGAGAAACTGCGGGCTATCAACCAGGCCGGTGTGCGGTTGGCCCGGGAGGCCGCCGGCGACGCTGCGTTTGTCGCGGGATCGGTAGGCCCGCTGGGAGTTCGCATCGAGCCACTGGGCCCCACTTCCTTTGAAGAGGCCCGCTCCGTTTTCCGGGAGCACGTTGCGGCTCTGGCCGAGGCCGGCGTCGATCTGGTGATTCTCGAAACCTTCTCGGTGCTCAACGAACTTCGCGAAGCCGTCTTTGCCGCCCGCGAGGCCGCCGGGGACGACATCACGCTCGTCGCGCAGGTCACCATCGACGACTATGGCAACATGCCGGACGGCACATCCACCGAAACATTCACTCGCCAACTCGACCTGTGGCCGGTGGACGCGGCCGGCCTCAACTGCTCCGCCGGCCCCAAGGTGATGCTCGAAACCATCGAGAAGATGGTGCGGCACACTACCAAGCCCCTCACGGCCATGCCCAACGCGGGTCACCCCTCCACGGTAGAGGGCCGCAAGATCTACCTCTGCTCTCCGGAATACATGGCGCAATACGCGCGCCGGTTTCTGTGGGCGGGCGTCCGCATCATCGGCGGCTGCTGCGGAACCACGCCGGAGCACATCAAGCTGCTGCGCAACGAGGCGCGCTCGCTGCAGCCGGGTCACACGCAGAGTGAAGTCACCTTGGAGGAAGCCGCCGTCACGGCACAGGCGCTGCCCGAGGTCCCGGTCGCGGAGAAATCCACGCTGGGGGCCAAGTTGGCCCAGGGCACGTTCGTGAGCTTCGTGGAGATCCTGCCCGCGCGGGGCGTGGACGCAGCCAAAGAACTGGCGGGCGCGAAGATGTGCGCCGAGCACGGCATCGACTGCATCAACGTCCCCGACGGACCCCGGGCCAGCGCGCGCATGAGCGCGCAGGTCACTTGCCAGCTCATCCAGCAGCATGCCGGCATCGAGGCGGTACTGCACTTCTGCTGCCGCGATCGAAACATCCTGGGCATACAATCCGAATTGCTCGGGGCGCACGCCGTGGGCATTCGCAATCTGATCTGCATTACCGGCGACCCGCCGCGCATGGGCGCCTACCCGGCGGCCACGGCGGTCTTCGATGTGGACGCCATCGGGCTGGTCAACATCGTTCACAATCTCAACCGCGGGCTGGACATTGGCGGCAACCCCATGGGCTCGCAGACCAGCCTGCTGATCGGCGTGGGCGCCAACCCGGGCGCGCTCAATTTCGACGAGGAGATGCGCCGGTTCGAATGGAAGGTGCAGGGCGGCGCTGAATTCGTGGTCACCCAGCCGGTTTTCGACATCGACCTGCTGGAACGCTTTGTCCGGAGAGCCGCGCCTTTCGGTATTCCCGTGCTGGCCGGCATCTGGCCGATGCTGAGCCATCGGAATGCGGAGTTCATGGTCAATGAGCTGAACGTGCCGGTACCGGCGGAGTTCATGGAACGCATGCGGAAAGCCGATACGACGGAGAAGGCCCGGCACGAAGGCGTGGCCATCGCGCGGGAAATGGTGGGCCGGATCGGCAAACTGGTCGCGGGGGTGCAGTTGAGCGCCCCGTTCGGCCGTTACGAGATGGCCCTGGAAGTTGCCGAAGCGCTTCCATCGCGATAGATTAACTGCAATTGCCTGTGGCGACAGACCTAATCGAAATCGACCGCGAGGCGCCGGCGCCGAGCGCCATGCAGAAGGCCGCCGCGGTTATCCGCCGCGGCCGCGTGGTGGCCATTCCCACCGACGCGCTGTACACGCTGGTGGCCGACCCGTTCAACCTACACGCGGTCGCGCTGGTGTTCCGCGCCAAGGGACGCGCCATCCACCGTTCCCTTCCGCTCCTGATCGGCGACGTGTTGATGGCGGAAGAATTGGCCAAGGAACTGACCACTCGTTTCCACCTTCTGGCACGCCTGTTCTGGCCCGGACCGCTGACCATCATCATGCCGGCCTCCGCCAAGGTGCCGATGAAGGTGACCGGCAACACCGGCCGGGTGGCGCTGCGGCAGAGCCGCTCGCGCGTGGCGGCGGCGCTGATCGAGGAGCTGCAGCAGCCCCTCATCGCCACCAGTGCCAACATTTCCGGGCAGCCGACCTGCCACAGCGGCATCGAGGTGTTCGGGACCATGGACGGGCGCATCGACCTGGTGCTCGACGGCGGGTTGTGCTCCGGCGAGGGGAGCACCACGATCGACATCTCCGACCCGGCGTGGAAACTCATCCGGCAAGGAGCGGTTTCCGAAAAGGCGATTCAGGACGCACTGACGGAATGAGAGGTTGGATGATTCTATGATTTGGCGACTGAGTGGATGGGTGCTCGCCGCTGCCATGTGCTTGCTGGCGGCGGACCCCAAAGTGGAACTGCTGTGGCCCAACGGGGCGCCCGGCGCCGCCGGCACGCTGCCGGTGGATCGTCCGGAACTCTCGATCTATCTGCCGGCTTCCGGCGCAACCGGGACAGGCGTGGTCATCTGCCCCGGCGGCGGCTATCAGGGTCTTTCGATGGACAAGGAAGGCAGCCTGATCGCCGAGTGGCTCAACAAGCTCGGGGTGGCTGGTTTTGTGCTGAAGTACCGCTTGGGCCCGCGATACCACAATCCGGCGATGATCCAAGACGCGCAGCGCGCCATTCGGACGGTGCGCCTGCGGGCCGCCGAGTTCGGGCTTGATCCCAGCCGGATCGGCATCTGGGGTTTCTCGGCGGGCGGGCATCTGGCGTCCACCGCCGCGACGCATTTCGATGCCGGCGATCCCGCCGCCTCCGAACCCGTGGAGCGCGTGGGCTCGCGGCCGGATTTTGCGATCCTGGCCTACCCCGTGATCACGATGGACCTGGCCTACACGCACCGCGGATCGCGCAACAACCTGCTCGGCGCCGACCCGGATCCGAAATTGGTGGAGAGCCTTTCGAACGAACTCCAGGTGACGGCGCAGACGCCGCCGACGTTTTTGTTCCACACGACGGCGGACACCACGGTCCCGGTGGAGAACAGCGTCAATTTCTACCTAGCCTTGCGCAAGGCGAAGGTTCCGGCGGAGATGCATATCTACGAGCGCGGCGCGCACGGCGTAGGCCTGGCGCCGCAAGACCCGGTCCTGTCGTCATGGCCGGACCGTTTGGCGGCTTGGCTGCGTATCCGCGGCCTACTGACGAAATGACGAAGCGTACGATGTAGAGAGGAGATTTGACATGGGTATTCGATTTTCACGACGAGAGATGATGCAGGGCGTGGGTGGGGTCGCTCTGGCGCAGTCCTTGGCGACGGCCGATGCAGCGCCCGCGCCGCGCCAGTGGCCGATTGTAGAAGGTCCGAACACACCGAAGATCTGCCTGTCGATGGGCGATGGCGGCGGGCCGTTGCCTGCGAGCGTGCAGCCTCCTGCTCCGGCCGCGGCGGCGGGTGCCGCGGCGGGCCGCGGAAGAGGCGGCGGGGGCGGAGGCGGCTACGGCGGGTTTCTGGCGCCCAGGACGCCGCCTGCACCAGCGGCTCCAGCCGCCGGTGCGGCAGGCAGGGGCGGCGGTCGGGGTGGTGGCAATCCCGCTGCGGCTTACCAGCGCATCAAGCAGCTTGGCGTGACGCATCTGCTGGGCGTAGGGATCGGGGGCACACCCTGGACCGTAGAGGCCGTACGCAACGCCGTCGAGACTGCCAAGTCGTATGGGATGGTGGCTTACAACTCGATGATCAATGTCCCCGCCAGCATCATTTACGCCAGGGACACCCGGGCCAAGGACATGGAGATGTTCATCGCTTCCATCGAGGCCGCCGGGAAGGGCGGGCTACCGGTAGCCGAGTACAACTTTTACGCGCACCGGGCCATCGAGGGCTACTACGAGACGGTCGGCAGAGCCAACGCGGGCTACACGGCTTTCGACTACGAACTCGAACTACTCGTGAACGAAAACGGCGGCGTGGTGCAGCCGATCTACCGGGACGAAAAGGGACAGATCACTCCCGAGACCCTGGCCGCGTTCCCGAACGCAAAGAAGGTGAAGTTCAAGGACCTGCCGCCGCTGGCCAATGAGGGCGCGCACACCCTGGAGGAGATCTTCGCTAACGTCACCTGGTTCCTGAAAGCCGCGGTTCCCGCCGCCGAAAAGGCGGGTGTGCGCCTAGCCCTCCATCCCAACGATCCTCCGGCGCCGATCAGCCGCGGATCGCAGCAGATCATGGGGAGCCTGGCGGGCTGGAAGCGCCTTTGCGACATCGTCAAGAGCCCGGTGAACGGCATTACCTACGACTGTGGAGTCACCCGGGAGATGGGGGAAGACCCCGTGACGGTGGCCGAGTACTTCGGCAGCCGGAAACAGATCAACCACGTGCACTTCCGCAACGTGCGGGTAGTGAAGCCTTACGAGAAGTATGAGGAGATCTTTGTCGACGAGGGGCAGGTCGACATGTTCGGCGTCATGAAGGCGCTGGTGCGGAACAAGTACACCGGGACGATTTACCCCGAGCATCCGCGCGCGCTGGACCACGACCGGGACCGTGTCGCGCCCGGCGGCCGCGTTGGTGGTTATCCGGGCGGCGGGGGGTATACGGGGATTGCGTACAGCGTGGCTTACACAAGGGCTATGATGCAGGCGGCGCTGGCGTCGGTGTAACGATTCTCGGAAGTGAGGAGCACGGCAGGCCACGGAAAGCGACGGCCTGCCCCACCGGGCCGCAAGGCACTCCATCACATAGGGAATGCCGGGATCGCAGTACTGTGAATTGCCACACTAAGTTTTGCGCCGGAGGTAGTCGCTGGTCGTGGGCATGCGGGCCAGGTGCTTGATCTTGTTGGAGGTGTGACGGATGAGGCCATTCAAGGCGGCTCGCTGGCCCATGTCGAGGGAACGCAGGCTCAGGGCGGACATGTCCGCGAAGCAGGCGTCCAGGCGGGCCTTGAGTTCGGTGATACCCAGGCTGTGGCGGGCCTGCGCGGCTTGGGTGGTGCGCAGTTCGGTGCGGAGCGCGCCGATGGCCTCACGGATTCTAGGGGCGTTTTCCGGGGTGATGGGAATGGACTCGCCGCCAACCTCGATGGCTTCCCCCGTCACCTTGTCTTGCATCGCGCGGTAGGACTGGGGCGAGATCCGGATGATTTCGGAGATGCGGAAATAGGCGGCTCCAAATTCCTTGAGGCGGCGAATGATCTCGTCGGCGTGCGCGCGGCTGGCGCCGGCATGCTGCCTGCAGAACTCATTCCAGGTGAGGTTCAGGGCTTTGTAGAGACCCTCTTTGCGGATACGGGTCAGGCACTCGGCCTGGGCAGCCGAGCAGTGGTTGGCAACGAAGCTCAAGGCTTGTCCCCGGCCGATCCAGGCCCCCAAGTCGAAGGCGGAGGCCGGATTGGCGGCGGAATCGGTACTGGTTCGATCATCCATGTTGGTTCCTGACGACCGCTTGGGTACAAGCGGTTTTCGCTGCCGTCGCTATTGAAAACGAAGGGCTTCCGTCTGGACGGCCGCTTGGGTACAAGCGGGGAGGGCGGCGAACCGAAAAAAGCGATTCTGGTATGTCCGCTGGCTCATTCCCCCACCTCCGTTCTCATGGTTGCACGAGGGTTGCGGGAAGCCGCGACGGGAGATGGCGGCAAAGGCCGGGAAGAGCAATAGAATCAAGCTACTAAAAAAAGTAGGTGGAGGTGTGAACGTGAACCGGGCGACCTGCCATTGGGCGCGGGTGCCCGGCGACGTCGCGGGATGTGGGAATGGTGGGGTTTGCGGACTTTGATGGCCTCATCCCAGCACGATGAGCAAGAAGTCGGGCCGCCATACCGCCAGCCTGAACAATACGACCATGAGACGCATATTCACTCCGCCACTTTGAACACAACCTCGCGCCGATTCGAAGTCCCATCCGGCCCGGTAACGGCGTGGACATACTCCAGCTTCGTCCCGCCGTCCGTCAACCGTATCCGCTCCGCGACCACAAGCTCATGCCCCCTGTGGAACAGATGCGTCTCCACGACAACGGCGTCGCCCTCCCAACGGCTGTGCCCGTAGTGGCCGTGCTCGACCCGACCGCCAGGCCCGATCATGTAGCTACCCCCGCCGCCGGGGCTGCCGCCACCAGTACCAGAGCGCACCCGCTGCCTGTGCCTCTCCCTGATCTCGAGGAACCGTTCCGGTTCCTGTCCCCATTCCAGCGGCGGCCAAGTCTGAAACTTCTCCAGCGCGCCCTGGATAACGTTCAGGGCGGCATCGGGCAAGGTATCCACGAGTTCGTGGAGGCGCGTTCGGTTGGGCATGGACTGATTGTAACGCCCGCCCTGGGCCGCGCCCCAGGCTCGCCGTTGGAGTCTCTGCTAGAAACGGAACTTCTCCGGTAATGCCGTTCCACGGGATTAACGTAAGGGTAGGGTTTCGACTTCATGTTTCCCGCCAACGCCGTCAACTCGCCAGATCGGACCAAAACAAGGTGCGCTTGCCTGCTTGTTCACTCATGCGTATCCGGTACGTCATGCCAGGGTGCGGCGATGGGTATGAGGCAACGGGGCCCGGCCCGCAGCCGAGGACGGGCACCTGAGATGGAAAGGGATTTATGGAATACCTGATCGGGGTGGCACTGGCAGGGGTGGTGTGCGCCTTTGCTATGCTGGCTGGGTTTGATCGCGACCGCGTCTTCTATCCGACGCTACTGGCCGTGATTGCCACCTATTACATTTTGTTTGCCGTCATGGGGAAGTCCACACCGGCGCTCACAATCGAGTCCGTGGTGGCGGGGTATATTTCTGATGGTGGCGGTGGCGGGATTCAAGAAGAACCTCTGTTTCCCTCGCACCAAAAGCAGGAGAGCGAGACTGGCAAACCCAACGCCCCGCCACGAGTGGAGCGTTCCTGGTGTCAGTAGCATGGCGCTGCTCAGCACTCGGCCAATTCCAGCCGGATGATCCCCGAACCCGCGCACTAGCACCGGCACAAGGGAGTATGACTGAATCGCCCAGACGGGTGAGGGGTCAATTCACCCGCCAACGAAGATGGAATTGCGGCTCCGCCGCGCTGCGCTACCCACTTTCCATCGCACGGTAGAATCGCGAGCGCGGGGCGCCCTCCTCTCAGTCGAAGAAGCCACGATCCTCGTCCGACAGGTGCGATTTCGCCGCCTGGACATTGAACGTGACACCGAGACCGGGCTTGTCCCAAACGTCGATGAAGCCACGTTTCACGATCGGGTTCGGCAACCCCTCGACAATGTCGTACCACCACTCAGGCTGGCCCAGCGGATACTCGAAGGCAATATAGTTTTGCGGCAGGGCGGCCGCCATGTGAACGTGCGCGGCGAGCCCGATCAGGCCGTCAAATACCCCGTGGGGAGCGACGAGGATGCCGTGAAGATCGGCGTATTCCGCGATCCACTTCAGTTCCGCTATCCCGCCGACATCTTCCGGGTCGGGGCCGACAACATCGACAGCCCGTTTTTCGATGAGGTCCTTGAAGTTTTGCCGGAGGTAGATCTGTTCTCCGGTGTGGATCGGGACCGAAGTGCTCTGCGTGACTTCCCGAAAAAGGTCGGCGTTGGGGTAAGGCGTGTAGTCGCCCGTGATCAGGTCTTCGAGCCATGTGATATGGAGCGGCTCCATCGCTCGCGCGAACGTGATGGCATCCTTCACCGTCCAGCCTGGTCCGCAGTCAAGGGCGAGCCCGATTTCATCGCCCAGGACTTTCTTCATGGCTTCGACGCAGGCGATGACATGTTCGAGGCCGCGTTCCGTCAGGAGACCGCGATTGGCGGCCGTCCGCGGCTCGTCGTACCACGCGTCGGGCATGGCGCGCATCATCGCCGTATTGTGAAAACCGACCGCCTGTTTGATCAGGGTGAAACCTTCTTTGGCTTCTTTCATCTTGGCCATGTTCTCGGCGTAGTCGCGTGGCGTCTGGCCGCTCATGGGGAAACGGACGGCTCCGTTGTAAATGCGGACGCGGTCCCGGATCTTCCCGCCCAGCAGTTTGTATACCGGCACTCCAGCCGCCTGACCCGCGATGTCCCAGAGAGCTATCTCGATTGCGCTCACCGCCGAACCCCAGGGCTTGAACGCACCAAGCCGGCGGATCTTCAGCATCACCCTCTCGACGTCCGTCGGGTCTTCGCCCAGAATATAGTCCTTATAAAAGAGCACCATCGGCTTGAGATACGGCTTGGCGGACTCGGCTTCACCGTACCCGGAGATGCCCTGGTCCGTGACGATTCGAACTACCGGGTTCCGGCCTATGATTGCGCACCTGAGGTCTGTGATTTTGATAGGTCCACGCCCTGTCCGCTTTTCAGGGAGCGACAGACTGCCCCTCTGCTGAGCCGCAAACGACGTTGCGGCCGCCATCCCCGAGAACGATCCGAGAAATCCTCTTCGCGTCCAAATAGCCATAGGTTCCTCCTGTCAGAAAACTTCTCAAATCAAAATCCGGCGCCCAATCCCGCCACGACACAGGACCAGATCGTCGGCGTTGGCGCGCGTCTAGTCGCCGGCGAATTCCACGCCGCCCGAGTCCACCCCCATCATTTTAATCTCTTGTTCGACCAGCCATCTTAAGCGAGGCGGTGTAACAGCACGGATTCGGCCCATTTCCGCGGAAGGGGATGTCTCCCTTCGCTGAGTGGACGGTTCTCTCGCTGGCCCATGCCTATGGGCGGGAAACCGAGCAGAAAAAGGGGCACCCAAGTTTGCCGCTGGGATAGCAAATCCCGTCACACAAGTCCCGTGATGAATGGCCGGCCACGCGGAAGAAATGGTTCCAGGAAAGTGGGCTTTCCGGAAAATGAGGGAAGGCTGGGTAAACCGGCATGGCGCTTTCCGGAATCGCCGTTTTTCGACCACAATCGGGTTATCAGCCTTCGGCAGGCGGCGCAAAAAACACTTCGCCTGCGACTTACTCACGCGTTTTTCGGACAACTAGAACTTCGATTGGCCTCTCTGCCGGAGTAAGTTCGAGGCCGAGCTGGTGGGCGAAATCGAACACCGCCTCCGCTTCAGACAACTTGCTTGATACAGAGTAGTTGTACCTCCCCTTCAGGCCGGTCTCGTCAATTACCGGAACGTTCAGCAAGCCCTCAAGGGCTCGTGCGACATCTTGCATGGCCTGGGCCATGCCAATCAGCGACGCCTGCCCAAGGCCCGACATTTCGATATCATCCTCCCGGGCCGGCTGCATTTCGGGCGAGGGAGCAGGATCGGCTGTCAGCAAATAAACGCGTTGCATTAGCACCTCTCTCGCAATCCCCAGCCCGAACTTTGTCTCGAAGGCCTTCCTAACCAGTCTGCGGAGCAGGTCCCGGTCGGCAAACGGTAGGCGAGCAGTTACGTCGTAGTTCCGCTGGTCGAGATTCTCGGGGTACGATGTCCGGGCCGTGGGCGTGTCCCAAAGGTCAAGGATGAGGGCTTTGAGAGGCTGTTGTTTGGAAATGTAAAAGTGCGGCCCACCCTGGTCCAGCGCCCTCAATCCGTCTGGTGGTGCGAGGGAAAACTGGACTTCAAAGAAAGGGAAGGAGTCCGCTCCAGCCCTCGGATTATAAGGCTGCGGCTCCTCCGGCACTTCGGAGAGACCCGTTTCCTGCTCGTGGTCCAGCACTGCCAGGATCCCGCGTTCGTCGGGACCCCAAGAATAGCCCGCAATAACCCCTAGCTGATCAATCACGACCGTTCTCGGAATCGACGTGAACTTGAAGTTTCTGCGATTCGCCTCATGACTGTCGAGCAATATGCACCCGGTATATGCGGCCTTTCTCAAAGCCTGGTCCACGAGGAACTCCGAGCCAGCGATGATTCGCAGAAACACGATGGGTTTGCCTTGAAACTTCCTTGAGCTGGCAGCCCAGTCGGTAACGTCTTCCGGGAATAGAGCATCGCCGTCGAGTGAGATGACCACAACGTTCCCGTGCAGGCTTGGCCAATCCAAACTCGGGGGACAGTGACCCCTCACCTTCTCCCAAACGAGATCAGGAGGAACGTCGCCTCTGTGTTGCCCAATGGCCACGCCTGCCAGCAGGGCGAAGAACGACAACACTCGGACGCACAGCCTCATATACAGTGTCCGTTACTTCAATCATATACTGCTCAGAGGCGGTGTGAACTACACCGTAGGGCCAATGCCGAAGAGCCTGAGCTGAGAAACCTTGCCCGCGGCACTCCTCCCAACCGAGGTCACGGCTGTGAAGAGTCCGTGCGTTTGGGGTGACCGCCCTATTCTCTCCGGTAACACGCGATTGACCGTGTTGCCGTTCGTAACTGAGCAGGGCTTCTGCGCCGGAGGCGCCCCGCCGCCCTGCCAAGGGCTCTGTGGTGGCCGATATGTGGGCTTTCCTTCCATTGGGCGCCGCGCCCCTCAGTCGAGCCTACGAACGCGGCCCGAAAAGCGAGAGGAGCAGAATTGCAATCTCCAGACCGGCGAGCACATAGAAAACGAATCTTACCTTGGGCCACAGGAGTATCGGAAGCTGATCTGCCAGTTTGTCTCCCAGCGTCTGGTTAAGCCGAATCGGGGCGCTTTCTTCTGGGTCCGTTTCCCAACGCGCAGATAACCAGTTCCCACGGATGTTGGCGAACAACAGCGCGAGGAAAATAATGCGGACGATTCCGAACCCGTTGCCAGTGTATCGCTGCAAGACCAGCGCACTGAGTAGATAGGCGGAAAAGGCAGCAACTCCGGCCACTCTGTTCCGCTGCCGGACACCGAGTCCAGCAAGAAAGAAAAACGCGCCTTCGAACGCGCCAGCAAACGGTGCGCCCGCGAAGGCACTCATGACAACGGTCAGGGCCGCAACAATGAAACAGATCCAAAGCCCTTGTCGGGTAACGTAGTCGAGATCGCCTTCATTGCGGATGGTCGGCCAGAACAAAGCCCGCCATCGGCTCTCAGTTCGAGGTGTAGATTCGGATAAACCGAGCGTCTGCATGTTGGGAAGATTCTATCGCCAAGTCGCGGGCGAAACAATGCACCTTGCCGCTTTTTGCCCGCTGCGGCCCACTGAAGGGGCTTGTTGGCGATATGTGGGCATATCGGACAAGTACCCGGCCGGGGCTCGGATTAGAAAGGGCAGTCGTCGACGGGTGGGGCTGGATGGATAACAGGCGGCGCAGGCGGAACATACGGCTTCCAGGCTTTCGCCCTGTACAGAATCTGATGCGGCGCGGCCCACACAATCTCGCCTTCACGCCTCAAATCCACAAGAGAGACTACGCGGCTCCTCCCTTTCAAATGCGTGAATACCTCCCGATACCAGCAGTCGTATCGGTCCAGTAGCCCTCGGAATCGATGGCCTTTCGCCTCCAGTTCCTGCGCGCGGCGCTCGTTCTTCGCGCGCGCCCGCTCAGGGTCGGCTTCTTTTGGGACGATTTCGACAGCGATGTCCACGTCGCTTGGACGGTCCACTTCCGGTTTCACCATACTGCCAAACAGGACCACTGCAACTACCTTGCCGAGGAAGTTAGGGTCCTGGTTAACGCGTTCAACACGGGCCATGAACTCCCGAAGCGCCCGGTCCCCGGTAGCTCGCGACACACGAGCAGCGGCAGTGGCCGACGACGTTGTCTGGCCAGCGCTGGTTATGGACCAACGCCCCGGTCCCGCACGCTCGATCAGCCCAGCGGAGACCAGGGCCCTGACGAATGCCCGGCTCTCTGTGGGAGAAAGCCTCGCAACCGATTCCAACCTGGCGAGATTCCAATGTAGGTGAACCCGGAGCCGCCGCAGCGTGTCTCGCACGAGAACCGCTGGATATCCCGCGATTGCTCCCTTCGGGTCAATCCGCATCTGATCCACCAGGATAAGCCACCGCGGCCCCCGATGATTCCGTTGAAATCCTGCCGACCCCGGAGCGCCCAACCTGGATGAGACTGGTCCGGCGGCGGGAGGCCGCGGTGAATGAAGAAATTGAGCAGGAACAAGAAAGCGCCCAAGCGGGTGCTGCGGCTGCCGGACTTGGATTATGCCAAGGGCACGGTGCTGAACACGCTAGGCTCGCCCGAGTCGAAGCGCGCGTACGAGTTCGCCATCGATGATTTCGTGGCTTGGTACTGCTCGGAGCCGAGGCTGGCGTTCAGCAAGACCGTTGTGCTGCGCTACCGGCTGGAACTGGAAAGTCGGCGGCTCGCACCGGCGACGATAAACTTACGCTTGGCGGCCGTACGTCGGCTTGCATACGAAGCCGCCGATACCGGGCTCCTGAGCCCCGAACTGGCGGCGGGCATCCGACGCGTGAAGGGCGCCAAACGAATCGGAGTGCGTCTGGGAAACTGGTTGACCCTCGAACAGAGCCGGACATTGCTCGAGGCGCCTGACGCCCGGAGTCTGAAGGGCCGCCGCGACAGGGCGATCCTGGCGCTGCTGCTCGGCTGCGGCTTGCGCCGGAGTGAAGTAGCAGACCTCACGGCGCAACACCTGGAGTTGAGGGAAGAGCACTGGGTCATCGCCGATCTGATTGGCAAGGCTGCCCACATACGCACGGTGCCGGTCCCGGGCTGGGTAAAATCGGCAATAGACGCTTGGACCGCGGCGGCGGAGATCAAAACCGGGCCGCTGTTCCGCTGTGTTACGCGGAGGGGCTCGGTCTGGGGTGAACGCATCACTGAGAAGGTGATCTGGCATGTGGTCAAGGGAGCCGCGGCCAAGGCAGGCATTGCGAAGCTGGCGCCGCACGATTGTCGCCGCACGTGCGCTAGGCTCTGCCATACCGCCGGCGGCGAGCTTGAGCAGATCCAGTTCCTCCTCGGGCACGTCTCGGTAGAGACGACGGAGCGGTACCTGGGCTGCAAGCAGCGGTTGCGGGGTGCTGTGAACGACAAGATCGGCCTGGAGCCCCGAGCGGCGGGCTACTTGTCCGATATGCCCACTTGCCATTCCCCTTGGCCGTTCCCAATGCACATCGCGCTGTTCGCGGAATCTGCTAGAGTGCAAGTGAGGCACGCGAAATGCGGCACTGGCCGTCGATTCTGGCATTGTTTTTTGCGGCTTCTGGGGGCCACGTCACTGCCCAAGTTACGTCGTCCCGAGACACTTCAACCCAAGTGCAGAAGAAGTGGGAACTGGGGCGGCGCGTCGCAGAGGATCTTGAAAAACGGGATGGCAGCATCGACGATACTGCCATCCTCGGCTACGTGCAGCACCTAGCGAACGGTCTGACGAATACGGCTGCCATGCGGCCTTTGCGGGTTCGGGTCACCCGAAGCCTTGATCAGTATGCATCCTTGCTCCCAAATCGGGCCCTCTACATCAGCGCCGGATTGTTGGACGGCATTGGGAATGAAGCGGAACTTGCCGGACTCATTGCCCATGAATTGGCGCACCTGAGCCAATCGCAACAAGGCCCTGTTTACAGTGGCCGCTGTGTTCTCCAATCTCCTAGTGCCCCATCCTGGCCTGAAGACTCGCGAGATCGCGAGTTGCAGGCAACCACCGCCGCAATTTCATATCTGAAGTCTGCCGGATACGATCCGGCTGGTCTCCTGACATTATTATCCAGGCTCGCCTACGAACATCCCGTCTGGGCAAGGGCGATCGTGCCTCAGGACTTACTGGAGCTTCGGGCCGGCCTGGAAAGTGAAGCATTGCCGCTGAGAGGTTTCCGACTCGATTCGTCTGGCTTTATTCAACTCCATCGTAGGCTCGAAACGACGCTCGGTATGGCCGAAGGGTCCCCCAGAATGAACCGACCATCGCTATCGCCGAGACGCTGAACGCTTCACCACCGTGCCTACTGCTTTGGGTCTCGGCGCAAAAACGGCGTTACCGGACATTGGCCGCCGCAGTCTGGATTTGGGAAGCTGGGGGTTCCTGCCGTGAAACGCCGGGCACGGTTGTAGACCGGCAGTGGCGGGAGGGCGTCGACCGGAGTGGCGACGCGGCACGCGTAGGCGCGCAATGCCGCAAACTTTTTGCGTTCGGCCGAAACGAGGTCGGGTGAATTGCGCATCTGGCTCAGACCGTGGAATCGGCTTTGGCCTTCCTGGCCTGCGCCGCCAAGCCGGTGCGAGCCACTCGTTCCAGACGGTTTAACAGCACCTTTAGCTTCCGGTATTGCCGCGAGGCCGCCTGGTAGATCGGGCCCGCCTCAGCACTGAGCCTTACGTTGACCGTTTTGCCGCGGACCTTGTAGGTCCATTCCCAATACGGACCATGGCGCTGGGACGGATCCCGATGGCAAGCGCAGCGGGGTTGGCCGCACTTCATTCTCCTTTCGAGGACGGTCCCCTTGCAGAAATAGCCCAACTCCTGGAGTTGCTGGCGGAGTTGGGCAAAACGTTGCGCGTGGCGATCCGCAGCCGGTGTCGAAGCCGGGTTTTGAGACATAAAAAGTCGAGCCCGAAAGCTCATTCCTACTGTATACTTACCGTAGGAATATGTCAAGCCCTTTCTTAAAAACCGATGTGCTTTCCCTGTATCAACAACTGGTCCCCGACCCCTTCTGGCAGCGTCTTGGCCGCCAGGCGGGACTGCGCCAGAACAATCGCATCTACACCCTGGCCGTCGTCCAGTGGTTGATGATCTGCCAGTGGCTCCAAGGCCACGGATCGCTGGGGCAGGCGGTGCTGGAGTTGCTGCGTGGCCTACCCGCCAGCTTTTGGCCCCGACCCTGCAAACGACAGCAAGCCTGGCAGAGCCAGACGCGCTCCTTATCCAGCAACACCGCGGCTTATAATCAAGCGCGGCACCGATTGCCGCTCAGCGTGGTGGAACATTGCTGTGACCACATCTTCGAGCAGTTGACGGCGCAGACCGCCGGGCTCCCGCCGGCCCTCGGGCGGCGTGCTTTTTTCTTCGACGGCACGTCGGTCCAGTTGGCTTCCAGCCCCGCCCTGCGCCAAGCCTATCCTCCAGGGTCGAATCAGCACGGCGCCTCGCATTGGCCCTTGCTGCGGATGCTGGTGGCGCACGATCTCGAAACCGGGCTCGCCATGCGGCCGCACTGGGGACCGCTCAACGGCCCGCAAGCCGTGAGCGAACAGCAGTTGCTGGAAGAGGCCATCGACCGGCTGCCGCCTGCGGCGCTGGTGGTGGGAGACGCCAACTTCGGAGTCTTTTCGGTGGCCTATGCCGCCAACCAGCGTGGACATGCTGTATTGCTGCGCTTGACCGTCCAACGCGCCCAGCGTCTGGCGGGCGGACGCTTGCGCGACGGGATCGACCGCCCCATCACCTGGAGGCCCACTCCCCACGATCGTAAGACCCATCCCCACTTACCGCAGGACGCCTGTGTGCGGGGCCGGCTGCTGGTGTGTCAGGTCCAACCTTCCAATCAGGCCGCGCCCTTTCTGCTGGCGTTGTTCACGACTTGGGACGCGGACCAGAAGCTGATCCTGGAGGTCTACGGGCGGCGGTGGTATATCGAAACCGATTTGCGCAGCTTGAAGAGCACCCTGCAATTGGAACAACTTCGTTGTACGACGCCCGCCATGGTGGCTAAGGAGCTGAACCTGGCCATGGCAGCCTACAATCTCGTCCGTGCCGTGACCTATGTGGCCGCGCAGAAAGCCGGCCTACCCCCGCGCGCCTACAGTTTCACGCGGGTGCGCAATGTGATCCAGGCCTTCGCTCCGCTGATCGCCGCCGCCTCCAGCCCGGAGCAAGCCCAAGACTGCTTCGATCAGATGATGTACTACGTCGGCCAAGCCAGATTGCCTAAGCGCAACCGAAAGCGCCCTTCCTATCCCCGAGCAGTCTGGCCCAGGCGGAGCGCCTTTCCCCCGCGAAAGGAGTAAAGCCATGACGCTCCTCAACCCCTTCAAAAAGTTTGCGGCATTACGCGTAGGCGCGTGCGCTACCTCGTCCCGATGCGGCGGCTCCCTAGGTTAACGCCCATTTGGCTTGCGCCTCGGGCTACTTTCTCTCGCCCTTCGAGCTGAGCGCGAGGGGCCGATTACCAATCGGCCGCAGGCTGTCGGCGAGACCGCCGACATGGGTTATGACTTTCGCTGGCGGTAGTCGCCGACGGGGGGCATGCGGACCAGGCGGCACATTTCGAATAGGCGGGAGCGGGCCCGGGCTCCGATTCGTTCTACCAGCGAGAGTTTGTAATCTACTTTCGAGGGAGTGGCGGCGGGGCGGTCGCCGGGTTCGGAGTCGGCCAGGTTGGTGGTTGCGATCAGCGCCTTCTTATTGTTGCAGCGGTAGGTGATGATGGAGGTCACGGTGTCCTCCACCCACTCGGTGACGCGGTGCGCGCCGAGGTCGTCGAGCAGCAAAATCTCGCATTCCATCGCGGCCCGGTAGGCCTCTTTATCGCTGGAACCGGAGTTGGCGTCGTAGCCCGAGCGAATCTTGTCCAGCAGGTTCTGGTAATCGTAGAAGATCCCCTCGAAGCCCTTCGCAATCAGCCGGCGCAGCGCGGCGGCGGCCAGATGGGTCTTCCCGGTGCCCGGGTCGCCGATCAGCAGCAGGCCCGGCTTGGGTGAGAACGGGTATTCGCGCGTGTATCCTCGCACGATGTTCTGCACTTCGCTGAGACCGGGGTTGCCGAAATTCTGGAAATTCTCAAGCGACGCGGTGGCGTAGAGGGGCGGGATGCCCGCGTTCTCCTCGAGCCGCTGGGAGCGGTTCTCCTCGACGCAGTCGCAGCGTTCGGCGCCCGAGAGCCCGTCGCGCTCGATGAGGATCCATCCGCTACCGCCGCACTTCACGCAAGGTTGCTCCGGCATCCTTACCATCATAGTCCGGCGACGGCACGCGCCGAATGCTAAAGTTGAGGTGAAAACCGCTTCTCATGGCCGTCGATAGCATCCAAGAATCGCTCAAGCAGCGCGGATTCCGGCTCACGCGACAGCGTCGAATCCTGCTCGACCTGATCGATGAGACCGGCCGGCACCTGGACGTGGAACGGCTGTACGAACTGGCGCTCAAGCGGGACCCCAAGCTGAATCGCGTCACCGTCTACCGCACCATTAAGACGCTGAAGGACGCCGGCCTGATCGACGAACTCGATCTGATGCACTGGGACGGCGGCCAGCACTACTACGAGTCGCGCACGAAGCAGGAGCATGCGCACGTGGTCTGCCTGCGCTGCGGAAAGGTGCAGGAGTTCTTCGGACGCGCCGCTGCGGAGACTGCGGCGGCAGGTCGAGAGCACGCTGCATTTTCAGGTCCTCACGGCCCGCACCGAACTCGGCGGGTACTGCACCGAATGCCGGGCGCTCCCGGTCAACCGCGGCCCGGAGACCTGATGGCCGAACGGGATACTCTGTCCGGGAATCTCTTCCCTGCCGCGCTGTTGGTTGTCGAGCCCTCCGGCGCGCGCAGCCGCGTGCCGCTCGATCCGCTGCCCTTCTCGATCGGAAGACAATCCGGCAGCCACCTGGTCTTGCGGGACGCCAGAATCTCCCGCTCGCATGCGCGCATCCTGGCCGAAGGCGGCGACTACTTCATCGAAGATTTGGATAGCCGCAACGGAGTCTTCGTTAACGGCGACCGTGTCCGGCGGAGGAAACTCACTGCCTCCGATCGCATCGAATTCGGCGTCCCCAATTCCTACAGCCTGATCTTCACCTCCGAGTCCTGGGCAGGGCGGCTGGGCGCCTCCGGCGCAGAGGTCCTGCTCCATTACGAACAGCAACACGGTCAATCGCGTGTCACCGGAGATGGCTCCGCCGTGCAGCGGATCGCCGAACGGTTCACTCCCGCGCCCGGCAGCCAGCTTGCCCGTCTGCGCGCGGTCGTGGAACTGGCACGTACGCTGGAGACCTCCTTCTCCACGACCAACGTTCTTACGGCGCTGGTGGACACGGCGCTGGCGGTAACGGGCGCGGAACGCGGTTTCCTGCTTCTGCGCAAAGGCGAGGAACTCGAATTCCGCGTGGCGCGCGACCACCGCGGCGCCGACTTGACCGCCGACGACCTGCGCGTGCCTCGCAGCCTGATCCACCGCGCGCTGACCCGCCGGCGCGAGCTGCTCTCTATGACCTTCCACGGCCGACTCCGCGGACCCGGATGTGGCCATGCGGACCATCGCGGATCTGGAGCTGCGCAGTGTCGTTTGCGTTCCCCTGGTCAAGCTGGGCGCATTCGTGAGCGATCAGACGGCCGAGCTGTCGCCGGACGCCGAAACGGCCGGTCTGCTCTACCTGGACAGCCGCGCGGGAGAAGCAGATCTCGCATCCGGCAACCGCGAGCTTCTGCAAACGCTGGCCCTGGAAGCCTCGACGATCCTGGAGAATGCCCGGCTGCTGGAGGGCGAACGCAGCCGGCAGCGGATGGAGGAGGAGCTTCGCATCGCGCGGGTCATTCAGGAGAGCCTGTTGCCTCGCAAGCTGCCGTCGACGGGATGGCTGCGAGCGGCCGGGCACAGCGTTTCGTCTGCACCAGGTGGGCGGGGACTACTTTGACCTGCACGCGACAGGAGCGTCCACCTGGGCCCTGATCAACGCCGACGTATCGGGCAAGGGTGTGAGTTCCGCTCTGCTCGCGTCGCTCATTCAGGGGGTGTTTCTGGCGAGTTCGCACGCCGGCGTGCCTCCGGAGCAGGCCATGGCCCGGCTGAACCGGTTCTTCCTCGAGCGAACCGAAGGCGAGAAGTATGCCACCATTTTCTATGCCACGCTGGAGGCGTCCGGAATTCTGCGCTACGTGAACGCCGGGCACTGCCCGCCGCTGTTAGTCCGGGCCGCGGGAGGCATCGAGAATCTGGCTGCCTCCGGCTTGCCTGCCGGGATGCTGGAGGAGGCGGAGTACGAGGCCCGCGATGTCACCCTCCGCCCTGGTGATATGCTGGTGCTCTACACCGATGGTCTGACCGAGGCCGAGGATGCGGACGGCATACCATTTGGTGAGGGGGGTCTTCTAGAAGTCGTCCGGGCCAACGCAGTTGGTGGCTGCCGGGCGCTGCATGCGGCGTTGGAGCAAGCCGTAACCCGCTTCGCCCAAGGCACAGTTCAGAAGGACGACATGACGCTCATGGTTATCGAGTACTCCCCGGAAGAACGCTAGATGCTGCTTTACGGCCTGACAATTTTTATCGGCGCTTTCCTGCTGTTCCAGATTCAACCGATCATTGCCAGGCTCATCCTTCCCTGGTTCGGCGGCGCGGCCTCGGTTTGGTCGGCCTGTCTGCTGTTCTTTCAGGTGGTCGTTGCTCCTGGGTTATCTGTACGCGCATCTGCTGGTTCGCTGGCTGCGTCCCCGGACGCAGTTCTTCGTGCATATCGCGGCGCTCGGCGTGAGCCTGCTGGCGCTGCACGTGATCCCCAATCCCGCCTGGAAGCCGCTGGGCGGGGAGGACCCGGTACTGCGAATCGTAGGGCTGCTCGCCGCGTGCGTGGGATTGCCGTATCTGCTGCTCGCCAGTACCGGGCCTCTGCTGCAAGCCTGGTATGCGCGCACGCATGACGTGGCCTTCCCCTACCGCCTTTTTGCGGTCTCCAACCTGGGATGCCTGCTGGCGCTTCTGACCTACCCCGTGCTGATCGAGCCGCTGGTGGCGACCAGCCATCAAGCCCGCATCTGGTCGATCTCCTACGTGGCTTTCTGCCTGTTCGCGGGCGCGGCAGCCTGGCGCAGCCGGCACGTCAGCCCGCCACCACCCGGGGCGGACGGGGAGGCCACGATCGTCGAAGAACATCCTTCGCGCTCCACCTACGTGTTGTGGCTGGCGCTGACGGCTTGCTCGAGCACTATGCTGCTGGCCATCACCAACTACGTCTCCCAGAACATCGCCTCGGTGCCCTTCCTGTGGATCCTGCCGCTGAGCCTGTATCTTCTGAGCTTCATCCTGACGTTTGAACGCGATCGCTGGTACCGGCCGGGAATCTACATCGGGCTGGTGGGCCTGGCACTGAGCGGCATGACCTACGGGCTGGCGAAGTTCGACGGCAGCACCGATATCAAGCGCGTCATTCCGCTGTTCGCCGGGGCGTTCTTCGTGTGTTGCATGTTCTGTCATGGCGAGCTGGCGCGCCGCAGACCCCACTCGCGCTACTTGACCGGATACTACTTGACCATCGCCATCGGAGGCGCCTTGGGCGGCGTGTTCGTGGGCGGCCTGGCCCCGCGCATCTTCCGCGGCTTCTTCGAGTTGCCGGTCGCCATTTTCGCCTGCGCGGTGCTCGGCATCGTGACCTTCCGCGGCCTCTACAAGTACTTGCAGGTCTCCTGGGCGGTGTTGACGCTGGTGCTCGGCTTTACGCTTTGGACCCAGGAGCGGCTGGTGGTCAAGGGCGCCATCCTCATGGTCCGCAACTTCTATGGTTCGATCCGCGTGACCCAGGATGGCCAGCTACAGGACGAGTACGCCACCCGAACGCTGGTCAATGGGACCATCACCCACGGGCTGCAGTACCTGGCCGCCGACCGCCGCAGGCTTCCGACCACGTACTACGGCCATCAGTCGGGGGTGGGGCTGGCCATCGAAAACACCCGGCACTCCACGCAGCGTGTGGGCGTGATCGGCCTCGGCGCGGGCACCATCGCCGCGTACGGCCGTCCGGGCGACTACTACCGTTTTTACGACATCAACCCCCAGGTGATCGAAATCGCCCGCCGGCAGTTCAGCTATCTGCTGGATTGCCGGGCCAAAGTGGATATCGTGCTCGGCGATGCGCGGCTCTCGCTGGAGCGCGAACCCAACCAGAACTTCGACGTGCTGGCGGTGGACGCTTTCTCCAGCGATTCCATCCCCGTCCACTTGCTGACCGTCGAAGCCTTCCGCTTGTTTTTCCGTCACATCCGTCCGGACGGCATCCTGGCGGTCCATGTGAGCAACAGCCACCTGAAGCTGGAGCCGGTCGTCGAGCGGCTGGCCACCGCCCTGGGCAAGCAGAATATCCTGGTGGACACCAATGACGGCGAAGACCTGGTGTATGGCGCAAGCTGGGTTCTGGTCGCGAGCCAGCCCGATGTTCTCCGGCGACCGGCCTTGGCCGCCGCGGGCCACGCGGTCGATCCTAAACGCGGGCTCCGCACGTGGACGGACGACTATAGTAATCTGATTCAAATCCTCAAGTAGGAGACACGGTCAGCCGTCTATGCCCGTCAGACCCTCCCGGCGCGTTGTCGCCGCCATCATCGAGCGCGATGGAGAAATCCTGATCTGCCAGCGGCGCAGGGACGACAGCCATGCGCTCAAGTGGGAATTCCCCGGCGGAAAGGTCGAGCCGGGGGAGTCGCCACAGGAGGCCCTCGAGCGCGAGCTCGAGGAAGAACTCGCCATCCAGGCCAGGATCGGGTCACAACTGGCGTGCTCCACGCACCAGTATCCGGGGCGCGCCCCCATGGAATTGATTTTCTTCAGCGTCCGTGAGTTCCACGGCGAGCTCGTGAACCGGGCCTTCGAACAATTCCGCTGGGAGACGCCCGCCCGCCTGCCCGAATACGACTTTTTGGAGGCCGACGCGGCGATTTTGCGGGCGCTGGGGGCCGACAAGGCGTCGACATGATTGTCGACGCGGCACGCGTGGGCGCGACGCGTGAGCGCGTGCGCTACCTTGCGGGTGGTGGTGTGCGCTAGGATGGCGCTATGGGCAAAGGCGAAGACGTTCTCTTCGAAGTGCAGTGTCCGTGCTGTCAGGCGTCCCTGAAGGTCGATCCGCGGACGCGCGCCGTCATCAGCCACAAGGCCGTCGAGAAGCCTCGCACCATGGAAGACATGGACGTCGCGATGAACTTCTTCAAAGGCGAGGCTTCCCGCCGCGAAGACGCCTTCCAGAAATCCGTCGAAGCGCACAAGAAGTCCAAGGACGTGCTCGCACGGAAGTTCGACGAGCTTCTCAAGCAGGCGAAGGAAAGCCCCGACACGGCTCCCCCCACGCGGGATATCGATCTGGATTGAATGTCCGAGACCGGCGAGTTAAGAGTCCATATCATCGACACCGAGGGCGGCAAGGCCATGATCGTGCGGCCCCCCGGCGGCGAGACGATGCTGGTGGACGCGGGCTATCCGGTTCCCGAGGGCCGCGACACAGACCGCATCGTCGCGGCGGCAGAGGCCTTGGGTATCCGGTACTTCGATTACATCGTGGCGACCCATTACGACAAGGACCACTCCGGCAACATCCCCAACCTGGATACCCGCATCCCTGGACGCGTTTTCGTGGACCACGGCGAAATTCTCCCCACAGCACAGGATCGAAACCGGCAGCTCTACTACTTGCCCTACCTGAAGGCCATCGCCGGCCGCACGCGCCTGGTGGTGCGGCCCGGGGACGTGCTTCCGCTCAAGGGGGTGCGCATCACCGTGGTGAGCGCGGGCGGAGAGCCCTTGGCAGGGCGGCTGGGCGCCTCCGGCGGACAGGCCCTGCTCGACTACGAACGGCAACACGGTCAATCGCGTGTTACCGGAGAGCACTGCCGGCCGGTGCAGGCCGATGCCGGGCCCAATCCGCTGTGCGCCGCGGCTCCCGGCCCGCAGCCTCTGGACTCGGACGACAACGCGGGTTCGGTCGGTTTGCTCTACGAATTCGGCCAGTTTCGCATGCTCGATCTGGCCGACCTCTTGCAGGCCGTCGAGTATAAGCTGATGTGCCCCACCAATGTCATCGGGAGCGTGGACCTGTTCATGGTGAGTCACCACGGCTTCAAGGCCTCCAACTCCCGGCTTCTGGTGCACTCCGTGCGGCCGAGGGTGGCCATCTTGAACAACGCGGCCCATAAGGGCGGCGAGCCCGAGGTGCTCGACATTTTGAGGAGTTCCCCCGGCTTCCAGGATCTGTGGCAGATGCACCGCTCGGCTGCCGCGGGAGAGAAGAACGCTCCGGAGAACTTCATCGCCAACCCCGGGGAACCCTGTGAGGCTCGCGCGATCACCGTCGCGGCCCTGTACAATGGGATTTTCACGGTCACCAACGCTGGGAATAATTTCTCGCGGACGTATTAACCTCAGGCGGTTCCGTGACGCCTTTACTCTTTTGGGAGGTCATCATGCGATTGAAGACGCGACTGCTGCACCTGGCTTTGCTCGCCGTGAGCTGTTCGGCGTCCTTGCTGGCGTACGCCGACACAATGTGCCAGATCAAGGACGCCGTCACGGTTCAGCAGAGCGTGTGGACGCTCTGCGCCCGTGATGCGTTGTACGTCACGAGCGACGTGGGGAAGACCTGGCAGTCCGTCAGTCTGCCTCCGGAGACCCTCTACCGTGGCCTGATTTTCCTGGATGCCCGCCGCGGCTTCATCGTGGGCGACGCGGGGACCTTGCTCGCCAGCGAGGACGGCGGCAAGACCTGGGCTAGCAGGAAGATACCGGCCACCGAAAACCTGACAGCTATCACCTTCGTGGGCGAATCCGGCTGGATCGTCGGGCACGGCGGGCTGGTTCTGCATACCGCGGACGGCGGACGCACCTGGGCACGCCAGGAGACCAAGATGACGCAAGGCCTCACCTCTGTCTACTTTCATCGACGCACAGAACGGGTGGGCCGTCGGCTGGGTAGGCGTGGCGCTGCGCACCAAGGACGGCGGAAAGACCTGGGAACGGAGGGACATTGCGGACGCCACCTGGTCGCTGACTTCCGTTTATTTTCGCGACCAGAAGAATGGTTGGATCCTGGGCATGTTCGGGCAGATGCTACACACCAGGGACGGCGGCGAGACATGGGAACTGCAGCCGCTGCCGACCAAGAACCAACTGACGGCTCTCTTTTTTGACGCCGCCGGCCGCGGTTACGCCACGGTCGATAATGACGTTCTGACCAGCCAGGACAAGGGCGAAAAGTGGGATGCCGCCGGCATCCAGCAATGGCTGTTCCTGAGGCGCCTGGTTCAGGTGGGGAACACCGTCTGGGCGATCGGCACCTTCCAGATCATAGAGTTCGATAGCGCAAAAAAGCAGTGGGTCGTACTCCCCAACGTGCCTTCGTCGCAAACATAGAAGGCAAGAAGAGAACTCAGAATTCAGAACACAGAATTCAGGAAGTTGCGAGAATCGCTGCAACCGCTCTGCCTCAGAGCTGTGAGGCCTCCAGCGCCTGGTCGAGGTCGCGCAGGATATCCTCGATGTCCTCAAGCCCGATCGACACTCGTACCGTGTCCGGGCTGACGCCGGCAGCTTCCTGCTCCGAAGCGCTCATCTGCTGGTGGGTCGTCGAAGCCGGGTGAATCACCAGGCTCCGCGCATCGCCCACGTTGGCCAGGTGCGAGAACAGCTTCACGTTGTCGATCAACTTCCGGCCCGCCTCGTAGCCTCCCTGTATCCCAAAAGCGAATACCGCCCCGGCACCCTTGGGAAGGTACTTCTTCGCCAGCGCGTGGTATGGACTGGAGGCAAGGGTCGGATACTTCACCCAGGTCACCCGCTTGTGCTTCTCCAGATGCCGCGCCACCGCCAGCGCGTTGGCCACGTGGCGGTCCATGCGCAGGCCCAGCGTCTCGATCCCTTGCAGGAGCAGAAACGCGTTGAACGGGCTCAGGCAGGGGCCCATGTCGCGCAAGCCTTCCACCCGCGCCTTGATGATGTAGGCGATGTTCCCGAAGGTCTCCACGAACTTCAGGCCGTGGTAGGACCGCGACGGCTCGGTGAGTTGCGGGAAGTTGCCCTTCTCCCAGGCGAACTTCCCGCTGTCCACGATGACTCCACCGATGCTGTTGCCGTGCCCGCCCATGAACTTGGTCAGCGAGTGCACCACGATGTCCGCCCCGAAATCGATCGGACGGCACAGGTACGGCGTCGCGAAGGTGTTGTCGATCACCAGCGGGATATTGTGCTCGTGCGCGATGCGCGCCACCGCTTCGATGTCCAGCACGTTGCCCCGCGGGTTGCTGATGGTCTCCCCGTAGAGGCACTTGGTCTTGGGCGTGATGGCCTTGCGGAAGTTCTCCGGGTCGTCCGGCTCGACGAACTTCGCATTGAGCCCCAGCTTGCGGAAGCTCACGTCGAACTGCGTGTAGGTGCCGCCGTACAGCGTGCTGGCGGCCACCAGTTCGTCGCCCGCCTCCATCAAGTTGCTCAAGGCGATGAATTGCGCCGCCTGCCCGCTCGCCACCGCCAGCGCCGCGACGCCGTTCTCGAGGGAGGCCACGCGCTCTTCCAGCACACCGGTGGTGGGGTTCATGATCCGCGTGTAGATATTGCCGAACTTCTGCAGCGCGAATAGCGACGCCGCGTGGTCCGAGTCTTCAAACACGTAGGACGTGGTCTGGTAAATCGGCACCGCCCGCGCCCCGGTCGTCGGCTCCGGCTTATATCCCGCGTGCAGTGCGCGCGTGTTGAATCCGAGAGGCTGATCCTGTGCCTGCTTCTCCGCCATGCTGTTCTCCTCTGTCCACCGCCTCGTTGGTCTGCTGGGGCGGTGGTTTCCTAATCATGCCATATCAGATAGGCTTTGTCTAGTTTAACGTTTGTACCCGATCTTCCGCAGCAGGCCGTGCCGCCACTGGGCCTCCTCGGGGCCCTCGACGCCCTTGGGAGGGAATCCGTCGACAACGCCGAGGATGCCTCTGCCCTGCTCCGTCTCGGCCACGATGACCTCGACCGGGTTGGCCGTGGCGCAGTACAGTGAGCAGACCTCCGCGACGTCCTTGATCCTGCCCAACACGTTGATGGGATAGCCTTCCTTCATCGCGACGACGAAGATGTGCCCAGCGCCCACGGCCGTTGCGTTGCGCACGGCCAGGGCCATGAGCTCATCGTCGTTGCCGTCCACCCGCGTCAGACATGCGCCGGACGCCTCGTTGAACGCCACGCCGAACTTCATCTGCGGCACGGTGTTCACGATCGCCTCGTAGACGTCTTCGACGGTCTTGATGAAATGCGTCTGCCCCAGGATGATGTTCCCACCCTCGGGGATTTCCAGCCGGATCGCTTTGAGTTCCATGGAGACTCCGTCAACGGTATTATCCCGGATTTCCGTCCACGCCAGGTGAAATGACAGGCTCGCGATGGCGCTAATATCTTCAGGAGGAGCAATCCGGAATGAGGTCCGTGATGCGGACAGGTCTTCTGATTCTGGCGATCCCGGCGATTGCGCTGCTCTTTCTGCCATACACATTCGGCGTTTCGCCCTGGGCAACGGTATCATCGGGGAAGTGGAACGGCGGCTTGCCACTGGCCCTGCTCGGTGGTCCCTTCTTCCTCTCGATCCCCATCTTGATCGCGCAAACACGCGTTCTCCTCAAGAAGCACTTCTCGAAAGCTGAAAGGGCGGCCTACTGGTTGCTCGCGTGCTCGGCCTTGGCCGCGGGATTGGCATTTCTGGGAGTCATTTTCAATGCGGAGGCATTCCGCAAGGCGCCCATGGAGTCGAGTCTCATCTACGTCCCGTTCGCCGCCGCAGTCTGGATGATGATCCGGAGTGCCAGGAAGCTCAATCCGGAGGAAGCGACAACGGTCACGATGCTGGCTGCCTGGCTACCGAACGCCATCTTTTGTGCAACCGGATTTTGGGATGACTGGGAGATCGGCGCATACCTGGCTGCTTTTACCATCGTCCTGTACACGGTGGAAATCACTCTGTCCATGTGCACGAATCGTCCGGCAGGATTCTCATCATGATTCTCTTGTAGTAGGATTGAAACCAATGGAGCGCCAACGAAAATCGCCCAGCTACGTCTTGCTCGCCGCGTCCCTGTTTTTGGCGACGCTGCAGGCGGGGTGCATCCGGAAATTCGCCATCAACAAGCTGGGCGACGCGCTCGCGTCAAGCGGCACGACGTTCTCCTCCGACGACGACCCGGACCTGATCCGAGGAGCGACGCCCTTCAGCCTGAAGCTGATCGAGAGCCTTCTGGCCGAGACGCCGCGCCACCGCGGCCTGCTATTCGCCGCGTGTAGCAACTTCACCCAATACACCTACGCGTTCGTGCAGGAGGATGCCGACGAGGCCGAGGATCAGGACATTGACAAGGCCCTGGCACTGCGGGCGAGGGCGCGGCGGCTGTATATTCGCGCCCGTGATTACGGGCTGCGCGGCCTGGAAGTTCGCTACCCCGATTTCGGCAAGACCATCCGCGCGAATCCCCAGGCGGCCGTGGCCCGGACCAAGGATTCGGATGTGCCCCTGCTGTATTGGACCGCGGCGTCCTGGGGGCTGGCGATTTCGGTCTCCAAGGATCAGCCGGAGTTGATCGCGGATCAGCCCCAGGTGGAGGCTCTGATCGATCGCGCCCTGCTGCTGGATGAGGACTACGATTTCGGGGCCATCCACGGCTTTCTGGTCACCTACGAATCCAGCCGCCTCACGGGAACCGGCGACCCTGCCGAGCGCTCCAGGAAACACTTCGAGCGCGCCATGGAGCTGTCCGGAGGGAAGCTGGCTTCGCCTCTGGTCTCACTCGCCGAGACCGTCTCCGTAAGCAAGCAGGATCGCAAGGAATTCCTGTCACTCCTCAACAAGGCTCTGGCCATCGATCCCGATGCCAAGCCGGAGTGGAGGCTCAGCAACCTGATTGCCCAGCGCCGAGCCCGCTGGCTGCTGAGCAGAGCCGATCAGCTCTTTGTAGAATAACAGTGGAAGGAAGCGCTCTCAATGAGAATACTGGCATCGTTATTGTTGTTATCCAGCGTACTTACGGCGCAGACTAAGCCGGTTACCGTCAGGCTGGCGACAGTCATGCCCAGCGGCACTTCCTACCACCAGATTCTGCAGCGGATGGGGCAAACCTGGCGGCAGGCGCCCGGCGGCGGAGTCAGCCTGACGGTCTTCGCGGGAGGCGACATGGGCGGCGAAGCCGACATTGTGCGCCGCATGCGGCTTGGGCCAGTTGCAGGCGGGAATGCTGAGCGTCGTCGGTCTTTCGGAGATCGACAAGCAGGTCACCGCGCTGTCCTACATGCCCATGATGTTCCGGTCCACGGAAGAGCTGGACTACATCCGCGAGCAGTTGCGTCCGGAACTCGAGAAAGGGCTGCTGGACAAGGGCTTCGTGACGCTGTTTTGGGGCGACGCCGGCTGGGTCCGCTTCTTCGCCAAGGAGCCGATCCTGCACCCCGCGGACCTGAAGAAGCTGAAGCTGTTCGCCTGGTCGGGCGACAACTTCCAGATCGATCTCGAGAAGGCGCTGGGCTTCCAGCCGGTTCCGCTGGAAACCAGCGACATCCTTCCCGGCCTGCAAACCGGACTCATCACGGCAATCTCCACGGCGCCGTTCTACGCTTTGGCCACCCAGGTCTACGGTCCGGCGCCTAACATGCTCGAGGTGAACTGGGCGCCGCTGGTCGGGAGCTACCGTCATCACGTCCAAGGTTTGGGACTCGATTCCGGCCGCCACGCAAGCAAGTCCTTCGCAAGGCCGCCGAAGAGGCAGGGGTTCAAATGAGAGCGCGCGGCCGGCAGGAGGCCGAGGAATCGGTCCAGACCATGGCCAAACGCGGTCTGAAGGTTCAGAAAGCGACGCCGCAGGTAGAGGCGGAGTGGCGCAGCCTGGCCGAAAGCGTCTACCCGAAGATTCGCGGCAACATGGTTCCCGCGGCCATGTTCGACAAGGTGCAGCGCCTGCTCACCGAGTACCGCGCCGGCAAGGGGAAAGCGGCGAAATGACGGCGCAGGCGGAGAACCTGATCATCGCGTTGGCGCTGGCGGCCATGGTGCTGATCCCGCTCGCCGAGAGCGCTCTCCGCAGCCTCTTCAGCGTCGGAATCTCCGGCTCGACTTCGATCGTTCAGCACCTGACCCTGGTGGTGGGAATGCTCGGCGGCGCCATCGCCGCCAGGGACGACCGTCTGCTCTCGCTGTCTACGGCCCAAGCGTTCTTGCGCGGTCGAATGCGAACCTCGGCCCGCATCTTCGCTTACTCGTTTGGGGCGGCCGTAAGCGCGTTTCTGTGCGTCGCCGGCGTCCAGTTCGTCATGAGCGAACGGGAGGCCGGCAATCATACTGGTGCGCGGCTTCCCCGTATGGTGGGTGCAGACGTTGCTCCCTCTGGGATTCGCGGCGATCGCTCTGCGCCTGGTGTGGCATTCCGCCGCAAGTTGGCGAGGCCGCGGCGTCGCTCTACTTGTGGTCGGGGCGATTCTCGTCATCGGGGTATACCCACCGGTGCCTCCAAGTTCGATGGTTTTCGTGTCGCTGCTGACGCTGCTGGCTGCCACGGCACTGGGAGCGCCGGTCTTCGTGGCGCTGGGCGGCGCAGCGCTGATTCTCTTCTGGGGAGAAGGCACGCCCATCTCGTCGCTTTCGGTGGATCATTACCGGCAGGTGGTGAACCCATCCTTTCCCACCATCCCCCTGTTCACCCTGGCCGGCTACTTCCTGGCTGAAGGCGGGGCATCCACGCGGCTGATTCGAGTTTTCCAAGCGCTGTTCGGGCACTTCCGCGGCGGCTCGGCCATCGTCACGGCACTGGTTTGCGCCTTCTTCACCTCGTTCACGGGCGCATCGGGAGTGACCATACTCGCTCTCGGAGGGCTCCTGATGCCCATCCTGCTGGCCGCCGGGTACAAGGAGCGCTCCGCGCTGGGGCTGCTCACGGGCGCCGGTTCTCTGGGGCTGCTGTTCCCGCCCTGCCTGCCCTTGATCCTCTATGCGATCGTCGCCCAGGTCACCCTCAAGGAGATGTTCCTCGGGGGGCTGCTTCCGGGTATGTTGCTGGTCGGCATGACCGCCTGGTGGGGAACCCGGCTGGGCCCGCCGGTGGCCAGCGGCCAGACGTTTGAGTGGAAGGAAGCCGGGAAGTCGGTGTGGTTGGCCAAGTGGGAGCTGTTGCTGCCGGTAGTCGCTCTGGCCAGCCTCTTTGCGGGCTTCGCCACTCCGGTGGAAGCCGCCGCCCTCACCGCCTTCTATGCGTTCTTCGTTGAGGTGTTCCTGTATCGAGACCTGAAGATCACGCGCGACGTCCCGCGAGTGATGGCGGAGTGCGGCCTGCTGGTGGGTGGAGTGCTGCTCATCCTCGGCGTTGCGCTGGGGTTCACCAACTACCTGATCTTCGCCGAGATTCCGGCGCGCGGTCTGGCCTGGGTAACGGCATCGATTACGTCGCCCTGGGTCTTCCTCCTCCTCCTGAACCTGTTTCTGCTGGTAGTCGGCTGCTTGATGGACATCTACTCGGCGATCATCGTGGTGGTGCCGCTGATCCTGCCCATGGGAGTTCACTTCGGGCTGGACCCGGTACACCTCGGGATTCTGTTCCTGGCCAACCTGGAACTCGGGTACTTGACGCCACCGGTCGGAATGAACCTATTCCTCGCCTCCTACCGCTTCAACAAGCCCATGCCCGAGGTGATACGCGCGTCTTTTCCGATGCTGCTGGTTCTGTTGGTTGGCGTCCTGCTGATTTCCTACATCCCGCCGCTCACCACGCTGCTGCCGCGGTGGCTCGGCCGCTGAGCCCTCCCGAAGATGCCGGCACAAAGCGTTTACTGGCTACTGGGGGGAATTGTCGTCCTGGTGCTGCTGCTCCCGCTGAGTTGGCGGCGAGTCGAGCAGAACATCGAGGTCTTTCTCCTTCTGATGGGCGCGCTGGCAACCACGATTGCCTCGAAGTGGTCGAGGGACCTCCTGCTGGAGTCCCTGCGAGCGCCCTGGCAGATCTCGACCGTGGTGCTGCTGGTCGGAATGGGATTCCACTTCCTGCGCAGCCGCTTCGACCGGGGCCTCACAGGACTCCAGTCACGCGTGCCGCCGAGGGTGCTGGCTTTTCTCATCGTCGCGTCGCTGGGCTTGCTGTCCAGCATTGTGACCGCAATCATCGCTTCGCTCTTGCTAGTCGAGGTGGTCCACGTCCTGCGATTGGACAGAAGAGAGGAGCTGCGATTGACGGTGCTGGCCTGTTACAGCATCGGGCTGGGAGCCGCGCTGACACCGGTTGGGGAACCCCTGTCCGCGATCGTGACTTTGAAGATGCACGCGGGCTTCTGGTATATCAGCGGCTTGGTCGGACCCTACATCTTTGTAGGCATTCTGGCGGTGAGCATCGTGGCTGCCTGTTTGAAGCCGCGCCAGAGCGGGCACTCGCTGCGCGACACACAGAGACGGCAGACGCCGTGGGACGTGGCCCTTCGCGCGGTGCGGGTGTACGCATTCATCGCCGCCCTGGTCCTGTTGGGGGCCGGGGTCTCGCCGCTAGTCGACCGTTACATCACGCACCTCTCCGCACCGTTGCTGTTTTGGGCCAATTCGGTCTCGGCGATTCTCGACAACGCCACTCTGGCGGCAGCGGAGATCGGGCCTTCCCTGTCGGCACGCCAGATCTCCGGCGCGCTGTTGGGGCTGTTGATTAGTGGCGGGATGCTCATTCCGGGCAACGTTCCGAACATCGTCGCGGCGCACCGGCTGAAGATCGGCAGCAGCGAGTGGGCCCGCTATGCCGTGCCCGTGGGGCTGGTCATGATGTCGCTGTGCTTCGTGGTGTGGATGGTGCTGGGCTGAAGAATTGACAAACTGGCGTGACCCCCGCTGGCGGCGGGGCCGGTCGGGTGTATACTCACCATACTCAGGCCACTTGTAAAGGAGGGAGTTTCGATGGAAAGTCGTGAGTCTGTGGGGAAGGCAGCCGGGGCCGCGGCTCTAACGGCGCTCTCCGCGAGTAGGATTCTCGGCGCCAACGATCGCATCGGGATCGCACTCATCGGTTGCGGCATCCGGGGCCCGCAGGTCGCCGGCCTCGTCCAAAAGGCGCCGGGCGCGGAATACCGGGTGATGTGCGACGTCTACGACGATCGTGCCGCGCAAGTCAAACAGCGGTTGACCGACGGCAAGGCCGCCACCGCCAAGGATTTCCGGAAGGTTTTGGAACAGAAGGACATTGACGCTGTCCACATCGCCACGCCCGAGCACTGGCACGCCGCCATGATGGTGCTCGCCTGCCAGGCGGGAAAGGATGTCTACCTCGAGAAGCCGGTTTCGCGGGTGTTCCGGGAAGGCCAGGCGGAGGTCGCCGCGGCGCGCAAGTACAAAGATCGGATCATACAGGTCGGCACCCAGCACCGCTCTGCCCCGCATTACGCGGAAGCCGCGAAGATCGTTCAGAGCGGCGAGATCGGCGACGTTTATTACGTTCGCATCTTTAACAACTCCAACGGCACACCCCCCATGCCGCCCGTGCCGGATTCCGAACCGCCTGCTGGGTTGGACTGGGATTTTTTCGTCGGACCGGCGCCCAAGGCTCCCTTCAACCAACGGCGTCTGAGCTACCGGTCGTGGTCCGACTATGCCAGCGGCTACATAACCGACTTCGGCAATCACCGCGTCGACAGCTTTTATCAGATCATGAACTGCTCATGGCCCCTGACCATCTCGGGGACCGGCCGCAAGATGATTAAGGACAACTACGGGGACATTTACGACGTTCAAAACGTGGTCTACGAGTATCCGGGCTTCGTGATGAGCTACACCTCCGATTGGACGAACTCGTTCGGAATGGGCGGCGGGCGCACCCCCGGAATGAATTACTACGGCATGAGCGGCCCGTACAACCGGCCTCACGCCGAGGCGTTTTTCGGCACCAAGGGGACCCTGATCACGGACCGCATCGGCTACGAGATCTACCCCGAGGTGGACCCAGCGCCACGTGTGCCCCGGGACGCTGCATCGGCTGAGGGGGGCCGCCGCGGCGGCGGCGCGCAAGCCGAAGTGAAGTTCCGCTCCGAGCGCAAGCAGGTTCAGGGCGCGGACCGCACCGACCTCCATGCGCTCAACTGGATCGAGTGCATTCGGACCCGGAAGCAGCCCGTCGCAAGCATGGAACTCGGCCACCTTGCGACTGGCACGTGCCTGCTCGGGAATGTTGCGTGCATGGCCGGCAGGAAGCTGAGGTTCGACCCTAAGAAAGAGGATTTTATTGGCGATGCCGAGGCTTCCCGTTTGTTGACGCGGCCGCAGCGGGCTCCCTGGAATCTGATTAAGATCTAGTGGCTGGAGAAGAGGAGAGTTCTGATGAATAGACGCGATTTTGCAAAGACAACAGCGAGCGCGGCAGCCTGGACGGCTCTCTCGGCCAGCCGGATCCTCGGCGCGAACGATCGCATCGGCCTCGCTCTGGTCGGCTGTGGCGGCCGCGGACGGGGCGTCGCCAGCGGCGTGCTCGGCGCGGGCAATGTGGAATACCGGACCATGTGCGACGTCTGGGACCAGCAGGCATATGCGGCCAATCAGCAGCTCGCCGATGGCAAGGCCACCACTGCCAGGGATTTTCGCAAGGTTCTGGAGCAGAAGAATATCGACGCCGTGCACATCGCGACGCCGGATCACTGGCACGCGATGGTTGCGGTGCTGGCGTGCCAGGCGGGCAAGGACGCATTCGTGGAGAAGCCGTTCTCCCTGACGATTCGGGAAGGCCAGGCCATCATCGCGGCCGCGCGCCAGAATAAGCGCTTGGTGATGGTCGGAACACAGCACCGCTCGGCCCCGCACATCGCCGAGGCCGCGCAGCTTGCCCAAAGCGGCTACGTGGGGGACATCTATTACATCCGGGTCTGGAACAGCGGCCAGGTTGCACCGAACCTCGCGGCGGGAGTGCCGGACTCCGTTGCGCCCGCCGACTTGGACTGGGACATGTACCTCGGCCCGGCTCCCAAGGTTCCCTTCAACCGGCAGCGGCTCGGCAGCACCTACCGGCAGTTCCTCGACTACAACAACGGGTACATCACCGATTACGGCAACCACCGGATCGACAGTGTCTACCAGATCATGAACATGGACTGGCCGCTCACGGTCGCGGCGGCCGGGGGCAAGTTCTGCAAGCCGAACGGAGGCGACATCCCCGACATTCTGCATGTCACCTACGAGTTTCCGAACTTCATCCTCGAGTACAGCGCGGTTTGGACCAACATGCATGGGCGCGGCGCCGGCCGATCTCCAGGGTTGAACTACTACGGCATGAACGGACCCTACAACCGACCGCACGGGTTCGCGTTCTTCGGAACCAAGGGGGCTCTCTATGTCGACCGGATCGGCTACGAGGTTTTCCCCGAAATAGAGTCGGGGCGCGGCGACGTGACGGCCGCGATGGCGGGGGGCGCGGCTCGGGGAGGCGGTGGCGCGGGACGCCGGGGCGCCAGTGATGCGGCGGTGAGGTTCCGCTGCGAACGGAAGCAGGTCCAGGGCGCGGATGCGACTGCGTTGCACGGGCAGAACTTCATCAAATTTCTCCGCAGCCGCCAGGATCCTTTTCCGAACGCGGAGGTCGGGCACAAGTCGACAGCCACCTGTCTGCTGGGCATGATCGCCTGGAAGACCGGCCGGAAGCTGAAGTGGGACGGGAAGAAGCAGGACTTCATCGGCGATGCCGAGGCTTCCCGCCTGCTCGCACGGTCCATGCGCAAGCCCTGGGACCTCATCAAGGCCTAGTACTCCGACCGAGTGGTTGGGTGCCTTCCGCAACCCCTCTCTTACGTACGGGGCTCTGATCGGAGCCGGGAACGTAACGGAGCGGTCTTCATCCGACGCACGTTTCCTCGCGGTCGGAGCACTAGGTAATCTCCGCGACGGCGCACAGGCACTGGGGAGGGCGGCGGGTTCTATACTTGTTTCATGCGACGGTGCCTACTTCTGTTCCTACTGCTTGCCCCTCTCGCGGTCGCTCAGAACACCCAGATCGGCGGCCTGATCGGCCGGGGCGGGATTGCGAAACTCTTTGAGAACTCCGCGTACCACGTGGTCGCCGGCGTCGAGGCCTGTTTCCTGTGCGGCGGCCGCCTGGGCGTGTTTGGCGAGTACCACCACTGGACGAAGACCGGAGTGGGCACCGACGAGCCCGTGGGCCTGGATCTCGCCGGGGGCGGATTGCGAATTCAAGGCCAGGGCGGGCGCGTGCGCCCCTTCTTCGACTTCGGCCTGCTGGCCGGCGTGGAACGGAATGATCAGATCTACCCTCTTGCGGGCACCCGATCGCACGCCGTCGGCGGCGGCATGCTGGGCTTCGGCGCAGCCATCTCCCTCTCCAGGCATTGGTATGTGCGCCCGTTTGCGAGGATCGTGGTGCTGTCCACGCCGGAATTCGGCGGCTTCGGGGGCGCTTCGGTCGGCTATCGATTCTGATCCCCCCGCCGGGCTTCGTCCGCGGTCCTGCTATATTTGGAATTAGGAGCGGGTTTCCGCCATGACGCGCATCTTTGGTCTTGTGTCGCTTTGCCTGGCTCTGTCACTGTGCTTTCTATCGGCACAGCAGGGCCCAACCAGACAGGGTGGAGAAACCGTAGCCAGGCCGAAGAAGGACACGGCTCCCTCGGAAGCACCACCGAAGATTCCTTCGCAGTATCCAAAGAAGGCCGAACCGGACGCGAGCGCGCCCACGTTCCGCAGCGACGTCACGGCGATCAACCTGAGCGTTGCAGTCCTCGACAACAAGGGCCGCTTCATCCCCAACATTCCTCGCGACAGGTTCCGCATCTTGGAAGACAACGTGCCGCAGCAGATCAAGACCTTCGAACTCGGCGAGGCGCCCATGACGGTCTGTCTGGTGATCGAATTCAGCAACCTGTTCCAGACCTTCTGGAGTGAGACCTGGTATCAGACGCTGAGTGCTGCGTATGGCTTTCTGGGGACCTTGAAGCCCGAGGACTACGTGGCGATTGTGGCATACGACCTCCGGCCCGAGATGTTGAGCGACTTCTCCACGAACAAGCAGCAGGCGGCCGAGGCAATGAAGCGGCTGAACTTCCCCGCCTATTCCGAATCGAACCTTTTTGACGCCCTGACGGACACCGCCGACCGCATGTCGGGGATCGAGGGGCGAAAATCCATTGTGCTGATTTCCTCGGGAATCGACACCTTCAGCAAACTGACTCTCGACAAGACTCGCAAGTCGCTCCAGAATGCGGGCGTGCCAATTTACGCCATCGGCCTGATGCAGGCGCTACGCGACATGGCCGACGCCCGGGGCGGCATGGGTTCCATCGCTCGCCTGGACTTTTTGCAAGCCGACAACCAGTTGCGGACGTTTGCGAAGGAGACTGGCGGTCAGTCGTATTTCCCGCGCTTCTACGGAGAGTTCCCGAATATTTTCCGCTCCATCGCCGAGGCCCTGCGCGGCCAATACGCCCTGACGTATCAGCCAACCAATACGGCCCGCGACGGCAAGTTCCACAAGATCAAGGTTGAACTGGTGAACCCCGCCACCAACGAGCCGCTTGCGTATCGAGGACGAGAACAAGAAGCCGATCAAGTACACGATCATCGCCAAGGACGGCTACACCGCACCTCGCGCGGTGGAATAGACGCGCAGGGCATCTCTTCCAAGAAGTCAAGGGCTGAATCTCCAGGTTTTGCAGTCCATTACAAAACGGTTGACGTCCGGTTTCCGTTCTGTTAAATTCGCAGGGTCTAGATGCGCACTCCTACTGCTTCCGAACGTCCTGCGGTCGCTCGCATCCTCATGGTGGACGACAACAGGAACGGGCTGGCAGCCCGCAAGACCGTTCTCGAGGAATTGGGTCATAGCGTGACAACCGCCACGCGGGCCGAAGACGCCTTCGAGTTGTTCTGCACGGCGCCCTTCGACTTGCTGATCACCGATCACCGGCTGGCGAAAATCAATGGTGTCGAACTGATCCGCAAGATCCACGCGGCGGAGTTTCAGGTTCCGGTCATCATGCTCTCCAGCCTGGTAGAGGCGTTGGGCCTCACGGAAACGAGCACCGGGGCGGACGTCGTTCTGCCGAAGAGCGCCAATGAGTTGACGCACCTGACGCGCGCGGTTTCGCGGCTTCTGCGCAAGCCGGCCGGGCGCAAGCCGCCGCACCGCCAGGCGGCTCCGGCCAAAACCAAGCGCCAGCGCGCCTGAGTTGCAGGCTCGGATTCCGTGTTGCTCCCCCGGCGTTATCATCGGGAGAGGAGTCTGCACATGCTGGAAATCACCTGGTTGGGACACGGCACCTTTCAGTTCCGGCTGGAATCCGGTGAAGTCATCCTGTTCGATCCCTGGGTCGAAGGGAACCCGAGCTATCCGAAGGGACACAATCTCTCGCGGCTCGACGCGGTGCTGATCACCCACGGCCATTTCGATCACATCCACGACGCCGTGCCGCTGGCGAAGAGGTTCGCACCCAAAGTGGTGGCCATCTTCGAATCCTGCGCCTGGCTGGAGTCCAAGGGAGTTCGGAACACCATGCCCATGAACAAGGGCGGCTCCCAGCAGGTGGGCTCCGTGAAGGTCACCATGACGCACGCCGTCCACAGTTGCGGCATTCAGGACGGAGACCGGATCGTCTACGGCGGAGAAGCCTCCGGATACGTCGTGGAGTTGCCCGACGAGCGGCGGGTGTACTTCGCCGGCGACACAAATGTCTTCAGCGACATGCAGTTGATCTCCGAACTCTACCATCCCGAGCTGGCCTTTCTGCCGATCGGAGACCTGTTCACCATGGGCCCGCGAGAGGCTGCCATGGCCTGCCGGCTGCTCAAGGCGAAGAAGATCATTCCGATGCATTTCGGAACCTTTCCGCCGCTCACGGGAACACCCGGCAAGCTGGCGGAGCTGATTCGGGATCTTCCCGAAACCGCGGTTTGGCCGCTCGACATCGGCAAGGCCGTCAAGTGGTAGGGAGGCCCGTTCGAGCCCTTCCGCCCCAGCGCTTAACATCCTCTTTACATCCAAGAAAGCTTAACAACCTCTTTACACCCAATCAGTAACTGCGGCCCGGCCGGTGAAGTCTACGTAGATAGAACGAGTGAGCGAGAGCTTAGCGAGTTCAAGAGATTCGAGGAGGGGTTATGAAAAAAACAAGCTTTGTGGTTCTGGCACTTACGGTCCTGGTGGCGCTCACGGCGATCTCCGCATACGCGCAGACCTTCATCGTGCGTGCGAACATCCCATTCGACTTCTACGTCGGTTCGAGTGTGATGCCGGCAGGGGAATACACGTTCGACACCCTAATGGGCAATGGAATCGGACGCATTTGGAGTGCGGACCTGCACCGTAGCATGGCCGTGCTCTTCCAACCGTCGATGCTGCCGGTGGGCGTTGAGAAGGGCACGGTGACCCTGACCTTCCACCGCTACGACAAGACCTACTTCTTGACTGAGGTTCGGAACAGCTACGTGTCCGCCGACTGCCTGATCCCAACCAACAGCAAAGAGTTGACGCTACAGAAGACCGCTTCGCTGCAGGCGCCCGACGAAGAGGTTGTCGTCCTGGCGAGACGGTAACCTCCTCTCCCCGTCGGACTGGCGGCCGTACCGGTCCGCTCAGCGGCGACCTGGAGCAGACCCTCTCCAGGTCGCCGTCTTTCTAGCGAAAAGGACTCATAAGATCCCTCTCTTTCTTCTTCTTCGCACTGCCTCTGGTCTCCGCCCCCGCTGCCAAGGACACCTGCTATGAATGCCACTTGAAGCTGAGAGGTAAGCTGAAGGCACCGTCGACAGTTCCCGCAAATCCTGTCCGCCTGATCCCGCGTACCGGACGATGCCATCCGGGTCGATCAGGACACAGTACGGCGCGCCGTTACCGCCGCCGATGGAGCGAAACATTTGCCAGACCGGATCCACCAGGCCTCCGGACAATAGCACCTGCGTCCATGCCAGGCGCCGCTCGGCGAGAATCTTCCGCGCGGCGCCTGCGGATTCCGGTCCATCGATGTTGACCCCGATGACTGCGAGGCCCGGCGTCTATCGCTCGATACGTTCGAGCGCCGGGGAGTTGACCAGGCAATGCACACACCACGAAGCCCAGAAATCGAGGACGACGGCTTTCCCCCGCCAGTTCTCCGGCCGTAGCGTCCGGCGGTCCATGGCCGTCAGGACGACCGGCGGAAGCGGTGCGCCAAGGGCCGGAACCCGGATCGAGCTCTCGACCACCGCGACCCGTGATCCGTCGCGCGCCACGCTGTTCGGATCTGCAAAGTAGGACTTGCCGCAGAACGGAAACACCTGCCCGCCGAAGAGAAGCTTGCCCGGGCCAAGGGCCTTGCCGTCACCGTCAAGATCGACCGCGGCCGAGGTGACGGCGCGCAGGTCTTCCTTCTCGAAAACGCCGTCGCGGTTGGCATCCAGGAGCGCAAACAGGGCCCGGCAGGAACCCGCCTCGGGGGTCCCCTCCATGCGATAGCGCGGGAACCAGTCGAGCGGCGCCGGCGTGACGCTGGTGTCCAGGCGAATCATGTAAGGCAGCAGGCCTCCGGGACGGTCGATCTCGAACAACGCCGGCTGCGTGGCCGGTGACTTCGGCTGCGAGGTCCTTGCCGCCGGCCCCTCCGGTCGAGATCGAGAGCTTGTAGCCGCCCGGGGCGGGCATGGCGCGGACCGCGACGCCGCCCGGCGCCTTCCCCACACGCGTGCTGCCGGCGGAGGCGGCAAAATCGATCGAGAGGCCGAAGAGAGGTTGTGGAGCGTCCCGGTTGAGCCGGAGTTGCACAACGGTGCGGTCGCCGTTGGCCCAGCGCCGAGCCGGCGAGCACAATCAGCAGGCCGAGGGTCCCGGTGACGTTCGTGGGCCTATCGCAACTGCCTTCACAACTGCTGCGGCGGAATCGCGAGCAGGACCTCGACCGTGACCGGCCCTCCATTTCGAACCGCCGGCCGGAACTGCCACTGGAGCAACTCGGCCAGGATCGGCGCCTTGAAGCTCGCGTTGGGGGCGCGCAATACGCTCGGCTGCTTGATTCGTCCCGAAGCGTCCAGCAGGGCGTGAACGATGATATAGCCGGTCCGGGGCACCATGGTGATCGGAGGCAGAACGGTCACCAGCGGGAAGGGGGCCTTGAGTGGAGCCGGGTTGCCGATGTTGACCGCCCCAGCCACGACCTGCACAGCGCCGGACACTTCTTTTGGCATGCAGTACTGCAGCAGCCAGGCCTTCGGTGCGCCGACATTCAAGTACACCGTGTACACAGGCTGGCCGCTCAGCGCGCCGACGCTCTCGGAGAGGCCTTGATCCGATGCGGTCTGCACGACAACGTCAAAGGTGGCATTGACGGGGTGCTCCACGCGGATGGGGGTGCTGTAACGCATGGGCAGCGCCGCCAGCGCCCTGGCGAGTTCACCCAGGACTCCTTGCCCGGCGGCGCCCGCGGCAGACTCTGCGATCACGGGAGACGCCGGCAGGTCGGGCAGGCGCCCGATCTGGTTGCCCACGGGGATTACCACCCGCTCCTGGAGCGGCGCCGGGTCCAGAGACAGCGCCAGAACACTGATCGGTTCGCCCAATTCGGGGCTGACGGAAGCCCCCCGGCCGGAGGGAATTGGAGCGGGGGCCTGGAACGGCTTCACGGGCGCGGTCGGCTTCGGAAGGCGCAGCACGGCTTGCTGCGGTCCAACGAGCATGCTGGCAATCCGCAGATCCGGGTTCACGTCGGTTGGCGACGCCAACTGGGGTGGCGCGTCCACTCGCGGAACCACGGCCGCGGTGGCGCTCTTGCCGGGCTCCACGAACCTTCTGGGCGCGGGCCGAGGTAGAACCCGGGCCGAAGCAAGGATTAACTGCGGCAGCTTCACCCGGGCTTCCAGCGCCAGTTCGGGCGGTAAGTGCGACTGAATCAGTGTCTGATCGTCGTTCACCCGGCGTACATTCTCCGGAAGCTTAAACCTCTGGGGTGCGACGCGCGGCGTAGCGGCCGGCTGCGGGACGCGGGGCTCCTGCAGTTGGCTCTTCGCCAACTCCGTAGGAGCAGGGGCTTCTTTCGGTTTCGGCCGAGCCGCGGGCGGTTTCGGGGGATCCAGAAGTGCGGCAGGAAGGTACAGACGCTCCGGGATGCGGATTTCCAAAGCCCGCATCGCCCGCAGGCGTTGCTGCAGTACCACCGCGTCGTTCTCCGGAATCAATTTCAAAAGGGGCGGACCCGCAGTGACAAGCAGGCAATGGAAGGTGGCCGAGATGAGAAGCCCGCGCCCAAAAAAGTTGTGACGGGGCAGGAAGACGGTCTGGAAAAGCGGCAACTCGGGCGAACGCACAGTCTCCGCCCTGCGGTAGAACTGCTCAGCGGCGACCAATCCCAGCACCGAAGTGCCTTCCATCTATCCTCCGAATACCAACACGCCCGGCCTGCTGGTACTCCAGCCGAGTGGTGCGATGCCTTTCGCAACCCCTCCCTTACGGTCGGGGCTCTGTTCGGAGCCGCGAGCGTAAGCGGGCGGCCGCACTAGTCGAACAAGCCACCCGCCCCCTTCGCCTTCGCCAGCGGCCTTTCCACAACCAGGGATCGGAGCCACTGCGACTGTCCGACGTCCTTCCGGAAGGGCGATTGGTCCGGCCTCGGCTGCGGGACCTCGACCACAACTTCCCCGACCGGCATGTTCTTCAAGCCGAACAAGGCCAGCTCAAAACGGTCCTTGACCCCCAGTTTGTGGAAGAGCCTTGAGAGATAGACCTTCACCGTGCCTTCCGAGATAAAGAGGGTGGAAGCGATCTCCTTGTTCTTCAAACCCTGTGAGAGAAGGCTGACAAGCTGGCTCTCCCGCCTGGTCAGCGAGACTGTCCGCATGCTCGTGAAGCTGGTCTTCAGGGTCTCCTCGAACCACAGGCCGCCCTCGGCTACCATGCGGAGGCACTTGAGAAATGTGTCGGTGTCGTGCGTCCGTCTCAAGATCCCTCGCACGCCGTGCTCCATAGCCTGGTAGGCGAGCTCGGTAGAGATGTTCCTGACCCAGAGCACGATGCGCGTGCTCGGAACCAGCCTCTGCATCTCCAGCAACAGATTGAAGCTCAGGTCCGGAGTGAAGTCCATCAGAACCACGTCGGCGTCGGTGGTCTCAAGCGCGGAAACCAGTTCCGGAGCGCTGTCGATCACCGCGGACAACTCGAGGTCGATGCATTCAGCGAGCACCGTCTCCAGGCCCTTGGCCAGGATTGGCTCATCCGTGTATAGCAACAGGCGAGTCATTACGTTCCCTTCTCAGCGAGCTTGCGTCAGCCACAATAGCAAATCAATATAGCATGAAACATTCTGTGAATACCAGACCTTTTCTTCTGAAACCTCAGGTTTTTTTCTGAATCTGGTAGGACTAACGCGCGGCCAGTACTAGCGCCGCCAGCAGTATTAACCATCCTTCCTATTCGCCTCATTTTCAACGCTCCCGAGGGAATTAACCTTGGAGAACGATCCCTTGTTACCCATTTACGGTCTTGTCTCGCGGGCCAGTAACACCGTACATTTGCTTTTCAGATGGAAAGGCGACGGAACGCTCGACTCGACATTAACCTGCAGTGCCGGATTACTTCGCCCAGGGCGGGTACGCGGACTCTGGCCGCCGTCACGGAAAACATGAGCCGCGGCGACATTCTGGTTCAGCTCGCGGAGGACCAGGCCAACGGGGCGATGCCCTGCATGGGGGATCCGCTGATTGTGGAGATCGACCTGCCGGCCAACCACACGTTCGGGCAAAAGTGCATGCAGTGCCAGACCACGGTGGTGCGGATCGACAAGAGCGAAAGCGGACCGGCGCGGCTGGCGTTGCGCATTCACAAAATGCGTTTCCAGAGCTGCCTGGAGTTTCCGGCTTCCGGCGACCGGACCGGGGAATCTCTTGGCGGGCTGGTGATGTGAGCGGAAAAATGACCGAAGCGCGACTGCGAAAGACAACTTCAATTCGGCGGAATCCCTTGGCATGAAAACAGCGGAGCCAAATCGGATCGTGCGGTTTCTCCCGTCTCTGACGGACGCGGCGTTTCTGTTGCCGCTGCTGTTTCTCTTCCTGCGTCTGCCTGGCGGATATCACTCTGCTCACCGACGGAGACACCGGCTGGCACCTGCGGGCGGGCGAGTGGATTCTGCAAAACGGAAGGGTGCCGGACAAGGACATCTTCTCTTTCACCAAGTCCGGCGAGCCCTGGTTCGCCTGGGAGTGGCTCTGGGACGTGACGTTCGGCTGGCTCCATCTGCATGCGGGCATGGCCGCGGTCCTGGCGGCCAGCATGCTGGTGCTGTGTTGCACGTATGCCATCCTGTTCCGGCTGGTGCGCAGGAATTGTCCGAACGTTCTACTGGCCTTTGCCTTGACGGCGTTCGCCGCCGCCGGCTCCAGCATGCACTGGCTGGCGCGTCCGCACCTTTTCACGCTGCTGTTCGTGGCGGTGTACTGCGCCATCCTGCAGCGCGTGCAGGAGGGTAGAACCCGCCTGCTGCTATGGCTGCCGCCCCTGATGGTGCTCTGGACGAATCTGCACGGCGGTTTCTTCGTCGGCATTTTCCTGATCGGGTGCTATGGGGCCGGAGAGTTGGCCACGTGGCTGGTGGAGAAGGACCGGGTCCTGGCCAAAGCAGCCCTGCTGCGCAGCAGGCCGTACCTGGCGACGGCGGCCGTGTGCGCGGCCGTCACTCTGGTGAACCCGTACTCCTACCACCTGCACGAGCACATCTGGCGCTACCTGGGTACGCCGGGTCTCTACCGGCAGATCATGGAATTCCAGGGGACGAACTTCCAGAGCCCGCAGGCGCTGTATTTCGAGCCCATCCTGCTGCTGGGCGTCCTGGCCGCCGCCTGGAGCTTGTACCACAAGCGGTTCGCGGACGCCTTTGCTGGTAGCGGTTTGGATCCACCTCGGTCTGTTTGCCGTCCGCAACATGCCGATCTTCCTGCTCGTCGCCACCCCCGTGGCCGGCCGCATGCTTCATGCGCAACTCGCCCGGCTGGAGGAGGCGCCGCTGGCGGCTTGGGTCGGCAGCGTGACACGCGGTTTCAGGGAATTCGCCGCCGAGTTCGGCGCAATCGACCGGTTGGCCCGCGTGCACCTCACGAGCGCCGTGGCGTTGCTGGCCGTCTGCGGGATGTTCTATTTGCCGGCTCCGCCGTCCGTATTCCGAGCCGAGTACGATCCGAAGAAATTCCCGGCCAAAGCCCTGGAGCTGTTTCAGAATCCGGAATCCACCGCGCGTGTGTTCACAAGCGACCTCTGGGGCGGCTACATGATTTACCGTCTGTATCCGCGGACGAAAGTCTTTGTCGACGGCAGATCCGACATGTACGGCGAGGCGTTCGCCAAGAAGTACACGAGTCTCATGAGCGCGCAGCACGGTTGGGAACAGACGCTGGCCACCTATGGCGTCGACACCGTGCTGCTGCCGGTCGATGCCCCGTTGACAGGGGCCTTAAAAGAATCCCAACGATGGCGGCCGGCGTACGACGACGGAGTCGCCATCGTCTTCCGCTCCGCGCAGGCGCTCGCGCGCGCCACCGCCGGGGAGGATGCAAGAGCTTCTGCTGCGGCGGGTCTTGCACCCGACGGCAGAAACAAACGTGATCGCGAGATCACGAAATCCAACCATCGTGATCCCAGGATCACCCAACCCAAGACGAGGAGTGAATTCTTATGATGTGGAACTTTCTTCGAGACGAACAAGGCCAGGACCTGATCGAGTACACGCTGCTCCTGGCTTTCGTGGCCCTGGCTTCGGCGGCGTTGTTCATCGGCGCCGGTAATGCCGTCAGCGGCATCTGGGGCAGGGCCAACACCCAGCTCGGGGAGCCAGTACAGCAGCGTCCTAGGATGTCCCCGGTTTGGTCAGGGGCATGGCCGGTGGCATGCCCTCTGCGGACGTCTTCGGAGGGGGAGCGCAGTTTCGGTAGAGCCGCTGCCGCGATTCACGTGCGGCGCTGCGGTGTTGGCGTCGGAAGGCCGATGGGGCAGGCTGGGAAGCCGGAGACCGACCGATGCGGAAAGGAGTTCAACTCTCATGGTCAGTTTTGTTCGAGATGAACAGTGGTCAAGATCTGATCGAATACACGCTTGCTCCTGGCTTTTGTGGCGCTGGCTTCGGCGGCTCTGTTCATCGGCGCCGGTTCGGCCGTCAGCGGCATCTGGACCAAGGCCAATAGCCGGCTCGCGGGCAGCCAGCACAGCAGCGTCCTAGGATGCCCCCGGTTTCGTCAGGGGCATGCCCGGTGCATGCCCCTGCGGATTTGAATTGAAGGATGTTGGATTCACCGGAAAGACGCGCGGGGCGGCGCGTGGAGCAGGCAATCAGGCAGGCCAAGTAGTCAGTGCCTGGCGGCGGAGGAGGACTCCGCCGCCAGGACAAGGGAGGGACAGGTATGAGTAAGCGTTTAATTTCAGTGCTGGTTTTCGCTCTTGTGGTGTCGACAGGGGCAACGCTGCTGCTTTATAAGCTCTTCTCCTCCCGCATGAGCGCGGAGGCCAAACCGTCGACCACGCAGGTCATGGTAGCGGCCCGCACTCTGCCGGTTGGAACCATGATCGGGGAGGCGGATTTGAAGGCGGGCGCCTGGTCGGGGAGTCTGCCGGCGGGCGCGGTCCTGCGGAAAGAAGACGCGATCGGCCGGGGCGTGGTGGCCGCCATCTACGAGGGTGAGCCAGTTTCGGAATCCCGATTGGCAGCCAAAGGCGCGGGCGCCGGCCTGGCAGCCACGATCCCGCCGGGGATGCGGGCCGTGGCTGTCCGCGTGAACGATGTCGTGGGCGTCGCTGGATTCGTCGTCCCCGGTCAGCATGTGGACATTCTGGTCCTCGGGATGCCTCCGGGCGGCTCGGCCGCGACGGGCACGATCACGAAGACGATTCTGCAGAACATCGCGGTCCTCTCGGCGGGCCAGAACATTCAACAGGACACCCAAGGAAAACCGGAGACGGTCCAGGTGGTCAACCTGCTGGTAACACCCGAGCAAGCCGAGGTTCTCAGCCTGGTGAGCAACGACATGCGGATCCAGTTGATCCTGCGAAACCCCTTGGACACCAAGGAGACCAATACCGCCGGGATGGCGGCCTCCGGCGTCTTCAGCGGCGCGCAGTACAAGCCCGCCGAGGCGCCGCGGCCCAGAGTCGTGAAAGCGGCCTATACGCCCCCGCCGGCGAAGGCCGTGCCGGAGCCGGTGGCCATACCGGTCACGGTCGAAGTGATTCACGGAACAAAGAAGGAAACTGCCAAGTTCAAGGATGAGAACTGCTCAATCGGCAATGTCCGGAGGGAAGAAAATGATGGTCTCGACGGGAAAGCTGGCACTGATCCCCGCACTTTTTCTGCTGCATCTGGCGCACGCCCAGGAGCCTCCCGCGGCGGCGGCCAGGGATCTGTTCGTCACGGCCGGCAAGTCGCTGGTTGTGGATAGTCCCGTGGTGATCCAGCGCGTGGCGGTGGCCGACTCGACTCTGGCCGAGGCCATCGCGGTAACGCCGCGCGAAGTTCTGGTCAACGGAATAGCGCCCGGGGAAACCAGCCTGATCATCTGGCAGCAGGGCGGCAACCGCCTCATTTTCGATCTCAACGTGCGCTCCAGCACGTCCGGGATCGAGGCCGTGCGCCGCGAGCTGGCCAAGGAGTTGCCAGGGCAGGACGTTTCCATTTCCGTGGAGAACAACAGCGTCTTCTTGCGAGGCGTCGTTAAGAACCTCGTCAGCGCCGATCGGGCGGCAGCCATCTCCGCCACATTGGGAAAGGTCGTCAACCTCTTGCAGGTCGAGGTCGGCCCGGTGGACGCCCAGGTGTTACTCAAGGTCCGCTTCGCCAACGTGGACCGGTCCGTCTCGAAGGACCTCGGCGCCAACCTGTTCAGCACCGGAGGCCTCGGAGGCACGGTCGGCAGCGTCTCTACCGGGCAGTTCTCCGCGCCGAGTCTTCAACACAACAGCGGCACTACCACGTTCACGCTGTCGGATGCACTGAACCTCTTCCTGTTCCGTCCGGATTTGAATCTGGGCGCGACGCTGCGCCTGCTCCAGGGCAGGAATCTGCTCGAGATGCTCGCCGAGCCCAACGTGTTGGCGATCGACGGCAAGCAGGCCAGCTTCCTGGCGGGCGGCGAGTTCCCGTTCCCCATCCTCCAAGGCGGCGGGGCGGCTGGGGCGGTCACGATTCAGTGGCGGGAGTTTGGCATCCGCTTGAATTTCCTCCCCAAGATCACACCGAGGGGGACGATCCGGTTGCAGGTGACGCCGGAGGTCAGTTCGCTCGATTTTGCCAACGGCCTGACGTTCCAGGGCTTCCACATGCCCGCCATTTCGACACGGCGAGTGCAGACGGAAATCGAGTTGGAGAGCGGCCAGACCTTTGCGATCGGCGGTCTTCTGGACAACCGGGTCACCGAGACCTGGAGCAAGGTGCCGGGCCTGGGAGACGTGCCGCTATTGGGCAAGATCTTCCAGTCCATATCGAGAAGCAAGAACAACTCCGAGCTGCTCGTCATGGTGACGCCGGAGCTGGTGCGGCCCATGCCCTCGGACCAGCAGACGCCCCAGATGGCGATGCCTGTCCCCTGGTTGGAGGGCACGGCCTCGCAGGCGCCCAGGACGCCGGGTATCGGCGCCACCGGGCCGGTTCCGGCCAAGCCACCCAGACCAGTCATCCCGGTGGAAGAAATGATTCAGAGCCTGCGGCCCCCGACGGATACAGCTACGGCGGCTCCGGCTTTCGCACCGTCCGCGGCGATGCCCAGCCCGCCGGCCGATCAGCCGGCGCCCGCGCAGGCTCCTCGGCCTGCCGACAGCCGCTCCGGCGGCAGTTCAAAACTGAAACTGGTACTGAGGACGCAATCTTGTCGCAGCCGATCACACTCGGGTTGGTCATCGAGACCAAGGATCTCTGGGAGAAAGTGCAGCTCTGTCTGAAGGACCTCCCGGTCCGCATCCTTCTCCAAGAGAACCAATTCGGCGACTGCGTCACGCTGCTCGAGAAAATCGAGCGGGTCCGCCCCGATGTTCTCCTGGTCGACCTGATGCCGCTCGGCCAGCAATACGAGGACTTCTTCTCTTTGGTGAAGGGGATCAGCTCTCCGCCACTGCTGATCGCGCTGAGCGACTCGGCCGACCCCGATACGATTCTCACGGTCATGCACGCCGGCGCCGATGCCTACGTCTATCCGCCGGTGTGCGACAGCCTGATCAAGGCCCTGGACCGGATGGTGGCAAGCCTGCACAAGCAGCGGCAGGGCGCGCCCCGCAGCGGTGGCAAGGTGTGCGGCTTCCTTTCCGTCAAAGGCGGCTGCGGGGCTACCACGATCGCCTGCCACACGGCGGTTGAACTGGCGCGGCAGGGCGCCCAGGAAGTCCTTCTCGCGGACCTCGATCTGGATGCGGGGATGGTGGGTTTCCTGATGAAGTCCAAGTCCCGCCATTCCATTCTGGAGGCGATGGCCAACACCGATCGTCTGGATCAGAACTACTGGAGTGCGTTGATCTCGAACGGAACGCCCCGGTTGAAGATCATTCGCGCGCCCATCGCCGCAATCGAGCGCGAGCCGGTGCGCCACGAGGACCTGCGCACGGTGCTTCGCTTCGTGCGCTTCCAGTACGACTGCACCGTAGTCGACCTGGGCCGCGGCATGAACCCGCTGGTCATGAGCGCGCTGGAAGAAGTGGACGAAGCCTTCCTGGTCACCACGCTGGACGTCCCCGCCCTGCACCAGGCCAAGCAGATCGTGTTGAGCCTGCGGGAGCACGGATTCGCCACCAACAAACTCCGCTTGGTCCTGAACCGGGTCCCCAGGAGCCCGGACGTGCTGCCCAATGAGTTGGAGGAGTTGCTGGGCATTACGGTGTACGCGATGCTGCCGGACGACTACGCCTCTATCTACGAGGCGTACTCGGAAGGGCAGTTGTTGCCGGCCGGTTCCGCTCTGGGCAGACAGCTAGGCCGGATGGCAGCCAAGATGGCTGGCGTGCCCGAACAGCCCGGCAAGAAGAAGTTCTCGTTCTTTGGCGGCTAAGGAAACCGATATGGCAACAATGGCAGGGCAGACAAGCAGACTGGGTGGAGGACGCGACCTGGCGCTTCCCGCGAGCCTTCCCGGCAAGCATTCTTACAGTCCGGAATACCAGGAGTTGAAATTCGCGCTCCACCGGAAGCTGCTGGACCGGGTCAACCTGGAGACCCTGTCTTCGATGGCCGGCGAAAGGGTCCGCACCGAAATCCGAGGTGCGCTCGCCCGGCTCATCGACGAGGAGAGGACCCCGCTCAGCCTGGTCGAGAAGGACCGGGTGATCGACGAAGTACTGAACGAGGTCTTCGGCCTGGGGCCCTTGGAGCCGTTGCTGCAGGATCCCACCGTCAATGACATCCTGGTGACCACTCCCCGTCTGGTGTATGTCGAGCGCGCGGGCAAGCTCTACCGGACGCCTGTCGAGTTCAAGGACAACGCTCACCTGCTGCGCATCCTGGAGCGCATTGTCTCGCGCGTGGGCCGGCGCATCGACGAATCCTCGCCCATGGTGGACGCCCGGCTGCCGGACGGCTCGCGCGTCAACGCGGTGATTCCCCCGGTGGCCGTCGACGGGCCGCTGCTTTCCATCCGCCGTTTCGGCCGCCAGCCTCTGCAACCGGAGGATCTGGTGAAGAACCTGAGCATGACCGAGGGAATGATGCAGCTTCTGGAGGCTTGCGTCAAGGCCCGGCTGAACATGATCATCACCGGCGGAACCGGCTCCGGAAAGACCACGCTCCTGAACGTGCTCTCCGGCTTCATCCCCGATGACGAGCGCATCGTCACCATCGAGGACGCCGCCGAATTGCAGATGCGCCAGGTCCACGTGGCCAGGATGGAAACGCGGCCGCCCAACATCGAGGGACAAGGAGCGATCAAGATCCGGCAGTTGGTGATCAACGCCCTGCGTATGCGCCCCGACCGCATCATCGTCGGCGAGGTGCGCGGCGAGGAGGCGCTGGACATGCTGCAGGCCATGAACACGGGCCACGACGGCTCGCTGACCACGATTCACTCCAACAGCCCCCGCGACGCCATCGGCCGGCTCGAAGTCATGGTGGGCATGGCGAACGCCAACATGGGCATCCGGGCCATCCGGCAACAGTTGGCCTCGGCCGTCGACCTCTTCGTGCAGATCGCCCGCCTCAGCGATGGCAGCCGCAGGGTTACGCACCTGACCGAGTGCGTCGGCATGGAGGGCGATCAGGTCACGACGCAGGATATCTTCCTCTTCGAAAAGGCCGGTATTGGCGAGAAGGGCCAGGTCCGAGGCCGTTTCAAGGCCACCGGCATCCGGCCCAAGTTCTATGAACGGCTGGTGGCCGCGGGCATCCAATTGCCCGCTTCCATATTCCAGACCGTGGTGGAGATCCGCTAATGAACAACCTGACGATCCTGGTAGTCTGCTTCCTCGGCGTGCTGGCGATGATGCTGATCATTTTCAGCGTGGGCTGGCAGTTCGTCGAAACCCAGCGCAAGAAGAAAGTCGTCGGGATGCTGCAGACCGTTTCCGGCTCGGAGATGGTGGCCGAGACCACCGTCCTGAAGGACTTGACCGGCGCCGGCGGCGACGCTCTCACCCGGATGCTGGAGGGCCTGAATCTTACGAAGAAGTTGCAGGTCCAGATCCAACAGGCGGGCATGGATTGGACTGTAAACAAGCTGCTCTTCGTGATGCTCGCCCTGGGGCTAGTGGGGGGCGCACTGGGCTTTCGGTTCAGGATTCTGGTAGTCCCGTGGGCGAGCATGGTCGTGCTCGCGCTGGTATTCGCCGTGCTGCCTTACCTCAACGTCCGGCGGAGTCGCTCCAAACGTCTCGGCCAGTTCGAAGAGCAGTTTCCCGAGGCGCTGGATTTTCTGTCGCGGGCCATGCGCGCGGGCCATGCCTTCTCCGTAAGCCTGGAAATGCTGGCGGAGGAATCGGCCGAGCCTCTTCGCCGCGAATTTCGCCAGGTATTCAACGAACAGAACCTCGGCGCACCGGTGGAAACCGCTCTGCAGAACCTGGCCAAGCGCGTTCCTCTGCTCGACGTGAGTTTCTTTGTGTCCGCCGTGATGCTGCAAAAGGAGACGGGCGGCAACCTCAGCGAGATTCTGATTAAGCTCGCTTACGTCATCCGCGAGAGATTCAAGCTGAAAGGCGCGGTGAAGGCCGCCAGCGCCCACGGCCGCATCACGGGAACGATCCTGACGGTGATGCCGATTGTCACCATGTTCCTCCTGGTCCTGGTGGCGCCAGGCTATCTGGACGGAATGGTCAAGGACTCCGACGGAAAATGGATCATTGTCGGCGCCGCCTGCGGACAGGTTCTCGGCTATTTTGTCATCCGGCGGATCATCAACATTAAGGTGTAACCGCGGAGACACATACCATGCCGCTACTAATTGCCGCAATCCTTTTCACGTTTTTGATGGGGACGATCACCGTCTTCGGCTACCGTCGCTATGCGCGGGCGGGTCGAGTGCTGGACCGTCTTGGCACGCCGGCCTCCGACGCGGGGACGGAACTGATCGAGGCCCCGGCCTCCATTGAGCCCGGCTTTCTGGCCAAGCTCACGCGGCAGGTCGGCGAGAAGGTGCCCGTTTCGGAGCAGGACGCCTCGCTGACGAGCCGCTATATGGTGGCGGCCGGCTATCGCACCGAAACGGCCGTCCGCTTCTACTACGGCGTCAAGGTCATACTCTGCGTGGTCTTTCTGATTCTGGCGCTGCTCTTCCGCGACGCAATCACCTCCAATGCCATCCTGAGGATCGTCTTGGTGGTCGCGGCGGCACTCGCCGGATACTTCGGCCCGGACTTGGTTCTCGACAAAATGGTCGCCGCCCGGCAGGAGAGAATCCGGCTTTCCATGCCCGACGCCCTGGATTTGCTGGTGGTGTGCGTGGAAGCCGGCCTGGGTCTCGATCAGAGCCATCCGCAACGTCGCCGACGAGCTCAGGATGACCCATAAGGACATCAGCGAGGAATTGGGACTGGTCAACCTGGAAATGCGGGCCGGAAAGCGGCGCGCCGACGCGTTGCGCAACCTGGCCGAGCGGGTCGGCGAGGCGGAACTGAAGAAACTCGTGGCCATTCTCGTTCAAGCGGACCGTTTTGGCGTGAGCGTTGCGGAATCGCTGAGGACGCACTCCGATTTATGCGGGTGCGCCGCCGCCAGGAAGCCGAAGAAAGGGCCGCCAAGGTGGGCGTCAAGCTGGTTTTCCGATCTTTTTCTTCATTTTACCCTCGATGCTGGTGGTCTCCGCCGGCCCGGGGCTGCTGCAGCTTTTCAAGAATTTGTTCCCGATGATGAAGAGTTTCGGAAATAAATCACAACCAAGAAGGGAGAACGTCGCCATGGATAACGGCACAATGTCAGCGATTATTTGGATAGTGGCCGGAGGTATTCTGGGCCTCTATCTGCTTCGCCGCCGCAAACGCAACCTCCTCAGCAAGTAACGGTGGAACACAATGGCGCCGCCGGCCGGCGGGATCACGACTCCACACCGTCCGGCGGCGCGATTCATTCACGCCGCAAGGAATCGCCCGTTGGGGCAGGCGGAACTGCCTGCGCCACCCGGGGAATCAACCGCCTGGCGGCAAGTGGGGCAGACGGTTTCGCCTGCCACGGACTTTCTCCGCAGCCTGTTAGCCGCGCCTGCGCGAGATTTCGAATTGATTCCGGAGTTTGGCGCGCTGCGCCTGAAGATTACATGAACTGGGCAGGAGCCCGTAGGCGCGAACAATCGAAAAGCACTTAAGCCGGGTCAGCGATCTCCGGTAACGATACCCAGGTGCTGAAACCCGAAAAGTGCCTCCTCGCGCCGGCCAGAGTCACGCCATTGAGGTCGGATGTGCGCCGGAATCTATCAGCGTGAAACCGCCGCTAGGCCGCCTGAAGTGGCAGGTAGCGGCATCAGCCAACACCGGCGGGCCCTTTGCCATGCGACGGAGCCATCCGGGTCAATATGAGGGAGAGAAACGGCAGCCACAACAAATAGTCCTGAAGGTACACATGGAATCCGGTAAGGGTTCCGGCGCCCATGGCAACTCCAAGGGCAAGCGGAAAGTCAGAGTGCCGGGCGCAAAACCATACTGCGGCAGCACCAGTCAGGGCGATGAGGGCGATCAGGACTCCGAGCGCGGCTCCCTGGATACCCAATGACTGCATGGTCGCGATCAACGAAATGGATAGCCCGGGATGAATCGATGGACTCGCCAATACGCGGTAGAGCTCCGCTGGCCAATTCCGCCCGCCAACGAAAAAAGATATCGTGACCAACACGCCGCATCCGACGAACATTCCGAAAGCTAGCCTCCACAGACGAGCTGCAATCACCAGCACAGGGAGGAACAACAACAGGTGGAACTTGGCTGCGCATAGCGACAACATAAGCCCCCCGCTGAAGTCCTTTCGCCCGTGCACCAAGTATGCGGCAACGGCCGCCCAAAGCAGCAGAAAAGGCACGTCTTGCCCATTCGCGAAACTAGCGGCGGTCGGCGGAAACCAACAACACAGCAGGAGGGTCACCATCCGTTTGGCTGGCCACAGCAGCACGAAGCCTAGCACCGCGCCAAGGCAACTTAGCTGCCAGAGCGCGTATGCCGGGCGGTACGGCAGACGGCTGAAGGGCCACATAGCGGCACCTAGATATGGCAAGCGGATGAACTGGATATTCACGTTGCTCTTCCCCAGGGTGCTGATCTGTTTGTCGCGCATTGCAGCGGGATCGTACAGATCATGTTCGGCAATGAGCTGCGGGGCAAAGTAGAACGCGGGGAAATCGTTCAGGCCCGTTACTATCAGATGCCAGTTAGCTTGATAGGAAAGTGAAAGGACGATCACGCCGGCAAATGCCAGAAGGATGAGCCAAAGGCGGCTCCCGAATTTGGTTCTGGAATCATGTGACACTATTTCGCCGTCCGTTCCTTAGCATGCGCGGTACTCACCTTAGCCAGAATTTCCGTTTTGGCCTCCTGGCCAGCAGCGATTATACATCCGCCCGCTGCATCGGGGTCGTTTCTCCGCGTTGCACGCGCACCAGGATGAGGCCACCGCCGGAGGTGGTTGCGCGTGTACTGGCTGCCCCAGGATGCCAAAATGGAAACTCCGGGTCAAGTACCTCGGCGGTCTCCGGCCTGGTTGCCGCTCGGAATTCCGGCAGTGGCGGGCTTGGCCGGGACTTGATCCACGGGCTGTTGGCCCCGCCTGCAGGGGATTTCGGGTTGATTCCGAAGTTCGGGGCGCGGCGCTTGAAGAGCGTATGAACTGGAGAGTAACCGCGTGAGCGCGAACGTTCGAAGAGCACTTAAGATCATGACCTTGACCACGCCAGTTGTTGCAGTGATCGCGCTGGTCTACTTGTTCACCTGGAACGGTCCCGCCACAATGGCGAAACTGAGCGGCCGCGCCCCGGACTGCCCGTGGGCCCGCGTGGTGAGAGCCTATTTCGACGCGCCTGGGTTCGGCGATCCGCGTTTGGTCTCAGAGGCCGGGGTATCGGTCGAAAGCCGCGACGAGGCCTTCGGAATCGAACTCGTCAAATCGCCGAAGCGAAGCTTCTGGATCAAGCAGGGAACGGACCAAAACTGGAGTGGCGAGCGCCTGCTGGCCTACCTATTGGCGGAGCATGCGTGGATGTGCAATGCAAACCCCAACGAAGCGGTTCTCCCCGCCGACGTGGTAATCGATTGTGGCGCTCACGTGGGTGTATTTACCCGGCAAGCCCTTACACGGGGCGCGTCGAAGGTGGTGGCCGTGGAGCCGGACCCGGTGAACCTGGAGTGCCTGCGCCGGAATCTCCGTGATGAGATTGCCGCCGGCAAAGTCGTTCTCGTCCCCAAGGGAGTCTGGAACAGCGTCACGACATTGACCTTCTCCGAGTCCACGCAGAACTCCGGCATGAATAGTTTCGTCCAGCAGGAACACGGAACGACGATGCAGCTTCCCGTAACAACGATCGACAGCATTGTCGAGGAGCTGCAACTTGGACGCGTGGACTACATCAAGATGGACATCGAAGGCTCCGAGCGGGAGGCATTGAAGGGCGCGCGGAAGACGCTCGCGAGATTCCGGCCGAGGCTGATGCTGGACATGTATCACCGGCCCGACGATCCGCGCGTGCTTCCGGCGCTGATTCATGAAGCCAACCCTGCCTATCGGGTGAAGTGCGGACCCTGTGAGATCGATAGCGGTCGGCTTTTGCCCCACGTGACGTACTTCAATTGAGCCGCCCGAACGAGGCGCTTCCTTTCAGGGGAAACAGCGCCGGGCTTAGCCTGCACACAGCACGCAGAAAATCAACGTCATGTTCTAGAGTGGGTGATACTTGAATTTGCGGGAGAGAGGGACTTTATGAAGAAGGCGCTTGTCGTTGCGATTTGGGTGGCGATTGTGGTCATTGCAGTTACCGCCGCTTTCGCTGCCAGCGGCCCGGTCCGGTTTCATGCTACGTGGATGTATCTGTCGGGGCGTTCCGCGGTTGGATTCGCAGAATCGATGGAGGCGGGCGCGCTGCTCGTCACTCAACTGCAGGCGTCCAACCTTGTTCACGGCAAGACGAAGCTCCTTCAACAGGAAGCCGGCGGATATACCCTCTTCGAAACACCGGCGGGAAACTACTGGATGGCCTCCGGAAGCCGAGACGCGCTCGAATGGGACCTGGCGGAGCAGGCACGCAGAATCTATGGGAAGGGCGGAAACAGGGGTGAGCGGCGCGGTGACATCGTTCTGGATTGCGGTGCAAACGTCGGCGTGTATACGAAGACAGCGCTGGCCTCGGGAGCGAAGCTGGTGGTCGCCATCGAACCCGCCCCTGAGAATGTCGAGTGTCTCCGCCGGAACCTGGCACCGGAGATCGCCGCTGGGAAGGTAATCGTGTACCCCAAAGGTGTCTGGGACAAAGACGACACGCTCGCGTTACAACGCGATCCGAAGAATTCGGCACGAGACAGCTTGTTCAAACTCAAAGGCGACGGTATCGACACGATTCAGGTGCCGCTGACCACAATCGACAAACTGGTCGCCGAACTCCAGCTCGATCGAGTGGATTTCATCAAGATGGATATTGAAGGCGCCGAGAGGAACGCGGTCCTCGGCGCAAAGGAGACGCTGCGGAGGTTCAAGCCTCGGATGGCGCTCTGCGTGTACCACCGGCCGGATGACCCGGTCGCTATCCCGCGAGCCGTGCTAGATCTGGCGCCAGGCTACCACGTTTACACGCAAGGCCTGATGATGAAGCGTACGATTATCGCCGAGGTGGCCCACTTCTGGTAGTTGCGCCAGCCTTCTGCTCGGAGCGCCGTTCAGCCCGCGCGCGGCACGCCGAAAATCAAGGTCATGTCCCAGATCACCAGTCCGGCGTACCAGTGGCTGGCCCAGCACACGGCATGGCACATGTTTAGCCAGATGCAGAGGCCCCCGAGAACACAGTCGACCAGCTTGGACACTGCCAGCCCGGCTGCGGGGTCTACCTACAGCACACAGTGGACGAGGGGACTCGCCCCGACCAGGTCCGGGTAGTGCGTATTTGGGGGAGCCAGAGCTGGCTGCTTCCAGGCCAGCTACGATGCTCAATCGTTACTCACCTACCATCTCCCGTAAGCCCCAGAGTGTTGCGCGGAGCGAGCTGTTCTGCATAGACTCGGCCCATGCTCTCCAACCGATCCATCGAACGGAGGAGGCTCGCGTGAAACGATCGGACGGTCCAAGCTTCGAATGGCTCTCGGCGTGTATTACCGCGAAGTCGTCTAAAGCTCCCTGGTGTACGGTGTCGTTCTGGCGACTGTGCGCAGCCGGCTTTACCAAACCCGCTTACGCTGGCTTTTCACCAGCAGGTATGGAGCAGTCGTGAGAGGGTATGGCTTATGAGCAAGAAGTCTGCGATTCTAACCAGGATGAGGCCCATAAAGGCGGCAGGAGTCCTGAGCCTTCTGTTGCTGCCTTCGATCTATCTGGCGTGCCGTTTTGCGCCCATGGATCACTTGGGAGCCTTGGGAGACGACGGCATCTACGTGGTTGGCGCCAAGTCCCTAGCGGAGGATCAAGGATACCGGATTCCCAGCCTGCCTGACGAACCGTGGCAGACGAAGTACCCCATCCTCTTCCCGCTCGCGCTGGCGGCACTCTGGAAGATCCATCCGCACTTTCCGGCCAACCTGCCGCTAATCATGGCTTTCTGTTGGGTACTCCTGCCGGTGTTCTTGGCCCTATCGCTGCGGGTCGCAACGGATCTCGGCATCATCGGATGGCGCCGCTACCTGCTCTGCGCGATGATAGCGCTCAATCCCATGGTGCTTTTGGTGAGCGTCAGCCCCATGTCGGAAATGCTGTTTTCCTGCCTGCTAACCGGCTCCCTGATTCTGATCGGGACCGCCGCCGGCTCGGGGCGCGGATGGGGATGGGCGCTGGGAGCAGGACTGGCCGCCGGGGCGGCTTATTTGACGCGGACTGCCGGGGTGGCCCTCCTGTTGGTGGGACCGGTGTTTCTGTTGCGGCAGCGGCACTTTAGAAAAGCGGCGGCATTCCTCTGCGGAATGGCTCCCGCCGTCGCCGGGTGGAGTTGGTGGGTCCGCGGCCATGTCACACCGGTGGATGATCTCTCTCAAGTCTTCTACACGGACTACTTTCGCCTTCACCGACTGAATATGACTTGGGAAGATGTACCACAGGTTATCATCACTAACATCGGCTATCTCTTTCAGGCCATGGGCGGCGCACTGCTCTTGATGCCGGATGAATCGAGATTCCTGCGGCTAGGCGGGATCGTAGTGGTGATCGGGTTTGTCCTGCTGGTTCAGAAGCACGGTTTCACACAATACCACCTTTTTGCCTGTGCCTACTGCCTCCTCCTGCTGATGCTACCGTACACGCCCAACGAGCGTTTTCTAGTGCCGGTGATGCCGGTACTCCTGGCCGGCGTGGTCGCGTCCTTGCGGCACCGTGCCCTGTCCGTGATTGCTGCTGCCGGCCTGGCCATCCTCTGCGCGGCAGGCATAGCAGGACCGCCGTTCTTGGCCGGACACCTGCGCGCTCGGGCGGACACGGGATTGGATGTCGAACAGGCCTGCCTCTGGATCGAGAGATCCGCGCCTAAAGACGCTCAATTTATCTCGGCATATGACACGCAGGTCTATTTGCGCACTGGCCGGCGCGGCATCGCTTTCCAGATCCCAACCAGCCTGATATACAAGGAGGATGGCGCCGGTGAGCGGCACGCTCTGGGAGAATTGCCGCAATATGCGCGGGCCCATCGCTTTGACTACGTTCTGACGACGGCGGACACCTCTGGAGCATTTATGACCGTCGGGCAAAACGCCATCGCCGCCGAGATCATCCGGAAGCATTTCGACCCTGTTTTTCGTACCGGCCAAGTCGTCATTTACCGGCTGCGGGCGCTCCCGTAGCCTGGATTCTATCTGCCTGTCCAGAGTCGCTTCGGCGGCCCAGAGGCTTCGCGCAAAGACTACGCGCCGACCCGCAGCCAGGGCGGTCCGGAGGTGTTTTCCGCCGCACTACCCACGGGTGGGCCCGGATTACCGGCCGTATTCGGCTGGTGGCGAAGCGCAACTCCTGTAGTTTAAGTTACACACCCATAATCCAAATGTGGCGCGTCACGGGCCATCCAGAAGAGTAAGGTGGAAGGGAGCAGCGCTGCCAGGATAGGAGACGAAATGACAAACGGGCGCATCGAGACAAGCTTAGCCCAGAATCTCTCTATCGGCCCGCAGCCGTGCAACGCTCGGTGGCCACTTCTGATAATTGCACCCGTGTCGCGTCCGGAAAGCTGTCACCCCGCTCGCAGCACGACGAGGATGAGCGCCATGTTCCAGACCACCAGGCCGGCGTACCAGTAGTTGATCCAGCGCACCAGGTGGCGCTTGTTCAGCCACAGGCACAGGCCGCCCAGTGCGAAGGCGATGAGCTTGGACAGCGCCAGTCCGATCGCGGGGTCGATCTGCATCAGCCAGCGGATGAAGGGACTCGCCTCACCGAGCCCGATCTTCATGCCGATCAGCGTCGTCAGGAAGTCCAGCACCTGCAGATAAAGGAAAATCTGGATCTGAACCATAGTTCGCCTCACCCGGTCATTTCGGCGCCCAAATTGCAGCCGCGACAAGGAACGCTCCGCAGCCGATGGCGATGGCCACACCGTGCGGCATCGTCGCCGCCTTCGGACTCTTGACGTCCAGTTCTTCCTTCCGCATATACGGCGGACGGAAGTGCATCAACTCGGAGAGCATGTAGCCTACGTTTGAAAACGTCTTGCGAAAGCGCCCGCGCGTCAGGATGATGAAGACCGCCGCGATTCCTCCGAGCACGTTGCTCAGCACGAAGATTCCAAACCAGTTCAGCGGCCCGACCAGCGCGCCGACGGCCGCCATCAGCTTGACGTCGCCCGCCCCCATCCCGCGCAACAGATAGAGCGGAAAGTAGATCAGAAACGCCAGGCCCATCCCGCCCAGCGCCGAGCGCCAGTTGTATCCGTCATACCAGTGGAGACCGTCCACCGCCAGGAACGCGTTCAACCCGATCCCAACGACTACTCCGGCCAGAGTGAGCCAGTTCGGAATCCGCCGAAACCAACCGTCGTACAGCGCCGCAATGAGGGCTAAGGCCGCCAAAATGAGCTGGTTCGGTATCGGAGGGGGACTCATTCTTCTTCTAGCTGGCTCCACCGTGAGTATACCCTTCGCTTCTCGACACCTGCCACGATCTTTCGAGTAGTACCCCCTGCATTGCTTACCAGTACCCTGCCGATTGGCTGCGGTTAACTATAATGCCTGCATGCTTATCGGCGGATTGGCGCTGCTGGCTGTAACTTTTTCTTCGGCCCCGGTGACCGGCGAAATCCGCGGAGTGGTATTGGACGCCAGCGGCGGAGAGCCGCTCGCCCGCGTTCAGGTGGAATTGGTCAACACGCCGCACCGAACTGTCACCGACTCCCAGGGCCGCTTTTCCATGGCTGGACTTGCCCGCTGGAGACTATGACCTCAAAGTAGCGACGGTCGGCTACCGCCTGCTGAAGCGGAGTCTTCGCCTGGCGGAGGGCGAGCGCCAGGAAATGGAGGTCATCCTGACCCCCGACACCCTCCGGCACACCGATTCAGTGGAGGTGAAGGCCGGCCCTTTCGAACTGCCGCGCCCGAACAGCCCGTCTGAAATGACCCTGTCCGGCGTGGAGGCGAAAAACCTGGCCAGCGTTCTCGCCGACGACCCGTTGCGTGCGGCGCAAAGCCTGCCGGGAGTCAGTTCCAACGACGATTTCGATAGCCGGTTCTCTCTGCGCGGCGCCGATTACTATCGCATCGGCCTCTACCTGGATGACATCCTGCTGCATGCCCCTTTCCACACGGTGGCCAAGGAATCGGCCTCGGGCTCGATAACGGCTTTCAACGGCGACATGCTCGACAGTCTGTCGCTGCACAGCAGCGTGTTTCCGGCGCGGTATGGGGACCGCACGGCGGGCATCCTGGATGCCGGGACTCGAGAGGGCTCGCGGCTGGCTCCCAGCGTGCGTGTGACGGCCAGCGCGTCCAACGCCGGGGTCCTGGCGGAAGGCCCACTGGGAAAGGGCCGCCGTGGCTCCTGGATGGCAGGAGCGCGCAAGAGCTACTTGCAGTACATCATCCGCCGCACCGCCCCCGACGCCGGGATGGCCTTCGGCCTGAACGACGCGCAGGGAAAACTCGACTACGATTTCACGCGCGCGCACCACCTGAGCCTGAGCGTGGTGGAGGGACTTTCCGACCTGGACCGCACTTCCGCCATTGCGAAACTCGGTGTGAACGCGCTGATGTTGAGCAAATACCACCTCACCCTGGCCAACCTGGGCTGGCGGTATGCGCCGGGGTCGCGCCTGATGCTGACCAACCGGCTTGCCTACATGCGGGAGAAGTTCGACAACCGCAACCGGGACCGCATGGATTTGGCGGCCGGCCACTACGGCGAGTGGGTCTGGCAGGCCAGCGCCACCTGGATCTGGAGGCAGTCCAATAGCTTCGACGCGGGCTGGTCCGTGCGCCGGATCCGCGATGGCGGCTTTTCCAACCGCTATCAGTTCAACCCTTTCGCCGTGCAGTCGCTGGAGGACGCCAGCGGAAACGCGCTGCGCCTCGGCGGGTACGCCGAACAGTCGTTCAACCTGGCGGGCGGCAAGTTGCACGTCTCCGCGGGCGCGCGCTGGGACCGCCAGGATGTCGACGGCGTCCAGACCCTCTCGCCTCACGCGGCGATCGCCGTGGCCGCCGGTCCCAGCACGCAGTTACGGTTGGGCTGGGGCCAGTACGTGCAGTATCCGGAACTGCAGTTGCTGCTCGTGAAAGCAGGCAGCCGGTCTCTACTGCCGGAGCGCGCCACTCACTTTCTCTTCTCGGCGGAGCAGCGCCTGGGGGAGCGAACCCGCCTGCGCGCGGAGTTCTACGAGCGCGAAGATCGCGACCTGACCGCGCGGCCGTTCTACGAGCCGCGGCTGATCAATGGCGTCGTCTTCAACCCGCCGCTGAACGCTCCCATTCGGAATTCGGTGCGGGGGTACTCGCGGGGCTTCGAAGTGTTCCTGCAGAAGCGCACGGCCAATCGTCTCTCCGGATGGGTGTCTTACTCGTACGGACGCGCCCGCTTGCGGGACGGCGAGGCGCGGATCTCCTACTTTGCCGACGAGGACCAGCGGCACACCGTCAACATTTTCGGAAGCTGGCGTGTGCGTCCCACGGTCAACCTGAGCCTCAAGGGCAACTACGGAAGCGGCTATCCACTGCCGGGCTTCTTCCGAATGCAGAGTGGTGTGTACTATCTGGCGGAGTCGAGGAACGCGCTGCGTCTGGACGCCTATTCGCGGATCGACGCCCGCATCAACAAGGCCTATGTGTTCGACCGCTGGAAACTGACGCTGTACGGGGAGGTCATCAACCTGCTCAACCGGTCCAACTATCGCTTCGACTCCTTCGGCGGGTACAACGCCAAGACCGGGCGCGCGACCGTCACGCTGGACCAAATGTTCCCGATCATCCCTTCGATCGGCGTGGTGCTGGAGTTTGAGCGGCGGTAGCGGCGGGGAAAGGTTACTTCGATTTCCCCGCGAGGAGCGCCCGTTGCGCCGCGAGATCCTTGCGCGCGGCCGCGGTGACTTTCGGGAAACTCAGCTTCAACTCTTCGAGCGTGTCTACGATGGCCGAGGCCACGGTCATGCGCGCGAACCATTTGTTGTCGGCGGGAATGACGTACCACGGGGCATCCCGCGTAGCTGTGTGCCGGATCATGTCCTCGTAGGCTTCCATGTAGGCGTTCCAGTGCTGCCGCTCCCGGATGTCGCCCGCCGAGAACTTCCAGTTCTTCTGGCGGTCTTCCAACCGCTTCAGGAAGCGCTTTCGTTGCTCAGCCTTGGAGATGTGGAGGAAAAATTTGCGCACCGCGATGCCGTTCCGCGCAAGGTATCGTTCGACGGCGTTGATGTCCTCGAAGCGCTCTTTCCAAATGGACTTGGTCACAAGCGCGGGGGGGATCCTCTCCTTCGCCAGCAGTTCGGGATGGACACGGACGATAAGGGTCTCCTCGTAGTACGAACGGTTGAAGATTCCGATTCGTCCGCGCTCCGGAAAGCACCGCATGGTCCGCCACAGGAAATCGTGGTCCAACTCCTCGGACGATGGCTCCTTAAAGGAGTAGACCTGGACGCCCTGCGGATTGACGCCCGACATGACGTGCTTGATGGCGCCGTCCTTGCCGGCGCCGTCCATGCCCTGGAAAATCAGCAGCAGCGCCCGGTGATCGTCGGCGTACAGCTTCTCCTGAAATTCGCTTAGCAGGGCCACGCCCTTTTGCAGCCACTCTTCGGCCTCTGCTTTGGATTTCAGCCCGCCCGTCGCCTCGGGGTCGACGTCTATTCAAGCGGAACTTCCCGCCATTCGTCACGCGAAACGGTTCCGCAAATGATCCGGCTCTTCCCATGGGTCACTCTCCAGCTTCGTTCGGAGTCGAGTATTCTCTTTCGCGCTTGAGCAGGTGTTCAGTATACTGCAATTGGCTTGCTTTGAGCGCTTTTTGGTGGTCCGCGCATCGCGCGGATTTCGGACCGATGGTGACAATGGGGTTTTCACCTTGCGCGCTGGCAGATTCCAGCCAAACAGGAGAGTCGCGGAGATGACCATTCGAGGGACCATAGTTCTGGTTTTCGCGGGAGCGACGTCGCTACTGGCACTCTTCCAGGGGGGCGGGACTTCCAGTTCGTTAACGGCGAAGATAGAGGGCCCCGCTCAGATCACCCAGACCGGAAGACCTGAGGAGTTCAACGTGGTTCTCGAGAACTCGGGGGCGTTGGAGATCGCCGGCGCAGTCAGAGTAGAGGGGATCGATGGCTGGCGCGCTGAGCCGGACGGTCGAGTCCCGTTCACGGTTTCCGCTAAGAGCAGCACCCGGCTTGCGTTCCGAGTTACGCCGGCGGCGCGATCTTTCAACGCCTTCTATCCGATTCACGCGTTCGTTGAGTATGGATCGCCGGGCGGTCCGCAGGACGCTGCATCCGATCTTGGCAGTTCCTGTGCGCAGTCCGAATCCGCCGTCGCCGGATCTGCCCCCTGGCTTGAAGCCGCCCACCGCTGCAACTCCGAACTCGGCGCCGGCGCCTCCCGCCCCCTCGGTCGCCCCCCAAGGGAGAGCGCGTTCGCTTGGCACGGTGGGTGGATACCGGGTACGAATATGGCCGGGCCAGCGTGGCCTACTGGATGCCACTTTCGGCTTCCAGGATGGCTCGCGTAGCCTCTATTTCCGGGGCTTCCAGACCCGGGTGCTCGGGGCGGCCCTGGAGGATCCGGGCTCGAACCACAAGCTGCTCGAGGCAAGAGAAGAACCGGTGGCAGGCCGTTACCGGATCCGCCACCGTTTCCAGAGCTGGGCTGGTCCGTTCGATCTGGTGACGGAAACCTGGATCGAGAAGGGCGCCTTACGCACGCGTTTCTCGATTGAGAATGCGACCCAGAGGCCGTGGGTGCACATCCACCTGGAAGACGTCGCGGTGGGCCCTTGGAGCGAACTGGCTACGCGAATCTACGCGGGTCAGGGCAACGTGATGCAGGATCCGCAGGCGTTCCGGCTCAGGTACAACGGGCACTTCTTGTCCACCTCCTACATCGGCCTCGATTTTGCCGGGGGCGCCTCGATGGTGCAGGGTGTGGACGTCCCGCCCGACCACCTGTTCGCGGACCCCGGAGCTCGGTCCTACTCCCTGCACACACCCCACAATCAGGTCGTCAGTCTGATACCGGGTCGCGGATGTCTGGACCGCGGCCAGGACGTTTCGCGAGTTGAATGCGCCGGGCGCGTCCGGCGGCGTGAAGCGCCTCGCGGGTCTTTTCACATTTGATCTTTGGCGAGGCCGATACGCCGATACGGCGAAGGTGTTGCGGCAGGCTTTCCGCTATGGCCTGACCGACGCAGTGGTCATCTGGCACCGCTGGCAGCGCTGGGGATACGATGTCCGTCTACCGGACATCTACCCACCCAGCCCCGAGTGGGGCACCGCCGACGAGTTCTTCGACTTGGTGGCCACCTGCAAGAAGAACGGCGTCCTCTTCGCTCCCCACGACAACTACGTCGACTTTTATCCGGATTCGGAGGGCTTCACCTACGACAACATCGCCTTCACCGCCAACCGGCAGCCGCAGGCGGCGTTTTTCAACCGCACGGTGAACTCCCAGTCCTACCACCCGCGCTCGGACCGCGTCCTGCCGTTTGTAAAGCGGAACCTCAAGATGATCAAGGAGGGCTTCGCGCCCGACAGCCTACTTCATCGACGTCTGGTCGTCCGAGCCGCCGTACGACTACTACAGTTCAGACGGCCAGTTCTTCGACCGTATCCACACGCGCGACGTTTGGCGGGAGGGCTTCGCCTGGATCCGGGATTTCCTGGGCGGCGCGCCTCAGATCTCCGAGGCCGGGGCCGACCAATACATCGGCTGGCTGGATGGCGGCGCGGGAGCGCACATGCGCGCCGAAGGCGGTCCCGAACGCAGCAACGTCTGGCGCATCGAGACCAGCGACACCGAGCGCGTGCCCTGGTTCGACAACGCTTATCACGATGTCTTCGTACTCCAAGGCGCAGGCTACCCCGGCCGCTACAACTCCGGACAGGACGCGCGCACGCATGGCATCACCAGCGACGACTACATCACCACTGAGGTGATGACGGGCCATCCCGCCATGGTTTGGGACGCATTCAGCCGCGACACCGTGCGGAAGTACTGGCTGCTGCACGACCTGATGCGTGGCCTGGCGCTGCGCCGCATGGATGGATTCGCCTTCGCCGGAGGGAACCTGCACCGCCAGGAGATCCGGTGGGCCAACGGTGGCCAAGTGTGGGTGAACCGAGGCGCCGAGAACTGGTCGGTTTCAAATCACGAGCTTCCCCAGTACGGCTTCTACGCGCGTGTTCCGGTCAAGGACGGGGTCGTCGAGGCCGCGATCGAGCGCCGGGAGGGGCTTATTGTCGAATGGGCGAAATCGCCGGCGGTGATCTACATGAACGCGCGTCCGGTTGTCCCCGACGCGCCATCCGCCCGAGGGGGCGGTGGGGGCGGTTCCACTCAGGGACCCGACCCGCGTCTCCCCCGCATGAACCCGGATGGCAGGGTTGTGGCGTTCGGCGCCGTTTCCACCAATGGCGGAGTGCGGCTGACCCGAACCGGGAATGCGCTCGAACTGATGCCTCTGCCTCAGAGTCCGTCGTTCACGGTGAAGATCCGCTGGCAGCAACTGCCGTGGAGGCTTGCCCAACCCAAGGAGTTGACGGCGGTCGATCAAGAAGGCCGCGTCGTAAGGCGCCAGGCCATTCAGTTGGCTGCCGGTGAAATCCAACTTACTTGCGATCCGGATGTATTTGCCTACCGGTTAAACTGAATCGGACATTCGCCGGAGGCTTCCTGAAGAGGGACAGGCGAGTTTCGCCGTCAGCAGCCATTGGAGCACGCCGCGCGGCTCCTCATCCAGCCGGGTAAGATCGATGCGCAGCAGGGCGCCCTTCTTCAGATCCATCAGCGCCCACGACGCGCCCAACAAAAAACTCGCCGCTTCCGACAGCAGAGGCTCGTGACCTGCCAGCAGGACGGCAGTCTGGCCGGCCTGCTCGCGGATCACCCGCCAGACCGCCTGCGGCGTGGAGGAGGGCAATAAGGCGTCCGTGTGCACAATCGGATCCGCGCACCGCAGAATCGTCGCCGCAAGTTCGGCCGTCTCCACCGCCCTGACGTACGGGCTGGTTAGGATCAGCGATGGTCTCACGCCGGCCGCGCGCGCTGTCTCGAGAACCTGGCGCAGCTTCACTTTGCCGGCCCCCGTGAGTTTGCGAGTGGAATCGGTCCGCCCGGTCCGCCGCTCTTCCGCAATGCCGTGCCGCAGAATATAGATTTCCATCACCTTGTCTGAGGAGCTCTCCTGCGCGCTTCGGCGCGCGGCGGAACCTTGCGAGACCTGCCCGTTTGCAGTGCCGTGATGTGCGCCTGCAATTCACGGAAGATGACGTCCGCGGGACGGTTGGCATCGACGACCGTGAAGTTGTAGTGCTTGGCCATCCGGTCCAAGGCCCGGACCAGCCGGGTCTGATACCGCACGAAGCTCTGATGCATGTCCGTCCCGAAGCGCATGTCCATGCCGCTTTCCCAGTAGTCGAAGGCGCCCCGTCCCAGCACCACGCGGCGAACCAGTTCATGCACTTCCGCCCGCAGGTAATACACCTTGTGCGGCACCAGCGCGAATCCCGCCACCTGCTCGATCCATCGCCGGTCTTCGCCGCGGGCGATCGCACGGGCCATGATCGAGAAAATGTACCGGTCGATCAGCACAATGAAGCCCGCCCGCAGGGCCGGGATAATCTCGTTCTCCAGCCGGTCGGCGAAATCGGTCGCGTAAAACAGCGTCATGGTGATGGGGCCGAGGGTGTTCCCGCTCTTGGCGGCCTGGATGCCCTTGCCCGCCAGCGCCGACCGCGCCATGCCGGTGTCGAGCACCGCATGGCCTTCCCGCTCCAGCCAGCGCCGCAACATCGTAATCTGAGTGCTGCGGCCCACCGCGTCGGGCCCTTCGATCACGATCAGCGTGCCCCGCAACTCCGAGCAATCCACGCCCGGCAGCGGCTCGTTATAGAACTGCAGCGGCGCGCTCGGCAACATGCGATACCCCCATTGGCGCGCGCAGGACGCCGTTCTTCAAGTGCGCTCCCAACACTTCCATCACGATCGCCCGCATCTGCTGTTGCTGTTCTTCGATGGACTGCGTCGCATCTATTACGCGGAAGCCCACTTCCTCCGCCATCCCCTCATACTCGTCCAGGATGCGGCCCTGAAAGATGCGAAAGCTCTCCTCGGTGCTGCGGCTGAGGCCGAGGTCCATCCCGGCTTCGTAGTACTTGATCGCGTTGCGCCCGCCCAGGATACGCTGAATCGCGATGTCCAGCGGCACGCGGAAATAGAACCGCAAATCGGGGCGCAACGCGAACCGGTACAGGTTCCGAACCCAGCGCCGGCTGACGCCGCGCGCCACGTCGCGCGCAAACGCGGTGTAGGCATAGCGATCCGCGCACACCACCGCGCCCGCTCTTACCAGCGGCAAAATGTAACTCTCCAGCCGGTCGGCGAAGTCGGTCGCATGAATCAGGCTGAACGTCGTGGGCGTGAACATCTCCTTCTTTTTGCCGCGGCGCGTCGCCTCGCGCACGAGGGGAGACGAGTTCCACTCGCTGAAGGCCACGGCATAACGTTCCGCTCGCAGCCACTGGCTTAGAAGAGCAAGTTGGGTCGACTTGCCGGATCCGTCGATACCCTCCACGACGATGAGCCGGCCAGCGTAACGGTTTTGTAACAAAGAATATGCGCTCCTCCCCGCAAAATGTTTATTATAGCGATGTATGCCTCGCTACGCGGCAATCGATATCGGAAGTAACTCCATCCGGATGGAAGTCGCCGAGAAGACACCCGAGAGCCCCATGCAGATTATGGCTTCCGAGCGCGAGGTCACACGTTTAGGCGAGAGCGTCTTTCGCACCGGGAAGATCAGCCGCGAAGCCATGGACCTGACTTGCCAGACTCTGGCGAGGATGGCTGCACAGTACGAGAAACTGGACGTCGCGGGCGTGCGAGCGGTGGCCACCAGCGCCGTTCGCGACGCGCGCAATCAGGCCGAATTCATCGAGAAGAGCCGCGCGCGCCGCCCGTACCACCGTGGATGTGGTTTCCGGCCGTGAAGAAGCGCGGCTCATTCACCTGGGCGTATTGAGCCGGTGGCCCCTGCCGTCGCGCCGGGCGCTGATCATCGACGTCGGCGGGGGCAGCATCGAAATCATCGCCAGCGAGAACGGCCGCATGCTCGATGCGGTATCGAAACCCTTGGGGGCCGTCCGTCTGCGTGAGATGTTTCTGGCCGGCGACCCGCCAGCGGAACTGGAACTTCACCGCATGCATGAGTTCATCGTCGAGAAGCTGGATGGCGTGACCCGCCGTTTCGGTTCCGCGCATTGGGACCTGGCGATCGCCACTTCCGCCACCGCATGCGCCGCGGTTTGTGCGATCGGCGGCGTCTCGGGTTCCAAGGCGGATCGCGTGGACCGCGTCCGGGTTCGCTCGGCGCAAGTGCGGAAACTGGGCAAGCAGCTCGGCTCGCTGGACCTCGCCGGCCGGCGGAAAATCAAGGGCATTGGCCCCCGGCGCGCGGAAATTATCGTTCCCGGCGTCAGTGTTCTGGCCCACGTGCTGGAAGCGTTCGGCCTCGGCTGCCTGCACTACTCCGCCGCCGGCGTGCGGGATGGTATCGTCGCCGACCTCGCCGCGCGCGGAGTCGGCATGCAGCGGGCCCAGCTCAATCCCGAACAGCGCGCGGAAGTGGAAAGACTCAGCGTGCGGTACGGGATTTCCCGGAAGCACTCCCGAAAAGTGGCGGACCTTGCGCGCAGTCTCTTCCACTCCCTCCAGGCGCTGCATCAACTTCCCCTCGAGATGGGGAAGGTGCTGGAAGCCGCGGCGTATTTGCATGACGTGGGTCACTATGTCAGCGATCTAAGCCACCATAAGCATTCTTACTATGTCGTGGCGAACTCCGATATGCCTGGATTCACCAACCGCGAGCGCGAACTCGTCGCCACTCTCTGCCGCTATCACCGCAAGACGCTTCCGGCTCCGCAGCACACCACCGCCCAGTCCTTGACCGGCGAGGAAGCGCAGGCTGTCTTGCGGCTCATCCCAATATTGCGGCTGGCGGACAGCCTGGATCGTAGCCACACGCAGCGCGTTGAATCGGTGGAGTGCAAAATCGGCGACGGGCAGGTGACCATGCAAGTCACAGCTTCGGCTGGCATCGACCTCGAACTGTGGGCGGTTGAGCGCGCCAGCGAGGTGTTTCGTCAGATCTACGGGCTGCCGGTCGTCTTTGTGAGGAGTCGAAGGTGACCGCGAAGAGGAAGCCGCGGCGGCTCGGCTGGCGAAATCCCCGTCCGCGATTACGCCGCCGAACAAACATCCATGCTCCTTCGCCGGCTGGCGTTCCAGGCGAGCCAGACCGCCAGAATGGCGGATGTGGACGCCGTTCACGATCTGCGCGTCTCGATACGCCGGCTGACGCAGTGCTTGCGTTTGTTCAGCCAGTTCTTTCCTCGCGAGAGGACCAAGAAAATCCGACAGAGGCTGGAAGCTGTCATGGATTTGGCGTCGGAGGTGCGGAACCGCGACATCGCTCTGCAGCTTCTGGCGGGTGCGCCTCCGCTCCCCGATTCGACTCTCAAGCAGATGCTGTCGCACGAACGCAGCGAGGCGGAGAGTTCGCTGGTTGCCGCGCTGGAGCGCTGGCACCGGCGCAGTTTCCACAAGCGCTGGCGTTCCAGGTTGGGGCTCTGATATGGCGAAGAAGCGAATCGAGTGGGACGAAGCGGCCAGCGCGTCGGCGAACTCCAGGATACGCCTGCCCGCGCTGGTGCAGTCCTATTTCGACCAAGGCAGGAAACTCCTGGACCCCTCCTCCTCACCGTCGGCCATGCACCGGTTCCGGCTGGAGACGAAAGCGTTCCGGTACACGCTGGAGTTGTTCCGCCCATGCTACGGCCCCGCGCTGGACGGTTACTTGGGCGGACTGCGCGAGATCCAGGACTGTCTGGGGGCGCTCAACGATTGCGCCGCGACGAGGGATTTGATCGCGGAGAGACTGCCGACGCACGACCCCGAACGCGAGAAGATCGAGGCTGTTTCTGGCTGTTCGGGCGAAGCGGGAATCGGCGAAGTTCAGACGCTATTGGCGTACCACATTCGACAGCCCCGGCCAGGAACAGCGCTGGCTGCGTTACCTCTCGCGCCGAAGCGCAACCACGGTCCCGTCCGTTGATTTCAGCGCTTGAATTCACTCCACGCATGCGAGGGCGGCCAAACTCGAGCGGCCGGCGCGGACCGGCCGCTTCTCTGCACATGCCAGCGCTGCCACCCTTGCCAGTTCTTCCGCTTCGAACGGCACCCGCACGACATCGAACCCGCCACAGTTGAGTACTTCAGCCCACAGCGAAGCGTCCGCTAGAGAACGATGTCACGATCAGCGGAGGCGCTGGGGCCTGCGCCGTCAATTCCTCCAGAACATCGCGCCAGGTGCCATCGATCCGTTCCGACTCGCAAAGCACGGCGGCAAAGCGGTGCCGGCGCAACTGCTCGGCGAGGGGGAGGAAACCTGCGGCCTCCCGAACGCTCCAGCCGCGCGGCGCGAGGATTTCTTGGGCACGATCGCGATCCTCTGCGGATAGCCCGATTGCCAACATGCTCTTTATCACCGGTTGCCTCCTGATCTCTCAACCAGAGCCTAGCAGGGCCGTCTTTCAGCTTGATCTCGATTGGAGAGAATAATCGGTGTCGCCAGAAAATGGGGAGAGGGGCAGGAACGGTAGAACCTGCCCCTCGGGTCGAGCGGGTTGTGGGGAGAACGCCTAGAAGTCCAATCTCAGGGAGAGCTGGATCTGCCGGCTCGCGCCCAGCCCGACGTCCTTCGTGAGCGTCGAAGTTGCCAGGCCGAACGTGCCGCCGGCAGCGGCCGAAGTAAACGACTGCCCCGGCTGCAGTTGGTTCGTGCCCGTGCCGAGCGCGTTGTTCAACCTGGACACGGGATTTGAGAAGTTCGTCCGATTGAAGAGGTTGTATATCTCCGAACGGAACTCCAGGTTGACTCGCTCGTTGACCGTGAAGCGCTTGTGCAGCGTGAGGTCGAACTGCTTCAGCCCCGGTCCATGCAGCGCCCAGCGGCCGAGGTTGCCGAAAGTACCGGGAGCGGGAATCGCGAACGCCGCGGGATTCAGGAACACGCGCTTATCGGACGCGGAGGAGAGAAACGGGCTAACCCCCGGCACCGCATCGGGACGCCGGTTGCTGCGGAACGCCCCGCCCCAAGGGTTGTTCACGATGGCCGTTGTGAGCACCGTCCCGTCGCTGCCGACCACCGGGCTGTTGACGATGGCGCCCGTGGCGTTGACGCGGTAGGCGATGTCGTTGCGGGTCAAAGTCAGGTCAATCGGCAAACCGGTCCGGGCGTTGACGATGCCGCCGATTTCCCAACCGCCGAGCAGTGCGTCGATTGCGGGGTTCGCGTTCGACAGGTACTGGCGCCCCTTGCCCACCGGGACCATCCACATGGCGCTGGCATTGAAGCTGTGCCGCACATCGAAGGCATTGTTGCCGCGGTCGAGCGAGAAATCGAAGGGGCTGGTCTGGGTCTGCGCTTCGTTCGAGCCGCCCGTGTTGCCGATGCTGTGACCCCAAGTCCACTGCGACCCGATCGTGAGGCCCTTGTTGAACCGGCGATTCAGGGTCATCTGAAGCGATTCGTAGTGGTCCGTACCGCCGGTGGTCTTGTAGTCCATCTGGCCGTACTTGCTCCCATACTGCAACACCGCGCTGCCGACGCCCGTCGTTGAGTTCATGGTTACGCCGGTCATCAGGTTGGTCCAGGACCGCAGGAACAGGTTGCGGCCCTGGCTTCCCACGTAAGCCGCCGTGAGCACCGTGCCCGCCGGCAACTGCTGTTGTATCGACACAGTGTAGGAGAGAACCTTCTCCGGCAGTGTGTAGCCGGGAGCGTAAACGCGCGGGGCGAAGCCCTTCAAGTTGTCTAGGTCGAAGCTGGAGATGATCTGCTGGCTGTCGACCGGAAACGCCGAGTTCGTCAGAGATACGGTAACGCGGTCGCTGTCGATGGGCTGAATTTGATCTTCGGTCTGCCCCGGGCCGTAGTAGTAGCCCGCGCCAATCCGAAGCACCGTGTTGTTGTTCAGTTTGGAGGGCGCCCACGTGAAGGCCAGACGCGGCGCGAAATTCGTCTTGGCACTCTTATACCAAGGCGTCTCGGGACCGGCCAGCGTTCCGGTGGTCATGTCGAAGTACGTGAAGAGATTGCGGTCCTCGTGGAGCACCGAGTAGTACTCGTAGCGCAGCCCATAGTTCATGGTGAAGTTCGGCCGGATCTTCCACTCATCCTGCGCGTACCCGATGTAGTACTCCTGCTTCAGGAAGCGGTTGCCCGAGGCGCCGCCGTGCAGCGGGTTCGGGGCGCTAACGTCGCCGATCACCTGAACGCTGGACGGCCTGATTGCTCAACAGGTCGTTCAGATTCGAGAAGGTGTAGGTGGTGCCGCCCAAACGGTCCGTGTACATCCGGATCGGCCGGACTTCCACCCCGAATTTCAAGTTGTGATTACCCACCAGCCAACTCAACTGGTCGGCAAAGGTCAACGTGTAGTTGGTGTACGGCACGGCACGGCCGTTTTGTGCGCTATTGGAGCGGACCAGGCCACCGAGACGAGTCGCTCCCCCGGACACGCCCTGCCCGCCGATGCCCGAAATCGTGGCCGAGCCCGTGAAATCGATGGAGATCGGAGAATAGTCGATACCGTTCACGCGGGGAGCCACGCCGTTGAGGCGGGTCTTCGAGCCGTTCATGCCAACCTTCACTTCGTTGACAACGGCGGGGCTGACGATCTGCTGAAAGCTGACCAGGGCATTCTGCGGAGTTGCCGTGATGCGCTGGTAGTTGCCGGTGACGTTCAGGGGGCTCTGTGCCTCGCCTTGATCGCGGAAGTACCGCATCGTTATGGAGTACTTGTCGTTGATCCGGTAGTCCAGGCGGAGGCTGCCATAGTTCTCGTCAATCTTGGAACTGGCGCTGAGCCGGAAGAGATCGAGATCGGGGTTGGAGGTCGGCGTCCCGCCGTTTGGATAGGCGGCCATGATGGGAGCAATGGAAGCCACGGCCCGCGCTCGCGCCGCGGCGCTCGGCACCGCTTCGATCAGATTCAGTCCCGCGCGCTGCCGGAGACCTTCGTAGCTGCCAAAAAAGAAGAGCTTGTCCCTCCGGATGGGACCGCCGAGCGAGCCGCCGAACTGGTTCAACCGCAGCGGGGACTTGGTGGACCCGTCGAAGAAGTTGCGCGCGTCCAGAGCGTTGTTGCGCAGGTACTCGAACAGCGCTCCGTGAAACGCGTTCGAGCCGGACTTGGTGACAATGCTGATTTGGGCAGCCGTTCCCGTTCCGTACTCGGCGGGATAGTTGCTGGATTCGACGCGGAATTCCTGCACGTTCTCCACGCTCGACTGCAGGCGAAAGCCGGTCGAGCTCTCGCCGTTGAGGTTCCCCGGCGAAGCGTCGATGATGGACGATCCTTCGATGCCGTCGAAGCGGATGGCGTTCTCTTGGTTGGCGCGGCCGCTGAACCGGATGTTGTCATAGGAGCCGCCGCCGGCCGAGAGCGCTCCGGGAGCCAGCAGATACAACTGCGAGATCTGCCGGCCGTTCAGCGGCAACGTGGCCACTTCACGCTCGTTCACATTCGCACCCACTCGGGCGGAACTGGTGTCGATGACCACCAACTCGCCACCCGAAACGGTGACTTCCTGCTGCAGCGTCGCCGGGTGGATGGTCAGATTCAAGGTTCGCTCCTGGTCCGCGGTCAGCGCGATGTCGCTGAGCATCATCGGCCCCAGGCCGGGGGCGCTGGCCACCACGTTGTATTCCGCCGGTGACAGATTCGTGACGACGTACTGGCCCTGCCCATTCGACTTGGCCGAACGTTCGACGCCGGTCCGCTGGTTCTTGACGACAACAGTGGCGGCTGGAACAACCGCCCCGGCGCTGTCGACGACGGTGCCTACGATACGCGCCTGGCCAGCTTGGCCGAAGGCGAGTCCGCATAGGCACAGGGTGAGGAGAAACGCTGTTATTGGTTTCATATGGTTTCACGCCCAGAGTACCCGGAGCGTGTTACGGATCCGTGAAAGGGAAGTCAATTCTGCGTGACAGTAGGCGGGGTCAATCGGCCGTCTCTTCGATCACCACAACGCGGTTGCGGTAATCGAGCGTGAGAACGAAGTCCTGAAGCACTGCGTTGCCCAGGTTTCCGCCGCGGCGTTCGAGCCTCTCGTCCTCGGCGTAGCCGCTCTTTACGTAAGCCACCTCGACGGCTCCCAGATCGATCGTCTTTAGAACCACGGACTTGGCCCACCCCCTGGTGAGACGCGCCGTGCCGCCATAGCCGGATGCTGCCATCGGGATGCCGGACCGCGCCAGTTGCTCCAAGCCAAGGTAGCGGATAGTTTGGGGAAACAGAATCAGCCCCAGACTGGAGCCGGTGTCGATCGTAATGGAAATCTTCCTGCCGTTTACATAGCAGTCTTCCAGTACGGGGAGGATTGAATCCTGGCGGAACTGCATGCGAAACGAGACACGCCGTACCGTGTCCGCCGGCTGGACATCCGGCGAAAAGGGGGACTGCGCGTAGAACCGGATTCGCCGGCGGAAGTAGTCGATTTGAACGATCCGCGAACCCAGAAAGCTGTACCCTAGGACCCCGTGCAGCGGCCGGCCGAGCTGACGCGACACCGCCGTAAGGTCCATAGCCGAGGCTGGGAGATCATCGAGTGACAGATCGCCTACACTCAGGCGCCCCAGCGAGGTCGGTAACGCGGATACCCTGCCACTGCCCGCCCCTCTGCCTTTCGTCTCCTCCGCACCTAGTGGCAGCCGGAGTTCTCTGGCCAGGCGCAGGTCGACCGTCGAGCGGAACGTCCCGCTGTCGAGCACAAAGTTGTACGGGCCTCGGCCATTGATCCTCGCTTCCACCAGGATCTGGTTGTGCAGGAGCACGAACGGCACTTCCAGTTGGGCGCTGGCGGCGAGAAGGGGGATGGCGGCCAGACAACCGATCGGAAACAGAGCCGCTCGCGCGCACCACAGGACCGGCATCACCTTCGAGCCTACCAGGATTCTCGGAACCCGCAAGGGCGGTGGGAGAATCAAATTAGTAGGACGTTCTGTACCCGATGTCGATTCCTACAACCCTGAGAAGTGCGGTGTCGATGATGCTGCTCTGGACGCTCGCCGCTTGTGGCGCTCAGAACCGGCCTGGCAGCGCGCAAGGAGGACAGGTGTTTCCGCCCGATTTGCTCGAGGGGACCACGAACGCGCCGGAATTCCCGGCGGGGCTCGATTGGCTCAATACCTCTACGCCACTACGCCTCAAGAATTTGCACGGCAAGTTCGTCCTGCTGGACTTCTGGACTTACTGCTGCATCAACTGCATGCACATACTGCCGGACCTCGCGAAGCTCGAACAGAAGTACGCCCAGGAGCTGGTAGTCATCGGCGTCCACTCGGCAAAATTCCAGAATGAGAAGGACACGTCGCAAATCCGCAGCGCCATCTTGCGCTACGGGATTCACCACCCTGTGGTCAACGATGGCAGCTTCCAGGTGTGGCGAAGCTTCGGCGTCAACTCCTGGCCCACCGTGGTCCTCATTAACCCCGCGGGCAAGGTGGTCGCGCAACGCGCCGGGGAAGGCGTCTTCGAACCATTCGACGCCGTGTTACAGCAAGCCGTCCCCTACTTCGCGGCCAAGGGCCTGCTGAAGCGCAGCCCGCTGCAGCTTTCTCTCGAGGAAGCCCGCAAGGCCAACACACTTCTGGAGTTCCCCGGCAAGATTTCCAGCGACGAGCAAAGCAGCCGCCTCTTCATCACCGACTCCAACCACAATCGCATCCTGGTGGCCGACGCCGCGGGCCGCATTCTGGATGTGATCGGGACGGGCGACGAGGGCCGCGACGATGGCAGCTTCGAGCAGGCCCGCTTTCACCATCCCCAGGGCACCTTCGCCTCCGGGGACCTGCTGTACATCGCCGACACCGAGAACCACCTGGTGCGGGTTGCCGATTTGCGCGCCCGCACGGTGAAGACGGTTCTCGGAACCGGCCAGCAGGCCAAGAACTTCAATCAGCCGGGGAGCGGGACCTCCGTCGCGCTGAGTTCCCCGTGGGATCTCCTGGTTCGCGATGGGAAGATGTACATCGCGATGGCCGGCTTCCATCAGTTGTGGGTGGCCGATATCAAGACTTGGGAGGCGCGTCCTTACGCCGGCTCCGGCCGCGAAAACATCGAGGACAACGGACTGCTCGATGCGGCGCTGGCGCAGCCTAGCGGCATTACCACCGACGGGCGCGAACTCTATTTCGCCGACAGCGAGACCAGTTCCATCCGCCAGGCCGGCCTGGACGCGGGCGGCCGCGTGCGCACCATTCTAGGCAAAGGCCTCTTCGACTTCGGCGATATCGACGGCGATGCCTCCAAGGCACGCTTGCAGCACCCTCTGGGGGTCGCCTACAGCGATGGTCTGCTCTATGTAGCGGACACTTACAACAGCAGGATCAAGGTGGTGGATCCGGCCCGCCGGACGGTGCGGACGCTGGCCGGCAGCGGTATGAAGACCCTGGCCGACGGCAAGTTCGCGAGCGCCGCCTTCAACGAGCCCGGCGGTCTCGCCTGGCTGGGCGGCAAGCTCTACGTTGCCGATACCAACAATCACCAGATCCGCGTGCTCGACCCCGCCGCAAAAACCGTCGCCACTTTGGAATTCACCGGCCTCGAGAAGCTCTCCCGCCGCGAGATGGACAGCTTCCGCGGGCGGCTGTTGGATCTCGGACAAAAGGAATTGAGGACCGGCGCGGGAAAGCTCGCGCTCAATATCGTTTTGCCAGCGGGCTACAAGTTCAACCGGGAGGCCCCCTTCTACATGCGCTGGAAATCCGCGGACGGCTCTCGATTGAAGTTCGGCCTGCAAGCGGATAGCGTCGATTTTAAGAAGGTCGGCTTCCCGCTCCAACTGCCTGTCGAACTCCCTGCGGGGCGCTCGGAGCTTACCATCGACACGGTGGTGTACTACTGCACCGAGAAGTCCACCGCCTGCCTGGTCGACCCCATCCGCGTCAAACTGGTCTTGCAGGCATCCCCCGGCGCACCGGCCGGCGTGCCGGTCGACATCCCTGTCCGGAAGCCAATCCTCTAGCCCGGACGTTGACCTCGCGCCGCCGGAATGTCATGATAGAAGTCTTCCTTCGCCCCCCTTGGGCGGAGGCCTCCTTGATCCCGAGGAAATATGAGATTCCTGCCAAGAGAAGAGAAATTCTATCACCTGTTTTCTGCCCAGGCACAGATCATCGCGGAGGCGTCGGCTTTGCTACTGGCGGGCGCGCAGGCGGGCAACGCCCACCTGGCGAATGCGGCCGCGGAGATCCAGAAGCTGGAGAACAAGGGCGACGAGATCATCCACGACATTCTCACTCGCCTGAACCGGACCTTCATCACTCCGATCGATCCTGAGGATATCCATTCGCTCTCTTCCAGCCTCGACGACGTGCTCGACGGGATCGAGGACGCCGCGTACCGCATGGCCGCTTATCACTTGGAAACCATCCCTCCGGCAGTCGTGGAGCTTTGCCAGATCGTGGATGCCTGCGCGGGTAAACTGGTGTCGGCATTCGAGGCGCTGAGTAACAACAAGCCGCTCCTCGATCAATGCATCGAAATCAACCGGCTGGAGAACGCCGCCGATAAGCTTGTGCGGCAGGTGCTCGCCGAACTCTTCCAGAGCCGTATCGATCCGATCGAGTTCATCAAGATCAAGGAAGTGTACGAAGTCCTGGAAGACACCACCGACCGCTGCGAGGACGTAGCGGACGCGCTGCAGGGCGTGGCGGTGAAGAACAGTTAACCCACTGGAATATCCATGCTCCTCCTGGTAGTGGTCATCATTGCGGTAGCCCTCGTTTTCGACTACATCAACGGCTTCCACGACGCCGCGAATTCAGTGGCGACAGTCGTTTCCACGCGTGTGCTGTCGCCGCTTCAGGCCGTACTCTGGGCCGCGTTCTTCAATTTCGTGTCGGCGTTCAGCTTTGGGACCGGTGTCGCAAAGACGGTCGGCACCGGCATGGTGGATCTATCCACCGTTACACCGTACGTCATTATGAGTGGCCTCATTGGCGCGATCGTTTGGGACCTGATCACCTGGTGGCTGGGTCTGCCGACGAGTTCGTCACACGCTCTCTTCGGCGGCTACGCGGGCGCGGCGATGGCACATGTCGCGTTCCTGCGGGGAATCAGCCACTCGTTTGACGCGATCATTTGGAGCGGCTGGATCATGACGCTGGCCTTCATGATTGTGGCCCCGATCATGGGCCTGGTGCTGGCGTATGTTTTCATGGTGGCTATTTACTGGCTGTTTCGCGGGGCCACCCCCAAGAACATGGATGTCTACTTCCGCAAGCTCCAGCTTGTCTCGGCAGCCATCTATAGTTACGCGCACGGCACCAACGATGCGCAGAAGACTATGGGCCTGATCACCGGCGTACTGGTGGCCGGCGGGTTTCTGAAGACGTTCCAGGTGCCCGTGTGGGTAATTCTATCCGCGCACGCGGCCATCGCGCTGGGCACGCTCACCGGCGGTTGGCGCATCGTTCACACCATGGGCGCCCGGCTGACACGGCTGCGCCCGCGCAGCGGTTTCTGCGCGGAAGCCGCCGCGGCCTCTTCCATCCTGCTGGCGACTTACATGAAGGTAGGCGTCTCCACGACGCACGTCATCACCGGCGCCATCGCTGGCGTGGGCTCCATTCAACGCGTCAAGGCCGTACGCTGGGGCGTCGCCGCCAACATCGCCTGGGCCTGGGTCCTGACGATCCCCGCCTCCGCCATCGTCGCGGCGCTCTTCTTCACGATCCTCCACGTACTCTTTCCGGGGATCTGAGCCTACTTCACCGTCCCCACTTGTCCCGCCGCCATCAGGCGCTTGTCCACCCGGCTTAGGGCCCGCTCTTGCTCCGGGGTCAAGATTGGCGTGTGCGAGATTTCCACGAGATACTCTGGAATTACCCACACATCCTCCTGGGACGTCATCCAGCCGATCCGGTCGAACCGCCTCAGATTCACCGGGCGCGAGTAGTTCCGCAGGGTCTTCTGGCCGGAGAGGTTGAAGTAGTGTTCGAAGTAAGAGATCGCCAGCTCGCGCAGGGTCCGGTACACCGGCTCCCGAAACCGCAATCCCGAGTAGTTCGACTTAGCGAGCGCGCCCCAGCCGCCGCGTTCCCGGAAGATGGCCAGCACGTGATCGTCGTCCCGCACCGCCTCCAGATCCATTAGCAGAGGTGGGTGCCCGATCAGACGCAGCGCCGCCGCGCCGAACAACGCCCCCTCCATGCAGTGCGCCGTGCCCAGTTCCAGGACGCGCCTGGGCGAGAGGCAGGTGGCCCCGCCCGGTTCCTTGTTGTACGGCAAATCGTCCAGAAAGCGCTGGATCTTCGCGGGCTTATTCAACCGCCTGAGTACGGCCCGCTCGCTGTTGTTGAATCCGTCGAAAGGCATGGCTCCCCGACAGCATACAATGAAATCGTGGGACTGCTCCTGGTGATGCTTCTGCTCTGGCCCTTCCCCGCCCCGTCGCAGACGAACCAACCGCCTGCCCGGTGGCCCATCGAAAGCCTTTCCGTAACAGGCAACTCCCGGTACGAGACCGGAAGAATTCTGGCAGCCGCCGGGCTGAAGGTGGGCCAAGTCGCGGGCAAGGAGGACCTGGAGGCGGCGCGCGCGCGCCTGATGGACACCGGCGTTTTCGCGAGCATCGCCTATAGCTTTGGTCCCGCCCCATCGAACAAGGGCTTTCGCGTCACCTACGAGGTCATCGAAGCGCCGGACGTCTACCCCTTCCGCTTCGAGCGGCTGGACGCGTCCCCCAAGGAGATGGAGGATTGGCTGAGGCGTTCCGACCCGCTCTTCTCGGACCGCATCCCTGCCACTCAGCCCGTTCTCAAGCGCTATGCCAGCGCCCTCGAGGCGTTTCTCGTTTCGCAAGGCAAGAAGGAAACGGTGGCCGGCGGACTGACGCCCGACGACGCCGGCCAGATGATCGTGGTCTTCGGCCCCGCCGCTCCCCCGCCCTCCGTCGCCCAAGTGATGTTCACCGGGAACACCACCATCTCTACGCCCGTCCTGCAGAACGTCATGGCGGGAGTGGCCGTCGGCACTCTTTATACCGAAGCCCGCTTCCGGCAGGTGCTCGAGGCCAACGTCCGGCCCTTATACGATGCCGCCGGGCGCATCCGTGTGGCATTCCCGAAGGTAACGGCAGAGCCGGCCAAGGACGTATTAGGCGTGGCCGTGACCGTGGAAATTCAGGAGGGCGAAGTCTACAGCCTCGACAAGGTGAAACTCGATGGCAACGGGCTTCCCGAGAAGGAACTGTTGCGGGCGGCGGATTTCAAGACGGGGGAGGTCGCCGACTTCAAGGAGATCGATGCAGGTCTGGACCGCATGAAGAAGCGTCTGACGAGGGATGGTTTCATGCATCCGCAAACGCGTGTCGATAGGGCCATCCGCGACAGCGAGAAGAAGGTCGACCTGGTGGTCCACGTCGACCCGGGCACGCGCTACGTTTTCGGCAAGCTCACCGTCGAGGGACTGGACCTCAACGGCGAAGCGGCCGTCCGCAAGAGCTGGAGTATGAAGCCGGGTGCGCCGTTCGACTCCCAATACCCCGACTACTTCCTGGGCCGCATCCGCGAAGACGGTCTCTTCGACAACCTGGGGAAGACAAAATCGGCGATCCGCGTCGATGAGCAAGCCCGCACCGTCGACGTGACCCTCTCTTTCGCCGCCCCCGAGAAACCGCCGCGCCCCGAGGACCTGCCCCGCTTCCCCGGCGGCATTCCCCGCGGATATTGAGGCAGCGCCGCGAATCGGGCAGGTGCGACATAGAAGTGGAAGCCGCCAGCCGGTTGTAGCGTACGCGCCCACGCGTGCGGCATCGACGCCCTCGTCGATGCGGGGCGAAGCAGATCGGCCTGCGCCGAGCGCCGACACGATTGTCGGCGCGGCACGCTTAGAGCAAAGGCTACAAGTGCCTTCCGTACAGCTACGGTAGGAAAACGGCCCATTTGCCGCGATTCCTATGGAAAGGCCACTTCCATGTCGCGCGCACGATTCTGGCAGACTTAGAGAGCGGCCGCCGCACGGACGGCGCTGGCAGCGGCTGAGGCGAGGGAGGTTGTCGTCGATCCCAAGCCGCGTGAAGCGGCGCTGCCGTTCGGACCGGCGCCGAGAAGGCGGTTCCCCGCGGGGTCGGTCACGGCCGTGGAACTGGATATAAGGACAAGCTGAGAAGGAGAAGTCATGAAGAGCTACTTGCGATCTCTCTGGTTGGGGTGCTTGATGGCCGGGCTTTCGGCGCTGCCGCTGGTGGCGGCGTCAATACCCAGCGCGAAGCCTGAGGAAGTCGGGCTTTCCTCTGAACGCCTGGGGAGAGTGCACGAGGCGGTTCAGCGGCACATCGACGCGCAGAACATCTGCGGCGCAGTCACGATCGTGGCGCGCAGAGGCCGCATTGCTCACTTCGAGGCGCACGGCGTCATGGATCTGGAATCGAAGAAGCCCATGGCGAAGGACGCCGTCTTCCGCTTGGCCTCCATGACCAAGCCCATTACCTCGGTGGCGGTTATGATGCTGGTCGAGGAAGGCAAGATCCGGCTGAACGACCCTGTTTCCAGGTTCATTCCGGAGTTCAAGAGCCTGAAGGTGGCCATGCCGGTGGAGACGGCGACGCCGGGGCGGGGCTCCGAAATCTATGTCATCCCGGCTAGCAGGGAGATCACGATTCAGGACCTGCTGACCCACACTTCCGGCGTGGTCAGTGGCGGGCTGGGCGCGCGGCAAGCATCGAAGCTGGCACCGAAGAATCCCAACGACACATTGGCCGACTACATCCCTCGCTTGGCGGCCGTGCCGCTGGATTTTCAGCCGGGATCGCAGTGGAGCTACAGCGGAACGGCGGGGCCGGACATCTTGGGCCGCATCGTGGAACTGGTCAGCGGGACGACGTACGACGTGTATCTGCGGCAGCGCATATTCGATCCGCTGGGGATGAAGGATACCTTCTTCTATCCGGCGGAGGATCGCAAACCACGCTTGGTGACCCTCTACCAACGGACGGCCGAGGGGCTGTCGAAGAGCCAGAACCAGGACGGCTTTTCCACCAAGACCTACTTCTCCGGAGGGGCGGGCCTGATGAGCACCCCGGAAGACTACCTTCAGTTCGCCCAGATGCTGGCGAACGGCGGTGAGCTGAATGGGAAACGTCTCCTGAGCCCCAGGACGGTGGAACTGATGGCTGCCAACCATGTCGGGGACATGTTCAACGGCAAGCTCGGACGCCCCGCGCACGGCATGGGCTTTGGCTTTCTCATGCAGGTGGTCCTCGATTCGGTGCAGACAGACCGACAGGTCTCGACCGGCAGTTTCGGCTGGGACGGAGCCTATGGCACCCTGGTCTGGGTCAACCCCAGGGAGAAAATGGTCGAGATCCTGATGATCCAGACGCAAAACCAGGTTCTTCAGCGGGATTTTGAAAACGCCGTGATGCAGGCGATCATAGAATAGAGCTCGTATGAACCGTCGGCGGGCAATCGGATTTGCGTTTCGCACCCTGGTCCTTCTCCCATAATCCTGGATTGGACAACGGGTGCATGACATGTAGTGTACGCGCCCACGCGTGCTGCATCGACGCCCTCGTCGATGCGGGGCGAAAGTGCCTAGCACACCCTTGGACAACTCCAAGGCGCCGTCCCTGTGCGCCCCCATGCTATCGTTGGAAGTTGTGTCGCCGCCGTTGAACTTCCACCTGGAGCGCTATGATGGGCCGCTCGATTTGCTGCTGGACCTGATCCGCAAGCAGCAGATCGACATCTACGATATCCCTATCTCCTCGATCACCGCCCAGTACCTGAAGTACATGCAGGAGGCCCTCGCGGTCGACGTCGAGCTCGGCGCCGAGTTCGTTTACATGGCCGCCACCCTGATCCACATCAAGTCCAAATTGCTCCTCCCCAGGGACCCGGCGCTGGCCGAGATGGAAGGCGAAGAGGACCCGCGCCAGGAGCTGGTGGAGCGCCTCCTCGAACACGAGCGCTTCAAGAACGCCGCCGAGATGCTGCAGCAGAAACTGATCGTCGAGGAAAACGTCTGGTCGAATCCGCAGATTCAGTCCTTTCTGGAGGAAGGCGAGGGACAGGAACTGGCGGTAACTCTGTTCGACCTGGTCAAGACCTTTCAGACGGTGCTCGACCGGACCAAGAACCGCCCGGTGTATGAAGTCGCCGAAGAGGAAGTCAGCGTGCCGGAGATGATTCTCCGCCTGAAATCCCTGCTCGAAGGCGCCCCACGGAGCGAGTCCCTCTCCGTCATCGGCCTCTTCGAGCGGCAGCGCAGCCGGCGCGCCATGGTGGCGCTGTTTCTGGCCATCCTGGAGATGGTGAAGATTCAGGCCGTCGTCCTCACGCAGAAGGACGCGTTTGGCGACATCGGCATCCGCAGGCACAAACGCTTCGAAGAGGTGTTCGCCGCGGGCGACGCGATGGCCGCCATCGAGAAGGGTTACCACTAGAGCGCATGGAAGAGAACGAACTCACAGTCCCCGCCGAGCCGGGGGAATCGACGCCGGAGCAACTCGGAATGGCGCCGGAGACGTCCGCCACGCAGACGGCCGACGACCAGATCATGGCCATCCTCGAAGCGGTGGTCTACGTGACCGACGAGCCGCTCACCACCGAGCAGATCGCGGATGCCCTCGGTGAACCGCGCCCGCGGGTGGCGGCGCTTCTCGAGAGACTCCTCTCGGAGTTCAGCCTCCCCCACCACGGCCTCACGATCCGCGAGATCGCCGGCGGCTACAAAATGTCCACCAAGCCGGAGCACCACGACGCCATCCGCGCCTTCGTCAAGAAGCTCCAGCCCCCGCTGAAACTCTCGCTGGCCGCTCTCGAGACTTTGGCTGTCATCGCTTACAAACAGCCGGTCACGGCGCCGGAAGTGATGGAGATCCGCGGCGTGCAGGGGGCCGGCGTGCTGAAAACCCTCCTGGACCGGAAGCTGATCACGACCGCCGGCCGCAAGAATGTCGTAGGGCGTCCCATTTTGTACAAGACCACCAAGGATTTCATGGTGCAGTTCGGCCTCAAAGACATCAGCGAATTGCCGAGCTTGAAAGAGTTCGAGGAACTGCGCCGCATGGCCATCGGCGACGACAACCCGACCGCCGCGCCGGAAGCCGCGCCGGAACCGGAGCCCGTCTGATGCCGGAAGAACGCCTGCAGAAGATCCTGGCCCGCGTGGGACTGGCCAGCCGCCGCAAATCGGAGGAGTTGATCCTCGAAGGCCGCGTCGTCGTCAACGGCACCGTGGTGAACCGCCTGGGGAGCAAGGCCGATCTCGACCGCGATCACATCAAGGTGGACGGCCGCCTGCTGCGCAAACCGCACCACCTCGTGTACCTGGCCATGAACAAGCCCGACAGCGTGGTGACCACGGTTCGCGATCCGCAGGGGCGCCGCACGGTGATGGACCTCATCCAGGGCGTCAAGGACCGGGTTTACCCGGTGGGGCGGCTGGATTATCATAGTGAAGGGTTGCTCTTGCTGACCAACGACGGCGAGTTCGCCCACCACCTCACTTCGGCCTCCAGCCACGTACCCAAGACCTATATGGTCAAGGTCAACGGCACTCTCACCCTGGAGCAGGAGAAGCAATTCCGCGAGGGCCTCCCGATTCATGGCCGCCGGACCTCCCCGGCCGGCCTACGGCTCAGCAAGTCGGCTCAGAACCCCTGGTATGAAGTGCGTCTCATCGAAGGCCGCCAGAACCAGGTCCGCCTGATGTTCAAGCACTACGGCCTGCTCGTCGAGAAGCTGAAGCGAACCCGGATCGGTTTCCTGGAGCTGGGCTCGCTGCGCCCCGGCACGGTGCGTCACCTGACCACCAAGGAAGTGGAGAGATTCCGCCGATCCATAGAAGGGGAGCGTGTTTAGATGCCACTGATCAGCGAACTGCTGAAGACCGCCCGCGTCATCGCCGTGGTCGGGCTTTCCAACCGCAAGCACCGCCCCAGCTTTGGCGTATCGGAGTACATGCAGCGGGCCGGCTATCGCATCATCCCCATCAATCCCAACGAGAGTCTGATTCTGGGCGAGAAAGCCTATGCGAGCATCGAGGACGTGCCCGAGAAGATCGATATCGTGGATATCTTCCGCCGCCCCGAGTTCGTCCCCGAAATCGTGGAGCAGGCCATCCGCGCGGGCGCCGGAGCCATCTGGATGCAGGAAGGCGTGATCCACGAAGAAGCCGCCGCCAGGGCCCAGGCCGCCGGTCTCACCGTCGTCATGGACCGCTGCATTCTCAAAGAGCACCAGCGGCTGTCGCGCTAACTCTCGGCCTCTTCGAAGACGAGCTCGTCACCCCTCTGCACGGCTGCCGCCGCCGCGGTCCCCGCCGGCAACTCCAACACCGAATGCGCCAACAGGCAGAGCGAAATCCGTCTGCGGCCCATGTCGGGACGCACCTTCATCACCTTCTTCTTCCGATCCAGGAAAACCACGTCGATGGCGAACTTCATTCCGAAGGTGTGGATCCCTTCGCAGGGCACGATCCAGAGGCCTTGCCCGGCCGGAAGGCTCTTGTGCTTCAACAGCCCAACGTTGCGTTTCCGGCTGGTGTCGGCGACATCGGCCTCGGTGGCCAGCACGGTCCCCCGCGTGCGATTCAGGACCTTGATCTTTGCCATAGTGTAAAAAGCCATCGTAACCGAACTGCTGCGTGCGCGGTGGAGTGCGTCTCCGTGCTAGCGTAGGAATTAGAGGGTCGGCAGGTAGAATGCCGGGAGACGACATAGCCATCCGGGCAACCAATCTCGCTAAGAGATACCGCTCCGGAGACGATGAGTTGGTGGTGTTCGCGGGTCTCAATCTCGAAGTGCGGCGGGGCGAGCGGCTGGCCATCATCGGCGAGAGCGGATCCGGGAAGTCCACGCTCCTGCACCTGATCGGTGGGTTGGACCGGCCGTCGGATGGAGCGGTTTTCGTGGGTGCGCAGGACATCACGGCGCTGGGGGACACCGAGTTGGCGGACATGCGCAACCGCGCCATCGGGTTCGTGTGGCAGATCCACTACCTGCTGCCGGAATTCACGGCGCTCGAGAACGTCATGATGCCGCTGCTGATCCGGGGCGTCTCGCGCCTGGAAGCGGCGGCGGCGGCGCTAGCCCGGCTGGAAGAGGTCGGTCTGAAGGCGCGGGCCACGCACCGGGCGGGCGAGTTGTCGGGGGGCGAACAGCAACGGGTGGTTCTGGCGCGGGCCCTGGTGGGCAACCCGACGTTTCTGCTGGCCGACGAGCCGACCGGCAACCTGGATGCCCGAACCGGGGAACGGATATTGGGAATGCTCGACGAGTTGCATCGATCGCACGGACTCACGTCCATCTACGTCACTCACAATCTGTCGTTCGCCAGACGCTGCGACCGGGTTTTGAAGCTGGAGGCGGGCGCGCTTGCGCCCGGCACGCCGGAGGACGGAAGAACGTATGTTTGAACGGTACACGGAGAAGGCTCGCAGGGTGATCTTCTTCGCCCGGTACGAGGCGAGCCAGTTCGGCAGCCAGTACATCGAGACGGAACACCTGTTGCTCGGCCTGCTGCGCGAGGACAAGGCCCTGGCCAACCGCTTTCTGCGCTCGCACGCGGCCATCGAATCGATTCGGAAGCAGGTGGAGACGCAGACGACGATTCGGGAGAAGGTGTCCACGTCGGTGGATCTGCCGCTGAGCCACGAGTGCAAGCGGGTGCTGGCGTACGCGGCCGAGGAAGCCGAGCGGCTGAGCCACAAGCACATCGGCACCGAGCACCTGCTGTTGGGGCTGCTGCGCGAGGAGAAGTGCTTCGGAGCGGAGATTCTGCACGAGCGCGGGCTGCGGCTGTCGCAGGTGCGGGAGGAGATCGCGCGCACGACCACGGAGAAGACCACCTCGAACCGCCCCAAGGAGAGCTCGCTGCTGTCGGAGTTCAGCCGCGATCTGACGCAATCGGCTGCGGACGGAGTGCTGGATCCGCTGATCGGCCGCGAGGGCGAACTCGAGCGGGTGGTCCAGATTCTGTGCCGCCGGACGAAGAACAACCCGGTGCTGATCGGCGAGCCGGGGGTTGGGAAGACGGCCATCGTGGAAGGCCTGGCGCAGCGCATCGCCGACGGGAACGTGCCGAGTTTTCTGGCCGACAAGCGCATTCTGGCGTTGGACCTGTCGCTGATCGTGGCGGGCACCAAGTATCGCGGGCAGTTCGAGGAACGGCTGAAGACGATCATGAAGGAGTTGATGGAGAGCCAGAACGCCATCATCTTCATCGATGAGATGCACACGCTGGTGGGCGCGGGCTCGGCCGAAGGATCGCTCGACGCGGCCAACATCCTCAAGCCGGCACTGTCGCGCGGGGAGATGCAGTGCATCGGGGCGACCACGCCGGGCGAGTTCCGCAAGTCGATCGAGAAGGACCGCTCGCTTGAGCGGCGCTTCCAGGCGGTGAAGGTGCCGCCGCCGACCGAAGCGGACGCCGTCAAGATTCTGTTCGGGGTCAAGGAGCGCTACGAGAAGTTTCACGCGGTGGCCTACACCGATGAATCCGTCGAGACCTCCGTATATGCCTCGAGCCGGTTCATTCCGGACCGCTTTCTGCCGGACAAGGCGATCGACCTGATCGACGAGGCGGGCGCGCGGGTGAAGCTGCGGCAGACCACGCTGCCGGACGAGGTAGCGGAAATCCAGAAGCGGATCAAGTTCATCGTGCACCGCATGGAGAACGCCATCGCCAGCCACGAGTTCGAGAAGGCGCGGTTCTATTCGGACGAGGAGCGCAAGGAGCGCGAGAACCTGCGGCAGTTGCGGGATAAGTACAACCTGGACGATACGTCGACAGGCGTGGTGACCAAGGACGACATCGAGGACGTGGTGGCGCGCTGGACGGGTGTGCCGATGACGGCCATCCGCGAAGAGGAAGTGAGCAAGCTGCTGCGAATCGAGGAGGAGCTGCACAAGCGCGTGATCAGCCAGGAGAAGGCCATCGGGGCGCTGGCGCGGGCCATCCGGCGGTCGCGGGCCGGGCTGAAATCGCCGAAGCGGCCGGCGGGCTCGTTCCTGTTTCTGGGGCCGACGGGCGTGGGGAAGACGGAGGTGGCGCGGGCGCTGGCGGAGTTCCTGTTCGGCAGCGAGAAGTCGCTGATCCGCTTCGATATGTCGGAATTCATGGAGAAGCATTCGGTCTCCAAGCTGATCGGCTCGCCTCCCGGCTATGTGGGTTACGAGGAGGGCGGGCAGCTCACGGAGCGCGTGAAGCGGTCGCCGTACTCGGTGATTCTGCTCGACGAAATCGAGAAGGCGCATCCGGACGTCTACAACATCCTGTTGCAGGTATTCGAGGACGGGCAGTTGACGGACGGCATCGGCAACACCATCGACTTCAAGAACACCATCATCATCATGACCTCCAACCTGGGGGCGCGGCACCTGGAGAAGCGCACGCAGTTGGGCTTCTCGGCGCCGGCCAAGGATGGGTCTATGACCAACGCCGAGGACATGGTGATGGCCGAGGTGAAGCGGGCGTTCAACCCCGAATTCCTCAACCGCATCGATGAGGTGATCCTGTTCAACTCGCTGTCAGACGAGGATCTGCTCCAGATCGTGCATTTACTGGTGGAGCAGATCAATCCGAACCTGGTGTCGAAGCAGATCCGCCTCCACATGACCGAGGACGCGGCCAAGTTCATTCTCGAGAAGACCTGCGCGGACCGGAGTTACGGGGCGCGACCGCTGCGGCGGGCGTTGCAGAAGTACGTCGAAGACCCGCTGAGCGAGGCGCTGATCCAGGGCACGCTGCCGCGGCCGTCCGAGCTGGAGGTGTACCGGGGCGACACCGGGCTGTTCGTCCGTCCGATCAAGGAAGCGGAAGAAGAACTGGTGGGCGCCGGCGGCTCACCGCCCTCGCCGGGTTTGCCGCTGTTCACGCTCTGAGGGGCGGCGGCTCCCGGATTCGCGCGTCACCTTCTGAAACGCTGCATCGGCAAATCGGTGTTGTAGACCGCGATCCTCACTGCATCCATCTCCCCATTCCCCAGATCCAGGCCCGTGATTTCAATGTGCTGCCCTGTGGCGGCGCCTCGGCTGCCCGGAGTGAAAACGGTCTCCGGATAGGTGCGCACAACCCTGTCGGCGACTTTGAGTGCCGAGGCCGACAGCGGGCTGCGACTCATGCCCACCAGCAGCCTGCCGGGGCCCACCTGTTTGACCACGCCGCGGAACGTGGTGACCTTGGCCCAAATTCTGGACGCAATCAGCCTGCCCGAACTGTCCCCCGCGTAGCGGACGCTGATTTCATCACCGGACTTGAGGAGCGACAAATCGCGGGAGACCGCGTCCCTCGACACTGTCGTCCTGTCGTCGGCATAGAGGGTAATCGACTTCTGTCCGGATCTGACGTGAATCTCACGTCCGAAGACCTTCTCGATGGTCCCGATCAGAGTGAGGGGCGAAGGTTGTTGCGCGAATGCTGCCAGGTACAGCAGCGGAAGGATCACTGTTCTTACCATCATCGCCAAGTCCCTTCGAGTCGATTCTACTCCAAGTCCCGTTGGTTTGTGCCAGGTTTCATGGTCGCGGCCGGCCGCCGCAGCTCCTCGCTCAAAATCGACAACCGTTTTTAAATCAGCAGTTTGCGGCGTATCTTCGGGCCCGGAATGGGTTTGTTATCGCGGAATTCCATGGCGGCACTTGAAGGCGGGTTTTGCAGGCTATGGAACTCGTTGAGCGCGCGGTAGAAAGCGCGTTCGAGGTGGGCCTCCTGGACAGAAACGCCCTCCCAACATTGGGGTCCAAGGGCGTCGGCCTGAAAGACCGCGGCGAGGCGCTGCCGGGGCGTGAGGCTGCGGTACTTCTTCTTCAGCGACCGCGTGAGCTTGCGCAGAGACTCGTTGAGAAGCTGCGTTTCATAGGCACGGAGGAGAGCGATGCGGCAGGAGGCCTCGGCGATCTGGCGGACGAGGGCGGTCCCGGCAGGGTCATTGGGCCGGAGCTCGTCGAGGAAGGCGGCGAGGGTCCGGTCGAATTCGGCTTGCTCTTCCGACGAGAGGACAAACTCCTGGGCGTGCAGGCCGTGCTGCAAGGCATTGAGGCGGACGGCGGCCTTGCCTTGAGGGGTTTTGGGGCCGGTGCTTTTAAGGGCATTGCGGCGATTGGCATCGAGTTGTTTCTGGGAAATCACGGGGGTGGCTCCTTACAGCGCGCCGGACTTCACCGGCGTCTTCATTGTAAGCGTCGCCGAGCGGCTGACAAGGTGCGGAATTAGCCAAGTGATTGATTCGGCGGGAGAATTAATGCTGGGCGGGGCGGGAACGGCCGGGTGGCGGCTCCTGCCGCTTAGAGCGCCGGTCTACCCCGGTATCGCATGTCTTTGGGGACGAATTTGACCTTCAATTCAAAGACACCGATCTTAGTTCGGAATGCGACCTCTTTGTCTTCGGGGGAGATCGGATCGGCATCGTTAGGGAAATAGAAGAGCAGGGCGCCGTCTTCGTCCGAAACGATGAAGTGGGCCGGGGCGACGGATACCTTGCCTTTGCGTTGCAGGGAAGTAGTTTCTTTCAAGCTCCCCAGGCTCAGCTCCGCGGTAGCGGCAACCAGTTCGTCCGGGAGGCCCGAGACGCTGACCACGTAAGACCCGGATGGGTCGAGCGGGAGTTTGCTCTTGGCCGCGTCCCGCACGGGTACGGCGCTTTCCCAACGCACCACCGCCGTCATATCGAACGGCCCGCCGGGGCCTCCCGGCCCGCCCATGCCCGGTCCGCCCATCGGTGGGCCACCCATGCCTGGCCCTCCCATGCCGGTGAAACTCATCTCCGGAGTGACTTCCTTGGCCCAGGGCGACTTCGTCAACAGGCGTTGGATATCCTTTTCGGACCACTGGGATGGCTGCTTGTCATTCCAGGATTCGCCTGGCGCGGAACCCCATGCTGCGAGGCTCGTCCCCAATCCGACACCGAGGATAGCTCTGCGTCTCGTAATCATATGGTGCGTTCTCTTCTTCAGGAGCATGAGCCCAATAGGTCAGGCGTCCGGCGGAGACGCGAGGTGACGCTATTGCGCCTCCAATGGGTGTACACTACGGCGGCAGGTGGATGGAGGAGAGCATGAGCCAGAAGACCTTCTCTTTGGTAGTCGGAGTTGTGTTCTCGCTGATCGCCGTTGGCCATCTGGTGCGCGTCATCCTGGGCGCGACGTTGGTCGTCGAAGGAGCGGCGGTCCCGATGTGGCCGAGCGTACTCGCGGTGATCGTCATGGGGTACTTGGCGTTCGAAGGCTTCCGACTCAGCGGCAAACCCAAATCGGGTCCGTGAAGTGGTTCAATCGGGCTGTTGCATTTGGGGGTGATAGAACTTCGGCGGGATTCTCCCGACACCGGCCCGCTACTTCACTGCGAGGGCAAAGTCGAGGGTCAGGACGACCGCGTCGGAGGTGACACGAACTGACGAAACGTGGAACCGCACGAGTTCCTGACTGAAGTTGGCCGCCTCTTGCTTGCGTTCCAGGATCAGCTTGGCGTCATCGAGAACCCGGTAGGAGAACTGCGTGCGGAGGCTCTCGGTTAGCGCCGAACAGACCCGGCGGATGTAGAGACCGTCGCGGCCTTTGCCCACGACCAGGACGTTCTTGAGCCTGAGTCTTCCGTCCTGATAGTAAGGCACAGCGGTGATCGATGCCGGAAATGAGTCACCCAGTCCGATGCACTTGCCGAACACGTCCAGGGCCGACCGGCCGCTGAAGCGGGCATTCACTCTGAGCATCCCATCCTCGCCGCTGATCTGAGGGTCCTCCAGATAGGCGTAGTTGCACTTGGCGGCGGGGGTGCCGCGAAGATACTTCTTGCCGTCCTGAGTGAAGACCGACTGGGCGAGGATCTTCCGGATGGCGGTGAAGTGGATGGCTAGCTCCGCACCCTCGGCTGCGCCGTGTAACACCAGGCCACACACGATGAGGCTGAGCGTCTTCAGAGTAGCCATGCTAGCATGGCGGGGCGTTCGGATGAGTCTGTGCGCACCCCCGGCGGAGTTTCGCGATCGGGATGGTGATAAAATATAACGCGACCAGCGGCGGAATAAGGAGACTTCATGAAGCAAGCAATCATATCCGCGTTCCTTGGCAGGCTGCGGGACCGATTTTGCGAATACCAGGAGCCGCTGATGATTGCGGAGAAGCTCGCGACCATGGCGAAGATCCCCGGCGTCTCGGGCGCCGAGGTGGTGTTCCCGTACGAGGTCGAGCCCGCGGAAGTCATGAAAGGCCTGCTGGCGCAGAACCATCTGGAAGTCTCGGCGGTGAACGTCAACGTCAAAGCCGATCCGCTGTTCATCTACGGCTCTCTGTCGTCCCCCGATGCGTCGATCCGGCAGAAGGCCATCGACATCATCAAAGGCGGCAAAGACTATGCGCAGGCCATTGGCGTGGACCAGGTGACGTGCTGCCCGCTGAGCGACGGCTACGACTACTCGTTCCACACGCACTATGTCCGGGCCTGGGAGCGGATGGCGGATGCGGTCCGCGAGGCGGCGCTCTATCGCCCCGAAGTCACCCTGCTCATGGAGTACAAGCCTTCCGAGACGCGGGTACACTGCCTGCTGGACTCGGCGGCGAAGGCGCTGCTCCTGTGCCACGCCGTGGGGCAGGAAAACGTCGGCGTGACGATCGACGTCGGCCACTCGATCTACGGCGGCGAGACGCCCGCGGAAGCGCTGGCCCACGTTGCCATGAGCGGCCATCCGTATTACGTCCATATCAACGACAACAACGGTAAGTGGGATTGGGACCTGATGGCCGGCACCTGTAACCTGTGGCTCTACGTGGAGTTTCTTTATTACCTCAAAGAGCTGAACTACGAAGGCTGGATCACCTCGGACACCTCCCCGGTGCGGCAGGATCCGATCGAGACGTTCGCGTTCAACGTGCGGTTCACGAACCGGATCTGGAGATGGCTGGATCAAGTGGACCGCGGGTTCATCCGGGAACACCTCGAGAAGCACGAGTTTCTCCCCATCCTGAAAGTGCTCGAGGGCGCGCTTTTCCAAAGCGTTGAAGCGAGGCCGGCCGGCAAGTAGGGTGCAGATGCGGCACGCCGTACTTACCCCCTTCTTCGGCAAGCTACGGGACCGCTTCTGCGAGTACGGCACGCCGCTCTCCATTGGAGAAAAGCTCGAGCGGGCCGCGCAGATTCCGGGAGTAGAGGGCGTCGAGGTGATTTTCCCCGATGAGTGTGGGGAGCCGCTGGGGAAGATGCTCGATGCGCTGCACCTCACACCCGCCGCGATCAACGTGAATCTGAAGGGGCGGCCGGAGTTCCAGTGCGGTGCGCTTTCGTCTCCGGATGCCGGCGTCCGGAAGGAGGCGCTGGCGCTCCTGAAGCAGGGGAAGCAGCTTGCGCGGCAACTGGGCGCGGACAAGGTGACGTGTGCGCCGCTCGCGGACGGCTACGACTACCCGTTTCACACCGATTACCGCAAGGCTTGGACTCGCATGGTGGACGTGCTGGGCGACGCCGCCGAGTTCTGCCCCGAAGTCGCGCTGCATCTCGAGCATAAGCCGGCGGAGCCGCGTGTCCGGGGGCTGCTCGATTCGTCCGCCAAGGTGCTGTGCCTGTGCCGCGACATCGGCCACCCGCGCGTGGGGATCACCTTCAACGCCGGGCATGCCTTCTACGGAGGCGGTGTTCCCGCCGAAGCGTTCGCGCAGGTGCTCTTCACCGGAGTGCCCTATTACATCCACTCCGGCGACGGTACAGAGAATTGGGATTGGGACCTGATGGCCGGCTCCCGGCACCTCTGGCAGTGGGCGGAGTTCCTCTACTATCTCAAAGAGGACGGTTACCAAGGCTGGATCACCGCCGATGTCTTTCCCGTGAGACAGGACGCCGCGGAGCTGTTCGCGGCGAACGTACGGCTCACTAACCGGATCTGGAACTGGCTGGACACGCTGGATCATGCCCTGCCGACGATAAAGGACCTGGAGAATTGCCTACCGCTTCCGTGAAACCCGAGCTCAGCCACCTTCGCTGGTGGGTGGTAGCTGTGCTGTTTTCGCTTTCGTTCCTGACCATCGTAGATCGCGTGTGCATCTCGGCTGCTAAGAACGACATGTCGCGCGAGTTGGGCCTCTCCGACAACACCTTCGGCCTGGTCTTCGGCGCCTTCGCCCTGGGCTACGCGATTCTGCAGATCCCGGCGGGATGGCTGGTGGATCGATACGGGCCCCGCGTGTTTCTCACGGCGGTCGTGCTGCTTTGGTCGCTGCTCACAGGCGCCACAGGGATGGTGTACGCCGGCGCCACACTGATCGGCGTCCGCTTCGTCTTCGGCCTGGCCGAAGCGGGCGCGTATCCGGCAGCGGGGCGCGCGATCTACAACTGGCTGCCCCCGAAAGAACGCGGCCGGGCGCAAGGGATTCTGTTCGCGGGCTCACGGCTCGGCGCGGCTTTCGGGCTCGCGGTGATGTCGTTTTCCATCCTCCGCCTGGGATGGCGGAATTCGTTCCTGCTGCTCGGCGCCGTCGGAATCGGGTGGGCTCTGCTGTGGCTCGCGTGGTTCCGCGACCGCCCGGCCGGTGGTCTGCCAGACCAGCAGGCCGCGCCGGTGCGTGAGCCAGTTCGCTGGCGCGCGCTGCTGCTGGCTCGTGGCGTGCCCGAGCTGATGCTGCAGTACTTCGCCTCCAATTTCACTTTCTTTCTCTGCTTTAGCTGGCTGCTGCCCTACTTGAAGTCGCAGTACCAGCTCACCAACACGGAAGCGGGCGTGTACGCGAGCGTGCCGCTTTACTTCGGCGCCTTGGCCAACTGGACGAGCGGCGCCGCCGTTGACGCGCTCTACCGCCGCGGCTGGCAGCGGCAGTCCCGGCTCATCCCCGCCATTTCCGGCTTCGTTCTGGCTACCGGCGCGTTGATCGCCGCGACCGCGATGCCCACGGTGCTCGGCGCGGTGGTCTGTTTCGCGATCGCCACCTTCGGCGTGGACCTCACGTTGTGCCCGAGCTGGACGGCGTGCATGGATATTGCCGGAGAACGCACGGGCACCCTCACCGGCGTCATGAACATGGTTGGCAACATCGGTTCCTTTGTCAGCTCCGTGACCTTCCCGTACCTGCTCGATCTCACCCACAGCGCGAAGTCTTACTTCTTTCTGGCGGCGTTTTTGAACCTGTTGGCGGTCGCCTGCTGGCTGCGCGTGCGGCCCGGCGACGCCCGGGGGCGCTCATGATCGGAACCACCAGCTACGGATTCCGCTACCTGCTGCTGGATCCGCGGCAGGCTCCGCCGCTGGCAGCGATCGTCGACGAGACCCGCGCGCTCGGACTCGAGAGCCTGCAGATCTGCGAGAACGCGCGCCCGCTGGACCTGACACTGCCACAGTGGAAGGCGCTGCTCGCCCAGGCGCGTGATACCGGCCTCGAGATCCACCTCGGGTGCATGACCCTGACCCAGGACGTGCTCGACCGTTACCTCGAACGTGCCGCCGCGATCCCGGACGACACGCTGCGCGTCGTGCTCGAAGAAGACGCGCCACCCATACGCGCCGGGATCGCCGCCTTTCTCGACGCCGCTGTACCGAAGCTAGAACGCGCGGGCATGCGGATCGCCATCGAGAACCACTTTCACATCCCGTGCCGCATGCTAGCCGAAACCGTCTCCGCGTATCCCGTGGAACGCGTGGCCTTCTGCCTCGACAGCGCGAACTCGCTGCGCAGTTTCGAATCGATCGGCGAGGTCTGGGCACTGCTCGGGCCGCGAGCCTGCATGTATCACCTGAAGGACTACCACGTAACGGGGAGCAACGTCGGGTTCGCCGTCAGCGGAGCGCCGCTCGGCACGGGCGACATGGACGTCAGTGGTTTCCTCGATGGCGTCTTCGCCCACGATCAGCGGCCCGCGATCTACCTCGAGAACTGGGTACCGTGCTCCGGCGACCGTGACACGGATATCGCCGCCGACCGCGAGTGGCTGCGCCAGTCCTTGGCGAACGTCACGACGATGCTGGCGGGTAGCCGCCGGCCCGCTAGCGCCGCACCACCACTTCGCGCAGATTGTCGCGAGCCAGGAAGAACTTCACCGATTGAAAGCGCTGAAACAACTTCTCCACACCGCGATTATTGAAACGCTGCAGGGGGCGGCGCATCTCGCAGTGGGACAAGTACAGTGAATTCGCGCTCGCGATGCGATAAGAGTAGACGGGCACGCTGGCGGCCTTATCGTCGGCATGCAAGAAAACGAGCAGATAGGCGCCCGGCTTCACGATCTTGAACAGACGGTCGACGGTTGCCTTCAGCATCGCCGTGGGCAAGAATTCCAGGGCGTCCCAGAGCAGGACGCCGTCGAAGTGCGCCTCGGGAAAACTGAGGGTCTGGTCCAGAAACGCCTCGGCCTCCGCGCCGGACGGCCCCGCTCCCGATGGGAACGCAGCCGTGTCCACAGCCCGCAAGAAGGCGTCGGAATAGATCTTGTGGCCGAGGTCCGTGATGAAGGAGACGTTGGCCTGCGTGGCGCCCCCCAAATCCATCACCCGCAAGCCCTTGTTCCCGCGCAGGGGACCGGAGAACTGCTCCAGCCCATGGCTGTGCCGCTCGTAGGATGCACCGGCGAGCGCCGCCTCCGGGGTGACCGCATGCGGGCCGAAAGCGGCGGGCCGGTCCTTCAGAACGGACTCACCGCCCAGAAACAGTCGTCGCAGGCGATCCTTCAACAAGCAGCGGCTCCTCCCGGGAGGCTACCGCTTCGCATCGGCAGCGCCCGTTGGCAGCGACTGCTGCTGAGGCACGTGCGCCACGACAGCCGGCGGCGGCTGGCCGGCGCCCGCGGCTGCCACGACGGGCTGCGGCTTGGAAACCGCCGGAACAGGGCCAACCGCGGGCTTCTGAATATCGATGCTGCCCTTGAAGTAGGCGCCGTCCTCGATCACGATCCGGGCGGTCTTGATGTCCCCGACCAGCTTGGCATCCTTGCGGATATCGATCTTGTCGGTAGCTTCGATATTGCCACGCACGGAGCCCATAATCACGACCTCGCGGGCCTTGAGCGTGGCGCTCACTTGAGCGTGCGGGCCGACCGTTAGACGGTGCTCGAGCAACTCGATCGTGCCGTCGACTTCGCCGTCTATGTACAAGTCCTCACGGCTGAGAACCTGACCCTTCAGAACCACTGATTTGCCGATCGTCGCGACGCCCCGAGGGGCTTCCGGCTCCGGCAACCTTCCTGGAAGTGTGGACATCGGAATTCCCTCGCGGGCCAATTCCGCGGATTTGGGCGGGGCGGCGGACTTTGGGACGAATTCCTCTTCCTTGCGCTTGTTCCACATAGGCACGCTCTCCTCGCGCCGTCCGGGGACGGCCAAAATGCGGCCGCATGGGGCCGATGTCTTATACTATAAACGCTGCGGGGCAAAAGCAAACGCGCGGGGCGGGGCAAAGCGGGAACCGCGAGGCGCCGGGCCTACCAGCCCAGCGGGCAAATGCGCGATTGAGCCGTCAGAATATTAGAGAAGCCGCTGAAACGAATGTCGATGTCAGCCCTTCCCACCATCCGCGTTTCGATCTTGCTCGAGACGTAGGTGGGAATGGCCAGCCCATTCTGAATCTCGTACTGGCGCACGAACTGCACCTTCTTCAGATAGATGGAAGGACTCTTCACGAAGGTACCGGATTCGCGAAGGGTCTGGAATGTCAACGCATCCACCCAGATCTCACCCTTGAACAAACCTAACCGCTTCTGCTTCGGCTTGAGTTCGAACACGTACACTTGCCGTTCGTTCAGAGTGCCGAGACCCTTGTACTTGAACTCGTAGTTGTCGCGCGTGATGCCAAAGGACTGGATTTTGGTATCGCCGGGAGCCACCTTCTTGCTGGCATCCGCCTCCGCGCTCATGTACCGGGCGATCACATCTTTCCGTACCATGTTGTCGCCGGTGGAAGTGAGCGGGTCGTAGCTGATTTCCCCGGTGGGCGCCACGTTCCGCACGGCGCGCTGCAGGGCTTCCCTCTTCATACGCGGGAGCTTTGCCAGGATCTCAACCTCCATGCTGCTGTCGCGGAGACGATCCTGCTGCGCACGATTGGCGGCCAGATAGTTGTCGAGGGCCACCACCCAACTGGCGGCCGTGGGAAGGGGCGGGGCGGCCTCAGGATCCGGAGACAGCACTTCGCCCCCGCCACGCAGCAGTGGCGCAAGAGCGAACAGAAGGAGCATGACGCTGCGCAGAGTATTCAAACTAAACCGTCCAGGGGTAATCCAACTTGCTTTTAGTACAACAAGGGGCTACTTGTAGTATACCAGCCCGGCGGGGCTCCGATGGCAATTCAGAACTCAGAACCGGAGCGCTTGCTGACGCGCGCGGCTCGAAACAAAAACTATCGCTTTTGATCCTCGAGCGGGGTCACCGGGTCCATCAGCGGCCAGCAGAAGGTTCCCAGCAGGTAGGCGGCAGCCACGCTATACAGGCAGATGTTCCAGTTGTTACCTGTGTATCTTAAGATGTAGCCCATGGCGATGGGCGAAAGCATCGAACCGAAGTTGCCCATCATGTTCATCGACCCCGAAAGCGTCCCGGCGTATTTCCCGCCCACGTCCATGCAGGCACCCCAGGCCCCGGGGGTGGTCAGGTCGTGAAAGAACGTCGCGATGCCGAGAGCCAGCATGGCCAGGAGCGGCGTCTGAATCTGAATGTGGAGCAGGACGAACAAGCCGGCCACGAAGAAGCCGGTGGTACCAAGGACGCGGCGGGCGCGGCTCACGCTGCCCGTCCAGAGGGCCATGCGGGCGGAGATCATTCCAGAGACCAGGCAACCGGCGCCGGCAAACAGGAGGGGGAAGATGGCGAAGCGGGAAGCCTGCGCGATGTTCAGGTGCCGGCCCTCCATGAGGTACGTCGGCAGCCAGGTCAGATAGAAATAGAACGGGTAGGAGACCAGGAAGTACTGCAGCCACAACATCCACACCGTCCGGGAGGAAACCAGCTTCCACCAGGGAACGTGGGCGTGGCCGGAAACGATCTTGCCGGAGTCCTCGATCAGCGCCATTTCCGCCGCGTTCACGCCCTTGTGGTCGCGAGGGTTGTCCTTGAACAGCACCAGGAAGATGGCGCACCAGATCAACCCGATGATGCCGAACAGGCCGAAGGCCCAGCGCCACGACATGTACTGGAACACCAGGGCCATCAGAGGCGGTGTGAAGGCCCCGCCCCAGCGGGCGAAAGTCCACATGATGCCCTGCGCCCGCACCCGCTCCGACTGGGGAAGCCAGATCGTCATGGCCTTGGTGAGGTTCGGAAAGCAGCCCGCCTCGCCCATGCCGAACAGGAAGCGGGTGACTAGAAGCGAAACGTAGCTCCAGGCCCATCCCGTTGCCGCGGTGAAGAAGGACCACCAGAGCACGATTCTGACGAGTACTTTCTTCGGCCCCAGCCAATCTCCCATCCAGCCGCCAGGGATCTCGAGCAGCGCGTAGGCGAGGGCGAAGGCGAAGAACACCCAGCCCATCTGCACCTTGTCCAGATCCAGGTCCTTGCTGATGATCGGCGCCGCCATGGAGATGGAGGCGCGGTCTATGTAGGCGAGGATGGCGAGGGTGATGGAGAACAGGATCACCCCATAGCGCACGCGGGTGGGCTTCTGACCGGCGGCGTCGGGCGGCGGATTGGATGCGCTCATAGGAAAGGTCATAACAACACAGGGAGCCGGGCGGGCGCAAGCGTGGGTGCGGAAGCGTCCAGGTGCCCCTGCGGGTGTTCGATATTGGGACTAGGTTCGTTTGGTCGGGCGAGGCGCAGCAGGAGGAGGCTCTGCAAGGCGCGGTGATACATGAGGTGGAGGCGCGTTTCGTAACGGTGCAGGAGGGCGGCGGGAGGTCTGGCGGCAAGATCCTCAAAAGCCGCCGTCATGCGATCCAACTGGTCGCCGGCAGGCTGGGCGGCCACCTGGTTGTCAAAGGTGCGGGTCTCGATGGCCCAGGCGCGGCATAAGCGCCAGTAGGCGGCAACCATCTCCTGCACCATGCCGAGCTCCACACCGTCGGCTGGTCCCAGGCGCTCCAAATGCTGGTTGAGGAGAGCCTCCAGAGCTTCGGGCGATTCCCCTTGCATCAGGGTGCAGCGGGCAAGCAGCCCGTGGGCCAGGGCGTTCAGGCTGGAGCGCTGTTTGCCCTCGAGCGTGACAGGCCCGCGAGAGCGGGCGCCGTTGGCCCGCGAAGAAAGCATTCGTCTGATTGACGACATTGTAGTCCCCTGATTTGATAATACTTCCGGAGCCCAAGGGGTATACATATAAGTTATGTGTTTTCAATTAGATAACGTGTGTGACCGGGAATCGCCGGGAGCACCGCAAAGGGGGGTCAGAGAGGACCTGGCGTAGTAGGGTGAGAGTCAGGATGTGGGAACTGGAAGGAGGAGAAGGCGGGCGGGGCGAGGGGACAGACGGCAGTTGGTGCCGGAGTCCCCGGCGGAGGACGCGGCCGAATGGGTGAAGGAGCACCTGGGTTTCCAGGCGGACCGCATGCAGGCGCAGGTTCTGCGGACGAAGACTAAGAGGGGGCTGCTGAACTGCAGCCGGCAATGGGGAAAATCGACGATCACGGCGGCCAAGGCGGTGCACGAGGCACAGCGGACGGCAGGGAGCCTGACGCTGGTGGTGAGCCCGAGCGCGCGGCAAAGCGGCGAGTTTCTGCGGAAGGCCACGGAGTTCGCGCGGCGGCTGGGGATCCGGCCGAAGGGAGACGGAGACAACGAGATCTCGCTGGAACTGCCGAACCGGTCGCGGATTGTGGGGCTGCCGGGGACGGAGGCGACGATCCGGGGGTTCTCGGCGGTCTCGCTGCTGCTGGTGGACGAAGCGGCGCGGGTGAGCGACGAGCTGTACCTGGCGATCCGGCCGATGCTGGCGGTGAGCGACGGGACGCTGTGGCTGATGAGCACGCCGCACGGGAAGCGCGGCTTCTTCTACGAGACCTGGGAGCACGGGGGGCCGGAGTGGGAGCGGTTCCGGGCGCCGGCGACGGAATGCTCGCGGATCCGGCCGGAGTTCCTGGAGGAAGAGAGGGCGACGATGGGGGAGCGGTGTTTCCGGCAGGAGTATCTGTGCGAGTTCGAGGACTCGGTGAGCGGGGTGTTCGACCGGGACCTGGTGGAGCGGGCGATCACGGATGAGGTGAAGCCGCTGGAGACTTTGATGATTCACCACGGAGACACAGAGGGCACGGAGAAATGAACAGGTACTTCGTAGGGGTGGACCTGGGGCAGAGCCGGGATTATACGGCGATCGCGGTGGTGGAGCGCGCGGAGAGGACGGGGGCTTGGGACCCGGTGAGTGTGCGCCTGGCGGAAGGTGGTGGCGCTGGAGCTGCGGTACCTGGAGAGGATGGCGCTGGGAACGCCGTACCCGGAGGTGGTGGAGCGGGTGGCGCAGGTGACGCGTTCCAGGGATCTGGATGGGCGCTGCCACCTGGCGGTAGACGGGACGGGGGTGGGCCGGCCGGTGGTGGACCTGTTGCGGAGGGCGCGGCCGAATTGCGTGCTGCTGCCGGCGACTATCACGAGCGGCGAGCGGGAGACCCAGGTGCGGGGGTTACTACGGGGTTCCAAAGCGCGACCTGATCGTACAGTTACAGGTGCTCTTGCAGTGCGGGGCGCTGCGGATCGCGGCGGGGATGGAGCACGCCGCCGCGCTGGTGACGGAAATGCAGGAGATGCGGGTGAAGGTGACGCCGGCGGGGCACGAGCAATACGGGGCGTGGCGGGAGGGGACGCACGACGACCTGGTTTTCGCGGTGGCGCTGGCGTGCTGGGCGGCTAAGAAGGCGCATCCGAACCCGCCGATGGGGGATGGCGGGTGGTGGCGGAATGAGCACTTCGAGGCGGCGGAGCGGGTGTTGAGGAGTTCACCACGGAGGCACAGAGGACACAGAAGAACGCATTGAAGATCTCTGTGTCTCTGTGGTGAATCCGTGGAGCTATGATCAAGGCATGCTGACGGCCTATATCCAAGCCGCGATGCGTCGGGCGCACTACGAAATGATCGACGATTCCAAGCCATTCTACGGCTCGATCCCCGAATGCCAGGGTGTATGGGCCAGCGGTGAGACGCTGGAAGCTTGCCGCGACGAGTTACAGGATGTGTTGGAAGACTGGCTGGCACTAGGGCTGCGGCTAGGCCATCCCATTCCCGGGATTGACGGCATCCGGGTTGCGCTTGACGATTCCTAACCCGCACGCCTCGGATATAGGCACCGGGCTGCTGGCCCGCCTTCTCCACCAAGCCGGTGTTTCCAAGCACGAATGGCAGTCCCTTTGAAATTGGTTCTCTGTGTCCTCCGTGTCTCCCACAGAGGCACTGAGTTCACGGAGAAGGCATTGAAAACACATAACTTCTCTGCTATCTCTGTGACTCTAAAGTAGACCTGAGACGGCCATCCAGGGCCTCCGACCGCCGCTGCTGAACTCATCGCCCGCCTGCACCCGTTCAAGGAAGTTCACCACTAAGGCACAAAGACACAATGGCGGAGAAATGCTTGGGTTAACTTTGGTGAACGTTACGGAGGTGACCTTTGCGGATCTTGCGGGTGGGGGGTTTTGCTTGAACATTGATTCAAGATTGGCTGCGATCGATCGAGAAGTTAACTATGCGCCGTGTACTCTTTTGTTTGCTTGCTTTTACGGTTCCTGCTCTTTCTCAGTGGCGGACTGGGTACTTTTTGGAAGGCGGGTCCGCGTCGACTATTCCCTGGTCTAAGTACACGCATGTGGTTCAAGCCGGGGCTCGGGCTCCCGGGACGGACGTGGCGGGATTTGTCAAC
>CAWDER010000003.1:0-9260 GCA_963801345.1 Bryobacteraceae bacterium
TGGCTCCCCGGCATGGATTCGAACCACGATTCACGGCTCCAAAGGCCGCTGTCCTACCATTAGACGACCGGGGAATGGGGCAGACTGGCGCTGCTTTGCCTAGTCTAGCATCCCCCTCGCGAATCTCACCAGTCCGCGTAGGGGGTGCCTTCCAGGCTGCCCTGGTCGGATCCGCTGCGCACGTCGAAGATCCCGGGCTCCATCTGGTTCACGCTCGCCATGGCGTCCTCCATGATGATCCGCCAGCTTTGATTCGACCCCGTCATCGGATCCACCGGCACCTGCCGCAGGTAGCCCTCCCGCACCAGGTCGTCGAGCGTCTGCGGAGCCTTGGCTTTATCGAAGGTGTACTCGTCGATCAGCGTCCGCAGCGTGAACAGGTTGTTCTTCAGGACGCTCTCCTTGGCGCGCACGATGGCCTTCTGGTACATCGGCACGGCCATCGCCATGATGACCGTCACGATGGTCATGACAATCATCAACTCGACGAGCGTGAAGCCGCGCGTCCGGCCGCGCAAATCACCATTCCGAATACGGCGTGCCATCCCCTGCCTTCTCCGTGCTCTTCGTAAATACGTCGAAAACGTTTTGCCCGCCCCAACTGCTGGACTTGCTCTCGTCGCGCGTGCTCCGCATCCCCCAATCGAAGGTGCCCGTCATGGGGTCCTTGGGAATCCGTCGCAGGAACCGGATCTTGGTGTCCACGGTGCCGCTCTTCGTCACGCCCTCCACCAGCACATCCAGTGTCGGCGGGTAATTGTCCGTGTCCACGCCCTGCGGGCCCAAGTTGATTCAGGTCGGCCATGTCCTTGTACTTGTCAATGGCCGTGCGCATCTCCCGCACCGCGTAGCGCAACTCGCGCTCCCGGTCGCGCCGCACCTTGTAGCGAGCCAGAGGCAGCGCCATGGTGGTCAGCAACGCCAGGATCGTGAAGGACACGATCAACTCCACCAGAGTCATCCCGCGTTGGCGCCTGCGTCGCAACAAACCCGCCCCCTCTACTTAATTGTCACATTCAACTGCGGCGACGCGGAGAGGATGCCCTGCCCCCTCGAATCCAGGAAGGCGAGCCCGGGCGCCGTCACCGTCGTCACGCCCTTGCCGATGACCTGGAAGGTCAGCGTCACCAGCGTCCCCGACCCGCTCAGCCCGCCCACACCGGTGTTCCGGCGCAGATTGATCGTAACGTCGCCGGTGTTGTTCTGGATGTTGCGCGTGAACAGGACATCCCGGCCGTCGGCCGTCAGGAAGCCGCCGCGGGTCACCTCGTCCAGGCGCAAGACGTTCGGGTCGAACTTGAATCGCAGCGGCGCGGAGTACAGGTCGGTGACGTTTTCGACTGCGAGACTAACCGTCACGGTGCCGCCAGCAGCCGCTTCCACTCCCCCCGGAGTGAACACCACACGGGCGGGTGCGGCCGGACCCGGCGGGTTTGCCGGCGCTGCCGCCGGAGAGGTCGTGATTCCCGGAACCGGCGGACCGGCCGGCGCGGCGGCCGGAGATGTGATGATCGCCGGAGCCGTCGCGGCGGGCGCAACCGCACCGGGCGCAACCGCCGGAGTCCCCGCCGCCCGCGTAGGCGCGTACGTCAGCCTGACCGTATCTCCGCCTCCCACCGCGATGCCCTTGAAGTTCAGATCGTCCAGATCCGGCGCTCGAACAATGTCGTGGAATGATGGCGACCAGGAGCTCGTTCTCGCTCGTCTCAGTGCTATTGCTCGAGAACAGATACTTGAGGACTGGAATACTGGACAGCCCTGGCACCCCCGAAAGGCTCTTGGTTTCCTGTGTCTGCACCAAACCGCCGAGAAGGTTGACCTCTCCCTCGCGAAGGCGAATGTCGTTGATGATGTTTCGATTGACGACCACGGGCTGCGAGATGCCGCCGATGTCGATGCGCTCCTTCACGTTGGAGACCGTCAGCTCCACGTGCAGACTAACCTCATCCGTCCCTTGCACCGTGGGGGTGATGTCCACGGTCACGCCGGTGTCCAGAAACTGGAACGAGTTGTAGAGCGAATTCGCTCCCGTGCCGCCCGCCTGGCCGAAGGTCGGCTGGAAGCCGCCCGAAGAGTAAGGTACTTTGTCTCCGACTTTGAGCGAGGCTTTCTTTCCGCTCACGGCGCGGACTTGCGGCGACTGCAAAATCCGGACGCCGTTGTCCTTCATGAACGCCTCCAGAAGCGCGCCGGGAAGCGTGACTTGGAAGTCGGCGGTGCTGGTTCGGCCAATCTCGTTCAATCTGGTCCCACCCCCCGTCACCGCGTTGCGCGGCGAGTACCCGATGGGGATATTGATGCCGCTGCCAGAACCCAGTGCAGCGGAGAGCGCGCGCGACCGGCTCCGGTTAGCCTCCATCAAAATCACGTCCACCACCACCTCCGGCTTCGCCCTATCCAGATTCCGGATCAGCATCTCGGCCAGCGCAACCTGATCGGCGAAGCCCCTGACGATCAGCGCGCCTTGGGACGGGGCGGGAGCAACCCGGGTCGCCCCCGTGATTTGCGTGACGGTTCGCTGGAGTTCCTGCAAATCCGCCGCTTCACTCGCGTTGTTGATGTAGAAGACCTTGGTGACCTGTTCCTCCATGTCGCGCCGCTTCTGCTGAGTGTCCACGGTCACGAACACCGCGTTGGTGGAGATGGGCTTCCAATAGAGCCTCGCCTGCATGGCGACGTAGTTCAGAATCTCCTCGAGCGACGCGTTGTTGAATTGGACGCTCATGGGCACCTTCGGAAACGTCGAGGTGATGGCCGGGTCCGAATCGAAGATGACGTTGATGCCGGCTTGTTTGCAGACGGTTTCGATGATTTCTCTGGGGGTCCGATTATTGGCCTGGAAGAAGAGCGGATCTGGCGAGATGGTCTTGAGGATGGGTACGGACATCACCGACTCCAGCCTCGCATCCGTATCACGCCGTGCCCGTTCGCCGGGGGTGAAGCCGCGCTCCTCGGGCGGGACCGGCGTGGTTCGCTTCCTGTCGAATTCGATCATCTCCAGGGTGCGCACCAATTCCTGCTGGGCGATCGGCGAGGAAGGGTCGATGCCGTAGGCTGTCTTGTATTCCGCCAAAGCTTCCTGCAACTTGCCCTCGCCGCGCAACTGCGCCGCCTTATCCACGTGTGTCTGCGCCGACTGGAACCGCACCCTCCTGGACGCCATCTGGTACAGGACCTCGGCCGGGTCCTGCGCCAGCGCATCCTCGTACAGCTTTAGGGCCCCGTCGAAGTCCTTCTGCGCTTCGGCCAAGTGGCCCTGGGCGTACAACTGGTCCCCTTTTTTCGTCCGGGCATCGAGCGCCACGGTGGCCCAGCCCAGCAGCCCCACTGTCGCCAGGATTGCGGCTAAACGCTTGGATTCACGCATCTTATTGGTTTCCCAAGGCCTGTGTTAAGATAGAGCTGCCACGCTTGCCTGGACCGCTCACATAAGTGGTTGACGCAGTTCGGCTTGGCCGCGTGCAGAGCAAAACTTGCCACCCGTGGAAACCAAGCTCAAGATCCTGTCCGACAACCGGAAAGCGTCCCACAACTACCACCTCATGGAACGGTTTGAGGCGGGTCTGGTCCTCACCGGCACCGAAGTCAAGGCCGCCCGGGATGGAAACATCCAATTGAAGGATAGCTATGGGGAGGTCTTGAACCATGAGGCCTGGCTCGTCAACGCCCACTTCAGCCCCTACTCGCACGGCAACCGCGAGAATCACGACCCCGTGCGCCGCCGCAAGTTGCTTCTTCACCGCCGGGAAATCGACAAACTGCTCGGCAAGACCCGCGAGAAGGGCCTGACCCTGGTCGCCACCAAGGTGTACCTGAAGAACGGGCGCATCAAGTGCGAGCTGGCCCTCGGCCGCGGCAAGAAACTTCACGACAAGCGCGAAGCCGAGCGCACCCGCACGCAGGAGGCCGAGGCCCGCGCCGAGATGCGCCGCCGGAGCAAATGATGCAGAACAGAGCCGCGCGCGTCAGCAAGCGGTCTTCGCACAACTGAGGATTCTACTCATGCAGACCCAACTCTCCCAGCAGCCTTTGGAACAGATCGAAGCGGACGCCCTCGTGGTGGTGGCCTTCGAGAAAGAGAACGGCGAGCCTGTCCGTGCGCCCGCCGTCGCCGGTGGATGGATCGCGGACCTCTACGCATCAGGTGAGTTCAAAGGGAAGGTTCTGGACACCGCTCTCCTCTACCGGCCGAGCGGCCTGAAGTGCGGGAAACTGCTGGCGATCGGCGGCGGCAAGCTCTCCGCTTTCGGCTCAGCCGAACTGCGCAAGCTGGCAGGTGCGGCCGTGCGGGTCCTCAAGCCCAAAGGCTGCCGCACGATTGCGTTCGCGCTGGACCCCGGTTTCGCTTCGCCGGAGCACGTCGCCGCCGCCGTCGAAGGCGCCCTGCTCGGCGACTTCGAGACAGACCGCTACAAGACGGAGAACCAGGACGAGCGCAAGACCGTGGACAGCTTCTCGGTGGTGCTCGCGGAAGCCCTTCCCGAGCATGAGCAGGCACTGGCGCGAGGCCGCATCGTGGCCGAATCGCAGAATTTCACCCGGGAGTTGGTGTACGAGCCCGGCAACCGGCTGTCCCCTACCCTGCTTGCCGGACACGCCGCACGGATGGCGGCGGAGCAGGGCCTGGAGTGCGAGGTCCTGGATCGCGAGCGGATGAGCCAGCTCGGCATGGGCGCCTTGCTCGGCGTGGCGGCGGGTTCGAGCGAGCCGCCGGCGCTGATCATTGTCCGTTACCGGCCAGCGCAGCCGGTGGCGGGCGGCGCTCATCTGGGGCTGATCGGCAAGGGAGTCACCTTCGATTCCGGCGGCATCTCCATCAAACCCTCCGAGAACATGGACAAGATGAAGTACGATATGGCGGGCGGCGCGGCCGTGCTCGGCGCCATGCGGGCGATCGCGCAACTAAAACCCGGCATCCCGGTCACCGCACTGATTCCGGCAGTCGAAAACATGCCCGGCGGCCGCGCCCAGCGCCCTGGCGACATCGTGACCACGCTTTCCGGCAAGACCGTTGAGGTCCTGAATACCGACGCCGAAGGCCGCCTCATCCTGGCCGACGCCATCACCTACGCCAAGCGCCTGGGCTGCACCCACCTGATTGATGCCGCCACACTCACCGGCGCCGTCGTGGTGGCATTGGGGTACGTCAACGCAGGCGTGTTTGCGAACGACGACGCGCTGCTGGGGAAGGTGCTGGCAGCCGCCAAGACGGCCGGCGAGAAGATGTGGCATCTGCCGCTCGACGACGAGTACAAAGAGGTGCTGAAGAGCGCCTTCGCCGACATGCCGAACATCGGCACCCGCTGGGGCGGGGCCATCACCGCCGCCCTGTTCCTCAAGGAGTTCGTCGAATCGACGCCCTGGGTACACCTCGACATCGCCGGAACCGCCTGGCTGGAAGAAGCCAAACCCTTCCTGGCCAAAGGCCCCAGCGGCCTGCCCGTACGGACGTTGATCGGCCTCGCCATGGGTTGGGAAGCCTGAGCGGCACCTGGAGTTTGAGCTATGCTTCGCCGCGGCGGCGTCGCACCAGCCAGGGTTCAAATGCGCCTGGGTTGCCCAGAATGTCGCGTTCGAGCTCCTGGAACTGGGCATCGAGGACGAAACGCTCGATGCTCGCTCCCAGGCGTTCATCTCCGGACTCTGCGCGCTTCCTCTCGATGAGGGACAGGATCGCTTCGCAGAGCTGCAATCGTGCCACCGCGTTGGTCATAGCCCATCCTCCTAATGCATTGGACGGCAAAACCTCCCCGGAGTTTCCACAAAGTGAAACGCAGCCCGAATGGCGATACAATGCTAGGCACGGGAGAACGCTTCTATGAAATGGAAACACGATTTAAGCCGCCGCAGATTGCTTGAAAGAGCCATGGGGGCCGCCGCTCTGGGCTCAGCCTTCAAGTTTGTGGACCGCCCCGCCAGCGGCCAACCTGTCCAGGCCGGCGGCGTGAATCGGAACTCGGCGCCCAGCGCGTTGAAGATCACCGACATGCGGGCCATTCGGATCGCCTCCAACTACGATTACCCGATCATTCGCATTGATACCAACCAAGGCGTCTACGGCCTGGGTGAGGTGCGCGACGCCGGCAACGAGGGCATGGCGCTACTCTTGAAAGCGCACATCCTGGGTCGTAACCCGCTGGAGATCGAGCCAATCTTAGACCGTGTCCGCAATTTCACCAGCCAGCGCCGCTTCGGCGGCGGCTATAGCGCGCTCGACATCGCGCTCCACGACATCGCCGGAAAGGTATATGGCGTGCCCGCCTGGCGTCTGATCGGCTCGCAGTACCGCAACCGCGTCCGGGTCTACTCCGACACTCCTCAGACCAACGATCCCAAGATTTTCGCTGCGCGGCTGGTCCGCCGGAAGCAGGCCGGGTTCACGTTCTTCAAGATGGACATCGGGCCGGGTCTGGTCCAGAATATCCCCGGAGCGCTCAACAGCCGCGGCGTCGCCACCGAGAAGGGACTGAAGCTATACTGCGAGTACATCGCCGCCGTCAAGGACGGCATCGGCTGGGACGCACCGCTGGGGGCGGACCACTTCGGCCCGCTTGATTTGAACGACTCGATCCGCCACGCTCGCGCCTTCGAGCCTTACGAACTGGCCTGGGCCGAGGATCTGCTACAGGAAGGCTCACTGGGCGGGGGTGCCTCCCCCAAGAATTGGCAGGCCTACAGAGAGATCAAGGAGGCCACCATCACGCCGGTGAACACTGGAGAGAGCCTGTTCGGCCTGGAAGAGGGCTTCCGCCCGTTCATCGAGAACCGCGCCGTGGACATCATCCACCCCGACCCTCTCACCTCGGGCGCCATCCGCGAAACCAAGCGAATCGCCGACTACGCATCGATGTTCGGCATCCCGACCGCCATCCATTTCGCCGGTTCACCGGTCGGCTGCATGGCGGCGGTGCATATGATCTCCACGATCAAGGATTTCATTGTGATGGAAAACCACGCCGCGGATATCCCGTGGTGGTCCGACTTGGTAACCGGCGTCGCCAAGCCGATCATCCAGAACGGTTACATCCCCGTGCCGAATACGCCTGGCATCGGTGTCGAGCTGAACGAGGAAGTCTGCAAGCAGCACCTGCGGATTCCGGGCTACTTCGAGCCGACGCCGATGTACGACAAGTACATTGTCGACGAGTACCGCACCGGCGGCCCCTACCCGCACCTGGATGAAAACGGGCAGCCGGTCAACACCCGATAGTCCGAAAACCCGCAGCGGTGGAAGTGCGGGGCAAAGGGGCGGCATTGATTTCAGGGGGTATGTGAACCGGTAATTCGGACAGCAGCTTGCAAGGACGCCGGGGAGTACTTACTTCGGCCTGGGTCGAAGCGCCGTCGCGCGACCAGGACCAGTGAGAGTATGCACTTCCGCCCTCTCCGGTAATCCGCGATTGACCGTGTTGCCGCTCGTATGGAGCAGGGCTTCTGCGCCGGAGGCGCCACGCCGCCCTGCCAAGGGCTCTCCGGTAACACGCGATTGACCGTGTTGCCGCTCGTATGGAGCAGGGCTTCTGCGCCGGAGGCGCCCCGCCGCCCTGCCAAGGGCTCAGCGGGGTCAACGCGGAGTCGAAGGTCTTCCCGGCATGGATTTGGAGTATTCGGAATACTCGGAGTATACTGACAGCCGATGGGAACCTAAAATGGAAATCCCGGATTGAAGAGGAAAGCGACATCATTATGCCGAAATCAGACTTAAGCAGACGTAGACTTCTCGAGAGAGCCATGGGGGCCGCGGCTTTGGGCTCGGCCTTCAAGTTCGTGGAGCGTCCCGCCGATGGCCAACCCATCCAGGCTGGCGGCGTGAATCGGAACTCGGCGCCCAGCGCGTTGAAGATCACCGACATGCGGGCCATTCGGATCGCCTCCAACTACGATTACCCGATCATTCGCATTGATACCAACCAAGGCGTCTACGGCCTGGGTGAAGTGCGCGACGCCGGCAACGAGGGCATGGCGCTGATCCTGAAAGCGCACATCCTGGGCCGCAACCCGCTGGAGATTGAGCCGATCCTGGATCGCGTCCGCAATTTCACCAGCCAGCGCCGATTCGGCGGCGGCTACAGCGCGCTCGACATCGCGCTCCACGACATCGCCGGAAAAGTATATGGCGTGCCAGCCTGGCGCCTGATCGGCTCGCAGTACCGCAACCGCGTCCGAGTTTACTCCGACACTCCCCAGACCAACGATCCCAAGATCTTCGCCGAGCGGCTGGTCCGCCGGAAGAAAGCCGGGTTTACGTTCTTCAAGATGGACATCGGGCCAGGGCTGGTCCGGAATATCCCCGGAGCGCTCAACAGCCGGGGCGTCGCCACCGAAAAGGGACTGAAGCTCTATTGCGAGTACATCGCCGCCGTCAAGGACGGCATTGGCTGGGACGCACCCCTGGGGGCGGACCATTTCGGCCAGCTCGATGTCAACGACTCGATCCGCCACTGCCGCGCCTTCGAGCCCTACGACCTCGCCTGGGCGGAGGACCTGCTACAGGTCGGGGCGCTCGGCACCGGGGACGCGCCGCGCAACTGGCGGGCCTATCAGGAAATCAAAGAGGCCACCATCACGCCGGTGAACACCGGCGAGAGCCTGTTCGGCCTGGAAGAAGGCTTCCGCCCGTTCATCGAGAACCGCGCCGTGGACATCATCCATCCCGACCCCCTCACCTCGGGCGCCATTCGCGAGACCAAGCGAATCGCCGATTACGCCTCCATGTTCGGCATCCCGACCGCCATCCATTTCGCCGGTTCACCGGTCGGCTGCATGGCGGCAGTACATATGATCTCCACAATCAAGGATTTCATCGTGATGGAAAACCACGCCGCGGATATCCCGTGGTGGTCCGACCTGGTAACCGGCGTCGCCAAGCCGATCATCCAGAACGGTTACATCCCCGTGCCGAATACGCCTGGCATCGGTGTCGAGCTGAACGAGGAAGTCTGCAAGCAGCACCTGCGCATTCCGGGCTACTTCGAGCCGACGCCGATGTACGACAAGTACATTGTCGACGAGTTCCGGACCGGCGGCCCCTATCCCCACCTGGATGAAAACGGCAAACCGGTCGTGGCCAACTGAGCCCACGTTTCCGTTCCGACCCAACGGCTCCTTGAAGGCACGCTCCGGCGCAGGGAGCCGTTGTGCATTTTCGCGGTGAGTGTGAAGTTGCGTAAGCCCCGCAACTTCTGCCGAAACGTGCAGCACCCGGCGTCGGCGTGCGCTCCTTTCTGTCTCTGAACCTTGCGTTTCTGCTCGGCTTGCTC
>CAWDER010000004.1:0-16776 GCA_963801345.1 Bryobacteraceae bacterium
TAGCCCAACCTTCGCAGTTGGGCCGAGTTTCGCGCTAAATCCGGGCGGATCGCCGAGGTAAGCCCTTCGCTGTGAGTGAAACATTTTCGCAAGCGCTTGTAGTGGAGACCTACCCTCTCTGCAGCCGGGCGGAATTCTGGCATTCTGCAATGGAGAATGTTTCTGCGCAGCAACACTCGGATCAAGGACGGGAAAGAACACCGCTACTACACGGTGGTGGAAAGTCGGCGTCTGCAATCGGGGAAAGTAGCGCAGCGGCAAGTGTTGTACCTGGGTGAAATCAACGACAGCCAACAAGCGGCATGGCGCAGGACGCTGGAGGTGTTTGATGAGGGACAACAGCGATATACGCCGCTGAGTCTGTTTCCGGAGGACCGGCCGGTTCCCGCCGACGCGATCGACAGCGTGCAGGTGAAGCTCAGCGAGATGAAACTGGAGCGGGCGCGGCCGTATGGCAACTGCTGGCTGGGATGCGAACTGTGGCGGCAGTTGCAACTGGATCGGTTCTGGTCGGGGAAGCTGCCGCTGGGGCGGGAAAGCGTAGCCTGGCATCAGGTGCTGGAACTGTTGGTGGTGAATCGGCTGATCGATCCGGGTAGCGAGTTTCGGCTACACCGGCAGTGGTTCGATCACAGCGCCATGGATGTATTGCTGGGGCAGGATTTTGCGGTAGCGGAAAAAGACCGCCTGTACCGGTGTCTGGATCGGGTGCTGGAACATAAGCAGGAGTTGTTCGTGCATTTGCAGCAACGCTGGAAAGATCTGTTCGATGCGGAATTCGATCTGTTGCTGTACGACCTGACCAGCACGTACGTGGAAGGGGAAGCCGAACAGAATCCCAAAGCCCGATACGGCTACAGCCGCGACAAGCGACCGGACTGCAAGCAGGTAGTGATCGCGCTGATCGTGACGCCGGCGGGACTTCCGCTGGCATACGAAGTGATGGCCGGCAACACATCGGAGAAGACGACGTTGCGCGGCTTTCTGGACCGCATCGAAAGCCTGTACGGCAAAGCGCGGCGGGTGTGGCTGATGGACCGGGGAATCCCGACCGAGGCTCTCCTGCAGGAAATGCGAACGTCGCGGCAAGAGACGTTTTACCTGGTGGGCACGTCGCGGTCGAAGATCCGGGAGTATGAGAAGCAGTGGCTGGAACTGCCGTGGCATCGGGTTCGCGAGTCGGTGCAGGTAAAACTGTTTGCCCGCAATGGCGAGTTATACGTGCTGGCCAAAAGTGAAGGGCGGCAGGCCAAAGAGATGGCGATGCGGCGGAAGAAACTGGTGCGGCTGCTGCGGAAGTTGCGCGCCATGCGGCGGAGTTGTCCGCCACGGAATCAGTTGCTGATGCGCGTGGGCGCCGCCAAAACGGATGCGGGGCGGGCTTTCGGATTCGTGAAGATCAACCTGCCTCAAGCGGACCAGGAAGTGACGAAAGGTTTTGCCAGTGTCTCTCCACCGTGAAATAGCCGTGAGCAAACGCGCGACTCACTTACGCCCCCTGGCGGGGGCCGCCTCGGCCCAACTACCCACCCCACGGCTTGAGCAGCAGAGCCGCAACCTCCTAACGCCCTTCGGGCTGAAGGTGAGGCTCCAGGCACCGGTGGCCAATCGTCGCGGGCGGACCTTGGACGCCTCGTACGCTCACCGTTTCCACGACCGAATCCATGATAAAGTTGACGGTCAATGCCCACAGCCCCGAAGATCTTCACGGGCGGACACGCTGTCACCAGGCATCTGCAAAGCGTCGGCCCCTGCAAGCACCTCAAGGCCTCGCGGCATTTCGGTTGTGAACGCTTTCACTCTGTTCGTGTAACCGTGAGTACTGAACTGTCGTGTGTCCAACACAAAGGAGAGTTCCTTGCCTAAGCCATTCAACAGGATCTATCTCGTGGCCTGTGTTGTCGCTTTGGCTCTTCTGTGCTTGCGCTTGGATGCGCGGACCTTCACGAACCCACTCTTGGAGTCCGGGGCGGACCCCTGGGTGGCCTTTCGGGACGGATTCTATTACTTCATCAGTACCGGTGGCGGCGGCCTGGCGATCTCGAAGACGCGCGGCATCCCCGACCTACGGACCGCAGAAAGGAAGGTCGTGTGGAGGCCACCCGCCAGCGGCCCCTATTCGCGTCAGATCTGGGCGCCTGAACTCCATTTCATCAATGGCAAGTGGTATATCTACTTTGCCGCCGATGCCGGAACTAACCCGACTCACCGCCTTTGGGTGGTGGAAAACTCCTCCGCGGATCCCCTTCAGGGAGAGTGGGTCATGAAAGGAAAGGTATCCGACCCAACGGACAAGTGGGCTATCGACGGAACTGTTTTCGAGCATCGAGGCAGACTGTACATGGCGTGGTCCGGATGGGGAGGGGATGTGAACGGAACGCAGAGCATCTACATCGCGCGGATGAAGAATCCATGGACGGTAGCGGGCAAGCGGGTGATGATTTCGACGCCGGAGTATCCATGGGAGAAGGTGGGGGATCTGAAGCCTGGCAAAGATGCCGCCGCGGACCCGCCGCACGTGGACGTCAACGAAGGGCCAGCCGTCCTGAAACGCGGCGACAAGATCTTCATCACATATTCGGCCAGCGGCTGCTGGACGGATTTTTATGGTCTGGGCTTGCTCACGGCGTCCAGCAGCAGCGATTTGATGAGACCCTCCTCCTGGAAGAAGTCTCCGGAGCCGGTTTTCTCGACCTCGTCCGAGGCACGAGCTTTCGGACCGGGACACAACAGCTTCTTTCAGTCGCCGGACGGGAAGCAGGACTGGATCTTGTACCACGCTAATCCCGGGCCGGGACAGGGATGTGGCGGCAGCCGCTCCCCACGTGCGCAGCCCTTCACCTGGGGACCAGACGGCAATCCAGTTTTAGGCAGCCCTGTTCCGCTGGGAAAGCCCATACCCAGACCTTCAGGGGAGCAGATTCAATAACTGGCAGTGCGACTTCTCATACGGGACAACCTCGAGGATGAACCATGATAAGCGTGAAACGTTGTGCATTTGCTGTGGCGATTGCCGGGATCCTGGGGGCGCAATCCTTACCCCCCTTGCGCCCGCCCGCGGTGCCGTTGGTCACTCACGATCCGTACTTCAGCGTCTGGTCCATGAGTGATGCGCTCACCGAAAGCCCGACTCGTCATTGGACTGGAACGGATGAACCCCTGACCGGCATACTCCGGATCGACAACGCCGCCTATCGTTTCATGGGCTCTGGCGGCAGGCTGCCCGCACCCATGAAGCAGACTTCCCGCGATGTCACCCCAACCCGCACCATCTACAAGTTCGAGCAGGCCGGTGTCGAACTCACACTGACTTTTCTCACACCCGCATTGCCGGAGGACTTGGACGTCCTGTCGCGGCCGCTGACCTATATCAACTTCGGCGTGAGATCTACCGACGGGCGCCCGCACCAGACCGGCCTGTACTTCGACGCTTCCACCGTCCTCTCGGTGAATGTACCGGAGCAGCGCGTGGTCTGTTCCCGCGTGAGAATGCCTAAGCTGGAGGTGTTGCGCGCGGGCTCGGCGGAGCAGTCCGTGTTGTCCAAGTCCGGTGACAACCTGCGCATCGATTGGGGACATCTCTACCTGGCCGCATCCTCGTCGGAGGGCGCGGCGACCCTGATCACCAATCCACGCGTCCGTGAAGCTTACGCGGCCACCGGCGCATGGCCCGAGTCCGACGACCTCGACCCTCCGGCGCAATCCAGCCGCAACGTCCTGGTGCTGGCGGCGAAGTTCGATCTCGGCTCTGTGGGCTCCGTCGCCCGCGACACGGCAGGTGATGCTCGCCTACGACGACCAGTTTTCGATTCAGTACCTGCAACGCAACCTGCGCGCCTGGTGGCGGCGTAACGGCGCCACCGCAGTGGACCTTCTGCCCACCGCGGCTTCCGAATATGCCACGCTGGCGGAACGCTGCCGCCGCTTCGACGAGGAATTGACCGCCGACCTGGTGCGCGCCGGTGGCCCCCGCTACGCCCAGATCGCCATCCTGGCTTACCGCCAAGCCTTCGCCGCGCACAAACTTGTAGCCGACATCGACGGCACACCCCTGTTCTTCTCCAAGGAGAACTTCTCCAACGGCTGCATCGGAACCGTGGACGTAACCTATCCGTCCGCGCCCCAGTTTCTCCTCCTCAACCCCACCCTGGCCAAAGGCCTGCTGACGTTCATCTTTCAGTACGCCGCGCTCCCGCGTTGGCGATTCCCCTTTGCGCCGCACGACATCGGCCAGTATCCGCTGGCGAACGGCCAGGTGTATGGCGGTGGAGAGCGAACCGAAGAGAACCAGATGCCGGTCGAGGAAAGCGGCAACATGATTATCCTCACGGCGGCCGTGGCGCAGGCAGAAGGTAACGCCGAGTTCGCCAGGCGGCATTGGCCGCTGTTGACCCGCTGGGCGGAGTATCTCCGCGACAAGGGGATGGACCCCGAGAACCAGCTCTGCACGGACGACTTCGCCGGCCACCTGGCTCGCAACACGAATCTGTCGCTCAAGGCAATCGTGGCACTGGCGGCTTACGGCCGACTGGCTTCCACGTTGGGCATGCAGGACGCCGCCGCGCGCTATCAGACCCTCTCGCGCGATTACGCGAAGAAATGGGTCGAGATGGCCGCCGACGGCGATCACTACCGCCTGGCGTTCGACAAACCGGGCACCTGGAGCCAGAAATACAATCTGGTGTGGGATCGCATTCTGGGCCTGAACCTGTTTCCACCGGAAGTGGCCCGCAAGGAAATCGCGTACTACAAGACGAAACAGAATAAGTACGGCCTGCCGCTCGACAATCGCGAGACTTATACCAAGTTGGATTGGATTCTGTGGACCGCCACACTGGCGGAGCAGCAGGCTGACTTTGACGCGTTAGTCGATCCGGTGTTCAATTTCCTGAACGAGTCTGCGAGCCGGGTGCCGATGACCGATTGGTACTGGACCATCGATGGCAAACAGCGGGGATTCCAGGCGCGCAGCGTGGTAGGCGGTGTCTTCATCAAAGCTCTCGCCGACCCCGCACTCTGGAAGAAGTGGGCCAATAGGAGAGTCCCCGGCAAGCCATAGTCAATAGTCTCGATGAAAAGGTCCTCGATCTCCCGAACGGCCGCGGACGGCGGCGCAGGATGTTCGCGCAGAGGGCTTCCTGAGTTCGGCGCCGGCTGCCCAACTGCTCCCTGGCCATGCCGCGGAACTCAGGCGTCGCCGGATGGTGCGTCTTTGGGGCCGGCCTCGGCCGTATCCTCCTTCACCCTCTCCACGCCGAGGGTGAAGTTGGCCATCATCGCGGCGATGGCTCCCAACCCCGCCAGCACCGGGGCCGCGATGGCGCCCACCGTCGCCAGCGTCAAGGGGACCTCCATGAAGGTGTTCCCTTTGTCGTCCTTGACGATGATCCGGCGCACATTGCCGGCGTGGATCAGTTGGGCCACCTTGTCCACCAGTTCCTTGCCGAGGACCTTGATTTCTTCGTAGACCACGCGGATCTGTTCCATGATGGGACCAGAATAGCAGGGCCGCGATACCGAGGTTCCCGGCAGTGCCGCCGGTCCCCACAGCCGTTTCGCCGGTGGCCTTGTCCGAGGCCGCCTGCCTCACCCACCTGAGATCGCGCCGCGGAATTACAATTCCCAGACAAACAAATTGCGTTTCCATGGAGCCTGGCTCCCCCGAGTTCTATAGGCTTAGGTTGTCGGAGGCATCGTCGGAGCCAGAAGGACCCAAATCGAAGGCTGGAAGGGGAAGCTGTAAGGAAACTGAATATGGGGTTCACCTGTACGTTGAAGTTAGCTCTCTTGTCTCTCGGCTGCATCCTTGGTGTTTTCGGAGTTCCTTCGTTGCACGGCCAGACCGCTGATGTGGCCGGCGTGGTTCAGCTTGGGGGAAAAAGCGGCGACATCGACCCCGGCGCGGGAACCTGGGGGCTGGGCCTATCGGCGGGCCTGCCCGCTTCCAGCCGGCACCGTCTCCAGGGCGATTACTTGTACTCCAAAGGCCTCAACCGGGACTACAACTGCCACTACGCTACTGGCAGCTATGTGTTGCAGGGCCGAGGACGAATACGCGGCTTCTTCCAGGTCGGCATGGGCATGGAATCCGTGAAATTTGCGACGCAGCCGCTTCTCGGCCACAGCACAAGCTGGGTTGCCCTCATCGGCGGGGGAGGCAGGTTCGAGATTGGCCGAGCCTTGTTTGCGAGAGTCGAGGGGCGGGCTTACTTCGGGGACCAAAGCACCCTGCTATCGATCTTGGTGTCGTTCGGCCGATCCATCTGACCAGGCGGCCAGCGTGCTGTGCTTGCGACGCAAGAGGAAGTGTATCTTCAGATGCGTTCGGAAAAGACTTCGTGCCGGAGAAGATGCCCCCACGTCCGGTTCACGGGTGGGGTTGTCCAAGGCCGCCGGTCTCTCCCACCTGATGATCGCGCCCCCTCTACATGCGCCGGCGGACGCGACCCTGCCCAGCGGCCGTTGTTGGGTGATGGTGCAGGTTGCCGCCTTGCTGGTGGCGACGGTACAGGCTGGGACGGCTGGATGTACAATCGGTCCTGACCAGGCCACCAAGATCGGTCCTGCCGAGGCACTCAACGCGTGGCTTGACTAATCGGTGCCGGTGTAAAGGAGGCAGCGATGCAGTTCCTTAATCAGCAGACTCTCCTGATAGTCGAACCCCTCGTTGTGACGTTCTTCCCTGTGGCTTTCCTCGCCACCCTGTTTATCGGTGGCCAGCGGTTCCGGCGCAGGCACATCGATATGGACGGAGACGCGCCCATCAGCAGCCCGCTGTTCTACGGCAGCAAGTACTTGATCGTTGTGCTGTGGATCGCGATGGTTATAGATACCTGGGGCATAGACGTCTCCTTCTTCAGCGGGCCGGAATCACTGAGGTGGGCTGCTCTGTGCGTTTGGACTTCAGGATTCCTATTACTGTTCGTTGGTCGGTTTGAGCTTGGGGCCTCTTTTCGCATCGGGCGTCCCCAGGAAAGTACCCGCCTCCGAGTGGGAGGCTTGTTCCGTATCAGCAGGAACCCCATGTACCTGGGCATGTACGCTACGCTCCTCGCTTCGATCCTGCGCACCTTGAATCCTGTGCTGCTATTGCTCGGCGCGTTCATTGTCGCCGTTCATCATCGGATTGTCCTTGCCGAAGAGGACCACCTGCGCAACGCCTTCGGTGAAGAGTACGCAGGCTATTGCCGCCGGGTCGGACGTTACCTATAGGCGGATCATCGGCGTGCCAAAGCAAATGGGGGCCGGCCGGAAGCGCGGGGGCAGGCGTTCTGAGATTGTAAAAAGGACAACGCCAGTCGGATAAGACTCCAGTTGCAAAATTCGCCGAAAGTCCGCTCCCCCGCGCGCGCGGCTCTGTCATAGTGGAGCGATTGCACGCGATTTTGGTGGTCTGCGCCCGAGATGACGGGAAGTATCCCTGGTGCCCGGTGGGGCAAACCACGGTTGATCTTGGTCTGCCAAGCCGACGCAGGCGACGAAAAACGATCGCCTGCGCCACCAGGGATAATGGGCATGCTGCTTGACTCGTTATTTGCTGGCCGTGGTGCGTGCCAGGACCACCGCCGAGGCGGGGGCCATCGCATCGTAGTAAGCGCTCCAGCGGCGGGGCTCCGCCGCATCGTAGCGCCGGAGATTCTCGGCCCAACGGTAGCCGACCGGCTGGTACCAAAGCTCCACTTCGATCTGAAACGGGCCCTGAGCATCCCCCAGCGCCACCGAGTAGCGCGTCCGGTCGCCGCCACCGCTGAAGTCGCTGTCCTCCAGAGCGCCCCCGACCACCGCCACTTCCTTGTCCGCGGTGCGCTTGTCGAAGCCGCGCGGCACTAGACGGTTGTCCTTCAGATACCCAACCGCGGTGAGCAGCCCGGTGGTCAGCGCGCCGGCCTGGTCCCCCAGGATGGCTTCGTAAATCTGCACCTGGCCGCCGCTCGTGATCTCCGCATAGTGCGGCTCGTAGCGGGCTGCATCGGCGTCGTTGTCGTTCCCGGCGATCGAACCTGCCGCGCTCAGCGCACCCGACTCGAAGACCATCCGATTGTTCCGGTCCCGCACCGCCACGTGCAGCCACACGCGCCGCGAAGGATAGGCGGTAGGCAGCTTGTGCCCGCCAAGGTTTTCGACCGAGACCTCCATTTCCAGCCGGCCGCCACGCACCTCCACCCGGTCGAGGGCCACGCGGGCGGCCTCCGATTTCAAGGTGCGCCACGGTCCTGTCGGCCGCCGCCGTTAGTTCCTGAGGCAGCGCCGCCACGCCCAGTTCGCTCCGATAACGGCTGAAGATCCTCTGCATGAAGAAATTGCCGCCGACGAACACGTGCCGGGAGACTCCTGCCCGGGGCGTTCCCAGCACGCTGGCTGATGGGCACTTCCTCCGCAACCACCGGCATGTGGCACGACTGGCAGCTCCGCTTGTCCCGATACTCGCTGTGGAGCCACTCCTGGTACGGCACCTGTTCCGGCAGTTCGCCGATGACCTTCCCGCCGGGTCCCAGCGCCTTCGTGATCAGAGTGTGGCAGGTCGCGCAAACCTCGCTCTGGCGGATATGCGGCGACTCCGCCTGGCTGAAAGCCGCCGGTCGAAGTCCGCATGATTCTGGCGTGGCCGGCGTCCGGCGGGAACGGCCCGTATTCACGCCGCTCGCCTTGGGGAGTCGCCGGATCGATTACGAATCCTCCCACGAAGCTCTCGCGCGTCCCCAGCTTTTCCTTTCCGATCTGGTGGCACAGCGAGCAGGAGACGCCGTCCGCCGCCAGCCGGTCGCCGCGCTGCGTCCGGGTTGAATCCGAGATGGGCGAAGACCTCGCCCTCGTGGCCGCTCTGCTTCGACTCGAACTGCGCCATCGGCATGTGGCAGATGGAACATTCGTCCTCGATCGCCGCGCGCGACTCCGGATGATCGATGGTCTCGCGCCGCACGCCCGCCTGCCAGTAGGGGTCCCGCGCGGCGTTGGCCATCATCGTGGGACGCCAGGCGAAACCGATCGAGATGTCCTCCCCGGAGGATGTCGCCAGACCGTTGTGGCAGGCAACGCACCGGTCGGAGGTCTGAAACTGCGGAACCGGCGGCTTCCGGGCGGGCTCGGCGCTCCACGCCACCCAGGTCCACGCCGCCACCGGCACAAGCAGGAGCAGTCTGTTCAGCATCTCATTTCCACCCGTCGAGAAGCCCGCCGTCGAACGTGTCCCAAAGCAAATAGAAAAGGATCTGCGTCGACCTGGGGCCATAGTCGTTCACCGGAATCCGGACGCCAATGTTCGCCCGTATGTGCTGGCGGCGGTTGAGCGTCACCTGAAACTGGGGCACCACGTCCCAGTTGACGCGCTGCTCCCGTCGCCAGTTCGCGGTCCGCCAGCAACTCGACCATGGGCGACCACATCCGTCCGAGTCCCTTATCCGGCGCGAAGCTCTTGCCCACCACCGTCGCGCCAGAACACGGCCCGGTTGGCATCGTCGGTGTGCGTCGGCAGCTTCCACGCCGCCCTGGAATTGCAGGAAGCTGCCCTTCGGCAGGACCTGGCCGTAACTGGCGAAGCTCTCGAAGACGGTCACGCCCTTGCCCATCCCACGCGCCGCGTTTCCTGTGGGCCAGACAACCTCCCCTGCAAGGCTGAGAATGGACCCGGTCCGCAGGTTGCTCAGCAGCACGTGTTTATAGCCCGTGACCAGATCTCCGACGCCCCCCATCCAATTGCCCGGGCTGGGCTTCTGCCAGCGGAACGGCAGACTGAGGTCAAGTCTGCCCCCGTGCTCCCGAGCCGCTTTTCAAACACGACCTTGTCGGTGAAGCTTGCGTCGCCCTCGGCGCCAAGCGCGAAGTCCATCACAATCTCGTCTTCCGGAAAGGCCTTCTCGGTGACGAGGGCTCGCGGCAGGTTCATGTTGCCATGCGGCCAGGCTGGTTCGCGGCAGAACCCGCGAACATAGTCGATTACCCGCGCGATCTGATCGGAGGTGAGCGCCTCACGGAATGCGGGCATGATCTCGGAGAAGCCCCGGGCCGGCCCGCCGTTATGGATGATGGCGCTCCAGAACCGGTCCGGCTCGCGCGCGGTGGCTCTGCAGGCGGTGAAATCGGGGAACGTCGGCGGCGCTTCGAATCCGCGGCTCGCCTCGGGCGCTCCCCGGCCATCCACCCCATGGCACGCCACGCAGGTGGCCCGGAAAATATCCCGGCCCTCATTCTGCCCCGCAAGGACGCCCGGCAGCAACACCAGAGCGAGCAACAACCCCATCGACCTGACCAGACCGGCAAGCCTCTTTGACATTGGGAGTATTCTAGCGCAGCAGCTTCCCTCCCGCTATGGGGCGCCCCACTGCTACAATCGCCATGTGAAACGTCCCATCCTGGCCGCCTTCGTTGGGGCTGGTTGCCTGCTGACGGGTTGCGCGGGCGGCGGCTCCGTTCAAAAGTCCGAGGTTCAGGAATTCCTCAGAATGTACAACGAGGTCTCCCGGAGGGTGGGGACCGTGGCGGCGCAAGCTGAGTGGCAGGCGGCCACCGACGTGACCGATGAGCATACCGGCCAGCGCATCGGTGCACAGCGGGCCGCGGCCGCCTTCACCGGAAGCCGCTATGTGATCGAAGACAGCCGGCGCTTCCTCCGCCTCAAGGATTCGCTGAGCGATCTCGAGTTCCGCCAGTTAGACAAGATCCTGTTGAATGCGGCCGAATCCCCGGGAACCATCCCCGATGTAGTGCGCGCCCGGATCGAAGCCGAGGCCCGTCTCGACGCGGCGCTCGACAGCTTCACTTTCTGCCTCGACAAGCGCGGCGAGAAGTGCCTCAAACCGGTCTCGCCGGAGGAAATCGACCAGAAACTGCTTGCCTCCAGGGACCTGGTGGAACGCCGCCGGATTTGGGAAGTCTCCAAACAGGATGGCCCCCCACTCAAGAAGGGCCTCGCCGAGGTGCGCGATCTACGAAATCGAGTCGCCACCGAGTTGGGCTACTCCTCCTTCTTCCATCTGCAAGTCGCCGACTACGGCATGACTGTCCCCGAGATGATGCAACTGATGGACAAGATGCTGGTGGATACGGAACCGCTCTACCGGCAGTTGCACCTCTACGCCCGCCGGCGCCTGGCCGAGCGCTACCGGCAACCGGTGCCGGAGGAGATCCCCGCGCACTGGCTGCCCAATCGCTGGGGGCAGGAGTGGCCGGGGCTGGCCGAAACCGCGAACCTGGACGACCCTTTCAAAGCCAAGCCGCCCGAGTGGATTGTCGAGCAGGCGGAGCGCTTCTACACCTCGATGGGATTCCCCGCCCTGCCCCGCAGCTTCTGGGAGAAATCCGATTTGTACGCGCTACCGCCGGGCGCCACGCGGAAGAAGAACGCGCAGGCCTCGGCCTGGCACATCGATAGCGACCAGGATGTCCGCAGCCTGATGAATGTCGTCCCGAACTTCCGCTGGTTCGAGACCAGCCACCACGAGCTGGGCCACATTTACTACTACCTCGCTTACGCCAATCCGCGTGTGCCGGTGGTCCTTCGCGAAAGCGCCAACCGCGCCTTCCATGAAGCCGTGGGAGACCTCATCGGCATCGCCGCGCGCCAGGAGCCTTATCTTCGCCAGATCGGCATTCTTCCTGCGGAACGCAAGATCGACCGGACCGAGTGGCTCTTGAGCGAAGCTCTCGACAGTGCCGTGGTTTTTCTTCCCTGGTCCGCCGGCGTGATGAGTCACTTCGAGCACGACCTGTACGAAGGCAAGCTCCCTGCCGGCGAATTCAACCGGCGCTGGTGGGATCTGGTGGAGCGCTACCAGGCCATCCGGCCCCCCGCCCCCCGCGGCGAGGAATACTGCGACGCGTGCACCAAGACCCACATCATCGACGACCCCGCGCAGTATTACGATTACGCGCTGGCCTCCTTGATCAAGTACCAGTTACACGACTACATCGCCCGCAAGATTCTGAAGCAAGACCCCCATAACTGCAATTACTACGGAAACAAGGAAGTCGGTAAGTGGCTGTCGGAAATCCTGAGTCTGGGCGCCACGCGGGACTGGCGTCAGGTGATCCGCGAAAAAACGGGAGAGGACCTCAGCTCCCGCGCCCTGCTCGATTACTTCCAGCCCCTGCAGCAGTATCTGCAGAAGGAAAACGCAGCAAAACCCTGAGCGGCTGTGGGGCAGACCATCGCAGTATGTGGTCTGCCATGCGGCCGACGCAGGCGACAGAAGACGATCGCCTGCGCCACCACTACACCTACGCCCATCCCTCGCTCCCGCGCAGCGGAACGAAGCGGCAGCGGGCCGCCGTGCGGGATTCGATGCGACCCTGGCGCTTGGTGATCACCCTCAGTTCCTGTTCCCACTCGGAGCCCGCCGGGATCACCAGGATGCCCGGATCCTTGAGCTGATCGAGCAGACTGCCCGGCACCTCCGGCGCGGCGGCGGCGACGGAGATCGCGTCAAAAGGAGCGCCTTCCGGCCAGCCACGCGAACCATCCGCGCACCGCACGACAATGTTCGTTCCGAGCCCGGTCTTCGCCAGGTTGCTCGCCGCCGCCTCGGCCAGCTCCGGCACGATTTCCAGAGAGATGATCCGCGCCGCGAGCAATCCCAGCACCGCGGCGTGATATCCGCAACCCGCCCCTACTTCCAGTACGCTCTCTGTGCCCTTAAGCTCCAGGCATTCCGCCATAAGGGCGGTCATGTAAGGCTGCGAAATCGTTTGCCCGAAGCCGATTTCGATCGGATCGTCCCCGTAACTGAGGCGACGGTGTTCCGCGGGAATGAACTGCTCTCGCGGAATTCGCAGCATGGCGTCCAGGACCCGCGCGTCGCGAATTCCACGCGCCTGGATCTGCCGCTCCACCATCTCCCGTCGTTCGGCGGACCAATCGACGGCCTCAGGCTTTCGGCTTCACTTGAACTGCTTCTTGAACTGGAATTCGACTCCGAACAGTCCGTTCTCGTCGCGCACCGCAAGCACGGACCACTGACGGGTGACGTTCCACTCCAACCTGAACAGTTGCTGCTGCTCCTGCGCGAAGCTGCTGACGTACGTGAAGGTAATGTCTTTCGATAGTTGTTGCTCGATCGTAAGCTGGGCCTCGGGGGAGTTCCCGAGGCCGGTCAGCTTCGGGTCGATCTTGATCCGGCTGACTCCGAAGAACCGTTGGAGCCTGCCTCCCTCCAGAGTATGGAGCACCTGTCCCATCACGTGCTGGCGCCGATCTGCTGCCAGCTCTGGTCCTTCTCGTTCCGCCGGGCGAGCAGGGCCGGGTCCGATGTGGGCGCCCGTCCAACCGCCAGCAGCGGGATGATTTCGTTCGCCTGGAGCGGCGGGTCCGACCGGTACGTCACGTTCAACCGGTCGGGAGGCCCGGTGAAGGTAATCGTGACGTCGATGCCCCGAACGCGCGTGTACAAGTCGAGGTCGAGGATGGGCTCCAGCTTCGCCGGGTTGACGAACGAAATCTCACCCCGGCTGAGCCGGTACCGGTTTCCCAGGAAGTTGATCTCGCCCTGGTTGATGACGACGCGTCCCAGCAGGATCGGCTTGAAAGGCGTGCCGCGTATTGTCAGGCTGGCCTCGGCCTGGATGTCCCTGGTCAGCGCCGACTCCAGCCGCGCGTTCCTCGAAGTGTCCACCTTCACGTCGAGCTGCATGCCCCGCAACAGGTCGTTCTGTGTGCCGGAAGAAATCATCGGTTGCGTTGGACGCGCCACCATGGACGCGAAGTCCACGTTGGGAGACATGCTGTATCGCAGCACGGTTGCGGTTCCCGAGAGAATGCTGCGGGCGGTCGTGCCCCGCAGTTCCAGAGTCGCGTCGAAGGTCGTGCTGACTCCTTCGGGATAACGTACGCGCACCTGTTTGGCCACCGCCCGCAACCCGTACGCGGGCCTTTCACCGCCGAAACCGGCCCATCCATCCAGCCGCAGCGTGCCGCCGCCGGTCCTGGCGGTCAGGTTTTCGATCGTCGCACGGTCACGCGACAGAAAGATCTTCCCGTTGGCCCCTTCAATCCCGTTCGGAACGCCACGCAGGTTCAGCGAAGCCTGCTTGAGCGCCATCTGTCCGTAAATCTCCGGCCGGGCCAGCGGACCGCGGACGGTGAGATCCAAGTCGGATTCGCCCGTTGCCGTCACGTTCGCGTCGAAGCTCTGGAGAATCTGTAGGTTGATTTGGCCCCGCAGGCGGAGGTCATACTCGGGCTTCCCGCCGGCGCCGAAAATGACCGTTCCGCCGGCCTCCAGGCTGGTTCCCGTTCCCGTGAAACGCGCATTCTCGATGACAGCTTCTTTCCGGTTGATCGCAATCACCATCGGTGCGGCGGAATGCAGCGTGAGCACCACGCCCGTCCCTGTCGCCTCTGGTCGAATCTCGACCTTGGAAAGCTCCAGCCGCCCTTTCCAGCTTCCGGCGTCGAAAGCGCGGCCGGCAAACGTCATCTTGCCCTCGGCAATCGCCTCGACCGGGAGATCCTTTCCGTAGGCGGCGAGCAGCCAGGGCCGCAGGTTGGAGAGCGCGAACTTCGTGAAACTGGCCTCGCCCTCCACCGCGTAGTCCCCTTGCAGCTTGCAGCGGGCCTGTCCGTCCAGGCGCATGCCGGCGCCTTCGCCGGTTACGGACAACGCCAGAAGACCGCTCTTCGTTTCCGCCGTCACGCGCAATTCCCCGGCTGGCTTCTTTTGGATGGACAAGTTGCGCAGCGTGGCCGTGCCCGCCAGGCTCCTCAAAATGAGCCTTGCATCCGTCGCCGCAACCTCCCCTTCCACCTTCACTTCGGCGTCGCCATCCACCTCCTCCGGCAGCCCGGCGATCGCGCGCGCCTGGGAGATCCGCAGACCTTTGCCCGAGAGGTTGAAACGCAGCGCGCCCTGCTTCCAGTTCTGTGCCTCATGCGCGAACACGACGCTCCCCTCGATCCGCCCGCTCCCCGCGGTCAACTGAATTGGCTCGATGCGCAGAGACCGGCCTTCGTAGCGCAATCCCGCCCGCACTTGCGCCAGTTTCTCGCCGTAGGCCAGGGCCTGCGCCAGGTCCACGTTGCCCGAGACTTGCGGTGCACCGACGGTCCCCGCCAGTTGGAAGCTCCCCGAGACGACGCCGCGAGCGGGGATCTTGCTCCCCGCCTCCGCCAGCACGGACTCGAGCGACAACCCGCGCACGGTGAACGAACCGGCCACCGCGCTGGTCTCCTCAGGTTTCCATTTGCGGAGCGCAATCCGCCCCTGGCCTTCGACCCGCGCCCCATTCCGGTCCACCGCGAACTTGCTGCTCTCGAAACTGCCACTGGCGGCCGCGATGTCCGCTTCCAGCCGCTCGAACTGCCGCCCCTCAAAAACGAAATTCGAAACCGAGACATGCCCCGAAACCCGCGGTTCCTCCAGCTTTCCAGTCATCACGCCGCTGAATCTGGCAACTCCGCCCTTCAAAGTGATGGGTGGCGATTTCGGGACGGCCGCGCCCGCCAGCGAGGCGGCCAGAAGATATCGCCGAGATCGGTTGATTCCACGGTGGCGCGAATGGACCGCTCGAGCGCGCCATCGAATTGAATCCTGGTGGCGGCGGTTGCCAGGTGCGAATTCCGCAGCTCCAGCGTTCCCGCCCGCTGGTCGAAAGACACGTTTACGGCGCCCGCCACGGGCCGCTCCTTCGCGGAACCTTCCACCGATAAGTTGGCAGTCGCTTTCAATCCTCGCGTGCTCGCGCCCGACAACACGCCTTCCAGATCCACCGGACCTGAGACCGTACCGTTCCAGGCGCCCGCATCGATCCCGCGCGCGCGCGCCAGTTCCGGAATCGAGATCGTGCGCGTCTCGCCGGCGATGTGGAACCTCTTGGACTTATCGAGCGTGGCTTCACCGGTGAATGTGCCGCCGAGCGCCGAGACCACCAGCTTCTGTAAGGCCGCGCGCCCCGGACGCACCTCCACGTCCGACGTAAGACCCACGTCCTCAACCCGTACGCCCGCCGCCTGCGTCGACAATCCGCTGCCGGATGCGCGTGCGGTCAACAAGTAATTGGAGATTCCCGAATGCGAGTACTTGCCGGTCACCTGGATGTTGCCGTTGCCGGTGGCCGGTGACTTCACTGCCTTCAACAGTTCTCGCAGCGAGAGACGCGCATCGAACGAAGCGTTGACGCGCGGAGCGAGCAGGTTCTCCACGGTGGCCGTCCCCTGCCCTGCCGATCCCTCGGTGGCGAACCGGCCCGCTCCGATGGTCAGCCGGTTGCCTTCGAGAGCAACGGAAAAATCCGCGTCCATGGGCGGAATGGTGGCGAAATTGGGCTTCAGGTGCAACTGCCGGACCGACACCTCTCCGCTGTAGCGCGGGCCGGCCCTCTCATAGGACAGCCGGGCCGTGAGATTCTCGCCGCGCACATCCAGCGGAACCCGCCGCTCGTTGATTTCGACAAGACCGTTCTCGATGCGGAACCGCCGGATGGCCAGCGCCACGAACTTCTCCACCGGGGTCTTGCCGCCGCGCGCCACCGCCGGCTTGGGAAGATTGTTGCTGCCGTCTTCATAGACGACGATACGAACCCTCGGCTCAATCACCACCAGGGACTCGATGTCGATGTCGCGATCGAGTATTGAGACCACTCGCAGCCCCACTCGGACCGACCGGGCTCTGAAGAGAGGCGGCTCTCCGGCAGGCTCCTTGCCGTGCAGCACAAACGAATCGACTTCCGCCTCCAGGCGCTCCCAGGCGAATCGGAATCCCCCGACCTCCACCCGCCCGCCCGTGGCGCGCTCCACTTCGGTGATGATCCGCAGCCGCACCTTCTCCCGGAACCAACCCGAGCGCACAA
>CAWDER010000005.1:0-197068 GCA_963801345.1 Bryobacteraceae bacterium
CGGGCTGGCGGAATCCGTCATCCGTCTTCACCTCCTGGAGAGCATTGCCGGTTTCGGCTCGTGGCCCGTGCTGGTGGTGGTCACGTCACTTACGCTCGGGGCATACGCTCTCCTGGCCACGGCGTCCACGCGCGCTTTCGAGCAAAGGGAGGTCTGAGACCATGCTCGGGATTCTCCGCAAGGACTACGCGCCCTTCGCACTTGCCACCCTGGTTGTGTTTCCGGTCGTCCTCCTGATTGAGAGCGTCACTTTGACAGAACTGCGTCCGGCTTTGGTAATGACGAACATGGTGGTGGTGTGGCTGCTGGCGCTCGTGCCTCTGATGGTTATCGAGGTGGAGGAAGAGCACTCGAATGGCTACGCCATGCTGGGTTCGCTGCCCGTACGCGTCAGGGAGATCCTCGCGGCCAAGTTTCTTCTATTGCTGGCCGCGATCGCAGCCTGCACGGCTGCTCAATTCGTCTTTCTCGCGGGGGTGAGAGCCGCCCCAGCCATGCTGGCTCTCGCCCATTCGGGGATTCTGTTGACCGGCGCTCTATGCCTCCTGCTGGGCGGAACTTTCTACTCGGTCATCTTCAGCTTCGGCTGCGCCCGCCTCATGACGGTGTCGTTGTTCGTTTTTACTGCTTCGAGCGTGGTAGCACGAATCCTTCTCAGCAAGCCGACGGCGCGGGAACTGCTCCGCAAAGCGGCCGGCCTACTGCTGGAGTTGAGCGGTCTGAACGTCGTCCTCGGCGGACTCGTTCTCTACGCTCTGCTGTTCCTTGTTTCCGCAGCTCTCTTCCGTTTCGAACCAAGGAAGAGGTATCGACCGCTGAATTAGCGCCAGACGGGGCGGACGGGGGAGCCGTTTTCGAGGGTCAGTTCGCTGGGCAGGGCTACGGAGTCGCCTTCGGCGAGGCCTTCGAGCACCTGAACGCGCGTGACCGCCGAGACGCCCAGAGTGACTTTTCGCCAAACCACTTTGTCGCCCTGCAGGAGCAAGACACCCGGCACGTTCGACTCGCGGCGCAGGGCTTCCCTGGGGATGGTGAGGGCGTTCTCGGCTACCCGCGAGCGAATCTCCGCGTTGACGTTGGCGCCCGGCAGCAGCTCCCCGCCGGGGTTGTCGATGACGCAGACCACCTCGGCCACCTGCCGCGAGCCCAGGGCCGCGATTTGGTCGGGCATGCGCTCCACGCTCCCTTTCCAGGTTCGATTGGGGAGCGCATCCCAAGTAATTGTCACGGGCATGCCGGCCGCCACGCGGCCCAGTTCCGGCTCATCCACGTAAACCCGCACGCGGACCTTCTCCGTACGGCCCACTTTGGCGACCGGGTCTCCCAGGTTCAGGTACGATCCCAGCCGGACCGCCGGGTCGTAGACGACCCCGGCGATGGGGGCGCGAATGACGGTCTTCTCCAACTGACGGCGGGCTGACGTCGGCGGCCGCCTCAGCCTCGCGCAGCTTGGCCTCCGCCGACGTCCGGTCCGATTTCCCGACCAGCGCGGCGCGCTTCTTGTCGAGCGCCTGGATCTGGGCGTCCGCAAGTTCCACCCGGCGTGCCGCGTCTTCGGCCTCTTGCCTGGTGGCCGCCTGCTTGGCGGCGAGCCTATCGAGCGAGGCCTGTTCCTTCCTGGCGCTTCTCCCGCTCCATCCTGGCCCGCGCCAACGCGCCGTCGATCTCGGCCAGAGTCCGAAGCCCGGCCGCCGCCTTCGACGACAGACAGTTCCGCGCGCGCCTGCGACACGCGCGCCTCGGCCGCGGCCAGTTCGGATTTCGAATTCTCCGCGCCGACCTCGGCCAGCATGTCCCCGCGTGCGACGCGCGTTCCTCGTTCGGCGTGCAGCTTCTCCACCACTCCCGAACGCTCCGCCAGAACCGCACTCCACTCGACGGGTTCGATCCGGCCGTTGGTGATCAGGGTGCTGACAACGGTTTCCCGGGTTACTTTGGCGAAGGGGGCCTCAGGGGGAGCGTTCCTCCGCCGGTACGCCCACCACCCCAGGACCAGGACCAGAACTCCAACTAGCGCAAGCAGCTTCTTCATGGCATGATCTCAAATGAGCGGGTCCGCGCTTCCCATTGTGCCAGAAGCGGCCCCGATGCGCGACAGAAACAGATTGCATTTGAATTGTTTTGAGCGAGAATAGAGTGTTATGCCCGTGTATCGAATCCACCGGCTGAAGTCCAACCCCCGCCAGCAGTTCCGCTGGGCTCCTCACACGATCGGGACGACCGGCGTCAAGCCACGAGACTACGAGGGCGCAGGCGTCGTCGAGGCCGCCGGCACCTATGCGGCCTGGACCGCACTGCGCGGCACCGATCAGGCCCTCGAAGTGGGTGACCTGCTCGAGGCCGAAGACGGGAAGCTTTCCATCTTTAAATACGTGGGCTTTGAAGAGGCGGTTTGGGTCCTCCCCGAGCCTCCCGCTGTCCCAGGCACGGTGGCGGTGGCACAGCCTAGCGCCTAAAGAATCGCTCGGACCTCGGATAGGAACAGACTCGGCCACGTTGGCGGCATCGTAGCGCTCGACCGCGACCTTCCCGGCTTCGGCCAGGCGGGCGCGCAGTGCGGCGTCGCCGTGGATGCGGCGGAGGCCCTCGGCCAGGGCAGCGCCGCTCTCCGGCTCGACCAGAAGGCCCTGCGGAACGACTTCGGGAACAGCCGCTGCGTTGGCCGCCACGATGGGCTTGCCCGCGGCCATGGCTTCCAGGAACACGATGCCGAAGCCTTCCTGGACGCTCGGCAGGCAGAAGACGTCGCAGCGGTTGTACTCACGCGCCAGGTCTTCGGTCGAGAGGTTGCCCAGCCAGCGCACGGTGTCTTGAAGGTGCACCTCGCCCAGTAGGGTGTGGAGCCTGCCGCGCTCCGGTCCATCGCCCACGATTCGAAACTCCAGAGCCGGGATTTCCTGCCGCAACTCTTCGGCGGCCTCCAGCAGCAGAGGCAGCCTCTTGCGCGGGTAGAACCGGCAAACGGTCAGGACGACGAACTTCTCGGGCTGAGGCGTGGCCCGATTGCGTGCGAGAAGGTCCCTCCAGGCGGCCAGGTCGATGGCCTCCGGCACGACCCGTGGCAGCTTCGGTGACTTGTAGAGTTCCTGAATCCGGTGCGCGGCATACGAGCTGGTGGTCAGCACCAGGTCCGCGCGGCGAACGTGTTCCGCCTCCCACGCCGATTGCATCGACATGGTGAAGCGTGTGAGGCCCCCTTCGAATCGCATCTCGTCCGCGATCACGCCTTTGATGGAGGCCACCTGCGGCCGTCCCGTGCGGCCGGCGATGCGATAGCCGTCCAGGTCGAAGCCCACCAGCAGATCGAAGCCGTCCCAGCGACGCCGGCGGAGTTGGTGGTTGAACCACCAGCGGCGGGCCGTGTAAATGGGGAATCGGGAGACGGGCGCGACGATCTCGACCTCCACCCCCATCCGGCGCAAGGCTGTGGCCAGCGTCGATACGCCGACAAAGGTGCCACTGCCTTCGACGACATCGAGCGGGGTGGAGGTGAGAAACCCGATCCGCATTTCTCAAGATTGAAACTGCCGGAGGGCGTCGCGTATGCCTCGCTCGTAGGCGTCGATTAGTTTGTCGTCGCAGGCGTTGGCGTCCGTGTCGATCTGTTTTCGCGCGGGATCGGCGTCGAACCACGCCAGCGTCCGGCGGATGCCCTCGGCGAACGGCACGGTGGCGCAGTAACCTGGAACAAAGCGCTTGATCTTGGTGTTGTCGAACACCACGCTGCCGGTTTTGTCCCCAATGAGACCCCCGAGATCCCCCGGCCGGCAGGCGGTGATGAAGTCGGATGTCATGTGGATCAGTTGGGGTTCCACACCGGCGGCCTCGGCCACAATCCGGTAGGACTGGTCCCAGGTCAGGACTTCGTCGCTGGTGATGTGGAAGGCGTGGCCGATCGCCTGCCGGTGTCCCAGAAGTCCCACGAAGCCCTTGGCGAAATCGCTATTGTGCGTGATGACCCAGAGGGACGAGCCATCGCCCGGCACAATGACCTTCTTTCCCCGGCGCATGCGGTCCACAACCGTGTAGGACTTCGTCCAACTGTTGATCGCGAGAGGCACCTGGGTGTCGCCATAGGTAAGCGAGGGTCGGACGATGGTGACCGGGAATCCATCTTCGCGATAGGCCCTCAACAGCCGTTCCTCGCAGGCGATCTTGTTGCGGGAATAGTCCCAGTAGGGGTTGGCGAGGGGTGTGGACTCGGTGATCAGATAGTGGGTCACCGGCTTCTGATACGCGCTGGCGGAACTGATGAAGATGTACTGCCCGGTCCGGCCGCGAAACAGATGCAGGTCGCGTTCGATGTGCGCCGGTACGTACGCGATCCAGTCGACGACCACGTCGAAGGATTCGTCCCGGAGTGCCCGCGCGGCGGAGGCCTGATCGTCCATATCCGCGACGAGCGTCTTCACTCCGGCGGGCGGATGTGCCTCACGGCGCCCGCGGGTCAACAGCGTGAGATCGATGCCGCGCTCCGCCGCCAACTGCGTACAGGCGGTGCTGATGATGCCCGTCCCGCCAACGAATAGAACTCTCATGCTGACTTTGTAGCAGACTCGCGCCGCTATTGCCAGTCGATTCCGGGCGCGGGACGTTTGTCCCGCACGGACTAGTGGGTTCGGTTTGGGGAATCCTGCTGCTCGTTCAGGAGTTGAACCGCCTTCTCCAGCCGGTTGCAGAGTTCGGTCAGACGACCGCTTGCCTGCACCTGAACACGCGAGCGGGCTTCCATGATGTCCACCCGGCTAATCAACTCACGCACGCGGGCGTCCAGCGTGGCTACCTGGCGAGTGCAGCCCTGGACCCGATCGAGCAGGTTGGAATACGGTTGTGCCTCTATTGCAAGCGGCTTCTTGACGGCGGGCTCCATCATGTGTCCTCCCTGAACTTCAGCAGGAGAGATGTAATGCGTACCACAAGCCTAAGGTATTATGGGGACCATTAGCAATAGTACTATGGTCCTATTGACGTCAAGATCTGCGGCGTCCCGGCATGTTAGTGGACTAACAGGCTCTCGACCCAGACGATCTCGCAGGCGCCATTGCCGGTATCCGCGCGGGTGAGGGAGGTGGACCATTTCCAGCCGCCCACGGATTCGACATCGACCAGGTAGCCGGTGAGGGAGATGAGGTCGCCGGCACGCACAGAGCGAAGGGCTTTCAAGACAAGCTTGCCGGCGGGGATCATGTGCATATTGGCGCCATGTGAGGCGATGTCGGCGGCCGGGATGGGCCACTCCGAGTCGCTCGGCCAGTAGCGCCACCAGCGACCGGTTTGACCGAAGCCGATCCGGTCGATGACGCGCTGGTCCGAGAGAGGGCCCCAGCCGACGGCGAAGTCGATGGGAGAAACGCCCGAGGCGCCATCGAACCAATAGCGCGCGGTGCTGAGCACGCGAACGCGCGCGGAGAATCGGGCGCGGGCGCGAAACTGGTAATCCCAGGCCGGGGAAATTGTGATTATAGATCAGCCGCACAGCGGGGAATCGACGTAGGGAGGGCAGCAAGTAGGGGCCTGGCCGCGCCAGGCCCCCGGGGAGTTGCGGTGGGTTACCAGAGTAGCTTCAGCGCCATCTGGGTGTTGCGGGTTCCGGTTCCACCCGTGATGGTGCCGACGTTGCCGCTGTGGATGGCGGTCGCCGGAGCGCTCAAGTTCAAATGGTTGAAGGCACTGAAGGCCTCTACTCGATATTGGAGGTTGTAAGGTGCAGGCGGCCTTCCCGTCCCCACGCGGAACACCGTGGGCGACTCCCTCGGAAAGCCCCTGATAACCTCTTGAGGCGATCCTCCGTTTGAGGATAGGCGAGAGGACCGATTGCCCCGCCAGATTCGTGGCGGCCGATCAACGACTCTGCCGTGTGGCCGCACTCGAAGGCCTCTCGGTGACGAACCCTGAACAGCCAGCGTCGCTGAAAATCCGACAACGAACCCATGCAGCCGATGTGGACCCGTTGTTCACATCACGGGCGTGCAAAGATCCCCATCTCGCGCAGCTTTCGCCGGAGTGCGGCCTCTGCCTTGCCGTGGGGCAGTTCAAGCGTCGTATCGGTCAGTCTCGTGACTTGCTTCCCTGCGATGGCAGCGATGCGCAAGGCAGTCTCGACATCCGGGCAGTGAATCAGAAGGGCTGGACGAAGGCTGATCTCGCGGTACTGTCCGAACCAGGCCGTTATCTCGAACTCGACATTTGGCGGAAGGTCGGCGGAGCAGTACTCCCGCAGGGTTCCCAATACCCGCTCTCGAGTGAGACCGGACGCGGCGGCCGCGAAGATCGACTGCTTGGTCACCTTGAACAACGTCCCCACGTGCCTCCCCTTCCGCTCGCAGAACCGCGCCAGTTCCGACTCCGCCTTGCGCCAGGAGGCCAGGAAGACGACGTCGAAGTTCGGCTGAACCATGACTCGTCCCGGCGCATCGTCGGCAAGATGGAAGTCCTGGGCGGCCCCCAACAGGTAGCGGCCCGCCTCCGTGAGTGCAAAGCAAACCTCGCCGCCACTATCTTTGCCCAGCTTCATGCCACCCAGGGGCAGTAACCGCAGGCGCAGAAAGTCGGCCAGGACGCCTTCCCACGCCTCCTCCAGTTCTTCGGCCGATGCCTCCGACGCCACCATCCCGTCGATCCAGAGCATCGAAAATCTGTCGGTGCGAAGCATCGCGGGCAGTGGATTGTTCTTTTCTCTGTGGTAGGCCAGAAACTCCCTCAAGCGAACCGGTTTGTCCGCATCCAAGCCGGCATAACAGGCCATCATCGAAGAAGCGACCTTTCCGTTCTGTGCGGGCGAGGCCATCTCCATCGCAGTTGGAACCATGGATACAGCCTCGTCTTCGAAGAGCGAGGATTTCTTCTTGAACGTTCCGCGGAGCCCGTCGAGAACAGCTTTGAGCCGGCTCGCTTCCTCAAGGCTGAGCCAACTCGACCCGGTTTCGGTCAACTCCATGCGATAGTCGAGCCCGCGCTGACCTTTGCGCTGCAGGAACTCGTACTGTTGCAGGAAAGCGAGCGCCATGGAGATCCGGTCGTGGGGCGCGAAGTGAAAGTCCCGTTCCACCCACTCCGGCAGAGTTCCCAGGGCCGACACAAGGTCGGCGCGCGCGGTCTCGAAGATCTGGAAATCGCCGGTGCGGACGCGGAGAGGCGCGACGGCGCAGGCGGTCAGAATCGCGGTCATGTCCTCCATGAGGAACGGCGAGTGGAAAGATTCTGAAACCGCAACCGGCGCGGGAGGCTTGGGGGTGGCGCCAGTGAGCTTGGCCGCAACGCCGGGCCACAGGCCGAGCGTAACCTCCAGGTCTTCGTTCCGCAGAGCGGGGAAGAAGAGCAGGTAGCGAATCCCCGCGCGGACGGTGCTGGCCAGCAAGTCCGGCCGCAAGTCGGGGCACAGGGCCGGGATCTGCGACAGGGGCAGGGGATCCGCGGCCCGCGAGAGGTTCCGGACGAGCGCCTGCGCCGCCCTGTGGGTCTCCACGGACGGGAAATACGGCTGCATCCCTTGGATCTGGTACTGCTTCTCCCAATCCGGATGACTCGCCGCGAGAAAACGCTTGAGCCATTCCGCGCAGCAGACGCGCGAATACAGTCTCTGAGACCCTTGGTAATCGTAATAGTCGTAGAAGGCGATTCGCCTGCCTGAAAACGCCGAGATCTCCGCCTCGGATAAATGCTCCGATACAAAGTCGTGAAAGGAGTCGCGCGACGGCTGGTCGAAGATCCGGTTTCGCCGGAGAGAGCGCACGACGCGGTAAAAGCCCAAGTAATCCGGCGCCACGCGCGCATTCATACACTTCACTCCAGGGAACATCAGGCCGGAATCAAGGAACACCTCGCGCCACTCGCCGAGCACCGCGTTGGGAAGGGCCTGGCTAGGTATCGCCTTCTCCACGAACAGCCGGCGCGCGCCCAGCGGCAGGCGGCCATACGCCGCCGACGCGTGGAAAAAGTCCTGCCAGTCAATCTCGAGGATCTTCATGCGGTATGGAACCCAAATCTTCTCCGTTCACGATCGAATAGGCGTAGCCCTGCTCGCAGAGAAACAACTGCCGTCTTAGCGCGAAGTCCTGCTCCGCCGTGTCGCGGCTCACCAGCGTGTAGAAATGCGCCTGGTTCCGTTCCGCCTTCGGACGGAGGATTCTGCCCAGCCTCTGCGCCTCCTCTTGCCGGGACCCGAAGGTGCCGGAGACCTGGATGGCGAGCGAAGCGTCGGGCAGATCCACAGCGAAATTGGCCACCTTCGAGACCGCGAGTACGCGGATGCGCCCCGCCCGGAATTCCTCGAATAGCCGGTCCCGTGTGCGCTGCGGGGTGGCGCCGGTGAGCACCGGCAGCCCCAGCGGTTCGGCCAGCGCCCGAAGCTGGTCGAGGTACATGCCGATGAGCAGCGCTGGTTCGCCGGGATGGCGCTCCAGGATCTGGCGGACAGCCTCTAGTTTGAGGGGGTTTTCTGAGGCGATCCGGTACTTGCTGCGCGCGTCGGCCACCGCGTAGGGCATCCGCAGCTCCGCTGGCATCGGCACCCGCACTTCGGTGCAGCGGGCCGTGGCGATCCAGCCCTGGCCCTCCAAGACCTTCCAGGGCACGTCCGCTTTTTTCGGACCGATGAGGGCGAAGACGTCCTCTTCGCGCCCGTCCTCGCGCACCAACGTGGCTGTCAGTCCCAGCCGCCGCCGCGCCTGCAAGCCCGCCGTCACACGGAAGATGGGGGCCGGCAGCAGATGCACCTCGTCGTAGATGATCAGGCCCCAGTTACGCTGGTCGAAGAGCGAAAGGTGGACAAATTCGGCGTCCTTCGCGGGACGCCAGGTCATGATCTGGTACGTGGAAACCGTTACGGGGCGGACGTCCTTCGCGAGCCCGCTGTATTCCGCGATCTGGTCCTCGCACAACGTCGTCTTGTCGAGCAGCTCGCGCATCCACTGCCGCACGGCCGTCACGCTGGTGGTCAGGATCAACGCGGAGGATTGGAGAGCCGCCATACAGGCCATGCCAACCATGGTTTTCCCCGCTCCGCAGGGCAGCGTGATCACCCCGGAACCGCCATGCACGCCGCCGGCGGCGTGGAACGCGTCGGCCGCATTTCGCTGGTACGAGCGAAGGGCAAAGGGCTGGCCGGCCATTGTCACTGGGCGAAGGGAGAAGACCAGAGCCTCGCCCTCCGTGTAGCCCGCCAGATCTTCCGCCGGGAAGCCGATCTTCACCAAGGCCTGTTTGATCTCTCCCCTGGCTGCCGGGTCGATGCGGAATTCCAGGGCCGAGAGCCGCTCGCGCAACAGGTGCGCCAGCGGTTTGCTGCGGGCCACCTCTTCGGCGAGTGGAGCGTCATTCGCGGCCAGAACCAGCCCGCGCGCGTCGCGCAGAAGCCGCAGCCGGCCGTAGCGCGATGCGAAATCGCGGATCGATACGGCCACATGCTCCGGAACGGGGTACTTGGAGAATTCCTGGAGTACCGCGGCGATCTCCGCCGAGCTCACCCCGGCGGCGCAGGCGTTCCAGACCGAGAGCGGCGTGACGCGGTAGGTATGCACATGCTCCGGGGCCTTGACCAGCTCGGCAAAACGGACCAATTGGTCGCGAGCTTCCGCATAGCGCGGGCTGGCCACCTCCACCAAGATCGTGTGATCGCCCTGTACGATGAGGGGATTGTCAGTTAGGGATACGGTCATTGGGGATGATGAACCCGAGCCTCTTAATGGCGGTCCGGAAGGCCCGGAGTTTTCTCTTCGGAATCGCCAGGCGCTTGCCTCCGGCGAGATAGCAGCACCTGGCAGCCTGAGCGTTGTGAGCGATCAAAGCGGCGACATGGTCATCCGTGCATTCGATGAGAAGCGACTCCTCGGCGCCCACAAAGGCCGCGGCGCCACGCGAGAGATCCGATAGCATCGTCTGGACGGTCTGCGGCAGCGGGCCACTGGTGTTGCCCTCCAGGAAGCGGAGCACATCCGCGACCAAGCCGCCGGACTCCAGGTGGTTCAGGATTCTCCCGCCGTCCAGTTCCCAGACAAGATCGCTCTTGCGAGAGGCGAACAACTCGAGCATGTGCCGGTCCGCCGTGGAGGGTCGCCTGCTGGTCAGAAGCACGATCTCGCGGTTGGGGAGCACTTGAAAGGTATCCGTCGTCTGCTGAATGGGAAGGTCGTAGGCGCCTGCCATTCCCAGGCAGTACGCTCCGAGCGCGTTCAACCGTACATATAGCAAGCCATCGTATCTGCCGCAGAAGTCGAGTTCGTCGGTGCCCCAAGAATCTCCCAATTCCGGCCATAGCGAATGGGGGTAGGTATAGGCAACGTCGATCAACCCGAGCGTGGCCAGCGACTCGAACAGGAATGCCCGCACGTACTGGCGGTCGATCTTGGGACCCTGACTGCTCAGACTCCCGTACTGCATTTCGCTGAAATAGAGGTAGTGGTCCGCCTCCGAGACCTCGAAACCGTGTCCCGATGCCTGCGTATAACGGGCCGCCTCGTCGAAGTCGACCCACTTGTCCAGGGGCCATCCTCGCATGGACTGGCAAATCGCCTCTCGCCTTTCGGAGGGCGGAGTCAGATGACGCCCGCCCCGCCCCGATTGCCCACGGATGTAGGGGATGCGGTTGAGCTCGTCAAATTCGTCGTCTGCCAGGAACTCGGCAATCCCTCCGGCGAAGTCCGCCACATCGAAGGAGCCCATCAACTTCTGTCCCGATGCGGTCAGGCTCAGCCTTCCCCCTTTCACCTTCGCCCAGCCACACTGTTGCACCAGGACGCCCCAGGCGTGGGCGCGGACACCCCCGGCGCGCTCCGTGTAGTCGGTGACCTGATCCGCGGGCGGCTCCAGGAGGAAAGTCGGGGACCAGGAGATTCTCGTCAATCAGCCGCACCGTAACTTCAGCCGGCCGCCGGCTCTTGTCCGCAACTTTGAGTTTGCCGGCTTGCACGAGCTTTAGAATCTGTCGCAGTTCGGGAAAGACTATCCGCTCGCCTTCGTGAATGTGAATGGGGCGGGTGGCCGGTTTGCGCCAGTTCTGGGGAGGAGAAAGTAGCGCGGGCAGGATGTCGGTCGCTCTTACTGTGGCCGCGGCCGGCTCGCACAGGGCCGACCGGAGCACTCTTGCCACAGAAGTCGGCAGACGCAGGGGCCCGTACCGGTCTCCGATTAACAACAGAAGCGGCGAGGCTTGCGATGTCGGGTAGACCTGTGCTCTCGGAAGTGGGCACGCGACTTCGTACTTAGCGGCGAAGCGTTGCGCATGCACGCGGCCGTCGCCGAACGCGGCCTCCGCGAGCAACTGCCGTTCGGTCTCGGAGAGCCGATCCAGGATCTTCTGCACATTGCCGTGGATCAACATGTCCAGCGCGGCGATCACGTCCGGCTTCCGTGTTGACGCACAGGGTACGCCCAGTCTGCGCGCCAAGGCGTTCAGCACGTCGGCGTTGAGACTGTACAGTAATTCGCTGGTTTCGCTCATCGTAATTGGCAGCCCCGCCCGGAGCACTCTCGGGCACTCGCCGTGCCATACGCGTGCCGGACCTTAGAGTTTAACAGCCAGTCCAGCCCGGCGCGAAACCAACGGAGGCTTGCAGATGGACCTAACTCACGGATAGTACGATTTGGGAGTTCCGTCACGGTGCCACTCCGAGGACATTGCACGACTCGGGAAGGCGGTCTAAAAGCGGAGAAGTAGACTGTCGGAGCGTAGCGCAGCCTGGTAGCGCACCTGCCTTGGGCGCAACCGAGCGGATTCCAAATGCTCGTTCTGCTTCTCTTGATTCCTAATAACTTGGGGAACCGGCCAGTCCTCGCAACCCGCAGGAGGCGGCTGGAGCACCGCGCCTCTCTCCGAAGTGATCAGGCACATCCACATCCTTGGTAGAGACACGCGCTTAGGGGTGACATCGCTGGACTGTGCGAGAATCACTACTGCGAGACTCCAATGAACAGCGAGCTGAAATGGACCAGGCGGCTCTTTGCAGCCGCAATCGCGGGTTCGCCCACGATGATCGCTCAGGAGCCGGCTACCAGTGCGCCTCCGGTCGCGGGGACCGCCGCGCAGGTTCCTGCTCCTCCCGGAAGACGGCCTCAGATCGTCGAGGAGCCGCCGTTCGCCGGGACTCTCGTCTTCACGCGGAAGAATGCCGAACTGCGCATTACGCCTTACCCCATGTCGCAGGTGCGCCTCCTGGCTGGCCCGTGCAAGCAGGCCGCGGGCTACAACCGCGCGTACATGATGCGCATCGCGCCGGACCGGCTCCTGCACACGTTTCGCCTGAACGCCGGCCTCGCCAGCTCCGCGCAGGCGCTCGGCGGATGGGAAGCGCCCCGCGGCGAGCTTCGCGGCCATACCACGGGACACTATCTGTCCGCGTGCGCCCTGCTGGCCGCGTCGGCTGGAGATACGGAGATGAAAGCGCGCGGCGACGAAATGGTCGCCGAGCTCGCGCGCTGTCAGAACAAGCTGGCAAGCGGCGGCTATCTGAGCGCGTTTCCCCTCGAGTTCTTCGACCGTCTGGACAAGGGAGGGGGCGTTTGGGCGCCCTTCTACACCTACCACAAGATCCTGGCGGGCGTGCTCGACATGTACTTCCATGCCGGCAACAAGCAGGCGCTCGAAGTCGCCAGCGGCATGGCTGCCTGGGTGGACGAGTGGAGCGCTTCTAAGCCAGAAGCCCGCATGCAGGAGATTCTGCGGGTTGAATTTGGCGGAATGAGTGAGACGCTTTACAATCTTGCCGCCGCCACTAACGACGATCGCTGGGCGAAAGTGGGCGACCGCTTCAACAAGAAGGATTTCATCACCCCGCTCGCGCAGCGCCGGGACGAACTGCGCGGGCTTCACATGAACACGCACGTTCCGCAGGTGATCGGCGCAGCCCGGCGCTTCGAGCTGACCGGCGATCCGCGGTTCCACGACGTGGCGGAGTTCTTCTGGTACGCGGTCGCATCGGCCCGGACCTATGCCACAGGCGGAAGCAGCAATAACGAGCGCTGGATGACCTCTCCGGGCCGTCTCGCGGCGGAGTGGCGCGCGGGCACGCATCACCAGGAGTGTTGCTGCGCCTACAACATGATGAAGCTGACGCGCCAGCTCTACTCGTGGAGCGGAGATCCACGGTACTTCGACTATTACGAGCGCAATCTGTTCAATCACCGGCTGGGCGCGATCCAGCCGGAAACCGGCCATTCCGTCTACTTCCTATCGATGGCGCCCGGAGCATGGAAGGGTCTGTGTACGGAAGACAGAGTCGTTCTGGTGCTGCACGGGAACGGCGCTGGAAGAGTACTCCAAACTGAACGACAGCATTTATTACCACGACGGGCGCGGCATTACGGTGAATCTGTTCATCGCCTCGGAATTGGACGATCGCGAACGCGCGATCGGGTTGCGCCAGGACACACGATTCCCAGACGAGCCTCGCACATCCTTTGCGATCACCAAGGCGCCCGCCTCCGCCTGGACGCTGCGCCTGAGGATTCCATCGTGGACCTCCTCGGCGGCGGTCAAGGTCAACGGCCGTCTCCTCGAAGCGACGCCTGGCGCCGGCGGCTATCTCGGCATCACCCGCGCGTGGAAGAAGGGCGATCGCGTCGATCTGGAGCTTCCCATGAGCTTGGCAGCCGAGGCCTTTCCCGACGAGCCGCGCATGCAGGCCTTCCTGTTCGGGCCAATCGTCCTGGCCGGCGACCTGGGCGCGCAGGGACTGACGGAGGGGCTGATCCTCGACCAGCAGGGGCCCGAAGTCGCCAAGATCCCAATGAGCGTGCCGGAGTTGCGCGCCTCCGGGAAGAAGCTCGAAGACTGGATCAAGCCGGATGGGTCCGCACCTCTGACGTTCCGCGCGGCGGGTTCAAACGGCAGCGTGACGTTGAAACCGCTGAACCAGTTGTGGGGAAGATTCGCCACCTACTGGAGTGTGTCGTAATCTCATCGCGGCCGTTCGCCTATACCGCGATCTTCAGCGCAATCGCATGATCGCAGGGCTTCTGCTCCGGCAACTGCACGGCGAGACCCTTCTCGTCCTGGGTCCACTTCAGCTTGCCTTTGAAGCCAAGCAACTCGACGTTTCTTACCTTCACCTGCGCCACGCTGCTGGTGGTGGCCAACGGCTTGATCACGGCCTGCTTCTCCGGCCAGCCCATCACGAACGCATATAGCGTGTTGCCCTTGGTCGTGAAGCGCACTTCCTCAGCCGTGAAGTCGCGGCGGCCCGCCTCGTTGAACCTGGCGCCGCGGCCGGATGGCGGCGCGGAAGCTACCGGGCCGTCGCCGAAGATCTTCCACGGCCGGGTCGCATAGATGCCTTCGCTGTTGACGGCCATCCATCGCGTGATTTCGTCCAGGATCTTCAACTCCTGGTCGTCGAGCGCGCCGCTGTTGGGCAGCGGGAAATTCAGCATCAGGTTGCCGTTGCGGCTGACGATGTCCACCAGCATATCGATGACCCGCTTGGGCGATTTGTACTTCGCTTCCTTGTTGTAGTGCCAATCGCCGACGCACGTGTCAGTCTGCCAGGGGTTGGCTGGAATGCCTGCCAGCCACGCCGCGCTCCAGGTCGAGGACGCATGTCCCGATCTCGCAATCGCTCGCCAGTTTGCTGGTGTAGACGGCTTCCACGCGCCCGCCGTGGCGTTTGGCGCTCAGATTGTAGAGGTTCGCTACCAGGGCCAGGCCGTATTCTTCGAAGAAGATGTCGCCATCGGTGTAGAGCAGATCGGGCTGGTAGTTGTCGACCAGGTCCTTGATGCGCCTGAAGTAGAGTTGCTTCCAGGGATCCGGCGCCTGGCGGTCTGAGACCTGCTTGCCGTAGGGATAATCCTTCTGCAACTCATTGATAGAGGTCGGCGTAGGCGGGGTTGGCGCCGTCGTAGGGCACGCCGGCCAGCGGGCCGGTCTTGTCGCTGCGTGTGCGAAGTGGAGAACCAGTGATAGCCCGGCGCGAGGTGCTCGCTTACGGCGAAACGGAGCCCCTGCTTCGCCGTCGCCTTCCTGAACAGCGCGACGATGTCCTTCTTCGGCCCCGCCGCGACGGCGTTCCAGCGCGGCTGGTGCGTCGGACTTCCACAAGTCGAATCCGTCGTGATGTACAGCCATGCTGCAGAAGTATTTCGCCCCGGCTTTCTTGTAGAGCTGCAGGAGGTGATCGGGATCGAACTTGTCGGCTTTCCAGGTAGGAATCACGTCCTTGAAGCCGAATTTCGTGGGGTGGCCGTAGGTCTTCACGTGATACTCGTACTGCCGGTGGCCCTGGATGTACATATTTCGGGCGTACCAGTCTCCGTACTCAGGGGCGGATTGCGGCCCCCAGTGCGCCCAGATGCCGAACTTGGCGTCGCGGTACCAGGCCGGGACCTGCCATTCCCTGAGCGACTCGCGCGTGCCTTTGAAAGGCCCAGGCGCGATGGGCAATTCGACAGCGGCGCGTGCGAGTTTCAGAGCGGGAGCAGCTCCCGCCAGCAAACCGATGGCCTGTCTTCGGTTAAGCATTGAGACTTCTCCTTGTTTCAGTGTTCTTCGGACCGAAGCTCTTTCTAAGAATACGAATCATCTTATCAGCTTTGCCGAACGCCTGTTACGATGACTTTGTCGAAAACTGGTCCGCGATGATGGTTGACGAGCTTCGTGCTCCGGCCTTCAGAATTGCGGTCGCGGCCCCGGTCATCGGCTCCCGGCGCTGGCTTTCGGAAGTTATAATAGACGACACGAAAATGCCGAAACCAATATCCAGACGGCGCTTCATGGCCACCGTTCCCCTGCTGCCGGCGGCCGTTGCAGCCGCTTCAGCCAAAGCGCCCGCGCCGTACGGCGCCCTTCCATCGGCGCGCCAGCTCCGCTGGCACGAATTGGATGTCTACGCCTTTCTCCACCTCAGCCCGAACACGTTCACGGACAGGGAGTGGGGGAACGGAGACGAGGACCCCTCGGTCTTTAACCCTACCGCCTTCGACGCCGACGCCATCGCCGCGGCGCTGAAAGCGGGCGGCATGACCGGCGCAATCCTCACCGCAAAGCATCACGACGGCTTCTGCCTGTGGCCGACGGCAACCACGGAGCACTCAATAAGGAAGAGCCCATGGAAGGACGGCAAGGGGGATATGGTCGGGGAGATGGCGGAAGCCATGCGGCGGGCCGGGATGAAATTCGGCGTTTATCTTTCGCCCTGGGACCGCAATAGCGCGCAGTACGGCAAGCCGGAATACATCACGATTTACCGCGAGCAACTGCGAGAGCTTCTGACGAAATACGGACCGATCTTCGAGGTGTGGCACGACGGCGCAAACGGCGGGAGCGGGTACTACGGTGGCGCCAAGGAGACGCGGAGGATTGACCCGTTGACCTACTACGAGTGGCCGAAGACCTGGGAGATGGTGCGTTCCCTTCAGCCGGACGCCGTGGTCTTCAGCGACGTCGGCCCGGACATACGATGGGTGGGCAATGAACAGGGCTACGCCAACGAGACTTGCTGGGCGACCTTTGATCCCGTCGGCCCGAATGGCGGTCCCGCCGCCCCAGGCCACACGCGGTCCCGGGAGGCGCTGAGCGGGCACCGCAACGGATCGAAGTGGCTGCCGCCCGAGTGCGATACCTCCATCCGCCCCGGCTGGTTCTGGCACGAGCGCGAAAACGCGCGCGTGAAAACGCCGGCCCAACTGCTGGACCTGTACTATCGGTCGGTCGGGCGAGGTGGCTGCTTTCTGTTGAATGTGCCTCCGGATCGTCGCGGGCTGCTTCATGAAAATGATGTCGCGTCGCTGCGGGGGTTCAATAGCCTGGTCACGGGGACTTTCAAGCAGAACCTGGCGGAAAAGGCGAAGGTCGCCGCCTCCAGCGTGCGGACCAAGGATGCCAAGGCGTTCGGTCCGCGAAACCTGCTGGACGGCAATCGGTATACCTACTGGAGCACGGACGATTCCGTTTTGACGCCGGAAGTCACGTTCGACCTGGGGAAACCGGTACGATTCAACGTCGTCCGGTTGCGCGAGAATATCCCGCTCGGCCAACGGATCGACTCGTTTGCGCTAGACCAGTGGAAAGATGGCGGGTGGGCCGCCTTTGCCGATGCGACCAGCATCGGGGCGTGCCGCCTGATCCGGACGAAGGAAGACGTCACCACCAATCGCGTGCGCCTGCGGATCACCAAGGCCGCGGCCTGCCCGGCTCTTTCGGAGTTCGGCATCTTCCTCGAGTCGGAATTGGCGAGATCCTGAGGAGTGTCCGAGAAGAAAGCGGAAGACGTTCGGAGAAAGGAGTGGTCTGAGAATGAATGCTCGAGCCGGCGGCTTCGGCCGGAGGCAATTTGTTGCGGGCAGCATCGGTCTGCTGGGGACCGCCAAGGCCGCGTTTTCTCAGCAGGGTGGGTACCGTGACAGCAATTTCGCCGGTGGTCCGATCACAGGCCCGTTTCGGCCCAATTGGGAATCGCTGAAAGCTTACCGGTACCCGGATTGGTTCCGCGACGCGAAGTTCGGAATCTGGGCCCATTGGAGCCCGCAGTGCGTTCCGGAGCAGGGAGACTGGTACGCCCGCGGCATGTACATACAGGGCAGCTCCCAGTACAACTACCACGTCAAGACATACGGGCATCCATCCCAATTTGGATACAAAGACGTCTGTAATATTTGGCGGGGGGAGAACTGGAATCCAGAGGAACTGATTCGGCTCTATGCAAAGAGTGGGGCCAAGTACTTCGTCGCGCTTGGCAACCACCATGGGAACTTCGATTGTTGGGACTCGAAGTACCAGCCCTGGAACTGCGTGAAAGTCGGACTGAAGAAGGACATCGTGGGGACGTGGGGGAAGATCGCTCGTGCGCACGGGCTCAGATTCGGGATCACCTTTCACGGTACGCCGGGGCGGGTTTGGAGAGAGTTCATGCCGGTCCGGTACGGCAGCGATGAGACCGGTCCTCTGAAGGGCGTGCCCTACGATGGCGTTCTGACGAAAGCCGATGGCAAGGGCAAGTGGTGGGAGGGCATGGACCCGCGGGAGATCAATGGACGTCCGCACGGCAAAGACGATCCCTGCCCGGAGTTCGTCGAGAACTTCATGTTGCGCGTGCAGGACCTGATCGACAAATACAACCCGGATCTCCTGTATTTTGACGATAACTGCGATTGGGGCTTTGACAGGGGAGCGCCCTCCGGCAGAGCGCTGAACGTATGGCTCGGCATGCCGGAGCTCACGCCGCCCATCATGGCGTACTACTACAACTCGAACATCCGCCGGAACGGGGGCAAACTGGACGCGGTGTTCAATATCAAGAATGTTCCCACCGCGGTGTTGGGCACTCTGGTCCGCGATTTCGAAATGAGCCAGGCGGCCGCGACGGAGCCAAATCCATGGCAAACGGACGCCTGTATCGGAGGCTGGCATTACAGCCGGGGGATTTTTGAAAATCACCGGTACCGGACGCCCCAGTCCATGGTTCATCTTCTCGTTGACGTCGTCAGCAAGAACGGTAATCTGCTTTTGAATATACCGCTGCCCGGCCATGGCAGGCCCGACGACGATGAATTCGCCTTCCTCGACAAATTCGGCGGGTGGATGGCGCTCAACGGCGAGGCGATCTACTCCACCCGGCCCTGGAAGGTCCCAGGGGAGGGCCCGACCCAGGGCGCCGGTGGTTCGCTGTATGCCGGCCCAGGCCGGCAATACGTGGCGGGCGATATGCGGTTCACGACCAAGGCGGACGCATTATACGCCATCGCGCTGGGTTGGCCCGAAGAGAGGCGACTGGTGATCAAGTCGCTCGCTTCGAATTCTCCCCATTACCGCGGCGAGATCGCTAGAATCGGACTGCTGGGATCGGAGTCCAATCTCGTGTGGTCGCGCAACGCCGACGGAGTAACAATCAACTTGCCGGAAAAACCGCCGTGCGACTACGCGCAAGTGCTCAAGATCAACCTATTGGGGGGGTGACCAATACGGGCTCCTGCCTCTGTCGCGCTCCAGCCTTCGAAGCCGCGCTGGGGATCACTTGCCCCCGGCGCCGATGCGTGATCTTCGAAATCGTCGTTTTTTCGAGAAAATCCACATAGGTTGCGCGAGCCTTCCGCCACTTCTCGTGGACGCCGCAAGGCTCCTCTTCCGAACACTCCCTCGAGCCACCAAGGAGACAGCGGCGTCCCGGCTTCTGGCGATCAAACAGTCCCATGACTTCGCTCAAGCGAATTTCCGCCGCCTTGCACCGTAAACGGTACCCTCCACAGGTCCCTCTGGTCGCATCGACGATCCCTGCATTACGGAGCACCCAGAGAACCTTGGAAAGGTAGTTCGCGGGGATTCCCGCACGGCGGGCCAGTTCCTTGCCCAGTATCCACTCCGTTTCGCCGAGCGCCGCCATCTCACTCAACGCTCGCAGTGCGTGCTCAGCCGTCGTGGGCCAAAGCGAACCACAAGAGCGCGATATCAGTGGCGGTTCCGCGCTGCACGCAGAGCCAGGTCGATCCCCTCCACATCGTTGCCGTCCTGCACGGATTGCGTGTGCCAACCATACGCCTCGAAGCGCTGCGCGTGGTCTTGTTATTTGCGGAAGCGCGGGCACTGCGCGAACCTGACGGGGCACCACCTCTGGCGTCATTCTGTCTCTTGAGGATAGGTGATGTGTGAGCCCGAGACCTTTGCGAAGGGAGTAAGCAAGTGCGGCTGTGTCCGGCTTGCGCTCATGATATTCTCGACCTGCACCCCACGCACCTTCAATGCATCCGCTATCAGTGAGCGATGACAGCGCCAGGGTACCGCTTCGGCGCACATGATTACGACTTGCTCGCGCCCCGCGAGTTGGATGAGCTTATCCAGACCGGCTTCGAATTCGGGCATTTGCATGTAATCGGCAAAACCCCGGAACGAAGAATTGTGCCATCCGGTGTTTGGGGAGTCCGGGCGTGCATGGCGCAGTCCGCCTAGCTGCTCCATGTGCGTGTAGGCGATTCCGGCGAGCCGCAGTGCTTCCGGCAGCGTGTCGCGATTGAACTGCGGGTTGTGGCGAGAGCGCGGGATGGTCCGCACATCCACCAGATGCTTCACGCCGTGAACGCGGAGTAGTTCGATGAAGGCGTCAATGGTTCTCGTCGAATGGCCGATGGTCAAGACCGTCGGCTGGGTGATAGGCACGCTCTCCCCGCTCATCGCACTTATCGGACCTCCTCAGCGCTGACCGGCGCCTCGGGCTATTTTCATCATAGAGTCTAAGACGAGCGATACAATGTGGGTGGGGATGCGTCCTCAGCCGAGGGCTTGGGGTGCGGCCTGAAGCGAATCTTGAACATGACGGTCGTCGAGCAGCTCGCGAATTTCGCGGTGCGGTCGGTCTTACGAAGTCCTATCCGAACCAGCACGAGAGCAGTTGAAGATCCGAACACTCGACTCCTTGGCCTGCGCGATTGGCGCGCTCGATGGTGACCCGCCTCGCCGCGTCCGGCAGCAGGTACCCGGCGATTCTTGCACGCGTCTAGCGGCTCTTCAAGTTGTTGACACCATTGTAACAGTGCTTCTCTTATCATACAGGTAGGAGAGACGTATGAAGCCGACGCAACAACTCCACGACAGCGGCCAGAGTCTCTGGCTGGACAACATCACACGAGCGCTTCTGACGAGTGGGACGTTGGGCCGCTATGTCGACGATCTCTCGATCATTGTTGGGCTCACTTCGAGTCCCTCGATCTTCGACCTGGCGATCAAGGATTCGAACTCCTATGATGATGCCATCCGCCAGAAGACGAAGGAGGGCAAGTCAGGCGAAGCCCTCTTCTTCGAGCTGGCAATCGAGGACCTCAGCAGGCCGCCGATCTCTTTCGGCGGGTCCATGACACACCGCCGGCCTCGATGGCTGGGTGTCTTTGGAGGTATCTCCGCTATTGGCGCACGATGCGGCCAGCACGGTCAAAGAAGCCGTTCAGCTCCACACTCGGGCGCAACGAACGAATCTCTTCATCAAGATTCCCGGGACCAGCGAAGCGAGAACTGCGATTGAGGACGCCATCTTCGCGGGGGTGCCAGTGAATGTTACGCTTCTTTTCTCATGCGGTCACTACACAGCTGCCGCGAGGCGTATCTGCGGGGGATCGAGCGGCGGATCGCAGCGGGACTCGATCCGAAAGTGCGATCCGTGGCATCGATGTTCATCAGCCGCTGGGACAGAGCCGTAATGGGGAAGGTTCCAAAGGATCTTCAAAACCGTCTGGGCATTGCGATCGCCAAGCGTATCTACAAAGCGTACCGGGATTTACTCGCTTCACCGCGCTGGCAGAAAGCCGCCAGTGCCGGCGCTCAGCCGCAGCGCCTGCTCTGGGCGAGCACGGGCACGAAAGACCCCGACGCCTCCGAAGTCCTTTACATCGAGGCGCTCGCCGCGCCGGACACCATCAATACGATTCCCGAGAAGACGTTGCTCGCGTTCGCCGATCACGGCACAATTGGTGGGCTCATGCCCGTAGACGGCGGCGACGCCGAGAGAGTGAGTATCTGAAGTCGCTCTAGGCCTCAGGGTTTCTTGGCCGCCAAAGCCGGACTACTGGCGGAGCGGGACCAGGCGGAGGTCCGGACGCTTGACCATCGTCGGGCACAGGTCATGTTCCACACAAACGGGCTGGCTCGCTTCTCCCTTCTCGTCCATGACGACGAACACCACGTAACGCCGGTGGAGCATCGCACCCGACAAGAGCCGCATGTATGAAAGTCACGCCGCTTGTCAAGCCCCTTCTTCGGGTTTTCTCCGGTCTGATTGGCCTTGTAGCGCATGCCTGAGCACACCCCAAACTTGCCCTTGACAGGGCTGGTGGCTTGCTTCATGCTACATAACGGTCGGCGAAGCGGAGGCGGGCTCTGCTGGAGAGCAACCCGCCAAGGAATAGCCGACCGGAGACTCATCCGAACGATGAGGCGGCGGGGAGGCGCCCCGCGGGGGGCGCTCCCCGTTTCTTGTTTCCTACGTCGGACGGATAGATCTCCTAATGCCTCCGAAAACTCAATCCTCCCTTCTAGTCGCGCCCGTCTGCTTGAAGTGGGTCAAGTTGTGTCTTGCCCAAACCATGTATTCGCCCTCAACTTCTGCATAAGCCTGTTCCCTCCCGGTTTCGCAATCAACCAAACAAGTCTCGATGGACTCAGCGGCTCTCCGCGCTTACCGGGAGGAGGACAAGACCGTGGAACCCTGCGGTTCCCGATAGGGTTGCTGTTTCTTCAGCACCCAGAACGCGCTCTCCGCCAACTGCCGGGCCAGCGCAACGGTCGCCACCTGGGGCTCCTTGTGCGCTCGGACCCGTTCGTAAAGACGGACCAGCGAGCGATTCTTCCAGGTGGGCCGTTTATGATTCAGGATCACGACACTGGCGGCCTCCACAAAAGCCCACCGCAACGTGCGATTCACATCCGGGGCGATCGAGCCGCGCCGAGTACGGCCGCCCGAGGAATAGGTGCGCGGCACCAGGCCCGCGTAGCTGATCAGTCGTTCGGCGCAGGGAAAGCGGTTGATGTCGCCGATTTCCAGGGCCATGACTGCAGACAGCACCCCGCCCACGCCGGGCATCGTGTCCAGCAACTTCATCGCTGGCGTCTGGCGAAAGACGCGCTGCATCTGCTGCTGGACGTCGTGGATCCGCCGTTGGAGTTCGTCCAGCAGGACCAGTTGCTGTTCGACCGAGTAGCGATGCTGCGGCGGCAGCGCCGACAGCGCCTCGCCGAGCGACTGCCGACCGGCAGCGCCGAACAGATCGGCCGCTTCGAAAACCGTCCCATAGCGGCTGAAACTGGCGTGGATACGGTTCTTCAGGCGCGTTTGCATGCCCACCAAAGCCATGCGCATGCGCGACAGCTCCCGGAGATCCCGGGTCTGGGCGTCGGCAATCCACACCGTGGGGAGTGTTCCGTTGTGCAGCAGGATGGCCAGTCCGCGGGCGTCCAACTTGTCGCTCTTGTTCCGGTTAGCCATCATCGCCTTGGCCTTCTTCGGCTCGGTCAGGAGGGGGAGATGGGCCGCTTGTTCCATCTCGTCCACCATCCAGTACCAATTAGCGGTGGCCTCCAGGGCGATCGGCGACCCCGGGGGCAGCATACGCAAGAATTGCCGATACTGCTCCAGGTTGTGCTCGACCCGTACCGGCCGGCTGATTTGCCCCTGCTCATCAAGGGCGACGAAAACCGAGTACTTCTTGTGCGCGTCACATCCGATACTGTAGTTCATGCTGCGGTCCTCCTTTCGATTGGACTGTCAGGTATCGTAACCCGCACGGGGGCACCGTAGCTTTCATAGTCATCAACCAAGATCTCCACGTCCGATGGTAAGGATCGTATGAGACTAGCGTTTCTTACGTTCTATGCGTTTTCTGAGTTCAGAATCAATAACTTGAGTGTATTAAATGGGGTCCTTGAGAGTACGAATTCCACCCTCACCCTGCTCTAAAAGCAGGTGCGCTTATATGGCGCGGCACCCAACGGAATCATCGGCTTACGGTTGGGCAAGTTAGCGCGATAGATTTCATTGCCGGCCCAGACTCACCTTTGAGCATTCGATTGCCGACCCCTGCTGGACGTAACTCACTGGTATTCCGACTCTGGAGTTTTGTCACGATATCCGCCCAAAAGCGCGTTTTGCCAGGGTTTTGTCACGGTCTAGATTCGAGGCCATTGCTTGACTGTAAAAAGCGGTTTAGAATCAGAGGAGTAGAATGTCGGGGCGTAGCGCAGCCTGGTAGCGCACCTGCCTTGGGCGCAGGGGGTCGTGTGTTCAAATCACACCGCCCCGACCATTTCGATCAATCACATGAGCCGCCGAACTGCGAGTCTCGGAAGGGCGACCGCGCTAGCTTGTCTTGCCCTTATGTGCGGCAGTGCACGCGCCGCGGACAATCAACTTTCCGCTCAGGAGAAAGCCGCGGGCTGGCAGCTCCTTTTCGATGGTCGGACATTTGCCGGTTGGGAGGACCCGTCGAAGAAATCCCCGCCTGGTGATTCATTCGCCATCATCGATGGGTGCCTGAAGACGACGGGTAGCCCTCGGATTTCGGAAGACCTCTTTACCAGGGATACATACCGCGACTTCGAACTAGAGTTCGATTGGAGGATCGCGCCGGGCGGCAACAGCGGCGTCAAGTACCGCATTCAGGACCGCGTCCTTCTGCTCGACGGGAACTTCCCCAGGTTCGAGGACCAGGTGAATGCGTCTTTGAAGAAGAGGTCTGCGGACCGGCAGGCGAAAGGGCAGGAGTACGTGATCGGATTCGAGTATCAGGTGCTCGACAATACCCTGAATCCCGACGCGAAGAACGGCACGACCCACCAGGCGGGCGCACTTTATGACGTGGCAGCGCCATCGAAAGACGCCACGCGGCCCGTGGGGGAGTTCAATCACTCCCGTATTGTGGTGCAAGGCGATCGGTTCGAACACTGGTTGAACGGGGTGAAGGTGGTGGCCGCCAGCCTGTCGGGGCCTGAAGTGGCCGCCAGCGCCGCCCGCCGCTGGGGCGTGGGTTCGCCGGTCTATGAACTCCTGGTAAGACAGCCCCGCCGCGACTGCCAGATCTCGCTCCAGAACCACAACAGCGAAGCCTGGTTCCGCAACATCAGGATCCGAAGGCTGAAGTAACGGAAACCGCTAACTCGGGAGAATCCGGGGGCAACCGACCCGGCCAATCATCTGCCTGAGCCGCCTCTCCGCGGGCTTCGCGTCACCTCTCAACTACAGCCCAAACTTGCCGCCGAAGACCACTAAAACCTCAGCAGGTAGCTCAGCTTCACAAAGAACTGCCGCGCAGTATTAAAATTCGGCGAGATGGTGCGATAGACCTCCGGGGACTCCAGCGGGTTCAGCCTGTAGTTCTCGTAGAGGTCGGTGTAACCCACGTACAAAGCGGTCCCCGGATTCAGCATGTAGGTGAACAGCGCGTCCACTCCAATGCGCTTCTCCTTCTCCAGTTTCGCCAGGCTCTGGTTGGGCAACACTGAGTTGTAGTCCACGATAAAGCGCATCGAGGCTCGCCGTGAGAACTGGTAATTTGCCTTGGAACGCACCAGGTGGTTGTTGAAGACGGCCGTGCCGTCCGGCACGCCCTCGAGCATGGATCGGCTTCCCGTGTGAAGGCTGCTGTAAATGTAAGTCTCGTCGAGTTGCCACCGCGCTCCGGGACGCAAAGTCATGGTGATACCCGTCTGCTTCGCCCTCCCCGTGAAAGGGCGCAGTCCTGCTGCCGGCCGGTAGTTGATCCCGTCGCCAATGTTGAGATCACCCGAGACCGTAAGCCAGCGGAACCATTCCGTCTGAAACTCCGCCTCGTGCGCGTGCTGCCGGAATCCGATCCCGCCGAAAAGTTCGTAGCTCGTCTCGTACTCCCAGGCAGCCTGAGTCCCCCGAATCGCCGTGATTCGAATCTCCGGGCTGACGTTCCTGTCGGTCATGCGGCCATGGTGGTCGTAATAAGCGTAATAGCTGAAAACCGGCCCGACGCTCTGTATTGGGCCGTTTTCGGGGCGCCACAGGTAGCCCAGATCCTGGCTGACCTGCCGGGTATCGATCCGAGGCACAAATCCAAGTTGCGAACGGAAATTCGGACTGAAGTCCGTGTAGGTGGTGTTCGAAACAAAGTGCCGGCCGAAGTGCCGCCAGGATGCGGAGTAGCCGGGCCCGGCAAGCTTGCGGCCGTCCGCCAGTCGCGTGTTGGTGCTAATTGCCTGGCCGGTGAAAATCCAATTGCGCAAAAGCTGAAGCCGTGTATCCATCGAGAAAACACGGTTGTAGGTCGATCCGAAGTCCTGCGTTGTCGCCATGGCCGCGAATGTGTTGTTGCGGCCGTTTCGCCGGAAGTCGCGCTGCATCCGGAACACGCCCACAGGGGAGTGCGCCTCATACAGCGGACTGCCTCGAGCGGCGTTCTTGCCAGGCGCCTCGTCGTCGGCGAACAAGCCGCCGAGCGACCAGTTGCCGACTCTCCCGGTAAGCCGCGCGCCAAACGTAGGGTCCACGATCCGGCGCGAGAAGAACAACTGGACCGGCGTCTTGAAATAGGCCGCGTTGTCGAGGAAGAAAGGCCGCTTCTCCGGAAAGTAAACTTCGTAGCGCTGGTTGACGGTCACCTGCGGCTCGTCGGACTCGACCTGGCTAAAATCGGGATTCAGCGTGAGGTCGAGGGTGAAAGCATCCTTCAGGACTACCTTGCCGTCCACACCGGCCTGGCCCACGCGGTCCGTAGTGAACAGAGGCGCGGCGTTCGCGGGGGTGCCCAGGTAACGAGCTTGCGAGAACAGGCCGTAGGGGATGAGCTGGAGGTTGCGGCCGGGAGAGATGTTATGAAGCCCTTCCAAGTCGCCGCCCTGTTGTACGTGGCCTGGTTTGCGGCTGCTCATGCGCGGCCACACGGAGAACTCATTGTTGCGCTTGATGAAACGGCCGAGCACCAACCCCCAGACCTGCTCTTTGTCGCTCGGGAAGCGGATGCTTTTAAAGGGGACAGCGGCCAGGACCGCATAGCCATCCGCGGTGAGCCTGCCCTCCGTGTGCCAGAGGGTGTCCCAACTGGGATCGTCCTCGACCCCGTCCGTCACGTTGCCGTCGGCCTGTACTCCGTAAGGGTTGATGTCGAACCAGTACATGTGCCGGTGGTCGTGAAAAGTATCGATATTGAGGACCACGCGGTCATCATCCATGATCTGATCGTGCTTGGCGATCCGAGCACGAATCAGCTTGGGATCGTCCTTGCACACGAAGGCCGCGTACAGGTTCTTATCGTCATAGGAGAGGTAGGCAGCCGTCGGCTGCGTCACCGGCTCGCCGTCGCCTGGCGAGTATTGACGGAAATCGGTGACCACGAGTTCCGCCTCGCGCGGCGTATTGTTCAGATAATCGGCCAGCTTCGGCGGGCGCGTGACACGCGGGATGCGCAGCAACCTCATCTGCGAATCGACCACGTCGTTCTGAGCCAGAAGTGAGGCAGAGCCCAACAGGGCGCAAAGAAGTATAAGGGTGGCAGTACGTGACACGTATGGTTTGAACCCGGACAAAGGGATTATGAACCGGAATCTTCATTTTGGACTTCCGGGTCCCATTCAGTATAAACGAAACCGCCATCCTGTTGTTCTGCGCGCAACAGAGCCGGTCGGCTGGCCCATCCCCGAAAGAACCCGGCCATCCCTTCCAATGCTCAGCGCTGGATGCGTCCTCCTTCGAGACGTGTTTGAAAGCGCTCGAAAACGCCTCGCGGCCGGTGTGGCCCGCCACTGAGATGCTGTATTTTCGGCTGAAGCGGCGTTTTGGCTCGGGAACATTTCATGGGTAGTCTACGTCTGACGGTCTTGGAGTCGAACGTTCCGCGTGTAGTAGCGATCTGGGAGGATTCACGGCGCGCATTGAGTGGGGCGCGCGGTCCTGGTGTTCCGCCTCCGGGTTTCGCGTCGCATTAACCGTGAATTGAGACAGCGGCCTACTCCCCGTCCGCGCCCCGGAACTGAGAATGGAGAATATCAAATGGAGAGAAAAGAGTTTCTTGCCGCTGCCATGAAAGGAACGCTGGGTTGCTGTGGGCTCGCGCTATTTGAGCACACAACCTCCGCGCAGGCGGTTAAGCCGTCGGAAACGGACCCCGAGAAGGAATTCGTGAAGAACTGGATGGCGGATCTGTTCGACACCATGGAGCAGGAACTCGACGAGAAGACCAAAGTGAAGATCATGGCCGGCTGCGGGCGGGGCTGCTTCCGGCGTCACCAGTTCAAGCAGGATATCGCTCGGCTGGGGAAGGGCAGTGTCGACGCCCTGCTGGAGGCCTACAAGAAGAATTTCGAGGTCTGGCGCGAAGGCGGCCTGGTTCACGTCCGCTATGGCCCGGTCAACAAGCAGTGCTACTGCCCGGCCGCGCGCTACCATCCGCCAATGCCCCACGACATGCACTGCGAGTGCACCCGCGCCACCCATCAGACGATGTTCGAGACGGCCTTGGGGCGGCCCATCCAGGTGGAAATCGTGGAGTCCCTTCGGCGGGGTGGTCCGACGTGCCACTTCGTGGCCCACGTAGCCTGACCGGGAAACCGCGAGGCATGGTCCTCTCCCACCCCCGCAAACTGCTGTAGAGTGTAGCCATGCACCGACGGGACTTCCTTCTCAGCCTGGGCGCGGCTGCGCCCGCCGCTATCGCGCAGGAGGGGCCGCCCCGCGAGGAGAGCGTCGAGAAGTCCACCGCGCCCTCCACGCCGGCCATCGCCCTCAACCACCTCGGCTTTCTGCCGCGCTCTCCCAAGATCCTGATCTACCGCCTCACGGGAGGCGCGGCGCCCACGGAGTTCACCGTGCGCGACATCGGCTCGTCGCTCAAGCCTTTTCGCGTCACGAAGCCGCTCCGCAAGACCGCCTCGGACTTCGGCGACTGTCTCACTGGAGATTTCAGCGACGTCGAAACCGAACTGATGTGCCAGGCAAGCGTCGCAGGCGAGCGTTCGGTCCCCTTCTTCATCCGGCCCGACGTGTGGCGGCGCACGCTACCCAAGCCGGTCTCCTATCACAAGGCGCAGCGCTGCGGGGTAGCCATCCCCAACGTCCATCCGGCTTGCCACCTGGACGACGCGCGCCGGCGCGACGACGGCCGCACCATCGACCTGACCGGCGGCTGGCACGATGCCGGCGACCTTCGCAAATGGATGGACGCCACCATGATGAACGCCTTCGGTCTGCTCCATCTGGCCCGCAATCTGGGGGAAGGATGGGACCTGGCGGGCAGCGGACTCGCGCCCATCCTCGAAGAGGTCCAGTGGGGCAACCGGTACTTCCTGAAGATGCAGGACACCGACGGCCAGGTCTGGGCGGACGTCGGGGGCGGTCTCAACGGCGACAACAGTGACAACCACTGGACCGACAACGTGCGCGGCACGAGCGACGACCGCTACGTCAACACCGCGAAGAACGCGCAGATCCAGGCCATGTTCGTCACGCTCCAGGCCATGATTTCGCAGGCCTATCGCGCTACCGATCCCCGTTACGCGCAAATCTGTCTGGACGCCGGCGTGCGGTGCTGGCGAGCGGCCAAGCACGAGGGCAACACGAATGTACTGAGTTGGTGGGCTCTGGCGCCCGTCGAAATGCATCGCGCCACCGGAGCGGAGGAATACGCAAGCGCCGCCGCCGCGATGGGAACGCGATTGCTGGGTTTGCAGAACACCGCCTTCGAGGGCGGCCAGAAGCAGGTGCGGGGCTACTTTCTGACGGCACGGGGGGCGACCCGCGCGCCGTACAACGATGCGGTCTATGCGGCGCTGCCGCCGCTCGCGCTGCTTGCGCTGGCCGCGGAGTTCCCCAAGCATTCCGAAGCGCCGCGCTGGCGTGACGCCGTGAAGATGCACATCGAGGAGTACATCCTGCCCATGACCTCGCGCTCGGTGTACGGGATCGTTCCGTTCGGCGTCTTCTCCGGTTCTCCGACCGCGGAGCGCTACCGGCCGCTGGCGGGGGAACTGACCTACCGCTACTTCCTGCCCGTCCGGCAACGGTTCTGGTGGCTCGGCACGACATCGCACCTGGAGTGCAACGCGGTCATGCTGGCCGAGGCGGCACGCACGTTTGGAAACCAGGAGTACCGCAATCTCGCCTACCGGCAACTCGAATGGGTGATGGGCGCCAATCCGTTCGCCTCCTGCCTGATGACCGGAGAGGGCCTTCGCAATCCCTGCCCGCACTCTCGCTACGTGGGCCTCATCATTGGCGGGATCGTGAACGGAATCGCCGGCAACGCGCAGGACGAGCCCATCCTCGACATGGAGAACGGTTTGGACTGGCGCACCACGGAATACTGGAGTCCCCACGTGGGGTTCTACGAGTGGGCGGTGTCCGTCCTGGAACGTGCCTGACGGGAAGACCGGCTGGAGGCCCCGCATGCTAGCCTAACTTTCGCAGCTCGAGGCTGATTTCGCCGAAAAGGTGGCCGCCGCGCTCGGTAACCGATTGATGCTGCAAGGCTGCTTCTGCCGAAGCGCTTGTAGTGCAGACCTACCCCCTTCCCATTTTGGGCCGGTTCTGGCATTCTGCCACCGAGCATGTTTCTGCGCAGCCACCGCCGCTTCAAGGATGGCAAGCATCGCTACTTCAGCGTGGAGGAGAGCCGCCGGCTGCAATCGGGCAAGGTGGTGCAGCGGCGGGTGTTGTACTTGGGGGAGATCAACGACACGCAGCAGGCAGCTTGAGATCCCATTGGGGGGAGCGGCATCTCAGGCGCACCCTTCAGTTGTGGATTGACCACTACAACCGCGGAAGGCCACACCTGAGCTTTGGCCCTGGGCATACCGGTGCCGTTGCAGGCGCCGCCACCGCAAAGCGAACATCGCCACCGTCTACCGGCAGGTCAGGATGTTCGCAGCAGACCGGTTCTCGGTTGCTTGCACCACGAATACTGGCTGGAAAAGGTGGCATCCTGATGCGCGGGTGGAATCCGGATCGTCGGCACGGCGAAGAAGTCCACCGACGGCGGACTCTTCACATGATCCGCTGCCAGCCGACGAACGTGGAGGCTTTCAGGATGAAGACGCCCGACTTCCAATCCTGCCAGTCGGAACAGAGCCAAGCCCACAGGAATCGATCTGCGGGGGTCAGTCCTGGGCGCTTCACGGAACGATGAAGGACACCGCTTTGATGGCGCAGTGCGAGAATCTTTAACCGGAGCGCAGCACGGCTCCGAAACGAGGCGAAAAGGGAGGCGAGAAGCGCCGTGGGTGCTTCGCGGGCAGGTTCGGCACGAGTCCCCTGGATGGACTCGTTTGACGAGCAAGCGCTCCCCGGCCTGAAGTCGGAAGCCATCGATTTCCGGGCTGCTTCCGAGTTCTTTGCGCCTTATCGGCAGCTGACATCCAAGGTGTGGAGCACGTTGCGGGTCACTACAGAGCAACAAGGCCGTCAGGTGCCGACGATTGGCGGGTTGATCCTGTTCGGCAAGGACGGGTTCGCCCGGTTCCCGGATGCCTGGATTCGGGCAGGCCGTTTTGCGGGTAGCAATCGAGCGCGACTGCTCGATTCGGTGGAGATCCGATCCTTCTTGCCTCGTGCCGCGGATGAAGCAATAGCTTTTGCGCGCAAGCAGCTGACTCGGAATCGATCATTGAGGGAGTCCGCCGGGAGGACCGCTGGTCGGTTCCTCTGGTCGCAATCCGGGAGGCCCTCATGAATGCCATCGTTCATGCGGACTACGCCCAGCAAGGAGTGCCCATCCGGCTTCCTCTGTTCGATAACCGTATCGAGATCGAGAATCCCGGTCTCCTGCCCTTCGGTCTGACGATCGAGGACATCAGGCAAGGTGTCTCCAAGTTGCGGAACCGCGTGATCGGGCGCGTTTTCCACGAACTCCGCCTGATTGAGCAATGGGGCAGTGGGATTCAACGGATGACCTCTGCCTGCCAGGCGGCTGGTCTAGCCTTGCAGCTATTTGAACGAATTCGCGCCGTCGCTATTCAAGTAAGACGGGTGATAGGTCATCCGGCTTCGCGTGCGCATTTCTGTGGAGCCGGATGCTTGGGGGTGCGCATCGCCGTCGAATTCCTTTCGCTCGGGGGGATGCCTCACAGCGACAGGCTATGCTTCCCCCGCCTGGCGCCGAACACTGGGCCCGCAGGTCGAAGCTCGGAACATCGTGAGCCACCTCAATCAAGATTTTTCAGCGCGCGGCGGTTTTCCAAGCAAAACAGGAGCCATCCTTGCGGTCGGGCGAAGGACCGGGATGGTCGGCGGCGACTGCTCCGGAATCCTTTGGAGCGACGATGTAACGATGCGTCTCCAGAGACAGGAACAGCGTGTCTCCGCGATGGAGGTCCACCCACTGGAAGGTCTCCGCATCGCCGGGCTGGCCGGACTTGACCGTGATCTCGCCGGACTTCCCTTCGCCTCCGACCGAAACGTATTTCCCGTCTCTTGTCTGGAGCGCGATGCGGCCCCTGCCCCGGTCCACAACCCGGAACGCAGTGGCCTTGCCCGCGCCGCTCACCGATTGCAGCTTCCCGTCCACCACTGCCAGCGCGTTCCCGTTGGCAAGGTCCGTCAGCGTGATGGATTGCGAAACCGGGATCGGCTTGGTGAGCCCGCGCGGCCGCGGCTCATCAACGGTGAAGAAGTTGAAGTCCGCCTGCCCGCCGGGCGCGGTGCCCGCGCTGTAGTTGAACAATGCGAAGCGGACCCCCTGGAACGTCGTAAGTTGGAACGCCATCACAAAGTCGGGGCCAATGGGTTTGTAGTTCTTCCCATCGGTGCTGTAGCCGAACTTCGCGATTTCCGTGTCGAAATTGCACTGTGCGCGCAGCCACACGTGTGAGCCAGGCAGCGGCTCGCGGACGGTCTTCCCGGTGATATGGTCGTACTCCGCGATGGCAAGCCCTTTGTCGTCGCGCATCAAGCCGATCCACGCATACGGCGAGTTCAGTAGAGCCAGTCCGGCGACGTCGCCGGACTTGAGACCGCTCGCCTCCAACTCTGTGGTCGCCGTCGATTCCGGCCCGATCGCGCGCTGCGTCAGGGAGTTGCGCGCCCACCAGAAATCGGTCGTGGGAAGGGAATGCAGTCGCAAGTAGCCCGGACGCTCGGTGATCGACCACTTGGTATCGTCCGGAGCGTGATTCCACTGCCAGACCGCCTGGAGTTTGGGCCCGGAGAAGTTGTCGCTGCGATCGTACGGAGCAGTGATCGGCTCGACGCGCCCGGTGTTGGGCTTCACCCAGGTCGACGGCGACCGCTTGAGATTTCCAGGCAGGCCGAAATAGGGCCAGCCATCCGCCCAGGTGACCGGGGACAGAGACGTCAGCCGCCCGACGGAGTTGTGGTCCTGCATGGAGAAGCCCCACCATTCGCCGGAGGGCGTGTCGATGATCCCGCCCTGATGCAGCGTGAGGCTCAGGCGCTCGCTGGAATCCGGCGGACTGATTTCGTACGGCGGAGCCAGGCGACGGCCCCTCGGTCTGTAGCCTTGGCCGATTCCCAGGCTCTCGCCTTCGCTGATCGTCACCACTTCCCACGGTCCCGCGAGTTTGTCGGCCCGAGCGCACTTCATGGGCACGTGCGCGCCGGGAATCGCGCTGACGATGTAGTATTTGCCCTTGAGCTTGTAGATGTGCGAGCCTTCTCCCATGCCCTGGCTCCGGTCGATCAGCACACGGTCCGTACCGGGGACCTGTGCGGTGAGGTCCTGGTTCAGTTCGACGATACGTATGGTATTGGCTCCGTATACCGCGTAGATCTTCTCGTCGTCATCGAACAGGACGGAGATGTCGTGGAGGCCCGGATCGATCCGGTTGTGCTTCCAAGGACCGCGCGGATTGGTCGCGCGGAACACCTGAAGCCCGAAGCGGTTCACGTTGGCGAAGATGTAATAGGTTCCGTTGTGGTAGCGAAAACTCGGGGCCCAGATGCCCCCGCCATAGATATTTTTACCGCCTTCCAGGCGGAAATCCGGACCCAGGTCCAGGCGGTCGAAGGCGTAGGCGATGATGCGCCAGTTCACCAAGTCGCGGGAGTGCAGAATGGGCAGCCCCGGCATGGTGTGCATGGTGGTGCCCGTCAGGTAGTAGTCCTCACCCACGCGAATCATATCGGGGTCGGAGAACTCGTCGTAGAAAAGCGGGTTGGAATAAGTCCCGTTTCCGTTGTCGGCAGCCCACGACCGCTTTGCGGTCTGGGCTCCCCCAGGAAACGACGCACACAGAAGCGTCAAGACAAACAGAAATGCGGTGCCCTTGGCGCCGTGGGTGGCTCGCATGACTAGATTCTCCTCAACAGCGGTTCTGCCATTTCGTAGTACCGTTCTATCACGGCATGGCGATCGCGCCGTACGGCGCGCCGCGGGACCCCGCCGCGAAATGCAAAGGGGGGCCCGCACGCGAGGAAAGGCGGGACAGGCCTCGCGGCCCGTCCCTGATATTCATCCCATCTGAACCGTCGCCGTCACGACTGACATCGGGGGTAGGTCCAGCTTTACCGACGTCCCTGCTGCCTGGATCGGATGCGATTGCGGCACGATCGCGTTCGGGTTCCCGAACGTGTTGGCGGCGTTGAAGTCCTTGTGAGTCAGGATCTGGGCCGTCGCGCTCTTCGCCGTCCGGCCGTCCAGGGAGCAGTCGATCCGGAGATTGGCGTCGGTCTTCGGGTTGACGAAGCTGATCACCAGTTCCGCTCCGCTCTTGGAGGCCGACATCGAAAGATCCAGCGGATCCGTACCGCCGCTCTCCACCTTGACAGCCGTCTTGGAGCGGTGCGGCTTGAACAGCGCGAACGCGTGGTACGTCGTCGTCTTCACGCAGTTCTGACCCGTGGGGCCGTCCGTCAACAGCAGCGACTGGAGCACGTTGACGATCTGCGCGATGTTGCACATGTACAACTTGTCCGCCTGGCGATTGAAAATGTTGAGTCCGAGCCCGGCCGCGACCGCGCTGCGCATGGTGCTCTGTTGCCACAGTTGGCCGTATTTCTGCTGCTCCGGTCCGTTCAGCCGGTCCCAGACACCCCATTCATCCAGGAGCAGCGCCACGCCCGGTGCTGTGCCGCCCCGGCCGCCCCGCCCGGCGGCGCCGCCCCGGCCGCCCGCGGCCGGAGAATTGAAGCTGTCGATCAGCGTCCGCTGGTAGACGATGGCCCGCTCCACCGACTGGAAGGTGGACAACTGCTGGTTCATGGCGTCCACGGTAAACTCTGTCGGGGGCAAGCTGCCGTTCTGGTAGTAGTGCATGGCGAATGCGTTAGGCCCGCGTCCGCCTAAGCCCGTGAAGAACCCCCGCGTCCAGGCCGCATCGTTCTGGCTGGGACCGCAGGCGATCAGGAACGGGTTCGTGCCGCCGAACGACCGCATGTAGTTCGCGTATTGGCGGTAGATGTTGGCGTAATACTCCGGCGTCATACGCCCGCCGCAGCCCCACGCCTCGTTGCCGATGCCCCAGTAGCGGACCTTGAACGGCTCGGTCCCGCCGTTGGCGATGCGCTCGTCGGAGAGCGTCGTCCCTTTCGGGAAGTTGCAGTACTCGACCCAGTCGAGCGCCTCCTGCGGCGTTCCGCTGCCCACGTTGACCGAGAGATACGGCTCAGCCCCGATCAGGCGGCAAAGGCCGATGAACTCGTGCAGACCGAAGCTGCCGTCCTCGAGCGCGTTGGCCCAGTTCATGTTGACGCGCTTGGGCCGCTTGTTGACCGGCCCGATGCCGTCGCGCCAATGATAATTGTCGGCGAAGCACCCGCCGGGCCAGCGCAGCACCGGGATGCCCAGTTCCTTGAGAGCGTCGACGGCGGCCTTACGATAGCCGTCCACGTTGGGAATGCGCGAGTCCTTGCCGACCCACAGCCCGCCGTAGACGCACGATCCGAGATGCTCGGCGAAGTGGCTGTGCAGTTCCGGCCGGACGACGCCGATCTCGACGCCAGGGCGTACGACGACGCTCCGGGGAGTGGGGCCTTGAGAGAATACGCTCTCCGGCAGGAGCGCTGTAAGCGAAGCGGCCGCGGCGCCGCCCACGAACTGCCGGCGGCTGGATTTCGATCGCATTAACGAGTTCCTCCTTTACCTTGTCAAACAGAACAATGATGGTAGCAATATTGTGGCTGGGGTGGAGCTCCAGCCGCCTTTTGTCTGGACCGGAATTCCCGGCTTGGCCTACCGGAACAACCGAGGCGCAAAATCGTTAAAGCACCGGCGCCAGGTCAGCCATTCGTGAGCCTCTCAGAAGCGCGGCAGGATGCGAATGTACGCGCTTGCAAAGCCGCAGCAGAAAGTATGACGCCTCGCACTGCCGAAGTCAAGAAGAGATGTGTGAACTCTCCAGGCCCGGCCGAAGCGGCTTCTTCAAGCTCTGCCGGAGGTGAGGCCGCGGATCGAGTCCTAATCCGGGTCGGGGGGCCTGACGTGGTGGAGCGGGGCAGACTGCACCGCCGTCCGTTCATTCGCGCTTGATGGAAGCGGGTCCTGTTGAATCCCTCAGAACAAGCTCCGGATCGATCACGAATTCTTGTTCGAGCAGCTTGAACTCGGTCTTGAGGAGGCAATCGCAGATGGTCAGCCCAATCTCATCCCGAGGGATGTGGACTGACGTCAATGACGGATGGCAAAACTGGGCCAGTTTTATGTTATCGAATCCTGTCACCGAAATATCCTGTGGCACGCGGAAACCGCTGTCGCGGAGCTCACGCAGCGTTCCCACCGCCATCAAATCGTTCACGCAGACAATTGCCGTTACGCCCGGCTTGGCGGTTAGCAGCCCTCGAGTTGCGCGGCGTCCGCCTTCGAGACTGTCCGTGTCCGACGAGGTCTCCACTTGGAGGCCGGGGAAGCGCGCGACCGCATCCAGCAGCACTTTGAGGCGCGCATTGATGGGCCCCAGCGCGGCGTGATGTCCCACGAATGCCACATGACGATGTCCCAGGCTGTACAGATAGGAGATCAGCTTCTCCATGCCACGCTGGTAATTCACGCGGATGTTGGTGATGTTGCGCCGGGGCGCGCCAACGTCATAGAACACCACGGGAATGCTGCTCCCGTTGAGTTCCTCTATCAAGTTCGCATCCATTTCGGAGACGATGGCTGCCAACCCCGCCACCCGCCGCCCGATCATCAGTCGGACGCTGGTGGTCAAGCGCTCCGGGCTGTAATCGGTGTTGGCCATGATGACCTCGTAGCCGGCGCTATGCGCGCCGGCTTCGACCGCTTTGTAGATATCCAGGAAGAAGGGATTCTCGATGTTTGAAACGATGACGCCGATGCTGCGGCTCTTGCCCCCCGCCAGACTGCGGGCGTGTAAGTTGGGACTGTACTTGAGCTCTTCGATCGTCTTCATAACGCGCGCGCGCGTGGTGCTCTTCACGGCTGCCGCGTTGTTGAGCACGCGAGACACGGTGGCGGTTGAAACCCCCGCGCGTCGTGCGACCTCATCCAAGTTCATGGTTACTCCATAGTCTTACGCGCCGCGAGGGCAAAGTCAAAGCACGGACTTGACCCGACCTTTCGATCTTTTGATGTTCAGGCCGTCCAAGCACCAACTCATACTGCTCGCGCCGGCGTGCCTTGGCGTTCCGGCGGTTCCCTGTTTGGAGGATCCTACCGGCAGTTTGCACCAGAACACAGGTTCTTGCCGAAGAATGGAAGCACATGGTTCTGGAAGCGGACCGCGACGGCGCTGGTGTGAGTGCCTGGATAGATCTCGAAGGTATTGGCAATTCCGTAGCTGTCGAGGATATCGTGCAGTTTGCCCGCATCTGCGCGCAAGCCATCCTGGTCGCCCACATCCATCGCGATCGCGTTGTACCGCTTCAGGTCGCCAATGTACTGGTGGACAAACACGAGAGGCGCGTTCGCCGCCCACTTGTTGAGGACTTCCTGCTGGAGATCCCCGAACGGCATGTCGAAATAGAGCGGCGGCTTCTTTGGATTCGGGGACCACGCCGCGGCTACCGCCAGTTGAGTGAGCGCCACCCCGGGCAACTTAGCCGCCTCGGCGGGCGACTTGGCCTCAGCCAGGGCCGCTTCCATGTTGACACTCCCACGTCCGCCGCCGGCGGGAGCCCCGCGCCCGGCGCTGTCGGGAGCTCCTGCCCGCCCGGCGGTGTTGGCGCCGCCGCGCCCGCCGCCGCCCGCGCCCCGGGCGGACATGCAGCAAGGGCTCATGATGTACAGGCTGCCGAAAACGTCGGCATGCTTCATGCCGATCCGGCTCGCGCCGTAGCCGCCCATCGAATGCCCGACCAAGCCCCGGCTCGTCCGCTTGGGGATCGTCCGGTAGTGAGCATCCATGTAGGCGACGACGTCGCGCGCGATGTAATTCTCGAAGTCTCCTGTCGTCGCCGAACTGGAATACATCGAGCCGTTGTACACGGTTTTCGAATCGGGCAACACCACGATCATTTCCTGGGCGCCCTTGGCAAAGGCTCCTTCAATAGTTTGGGGCACATGGATTTCCCCCGACCACTGCTGGGCGCCTATCGAATAACCGTGCAGTGCGTAGACAACCGGATACCGCCGGTTCCTCTGAGTGGCATAGCTTGGCGGCAGGAAGACGATCGCGTCGCGGTCGACCGCGTCGCCCTCCAAGTTCCCTTCCAAGGCCGCGCCGTGAATCTTGATGCGCTCCACCGCCACGGGTTTGGCCGCGGCCTCGACTGGAGGAACCTCAGTCTTGACCTGCGCCGGCGCCGGCGACGCCAACCCGAGCAAAACGGCCAGGGCACCGAGAATGCTGATTCGCATCGCCAGCCGCGCGCCGGAGTGATCAGTACCGCATTGATTTCGTGCCATAGAATTGACCCTTGATATCCTCATGCTATGCTGCGGGCCGTTCGAACTCGATGGTGTAGACGTGGCCCTTCTTAAAACTCAGCCGGGGTGCTAATTCGCTCTTGGACGGCAGCGGCATCGTCTGGCGGCCGTCGCGGATCGCCTTGATGCGCACGCCCGCGGGAAGTCGAAGTTGTTGCGCGCCATCCACCGTGGGCCTCAGCGTGGCGGTGGCGGGCAATCCGCCGCTCCACGTAAGGTCAAGCTCCACTCCTCCGCGGGCGCGAAGCCCGGTGACCTTTCCGTTGCTCCACGCCTTGGGCAACGCAGGCAGGAACTGTATCTCGCCGGAGTGGCTTTGTACGAGCATCTCGGCGATGGCGGCCGTCCCGCCGAAGTTGCCGTCGATCTGAAACGGCGGGTGATTGTCGAACAGGTTGGGCAGCGTGGACTTGGTGAGCAGCGCAGTCAGGTTCTCATAGGCTTTCTCGCTATCGGCCAGCCGGGTCCAGAAATTGATGATCCATGCGCGGCTCCAGCCTGTGTGTCCGCCCCCGTTCGCCAGCCGCCGCTCGATCACCGTGCGGGCGGCCTTAGCCAGTTCCGGCGTCTTCTGGGGCGTGATCTGGGAGCCGGGGAACAGGGCGAACAGATGGGACATGTGCCGGTGCCCGGGCTCCACCTCGTCGTAGTCCTCCAACCACTCCTGGATTTGGCCGTACTTGCCGATACGCAGCGGCACGAGTTTGTCGCGCGCCGCCGCTATCTTCGCGCGGAACTCCGGCTCGATCCCGAGAGTCTCGCTGGTCTGAATCAACCGCCCGAAGAATTCCTGAAGTATCTCAGTGTCCATCGTCGGTCCCATGGTGAGAGTAGCCCTCTCGCCGGATGGCAGCTTGTACGGATTCTCCGGCGAGAGCGAAGGTCCCGTCACCAGGTGCCCCTTGCCGTCGGAGACGAGGTAGTCGAGAAAGAACTGCGCTGCTTCCTTCATGATCGGGTAAGCGCGTTCGGCGAGGAATTTGCGGTCGCGCGTGAAGTCGTAGTGTTCCGCCAGGTGCAGCGACAGCCAGGCCGCGCCCATGGGCCAGATGCCGAACTGCGCGCCGTCAATCGGAACCGCGTCTCCCCACAGATCGGTATTGTGGTGGAGGACGAATCCCCCAGCGCCGTAGTAGAACTTCGCCACGCGCCGGCCGTCCTCGCGCCCCTTCTCCAGAAGGTCGAACAAGCGGCTCGTGCAGTTCCGAAAGGTTGCAGGTCTCCACCGGCCAGTAGTTCATCTCGGTGTTGATGTTGATCGTGTACTTGCTGCCCCAGGCCGGCGTCAGGCTGTCGTTCCATTTCCCCTGGAGGTTGGCCGCCATGCTGCCGGGACGGCTGCTGGCAATCAGCAGGTACCGTCCGTACTGAAAATAGAGCGCGAACAGGTCCTCATCCGCCGCGCCCTTCTGAACGCGCTGAAGCCGCTCGTCCGTGGGTAGGGCGCGCGCGGAAGCATCCACCGGAAGCTCGATCCGCATGCGCCGGAAGAAGCGCTGGTGATCGGCCAGGTGCTCCTTCCGCAAGGTTTCATACGGGCGCGAGGCGATGGCCAGATCGCGCGCGCAGGCGGCGGCAAGGTCCTTCTCCCGAATTTCGGCAGCGGCGACGATCGTCAGCGTCGCGCTGTCGGCGGCGGTAACGTCGAGATGATCGCCGGAGGCCTCCATGCGGCCGCCGGAAACGGACACTTTCACCTCGCCGCGAAAGCGAACGCCGGCATTGTTCTCTCCCGCGGCCCTTTTCGGCAAGGCCTGGCCGGTCAGGATGAGCCGCCCCGGCGCCGCTTCACTCGTGGCGTCCGCCGGCCGGTTGATCGTGGCGCGGAAAGAAATGCTGCCGGGCTTATCGGCAGTCAGGCGTACGACGATTGCCCGGGCCGGCGCGGAAGCAAAGACTTGGCGCACGAAGTGGATTCCGCCGGCCGTGTACCGGACGGATGCGATGCCGGTGTCCAGATCAAGCTCGCGGCGGTAGTCGCCTGCCTCCGGGCCTTCGCCGAAATCGAGCCAGAGATCACCGAGAGTCTGGTAGACCGGCAGGGCCCGAGGGATGCTGATCATCGTCTTATCGGCCAGGGCTTGCGCTTGCGCCGGATGCCCCTCGAGGAGCAAGCGGCGCACTTCCGGAAATGCTTTTGAGGCCTCGGGATTGCTCCGGTCGCGTTTCTCGCCCGACCAGACGGTGTCCTCGTTGAGCTGGAGGTGTTCCTTGCGGGCGTCGCCGAAGACCATAGCGGCGAGCCGCCCGTTGCCCACCGGCAGAGCCTGCGTCCACGCGCCGGCGGGCTGCCGATACCAGAGTTTCAGGGCATTGTCATCTTGCGCGCGGCACGCGACCGTGCCCGCCAGCACCGCGAGTATAAAAATGATGAGAGATTTCAGTCGCATCGTACCCCTACCGCGCAAGTGTACACCGAAAAAGGAGGAAGTAGCTCAATGTGCTAGAATGTATGCGTTTCCAGACGTCACACGGAGGAGTGTAACGCAGCGCAGCGTGCAGCGCAAGGCAACTCTCAATGTAGATTGTAGGAAGCGCTTACAAGACGATCGAGCCTGGCAGGGCAACTGCGTCCCCGCGACGTGCACATCTTGGGAGGAATTGCTGTTGGCTGAACCGCAGCGGGTGTACGCTAGGCCTACCCAAGGTGCGAGAAAGGAATTCCTGGATTATAGCCCTATGAGATTCACTCTTCTAGCAGTAGTTCTCGTGGTCGTTTCGATTGCCTTTGCGCTGGACGGCGACATCGGGATCCACGACCCCTCCACCATCGTGATGTGCAACGGCAAATACTACACCTTCGGCACAGGGGGGACTGCCTTGGTCTCCGACGACGGCTGGACTTGGCGTCGCGGGACCCGGGCCTCGCGTAGCGGAATGGCCCCCGACCTCATCCACATCGGCGACCGCTACTATCAGTACATTGCCGCCAACATCGGGGCACAGCCCAAGGCCGCCATCAACATGATTTCGAGCAAGAGCCTCGACCCCGAATCCCCCGACTACAAATGGGAAGAAGGCGGCGTCGTCGCCTCGTCTGACGGCATCGAAGACTGCAACGCCATTGATCCGGGCCTCCTTCTCGATCCCAACGATGGCAGGCTCTGGCTGGTCTACGGCTCCTATTTCGGCTACATCCGGCTGGTCGAGCTCGACCCCAAGACCGGCAAGCGCCTCAATCCCAACGTCAAGCCCCTCGACATCGCCATCAACTGCGAAGCCGCCGTCATGATCTATCGCGATGGCTGGTACTACCTGCTGGGCACGCACGGCAGTTGCTGTCGCGGCGCCGACTCCGGCTACAACATCCGCGTCGGCCGCGCCAAGAAGGTCACCGGTCCCTTCCTCGATCAACATGGGCATCGACATGATCCAGGGCGGCGGCAAGCTGCTCATCGGCTCCGGCGGCCGTGTCGTCGGCGCCGGCCATTTCGGCCTCCTCGATTTCGGCGACGGCGTGCAGAAGTTCTCCATGCACTGGGAAGCCGACCTGGACAGGGGCGGCGCCAGCGTGCTCGACATCCGCCCGTTGCTGTGGAAGGACGGCTGGCCCGTCGCCGGCGAGAACATGAAGGAAGGCACGTTTCGAGATCGAATCCGTGCGCACCGGCACGGCGCTCGAGCTTGCCGTGGAGGGAGTGCCGGTCGGCGGCCGGCGCGCCGGCAGGGGAGCCGGCGGTCCGCCGGTTGGCGGAGCGGGCGGACCCGGCGCTGGACGCGCTGGCCCAGGCGCACCTGGTGGCCCCGGTGAGGCCGGTGGACGAGGCGCCGGCGCTGGAGCTGCCCCTGGTGGCGGCGGACGAGGAATGTTCGGCGGCACCGGCGCCCCGATTCCGCCGCAGGATGTCGCGCAGGTCTCGACGAATTGGCCCGCGGGCAACATCGACGTCCGCATGGCCAACTACCTGTGCCAGGCCCAGCAGAAGTGGACGATCACGGCCGTCACCAACGCCGGCGGCTACCCCGGCTCGCCGTATTTCAAGATCACCATCGCCGGCACGGACCGCGCGCTGGCCGTCGGCGCGGACGCCGAATTGGTCGCCCTGCCCGCCTTCACCGGCGGGCCCGAACAACTGTGGCGCATCGACCAGCTTGCCGACGGCACCTGGCGCATCATGCCCAAGTCGGTCCCCAATTCCAAAGAGGCGCTGGCGCTTTCGGCCGTGGGCAGCAGTTTCGCGACGCTGGCCAAGTTCGATCCCAAGAGCGACAAGCAGCGCTGGCTGTTCAAGACGCCGTGAACGCCAATCGAAGATCGACAATCGAAATCCATGACAAATCGAAACAATCCTAGCAAAGGACCTCGACCATGATTACGCTCCGCAACCTCCGCTGTCGGCACTCGCCGTCCTGGCCGGCTCGGCGCTTCTCGCGATTGCCGCCGCCCGGCGACGCGGCTCGCCGCCCCGCGCCCACCCTCACGCGTCCCGCCTCCGCCGCCAAGGCGCCCGGCGCCGACGGCTTCATCCAGCGCTGGCTGCTCCTGGAGCCGATCCCCGCCAGCGGACTCACCGACAGCGTCGTCCAGGCGGCCGTCAAGAAGGAGTACTTTCCCAACCAGTTCACCGTCATTCCGCACGACGGCGACAAGGTGACGGTCGGCGGCACGGAACTCACCTGGCACGCCGTGGACACGAAGAACTACAACGTCAACCTCTATCACTTCGCCTACGCTCTTGAGCAAGCCGACGTCCAACGTCCTGTTCTGGGCCGTCACCATCGTCAACTGCCCGCAGGAGATGCGCGACGTGCGCCTGGCCATCGGCTCCAACGCGGCCTCGGTCTGGTGGGTCAACGGCAAGGAGGTCATCGGCATCTACGGCGACCGCCAGACCGTCATCGACGACGGCGTCTCCAAACGCCTCACGCTCAAGAAGGGGCCGAACATCGTGCGCGCTGCCATCGTCAACGGCGGCGGAGCCACCGACTTCTGCGCCCGGTTTCTCGACGCGGAGGACAAGCCGCTGAAGGGGTTCACCGTGAGCCTGGTTGGCGCCGCGAAGTGAGCCCGCGCCAGTGAATCGACACCAATGCTCGCGCGCCGATGGTGCCGGTCTAGCCCGCAGCGCCGCCTGAGGTACCTGCAGAATCCGCCGGCAACCGCTCCCCGTTGACTTGGGGCTTGCCGATGGCAACCCCAGGACACCAGACAGCCGGGTATTGTGCGTGGGGGCTTGCAAGCGGCAAGCGCCTACAATCCCCTGCGGCACGGCATCCGTAGCACACGCTTCGAGAAGCCGCGTAATCCAGCGTGCTTCGGCGAACTGACGTACGTCGCCTGGCTAGAGCTGCATCTCCCAGCCCTTGCGGACGTAAGGCCGAAGGAACTTGTTCGCTTCCGCGTTGTCGAAGCGCATGTTCTTGGCGTCCCACATCAGCTTCGTGTTTGGCACACGCAGCGCGGCGGCGCCAAGTATCAGCCACTCGATGTACGGCACGGCGATGTCGAAACTGGAGCAGCCTGGCTGACCGCCCTTGCAGGCGCGCACCCAGTCCTGCTGATGGCTGACCGAGCGCGGAAGAATCTGCGGCGGCAGTTTGTACTCCTCCCATCGCGAAGCCGGGAGCAGCCAGACGCCTTCGCCGCGGTCGCACGTGGCCATGTGGCCCTTCTCGCCCACGAACAGCGCGCCGTTGCCGGGAACCCTCGTGCGGTCCACCGGGCCGCTTTGTCCCCGGCCAGCCATTCCGCCCGGAGCGCCCGCCCGGCCGGCCTGCGCCGCGCCCGCCGGACCTCCCGGAAATCCCGGCGCACCCGGCATCCCCGGCGCCGCGCCGCGCCCGGCGCCGGTTGTCCCGGCGCGTTCCCTTCCGGGCTCGGGCGGAGCGTACCGTCCGCGTTCCGCAAGGTTGTTGCCTCGCGGCAGCAACCGCTCGTCGTCTGCCATGCCCGCCGGGTACGCTACGTCACCTCGCAAGTTCTGATGCACGTGCACCGTAACCGGAGGCATGCCGGCGCGCGCGGGAAACTCGTACCGGAGGTGCGAGTTGGTGGGCCAGGTCCACTTGCTAACTCCCTTGACCTCGACGCACTCGACGCTGATCGGAGGTGCCTCGCTCAGTTTCAGCGCCAGGTTCGCCGGGCCCAGGCAATGGACTAGCCAATCGCCGAGCGAACCGCCGGTGCCGTAATCCAGGTAGGCACGCCAGAGGCGGAACTTATTCTGGTTATAAGGACTTGTGGGGGCCGTCGCCAGCCAGAGGTCCCAATCCAGTCCGGCCGGAATCGGCTGCTCCGGCGGCTCGCTCTGGATGTTGTCTCCGCCGATATAGATCCCACCCGTCCACGCGTGCAACTCCCTGACCGCGCCGATCTCTCCGGACCATAGGATCTCCGCCGCGGTTCGCGTGCCTTCGTGCGAGTAGCCTTGGTTGCCCATTTGAGTCGCCACGCCGTATTTCCTGGCCGCATCGCGCAACAGGCGCGCTTCCCATACGGTGCGGGTGAGTGGTTTCTCGCAGTAGATGTGCTTGCCGTGCTGCATCGCGAACAGCGCGATAGCCGCGTGGCTGTGGTCGGGGGTACCGATAATAACCGCATCGATGTTCGAGCCTTCCTTCTCGATCATCTTCCGGAAGTCCTTGTAGCGAGGCGCCTTTTCATAGCGCTTGTAGATCCGCGCGGCGTACTCATCGTTCACGTCGCAGAGCGCAACGATGTTCTCGCTGGTGGCTACCGTGGCGAGATCGTCCCCGCCGCGGTTGCCGAAGCCGATGCCAGCCACGTTCAGCTTGTCCAGCACTGACTTGAAGCCCAACGCTTTCAGTGAAGGCACGCTGCCAAAGCCGCCCGCTGGAACCGCGCCAGCCAGCAAGCTTCCATAAAAGAAATATCGTCTGGAAAATCGAGTGTCGCTCATGGCAACTCCAATCTATGATTCATCGCCCGGGTCGCGCCGTCGATCCGCCTTGCAATGAGGGCGCAAAAGATCTGCGCTCGCAACGCGAACAACATACGGTCAACCGGGCTGTACTCCGACAATCGTGCGTTTCGAATTGAAGGGCAAGAGAACATCTCACGGGCGCCCAGGTCTTCTGTGCGAAGGCCGCACTCTGTCAGAACCGAGTGCGCTCGCGGGTTGCGCCGCCTGAATGCACCATGCCACAATGTATGCGCTCTCAAACTTCACTCGGGGAAAAGTGTAGCGCAGAGCAGCGTGCAAAGCAACACGGTCTTCTGCTTGGATTGCGGGAACCGCCTGCAAAGCCACTGGAGTTGGCGGCGGCGCAGCGCCCTGGCTGCAACTCCCGGCGGGGCCGTCTGCTATGCGACCTTGTGAACCAAGATGGGTAGGAGGTTTCCTTATGCGATGGTTCTGTTCTCTCGGAATCCCGAGCGTCCGGCTTCAGGGAGTCGATTTGGTCCGGCGAACCGCCCGCCAGGGTTGCCGCATGTGCTGCTTGCTGTTGGTTGCCGCTGCGGTCTTCCAGATGGCGGCCGTATCCGCCGACCGGCCTCGCACTTTTGCCAATCCCATCAATATCGACTACCGTTTCATGCTGGATTCGCCGAGCCGGCGTGAGGCGGCGGATCCGGTGATTGTGTTGTTCGGAGACGACTATTACCTGTTCGCGTCGAAATCCGGCGGGTACTGGCACTCCAAAGACATGGTCGACTGGACGTTCGTGACGCCGACTGGTCTGCCGATCGAAGCTTACGCGCCGGCCGTCATGGCCTACGACGGCGCCCTGTACTACAGCGCCTGCAACATCGGTCTATACAGGAGCAAGTCCCCCAAGGATGGCCAGTGGGAGTACCTCGGCAAACCGTTTGACGTGGGCGATCCCGACCTCTTCGCCGACGATGACGGCCGGGTCTATCTCTACTACGGGCTCTCCTACAACGGAGCGATCTCGGGAATGGAGCTGGATCCGAAGAATCAGTTCAAGCCCATTGGCGCGCCGTTCTTCTGTTTCCGCGCCAATCCCGCGCAGCACGGCTGGGAACGCCGCGGCGACGACAATTTGGGAGCGCCGACGGGAGCGGCCTTCCAGGATGGCCCGTGGTTCGAGGGCGCCTGGATGACCAAACGCGCGGGCGTTTACTATCTGCAGTACGCCGCGCCGGGCACCGAATGGCGCACCTATGCCGACGGCGTGTACACCTCGACCAGTCCGCGCGGACCGTTTACCTACGCGCCGTCCAGCCCGTTCTCTCACAAGCCGACCGGATTCATTACGGGCGCCGGGCACGGCGCCACTTTCGCCGACAAGCAGGGGCGGTACTGGCATATTGCCACCATGAGGATCTCCGTCAAGCATGACTTCGAGAGACGCCTGGGCATCTTCCCAGTGGGGTTCGACGCCGACGGCCTGATGTATGCAAATACTCTCTTCGGCGACTACCCTCTCTTGGTGCCGTCTGAGCGCAAGGAAGATGGCGGGGGCGTCCAGCCAGGCTGGATGCTGCTCTCTTACCGCAAGAACTCGAGAGCGTCCTCCAACCTCGACGGTCATTCGCCGGGAGCCGCCTTCGACGAGGACATTCGGACCTACTGGAGTGCCCGGACGGCCGGCGCCGGTGAGTGGTTGAGCGTAGATCTGGGAAAGGTCTGCCGTCTGGAAGCCGTCCAGGTGAACTTCGCCGAGCATGAGTCCACCGCCATCGGCCGGACAACCGACCTCTACCACCAGTACCGTCTGGAATACTCGATCGATGGCAAGACCTGGGAAACGCTGGCGGACCGAAGCGGAAATCGCAAGGACGTGCCCCACGACTACATCCAGCTTCCCGCCCCGGTGACGGCGCGGCAAGTGCGCATAACAAATGTCCGGATGCCGGGCGGAGGCCCGTTTAGCATTCGCGACCTGCGAATCTTCGGCAGCGGTCAGGGCAAGCCCCCCGCGAAGGCGCCGGCATTTGAGGTGCACCGGGATCCGAGCGATGCACGCAACGCGGTGGTCCGCTGGGGGATCTTGCCCGACGCCGAAGGCTACGTGATACGGTACGGAATCGGAGAGGGCAAGTTGTACCAGAATCTTGAAATTCGCGGCATGAAAGAGATCGCTCTGCACGATTTGAACGCGGAGTCCAGGTACTACTTCGCGGTGGATGCGTTCAACGATTCCGGCCGGACGTTGGGGACCCCGGTATTGGCTCGCTAGAGCCGAATTGGGGCGGCTCCAAGAGACCGGCCGGACAACACAGTGATGTCGAGGGTAGGTGCTGCTGTCCAATGCAGTTCCACAGGCGCCCTCAACGACCTCTCCTGGAATATTGGTTGGGCGCACCGGGCGTGGGAACGCCGCCGGCGACCTGCGCCCCGCTGTCATGCGCCCGGCTCAATGGAGCGGCGAGGGTGATGCCGGTGCCGGAGACCTGTGCACCAACCGCGTGCGCACGAGTGAGCGGCGCGGCGACGGTGATTGTGGCGCCGCCGCCAGGGCCGCCGCGGCCAGCGCCGCCTCTGCCGCCGCCGGTGGTGGAGGCGACAACCGCCGTCTCCTGGTTCGCGCCACTGTCAATGGTGATGGTCTGGCCGGCGGTAAAGCCTGCCCCACCGGCGACCGGGATAACGGTCGCGCCCACGTTGGTGGCGGTGCCCACCGTGGTGGCGCCTGCCGTGCCAACCGTGGCGATAACGGCGGTCTCGAGGTTCGCGCCCGTATCGATCATGATCGTCTGGCCGGCGGCAAAGTCCGCCACGCTGGCGACTTTGATATTGTTCCCGCCGGCGGCCGCCGCGGCCGACAGCGTGGTGGCGGGCTGCATCAGGAAGTCGGTGCAGAGGCTGTCGGCGTCGCTGCCGTCCGGGAAGCGGCCCCGGCTCCTACCGGCGCCACCGGCCGCGCTGGGCACCACCACGATGCAGCCGCCCTGGCCTTGGTCGGCCTCGAGCGTGGCGATCTCGGGGCTGGTGATGGTCCCGTTAGCGCTCGAGTTACTCTGCTGGGATCCGTAGACCATGGCGTCGACGACCACCACGCCCTTGGCGTCCATCAGTGCGATCGAGCCGGCCCGGGTGGAGAGGGCGCCCCCGAACCACTGATTGGGCGCCGGCGGCCCCTGGTAACCCACCGTCGCGGCCAGGGGGTTGACCACGGGCGCGCCGTACGCGTGGGCCTTGGCCAGGGGGCTGTCGAGCGTGATGCCGCTGCCCAGCGCCTGCACCGCGTCGCCGCTCAGGTGCGGGAATTTCGTGGCCGGCGAGAAGCTGATCCCCGTCCCCACGCCGAACACGTCCACGCCCGACCTGTGGTCGAACTTGAGCGGGGCGGCCAGGTCGACGCCCGTGCCGCTCGCGCCGGTGGTGCCGACGCTCGTGATCCTGACGAGCTCCTTGCGTCCGCCGGTGTCCACCGTCAGCGTGTCACCGGCCGTCATGTTGGAGTTGGCCGCGACCTTGATGTTGGTCGCGCCCGCGACCGCCGCCGCCGACAGGGTCGTTTGCGTGGCCGCCTTGCCGACCGCGGTGACCGTGGCCAGCTCGTAGTTGCCACCGATGTCGATGCCGATCTTCTGGCCGACCTCGAAGCCGGCCGCGTTCGTGACAGGCAGGTTGGTCGAGCCGGCGGGGATCGTGATCCACGGCACCGTGGACACGGGTATGAACACCGTCGTCATGGCCGTGGCCGCCGTCCCGACGCTTGCGATCGTGCGGGTCTCGCCGTCGATGTCGATCTTCTGGCCGGCCTCGAACCCGGTGGTGCTCCTGACGTTGATGGTGGTCGCGCCTGGGCTTGCCGGGGCCGCCAGCCCCGAGCTGGAGAGACCGAGCAGGTAGAAGCCGCGAGCCGCGAGCTTCGTCCCAGCCGGGATCGTCGCCAGCTTGACGGGGGCCCACTGGCTCTGGGTGTTGATCAGGGTCCAGTTGGAGAGGTCGACGGCGCTGGCGGAGGCGTTGTAGAGCTCGATGAACTGGTCGGTCGAGTTGGTGCTGGTGCTTAAGCGGACCTCGTTGATCTTGATCGGGAGGACGTTCCGTACCCTTTGGGTAGTTGTGTCGAACTGCGTCCTGCGGGTCGCCGGGTCCGTCCACTCGGCCCTGCCGGTCAGGAAGCCAGCGCCGGTCGCCGCCGGCGAGGTGACCTTGAAGGTCGCGCTCACGCTCGCGCCCGGCGCGACCGGGCCAGCGAAAGCCGCCGCCGCGCCGGTGGCGCCCGAGGCCACGGCGGTCCACCCCGCGGGCATGGAAATGCTCAACTTGACGCCCGCCGCGGCCGACCCCGTGGTATTCGTGAACGTCTGGGTGACATCCTGCGTCGCGCGCGGCGTGAACGTCGTGACTCGCGACAGGCCCACCCGCTGCACGTCGTACCTGGCAGCCACGATGTTGGCCTGCACCGCGTTCACGGTGGCGTCGGCCGGATATCCGGTCGTCATCGCACCCTCAAAGAAGGTGCCGGCCGAACCGTTGCCGTTGTCCCCGCCGTTGCCCATCTGGACGGCCCCCTTCTTGTTCATCGGGAAATAGCGGTTGTTCTCACGCGAGCCGGGGCGAACTCCGCTGTAGAAGGTGGTCAGGCCGCCCTGCTGCGCGTTGCCGCCGCGGAGATCCCACTGGTTTCCGCCGCCGCCGTTGACGACGGCGGTCACGAACCGCCAGGAATCGATGGTCGGGACGGGGTTCTGCCTCGCGTTGTATCCGGAGAACAGGCCGGCCTCCATGTCGGACATGATCCACGGGCCGGGGCCGTTGCCGCTGCCCCAGTTGGTGGAGGTGCCGAAGTAGGTGGTTTCCATGGTGCCGGTGCCCACCGCGCGGCCGTTCGTCGAGCAGTTGCCGTAGTTAAAGCAGCAGCCGCTGTCGTAGTGCGTCCCGTCTACGACGGAGTAGATGCCCTCCGGCTCGTCGTTGATCGCGAGGCCGGTGGCGTCGTTGTTGCGGAGCCCCATGCCCGGCATGATGTAGACGCCGTAGGCCTTGTGGCCGCCGATTGTAATTGGCGCCATGTCCGCGATCGGTTGGGTGTCGAATGCGCCCTTCGCCGGGCCCGGGAAGGATGGTCCGGGGGGGGCCTGGTGGAGGTGGTTGCCCTTGCCGGACTGGTCGTAGATGCGGTTGATGACGCAGATCGTGTTGGCGCAGAACGCGTCCTGCGCGGCCGCGTTGGCGTATCTGGCCGCAGCCGGGACCGCCGACGCGTCGGGCTGGAGGATGCCGATGTCCAAGGTCTTGCCGTCCGCCTGGCGCTTGACCTGATAGAGCGGGCCGTTGTAGGAGGAGTACAGCGCGCGCGTGGTGCTGTGGGCGGTCACGCAGGGGGTGCCCGCCGCGCCATAGATGTCACACGGGCCTTGAGGCCGCGGCGGAGCCGCCCCGGCCTGTTGAGCCATCGTCAACGCGGCGCCAATCAGGGTGAGCGCCAGGGCGAGCATTAGCACAAGATCGATTCTCGTTTTCATGTCTATCCTATTTGCCTTGCCGGGTCTGTTCCGGCCTCTAAACTTCGCAGGATCGCACATCCGCGTGCTTGATCCACCGGGCGCCGGTCTTCACCAACCGCTGCTGAAAACTCCTCAGCGACGAATTGTCGATCCTCCTCGGCAGCGCCGGGCCCAGAGGGCACCCCCCGCCACGGATTGCTCAAATTGTATGCCATCGCGCTCAGCCACACACTTCGTTGGAGTGGAACCGATCGCAACTCAGCCGGGTCATCTTCACGGTCTGCCTGCCCTGCTTGATCCACTGCTCTGCCGTCTTCCACTCGTAGCCTGGTACAGGAAGCCCTTGTGCCGGACCACCGGCTTGTGGCTCGGTCTTCCCACTGGCCACGTCGGCGACTCGTTGATGTCCCGCTCCAAACTGCGCTTGGCGTACTTGACACCCCGCTTCTCCAGCGCTTCGTAGACTTCCGGCTTGGCGAACGCGGGGTGCCCTCTGGGCCCGGCACGGAACACGACCTCCTTGCCGGCCTTCTAATACCGTTCGATTTCCGGCAGCAGCAGTTCTTCCCAGTCCTTGGCACTGTGCCCGTTGCCAGGCCGCAACTTGGCCGCCAGACAGTCGCCCGCGCGGTTGAATTGCAGCAGAGAGTGATCGCAGGTGGATTCGAAATGGCCGATGCAGGCGCTGTTCTCCTGCTCGGCCAGCCGATCCCCGCCAATGGATACTGGTCCCGGCAGGAGAACTCGCGCAGCCATGAATCGCCGCCGTAGCGCGACACGCAACGCCGGGCCGGACCGTCTTCGCCCAGTTGCGATCCATGCGCGGCAAGCTTTTCCGCATGGGTTTTCTGGGCACGGTGGCACGCGCCGCGCTGGCATTCGCGCAACTCACTTACCGAGAAAGTCTGCGCGACATCGAAGCTTGGTTGACGCCAACGAGTCGCGGGACTGGCACGTCTTGGCCGACTTCGCACAACTTCTGATCGGTATCGCCCGGCCGCAATGCATACGCTGCTTGACCTGCGCGGCACGATCCCGACCTTCAACTTGGGCAGTCGCACTATTCGAAAGAACAAGGCCGGTCCCGCCGGTGGAGGTCGGGGCCGGCCTTTTGCTGCATGGGGGATACTCGGTTAGACAGCCAGATACATCGTGCTCCCCTGCCGGTTCACGAGAAGGAGAGTGGCGTCCTTTGGGTTGCGCATGGCAGATTCGAAATCGGAGGTGTTGCGCACCGGCTTGTGGTTCACTTCCTGAATGACGTCGCCGCGCTTCAAGCCGGAATCGGCAGCTTTGCTGGCGGGATCCACGCCGGTCACCACAACTCCGGGAGCGCTAGCCGGCAATCCTAGCTGCTGGGCCGTCCGGGCGCTGACGTTCTCTACCGTGATCCCTTGTAGGGAATCCTCGCTGCTGCTGTCCGGCGGTTCGTTCTTGGCGGTTTCCGTGGGCATTGCCGCCAGGGTCAGCGGGAGGGTCTTCTCTGCGCCGTCGCGGAACACCTTCACGTTCACCTTGGTCCCGGGAGCCATCAGCGATACGTGGATGCGCAGTTCGGCGCTGTTGTTGACCGGCTCGCCGTTGATGTCCAGGATGATGTCACCCTTTTCCAAGCCCGCCCTCTGAGCCGGGCTGTTGGGGGTCACATCGCCGATCAGCGCGCCGCGCACTTCCGGCACATGGAAGGCCTTGGCGATGGAGGGCGTCACTTCCTGAGCCATCACGCCCAGGTATGCTCGGGTCACCTTACCGTCCTTCACGATCTGGTCCATCACAGTGCGCGCCACCTTGATAGGAACGGCAAAACCGATGCCTTGGTTGCCTTCCGATCCGTTGGCCAGGATGGCGGTGTTGATGCCGATCAATTCGCCGCGATCGTTCACCAGCGCGCCCCCCGAATTCCCGGGGTTGATCGACGCATCCGTCTGAATGAAGTCTTCGTAGTCTTCGATACCCAGATTGGCGCGCCCGGTAGCGCTGACGATGCCCATGGTGACCGTCTTGCCGACACCAAAGGGATTGCCAACGGCCAGCACGTAGTCGCCCACCTGCACCTTATCGGAATCGCCAATGGTGACGGGATTCAGGGTGCCGGCGTCCACCTTGAGCACGGCAATATCGGTCTTCGGATCGGTGCCCACCACTTGCGCTTTGTATTCGTGCTTGTCGGGCATGATCACGGTCACGGTGGTGGCGTGGTCCACCACGTGGTTGTTGGTCAGGATGTAGCCATTCGGGCTGACGATCACGCCCGAGCCCATGCCTTCTTGCCTCTGTTGCCGGGGCATGCGGAACTGCCCGCCGCCGTTGCCCTGATCATCGCCGAAGAACTGGCGGAACATCGGAGGGATTCCGTCGTCCCCTCCCTGCAAGCCGGTCTTCACCATACGCGACGAAGTGATGGTTACCACTGAGGGCAATACTCTCTTCACAACCGGGGCGAAACTATTGCGGCTCGCCGGTTCGTCGGCACTCGCGAACTTAAACGTGGCTGGCGGGTTCAACAGGTGATCCGCACCCGCCACCGCAAGGCCGCCCAACCCGAGCGCCAACACCATTGCCGCAGCCGCTCTTTTCGGTCGATTCAAAACCCATTGCATCTTCATGTAGCCTCCTCGGATCACCACCGGGCTTCCATGTATCCAGTGGCTCCACATATACAGATGGATCAGGGGGCTTTCCGTTTGTAGTGGGAAGTCGGTAATCTGGTACCCGAAACTTGGTATGTCCCGATGCGGCTAGGAGATGATGCCCTTGCGCACAGCGTACAGGATCACTTCCGGGACGCTGCGTAAGCCCAACTTTTGCATGAGCTTAGCGCGGTGCGTCTCGACGGTGTAGACGCTCAGGTTGAGCAGATGGGCGATCTCCTTGCTTGAGTTGCCTTCAGCCACCAGTTGCAGGATTTCGCGCTCGCGGGGCGAAAGCAGTTCGTAGGAGTCTTCGCCGCCCGTGCGCTGGAGCCTTCGCATGTAATCCTGCAGCAGTACCTGGCCGACCGCGGGACTGAAGAACGACTTCCCGGCAGTGGCGGCGCGGATGGCCCGCGCCAGGTCGGCCTCGGCGGAGTCCTTGAGCAGGTAGGCCTTGGCCCCAGCTTTCAGGGCCCGGAGCACGTACCCTTCGTCGGAGTGCATACTGAGCATCACAACCTGCGTATCCGGCAGCGCCGCGCGAATCTGGCGGGACGCCTCGATGCCATTCAAGCTCGGCATGCCGATATCCATAACCACTACGTCCGGTTTCAGTTTCCCGGCCATGACCACAGCTTCACGCCCGTCACTGGCTTCGCCGACCACCGTGAGGTCGGGTTGGGCATCAACCACCATGCGCAGGCCCGCGCGAATCAGGGTGTGGTCGTCAGCAAGCAGGACGCTGGTCTTCTTCACGCGTTACCCCCGGCGGGAATGGGAAGTTCCGCCGTCACGGTGGCGCCCTTTCCCGCTTGAGATTCCACCCGCAACGTTCCGCCCAGCCGTTTCACCCGTTCCTCCATTCCCAATATTCCCATTCCGCGCGAACGCCCCGGATCGAAGCCGCGGCCATCATCGGTAACCCGCACCGCGATGGATCTTGCCAGCCGCTCCACCACAACTTTCGCGTTCGTGGCGCCAGAGTGGCGCACCGCGTTATTCAGGGCTTCCTGGACGAGCCGGTAGATGTAGATCTTGTATTCATCGGGCAGGTCCTCGGGGACATTCTCCGATTCCACGGAGACTTCGATCTCGCTGCGCCGGGATACCTCCCTCCCTTGCCATTCCAGGGCCGCCGCCAACCCCAGGTCGTCCAGCATGGAAGGCCGCAGCAGGAGCGCGATATTCCTGACAGATTGGAAGGTTCGCTCGGCCACCGATTTCAGGTTTTCCAGTTGCACCCGCACTTCGGGGTGGTCGCCGGAGAGCGTGCTCGAGAGCCGGCCGATATCCACCAGAAGGGCGCCCAGTGCTTGTCCGACTTCGTCATGCAGTTCGCGAGAGATGGCGCGCCGTTCGGTCTCCTGTACCTCCACCAGGCGCGCCGAGAGTTCCTGCAGCGCGTGCTGGCTCCGCGCGAGTTCGACGTAGCGGGCGCGGGTTTGCCGGTCGAGCCGCACGATGTACGCCATGCCGCCCAGCACTAGCAGCAGACCGCTGCCGAATCCGATGGCGAGCACCCGGGACAGGCTTCCCTGCAAGTTCGCGAACTGGGTCACGAGCGCGCGATCGGTGTGCTGGAGTCGCTCTCCGTTCCATACCTGGAGTTTCTCGGACCAGTCCAGGATCTGCTTCTGGACGGGTACGAGTTGCTCGGCAAGCATGCTCTCCGCCTGGCGCCTGCGCTCCGCGGGCCTCGCCGCGAGGATCGTCACATAAAGAGTCCGCTGTTGTGAGAAGACTTGCCGCATGCCGTTCACCAACGCGTCTTCCTCGGAGTCCCGGACGCTGGGGTAGCGGTCGAAATCGGCGTCGATTGCCAGGGTGAGTTGATCCAGGAGGCGGCGGGCCTCGGCGTCCCGGTCGGCGGCAGTCTGCACGACGAATTGCTGCACGGCTTGGTCGTAGCTCCGTATGGAGAGCCAAAGTCCAGATAGCGCGCGCGTGCGCTCCGCCAGCGCACGGGTTGCCGCCAGCTCTTGAGTACGCATCTCCGAGAGAAAGCGGACAGTCAGGACGCCGGACACCAGCAAGAGCGCCAGCAGCAATACGGAAACGGAGAGGAACAACCACCGCAGCTTGCTGGAGGGCGGCGTGGGTTCCCGCCATGCGCCCGTGTCCGTGCTCTCACTCAAGGTCGCCATAGGGTCTAAAGGGGGGGAAACAACCTCATTATCCCTCCCGGGTTCGCGCCATGCGCACGTCGCCAGTAAGCGAGGCCGTCGTGATGAACGCTGTCCCGAACTGGCGTTCCGTGCCGGTGGGAACTGGGCTTCATCTCATTCATTGGTGCTCCCACTTGATGCTATCTTTTCCATCCCGGCATTATATTCGCCACGGCGCGCCGCTTGGTTGCAGCGGGCGCGATGATACAGAGCTTGCTGTGCCGCCAACACACTGGCCTCCTTGCCTTTCCAAATTTCCAAAGCCGGTTGCTGGATGGCGCGGGCAAACGAAAACGCCAACGCCCAAGGCGCTCGCGACTTGAATCTGACATTCATGGCATTCAAACGGGCCGAGGCCAGTTCAGCCGATTGGCCGCCCGACAAGAACGTAATCCCCGGAACGGCAGCGGGGACTGCTCGCAAAAGACATCTCACCGTGGCGTCGGCCACTTCATCGACCCCTTCTTGTTTGGGGCAAGTCAATCCCGCGACCACCATATTGGGCTTCAGGAGCATCCCCTCCAGCATCACCCGCTGCGTATAAAGCTGGGCGAAAACCGTTCGCAAGACTTCCTCCGTTACCTCGCCGCACCGCTCCAGGGAATGCTCGCCATCCATGAGCACTTCCGGCTCGACGACGGGGACCAGCCCGGCTTCCTGGCACAGCGCAGCATAGCGAGCCAACGCCTGCGCGTTGGCCTCGATCGAAGCCCGGCTGGGAATGCCATCGCCCACGGCAATCACCGCGCGCCACTTGGCAAAACGCGCGCCCATTCGAGAGTATTCAGCCAGGCGGTCGCGCAATCCGTCCAAGCCTTCGGTGATTTTCTCTCCGGGATGACCTGCCAGGTCCTTTGCCCCAGCGTCAACTTTGATACCCGGAATGATGCCCGCATCGATGATGACTTTAACAAAGGGAGTGCCATCTCTCTTCTGCTGGCGGATTGTCTCGTCGAAGAGGATCGCGCCACTAATGGACTCACCGATACCGGGCGTGGTCACAATCAACTCCCGCCAGGAGCGCCGGGCCTCCTCGGTCTGGGGAATTGCCAGTTTGGCGAATCGTTTGTTGCAGGTTGGATTACTTTCATCCATCGCCAGCAGGCCCTTGTCGCCGGCGACCAACGCCCTCGAGGTGTCAATCAGCTGTTGCGCGTTCATTTTGGGTTGCTCCATTTCCAGTTGCGGATTTCCGGCATGTCCTCGCCGCATTTGTCTATGTACTGCGTGTGCTCGATCAGCTTGTCCTTGAGCTGCTGCTTCAGGTAGATGCCCTTGTCGCCGGTCTGCGGCAGGCGGTTGATGGCGTCCATCACGAGATGGAAGCGGTCCAGATCGTTCAGCACCGTCATGTCGAACGGCGTGGTGATAGTGCCCTCTTCCTTATAGCCGCGGACGTGGATATTGTCGTGGTTGGTGCGGCGGTAGGTCAGCCGGTGGATCAACCATGGGTAGGCATGGAAGGCGAAGATGACCGGCTTGTCCTTGGTGAAGAGCTCGTCGAATTCCATGTCGCTCAATCCGTGCGGGTGCTCGGTTTGCGGTTGCAGCTTCATGAGGTCGACGACGTTGACCACCCGGATCTTCAGGTCGGGCAGATGCTCGCGCAGAATGGAGACGGCAGCGAGCGTCTCCAGCGTGGGCACGTCGCCACAGCACGCCATGACCACGTCGGGTGCCACGCTCTGGTCGTTGCTGGCCCACTGCCAGATGCCGATGCCTTGGGTGCAGTGTTTGACGGCGGCGTCCATGGACAGCCACTGCGGCGCCGGGTGTTTGCCCGCGATCACGACATTGACGTAATGGCGGCTGCGCAGGCAGTGGTCCATCACAGATAGCAGGCAGTTGGCGTCCGGCGGAAGGTAAACCCGCACCACCTCGGCCTTCTTGTTCACCACGACGTCGATGAAACCGGGATCCTGGTGGGTGAAGCCGTTGTGATCCTGGCGCCAGACATGCGAGGCCAGCAGGTAGTTCAGCGAGGCGATCTTCCGCCGCCACGGCAGGTGCGCGGTGACCTTCAGCCACTTGGCGTGCTGGTTGAACATCGAATCGACGATGTGGATGAACGCCTCGTAGCAGTTGAAGAGCCCATGCCGCCCGGTGAGCAGGTAGCCCTCGATCCAGCCCTCGCACTGGTGCTCGCTGAGCATTTCGATCACGCGCCCCGCGGGCGCGAGGAATTCGTCGTTCGGCACCGTGGCGGCGTCCCATTGGCGTCTGGTCACTTCAAAGAGAGATTCCAGACCGTTCGACAGCGTCTCGTCAGGGCCGAAGACGCGAAAGTTGCGCTGATCCTGGTTCAGCTTCGCCACATCGCGCAGGAAAGGCCCGAGCACATGCGTGTCGCCGATGCCACGCACCCCCGGCGAGGGCACGTTGACCGCGTAGTCGCGGAAATCCGGCATCCGCAGGTCGCGAAGCAGCATGCCGCCGTTGGCGTGCGGATTCGCGCCCATGCGCTGTTCACCCTGGGGCGCAAGTTCGGCCAGTTCCGGTTTCAGGCGGCCCTGCTCATCGAAAAGATCCTCCGGCCGGTAGCTCCTCAGCCAGTCTTCGAGCAGCTTGAGGTGTTCGGGATGCGTGGCCGGGTCCTTGAGCGGCACCTGGTGCGAACGGAAGGTGCCTTCCACCTGCAGGCCATCGACTTTCTTCGGCCCCGTCCACCCCTTGGGCGAATTGAGAACGATCATCGGCCAGCGTGGACGCGCGAGGTTGCCGTGGACGCGGGCGTCCTCCTGGATGTTCTTGATCTGCTCCACCGCCGTGTCGAGCGTCGCGGCCATGGCCTCGTGCATCAACTCCGGCTCGTGACCCTCGACGAAGTAGGGCGTCCACCCGTAGCCGCGGAACAACTGTTCCAATTCCTCGCGGGTGATGCGGGCGAGCAGGGTCGGGTTGGAAATCTTGTAACCGTTGAGATGCAGGATCGGCAGCACCGCGCCGTCGGTGGCCGGATTGAGAAACTTGTTGGAATGCCACGCCGTGGCCAACGGTCCGGTCTCCGCCTCGCCGTCGCCGACGACGCAGGCGACGACGAGATCGGGATTGTCGAACACCGCCCCGAACGAATGGCTGAGCGAATAGCCTAGCTCGCCGCCCTCGTGGATCGAGCCCGGGCACTCCGGCGATGCGTGGCTGGGAATCCCTCCGGGGAACGAGAACTGAAGAAAGAGCTTCCGAAGTCCCGCTTCGTCCTGGCTGATGTCGGGATAGATCTCGCTGTACGTGCCCTCGAGGTAAGTGTTGCTGACGACGACCGGGCCGCCGTGCCCGGGGCCGCAGACGTAAATCATGTCGAGGTCGTACTTCTTAATGACTCGGTTCAAGTGTACGTAAATGAAGTTCTGGCCGGGGGTCGTGCCCCAGTGGCCCAGCAGCATGTGCTTCACATCCGCGAGCGTCAGCGGCCGCTTCAGCAGCGGATTGTCGTAGAGATAAATCTGGCCGACCGACAGATAGTTGGCGGCGCGCCAGTAGGCATCCATCTTGTGAAGCAGTTCCGGGGAAAGAGTCTTTGTCTTCATGGTTTGGTTCTCCTCATTCAGCCTCCAGCCAATTCCGTAGGTCGTGCCCTTGCGGACGACCCTCCTTCAGATAGATGCCGTATGCCTTCTTGGCCGCCGCGTCTTGCGCCGGCTTAGTTTCGGGTTGCTTTTTGGGGCGCGCGTGCTCGTGGTCCTTCATCGGGGATCTCCTGTCATTGCTTCTATGGTTCTTCCATCAAGCCTGAGCGACCGCGCTCCGCGAAGCTTTGAGCGGACGCCGACAGAAAGTTCTGCCAGGGCGTACAGTACCGGCCAACTAGCCCGATGCCGCCTCTTTCATGATCTTCACAATCGTGTCCTCCACTTCCCGCGCCACCCCTTCAAGTTGTGGCGTATTGAACATCGCCAGAAGAGTGGTCGGCTTCAGAGTAGCCAGCATGGTTTTGCCGCCCTCTTCGTACATGGAGATCCGGCAGGGCAGTGCCGTGGAGACGCTCATGTTCTGGTCGAGAACCTTCTTCGCTTGTTGCGGCTGACAGACCTCGAAGATCAGACATTCACGGGCGAACTCCACGCCCTTCTTCTGCATGGTCTCTTTGAGATTGTGAACCTGCATGACGCCAAAGTGGTTAGCCTGGACGGCTGCCTGCAAGGCAGCCGCAGCTTCACTCACGGTCTTGTTCGTGGATATTTTGACCAGCATAACATTCCTTTCATCCTTAACTGCTCACTTCGCAGCCGAGTTGTGAACGCAAGCCTATTTCTTCGACACCTTGTTAATCAGGACGACCAGCAGAACCACCACTAGTACGCCGATCACCGTCCAAATCCACATCCCGCCGCCCGCCCATCCGCCCATCCATCCGTCGTGGTTCATCGTATTGCTCCTTTCGCGGTGCTCTTTTCAGTGGCCAGGCCCAGTCCCAGTACGCGGCACACGGAGTGCGCGATTACCAGTTCTTCGTCGGTGCGAATGACCCGTACCGCAACCCGGCTGGCCGCCGCCGCAATCACGCCCTCATTCGCCGCATTTCGCTCTTCTTCGAGTTCGATTCCAAGGAATCCGAGCCCATCGCAAATCCGAGCGCGGACCGTGGGCGCATTCTCTCCGATGCCGCCGGCGAACACCAGTGTGTCCAGTCCGCCCAGCGCCGCCGCAAATGCGCCGATCCATTTCTTCGCCTGGTAGCAAAACAGCGCGACCGCTTCAGCCGCCCGCACGTCCTGCGTTTCATGGTCAAGCAAGTCACGCATGTCGGAACTAGTCTCGGACACACCGAGCAGCCCGGACTGAAAATTGACCACCTCATTGAATCGTTTGGCATCGAGGCCCTCAGCGCGCGCCAGATACCAAACCAGTCCGGGATCGAGATCGCCTGAGCGGGTGCTCATCGGCAGCCCGGCTGCCGGAGTCAAACTCATGCTTGTGTCCACGGATTTGCCGTCACGCACCGCCGCCAGACTCGCGCCATTGCCGAGGTGGGCGAGGATGACCCGGCCTTGTGCCGCCTCCGTTCCGGCCAAGCGGGCCAGTTCTCCCATCAGAAACTCATACGACAACCCGTGGAACCCGTACCGCCGCACCCCCTGCGCTTCGTAGCGGCGCGGGATCGGCAACAACCGGGCCACGCGCGGCAGGTCATGGTGAAAGGCCGTGTCGAAACACGCCACTTGGGGCAGGTCGGGAAATCGGCGATGAAACGCCTCGGTCAACAGGATCTCCGCCGGCAGATGCTCGGGGTCGAATGGACTGAGCCGGTGCAACTCCGCAACCATTTCCGCGTTGATTCGTTGCGGCTGGCTGTACTTCGGCCCGCCATGCACCAGGCGATGCCCCACTGCGGCCAATGCCTCGCGACCGCTGCGTTCCTCGATCCAATCCATCAGAGCGTCCACCGCCACCGTGTGATCCGGCGCTGCCATTAACCGTGAAATGTTATCCGCCTGGTCCAGGCCTTTCACCCGCAAGTTGGCCTCTGGCAATCCGATCCGCTCAATCCCGCCCTTCAGAATCCGTCGGAGCGAGTCACCGGCCTCGAACAGCGCGAACTTGATGCTCGACGAGCCGCCATTGATCGTCAGAATGCGTGGGTTAGCTGGTTTCATGGATGACTTCTTCGTCATTCTGCAATCCGAACGAAGCCAGTTTCGCGCGGGTGGACTTGTAATCCGTGTGAAGAATGCTTCGAATCCCCAAACCTTCCGCGATCTGGACGAACATTGGGGTGTTTTCGACGTAGACTACCTGTCGGGCCGGCGCCTGGGCGATGTCCAGCGCCAGACGAAAGATTTCCGCGTCGGGCTTGCGGAGGTGGACGAAGCAGGAGGAAACATAAAAATCCACAATCTCGTCCAGCTTGAACTTTCGAATCCGATACGTATTCAATTCGCGCCCTTCGTTGCTGACCACGGCGATCTTGAGCTTGTACCGTGCCTTGAGGTTGCGGACCAATTCGATCATTTCAGGGTAAGGTTTCGACTGCGCGAACATGAAGCCTCGAAACTGGGCCCGGGTGAACGGTCGCTTTTGGTTGAAGACCACCCGGCTCAAGTACTGTTCCAGCGTTAGCTTGCCCTCCTCGTAGGTGTCGAAGGTCAGGTGATGCCGATCCTCCATCTCGGCCCACTCGAGCTTGAAGGTTGTCGCCGCCCGTTTGCGGGCATGATGATCCCATCCGTTGGTGAGCAGCACACCGCCGATGTCCAGGAACAATGTAGTGATTGGCATTCGTATCACCGGCCCTCTCCGGGCAAATCCGTGGGGAGCGGCCAACTGTGTCCTGTATGGGCGAGCAGTCCTTGCGTGGCGTCCGGCCCCCAGGTGCCGCCGGGGTAGTTGGGGAAATCACTGGGGGGACTGGCCTTCCATGCCTCGAGCACCGGCATCAATAGCCGCCATGCCGCCTCGACCTGGTCGGCGCGCATGAACAACGTGGCATCATTGTTCATCACGTCCCAGAGCAACGTCTCGTAGGCGTCCGGCGAAGGTGCATCGAAAGCTTCCCGATAATTGAACCGCATGTCCACCGAACGCAACTGCATCTTCGGCCCCGGGTACTTTGCCTGAAAGCGCAGCACGATGCCTTCGTCGGGGTGGATCGACATGATGAGACGGGACGGCTGCCAATCGAGGGTCGCCTCTGGTGGAAACGACTGATGCGGCACTGCGCGGAACTGGATGGCGACTTCCGAGACCTGCCGGGGGAGGCGTTTGCCGGTGCGAAGATAGAAAGGCACGTCCTGCCAGCGCCAGTTGTCCACAAACAGCCGCAACGCCGCAAACGTCTCCGTCTGTGAATCGGGCGGTACGCCGTCTTCTTCGCGATAGCCGCGCACTTCGGTGCCGCCGATCCAGCCCTTGCCGTACTGCCCGCGCACCGCGCACTGATGGACGGCGTGATGCGGAATCGGCCGAACCGCGTGAAGAACATCCACCTTCTTGTTGCGAATTTCATCGGCCTCGAAGGAGACCATCGGTTCCATCGCCACCAGACAGAGCAGTTGCATCAGGTGATTCTGCACCATGTCCCGCAATGCCCCGGCACCATCGTAATAACCGCCGCGATGTTCGACGCCCACCTCTTCGGCGACGGTGATGGTCACGTAGTCCACATAACGCCGGTTCCAGATCGGCTCGAAGAGTGGATTGGCAAAGCGAAACGCCAGGATGTTCTGGACGGTCTCTTTGCCCAGGTAATGGTCGATCCGGAAGATTTGGGATTCTTGAAAGGCACCGGCGAGCGTGCGGTTCAGCGCCAATGCCGACTCCAGGTCATACCCGATGGGTTTCTCAACGACGATTCGTGCCCGTTCCCGGTCACTCGCCAATCCGGCTTCTGCGAGGCCCTTCGGAATTACGCCAAACAGAGAAGGCGGCGTGGCCATGTAGAAAACGCGGTGGGCCTTGGCGTTCCACTCCGTATCTAGTTTCGTGCAGTGGTCGGATAGGGCTGAGTAGGTCGCAGAACCCTTGAAATCGCCTTGCAGGTAACAGATGTTTGAGGCAAACCCGTTCCACTGCTCGGCATCGACCTTCCCGAAGCGGGAGAACTGGTTGACTCCGTCACGCAGACGTTCGTGCAGTGCTTCGTCGCCAAGTTCGACGCGGTCCACGGCAATAATCGAAAAGTGAGCCGGGATGCTCTGGCTGTGGAAAAGATCGAACAGAGCTGGTATCAGCTTCCGCCACGCCAGGTCGCCTGCGCCGCCGAAGATGACGAACACGGTCGGTCCAAGTTGTGCATCCGTAGTCATAGGTCTCAGTTCCTAACGGCGACGAATCAGTCTCGCCATAAGATTCGAGCAGCTTCCATCGGAACCGCTATGCCGGAACAGTACGGTACCACTCGCACCGTATAGTCCTTAGCGGGGCGGGTCGCAGGCACCCGCGCTCCATAGACGTAGCTGCCCGACGCACCGACCTGCCGGCGAACGCGCGCCATCTCCTGCCGCACTGGACCGGTGCCGTCGACGCTGTCGGCATATAACTCTATTCGCACCGCATTCCGGTCGAGATCGTTGAGATAGACCTGAACCTCAAACACGTACTGCTCCCCATTGGTGTCGACCTTCATTTCACCCAAGCGCAGTGCGGGCCACTCCTTTTCCATGGCGTGCTGCCAGTCGGCCACCTGCTTGCCCACTGCGCCCTTATCGGCAGCGCGCTCACGGTAGGCGGCCGCAGCCGGGAGGTAGTGTTGCTCGGTGTATTCGCGCACCGCACGGTCGGCGGAGAAGCGCGGTGTCAGCCGCGCCATGCTTTCCCGCATCCGCTTGACCCAAGCAGTAGGAATGCCGCTCTCGTCGCAGGTGTAAAACTCCGGGATCACCTTCCGTTCGAGCAGGTCGTAGAGCGCGTCGGCTTCGACAGCATCCCAGGCCGGATCATCGCCGTGCTCCTGGCCGTCTCCCAGTGCCCAACCGACTTCAGGCGTATAGGCTTCCGCCCACCAGCCGTCTAACTCCGACAGGTTGAGGCCTCCATTGACCAACACCTTCATGCCGCTCGTCCCGCAAGCTTCCCAAGGCCGCCGTGGCGTGTTGATCCAAACGTCCACGCCTTGCACCAGGTGCTCGGTTAGCAGCATGTCGTAGTCGGTCAGGAAGACGACGTGGGGACGGGCCTCTGGCTGGCGGATGAAACTGATCCATTCATGGATCAAGGCCTGCCCGGCCAGATCCGCCGGGTGCGCTTTGCCGGCGATGATGAGTTGTACCGGGCGCCTGGGATCGCTCAAGAGGCGCAGCAGTCGCTGAGGGTCGTGCAGCAGCAAGTTCGGTCTCTTGTAGGTCGCGAAGCGGCGCGCAAAGCCCAGCGTCAGGGCGTTGGGATCAAATAGATGTTTCGCCTCGTCAACCGCCTCGGGCGACGCGCCGATGGAGGTCAGTTGCCGGGACAATTGTTCGCGCGCGTATTCCACAAGCGACTGACTGGCGGCGGTCCGAAATTGCCATAGCTTCGCGTCGGAGACTCGGCCGCAGTCCTCTTCCAGGGTCACCGTCGTCCCCAGCCAGCGGTCCTTTCCACAGCTTTCCGTCCAAAGATCGTCGGCAGGGGCCGAGTCCCAGGTGGGCATGTGGACTCCGTTGGTAATGTGTCCGATCGGGACCTCGTCCTCAGGCCAGCGCGGAAACAGCGGCAGAAAGAGGTGCCGGCTGACCTTCCCGTGCAAGCGGCTCACCCCATTCGCGGCCCCGCTCCCGCGGATTGCCAGATACGCCATGTTGAAATGGCTCCGACGAGTCGCCGGGTTCTGGCGGCCCAGGGCCAGCAAATCCTGAAGTGCAATGCCGAGCTTCTTTTCGGCATACCCCCCAAGGTATTGCTCGATGAGCGCCGGAGCGAAACGATCGAAACCGGCGGCCACCGCCGTGTGGGTGGTGAAGAGATTGCCCGCTCGTGTGACCGCCAGTGCGGCTTCGAAGGGCTGCCCTGTCTCTTCCATGAAGCTGCGGGCACGTTCCAGGACGGCGAACGCCGCGTGCCCTTCATTCAGGTGACAAACCTCCGCTTTGACCCCCAGCGCGCGGAGCAGCCGCCATCCGCCGATCCCGAGGAGCATTTCCTGTTTGAGGCGCAACTCCTGTCCGCCCCCATAGAGCTCGCTGGTAATCCCCCGATGCGCGGGGAAGTTCGCTGCGTCATTGCTGTCCAGCAGGTAAAGCTTCACCCTGCCGACCTGGACCTGCCAGGCGCGCAGCCAGACCGAGTACCCAGGCAACGCGATCTCCAACCGCAACCACTCCCCGTTCGGGTGGCGCAAAGGCGTGATCGGCAACTGTCCGGGATCGTTATACGGGTAGAGCGCCTGTTGCTCTCCGTTCTTGTCGATCTCCTGGCGAAAGTAACCCTGCTGGTAAAGCAGTCCCACGCCAACCACCGGTACTCCCAGATCGCTGGCGGCTTTGAGTTGGTCGCCGGCCACATTGCCAAGCCCGCCCGAGTAGATGGGCAGAGCTTCGCTCAACATAAACTCCATGCTGAAATAGGCCACCGAGGTCAGTGGGGTCTGCGCGTGATGTCTGCTGGTACCACGCGGGCGCTTTCGTCGCCTGCCGGCTGGCTTCGACCAGCCCATCCACGTTCTTGCGGAAAAGGGGATTGGCCAACACCCGCTCGATCTGATCGCGAGAGACCGTCTGCAGGACAACCCAGGGGTTATGCGTGATCTCCCACAGATCGGGATCAAGCTGCCGCCAAACTTCGTCGGTAGCATGATTCCACGACCAGCGCATATCCAGAGCGAGTTCCGCCAAGGAATCGAACCCTTCGATTTCCGTAGGTAGAAGGTTGTAGATTGGGTGGCTCACACGGGTGTGTTTCTTCATGATTTGTCGCTCCGATCCGGCGTTGCTGCCACGGTATCGTTGACCATTGCCTGTGCTTCCAACCAACCCCCGCCAAACCCCGCGCGCTGCAAGCCGGAGGCGATGTAAGGGCAGTCTCGCATCAATCGCCACAATAAGCCGGTACGATAGTTTTCGATCATCAAAACAATCGGACCTTGATTCAGCCCGTAATGCCATGGTGACACCCAGCCATGGGGATTGCTGGAGTTCACCGGGTAGGTCGGGTTAAAAGTCGCTTTGAAGCCGTACGGGTTCAGCTCGGTCAATTTGACCTGATGTATGCAGTAGTCGAGCGCGGGCAGCACGATCTCGGGCGCGAACGGCAACGACGCCCCTAGGGCCCACGGTGCGATGGTGCCGTCGTCGGGCCCATACGGCACGCCTCGTCCCAGGTAATCGAAGAATTGGCGTTCGAGGCCGCTCACTTTGATCCTATTGGGGCCGGGGCCGTCGCTCGCAGTGATTCCCCAGCAATGGCGGCCATAGCCAGCGAACTTGAGCGGGTTGTCCATCGCGTATTGTTGTTGCACATAAGTCGCGCGACGGCTGTTTTCGAAATAGTCGATGCCCTTGACGCGCATGAACGCGTCCTGAATGCCGCGAAAATCAATCCAGATATGCGAGAGCTGGTGCGTGAACAACGGCCCGGCGTAAAGATAGTCATATCCGTAACAGTGTTCCCACCGGTAAGTCGAAGCCCACGCCGCGTAGCAGCTCTCGGGCAGCGGATGAGCGGGCGAGCCCAGCCCCAAAACATACAGCAGCATCGCCTCATCGTAGCCTTCCCAACGGTACTTGAGGAATCCGTTTTCGGGCTTCCAGCCGTGCGTAACCAGTGCGCCACGGTTTTGCGCCCACCGCCAATCCGCGCGGCGATAGAGCGCTGTCGGCGAGGCTGCGGATTTCATGCTCGTCGGCCGTGTTCGCGTCAAAATAGACTCCCGCCGTCAACGCACCCGCTAGCAGAAAAGCGCTATCTATCGTTGACAGTTCGCATTGCCAGGCGCGCCGGCCGGTCCGCATGTCGAGAAAATGGTAATAGAAGCCCTGGTAACCGGTGGCGTCGGGTTCGGGGCCTTGCGGGCTGTTCCAGAAGAAGCGCAGCGTGGTCAGCGTTCGTTCTACGGCCGCGGCACGCGGCATAAAGCCGCGCTCGACAGCCACCGGGTAAGCCGCCAACGCGAAGCCGGTAGCGGCAATACTGGCAGGCCAATCCGCATGCGGTCTTGTCGATCACCAGCCCGTTGTCCGGATTCGTCTCGTGCAGAAAGTAGCTGAATGATTTGCGCTGAAGCATTTCCAGCTCAGCGTCGGCGAGGGCGTGCGGCGGTAGCACGACATCAGTCACGGTTTTCGGTTCGATCATGTGCTTTCCTCAAGCCTTTTCACGGCGCCGCCCCTACCGCCAGAGCATCGCTGACGATCGCCTGTGCTTCCTCCAGGATGCGGCGCAGATGATCCGCTCCCCGGAAACTCTCCGCATAAATCTTGTAGATATCCTCAGTTCCTGACGGACGCGCCGCGAACCATCCGCTCTCCGCCACCACTTTCAACCCACCGATGGGAGCGCCGTTGCCTGGCGCGCGGGTGAGGATGGCCTGGACTTTTTCGCCGGCCAGATCCGTGGACCGGACCTGCTGCGGCGAGAGTCTCTCCAGCAATCTCCTTTTGCTCCGGCGTAGCCGGCGCCTCAACGCGGTCGTAAACAGGCTCGCCGAATTCGCGCGTGAGTTCGCGGTAGACTTCGCCGGGATCGCGGTCCATCCGCGCCGTGATCTCCGCCGCCAGCAAAGCCGGCACGATTCCGTCTTTGTCCGTCGTCCAGACACTGCCATCCAGACGGACGAACGACGCACCCGCGCTCTCTTCGCCGCCGAAGCCGAGCGAGCCGTCGAGCAGGCCGTCCACGAACCACTTGAAGCCCACCGGCACCTCGTAGAGCTTGCGGCCAAGCTTCGCCGTGACGCGATCGATCATCTGGCTGCTCACCACGGTCTTGCCCACCGCCGCCCCCTCACGCCATTTCGGCCGGTGCTGGAAGAGGTAGAAGATGGCGACGGAAAGGTAATGATTGGGCGGAAGCAATCCGCGCTCCGCGTGACAATCCCGTGCCGGTCATGGTCCGTGTCGCAGGCGAAGGCGATCTGGAAGCGATCCTTCAGGCCGATCAACGACTGCATCGCATAGGGCGAGGATGGGTCCATGCGGATCTGGCCGTCCCAGTCAACAGTCATAAAGCGGAAGGTCGGGTCGACGGCCTCGTTCACGACCGTGAGGTTCAACCCGTAGCGCTCGGCAATCGGCGCCCAGTAGTGGACCCCGGCGCCGCCGAGCGGATCCACCCCCAGGCTGATCTTCGCGCCACGAATGGCATCCATGTCGATCACATTGGCGAGATCGGCAATGTAAGCGTTGAGGTAGTCGTGCCGGTGCGTCGTGGAAGCGTGCAGAGCTTTCTCGAAAGGAATCCTTTTCACACCCCGCAGGCCATTCTCGAGAAACTCGTTCGCCTTCGCCTCGATCCAGCCGGTGACGCCGGATTCCGCCGGCCCGCCGTTCGGAGGATTGTATTTGAAGCCGCCGTCATGGGGCGGATTGTGTGACGGCGTGATGACGATGCCGTCGGCGAGTCCTGTCTTGCGCCCGCGGTTGTACGTGAGAATCGCGTGAGAAATAGCAGGGGTCGGAGTGTATTCATCGCCCTCCGCCAGCATGACTTCCACTCCGTTGGCCGCCAGCACTTCAAGCGCGCTGGCAAGCGCCGGCACGGAAAGTGCATGCGTGTCCATGCCGAGAAACAGCGGGCCATCGATCTTCTTCTGCTCCCGGTACAGGCAAATGGCCTGACTGATGGCGAGGATATGCCATTCGTTGAAAGCCTTCTCGAATGCGGATCCACGATGCCCGGACGTGCCGAAGGCGACCCGTTGTTCGGGTACCGAAGGGTCCGGCGTCTCCGAATAGTAGGCCGTCACGAGTCTGGGTACGTTCACCAACATCGATGGTTCGGCCGGCTTTCCCGCGAGAGGGCTCAGTTTCATGGCTCATCCCTCAATGCGTGACGACTTTTGCACCAAGGTCCCCATCAGCTTGTCGAACGGTTGGTTGAATTTCTCGACTCCTTCGTCCTCCAGTTGCCGAGTCACCTCGTCGATACTGATACCCAGTTCCGGCAGTCTCTCCAGTACCCATTTGGCCTCCGTGACATTTTCTTCGAGCCGGGCTTTCGGATCACCGTGGTCGCGGTAGGCATCGAGAGTCGCGGGCGGGACCGTGTTGATCGTGTCCGGTCCGATCAGATACTCGATGTATTTCACATCGCTGTACTCCGGGTTCTTATTGCTGGTGCTGGCCCAGAGCAGCCGCTGGACGCGAGCGCCCTGAGTAGCTAGTTTCCTAAACCGGTCGCTGCCGAAGATCTCCTTGTAGATTTGATAGGCCACCTTCGCGCTGGAGATGGCCACTTGCCCGTGCACCTTTTTCGCGAGGTCCGCCTTTTCCCCACCCTGCGCGATGAGTTTCTCCAGCAGCGGATCCACCAGCGCATCAATGCGGCTTAAAAAGAAGCTGGCCACCGAGGCTAAACGCTTCAGAGGCTTCCCTTGGGCCGCGCGTGCTTCGATGCCGGCGATGTACGCTTCCGCCACCTGGCGATACCGCGGCAGTCCAAACAGCAACGTCACGTTGACGCTGATGCCTTCGCCGATAAGTTGCCGGATGGCAGGTACCCCTTCGGCCGTGGCCGGGACCTTGATGAAGACATTGGGCCGGCTCAGCGTGTCCCAAAGCCGGCGAGCTTCCTCAACCGTGCCTTTGGTATCGTGCGCCAGGTGCGGATTGACCTCCAGGCTGACATATCCGTCCTTGCCGTCGATCTGGTTGTACAAGGGCCGGAATTGGTCAGCGGCCATTTGCACATCACGCACACTGAGGCCCTCGTAGATTGCCTGAACGCCCTTTCCCTCGAGCGCCATGGCCCGAATGTCCTCGTCGTAATCGTGGCTGTCCGCAATCGCCTTCTCAAAGAGGGATGGGTTCGAGGTCATCCCCCGCAGTCCATCCTCCTCGATCAGACGCCGGAGCCCGCCGCCGGTCATCAGATCTCGCCGGATGTAGTCCAGCCAGATGGATTGCCCCAGCGCTTCCAACCGTTTTAAAGGGTTGCTGTTCATGATTCTGCCTCCCTGCCTTCCAGCCTTGCGACTTTAGCCACACGACGCCGGTGACGTTCGGCGCCGCTGAAGCGTGCTTGCAGAAATGCCCTGACCAACTCCCCAGCGAACGTATTCGCGACCACGCGGCCGCCCAGGCAGATCACGTTCATGTCGTCGTCCTCGACCCCCTGGTGCGCTGAGAAATTTTCATGGATCAGGCACGCCCGCACGCCCGGCACTTTGTTGGCGGCGATGCACGCACCCACGCCACTGCCGCAGATGGCCACGCCGCGATCCACCTCGCCGCGAGCGACCGCGCGGGCCAAGGGCACCACAAAATCCGGATAGTCATCATCCGGCTTCGGCTGGCTGGCGCCAAAGTCGACCACTTCGTAGCCAGCCTCACGCAACATCCCGGCCAGATACTCCTTCGACTCAAATCCTCCATGATCGGCGGCGACACCGATGCGTTTCGGCGTCCTTGGCGGCACCGTCCGCGAATCAGGCATTGTTCTTCTCCAGCAAGGCCCGTGCTCGCTTGCAGACGTTCTCAACGGTAAACCCGTATTCGCGCATCAGCACCGGTGCGGGCGCGGAGGCACCGAAATGGTCAAGGCCTATCACGTCGCCAAGATCGCCGACGTAGCGGTGCCATCCCTGCGTCGCCCCCGCTTCCACTGCCAGCCGAGCGCGGATCTGCGGCGGAAACACGGAGCGGCGATATTCCTCCGCTTGCGCATCGAACAACTCCCAACTGGGCATGGACACGAGGCGCGTCTGAATGTTCTGCTTTTCGAGCTCACGCTGCGCTTCGACGATCAGACTCACCTCCGATCCGGTCGCGATCAAAATGATCTCGGGACGGCCGCTGGCCGCCTCGGCCAGGATGTAGGCCCCACGTTCCAGCCCAGCGGCGGAGGCATAGCGGCTGCGGTCCAGGGTCGGCACATCCTGGCGGGTCAGGACCAACACGACGGGACGGTCCTGCGTCTCAATCGCGACGCGCCAAGCGTGCGCGGTTTCGTTGGCATCGCAGGGCCGGATCACGACCAGGCGCGGCATGGCGCGCAGGTTGGCGAGTTGCTCGACAGGCTGATGAGTGGTCCCGTCTTCGCCCAGTGCGATGCTGTCATGCGTGAACACGTAGATCACCCGCTGCTCCATGATGGCCGCGAGTCGCATCGGTGGCCGCATGTAATCGGAGAAGATCAGGAACGTTGCGCCGTATGGGATGCTGCCGCCGTGCACGGCCATGCCGTTCAGAATTGAGCCCATCCCGTGCTCTCGAACCCCGAAGTGCAAGTTGCATCCGGAGTAATTCCAGCCGCCGCCGCTCGAGCCTTGGGTGTCGCCCGAGGCTCGGTCGGAAGATTCAAAATCGCCCGCGCCTCCGAGCGCGGTGTGCGTCGAAGGATCCAAATCCGCCGAACCGCCCATCAGCGACGGAAGTTTGGGCGCGATCGCGTTCATCACCTTTCCGGAAGCCACGCGGGTCTTCATCCCCTTCGGGTCCGCCGGAAATACGGGAATGTCCGCGTCCCAACCAGCGGGTAATTCGCCGCGCATCCTTTCTTGAAACTCCCTGGCCAAGTCGGGATACATCGTGGCGTAACGGGAGAATCGATCCCGCCACTCGGTCTCCGCTTGCTGGCCACGCGGCAGGGCCTCGCGAAAATGGGCGAGCGCTTCGGGTGGGATATGGAAGAGGGGCTCGACAGGCCAACCCAGGTTCTGCTTGGTCAGCTTAACCTCTTCTACGCCCAACGGTGAACCGTGCGCTTCGAAGGTGTCCTGCTTGTTCGGGGAACCGTAGCCCAGGTGAGTGCGGACGAGAATCAGCGAAGGGCGCCTCGTTTCGTTTCGTGCCGCGCGCAGAGCCAGGTCGATCGCCTCCACATCGTTGCCGTCCTCCACAGATTGCGTGTGCCAACCATACGCCGCGAAGCGCTGCGCCTGGTCTTCGTGAGAGGCGATGTTCGTACCGGCGGAGAGCGTCACATGGTTGTCATCGAAGAGGTAGATCAGCTTGCCGAGTTCCAACTGCCCGGCAAGCGAGGCCGCTTCGGAAGCCACGCCCTCCATCAGGTCGCCGTCGCTGACCAACCCGTATGTGAAATGGTCGACGATCTCGAACCCCGGCCGGTTGTAACGTGCCGCCAGATGCGCCTCCGAAATCGCCATACCCACGCCGTTGCCGAATCCCTGGCCGAGCGGGCCGGTGGTGGTCTCCACGCCAGGCGTCAAACCGCGCTCCGGATGACCGGGCGTCATGCTGCCCCATTGGCGGAATTGTTTGATCTGGTCGAGAGGCAGATCATAGCCGGTGAGGTGCAGCAAGCTGTATAACAGCATCGAACCGTGGCCGGCCGACAGGACGAAACGGTCCCGATTGGACCATTGCGGATTGATCGGATTATGCCGGAGAAACCGTGTCCACAATACGTAGGCCATGGGTGCGGCGCCCAGGGGCAGGCCCGGATGGCCGCTATTGGCCTTTTGAATGGCGTCAACCGACAGGAAGCGAATCGTGTTGATCGACAGTTGATCCAGTTGCGGCCGATCGAAAGTTGTCGTGGTTGCCCCGTTCATTGCTCGTTTCTCCTTGGCTGATCCAAGCAAAATATGCAAGCGTGCCGCATAGAAGCCCTAGGCCCGTTTCAATCTGAGGTCCCTTATCCAGGCCCTTCGCACGAGTTTCATTCCCGACGATGGACATCATCTTCATGTCAAACCCAGACCTCTGCAGCTCTTTCCCCGCTTCCTCCGCTTGGGAGTGGGTTGCGTAAATGGCTACAACGGAGTTCTTTTCAGACACGACTTACGGTCCTTTCATTCCAGATCGATTTCGTCGCTTCTCCGTGTTGGCCATGGGGAGTTCGCGGTCCGCGGTGTACGAGAATTCTTCCAGCAAGGCGCCGCTCTTCGCAAGGCCGAAGGTCTGCCGGTCTCGCAGCATCGTCCGGGCAGCACCCGCCGGACCGGCCTCCGGATGCTTCTTGAACTTTTTCAGTTGCCCGGTTGTCATTCGCTACCTCCTTTGAGCACGCCAATCGGTCCGCCGTCAACTGCCGGTGGCGGAAATGTTGTGGCCGCATTGCGAGCAGTTGTGCGCACAAAGCGCCCTCAGCCCGCTTAGCCTTGCCTCACAGCCGTTGGGCTTTCATCTTTTGTTCAGCCCGAAACCAATCTTCCTCCGCAGAGCTACCCGTGCGACCGCGGGCTTCCCAATGCGAATACGCCAGCCGGGCGATTTCAACGTCATAAACCACCCAGATTCAGCACTTGCGCCCAGAGGGACGAGTCCGCCAGACGAGATAACTCAATCAGGTCCGGTGGAGTCGGCAGTCTCGGCGTGGCCCTCAATAGGTGTTCCCAGTTGCCGCCGGCGTGGTCACGCTCGCAGAGGAGCACCGGGACGCTTTGGTTGCGCAACAACGCCAGAGCTTCACAGCAGTCCGAGACCGCAGGCAGTTTCCAGTTTCCCAGGGAGAGGATCTCTCGATGTTGAACGCGATCAGTGGACAAACGGCTAACTGCAAGGACCGCGGTTCCCTCCGGCGATGGGACAGACTCCTCTGACCGGCCGCTCATCGAATTCCGCCGCGGGATGTTCTACTCCGATTGTCAGCCGTTGGTATCAGGCGGCGGATCTGGGCAAATGTTCGCCAACCCCTCAATGATTCGCCGTCGCCGCATTTGGAAGCGGCCCGTCGAGCGGGATGCAGTTGGAAGCGCAACGGCCAATCTCGCAGGTTTCTCATGGCATTTCATTTGCCACTCGGAAACAGTGGAGACAGAAGGCCCAAATCCCGCTCGTTTCGCGGCTGAGCCAGAGAACGGACTGCCGTAGAACCGGCATCCGCAGATCGCGGGTCGTCGGTTTTTGCATTTCAGGTGCAGCCTTTGCATGTCGTCCCCGAGGCAAACCGCTTGGCTGATCGCGAGGATATTCCACTCGTTGAAGCTTCAGAGGACACCGCGCCTCCCGAGCAGACACAAGGCCCTCACGGAGAATGCGAATCGCGATCCATCGCTGACCCCTACGTGCCACGAATCAAGTTGACAGTGCCCGCGGTGGCCAGAAGCGGTCTCGAAGTGATCACGCTCACCTTGTTGACCAGGGCTGGGGGCAAAGTCCCGTCTGGCATTGTGTCCGGAGTGCCAAACTGGTTGGCGGGCACGCCAACGTCAACATCGAAACCCATCACCACCACGGCATCGTGCCGAGCTACGAATGCGTCGAAATAGGCGTCGAAGAAGCCTGAGTGGTGGTGCCCGTGAGGACCGGGATCGCGCTCTCTCCCAGAACGCTCTCAGCCACGGAACCCAGCATCAGCCTCGGTCGTGGGTTCCCATGACGATTTCGTTGGCAATCGCAACTCTGTTCTTATTCAGCGCGGATTCAATCTTCGCGCTGGATCCACCCGCATTCGGTCAAAACGGCAACCAGAATCCGAACCAGACTCATGGCACGAGGCAGGCTTTGCGACGCTCCGCGCGCGAGCAGGATGGCCTGCGCGGTCATCGTTCTATAGACTGGAAGAGGCTGGTCCGATCTTCGGAAGCTGCTGAGCATTTCTGGCAGCACCCGCCACTAGGGGGACAGTTTATTGAAGCCTCTCGTCGATTTCATCTCGCAACATTGGCGAACGCTGCTGACCCCAGCGGTCGTGTTGCTCGTGACGCTGGCCGCAGGTTGGTTCACAAAGCGCCTCCTGTTCCGGATGCTGCGGAAATGGGCGGCGAGGACCGCGACCCGTTTCGACGATCTCTTGATCACCGTAATCCAGGGACCGTTCATGCTTTGGGTTCTGATCCTCAGCGTGCATCTGGCCGCTCAGTCGTCCGAGTTGCCCGTCAGGGCGACGGCTTTCGTCGGCAGGACCTTGCTGGTTCTCTGGATCATCTCTCTTACCGTGGCCGCCTCCAGATTGGCCGGCGCCTTGATACGGCACTACGGCGGAGCGCTCAATGGGGCTCTGCCGGTAACCACGATCACGCAGAGCATCAGCAGTCTGGTCGTGGTTACGGTCGGCCTGCTGATTCTTCTGAATACGCTGGGTATCTCGATCACCCCGATTCTCACGGCCTTGGGCGTAGGCGGCCTGGCCGTCGCCCTGGCTCTCCAGGACACGCTCTCGAATCTGTTTGCGGGCTTCTATGTGAGCCTCGCCGGCCAGGTTAGAGCGGGCGACTATGTCAGGCTCGACACTGGGCAGGAAGGTTACGTCACCGACATCACATGGCGAAGCACCACCCTGAGAGCACTGCCCAACAATCTGATCGTGGTTCCGAATGCGAAGCTGGCCGGAGCGATCCTGACGAACTACAGTCTGCCCGAGAAGCGCATGTCCGTGCTGATCCAGATCGGCGTCAGTTACGAGAGCGATACGGACGAGGTACAGCGGATCCTCATCGAGGAGGCAACGGCAGGAGCGGGCGACATCCCCGGCCTGCTCGCGGAGCCGCCCCCTCTTGTACGGTTTATCCCGGGTTTTGGCGAATCCTCCCTGGACTTCACACTGATCTGCCAGGTAGGCGAGTTTGTCGACCAGTACTCTGTCCAAAGCGAACTGCGGCAGCGAATTCTCAAGCGGTTCCGCAAGGAGGGCATTGAGATCCCGTTTCCCATCCGCACGTTGCACATCCGAAGCCAATCTTCCGCGCCGCCGCAAAGCGCAGTGAAGGAAGAGCTGAGGTAGCGTAAACCGCCGAAAGACCGCTTGCTGACGCACGCGGCTCTGTTTCCGAGCCGCGACCGTGAGGGAGCGGTTGCACGTGGATTTGGCAATTACCTCACGGCGTGGTCAGGCTTCCCCATCGATGAAGTAGTAGCCGATCATGTGGCAGATGGTCAGGTGGACCTCTTCGATCCGCCCCATGTGCTGTTCGCTCGCCAATATGTTGAGCTGTGCCAGGGGGCCGAGCTGGCCGCCATCGCGGCCCGTCAGCGCCAGAGTCCGGCAGCCGATCGAGTTGGCGTACTCGATCGCCCGCAGCACGTTCGGGGAATTCCCCGATCCGCTGATCGCCATCACCAGGTCGCCGGCCTCGGCGAAGTTCTTCAACTGCTCGACGAAGACGCTTTCGTAGCCGACGTCGTTCGCGTACGCGGTGATCGTGGAGACGGAGTCGGTCAGCGCCAGGATGCGGAAGCGGGAGGGACGGCCGTAACTGGCGCCCTTCACGATGTCCGTGACGAAGTGCGAGGCCGCCGCCGCGCTGCCGCCGTTGCCGCACACGAATATCGAGCGGCCCTCGGCGCGCGCCTCGCAGAACCACTCGATGGCCTGGTCGACCTTGCCCAGGTCGATGGTCCCAAGCGCCGCGCGCACCCGCGCCAGGTACGTCTCTGGAAAGGGAGTCATTTCTATGCCTTAGCGTTGCAGTTTTTCCGAGCCAGCGCCAGTGCGCCCCATAATACACTGTCATCGCCAAGCGCCGCCGGCACAACGTCGAGGCGCGCCCGCGACCAACTCGTGATCTGGCGTCGCAACTCCTCGCGTAGTGGCCCGAACAGCGACTCTCCCGCTTTCGCGATTCCGCCGCCGATCACCACGCGAGCCGGGTTGAGAAGCATGATGGCCGCCTTCAGCCCAAGGGCCAGGTCGACTACGTACCCGCGCACGAAACTCGGGTCGCGGAGCAGTTCCTTCGCCGGCCGTCCGTGGTCTCGCGCCAACCAGAGTCCCGAACACATGCGCTCGAGACAGCCTCGCGCACCGCAGAGACACTCGGGGCCCTCCGGCCGGATGGTGAGGTGCCCGATCTCTCCGGCGTAGGAATCGGCGCCGCGATACACGTCGCCACCGGCGATGATGCCTCCGCCGATTCCGGTCGAGATCGTCACGTAGAGCAGGGGGTCGTACCCGGCTCCGGCCCCATGCACGGCCTCGCCCAGGCCGCCCACATTCGCATCGTTGTCCATCACGGCGGGAATGCCGAGCTCGCTCCGAACCCAGGCGCGACAACTCGAAGTTCTGCCAGCCGCCCACGTGGGTGGACAGCGCAATGCGCTGCGCCGCAAAGTCGACCGGACCGCCGAAGCCGATGCCGCAGACGTCGAACTCCTGCTCGGCCTGCCAGGCGGAGGCGATCTCGTCGAGTTGCGCCAGCATCCAGTCGCGCCCGCCCGCGCCGTCCGTTAAGCGCGATTCGCGGCGAACCATGCGCGCGCCCTCGAAGGCCGCCAGCGTGAACTTGGTTCCGCCGATGTCCATGGCGAGCGTGTTCATGTCTCGAGTTTCGCGGCGGCGGCGAGCACTTCCTCGAAGGTTGCGGCGCCGGTTCCCTTCTTCATGATCGTAACCGAGGCGACCAGGTTTCCGAAGCGGGCCGCCTCGACCGGGGAACGCGTCACGGCCAGCGCCAGCGCCGCGCCCGCCGAGAAACTGTCGCCCGCGCCGCAGATGTCCACGGGCTTCTCCACCGGCACAGTATCAACCGGGGTCACTCCCCCAGGTTCTACGAGCAGTGCGCCTTCCGCCCCCAGAGTGACCACCATCAGCTTGGTCTCGACATGTTGGCGCAGCTTCTGGTAGTCCACTTGGCCAAACAGGCGCATGCAGGCAAGGTCCGCTTCCTCGCGGTTGGGCTTGACGATCACTTTCCGGAACTCGTGGACATGCTTGCGCGAGTCGGCCCAGAAGACCCTTTGGGAATGGCGGACAACGAGCGCGGTCAGGAGGCCCCGCACCGCCGGTGTGATCACGCCCTGTTCGGTCTCGGCCTGGTCGGAGACGACGATCAAGTCAAAACCGGCAACGGCGGATTCCAGACGATCCATGACCTGGCGCTCGATCCGGTCCGGCAGCGGCTGGCGCGAGATGAAGTCGAGGCGCGGCCGGTCCTCGATTCCCGTCTCCGCGTTGATGAGCTTGGTGTAGGTGAAGGTCGGCGCTGGCAAGCCTGTCACCATCAGTTCGGAGGAGATCCCGCGCGTCCGGAGCGAACGGAGAAGCTCGTGACCATGGCCGTCGTCGCCCACCACACCCAGGACCGCCACGCGAGACGCGCCAAGGGCGACCAGGTTGCCGGCCACGGTGCCGCCCGCGCCGGGCGTCACCTCGGTCTTCACCACACCGATGCGCGGGATGCCGGTCTCGCGCGACGGCTCCGAGGTCGCCGGGTCGTAGGTACACCAGCGGTCCAGGCAGATGTCGCCCACCACCAGTGCGGAGATTTTTCGGAAGCCGGCGGTGATTTGCTCGACCGTCATTCCGCCTCGAACAAGGCGCGCCGCAGCGCCGGAAAAGTCGCGCGATGGTCGCCGCAGAAATAGAAGCCCGTGCCACCGCCGGCGATTGTGCGCACCAGCAGCGTCTTGTGGGGCCGGAAGTAGTAGCCCGGATCGGTCTTAGGCAGCTCGCGGCCCGGATCGCCGTGTATCGGAACCAGGTCGAACACCGCCGTGGCGAAGTTGCGTATCTCGCGGCCCTCCTGGCGAGCGACGTTGCGCGCCATCGCCAGGGCTTTCAAGAACACTTCCGGCGCCATGATCGCCGACCCGAAACTCAGGAGCACGCCTCCTTCGAGCCGCTCCACCGTGCGCGCGAAGATCAGAAAATCCCGATAGCTGGCTGCCCCAAGTGCCGCGCCGTCGCAGTTGGGGTGTTCATGGAGGATGTCGTAGCCGATGCCGGCGTGCACCGTCGCCGGCGCCGCCATGCGGTACGCCGCCGCCAGCACGCTCAAATGGCGGTACGGAAAATCACTCGCCTCGATGCGCCTGCCCGTGTTCTCGCCAAACCCAAGCTCTTCGCGGGCGGCCTCCGCAATCCAATCGTTCACCTCGCCGGTTTCTTTCCACAGTCCGAATTCGCCGCTGCGGATGTAACGCGCCACACTCTCGGTGGTGGCGCCGATGCGGGCCAGTTCGTAATCGTGAATGGCGCCCGCGCCGTTGAGCGCAACGTGATCGATCAAGCCGCGCTCCAACAAATCGATGATGTGGCGGCTGACACCGGCGCGAATCAGGTGCCCGCCCGCCATGAGGATGCGTGCCGATCCCTCCGCCTTGGCGCTTACCAACTTGCGCGCCACCTCGGCGAGGCCGGAGTGCGCGAAAGGTGGAGCCGGGTCGTCGAGCGACAGCCAGTGCGCCGCCTCCAGTTCGTTCACGCGCTCGGCCAGAGGCCGCAGCGACAAGCGCGATCGGTCAAAAACCTCGTACCGGGAGTTCATGCGAAGACCGAACCAATTGTCACACAGCTTGTAGCGCACGCGCCCACGCGACGCGCCCACACGTGCGCTACGTTCACAGCTGCAACTACCTCTCCTGCGCCAGCCGGCCCTTCAGCTTGGGGTAGGGTGTGTTGTAGCCCTTGCTGTCCCACCATAGAATCTGGTTGAGCACGTCCGCTGGGATGTCGTCCGGCTCGGACCAATCCATGGCAAGCGATTGCTGCGCCGCCCAGAGTTGTCGCCCGTTCAGGGCTTTGAGCGGCGGGTTCATTTCATCCAGCGCAACCGTCTCCGGGAGGCACGCGTAAGGGGTGTTGTCCGCCTCGCGAGTGAAGATGCTGGTCATGACCCGCGCACTGGTCAGGAATCGCGTGCGGGGCGGAATCCGAAAAACCTCTTGAATGGTCCGCACCATGCTGGTTTGGTTGTAGTGGTTCGAATCCACTACGGCCCGGCTGATGTGCGGGCCGATGGCGAGAGCCACGGTGCGATGGCCGTCTACGTGATCGACGCCATCCTGCGCGTCATCCTCCACCACGAAGATCAGGCTCTGCGACCAGACGCGGCTTTTCGAGATCCCCTCCACGATCCGCCCGAGCGCCAGGTCGTTGTCGGCGACCATGGCGCGCGGCGTCGGAGAGCCGGGACGCGTCCCATTGGTGTGATCGCTGTTCAGGTGGAGGATGTTCAGCTCGGCCACGTTGCCGTTCTTGTCCCGTTCGGAAAAGTCCCGCAGAAACTCCTCGGCTCGGATTTGGTCCGGAATGCTGACGTTGCTGCAAGGGTACCGCGGGTCGATCAGGTTCTGGAGCGCCGGCACCCCAGAGCGCGAGCCGGATACCTCCTGCCACGTGCCTTCCTTGTAGAGTCTCCAGTACTCGCTCCAGCTCAAGAGCTGACCTTCGTTCATGTCCACGGCGCTCTGCTTCAATGGGTCCCATCGCGCGGGCATCGAGAACTCACCAAAGATGCGAACGCTCAGGGGCCTCGATGCGCTTTGCCAGAAGAAGCCGGCAGGGGAGACCGTGAGTGAATCGCTCATGTTCCAGGCGTACCCGCGGGGAGAGGCCGCGAACGCCCGCTCCACGTAGTCGCTGACGAACGCCTGCATCAGCCATTGGTGCCCGTCGAAGCTGATCGCGCCGCCCGTGTGAAAGTTGTCGAGCAAGACGTAGCGCTCCGCCAGGGCGTGATGGTTGGGCGTGATCTCGCGGCCGTACATCACCAGCTTCGGATCCCCGTTGCCTTTGGAGATATCGCCGAAGACCTGATCGTAGGTGCGGTTCTCTTTGACGATGAAGAAGACGTGCCGGATACCCAGCGACCAGGGATTCGAGACGCCACCGGCGGGCTCGAACTTGGGCGCATTGGCGGCGCGCACTTCGCGCTCGCCGGCGGCCATCCGGCCAGGCTCGAGCACGGGAATGCTCACCAAGGATCCTTCGTAACTTGTGGACCGGAACGTGCCGCGGTCGTTGGCGGTGTTCCCGACGCCTTTGATGCAGACGATCTTCAACGCGCCGCCACGATCGACGGCGATCGCCGAGGGAAACCAGGCCGTCGGCACGGCGCCTGCCAGCTTCCACTGGCCACGCCCTCCCGTCAGAATGGCGATGGCGTTGTTTCCGCCGCAAGCGACGTACGCTCGACTACCGTCCGGTGCGAAGGCGACCGCGATCGGCTGGCTCCCCAACGTGCCTTCAGGGTAAGCCGGTATCTTCACATCGCGCCGGGCGAGCGTCTTCGTATCCAGAAAGGAGACCGTATCGGAATGCCCGTTGGCAATCAGCAGAGTGGACTCGTCCGGGCTCAGAGCCATGCCCGAAGGCGCCAGGCCTACCGGAATCTCCTGCACCGCCAGCGTGCGCATATCCACAACGCTCACCGTGCCTGACGTGGCCGCACCGGTCTTGGCGTCCGTGGCGACCAGTGAGCCGCTGGAGGGAGCCATCACCGCGCCGGGAGCCGGCTTCCGTCCGCCGCGGTTGGAGACAAAGATCCTACCGAGCTTGCCGGAGACCACCACCGCGAACGGCGCAATCCCTACCTCCACCTCCCGTTTCACTGCTCGCGACCGGACGTCGATCACGCCCAGAGTATTGTTCCGGCTGAAGGCGACATAGGCTGTCTCGCCATCGGGGGAAAAGGCGATGCCTGCCGGCACCGGATGGCCCGGCAGAGCCAGGCGTCCGGACTTCAACGGCTGGCCCGTTGGGGAAAGCTCGGTAGTCAAAATGTCGTCGGGGCCGTTGCGCGTGGCCTCGCTGGCCCATAGTTCGCGATCGCCCGGCCGGAATGCCAGGCCTGCATAGGAGGTCGTGGTGGTCTTGACCTCGGCCAGCCTGACACCCGTGGAGGGGTCTACCAGCAGCACGCTGCGGGTGTTCAGGATCGCCAGCAGGCGCCGGTCGGAATTGAGGGCCGCGTCCACGGGCCGTCCCGCAATGGCAGCCACCTCTCCCCAAGGCTGCAGGAGTTGGTTGGTCGGCAATAGATAAAAACCGCCTGCCTGCTTGCCGATCGCCACTGTGCTCTTCAGCAGCGGAAATAGAGAAACCTGCTGGGCCAGGATGACCACGCCGGCCAGCAGCACGAGAGATACCGTCATTCTTCGCATCGATAGATCCCTAATCTGAATTCCGGACTGAGCCCCGACACTATGCGTATTCTATACCCCAAAGTCTCCGGGCAAAACAACGCCTTGCGGGGGAGAGCCCGGCCGGGTGTATACTGGCCCGGAGCGTAGAAAGGGAATCCATGTCCAATTTGACTGAGAATCGCCGTGCGTTTCTGGCTCGCATGTCCGCGGTGGGTGGAGTCTGCGCGCTTTCGGGCCGACTTCCGGAGTTGATGGCGCAGATCGCCCCCAACTGGAAGAACCAAATTGGGCTCGAGCTCTACACGGTCAGGAATCTGCTCAATCAGGACTATGAAGGCGTTCTATCGAAGGTGGCCGCGATGGGCTACAAAGAGGTCGAACCCGCCGACCCCTACAACAAGATGGAGCCCAAGCAGTACAAAGCCCTCCTCGATAAATACGGCCTGAAAATGTACAGCACGCACTCGGGCGTGAACGACGGCCCCGATCTGGAGAAGCAGTTGGAAGGCCAGCGGCTGATGGGAATTAAGTACACCGACATCCGTGCTCCACGGCCCACCGCCGCTCCTGCGGGTGGGGGTGCAGCCCGCGGGCAAGGCGGAGGGCAACCGCGTAGCGTCGAGGCGGTGAAGCGTTCCTGCGCGCAGATGAACAAATATGGCGCCGTCCTCAAGAAGTTCGGCATGAAATACTACATCCACAACCACGCGGGTGAGTTCGATCTCCTGGACGACGGCAAGACGAATCAGTACGACGTCTTCCTCGCCGAGACCGACCCATCTGTGGTAGCGTTGCAGATCGACATCGGGTGGGCTTACATGGCCGGGCAAGATGTCATGCAGATGTTCAAGAAGCACCCGGGGCGCTATGAGCTCTGGCATGTGAAAGATGCGAAGTACAAGCAGGCCGATCCCAAGCTGACCCCTAGCGAGCGCGCTCGCGCCAGCCAGATTGTGGCTATGGGCGAGGGTGATATAGACTACAAGACCCTTTTCGCCAACGCCAAGCTTGCGGGTCTCAAGTATTTCGTCATCGAGCAGGACACTGCGGGCCAGGGCGGCCGCGACGCGCTCGTAGACTGCAGGATTGCTTACCAGAATCTGTTTCGAATCCTCTCCTAGGGAGAGTCACAGGAGGACCGGAGAGTGTCACAGCATAACTTTTCAAGACGCTATTTCTTCTATGGAAGTCTTCTGGCGGGCGCCGTGCCGCGCGGCGGTTTCGGCAGCGTGCCTTCCCTCGCGGCGCTAGGCTACAAGTCGCCGAACGAGAAACTGAACCTGGCCGCGATCGGCGCCGGTGGCCAGCCCGGCAGCGACCTGCGCAGCGCGGTCGCGGGAGTGGAGAACGTCGTGGCGCTGACGGATGTCGACTGGGAGCGCGGCGCGGGGGGCTTCAGAACTTATCCAAACGCCGCGAAGTACAAGGACTTCCGGCAGATGCTCGACAAGTCGGGCAAGGACATCGATGCGGTGGTGATCGGCACGGCCGATCACATGCACGCGACCTGCGCCCTGGCCTGCATGCAGCTCGGCAAGCACGTCTACGTCGAGAAACCGCTGACCCGGACCCCCTGGGAGGCCCGCCTGTTGACCCAGGCGGCGGCGAAGTATCCCAAGGTCGCCACTCAGATGGGGAACCAGGGTTACTCGCATGATGCGACGCGGATCGCGTGCGAGATCTTCTGGTCCGGCGAAATTGGCGAAGTTAGGGAAGTCCACGCGTGGCACGGTAGCCCAGGGTGGCCGCAGGGCATGCAGAAGATACCGGCTCCTACCCCGGTTCCCGAGACGCTGGATTGGGACCTTTGGCTGGGTGGCGCTGCCGCTCGCCCGTACACCGCCGGCGACGAGGAGTACCGGGAGTTCTCGGCGTCCCCCATGAGCCGGGGTCGGGGCCCGGCTCCGGCGGCGGCTGCCGGCGCGCCAGCCGGACGCGGTGCGCCGGCCGCGCAGGCGGGGCGAGGCGGCATGGGCGGCGGTCAGCAATTCGGCTTCTACCTCCCGTTCAACTGGCGCGGGTTTTACGATTTCGGCAGCGGCCTGTTCGGCGACTGGGGCGTCCACATTTTGGGTCCGGCCAACTGGGCCTTGCAGTTGAGTCCCGCAAGCCTGATCAGTATCGAGACCATTAAGAGGGAGGGCACCAGTCCCTTCACCTATCCGGTACAGAACGCGATCAAGTATGAGTTCGGCCCTCGCGGGAACTTGCCTCCGGTAACGGTCTACTGGTCTGACTGTATCCAGGGCGACGCGTACCTCCCGCCGAATATGACGGCGGAAGAGGCCCGCAAGATTCAGAACACCGGACCCCAGGTGGGCCCGGCCCGAGGACAGGCGGGCTTCTTCCCCGGAACGGGCGCGGCGCCTGCCGCGGGCCGAGCGGGGGAGCCCGGCCGGGCTCCGATTACTCTCGGCGAGCAGGCGGGCCGGGGCCGCGGCGGCGGCGGCGCGCGACCGGTAAGCACGGGCTACAACTGCATCTTCGTCGGGTCGAAGGGCTACATGGGCACCAGCGGCCGGGGTGAGGGAGTAGGCCTGTTGCCGGGCGCCAAGTGGGCGGAATACAGGCTCCCGAACGCTTACCTGCCACGTTCCCCCGGAGCGAGCTTCGGCGACAACGGCAGTGCGCACCTGCGCGATTGGGTCCGCGCCTGCAAGGGCGGTTCCCCGGCTTGTTCGAACTTCAGCATCGGCGGGCCGTACACCGAGTGGTTGGTGCTCGGGGCGGTGGCCACCCATTACGAAGGCAAGCTGCTGTGGGATAACGCCAAGTGCGAGATCTCCAATAACAGGGACGCCAATAAGTGGGTAAAGCCAACCTTCCGCAAAGGCTGGGAGATCAAGCTCTAACTCTGCGCTTCTCTCCGCGCCGGAGTTTACCCGGCAGTTCCGGGCGGTGAACCTCCGCCTTAAAGCGGCATGACTTCGAGACGCTCGGTGTCGAAGTTCAGGCGCCGTCGCTCCACGTAGGACTGCACCGCCAGCAGCGGTGGCAGAATCGAGATGCTCGCTACCGCCGCATCGCCGTTGGGGAGCTTGCGGGACTTGCAGCAATCCAGGAAATTCCGAACATGGTCCCGGGTGATGTCGCCGGGGATGCTCCGGGCAATCGGTTTCGCGCCTCTGCCGGCGGGAGTGAACTCGTAGCGGTTTCGGTTCACGAAGAGCTTGCCCTTTTCGCCGAAGAAGGTGATCCCGTACTCGGTGCCGGCGCTGTAGGCGTTGGATTGGAAGAGAACGCTGAAGCCGTCGTACTCGAACAGCGCGTTGCAGGTATCCGGCGCCGTGCGGCCGTCGTTCCGGTTGAAGTAGATGCCGCCGGCGAACACCGCGGACCGCGGCGCACGCTCCCCCATGTACATGTGGACGGCGTCCATCCAGTGGTGTCCGAAATCCGTCATCTTGCCGCCATTGAAATCGAGGAAGGCGCGGAAATTCAGATACTGCCCGGGAACCCAGTCGCGATAGCGAACGGGGCCGAGAAAACGCACCCAGTCGAGATCGGCCGGCTTCACGGCGGGTTCTGTGGGCAAAGGTCCGGGAGGGCCGCTGTGCCAGACCGCATCGATGTGGCTGATCTTCCCGATGGCGCCGGAATCCACGAACTTCTCTTTCGGCTCGATGTAAATCTCCCCGGAACGCTGCTGGACTCCTATCTGCAAGATCCGCCCCGTCACGCGAGAGGTGCGTAGCATTTCGGGCGCCTCGCTGCGCAACCGGCACATCGGCTTTTCGCTATAGACGTCCTTCCCCGCATTCATGGCGTCGCAGGCGTGGTCCTTGTGCCAGTGGTCCGGCGACGCGATCAGGACGGCGTCCACCTCCTTGAGCGCCAGCAACTCGCGGTGATCGCCGAACGTCTTCGGGGCTGTCGCGGCGGCCTGCCGGATCTTCTCCATCCGCGTCGGGTACACGTCGCAAAGCGCGCACACCTCGACCTCGGGATTCGACTTGGAACTGGCGCGTGACTTCCGAGCCGCGGTTGCCGGTGCCGATGACGCCCAGTCCTACGCGATCATTGGCCCCGAGAATTTTCGAGTACGAAAGGGCCGTGATGGCTACAGCCCGGGCGGCTTCACGACGAGTGATCATGCCGAAACCTCCTCAAGAGCACATAGTATTACACAACGACTACGGGTCCACGCGATCCTCGAGCGGGCGGAGCCAGATGTTGCGAAAGCGGATCGGGGTGTTGGGCGCGTCGGGGTGATAGTGGTCCTGCAATAGCAGAGGGCCGGGCTTGGGATTGCAGGCTGCCGAGCCCGTCACCGGCGTCTGGTCCTGAACCAAGACCCCGTTGAACAGCAGCGTCAGCGATCCCGGCCGGGCGAGCTTGCCTTCCGGCGTGCACTTCGGGGCGTGAAAAACGATGTCGTAGCTTTGCCACTGTTCCGGAGGACGAGAGGGGTTCACCAGCGGCGCCGATCGCCCATAGAGCGCGCCCGCGCTCCCGTTTGGATAGGTCGGATTCTGGTACGAATCCAGAACCTGAATCTCGTAACGGCCTTGCAGATACACCCCGCTGTTGCCGCGAGCCTGGTCCTTCTGGTTCGGCATGTTCGGGATCGCGAACTCCACGTGGATTTGCGCGCTGCCGAACCCATCCTTCGTGACGAGGTCCTGGGTCCGTTCGTTCCCCGTGGCCACGGAGGTGGAAACGATCACCCCGTCTTTCACTGCCCACCGCAAGGCCGCGCCGTCGCGCGAGGTCCACTTGGAGAGGTCCCGGCCATCGAAGAGAACCACGGCATCGGATGGGGCCTGGCCGGGCTTCCCCGCATCTACAACCTTGGGTTGAGGGTCGTTGGGGCTCGAGCCCGGCGGACGGTTCTGCTGTTGCGCAAGCGAAACAGAGAGCATCAAAGCGATGAGCCCCGCGCTCGTCGACAGGAAGACGCTGCTTTTCATGATTTCCTCCAGCGGTGACAATAGGTTATCTTACTGCAAGCGGCACCACCATGCGTCCGAAGGGCTGGACGGGATATACTGGCTGGCGACCGGGAGCCAAGACGGCAATCCCGGTTGAGACTTCATTCGAGCGGGAGTGAAACATGTTGACCGGCACGAGACCTGCACTCTTCCTGTTTGCCGTGAGCATCGCCTGGGCACAGGCGAACTACGATTTGGTCCTCAAAGGCGGCCGCGTGATCGATGGCAAGAACCAGATCAGCGCGGTTCGCGACGTCGCGATTCAGGACGGGAAGATCGCGCTGGTGGCGGCCAACATCCCCGCGAGTCAGGCGCTGAAATCGGTGGACGTCTCGGGTCTTTACGTCACGCCTGGCCTCATCGACATTCACACCCACGTTTTTGGAGGCAATAGCGTCCAGCCCGACGGTTTCATGTTTCGGGTCGGTGTGACCACCGTCGCCGACGCGGGCGGAGCGGGCTGGCGCAACTTCGAGGACTACAAGGCCAAGATCGTCGATCGCTCGAAGACGCGGGTGTTTGCCTATCTCAACATCGTCGGCCGGGGCATGACCGGCGGGGCGGGCGAACAGGATACGACCGACATGGAGGTGAAGCCCACCGCGGAAATGGCTCTGAAACACAAGGGGCTCATCGTCGGCCTGAAGATCGCGCACTACAACCGCCCCGACTGGATTCCGTTCGAGCGCGCCGAAGAGGTGGGCCGGATTGCCAACATCCCGGTGATGGTCGATTTCGGCAACGTCTCTCCTTCCCGCCAGCTCAACGAACTGCTGAACAAGGTGTTTCGGCCGGGCGACATTTACACCCACATGTACTCCAGTCACCGAGGCGAGCAGGACCCCGTTACGCTCGGGCCCAGCCAGGCCATGCTGGACGGCCGGAAAAGAGGCATCATTTTCGACGTGGGCCATGGCCGCTTGAGCTTCCTGTGGCGCCTGGCGGTTCCCATGGTCAAGGCCGGTTTCGTTCCCGATACGATTTCCACCGATCTGCACAACGAGAGCATCAACACCGGCTTACAGGACATGTTGAATGTGATGGATAAGTTTCTGCTGTTGGGGATGCCGCTCGAGGAAGTGATTCTGCGGTCTACGTGGCATCCGGCCAAGCTCCTCCAGCACGAGGAATTGGGCCATCTTTCCGTAGGCGCACCGGCCGACATTGCGGTCTTGCGCCTGGAGAAGGGCAACTTCGGCTTCGTCGACATGTACTACGCTCGGATGGACGGCACCCAGAAATTGCAGTGTGAGATGACCCTGCGTGACGGGAAGGTGGTCTTCGACCTCAACGGAAGAACGCGCGACGACTGGAGAAGACTGCCCGCCGGTTACGGAGTGCAGGGCGATCCACGCTGGGACAGCTTTGCCCCCAAGGCGCCGGCGCGCAAGCGCCCGTAGTCTGTATGATCTGAAGGTTTAAATGATAGGGCCTAAGCCACTCAGCGCACTGGTCTTCATGCTATGCATAGCCCCTATTTTGTGGGGCGCGGCGCCTGGGACCCCCGAAACGTGGGTCCCAGCCCGCTGGCAGGGCGGCCCCCTGGAGGTGGCGCGCCGAACTAAGGACGCCAGCCTGCCGGCGGATCCAGCGGTCCGAGACGTTATTTCCCACTGGTACGACCCCGCCACACTCGATCTGCTGAAAGACACTCCGGTCAACTGCCTGCTGGCTACCTGGAGCGCCGGAGGGGATGCCGGCACGGAGCGGCAACAGCAGGATCTGGTCAAGGCGTACACTCGTCTGGCGCATGAACGCGGGATTGCCGTCCTGGGCCTGGTCTATCCTGGGGCGGATCCCTCTAAGTTCGTCGGCCCGGCCGTCGAGGCAGGCCTGGACGGATTGGTGCTCGATGGAGAGTTTCCTGGCGGGGCCGCGTTCGTCGAGCAAGTGGAGAAGGCCCTCGGCGCGGCCAACAGCAAGGCCCTGGTGCTCCCGATCGCCCGGGAGGCGGTCGCGGAACGAACCTCGAAGAGACCGGTTGTGGTGGTGCAGGGAGTTCGTCCGAGCGCGCGCAACCTCGCGGATATGGGCATCCGTAGCGGCCCATCCGCCGAACCCTGGATCGATTCCAACATCTGGCTGGTGCGCTCTTTCCGGTCCGCATCGGCCTCGCGGCAAGTTTGGATCAGCCAGGAGCCCAAGGCCGCTACGCCGGGGGACTACCTCCGCTGCGCGGCGGAGGCGGCAGTGGCCGGAGGCCGCTGGGTGGTGGCGCTCGACGACAAGCTGCGCGCCATGCTCTTCAAGAAGGATGCGGATGCTCTGGCTACGTGGCGCAGCATCGCCACCTACCTCAAGTTCGCCGAGGATCGGAGCGCTTTGGCGCGGCTTCCAGCCGTATGGGAACCTGGCAATCATTCTGGACACCCGCGGCGCTTACCCGGACATATCCAATGAGTACCTGAACCTGGTGGCGCGCCGCCAGGTGCCCTACCGTCTGATCCTGCGCTCCGAACTCAGCGCCGCGTCGCTCGAGGGCCTCCAGGCGGTGCTGGCCGCGGATCTTGCGCCTCCGACCGATGCGGAGCGGAAGATGCTGCGTACGTTCGCGGAGAACGGCGGACTGGTGGTGGCCGGTCCCTCGTGGGGTGATCCCCCGAAGGACAAGCCGTACGCCGAAGTTACCCTGGGAAAGGGCCGCGTGGCCGTCTACAAGGACGAGCCCCCCGATCCCGAGTCGGTCGCCAGGGACATGCAGGAGTTGTTGTCGCCGGAAGAGATGGGGGTCAGCGCGTTCAATGTCCCTTCGGTGCTCACCTACGCCAGCACCGCCGACTCCGGCAAACGCGTGCTGGTCCAGTTGCTCAACTATTCCAGGTACCCGGCTGAGGCGCTCACCATCCGGGTCAACGGAAGCTTCAAGGCCGCGCGGCTGTTTGTGCCGGAGGCCGCGCCCGTCGATTTGCCTTTGAGCAAAGTTGGAAACCGGACCGAGATCGCCATCCGGGAACTGGCGGTGTGGGGTGGGTTGCTGTTGGAGTAGCAGGGTTGGGAGTGGATAATGAATGGGCGGGAGGAGTTGCCAAATGTCAGTGTCACGGGATGGCTTTTCACGGCGCGATCTTTTTGCGCTATCCGCGGTAGCGGCGGGTGCGCTCGCTCCTGGGCGCACCGAGGCGGCAGTCCAAAGCGGCTCTGCTCCGACGTCTCCGGTGTCGGTCGCCAAGGTTCGGAGCTACGATGAGGACCTCGTCGCCCAGTTCACGACGATGTTCGACCAGATCGGCGGAATCGGCCATCTGGTAAAAGGCAAGACGGTCGCCATGAAGTTGAACCTATCGGGTTCGGGCCGTTTTGAGGGCTTTACGATCGGCCAGACTCACTGGTGTCATCCGAAGGTGGTCGGCGCTCTCACCGCCGTCTTCGGCAAACTGGGCGCCAAGCGTGTCCGCTTACTCGAAAGCGCCGGCCGCAAGCAGGGGGTGCTGCTGGAAGACAAGTTTCTGTCCGGCGGATGGGACGTCAATGCGCTCAAGAACGCCGCGCCCGTGGTGGAGTTTGAGGATACCAACACTTTAGGCGAGGGCAAGCAGTATTCGACGCTCAAGGTGAAGACCAAGCCGTACATCTTCCCGGCCTACAACTTGAACCACTCCTACGAGGACTGCGATTTCTTCGTCAGCGTGGGCAAGATGAAGAACCACGAAGAGCTGGGCATCACGATGTCCATGAAGAACCTGTTCGGCATTACTCCCACCGCGTTATACGGGGGGCGCGAGCAGATCTTCCACTACGGCTCGGTGCAGGCGCCGTCCGGCGTTCCGGCGGAGCTCGATCCCAAGTCGAACCGCTACGAGGGTTGGCGCATGCCTCGTCTCGTCACGGACATCTGCGGGGCGCGGCCGATCGATCTGGCGGTTCTGGATGGGATTGAATCCTGCGTTGGCGGGGAAGGCCCCTGGTGCCTGGGCAGCAAGCCGGTGAAGCCCGGTTTGCTGCTGGTCGGACGAAACTGCGTGTGCACGGATGCGGTGGGAACCGCCACGATGGGCTACAACCCCCGCGCGTCCCGCCACGAACCGCCCTACCGTGTTTTTAAGGACACAAAGAACCATCCACCGGAGCAGCTAATTCCGCCGGGGGAAACCCATCAGTACGCCGACAACATGTTGTTGTTGGCGGAGGCGGTGGGAATGGGCACCGCGGACCTCACCAAGATCGATGTCCGAGGCGTCCCCATCAAGGACGCACTTTTCGACTTCGAAGCCTTCTGGAAAGGCCAGATGCGGGTCTGAGTGGCGCGGGCTTCAGCCTGCCGTGCCGGCATTCATGCCGGCATTTTGGCGTTGCTCGGATTTCGACCGAGTCGTTCTGAATTCTGAATTCTGTGTTCTGTGTTCTAATCCGCCAGAAGTAGAACTCACCGCCCGGGAAAGTCCGGGTCCGGCATATTCCAGTTCCCCGGAATCGGCGGGTACATCTCGGCGAGACCCTCCCGGAGTTCCACGCCCAGTCCCGGCTTGTTGGGCGCCTCGATGTGGCCATCCTTCACCGCCAGCCGCTCCTTGAACAGACCTTCCTTCAGCGGATTCGGAGTCATGTTCGATTCCAGCAGGAACCGGTTGGAGACGGCGGCCATCAGATGGGCGTTCGCGACGGTGATGAGGCCGTCCTGCCAGTTGTGCGGGCAGAAGAGCTTGCCCCTGGTTTGGGCCATTCGCGCAATGCGCCAGGCTTCTGTAATGCCCGCATCGTCGCAGCCGGGCTGAATCACATCATAGGCGCCGCGGTCTATCCAGTCCGCTATTTCGCCGCGGTTCGCCATGGTTTCTCCACCCGAGATCTTCACCGTGGGCAGAGCCTTCTTGATCTTCAGGTAGTTGTCGATGTTCTTGCGGGTGGGCTCCTCAAACCAGAGGAACTTGAGTTCCTCCAGGACCGGTGCGATTTCCAGGCACTGATCCACGCTCCAGCGCTGGTTGGCCTCTTGGATCAGGTCGAACTTCGGCCCCACGGCCTCCCTCATCTTGCGCAGGTAGGGAATGTGATCTTTGATCGTAATCCCCAGCTTTGAGAAACCCGCCCCCGGGCGGAACTTGAAGGCGGTGTAACCGTTCTTCTGGTGCGTGACGGCCTGCTTGATGAGGTCCTCGGGGCCCACGAAGCGGGAACCCTTGCGCCAGGAGAATTCGCCGCCGCTGGCGTAGAGGCGGATGCGAGGCTGGGGCTCCGTGTCGACCGCCAGCAGCTTGTACAGCGGCACCCCTTTGGACTTTCCGATGATGTCCCAGAGCGCGGTGTCGACACCGGCCCACGCGCCTCTCCCCCGGGGCCCGCACAATCCGCCGCAAAGCGTCTCGACATCGAAAGGGCTCTTCCCCAGCAAGATGGGCTTGATGACGTTCTCAACATACAGCCGCATCTCCTCGGGGCCGTTGTACCGGCTGCACCCGCCGATGCCGGTGATGCCCGCATCTGTGAACACCTGCACGATCACCGATTCGGTCTTGTAGATGATGACGTGATTATCCGAATCGGGCCACTCTTCCTCGGGCTTCAGCCGGTAGCCCAGGCTCATCACCTTGATGTCGGTGATCTTCAGCTTCTCGCGTGCCACCCCGTCTAGTGGAGAGACCCTGTCCCTCGGCAGAGCGGCCAGCGCCGCACCCCCGGTCATGCCCGACGCAATGAAAACTCTCCGTGTCGATGTAAACATTTGCCTTGCTCCTGGAATCCCGACTCTTCCGACAGGCAATAGTATACGCCAGACCAGGGTGCCAAGGGCGGCATGGAAGAGAGTTCTGGAACACCTGTAACAAGCATTGACCTGAGCGATAATCCGGTGTCCACCGAGTACGGTTTTGGGGTATACTAGCGACAATCGGGGAAAATGAACAGCGGTTCTCGATGCTTTGCATCGGGAAGCGCGGATTGGCCTCCGTTCCGGGAATGCTGGGCGCATCGTCGCCCCGCCACTTCGGCGAGCGGTGGCTTGGTTTAGAGGTTAGCAGTTAAAGCTTTTAGATTGGAGAAAATTATGGGCAGAAGAGTTTTTGCGATTCTGTTGCTCACAGCGGCCCTCTTCCTCGGCGCGCCTGCTTTCGGGCAGGACACAGCCATTCTCACCGGCCGGGTTTCGGACCCGTCGGGTGCGGTGGTTGTCGGCGCCCAGGTGACGGCGGTCAACGTAGCAACCAATGCGGAGAACAACACCGTAACCAATGAAGAAGGGCTATACCGCATTCCCGCCATTCGTCCGGGCACCTACCGTGTCACCGTGACGGCCACGGGCTTTAAGCGCTTCCTTCGTGAGAACGTGGACTTGCGCGTGGGCGTCACTCTGCCCATCAACGCGAACCTGGAAGTCGGTGCGCTGGCGGATACGGTGGAGGTCACCTCCGCGACTCCGCTACTCGACACGGAATCTTCCAGCACGGGCCAGATTGTGCAGGGCGACTTCTTCTACCGCATGCCGCTCTTTCAACGCTCTGCCAAGAGCATCATGTACCTCACGCCCGGCATTACCGTTCGGGCTTTGGCTATGGTGGCGATATGGGTGGCTTCCAGGTCAACGGCGGAGAGTCCGGCAACATCGGCTACTTCGAGGACGGCATCTACGGCGTCAAACCCACCGGCGGCTGGACCACCGACACCATTCAGAACACCATCGACGAGATCAAGGTGGTCACCACCGTTCTCCCGGCCGAATACGGCCACTCGGCGGGCGGCGCCATCACCATCGTGAAGAAGGGCGGCACCAACCAACTGCACGGCCTGGCTTCGGACCTCTTGCGCGAGCGTCCCATGCAGCACCGCCGGTTCATGCAGATTCAGACTTTTGCACAGGCCGGCACCCAACTGCACTTCCACCAGCCGGACGCCAACATCAGTGGTCCTGTCTACATTCCGAAACTCTACGACGGGCGCAACAAGACCTTTTTCATGGTTGCCGGACAGTGGCTTGTCGAGAGGCAGGGCGAGCAGATCACCTACACCGTCCCGACCCAGGCTGAGCTGGATGGGAATTTCAGCTACGCGGGATCTCCCATCACACCCGACGCGCTCTTTGACCCGCGGACCACGCGGCAGGTCGGCACCCAGTGGTTCCGGGACCCGTATGCGGGCAATATCATCCCGAAATCGTCGTGGGACCCGGTGGCCACCAAGTTACTGTCCACGCCGATCTGGCAGAAACCCAGCCAGACGGGTACGCCGGGCACCGATGGCTACTCTGGAAATCTACTCGCTAGCAGGCAGAAGACCGTGGACTTCATGAACTATACGGTTCGCATCGACCACCAGCTCACCTCCCAAATAAAGACCTTTGTGAACTGGAGCTACAACACGAAGGAATCTTGGACTCCGGACATGAGCATCGTGAACATCGCGTACGATTCTTCGTCGAGAACCACCAGGGAGGTACAAACTACTGCGGGCTTCGGCGCAACCTGGGTTCTGGCTCCGACGCTGGTCAGCGAATCGCGGGTGAGCTACTACCGGTACAGGAGTGATGCCACCTGGCCCGGCTTCGGCACGGACTACGGCAAACTGCTGGGCATTCCCAACATCGGAGTGGGCAGCATGCCCCAGATCCGTGACTCCTCGAACAACAATGCCGTCCCGTATGTGTCGAACCCCGCCGTCGACGTGCAGGAGACCTTCAACTTCAAGGAGGACGTGAGCAAACTTTCGGGCAGGCACGCCTTCAAGATGGGCTACGACGGGATGCGGCTCAGGCGTAACCAATACAGCATCACCAATAACGCCGGAACCTTCAACTTGATGGGCACCAACGGCATCAACATCAACGGCAGCAGCGTCCCCAACACCGGCGGCAACGCTCTGACGCAGTTGATGTCGGGCGCGGTGTCTTCCTTTACCACTTCCGTGAACCTGCTGAGTACCCTGCCGCGGAACTGGATTCACGGCCTGTACTTCCAGGATGACTGGAAGGCCCTGCCCAGCCTGACCCTTAACCTGGGCGTGCGCTGGCAGGTTCAGAGCACCATGAACAACAAGTACGGCCAGCAGTCGAGCTTCGATCCAACCGCGCCGGACAACGTTGTCGCCGGGAAGCTGGGAGTGATCACGCACCCCGGCACTCTGTACAACAAGGATTGGAACAACTTCCAGCCGCGCATCGGGCTGGCTTGGACCGCGCGGCAAAACCTCGTGATTCGCGCCGGGTTCGCGCTCTCCACGGTGGATGATCGCCTGCCGAGTCCGCGAACCGAGGAGTACGGCTCGATCACGGCCAGGATCGACACGCCATCCGGGAATTTCCTTCCTCGGTTCCAGCTCAGCGCGGGTCCCACCCTGCCGCTGGTCTGGCCGGTGACTCGGGCGGACGGGACGATTCCTTACGCTTCGACCAACTACAGCAGCCGGGGCGCGAGTTGGATTGACCCCAATCGGAAGTCCCCCTACAGCATGAACTGGAACTTGAGCGTTCAGCGCTCGCTCTCCCACAACTACCTGGTGGAAGCGACCTACAGCGGTAACCGCAGCGTCAACGGCTATGAGACCTGGCAGATCAACCAGTGGTCCTACGATTGGGCTTGGAACCTGCTCCAAACCAATCCGGCTCTGTTCTCGACGATGGAGGGCAACACCCAGAACTACCGGCCGTTCACGAACTTTGGCGGGATCGACTTCCTTACCAACGGGTCCGGCTCCATCTTCCACTCCGGGACGATCAAGCTCGAGAAGCGCTTTGCTGCCGGGCTGTCTTTCCTCACCTATTACACCTACGGGAAGGCCATCTCCTCCAGCACCGGGAGCCGGTATCTGGACCGGTCTATGGATCGGGCCCGCACCGGCGGAGACCGCACGCACCAGTACACCGGCAGCATGAACTACGATATTCCCATCGGCAAAGGCCGGAAGTGGCTGAACCGGGGCGGCGTTTTGAACGCGATCCTCGGCGGCTACGATATGGTGTTTGTCTACCGCATCTCCAGCGGCAACCCGCTGACGTTTGGCATGGGCGGCAGTACCTTCAAGTACATGCCGAGCAATATTGCCACGCGCGGAGGCCGGCCCAACAGCACTGGCCAGGAGGCCCACCTCCGGGACGGTTGGACGGACTTCGGTGGGGATCGCTTCACCCGGGGCAACCAGAACAAGATGATTGAGTCCATGTCCTACTTCACCTATCCGGCTGCCTACACCATGGGCAACGTCGGCGCCAGGACCATGGACGCGCAGCGCTTCATCGACAACGAGTTCTCCGCCTCCAAGGAGTGGAAGTTCAAGGAGCGGTATACCGTCCAGTTGCGCTACGACTTCCAGAACCCGTTCAAGTGGTACAACCTGTCCAACCCGGACACCAGTGTGAACTTCGTCAACCCGTCGAATTTCGGCACAGTCAGCACGGATACCTCACAGGAATCCACCACCGCCGGCGGCGGCGGCCAACCGTTGATGAACCTCACAATCGCATTTCGTTGGTAGCACAGATCCGTTAACCTCTATCCGCGCCGGTGGCCACTACTCGCCCCGGCGCGGATTTGTTAAGATCGACTGCTGAGGGTTGAGGAGTGTGTTTATGACAGGTCCGTTTGAAGATAAGTCCGGATGGGCGCCGGCTGGTCACAGCCGGCGCGAATTGTTTAGGAGAGGCAGTCTGATGGCGGCGGCAGCGGCGCTGGGAGGACACCTCCAGCGGGCCGTGGCGGCGCCGCTCGAATTCGGCGCCAATCTGTATCGATCCATCGGGGTGCGGCCACTGGTCAACGCTCGAGGCACCTTCACCATCATCACCGGCTCGCAGACGCTGCCGGAAGTGAAGCGCGCCATGGACGACGCCTCGCGCGGCTTCGTTCAGATGGATGAGCTGATGGACGGAGTCGGCCAGCGGCTGGCCGAGTTGACCGGCGCGGAGTGGGGCATCGTAACAGCCGGATGCTGCGCCGCGCTCACCCACACCACCGCGGCCTGCATCGCAGGCACGAATCCCGAGCGGATGCAGCGCCTGCCGGACCTTGTGGGCCTCAAGAACGAAGTCGTCATTCCGGCCTACTCACGCAACGTCTACGACCACGCCATCCGCATGCTCGGCGTGAAGATCGTGACCGTACGAGACCCCTCGGAACTGGAGACCGCCATCAATGACCGCACGGCCATGGTCTACATCCTCGGCGGGCCGGGCGATGACGGGCCGCTGGGCACGAAGGCCGTATCGGATGTCGCCAGGAAGAAGAACGTCCCGGTCATCGTGGACGCGGCGGCCGAGATCCTGACCATACCCAACGTTCACCTCCAGCGCGGCGCAACCGCCGTGGCCTACAGCGGCGGCAAGTGCATACGCGGGCCGCAGGCCGCCGGCCTCCTGCTCGGGAGAAAAGAATCTGCTGCAGGCCGCCTGGGCCAATAGCGCTCCGCACCACGCCTTCGGCCGGTCCCTGAAAGTCGGCAAAGAAGAAATCATGGGCATGCTGGCGGCTGTCGAGATGTGGGTGAAGCGAGACCACCAGGCCGAGTGGAAGGTGTGGGAAGGCTGGCTGGGGACCATCGAGGCCAGCGTGAAGCGAATCGACGGCGTGACCACCCGGATCAGCCAGCCGAGAGAAGGCCTCTCGAACCGCTCTCCCAGCCTCAGCATCCAGTGGGACGGCGCGAAGCTGGGCATCACGGGGCAGGAGCTGAGCAAGCTGCTGCTCGACACCGAACCCAGGATCCAACTGGCGTCGGGGAGCGGCAGCCGGTCCGGCAATATGGCCAGTTCGGCTTCCATCACGCCCTACATGATGATGCCGGGCGACGACAAAGTGGTCGCCGATCGCCTCTACGCCGTGCTATCCAATCCGCCCAAGTTTGAAAGTCCGGCTCCGCCGCCGCAAGGGGAACCGGTCGCCGTGGCGGGCCAGTGGGATGTTCGGTTGCAGTTCGACCGGGGCTCCGTGGATCACACCATCATCGTCGAGCAGCAGGGCGCGCGGCTGGTAGGCACCCATCGCGGCGAGTTCTACTCCGGCGACCTCAGCGGAACCGTGGCCGCCAACACGGTCCAGTTCCAGAGTTCCCACCAGGCCGAGGGCAACCGCCTTTCCTATGGGTTCAGCGGGACAGTGGAAGGCGACAAGATTTCGGGCGTGGTTAACCTGGGCGAATACGGCCAGGCGCGCTGGACCGCCCAGAGACACCAGTACAGAGGCGGCGGACGCCGGGGCGGCTGATCCGCCATCCAGGTAACTCACCAAAGGAGACTTTCATGAAAAGCACAAATAGAAGACGTTTCATCCAGGGTGGTGTCGCTGCGACTGCGGCAGCCACAGCCGCTGCTGTTCCCGCCAAGGCACAGGCGAATCCGGAGCGGAAGATCTACGGCCGGACTCCCAAGCCGGGAGCTCCGCCGCCGCTGTTCAACAGCGTGGTTTCCTACGGCAATCTCGTCTTCATCGCCGGTGTCGGCGCGCACGTGGAAGGCGATATCAAGTCGCACACCAAGATCGTTCTGGACCAGATCAAGAAGAACCTGGAATTGGCGGGCTCTTCGATGGAAAAGGTCGTCAAGTGCAACGTCTATCTGAACGACTTGAAGGACTACGCCGGAATGAACGAAGTGTATCAGGGCAGCTTCGGCGCCACGCCTCCCGTGCGGACCACCATTGCGGCCGCGGGCGGGATTCCCGGCAACTCTCTAGTCGAAATCGACGTGATCGCCTTCATCTAGGGCTTTTTGTAGCGCACGCACTCATGCGTGCCGCGTCGAGACTCATCTCGACGCCAGTCTGCGGGCAGGCTGAAGCCTACCCTACAGGGTTAAGTCCATGCAACAGGATTTGACAGGCGAGACCGCTGTTCGATGGGCCGATCCGGACGCCGCCCACTTGCCCCTTCTGAAGGAGGGCGGCATCACGGCGGTCGTGACGGCGCCCAACGAAACCTTTGAAAAGGCCTGCGTGGGATCGGGCATCCGCTTCGTCTCGGACCGCCAGGTACGGCTGCTCGGAATCAACGAGGCCGGCAAGGCCCAGCCCGGCGAGATCGGACTGATCAAGACAGGATTGTGGCCGGGCACCCGGAATCCCCAGGCCGCGGTCGCCAGCGCCACCCGCAGCCTGTGGATGGACCAGAACTGCTATCTGGTCGGATACCTTCGGGCGCTTTATCCTGGCCAGCCCGCCGTGCTCGCCTATCTTCCGAATGCGGAAGCCGGCGTTGAATCCGGGCGCGTCATCCGCTACGAGTCGCACGAGCTGGCCTTGGTCGAAGCCTGGGTCGCCGGCGGCAATTATGTTCTGGCCCCCGACCTTCGGTACCGCGAGGGGCTGCTGAAAGGCGCACAGGACGCATTGACGGCCTGGCGCAGGCTGGGGAAGACCGCCGCCTGGTTGCGCGCCAATGTCGCCTTATTCCGCCAGCCGGCCCTGCCCCTCATTACGGTGCTGGTGGACCGCGGCGATATGTCGCTCGAGATCGCCAACCTGTGCTACCGGTTCAACGTCTCCCCGGCGCTGGTGGAAGCTTCGAATCCCCCCGCCGCGGATCCCCGCCGCCGGCTGGTGATCGCCGCCGCCGGCATCGAGGCGCCCAAAGGCGGGGTCGCAAGCCGCATCCTCGCCCACGCCACGGCCGGCGCCACCGTCGTCGCCGACGAGCCCGGTGAGAAGGCCTGGTGGCGGGCGCCCGGCGTGAAACTCCTGAAAAGCTACCCGGACCGCGAGGATTACTCCTACGGCAAGGGGCGCATTGTCGCTTACCGGGAGCCGGTCTCCGATCCCGGGGAATTCGCCCTCGACCTCATCGACTATGCAACCCAGAAGCGCCGGCCCGCGCGAGTCTTCAACAGCCAGGGGGGACTGGTCCTGGCGACCTCGGCGCCGAATACCGGGCCGGTGACCGGCACGGCGGCTCTGCACGTCATCAACTACAGCCAGCCCACCGAGCAGCAGATTCTGGTTCTGATTCAGGGCAACTTCACGAACGCCACAATGCTGCGCCCGGAGGCGGAATCGGTTCCACTGAAGATCTCCCCGCGCGGGACGGCGTCCGAGGTCGCTCTCCCGGGACTGGGGCGGGTGGCCACGGTGGTTTTCCGTTGAGTTGACGTAGAATGGAGAAAAGGGGCTCGGCGATGACATCCACCAGGAGAGATTTTCTTCGTGCGGGGTCTTTGCTCGCGGCGGGGGCAGCCTCCGGCCTCACTTTGACCGGCGCCGCGGTTCGCACACCCAAGAAGTACTTCGGCGTGCACGCCTTCATCGAGAAGAACCCGAAAGCGGTCTTCATCCGGAGGACCCACGTCACCCAGAAGATGGATGCTGCGGCCAAAATGCGCGAGGGCCTCTCCCTGGCGCGGGAGATTTTCGTCCCCATGGACACCCCCGGCGTGCCCGTCACAAACCGGATCATCCTGAAACCCAACGCTACGGGCGTCAACGATCGGCAGCGGCCTCCCCAGGAGAATTGGGGCGTCGGCACCGATCCGGATTTCTACGAGGGGCTGGTGAAGGGCCTTCAGGAGCTCGGCTCCAAGAACTTCTATTTCATCGAGTCCACGGGCTACGACACCTGGAATATGCGCGGCTTCAACGACGTCAACGAGCGCCTCGGCGTGGACATCGGTGAGCCGCAGCCCCGGCCCAAGCACCTGCGGGACGGATCCGGAATCACCTGGGCGAAAGTTCCGGACGGCGTGGTTTTCACGCGCATTCCGCACTATGCGCCGGTGGGAGAACCCAATACCTGGCTCCTCAGTATCGCCAAGTGGAAGGCCCACGGCATGTGCCTGACCCAGTCCGTGAAGAACGAGCAGGGCCTGGTGGCCCACCCCTTCACGAACTTCTGCGGCGGATGGAATTCCGTGTTGCGCGTGGCCGATATCGTGAAGCCGGAAGTCCATCCCCGCGTCGAGACGGTGGTGAAGGACTTTTTTGAACGCCATCGGAAGTTGGACTACGTGCGCTACGACACCCGGGGCAACTTGAAAGGTCAAGCTGCCGGCATCGGGCCCATGGAGCAGGAGATCTGGGCCCACAAGACCTGCGACAACCAGAGCACGCTCACCACGGGTCTGGCCATGATCGAAGGCATCTACGGGCGCGACGGGGACGGTTTCAGGGTCGGCCAGGATTATCTGACGAACTACGTGATGTTCGGCAAGGACAAGTTCCGGCTCGACGTGATCGGGCTCTACCTGGGAGGCCACGAGCCGGGCAACGTCCATCTCTACCGCATCGCCAAGGAGCGCGGGCTGAGCGACACCTTCAATCCCTGGGAAATCCCGATTTACGAGTGGATCGACGGAGCCGCCGTCCCGCGCAAGCTGGCCGACTTCGAGCGGCACGACCTAAAGACCATCTATCTGACCCGCGATGGAGAGCCCGACCTGCACCTGGTCAACGATAAGTTCGACTACGACAAATACAAGGTCTGAGTCCCCGGTTCACGCCAAGACGCAAAGCCGCAAAGAAAACCATTGAGTTCTTTGCGTCTTTGCGCCTTTGCGTGAGCCCAGCTATTTCTTCTGCTGCGGCGCTCCCCGCTGGCCTCCCCGTGGCGGCCCATCGCTCTGCGACCCGTAGTTGGCCGGCAGCTTGTCCCAGTCGTCGCGCGCGATGCCGTTCAGATCGTAGACCGTCCTGCCGTTCTTGATGGTCAACTCGCACAGCAGCTTCTGCGTCCCTCGCAGCCGGGCGCCGTTCGAGTCGAGGAAGCCGAAGTTGCCCTTCTCGATTCGCAGCACGGCCACGTCGGCGATGGCCCCCACCGTGAGATGGCCCAATTCCTCGTGCTGGATCTCGCGGGCGGGGTTCCAGGTGGAACGCAGGATCACCTCGTCGAGCGGCATGCCCATGACGAGGAACTTGTTCATGACGTTCAACTGGTCTTTCATCCCGGAGTTCATGCTGCCGATGTGCAGGTCCGTGGAGATGGAGTCGGGGACAAAGCCGGCTTTCACCATCGGCACGGCCAGGCGCCACAGGAAGCTGCCTCCGCCGTGGCCCACGTCGAAGATCACGCCGCGCTTGCGCGCGTCGATCAGTGCCTGGCTGGGGCCGCCCGTCGCCGGGTCCTGCTCACCGCGCAGCCCCGAGTACATGTGCGTGTAGATGTCGCCGGGCCGGTAGACCTTGTTGAGCAGGTCGTAGAGCGGGCGCTCGGGCCGGTTGCTGCCGAAGTCCACCATGAGCGGAATGCCGGCGATGCGCGCGGCCTCCTCGCCGCGCTCGAAGGGCGCCCATTCGGGGCCCGAGAAGTGCGCCGACTTGATCCCGATAATCAGGCCCTTGTACTTCTGGGCCATCTCGACGGTGGGCTTGACTTCCATGTCGCCCAGGTCCTGTTCGAATTTGCCGCCGCGCATGCCGTTGCCGACGATGTTCAGAAAAGCCAGGACGCGCGTCTGGGACCTGTCGATGATGCGGTTCTTGAAGTCCTCGAAGTTGCGCCAGCCGGCGCCGCCCGCATCGGCCACCGTGGTCACACCCGCCCGAAACGTGAATCCATCCGGATACACGCTGTTGTCGCCGGCATAGGAGTTGCGCTCGCCGGTGCCGGTGTAGACGTGGGTGTGGATATCGATAATGCCGGGCGTCACGTACAAGCCGGAAACATCCACCGTGCGCCGCGCGCGCGCGGCCGGGATGTTCGCTTCGACGGCTGCAATCTTGCCGCCCGCGATGGCCACGTCGCGCACCGCGTTGATCTTGTTCTTCGGGTCGACGACCCTCCCCCCTTTGAGGAGCAGATCGTAATCCGTTTGAGCGAAAGCCGCCGCCGCTGTCAGCAAAATCAGAAAAACTCTCATGCGGGCCATTCTACCTCCAAATCGCGGTGTCGGCCCAGCCGAGACCGCGCGAGGCGCCCGCCTTACGAACGGCTTCTACGCCACCGTTTGTGCAGAACTGCGTAGAATCGGCGCTTCCTCAGATTCCTGTGGAGAGCCCAGAAACCCAGCCCGGAACCCAGCAGCCATGCCGTCCCCGGCTCGGGGACAGCCGCGTTTGTGAAGGTAACTAGCACCGCCTGCGACGGGTCGCTGCCTCCCCAAATCAACACTCTGGCGCTGCCCGCTAGCGGGTCGAAGCTAATCAGGCGATTCTCCGGGAAGGTGGAGACGGACCAGAGCATCGCACCAGCCTGGGGAAGCTCAGTGATGGTAACAGGTCCATCAGCCAACTGATAGACAGGCATGCAGGCGCCCACGGGCGCCTCGAACAACGTCCCGGGTTTGACGTCGATCGTGAAGCTGTAAAGACCGCTCAGCGCGCCGGCTGGAGTAGAAGCTTTACAGATTTCGATATAACCTGCCTGGGCGGAGCTGGAGAGGCAAACCAGCACGATCGCACTCCAGAATAATCGCGAGCTCATGTTCGTCCTCCAACCGCTCAATTGTCTTAGCGCGCTCTTTCGAATTTGCACAATCATAAAATCATCTCCACTTGCCTTGCACTACGGCCTCCGGACATTTGTGAAGAGCACTTCCGTAATGCCCGTGCCGATGGTCACGGTGATCGCTTGTCCGGGTACATCGACGGAAACTTGCCGGTCCTCCGGTAGGACGCTGATCGCCGAGGCCACCGTAGCGGAGGACAACACCTCCGCGATCGTGACGACCGTGCCGGCCGCCACCATGCCCCGATTTACGCAGAATCCCGCCGGAACCGTAAAACTGGCGCCTGCCGCCACAAAGGAGAAGTTCGCGCCTCTCGCTATGCCCGTTCCGGCGACCTTACACACCTTCAACAGGCCGAATCCGCCCGCTATGTTTGTGAAGTTCACAGTCGTTACGCCGGTGCCGATTGTCACGGTTACTGTGCGCCCGTCCAGATCGGCGGCACCCTGCTGCCGGTCCTCCGGAATTACGCCAACAGCCTGCAGTATCGTGCCGGCGGAAGGCGCCTCCGCAACCGTCACGGATGTGCCGACCGGAAAGGAGGTTGGGGCCGTTACGCACGGTCCTCCCGCCAGGACCGTAATACTGGCCCCAGCCACCACAAATGTGAACTTCCCGCCCGGCGCTACTCCCGCACCGGCGATTTTGCAGATTTGGAGCACGCCCGGGGCTGGAATTATCGCGTTCACGAATGTAACGATCGTCTGCCCACCGGCATTGACCGTCACGGTAGCCGTGCCCGCGGCCAGATCGCTGCCGACCAGCAACCCCACGCTCGGCAAGGTGCTGACGGCCGCCAGCACGGCGCCCGGAGACGGCGTTTCCGTAATCAGCGCCTGACCGGCCGGCACCTCCAGCGGCGTGCTGCAAAAGCCCCCCGGCGCAGGCCCGGCCGTAACGACAACCGGAATCGGGGCCGGGATTCCGGCAACGCTGAAGGTGAAATCGGTCGCCGGGGCGATGCCCGCACCGGCGATTTTGCAGATTTGAAGGAAGCCCGTGTTGGGAGCAACGGGAATCCTGTGTGTTCAGGAACGTAACGATCGTCTGTCCCCCGGCATTGACCATCACCGTAGCTGTGCGCGCAGCCAGATTGCTGCTGACCAGCAGCCCGCTCGGCAAGGTGCTGACCGACGTCAGCACGGTACCCGTGGTTGGCGGGGTTTCCGTTTCCGTGATGATCGTCGGACCGACTGGCACCTGTAGCGCCGGACTGCAATTACCGCCTGGCGAGGCCCCGGCCGTAACGGTGATCCCGGTGGGTGGGCTTCCAGCAATGGTAAATGTGAAGTTCGTTCCCACCGCGACGCCCGCACCGGCGATTTTGCAGATTTGGAGAAAGCCCGTGGTTGAAACCCTCGTGTTGAGGAACGTGGCGATTGTCTGCCCCCCGGGATTGACCGTCACCGTAACCGTGCGCGCGCCCAGATCGCTGCTGACCAGCAACCCGCCCGGCAAGGTGCTCACGGCCGTTAGCACCGTATCGCTGGCTGACGGGGTTTCCGTGATGAACACCGAACCGGCTGGCACCTCCAGCGGCGTGCTGCAGGAACCCAACGGCGCGGCACCGGCCGGAACGGTAATCACCGTGGGCGGGTTTCCAGCAACGCTGAATCCAAAGTTCATTCCTTCAATGCCGGCGTTCCCGGCCACTTTGCAGATCTGGAGAAAGCCGGTGGTGGGGACAACCACGGCGTTGGTGAACGTGGCGATCGTCAGCCCTCCGGGGTTGACCGTCACCGTGGCCGTGCGTGCGCCGAAATCGCTGCTGACCAGCGACAAGCCCGGCAACGCGCTGACGGCCGTCAACACCGACAGAGTATCGGATGTTGGCCGGGTCTCCGCGATGATCGTCTGTCCGACCGGCACCTCCATCGCCGTGCTGCAAGAACCCGCCGGAGCGGGACCGGCAGGAACAGTGCCCCCGGGGATCGGAGTTCCGTTGACACTGAACGCGAAGTTCGCTCCTGCCACGACGCCGCTTCCGGCCACTTTGCAAATCTGGAGAAATCCGGTGGTGGGGACAACGGCGGCGTTGGTGAACGTGACGATCGTCTGTCCCCCGACATTGACCGTCACCGTAGCCGTGCCCAAAGCCAGATTGCTGCTCACCAGCAATCCCGCGCTCGGCAGCGTGCGGACGTCCGTCAGCATGGTGCCGGCTGGCAAGGTTTCCGCAATCAGAGTCTGTCCGGCTGGCACTTCCAGCGGCACGCTGCAAGAACCCGACGGCGCGGGACCGGCAGGCAACGGTGCCCCCGGGGATCGGAGTTCCATTAACGCTGAACGCGAAGTTCGTCGGTGGATTGACGCTGACGCCACTACCGGCGATCTTGCAGATTTGAAGAAACCCCGTGGTTGGAGGGGGCGGAGCCGTGTTTATGAAAGTGGCGATCGTTTGCCCCCCGGGAGTAACCGAAACAGTAGCCGTGCCCGCGCCCAGATTGCTGCTGATCAGCAAACCGGGGCCCGGTAGAGTGCTCACCTCCGCCAAGACGGTACCCAGCGGCAAGATTTCGGTAATTGTCGCCGGACCGGCTGGCGCCGCCAGCGCCACGCTGCAAGACCCCGCCGGCGCAGGACCGGCCAGAACGATTGCCGGGGTTCCAGCAACGTCGAAGGCGAAGGGCGTCCCCTCGGTGACACCGCTCCCAGCCGCTTTGCAGACCTGAAGCGTGCCCATGCAGGCTGTGACTTCGTTGCCATCCAGGGTCACCGCCCCGCCTAGCGCGTAGCTGCTGCCGGTCGCGGTTGCTCCGGTGGTTAACGTAATACTCACTCCCGCGAAAATGCTTCCCAAAAGATGTGTGCCCGTACCGAGAGTCGCGGAGCTGCCAACCTGGAAATACACGTTGCAGGCTGAACCGCCACTGACGACCACCGCCGAATTGCTGGCCGTAGTGAAGGTGCTGCCTATCTTGAAGACAAAGACGGCATTGGGATTTCCCGTGGCGTTTAGGGTGAGCGTTCCGGTCAACTGAGCCGACGAACTAAAACAGTAGACCCCGGGCGTCAACGTCATTCCACCCAGATTCGAACCACTCAAGTCGGTGGTGCACGGTTCGCCGGCTAGATAATCGAACGCCGCGCGGGCATCCAGTTGAGCCTGGGCCGCGACCGAATCGGCAGCGTGTATCGTTCCGGTCAGCAGGCCCGGAGGAAAGCCGATGACTGCACTACCCGGGCTAACGCCCACATCTCCGGTGAGGATGGTCGCGCCCGTATTGGTCACCGTCGAGGAGGCCAGCACCGCGAACTGCTGCGCCGTACCCAGGGGTGGCGCGGTTTGTGCCAATACGGTCTTCAACGAGCCCGTCGAAAACAACAGGACGGCCGCAATCAAACAAAAGAAAAAGCGCTTTCCATGATCCATTTCGAGTAGCCTCCTCCAGACACACAGCTTGGCCCCAAAACCTCCGCGGCCGGCTCTTCGCTAGGTCGGCTGCCATGCCCTCAGACCGCGGCTGGCCGGCCGAACACGATGCAGAAGAAGCATGCCGTGGACCATCGGCGCACTACTTAGTCAAGAACGTTCCGGCTGTAACATCGCGATGCCGTGTCTGTTGCACCTCAAGGGATTCGCGGCGCAGGACCTTAGCTTAGGAGTACTAAGGCCCGTACTGCCATTTGAACTCTCGACTGATGCAGGTTTTGCCACGCGAAATGCAAAACTTTCTGTGCGCCATCCTACGCCCGAATCACAGCGCCCCCTGAGTCGTACACTGATAGGGAGCAGTTGGCGCGGGGGAAGTTCGCCTCCCGGCATAACGAGACCGCGGATAGCTCAAGGAGATGCGCGATGAAGGAGTTCCGCGAGAGGAACCTGGATGTGCTCCAGAATCTCGAGTTCGGCATCGTTGCGGTGTACCGCGTCGAACCGTCGCTGCTGGACATAGACGCGAAGGACGCCGTGGAGGCCCTGATCCGCCACTATCACGCCGAGGAAGAGCAGCGCACGCCGCCAAAGATGATGCTCGCCGAGCGCCCGGAGCGCGTCTTCCGGTCGGTCCAGCCGTTCTGCGAGTGGCGCCTGGGCCGGTCTGCGTTTCCCGGAGAGACGTCGGTGGAAGCAACCGAGGATGCCGGTCTCCGATCTCGTCAAGTGCCTGCGCGAGATCCAGAAATCGATTTCATTCTGGTCCCGGGAAGGCGGTCGCAAGGCGTATCTCGACTTCGTCAGTCAGTACATGCCGTAGGCCCCCGCCGTTGGTCGAGCGCGGCCCACCGTTCACAACTCCACATACTTTTTTTAGTAGCTTGATTCTATTGCTCCTTCCGGGTTTTGCCAGCGTCTCCAATCGCGGCTTCCTTGCACCTCCGTGCAATCATGAGAACGGAGGTGGGGGAATGAACCAAAACATCTTCGGGAATTGCTTTTTCGGGTCGCCGCCTTCGCCGCTTGTACCCAAGCGGTCGTTTTGCCGGAAGCCCTTTAGTTTCAATAAAGCTTGTCGTGAAAACCGCTTGTACCCAAGCGGTCGACCGCGGGACTAGGCGTAGCTGCCGCCGGCGGCGGCGTTCTTCGCGGCGCGCTCCTTAGTGATGCGGTCCTGGTAGCCGCTGGCCCGATAGGCCGCCAGCGGATTTTCGGCGAGCCCCTTGGCTCGGCGCCAGGCCTGAATCACCGGCCGCACATCCGTCGAGAAGGCCTCCTTCAGGCACTCTTCGGCATCGATCAGCGCGCAGCCGGCCTGGTGCACAGCCAGCGCGCGATGGTCCACCAGCGCGGCCTTCGCGTAAAGTTCCTGCGCCGTCATCACCGTCTGAATGGTCTCTTCGATCTTGCCTTTCAGATTGTGGCTCTGGTCGATCATGTAGGCGATCGACGGCTGGCGGCCCGTCTCCCACTCGAAAAAGGCGATCTCGTGGAAGATGCGGAACGCCTGGTAAGGGTCGATGCTGCCGATGGTCAGGTCGTCATCCGCATAGCGCCGGTCATTGAAGTGGAAGCCGCCGAGCATGTCCTCGGCGAGCAGCCAGGCCACGATCTGCTCGATATTCTGCGCCTGGTAGTGGTGGCCGGTGTCCACCAACACCTTGGCCTTGGGGCCGGCGCCGCGCGCCAGCAGCAGCGCCATCCCCCAGTCGGCGATGTCCGTGTGATAGAAAGCCGGCTCGAAGGGTTTGTACTCGACCAGCATGCGCTGGTTCGGCGAGAGGTGCGCGTGCGTCTCCTTGAGCCCCTCCTGGAACCACTTCGCCCGCGCGCGGATGTTCGCAGTCCCCGGATAGCTGGAGCCGTCGGCGAACCACAGCGAGACGTCCCGGCTCCCGGTCTTCTTACCGATCTCGACGCTCTCGAGGATGTGCTCGAGCGCCGTGCGGCGCACTTCCGGAGCGGGGTTCCCCAGCGAACCGTACTTGTAACACTGGTCCTGAAATACGTTTGGATTGATGGCCCCGATGCGGACGCCGTACTTCTCGGCGAACGAGAGGGTTTCCGGAACGCTGTCCAACCCCTTCGGAAAATCCCACAGGACGTGGACGGCCACCGTCGGACAGCAGCCCGTGAACTTGTGTACCTCGCCGGCGTCGCTGAGCTTCTCCTCGATGGACGAAGCCGCGGCGGCCTGAATGAACTTCCCGAACCGGGTTCCGGTGTTGGCCAGACCCCAGGACGGGATCTCCACCTGGAACGCATCGAGCTTCTTCACGAGGGCTGTCTCTTGCTGAGGTGTAATCATGGCGGCCTCCACGGCTGTTGACAGTCTCTCCTCAGACCCCCGCGCGTGTCAATGGGCTACACTCTCGAAGGAAGGGGTAGCGATGCGGATAATGATCCTGTTGGCGGCTGTCTGCCTGGCCCCGGCCCTGGCGCGGGCGCAGTTCACCCTCGAGCAGATCATGGGCGCGCCGTTCGTCTCGGAGCTGACCGCCGCTCCCAAGGGCAACCGGATCGCGTGGGTCGCGAACAGTCGCGGCGTTCGAAACATCTGGGTGGCGGAGGGCCCGGCGTTCCAGGCCAGACGCCTCACGCCCTACGCCAGCGACGACGGCCAGGAACTCTCCGATCTGCATTGGACGCCGGACGCCGCGTCGCTGGTGTACGTCCGTGGCGGCGGAGAGAACCCGCCCTAATCCACTGAGCCGCCCGGAAGGCGCAGAGCAGGCCTTGTGGATCGTCCCCTTCGACGGAGGTGCGCCGCGCCGGTTGGATGAAGGCGCTGCTCCAGCCGTTTCCCCCAAGGGCGATCGCGTCGCCTACGTCAAGAAGGGCCAGATCTGGGCGATGGGACTCAAAGACGGCCAGACTCCCGCGCGCATTGTCGAGGCCCGCGGCGCGTGCAGCACGCTGCGCTGGTCCGGCGACGGAGCCCGACTGGCTTTTGTGAGCGAGCGGGGCGATCACAGCTTCATCGGCGTGTACGATCCGTCGGCAGGCTCGGTGCGCTATCTCGACCCTAGCGTGGACCGCGACACGGAGCCGGTATGGTCGCCGGACGGGAAGAGCATCGCATTCCTGCGAGCGCCAAACTCCCGGGTGCTGCTGCTGTTCGGACCCAAGCGCAGCGCGGAGCCCTGGTCTATCCGCGTCGCCGACGCCGCGAGCGGCCGCGGCCGGGAGATCTGGAGAGCGAATAAGGGGCGGGGAAGTGTCTTCCGAACCGTCGAGGCGCACGACCAACTGATGTGGGCCGCTGGCGACCGCATCGTCTTTCCTTGGGAAGGCGATGGATGGACGCATCTTTACTCTGTTGCGGCCTCGGGAGGCGTGGCCGTGCCGCTGACGCCGGGCGAAGGCGAAGTGGAACACGTCTCGCTGAGCCCGGACCGGCGAGAGGTCTTCTACTCATCCAACCAGGGTGACCTGGACCGCCGCCACATCTGGAAAGCGGCCGTATCGGGCGGCAAGCCCGTTCGCGTGACGGCAGGAGACGGCATCGAATGGTCGCCGGCCGTGACCTCCGAGGGTGGCACGCTGGCGCTCCTACGGTCCGACGCGCGTCGGTCCGGGCGAGTTGCCATCCTCGTGAGCGGCGCGATGGTGGATGTGCCGGGCGCGGCGCCCACGCCCGATTTTCCGGAGCAGGCGCTGGTCGTTCCCGAGCCCGTGACCTTCCAGTCTCCCGACGGGATCGAGATTCACGGCCAGCTCTTTCGCCCGGCCCGTTTGCAGACCAGTGGACGGCAACCCGCGGTGATCTTCTTCCACGGCGGCCCGCGGCGTCAGATGCTGCTCGGCTGGCATTTTGCCGGGTACTATCACAACGCCTACGCTTTCAATCAATTCCTGGCCAGCCGCGGCTACATCGTACTCTCGGTCAACTACCGCAGCGGCACGGGATACGGGATGGAATTCCGCGAGGCGCTGCGGTATGGCGCCGTGGGGGCCAGCGAGTTCAACGACGTGTTGGGCGCCGCGTCCTATCTCCGCGGCCGGCCGGATGTCGACGCGTCCCGCATTGGGTTGTGGGGCGGCTCGTATGGCGGTTACCTGACCGCACTCGGACTCTCACGCGCCTCGGAACAGTTCGCCGCTGGCGTGGACCTGCACGGAGTTCACGACTGGCGGACGGAGACGAAGGTGTTTCTGCCCTCCGACAGCCTGGAGGTTCAGCAGGCTGCGTTGCGCCTGGCGCTGGAATCCTCTCCCATGGCCTACGTGAAGACCTGGCGATCGCCGGTGCTCCTGGTTCACGGAGACGACGACCGCAACGTGGAATTCCGGCAGACGGTCCAATTGGTGGAAGCGCTGCGCGGTCAGGGAGTCGAGTTTGAGCAACTGATCTTCCCCGACGAAGTGCACGCGTTCCTCACTTACGCGAGGTGGCTGGAGGCGTTCCGGGCGGCGGCGGACTTCCTCGACCGGAAACTCGGCGGCCCGAGCCGGTAGGACAGGCGGTTTCGCCGTCCCAGCCTGCTACGACGGCAGGTACTGTCGAAGCGGCGTGAAGAAGGACTGCACGAATCGGATCGCGGCCTTGGTCGCGGCGTCCTCATCGCCGTTGACGACGGGGGTCACGACGCGGACCAGGGCCGTATCGGACCGGTTGTACCGGATGGAGTCCAACACCAGGTAGTACTTGGCCTCGAATTCACTGGCGATCACCCTCCTCGGCGTCTGGTACCAATATAGGACCACGCTCTGATCCTCGCCCCTCTCGACGATGTAGCGGTTCACCCGTAGCGGGGCTTCCTGCCCGCTTACCGGAATCGTAAGCACGTCGGCGGTGGAGGCCGCCCAGCCCGAACCGGGAAGACAGTTCTTTGGCGAGTGGGGCGACTGACCGGTGCGCTGCGTCTTAAAGTAAGCCACGAATAGGTTGGCAAATCGTCCCGTGCCCGACTCGGAATACACGCGCGTCACAACGTCATCCGCGCGCAGAACGTCCAGGGTCTCCTGCTCGATCACTCCCTCCGTGGCCAGCTTCCAGTCGCCGAATTGGGCGGGGCTCCCTTTAAGCGGGCGCGCTGCGGGGGCGCTCTCCCCGCGAGAGTATCCATAGAACAAAGCGGCCTGAGCCACCAGAGCCAGGCTCAGCGCCAGCGCGTGGCCGCTTCTGAGGAATCGCCACGGAGCGCTACTTCCGGCCATACAGCCTCCGATGCACCAGATTGAGAAGCTGATGGAAAAGCACCAGGATCACCAGCGCGACCAGGAAGATCACCCACCCGGAAGCGTAGTGAAAGATGCCGCCCGCCAGTTCGGGATCGTACTCGCCCACCAGACCTGTCAGAGTGACCCGGCCCGCGTTGGCGATGATGGAAATCGGCAGCGTAGCCACCAGCAGCACAAATCTCATCCATATCTTGTTATCGAAGAAGTAGGCGTAGACCAAGGAGAGGAACGAGAGCGAGAGTAGAGACCGGATGCCGCTGCAAGCCTCCACGACATTCAGCCGCTGGTTCGCCAACTCGAGGATGTTCCCCTCGCGCAACACCGGGATTCCGATGAACATCAAAACTTCGTCCGCCACGCGACTGGCCAGCAGTTGCATGGGGAAGGTGAGTTGGTTGTAGAGGATGGACGGGATCGGCACCATGAAGCACAACAGGAACAAGGGGAACGCCAGAATGCGAAGGCTGCGGCTGCCGCCCAGCACGAGAACCATTCCCGCCAGAGAAATGATGAACGCCGTACGCGCCAGAAACAGCTCCGCTCCCAAAGTGGCGATCAACAACTGGAAAGCGCCGTAGGCCACCACCAGGAGCCCCCACCAGTTCGGCGCAAGTGTTTCCGCGAACAGCTCATCCTTCCGCTGCCAGGCGATATAACCGGCCACCAGCGGCACGAAGAAACCATGCCCCATGTCCTGGTCCTGATACCACTGCACCGCCAGCCGCTGCAGCACCGGCGCGTAGCAGATCAGCAGCAGGAGTGAGAACCACCCCATCGGAAGCCACGGAACGGCAGCGGGCGGCAGGGATCTGCCCGGGAGCCTCTCGACGGTTGAAGCCATTTGCACCAATTAGTAGACCACAGCGAAAGGCCCCTGGACAATCGAGCCTCGTCGAAAGACCGCTTGCTGAAGCGCGCGGCTCGGATTCCGAGCCGCGACCGTGAGGGAGCGGTTGCAGGTGAATTCCGCAATTGCCGCGCTTGACTTAGATCATTCTTTATTGTATAAAGAACTCTGCAATACGACGATGAGCCTCTTCGACCTGTTGTTCCTCGGTTTGTTGCTCGCGGGCGTGATCAGCCTGTTCGCGGCGGTCTGGCTTGCCCTTCGGAAGCGGTTCGGGCCGGCGGGCCGAATCCTGCGCCGGCTTCTGCTTTTTGCAGGGGCCTATATGGCTGTAGTTGTCCTCGTGTCTCTGGTTGCGCCCCGGCGCTACCTGAAGGCGAACGCCACCCAGTGTTTTGACGACTGGTGTGTTGGTGTCACCGAATTCAGGCGGGTCCCCGAAGGCGGCGTCGTAGCCTATCGCGTGGACCTTCGCTTATCGAGCCGTGCCCGGCGCGTGTCGCAGCGAGAGAACAATGTGGTCGTGTACCTTACTGACCAGCAGGGCCGCAGGTACGATCCGGTAGCCGGTACATCCGCCACTCCGATCAACGTCCGCCTTCAGCCGCGGGAGTCACTTGTGACAAGCCGCTCGTTCCGGGTTCCGGCGGAGGCCAAAGTCCTGGGCCTCGTAATCACGCATGAGGGCGGCTTCCCGATCGGCTGGTTCATCATCGGATATGACACGTGGTTCCGCAAGCCGGCGGTCGTACGATTGCCGTAGGGAGCTGTTCGTTAAACGTGTGCGCGCATCCGAGTTGAGGTCATTAACGGGCGCCGTGCTGTAGGAGCCAGTCCCTGATATCGGAGGCCAGGCTCTCGCGGACCGCGCCGAAGCGTTGGGTATGGCGCCGCACCGCTGGCTGGGGAGACCCTCCCGTGAACGAGCGACTCTTGGCTTGGAAACTCGACAGTGACCGATCCAGGCTGCTGACCTTGGGTGCAGAGGGAAAACGACAGGATGCAGAATAGTACCGACAATGCGGATTTGAACATTCGAACCCTCGACCAGTAAACTCTACCACCGCCCCGAGTGGTTCGTCGCAGGGCCCCGGATCTATGGGCGGGGCCCGGATTCGTTAGAATGTTATTCAGGACCTATACTCTTGATGCGTCTTCTTTGGGGCCTGCTGGTGGTGGTGTCGCTGTACGCCCAAACCGGGTTCTTTCCGCTGGGCGAGGTGCGCCCCGGGATGCAGGGCATCGGGAAAACTATCTTCTCCGGCAACCAGATAGAGGAGTTCCAGGTCGAGATCCTGGGGGTGCTGGAAAACGCCGGCCCGAAGCAGTCTCTGATTCTGGCCCGTTTGTCGGGGGGCCCTCTGGCGTCCACTGGAGTAATGCAAGGAATGAGCGGAAGTCCGGTCTATATTAACGGGCGGCTGCTCGGCGCGGTGGCGATGGCCTTCACTTACGCCAAGGAGCCCATCGCGGCCATCCGGCCCATCGCGGATTTGATACGCGCCGGTGAGACGGGCGCTGCCCGGCGGACACGCGCGCGGGCAACGCTCACGGACACGGACTTGATGCGCGGGTTCGAACCTGTGGGGAGCGTGCTCGCGGGAGGCGGCAGGCTGGTGGATATCGCCACGCCGTTGTCGTTTGGCGGCTTCGCCCGCGGCGCCATCGAGCGCTTCGCACCGCAACTGCGGGCGGCGGGGCTCGAACCGCAGCAGGGGCTCGCGGGTGGGGCGCGGCTCCAGCCGGGTCTCGGCAAGCCCTCCGCCATCCAACCCGGTTCCATGATCAGCGTGCAACTGATGGCCGGCGACATGAGCGTCGGCGCCGACGGCACCGTCACCTACGTGGACGGCAACCGGATTTATGCCTTCGGTCACAAACTCATCGCCATGGGGAGCACCGACATTCCGTTCGCGCGCTCCGAGGTCCTGGCGCTGGTGCCCAACCTCTCCTCATCCTTCAAGATCTCCGCGCCGCGCGAGTGGATGGGGACCATCCAGGAAGACCGCAGCACAGGCGTTGCGGGTGAATTGGGCCGGCGAGCGACACTGGTTCCCATTTCCATCGCGCTGACGCATCATCCCGACAGCGGTTCCGGCGGCGTGCAAACAAAATACGAGATGGAGATGGTCAGCGATTCGCTCCTCTCGCCGCTGCTCCTGCAGATGGCGGTGTCTTCCGCCATCGAGGCTACCGAACGAACCACCGGCATTGCCACCATCGGCGTTCGCGGGGAGATTCAGATGCAGGGCAGCGCGGTCCCCATCCGAATCGCCAACACCTATTCGAGCGAGTCCGGGCTTTCGGACCAAGCCTCGCTGGCGGCGGCCGTGCCGCTGGCTTACGCGCTTCAGAACGAGTTCGATAACTTGCGCCCGAAAAGCATCCGCCTCGAAATCGATTCCTACGAAACGCGCAAGCAGATGCAGATCGGCCAGGTGTGGACCTCCCGGCGCGAGGTCAGACCGGGAGAGACCGTGGACCTCAGGATGATCCTCTCCGGGCCCGGCGGGGTGGAAAGCGCGCACAAGGTAACCTACCGTGTCCCGGTGGGCGCGAAGGCGGGGACTCTGTGCTTCACGGTGGCCGATGGCAGTACGACCAATACGATCGAATACCGGCAATTCCTGGACAGCGCGCCGCGGTCTTCCGCGCAACTGGTCGCCTTTCTGAATGGGCTGCGCGATAACACCAGAGCCTACGTCCGGGTCTGGCGGCCGGAGGCGAACTACAATGTCGGCGGGTACAACCTGCCGTCCCCTCCGCCGTCGGTGGGGCAGATTCTGTCGCCGCATGGACCCCGGGATGGCCCCCACGCTGGCCGCCCAAGGTTCGAAGATTGCCGAGTTCGAGGTGGGCTCCGGGGGAGTGGTAGTATCGGGCTCCAGGACGGTTCAGGTGGAGATCACTCAATGAAACGGTGGCTCGTCCCGCTCTCTCTGTTCTTACTGGCCGCGGTTGCCGATGCCGCCAGCACGGCCACCTGGGAGATGAACAACTACCGGGATTTTATCCGCGGCCGCTTCACCGGTGTGTCGCTCAGCCGCGAGGGCCGCATCGCGCTCGCGCCAAGGCTCGATACGCTTCTGGCTTCGGATCAGCCGGTGATCTGGAGCGTCGTCCAGGCTGCCGATGGGACCATCTATGCCGCCTCCGGACACCGCGGGCGAGTATTTCAAATCGACAAGTCCGGCCAAGCGTCCACGCTGTGGACGGCGGATGAACCCGAGGTATTCGCGCTGGCCCTCAGTCCCGCCGGTGTCTTGTACGCTGCCACGTCCCCCAACGGCAAGATCTATCGAATCGAAAAGGGAAAGGCCACCGAGTTCTTCACGCCCAACGTCACCTACATCTGGTCTCTGGCCTTCGCCAAGGACGGCACGCTGTACGCCGGTACCGGGGACCAGGGACTGGTGTTCCGGGTGGATACATCCGGCAAAGGCGAACCCTACTACGAAACCGGGCAGGCGCACGTGACCTGCATTGCCGTGGACGCGCAAGGGCGTTTGTTGGCGGGAACCGAACCGAACGGGATCATCTACCGCATCGAGGCCAGGAACCGGGCCTTCGTGCTCTACGACGCCGGACTGCCTGAAATCCGCGCCATCCTGGCGGCGCCCGACGGGGCCATCTACGCCGCGGCCCAGGGCGGCGCGAGCATACGGCGAGCTCTGGCGGGAGCCACCGCCACCCCGTCTTATTCCGGTGCGGGACAGGTGCCGTCCACGTCGACTACGGTCACCGTGACCGAACAGGACACGCAAGCCGGACTTGAAGTCAAACCCAGGACCGATGCAGCGAGACAGGTGGCGGGTGGGACAACTCCGCAGGTATCGGCTCAGTTTTCGGCAGTGTCCGATTTCCCTGGCGTCGAGAAGTCGGCGCTCTACAGAATCGGGACGGACAACACCGTCGAGACCCTGTGGAGTTCCAAGGACGAAAACGTGTACGACCTGGTGTCGTCGCGCGGCCAGTTTGTCTTCTCGACCGACTCTCGCGGCCGCATCTACCGGCTGGCGGCGGATGGCAAGGTGACGCTGCTGGCGCAGACCAACGAAGGTGAGGCTACTCGCCTGCTCGATAGCCCGGCCGGGTTGCTGGCGGCCACCGGGGACGCGGGGATGGTCTACCGGCTGGCGGCGGATACGGCCTTGAGCGGAGTGTTCGAATCGCCGGTGCATGACGCGGCAACGGTGGCTCGCTGGGGCCGCGTGAGCTGGATTGCCGAGACTGGCCGCGACTCCCGGCTGGCCTTTTTCACGCGCACCGGGAATTCGATGCGGCCGGACCAGACCTGGAGCGATTGGTCGCCGCCGCTAACGGAGGCCGCCGGATCGCGCATCCCAAGCCCCAATGCACGCTACATCCAATGGAAAGCGGAACTCAGCGGCGCCGCGGGCGGTTCGCCGGTTCTGGATAGTGTCACGGTCGCCTACCTTCCGCAGAACACTCCCCCCGCGGTGAAGAACATCACCGTCAGCACGACGATCTCTCAAGCGCCGCTCTCGACGAGGCTGTCGTCCGCGCAATCGGTCTCCAGCTCCTACAGCATCACGGTTTCCGAGACCGGGGAGACCGTACCGCCCACGTCGGCCGGCACCCCCACGCAGGCGCTGACTCGGATTGCCGTGCGCCAACTGCAAATCACCTGGCAGGCGGAGGACCCCGACAACGACCGGTTGGATTTCAAGCTGGAGTTCCGCGGCGAAGGAGAACGCCAGTGGAAGCTGATCAAGGCCAATCTCCGCGAGACCAGCTACGTCATTGAAAGCGATGTGCTGGCCGACGGCCGGTACATGTTCCGCGTCGCCGCTTCCGACGCCCCGGACAATGCGCCCGGTACGGCCAAGGAAGCGGAGTTGATCAGCGCCCCGGTGCTTGTGGACAACACTCCTCCGGTCATCACCGCCAGCGCGCCGCGAAGGACCGGGGACCGCGTCGAAATCGACTTCGAGGCCGTGGATGCCGCCAGCACGATCCGCCGGGCGGAGTACTCGCTCGACGCGGGGTATTGGACGCCCGCCGAAGCCGTGGACGGTATTCTGGATTCCCCGAAAGAGGGCCTGCGCGTCCGCTTGGAGAAACTGCCGCCCGGCGAGCACCTGGTCACCCTGCGCGCCTACGACTCGGCGGAGAACGTCGGCCTCACCAAGGTCGTGTTGCGCTAAGGCCCGCAGGTCAGTCTGCGCCATTAAGCCTATCCGAATCAAACAGTTGGGCACTACTACCAGGTGCGTGGCGACCTCCTACTGCTGACTGGGCAGTATGCGGATGCATTGCGCGAATTGGACATGGCGCTATCCTCAGAGCCGGACGACTGGAACATTCAAGCGGACCGCCAGATTGCCCTTGGATGCGTCGGACAGCAGGGTCCGCTAATGGAGGCCTTGCCGGCCGGTCTTGCTCAGGTGAAGATCCCGCCGCCGTTGGAATCCAGCGTCTGCAACTTCGCGTATGACGTGGCCTTGGAGTCCCTCCGCCGTGGCGAAAACCAGATCGGTCTTGGACTGTTCGCGGCCACTCTAGGAAGACAGTCCTGGCATAGTTCAGAGTGGTTCCGGCATCAGGCCGGGAGTTTCCTGAGGCGGACGCTGGATGTCAGCCCAGGGATTTACCTGGACTTCGTGAACCTGGTCGCCGAAAGAGTTAAAGATGAGAACACCGTGAAGCTCTTGGATCCATTCCTGCAGGCGGGCGAATTCTTGAAAACCGGAAACCTGGTCCTACTTGAGCGGCTGTCCCCTGAAGTGCGGGAACTGGTCCTCGACATTGTTCGCCGAGTCGAGCCCGTCCGGTATGAGGAGCTGAGACGACTGGTGTAGGAGAAGCTGCCTGCCTTGCGGCCCTTCTGCGCTAAGCTAGTTGGTTTCCCACACCATGCCGCTCTATCAAGTTCTCGTCTTCGCCGTGGTCCAGGGGATCACCGAGTTTCTTCCCATCAGCAGCTCGGCGCATTTGGCGCTGGCCCCCTGGCTGCTCGGATGGCCCGAGCACAGTCTGGTCTTCGATATCGCGCTGCATCTGGGGACACTCGTGGCTGTTCTGCTGTACTTCTGGCGCGATCTCTTGCAGATCGTGGCGCAGGGCCTCGGCCTGCGCTATGGCAGCGACCAGGAACTGGCGCGAAATCCGAGACTCGTTTGGCTGATCGGCGCGGCCACCGTGCCGGCAGGCGTCGCCGGTCTGCTCTTCGAGAGCTACGCCGAGGACGCCTGGCACAGCAACTATGTGCTCATGGGGAGCATGCTGGTGGCGGTCGGCGTGTTGATGCTGGTCGCGGAGAGATTCGGGAAGCGATCCAAAGATATCGGCCGGCTGAGTTTCGCCGACGCGATGGTAATCGGAGCGTCTCAGGCGCTGGCCATCGTGCCGGGGACTTCCCGTAGCGGCATTACCCTGACGGCGGGTCTCTTCCGGAACCTCGACCGGGAGGCTTCCGCGCGCTTCTCCTTTCTGCTGTCGACTCCGATCATCGCGGCGGCCGCGGCCAAAGCTTTCTGGGATCTGCACCGCCACGGCGGGATTCCGGCCGACATGCGCATGGCCTTTCTGGTAGGGGTAATTGTGAGCGGAATCACCGGCTGCGCCGTCATCGCCCTCCTTCTACGATATTTGCGCACGCACACGCTGAAGTTTTTTGTTTACTATCGCGTGATTTTTGGCATAATGGTGATAGCTCTGGCCACAATCTTCCGCCAAAACGCGGGATGACATTTTTGTCTCCAACGTCTCGCCATCGATTCAACGAGGTCGCGGGTGTCGTGTTGCTGTCCGCGGCCATGCTGCTATGGCTGAGCCTGCTCTCCTATCAGGTCCAGGACGCTTCCTGGAATACCGCCAACGGCGCGGCCCGCCCGCACAATCTGATTGGGCCGATGGGCGCCCACCTGGCCGACTTCGCTCTGCAAGTGCTCGGCCTCACCGCGTTCATGCTGCCGGTCCTGCTGATCCTGCTGGCCTGGAAGTGGGTACGTTCGGAAACGTTGGAGGCGCCTGGCGTCAAGTTGTTTGGCTCGGCGCTTTTCATCGGTAGTACGTCTGTTCTTGTCTCACTAATCCCGGGGTGGCGGCTGTACTCGGGCGCCGTGCCGGCGGGCGGACTGGCGGGCACGCTGCTCGCGGGAGCCCTTGAGTCGGCGATGAACGTCACCGGCGCGGCGGTGCTCGCGGCCACCTGCCTGATCGCCTCGCTGTACCTGGTCTCGACATTCAGTTTCGCCAAGTTCCCTCAGTGGACCGGCGGAGTGGCCCGCGTCATGGCCCCATTTTCGGAGTGGTGGTCGGCATGGCGTGAGCGGCGGCGCGCTCGGGCGGAAGAGAAGGCCGGCGCGCGGATCAAACCGACTCGCGTCCGCCCCCTTCCGAAGACGGCGCCTGGGCAGCCGCTGGCACGAGTTGTGGCCGAAGAGACCGGCACGGAGCCGCTCCTCGAAATCCCCATCCACACGTTGGAGGATTCTCCTCCCGCGACGAAGCCAGGTTCCGCCCCTTTGGAGGTGCCGGAAGTTCCCCCGCGGACCGAATCTGTTCCGGCGCCCGCGGCAGCGCGCAAGGACCTCCAATATCAACTGCCTTCGACGGATCTCCTGAACGAGCCGCCCGGACGGAGCCCCTACGACGAGCAGGAACTCAAGGACACCGCCGCGCGCATCAAGTCGAAATTCGAGGAGTTCAATGTGCTCGGCTCGGTGGTGCAGATCAACCCGGGACCGGTCGTCACTACCTTCGAATTCAAGCCCGAAGCTGGTATCAAATACAGCCGCATCACAACCTTGACCGAAGACCTGTGCCTGGGATTGCAGGCCGAGTCGATCCTCATCGAGCGGATTCCCGGCCGGCCGACGGTGGGCATCGAAGTCCCCAACAGCAAGCGCGAATTGATTGGGCTGCGCCAGATCATGGAGTCCGATGAGTTCCACGCCACCACGGCCCGGCTTCCGATTCCGTTGGGCAAGGACATCAGCGGACGGCTGAAGGTCTCGGGCCTGGAGTCGATGCCGCACCTGTTGATCGCGGGCTCCACGGGCTCGGGGAAGAGCGTTCTGCTCAACGCCATGATCATGTCGATCCTGCTCCGCTCGACTCCCGATCAGGTGAAGCTGATCATGGTGGATCCCAAGCGGCTGGAGTTGGGATTGTACGAGGGCATCCCGCACCTGCTGACCCCCGTCATCACCGATCCTAAGAAGGCCACCAACGCCTTGCGCAACGCGGTCCTGGAGATGGACCGCCGGCTGCGCCTGCTGGCCGCGCAGGGGGTCAGGAATATCGATCAGTACAATCGCAAGGTGAAGCAGATTCAGTACCAGCCGCGCAGCCTGTTCGAGGAGGACGCCAACGCGGAGGACGAACTCGAGACGCTGCCCTACATCGTCGTCTTCATCGACGAGCTGGCCGATCTGATGATGCTCGAACGGGCCAACGTCGAAGAGTCCGTCACGCGCCTGGCGCAGATGGCGCGCGCGGTGGGCATCCACCTGATTCTGGCCACACAGCGGCCCAGCGTGGATGTGGTCACCGGTCTGATCAAAGCCAATTTCCCGGCCCGCATCAGTTTTCGAGTCGCCACGCGCGTGGACTCGCGTACCATTCTCGATGTCATGGGCGCCGAACATCTGCTCGGGAAGGGCGACATGCTGTTCCTGCCGCCGGGGTCCTCACGGCTGATCCGCGTACACGGCGCGCTGGTGACCGAAACCGAAATCAACCGCGTGGTGGATTTCTGGAAGCAGCAGGCAGCGCCGGAGTACGACGCCACCTACCTGGTGGCGCCCCCGTCGGAGGAAGACGAAGCCGGGGTGGGTGAACTCGACGGCGAACAGGATCCGCTTTACGAAGAGGCCCTGCGGGTGGTGCTGGACGCGGGAAAAGCGTCCACGTCGACCTTGCAGCGCCGCCTGCGGCTGGGCTACGGCCGCGCCGCGCGCATCCTGGACATGATGCAGCGCGACGGCATCATCGGCCCGCCCGATGGCAGCAAGCCCCGCGAGGTTCTCAAGCGTCCGGAGTGGCTCCAGGAAGTGGGCGTGTAGGGGAGTTCTTAGAACGTCCGGCCAACCGACAACAGCGGGACAAGCGTAATATTCTCGCCAGCCGACAAGTACGCGCGTCCTTCGAGTCTCACGAACCAGGGACCGCTCGTCTGGGCGGTGAGTCCACCCCCGACAGAGACGACTCCGGCGCTACGGTTCCGGAGTCCCAACACGTCGGGCCAGGTCTTGCGTGTTAGACCCGCACCGAACCGGAAGAAACCCCGCGTGCGGCCGCGTCCCTGGAGGACGACACCGCCAGTGAGGAAATGCCGGTTGTAGGTCCTCTTGCTGATGTTGCTCAACAGGTAGTCGCCTTCGAGGCGGAGGCGCCCGCCGGTTGGCCAGCCTGCCGACAGTCCTACAACGAAAGCCCTATGAACGTTCTCGTCCTCATCTCCGCTCCCGCCGATACCCACCACGCCGGCCAGGTCGGCGACCTGGGCACGCAGCGTCGTGGCCGCACCGATGCCGAGAATAGCGACAGCAAGCACCCATAATGCAGCCGATCTGACCCTGTTTGTCATAACTCCGTCCGATAAAGTCCTCTGCCCGCTGGAAGGTTCGCAATCGCCCCACGGGGCAATTGCCGCACTACGCCCGCGTGAGGCCTATTCCGAACAACAATGCTAACAAAGGCCGGCCAAGCATTATCGCGTTCATCTCCGTGGGTGATGCAGCCCGACGGCAGCAAGCCCCGCGAAGTCCTCAAGCGCCCGGATTGGTTGCAGGAAGTGGAGCCACAACTGCGGTAGGGGCGAAAAAATGGACAGGCGAAACCGCCTGTCGCACAACCTTATCGGGCGGTTGCCAAGAGTTCGCGGGTAGGAGCGGCTCCGAGGCGGCGCCCTTTTTCGAAAAGCGGTTGGATCGAGCGAACCACCGTGCGGAAGGCCTGCACCGGAAGCGCGCTCGTGAACGCGTAGTTGCCCGCCTCCTGTCCCGGCACGAAGGCCGTGATCACCCCGTAGAACCGGTCTCCGATCAGGAAGACAAACGTCGCCGTGCGGTTCATGACGCTGGAATCGATCCGCCGCCGGTCCGCCAGGGTGACTACGATCCGATTGTCCCCCGTGCCGGTCTTTCCTCCCACCGGCAGCTTGGCGCCATCGCTTAAGACCACCGAATCGAAGGCCCGGCGCGCCGTTCCGACCTCCACCACCTTGAACATCTCGGCCCGGAGCACGGCGGCGATTTCCGGGGCGAGAACCCGCTCCGGGGAACGCGGCTGCCGGTCCAGGACGGAGTCCCAGGGAGTTCCCTCCGCGAAATGCAGCCGGCGAAAACGAACGCTGGGTTGGCGCACGCCGTCATTGAGAATGATGCCGGCCAGTTCGGCGAGGGCCGCCGGGTTGTCCCCGGAACTGCCGAGGGCCGTCGCATAGGAGGGCACCAAACGGTCAAAGGGATAGCCGAGCCGTTTCCAGGCGGTGTGGATCTCGGCGAACGCGTCTTTCTCTAAGATGACCCGGATTCGTTTGTCTTGCGCGGCGCGGCGCCGGCTTACGTACAGCCAGTCGTAGGCGTCCCGCCGGGCCTGCAGGCTGGCTTCCTGAATCTCACTCCGGGTGGCCGCAGGGTGGCGCGTCAAATACTCGAGGAGCCAGAGCTCGAGCGGATGCACGCCGCGGTGGCGGCGGCGTTCCGCCAGAGCGGCGGCCAGGTCCGGCGCGGCCAACCCGCGGTACTTTTGACGAAACCGATCCAAGAACTGGCTGCCCTCGAATTCGGCGAAGCGCGTCAGGATCTCCCGCCGCGCCACGTCCGGCAGACGCGCCTCGTGATAGCGGGCCACGTCTCGCATCAAGCGCACGAACACAAGATTCACGGACCTTTCGAACGCCTCGCTGACCGTCAGGACACGGCCGTTATCCTCTTTCTCGAAGTTCGAGAAGTAGTGCAAACCGCCGCCGGTGAAGAAGCCCTCGGCGGGGCTGGCCGAGTAGCGGCGGCTCATGGCTGCCTGGAGCATGGCTGGCAGGCTCTTGTCTTGCGCCGATGCGAAGTACCCCACGGCCCATTGGGTCAGCGGATCGTTCGCCTCCAACGCCGACTGGGCCGGACCGGTCAATTCCTGGTGCAGGCTGGCCACGATCTCGAGGTAGTGCGCGAGCGTGCGCAGCTTGGCCGTGGATCCGAGTTCCAGCTTGGTCCCTTCGTTCACGCTCAGCGGCTGGCTGTAATTGTCGGTCTGGATACGCAGCAGGTTCGCGCCGGCGGATCGTTCATACAAGGTGAAGCTATAGATGACCGGACCCATTTCGTCCGGCTTCAGCAATCGCGCGCCAAGCAGCCCGCTCTCGGCGGCGAAGGCCGGGTCGCCGAACTGCTGCAGAGTACGAGCCGCGGATTGCTGGGCGCTGGCGTCGAGGGTTGTGTCCACGGTAAGATCGAGCCGGTCCAGGTCGTACACGCCCTCCACGCCAAGCAGTGAGACAAGCTGAGCCCGGATGGCATCGGCGCCTTTCCTTTCGGCGAAGTTCACAGGGGGCGCCGGGGGCGCTTGACGCAGCACTACGGCGCGGACCCGCAAGGCACGGTCGCTCAACGGCGCCGGGATCACACCGGCCTTGGCGAGCACCCGCAGATAGGTGTCCGTGCGCGCCTCCAAAGCGCGAGGATCCTTCCCCAGGTACATCACCGGGCTGTTGACCGCCAGCAGCAGGCTGAGCACCTGCCGGTAGGCGAGTGCCTGCTGCTCCGAGACTGCACCGGAGCCCAGCGCATGCGGGGAAAGGGACCGGTTGACGGCGTCAAAGTCGGCGCCGTACCACGCCCACAAGCCGTCGCCGAGCCCATGGACCTCTCCATGACCCGCTGTCGCGGCCAGTGGCAGACCGTTGAGGTAGTCCCCGACGATTCGCTTGCGCGCCTCCATGGTCTCCTCGCCATGGTGATAGGCGCGGAGCGAAGCCGATACCATCTGTCTGACTTTCTCACCCGCCGAGGCGGTGGCGCCGCCGGGAGAGTAGCGCATCTTCTCGATCTGGGTCGCCAGCGTGCTTCCGCCGCTGATCCTGTGTGGGGGGTAGACCAGATTCAATCCCACGTCGAAGACCGCGCCGGCCAGCCGGGGCCATTCTACCGACGGGTTGCGGTAGGGGGTGTCGGCATCCAGGATCTCGCGGTTCTCGATAAACAGTAGGGTGTTGACGATGGCCGGCGGGATGTCTTCGAATCGCGGGTAGGTGAGGGCGGGGTAAGGCGCCGTGAACAACGCATTCCCGTGCCAATCCGAGAGCCGCAGACCCGCCTGCGGCTTGGCATCGTCAAAAGCGGACACTCCCCAGTCCATGAGGCGTCGAGACAAGTCGGATTGCCGTGCCTGACGGGTCACGCCGAAGCCGGCTTTGCCAAGCGCCGTCACAAACGAGGGCAAGCGCGAGTAGCCCAACCGGTCCGTGTACGGCGCTGACTTAGGATACCGGATGGTCGGACTGACTCCCGCACCCATGCTGTAAGTCGAACGCCGGGCAACTGCGGCGAGCAGGCGGGACTGAAGCCAGGAGGTCCTCAGCTCCCCCGCCAGCGCGCCCAGGAATACGCAGATCACACGCCCATTTCAGAATCCGTCGGAGGCCCGGCCTGCGACGGACAAGGTCTCTCCGGGCATCCTCCGTACCGGCGGTACTAGAGCCTGGGTGCTCAGGTAACGCCCCCCAGACTCCTGTCCAAAGACGCCACCTCGGTCTCCCCCTAACGCTTAGATGCGAACAAGGCCGCTGCGGCTACCGAAATCCGCCCCAAACCGCCCAAATCCTGCATCCCATGATCACATATCGGCAAAACCAGGCGCCGGATGAGGGAGTTTTGAAGGCGTTCTTCTTCGTCGAATTCCTTGACCATTAGCGAATTTTTTCATATATACTGAGTGGTGACATTCACTGTTCTAATTATGTGAATCGTCGGAGGAGGTTCCATTGTCCTCTGCCCCGTCTGCAGAAAAGAACGCATATTCTAAAACCATCGGCAATAAGGAGCGCACGTGAGCACAGCAGCATATATCGATCAAGTCTTCGAGACCATCAAGAAGCGGAACGCCGGGGAACCGGAGTTCTTGCAGGCCGTAACCGAAGTTTTCCGGTCGATCGCCCCGGTGTTGGACCGGCGTCCGGAATACGTCGAATCGCGGCTGCTGGAACGCCTGGTGGAACCGGAGCGCGTCATCATGTTCCGCGTCCCCTGGCAGGATGACCAGGGGCGGGTTCAAGTCAACCGTGGATTCCGCATTCAGTTTTCGAGTGCGATCGGTCCCTACAAGGGCGGACTACGATTCCACCCGACCGTCTATCTCGGCATCCTGAAGTTTCTGGCCTTCGAGCAGGTCTTCAAGAACTCGCTGACCACGCTCCCCATGGGAGGCGGCAAGGGCGGATCGGACTTCGATCCCAAGGGGAAGTCGGATGCCGAGGTCATGCGCTTCTGCCAGAGCTTCATGACCGAGCTTTTCCGGCATATCAGCTCGGACACGGATGTGCCGGCGGGCGACATCGGCGTGGGCGGCCGCGAAATCGGATACATGTTCGGCCAGTACAAGCGCCTCCGGAACGAGTTCACGGGCGTGCTGACAGGCAAAGGTCTGGCCTGGGGCGGCTCGCTGATCCGGCCCGAAGCCACCGGATACGGCTGCGTCTACTTCTGCGAGCAGATGCTCAAGACCCGCGGCGAGGATTTCAAGGGCAAGACTTGCCTGGTCTCCGGGTCGGGCAATGTGGCGCAGTACACCATCGAGAAGCTGAACGAGCTGGGCGCCAAGTGCGTCACCCTCTCCGACTCCGATGGCACCATCTACGATAAGGATGGAATCGACGCGGAGAAGCTGGCCTGGTCCATGGATCTCAAGAACAGCCGGCGTGGGCGCATCAAAGAGTACCTCACGAAGTTCCCCAAGGCCGAGTACTTCCAGAACAAGAAGCCTTGGCACATACCGGCGCAGTGCGCCTTCCCGAGCGCCACGCAGAACGAAATCAACGGAGAGGACGCCAAGCTGCTCATCAAGAACGGCTGCTACGTTGTGGGCGAGGGCGCCAACATGCCGACCACGCCCGAGGGTGTGGAGCACTTCCAGGCGGCGAAGATCCTCTACGGCCCCGGCAAGGCGGCCAACGCAGGCGGCGTGGCGGTCTCCGGCCTCGAGATGGCGCAGAACTCGATGCGTCTTTCCTGGAGCCGGGAAGAAGTCGATGGCAGGCTGAAGCGCATCATGACTTCGATCCACGACGCGGCTTTCGAGACCTCCAAGGAATACGGGGCTCCTGGCGACTATGTGATGGGCGCCAACATCGCCGGCTTCGTCAAGGTTGCCGACGCGATGCTGGCACAGGGTCTTGTCTAGAGCCTGCTGAAGAACTCGCATGCGACCGCTCCCTTACGGTCGCGGCTCTGTTAGCGTTGCAGGGCCGCTACCGTGAGGGGCGGTTGTGTTAGCATGCTGTTCCTGAGTCGATGAAACCACCCGATCTTCGCGACCAACTCCGCTACGCCTACGATCCGCAGTTTCGTGGCTTTCACAATCTGATGGCTCGACGGGTGCGCACGATCCTGATGGTCTCGAATCCTTACGAGTCCTTCAGCATGTCGCGCGATTCCTCGTTGACTCAGGGCATTTACGGCGCGTCCCAGTTGCTGCACCTCCAAAACGTCCCGCAGATTGTCACCGCTCTGTCCGGCGAGGAGGGGCTGAGCGTTTTAGGAAAGGACCACTTCGATCTGGTCCTGGTCTCCAGCAATCTGCCCGATATGGACACGGCCGACTTCGGCCGGAAGGTGAAGGCGGCCCACGCCGGCCTGCCGGTCGTCATGGTCGTCTTCGACGGGTCCTGGTTCGACCAGACCTACCGAGGCGCCGAGCCCGAAGGAATCGACCGGACCTTCGCCTGGCGCGGCAGCGCCGATGTTCTGCTCTCGATCATGAAACTTGTCGAGGACAGCCAGAACATCGACCGCGACCTGAGCCTCGCTTCCATTGGGACGATTCTGGTCATCGAGGATGCGGTCGAGCACTACTCGCTCATTCTGCCGCACCTTTACTCCATGCTCATGCGGCGCACCTTCATGCTGGTGCCCGAAGGGATCAACGAGAGCGATCGCCAGGTCCGGACACGGGTTCGCCCCAAGGTGCTCCTGGCGCGCAATTTCGGCGAGGCCAGCGTGCTTTTCGAGAAGTACGTGACCTCGCTCGTGGGCATCATCTCCGATCTGCACACCTTCCACGATGACCGCGTCGATCCCGGCGCCGGTGTGCGATTCCTGCGGGAAGTCGCCGCCCGCGAACCGGGCATCCCAATCCTGGTGCAGTCGTCCGAGCCGGATGCGGCCGAAGTGGCCGGGTCGGTGGGGGCGCGCTGCCTGGGCAAGCGCGGGTCGGACATGCGGGCCGGCATCGAGCGGTTTGTGCTCGAGGATATTGGTTTCGGCGATTTCGAATTTCGCATGCCGGACGGGACCACGGTCAAGCGCGTGGCCAACCTGTGGGAAATGGAGCAGGGGCTTTCGAGCGTACCGGAAGAATCGATGGTGTTCCACGTCCAGCGCAACGACCTTTCCCACTGGTTCCGGGCGCGCGGCGAAATCACCCTGGCCGCGGTCCTCAGGCCGGTTACCCTCGCGGACTTTCCCACGGTCGCTGCGCTCAAGGAGTACTTGATCAACGCGATTTCCATCGCGCGCAAGGAGAGATACCGCGGAGCCATCGCCGACTTCCGTCCGCCCGAATTCGATCCCGACTACCCCTTTCTCGTGCTCGGGCGCGGCTCGCTGGGCGGCAAAGGCCGCGGCCTGGCGTTCATGTTCCGGCAACTCAGCCAGTGGCTGAAGGACGACCGCATCCAGGGAATCAAAGCGCGTCTGCCCCGCACGCTCATCATCGGCGCGGATGAATCCGACGCTTTCCTCAAGGAAAACGCGCTAGAAGCAAACTCCTTCGGCGGACTCGCCGATGACGCCATCCTCCAGCGCTTTGCCGGCTGCGAGCTCGGCGACCGGCTGCGCGAGTGCCTGGGGCATTATGTAATGCGGGTGAATGTTCCGCTGGCCGTCCGCTCGTCGGGACTGCTCGAGGACTCCCATCACCAGCCGTTGGCCGGGCTCTACGCGACGTACATGCTGCCCAACAACCATCCGGATTTTGAGGTGAGGCTGAACCACCTCGCGACCGCGGTGAAGCTGGTCTACGCCTCGGCCTACGTCGAGCGGCCCAGGCGTTACTTCGAGGCTATCGGGCAGGATTTGGCCGAGGCCCGCATGGCGGTGATCATCCAGGAAGTCGCCGGCCGCCGCTACGGCCGGTACTTCTACCCGGCCATCTCCGGCGTGGCCCAGTCTCACAATTACTACCCGATCTTCCAGATGAAGCCGGAGGATGGCGTGGCCACCATCGCCCTGGGCCTGGGCAAACAGGTGGTCGAGGGCGGGGATGCGGTGCGCTTCTGCCCGCGCTACCCGCAGGTCCTGCCGCAGTTCCGGTCGCCGGCCGAAGTCATGCGGGTCGCGCAGCGGGAGTTTTTTGCCCTGGACCTCGAGCGCGGCGAAGCCGACTTGCTGGGCGGCACCGACGCCACGTTTGCCCGGCTGCAGCTCTCGCAGGCCGAGGCGGACGGGACGCTGGCGCTGGCCGGCAGCGTGGTGGCCACGGACGAGGACAGGATCTACGACGGCGTGGGCCGGCGCGGCAGCCGCGTGGTCACGTTCGCGCGTATCCTCAAGCACAACGCTTTCCCGCTTTGCGCCATCCTCAACGAGCTGTTCGAAGCCTGCCGCAGGGACGTGGGCTTCGCGGTCGAGATCGAGTTTGCCGTGGACCTCGACCCCGATCCGTCCCGCGAGCCGGAGTTCTACTTCCTCCAGATGCGGCCCCTGGTGGCCTCGCGCGAGCGCTGCGACATCGCCTCCGACTCCATCCCGCCGGACAAGCTGCTCTGCCGCTCCCAGCGCGTGCTGGGAAATGGCCGCATCGACGGCTTGCAGCGATATTCTCTATGTCGATCCCGCCCGGTTCGATCGCGGGCGGAGCGCGGAGGTTGCCTCGGTCGTGGCGGAAATCAACGAGCGGCTGATCCGCGAACGCCGGCCCTACGTGCTCGTGGGGCCCGGACGCTGGGGCTCGTTCGACCCCTGGATCGGAATTCCCGTAGTATGGCACCAGATTTCCGGGGCGCGCGTGATCGTCGAGGTCCCCGCCAAGGACCTGCCGATGGAGCCGTCGCAAGGCACTCACTTCTTCCACAACATGACCTCGGCGGGCATTGGCTACTTCTCGCTGGGCGGGTCGAGCGAGAACGAGTTTGTCCGCTGGGAGCTGCTCAATTCGCTGCCCGGCGAGGAGATCGCGCTGGGAGTCCGGCACGTCCGCCTGGCCCACCCTCTGTCGGTGCGCATGGACGGCCAGACCCAGCAGGGAGTCATCTCGTTACCCTGAAATGGAGGTAATGTCCAGTGTCGTCGGCTGAAGCCCATCCCAGCACCGGATTACCGGCGCTCGATCGCATTCTGGAAGGGTTGATTGACGGCGACAACGTCGTCTGGCAGGTCGCCTCCATCGAGGATTACCTGCCCTTCGTCCGCCCCTATTGCGAGGAAGCGCTCCGGCAAGGCCGCAAGCTCATCTACTTCCACTTCGAGCGCCACGAGGAGTTGATCGCTCCGGACCCGCGCGTGGAAACCCACCGCCTGGACCCGGCGGCCGGTTTCGAAACGCTCACGGCGGAAATCCATCGCGTCATCGCGCGCGCCGGCCGCGGCGCCTTCTATCTGTTCGACTGCCTCTCCGATCTCGCCGCGGATTGGTACAGCGACATGATGCTGGGCAATTTCTTCAAGGTCACCTGTCCGTACCTGCGCGAGCTCGACACCATCGCCTACTTTGCGCTCCTGCGCAGGCGCCATTCGTACCGCGCGGTAGCCGCCATCCGGGACACCACGCAGCTCCTGCTCGACGTCCACCGCCATGATGGCAGGCTCTACGTCCATCCCATCAAGGTACTCGAGCGCTATTCGCCAACCATGTATCTGCCGCACGTCTGGCAGGGGGATTCCTTCCGGCCGGTGACCGACAGCACCACCATCAGCGGCATCTACGAGTCCCTGACGCGCGACGGTTCGGGGAGAGAAACCGACCGCTTCGACCTTTGGGATCGCACGTTCCAGGAGGCGCAGGAGACCCTCGAGGCCGTGCGCCGCGGCGAGCGCAAGCCGGAGGCCACGCGAGAGACGTTCCGGCATTTGCTGCGCATGGTGGTCAGCCGCAACGAGCGCATGCTCGAACTGGCGGAACGCTACCTGACCATCGAGGAACTGCTGGCCGTGCGCCGTCGCATGATCGGCACGGGCCTCCTCGGCGGCAAGGCGACCGGCATGCTCGTCGCCCGCGCGATCCTGCGCCACGCAGCCCGGCGCTGGCAGGACGTCCTCGAGCCGCACGACTCCTTCTTCGTGGGTTCCGACGTCTTCTATTCTTACCTCGTCAGCAACGGCTGCTGGCGTTCGCGCCAGAAACAGCGCGACAGCGCGCGGTTCCTCGACGGCGTGGAGCAAGCCCAGGAGCAGATGCTCACCGGCGCGTTCCCGGAATTCGTGCGCGACCAGTTTTCCGAGATGCTGGACTACTTCGGCCAGGCTCCCATCGTCGTGCGCTCCTCCAGCCTGCTCGAGGACAGCTTCGGAAACGCCTTTTCGGGCAAGTACGAGAGCGTCTTCTGCGCCAACCAGGGCTCGCCGCAGGAGCGCCTGGAGGCCTTCCTCGCGGCAGTGCGCCGCATCTACGCGAGCGCCATGGGACGCGAGGCCCTGCTCTATCGCGCCCAGCGCGGCCTGCTCGACCGCGACGAACAAATGGCCCTCCTCGTTCAGCGCGTCTCGGGGGCGGCTTACGGACGCCTCTTCTTCCCGCAGGTGGCCGGGGTAGGGCTGTCGTTCAATCCGTTCGCCTGGTCCGAGCTGATCGATCCAAAAGCCGGCGTCCTGCGGCTCGTTTTCGGCCTCGGCACCCGCGCCGTCCGCCGGTCCGACGACGACTACACCCGCATCGTGGCGCTCAATGCCCCCACTCGCCGGCCGGAGACGACCTCCATGGAGGTCCGCGGATACGCGCAATGGCGCGTGGACGTTCTGGACCTCGAGAAGAAGGAACTCAAGGCGTGTTCATTCGAAGAGGTTGTCAAGTCCTGCGGCGAGCAATCCATCGACATGGTCGCCTGGCGTGATCCCGAGCTGATGAAGCGGGGCAGGGAAACCGGACGTCCAACCTTCCCCTGGGTCCTCACCTTTAAGAAGCTCCTCTCGGAGACCTCCTTCGTGGCCGACATGCGCGCGCTTCTCGAGACGCTCGAGAATGCCTACGACTATCCCGTCGACATCGAGTTCACGGCGAACTTTCTCCCGGATGGCAGCCATCGCATCAACCTCGTGCAATGCCGGCCGTTCCAGGTCAAGGGCGGCGGCCACGTCGTCGCGCAGCCGGAGGCCGTTGCCGCCGGCGATCTCGTCCTGAAGACGCAGGGCGCCGTCATTGGACCCAGTACGGTGACGGCCGTGGGACGCCTCATCTACGTCGTGCCCTCCGTCTATGGCCAGCTCACGCAGAGCGATCGTTACTCGATTGCGCGGCTCATTGGCCGTCTCACGTGCCTGGAGACGCGGCCCGAAGGCGCGCTCCTTCTCGTCGGCCCCGGTCGCTGGGGCACCGCTGAGCCCGCTCTCGGGGTGCCTGTCTCGTTCGCCGAAATCAGCAGCGTCAATGCGTTGTGCGAGGTCATCGAGATGCGCGAGGGCCTGGTGCCGGATGTCTCGCTCGGCACCCACTTCTTCAACGACCTGGTGGAAATGCAGATCCTCTACCTGGCGCTGATCCCCGGCAAAGAAGGGAACTTCGTCAACGCGGCTCTCCTCGATCAAGCGCCCAACCTCCTGCCCAGCCTCATCCCCGAGGAAGCCGCCTGGGCCAACGCCGTGCGAGTCATCGACCCCGCCGGCCTGCGCCTCCACGCCGACGCCCTAAAGCAAACCGCCATCTGCTACTTCACATAATGCGGGGACAGTTTCGCTCGCGGCCAATTTCGCCCGGAAGCGCAGGTGCCGGAGTCGCGTCAGTTCCACCAGCGGCCGCCACGCGGCATGCACCAGGTGGTGTTTGATGAGTAGCCGCCAGAACCGGTTGGAGCGTTTGTACAAATACGACATCGCCAGATAGGGCGCAACGGCGCGCCAATCCGCGGGCCGGCGCCGCCATATCGAGGCGTGCGAGAAGAGGCGCTCATAGATCCAGGCATAACCTTGTTCCAGTTCCTCGGGTGACATGTGTTTCGGGCGGAACACCGCGTGCCCCGTGTCATACAGACCCCAATTGCGGTGCAACAGACGCCCCTCGGCTTCCATCTGCCGGAACAACGGCGTCGCCGGATAGGGGGTAAGCAGGTGAATCGTCGCGCACTCCAGGCGGTTCTCCTCGATCCACTCGGCAGTCCGCGCGAAAACGTCCTTGCGGTCGTGATCGAATCCCAACACGAAGGAACCGTTTACTTGAATGCCGTTTTCGTGCAGCAGGCGCACGCGGCGAGAATAGTCGGCGGTCTTCGGTGTCTTCTTCCTCGCATCGGCGAGATTCTCGTCTGTGAGCGACTCGAATCCCACGAACACGCCCGTACATCCGGCCAGCGCCATGCCACGAATCAAGGTCGGATCGTCGGTGACATCGATGCTGACTGCCGCGCTCCAGATCTTGTTCAGCGGCCGCAGCGCACGGCACAATTCGCGCAGGTACTCCCGGTTGGATCCCAGATTGTTGTCGAGGAAGACCGCGTAGGGCTGCGAATCCGCCAGGAACTCCGCGGCGATCTGGTGGGGATCTCGCATTCGATACGGCATCCGCAAGCCGTCCGTTGCCAGGTAGCAAAACCCGCACCGGTTGTGACAGCCGCGCGTGGCAATCAGGCTGGTGGTCGTGAGAAAGCTCCTTCGCGGGAGAATCGATCGCCGGGGCGCCGGATCCTCGCGATAGTCGCTCTCATAGGTCGCCACGTACCGCGATCGCAGGCAGCCCGATTCCACGTCCGCCAGAATCCGCGGCCAGATCCGCACGCCATCGCCAATCGCAAGCGAGTCCGCGTGCGGCGCGCACTCTTCCGGACACGACTGGACGTGCGGCCCACCCAGCACAACCTTGCTTCCGCGGCTCCGGTACCATTGCGCCAGTTCGAACGCCCGCTTCGCGAAGGTCAGGTGGACCGTGATCCCCACCACCTCGGGCATCGCGGCAAAGGGCGGCCGCCCATCCAGGAGGTTCTCGTCCCAATACCGAACCTGCCAGTGTTCCGGGGTCGTCGCCGCGAAACTGGTAAAAGCCAGCGTCGGCGTGAGCACGTGCTTCCCGAAGCTCGCGTTTGGATCTTTCGCGTAGAAGGGATTGATCAGAAGCGCGGAGCGCGGATGTATCGGTCCCGCGGGGAGGGCGCGATCCAGGACCGGTGGCCGGCTCATCTCCGGCGGGCGCCATCGTGGTTTCGGCGCTGCTGCATGAAAAGTACTTTACAATACAAAGAACTGCATGTCAAGCCTGCCGTGCCCGCTCATTGTTACCCGTGCAACAGATGGCGTCGTTTGAGATCCGTCCCTCATCCAATCCTCAAAGTGCCTTTAAGCCAAGGCAATCGAGGGAGGAAGGACCATGAAAAAACTGCTTAGCTTGCTTGCCGTCCTGGCCATAGCCGTATCCATTGGCGGTGCTCGCGCGCTTATGGCGCAGGAGTACGATGGCGGCCACGACTCGGACGAGCCAGAGGAAATGACGGTCCCGCCGGAGGAAATGACCGTCCCGCACGAGGAAATGACCGTCGCGCAGATCGTGGAGCAAGATCGTTACCTCCGGTCGAAGATCGAGCCGCTGCTGCCATCGGGAGCCGATCCGGTTGAGGCGGCCGAGGGTTTCAAGAAGCTGGAGGAGTTTCTCGCCTCTGCGAACATCGCCAAGAACCTGGAGCTCACCTTCGACAAGTTGAAGGCGGAGGTCGTCGGACCGGCGGAAGGCAAACTCGACAAGGCGTTGCACACCCTGAAACCCGACTTGTCGGAGGACACAGTCAGGGAAGAAGTTGCCAAGGCGGAGCGCCAGACCGCGCAGATCCTCGAGGCGGCTTCCCGCGAAGCGCAGGAAGAAGCGCAAATGGCCAGAGCTTCGGAGCCCGAAGAGGAAGAGGCGGAAGAGGGGGACGAGAGCCCGGTGACCGGTCAGCCCTAGCCAGTGGGCGGGTTTTCTCGCTTCACGGCGCGCACGGCCGCGCCGGCGTCGTCCCGGCGTCGAGCACCCAGCAGCCCGGCTTGTCCGCCGTGCCCATGTCGTTGCCGTTCCAGTTGAGGTGAGCCGGGAGCCAGTACTCCGGAAGGTCCACCCGCAGTTCCCCAACCCCGCGCGTGATGATCAGCACCTCTTTGTCTTCGGAGAAGTACTCGGCCTGCACCCTGGCGGTGAGCACCTCCTCGCGCTTCGGAAGAACCACCTTGGTCTCCAGACGCAAGCGTTCTTTGCCGCGCTGCACAAGCACGGCCACGCCCTTCTCTTCGGTCATTCCCTCCAGGAGGGATACGTACGCCGCGGCGTCCTCCACCGTCCGCCCAGCCAGCGAGACGATGCGGTCCTGGAGCTTGAGAGGCCCCTTGTAGCCCTCCGGCAGCCACTCGATCAACACGCCAGGGCCCGGCGCCGAGACCCGGTAGCCAAACCCGCCCAGGGCCAGCGAGGCCCCCGAACCGGGGCGCACGCGCGTGCTCAAGAGAACGTCGTTGCGCTGGCCCGCATCGAACCGGGCGATCCGAATCCAGTAGCAGCGCCCGAAGGCGAGGTTCCCCGTCTCGCAGTCGGCCTTCGACGGGTACTGTTGCAGCATGGACTTGCCCAGCCATTCGAGCGCGGCGTCCTCGGTGAAGCCCTGGGAAGAGCGCATCACCACGTTGTAGCCGGCATCCATCAACGCGCGGCGGAGAGGCTCGGCGGAGGCCTGGCCGGCCGGGTCAACCACCCACAGAACCGGGGCGAGGGCGGTATTGCCGCCGAAGAGACGGTTCGTTTCGATGGCGTCCCGCGGGCTTCCGCCGATCGCGACGGCGGCTGCCATGAGGTGCGGCGCTCGCGAGGCGATGTAGAAGGCCAGCGGGGAAGCGGCTTCCCCAGCCGCCAGATAGATGCGCGCGGAGTCCACTTCGAACCGGCCGCGAACATCCTTCACTGCGGCTTCGAGCATCGTCACCATGGTGTCGCCGAAAGCGGCGTTTTGACCGTAGGGCGCGATCACCTGCCACCCGCGAGAGCCCGCGGCCGCTCGCCACACCTCCAGCGCCGCCTTCGCGCCGCCGCGCTCCAGACCGGGCGCCAGCACGATCAACAGCGGCGAGCGCTGGCCGGTAGACTGGGGCGCCACCGAGTAGTAGCTCACGGAGCCGCCGGGGTAGGGAACTGCGATGTCGGCCGGTTGCTGGGCAAGCAGCCAGCCACACGTGAGCGAGAGCAGAGCCAGCAGTCGCATGGGAGCCTGTCGGTGCTGCTATCTCCGCAGCCTGCTCCGTATGCGTTTGGCGAGCTTCTCGATCTCCTCCGTGTTCCGGATCGCGTTCACGGAGAGCACCCGCGCGTCGCGCTTCTCGAACTCCTCTTTCAGACCTTGCGCCACCTCGACGAGCCGTCGCGCGTCTTCGAGATTCTGTTTGTGCTCGGCTTTGAGGATTTCCTCCTTCTGCGACTTCCCGTTCGGCAGAAGGATGTCTTCCTCCTCTTTGTCTCGATCCTGGGCGAACACCAGGACCTGAGAAGTGAGCACCGCTGCGCACGCCGCGAGGGCCAGGATTTGCAGCCAGATCGTGAGCCTTCTCATTTTCTATTGCTATCATAGCGACTTATGGATGATGTGAACGTAGGAATCGTCGGCCTTGGCAATGTCGGCACCGGTACGGTGACCATCCTGGCCGAGAACGCGCAACAGATCGCTCTCAAGCTCGGATTCGGACTGCGCGTGAAGATCGTGTCCAGCCTGGACGCGGATACCCGAGAGCTGCCCGAAGCGCTGGGCGCCGTCGAGAGGACGCTGGATTGGAGGCAGGTGGTCGCGCACCCCGAGCGTGGACATCGTGGTGGAGCTGGTGGGAGGCACCACCGTCGCGCGGGAAATCCTGGAAACCGCCATCGACAACAAGAAGTCGGTGATCACCGCGAACAAGGAGTTGATGGCGCTGCGCGGGCCGGACTTGTGGGACCGGGCCATCCGCGCGGGCGTGAACGTCGCGATGGAAGCCAGCGTGGCGGGCGGCATCCCGATTCACGCCGTGCTGCGCGAGGGAATCTCCGGGGATCGCGTGGTGGCGCTCTACGGCATCCTGAACGGAACCAGCAACTACATCCTGACCGAAATGGAGAAGCACGGCGGCGCGCTCGAGACGGTGCTCGCCGAGGCCCAGCGATTGGGTTACGCCGAGGCCAATCCGAGCGCCGACATCGACGGCTTCGACGCGCGCTCGAAGCTGGCGATTCTCTCGGCGCTGGCCTTCGGCGAGAGGATCACGCCGTCGGACATCTTCACCGAAGGGATCCGGCGCATCTCTCCGATGGACTTCCAGTACGCGCACCGGCTCGGGCACACCATCCGGCTGCTCTGCGCCGCCCGGCAGACGCGGGATGGCCTGATCCTCTCGGTGCGGCCGTCGCTGATTCCGCAGTCCACCATCCTCGCCAGCGTGCAGGGCTCCTACAACGCGGTCTGGGTGAAGGGACGCTACGGCGAGGACACCTTCTACTACGGGCGCGGGGCCGGGGCGCGGCCGACCGGCGTGGCCGTGGTCAGCGACCTGATGCGCGTGGCCCGCGAGATTCGTTTCGGGCATCCCGAGCGCGTGTCGCCCTTCGCGCACGAGCGCCTGGGGGAGTACCAGCCGATTCCCGTCACCCGCCAGAAGCGCGCCTACTTCCTGCGTTTCCGCGTTACGGACCGGCCGGGGATCATCTCGGCGCTGGCCGGCATCCTGGCCGAGAAGCACATCAGCCTCGAGGCCGTGCTGCAACTGCCCTGCGACACCAAGCACGACCTGCCCTTCGTCATCACCGTGGAACCCTCACCGGAGCAGGCGGTGCTGGAGGCGGTTCAGAAGATGTCGGAACTGGATTTCCTGCTCGAACCGCCCCTGGCCCTGCCGATGGAGGAAGGGCTGTAGCGGCCCTCAGTGGCGCGGGCGATCGCTTTTTGTCGCCTGCGTTTGTGAATCTCCCGAGGAGGCAGACCACATACGGCGATGGTCTGCCCCACTACACCGGCTCGAAGATGCCGCGTTCCCGGTTCTTGCGGACGTGGTCCCAGCGGTAGGCCCGGCCATTCATGGCCACATAGACGCCCGGCGGCAACGCTTGGACGAAGGCCAGCGCGCTTCCCAGATTGAACAGCCCGTCCGAGCTGCCGAACTTGTACGGCACCATGGCGCCGGTCAGGACGATGGTCTTGCCTTCGATGGAGCGGCCCAGATAGGCGGCCGTCTCGACCATCGTGTCGGTGCCGTGGGTGATCGCGATTCTCGATTCGGATGCCTCGCGGCAGCGCGCCGCGATCGCGGCCCGGTCCGCGTCGGTCATCTCCAGGCTGTCGATCATCATCACGCGCTCGACGGTCGCCTCCAGGAGGCAGCGCCCGAGGGACAGCATCTCCGCCACGTGCGTGTCGTGAAAGAAGAGCGTCCCGGTCAGCTCGTCGTACTCCTTGTCGAAGGTGCCGCCGGTGACCAGAATGCGGATTGTGCAGGGCGTCATTTGCGGTGCTCCGCCGGGATTACCTCGCGGTGAAGGTCGAACCAGGCGGCCCAGAAGAAGAACAGCCCGAAGGCGAGCCCCACCCAGGCCACGGCAGCCGCATCGGGAGGCGGCGGGCCGGCGATGTTCGCGGCGTACAGTCCGATCAGGAGGAGCACAAACCCCCAGAAGCCGTACACGCCGATGCGGTCGCGCGCACGCGTCGTCCTGGCGTACAGCCATACTCCGGCGGCGAACATCAGGCCCTCCACCACGATGGTCCCCACCATCGAGTTCCATAGGCCCAGACCGAACTTCGGCGACGTTCCAGGGTAGAGCGGCATATCGACCTGGTGGGAGATCACGTCCAGGACCCAGTGGCTTAGCACCACCAGACCCACAACCACCGCGCCTGTCCGGCGCCGCCGGACCGCCCAGTACGCCGCTGCGGCGACGAGCGCCCAGAACAAGCCGGCCGCCAGGCTGTGGCTGTAGGGGTAGGAGATGAAATCGAACCGGGTGAAGGGATTGTCGCTGGCGACGATGCGTGCCTGTTCCCAACCCGCGAGCAAGAAACACCGGAAAGAGCAGGTCGACGAACTCGGACGCCGCCAGAAGCACGCCCAGCGACACTTTGGGCGCAACACGCTTGGCCGCGAAACCGACCGCCATGTGTCCAAGGAACATAGGTGCGAGCGGGCGTCAATCAGAGGATAGCATCCGGATGCTAAACTCAGGGGGATGGCTGCCAAGCATAAGACAGAGAAGTTACCCATGCCGCCGCTGAAGCTGTGGTTGCCCGCCGTCGCCTTGGGATGGCTGGTGCCGGGCGGCGGTCATTTTCTGCTGAAGCGCAACGGGCGGGGTGCGCTCATCCTGTTCTCGGTCGCTTCCATGTTCCTTTTTGGAATCATGATGGGCGGCATTCTGTTTCAGCCGAAGACGGGCGGGCTGCTCGAGATGATCATCTTCTGCGGCGGATTCTTGGGGGACCTGGCCTCGGGCATTTTCTACATCTTCGCCATCTGGATGGGGTACGCCCAGCCGGATGTCGCCGGAGCTGTGCACGACTACGGCACGAAATTCCTGGTGACTGCCGGCCTGCTCAACGTTCTGGCTCTGGTGGACGTTTTCGACATCGCCGCCGGGAGGAAGAGCTGATGCCCAAGGTGAACCTGAGCCATTTCGAAGCGGCACTGCTGTTCGCGCTCTTCAGCTCCATCGTGCTTGGCATCGTGACCAAAAAGACCGACCGTGACCGGCTGGAGTACGGCCTGCGGTGCTTCGGCTGGTTTGTTCTGGCATTGTTCGCCATTGGCTGGGCCATGCGTCTGGGGCACGGTTAGAAGCGGCGAATCGGGGACGGGCGAATCCGGTGAAGCGGTTCTACATCGAGACGTTCGGCTGCCAGATGAATGTCCACGACTCCGAACGAGTCGCCGGCACGCTCATCGCCATGGGCTATTCCAAAGCCACCAGCGCGGACGACGCCGACCTGGTGTTGTACAACACGTGCAGCATCCGCGACAAGGCCGAGCAGAAGGTCTACAGCCGTTTGCAGCAGTTCAAAAGGGCCGCTAACGGCCGGGTGTTCGGCGTGTTGGGCTGCGTGGCCCAACAGGAGGGACTGCGGATCTTCGAACGGGCGCCGCACGTCGGCCTGGTGTGTGGTTCGGCGAGCTACCGCCGGTTGCCGGAACTCATCGCCGAACTGGAAAGCGGCAACCGCAGGGTCACGGGGCTGGGCCTGGAGACCGGCGAGACCTTCGATACGCCCTACACGCAGCGCGACAACCCCTACCGGGCCTATGTCACGATCATGGAAGGCTGCGACAAGTCCTGCGCCTACTGCGTAGTGCCTTCCACGCGCGGCGGGGAGCGAAGCCGCCCGAAACAAAGCATCCTCGAAGAGGTGCGCAAGCTAGCCGGCGAGGGCTGGACGGAGATTCAGTTGCTCGGGCAGAACGTGAGCAGCTATCGCGATTCCTCCAACGGCGGCGGTCACTTCGCGGAACTGCTGGCGGATGTGGCGGCGGTGCCGGGTCTGAAACGGGTGCGGTTCACGACTTCGCATCCGCGCGATTTCGGCCGCGAGATCGTCGAGGCCATCGATTCCAATCCGGTACTTTGCGATCACGTGCATCTGCCGGCGCAATCCGGCTCGACGCGCGTCCTGGCGCGGATGCAGCGGCAGTATAGCCGCGAGGAATACCTCGAGCGCATCGGGTGGCTGAAGCAGGCCCGCCGGGATATCGCCATCTCGACCGACATCATCGTGGGCTTCCCGGGCGAGACCGAAGCCGACTTCGAGGAGACCTTGCGGTTCCTCGAAGAGGTTCGCTTCGACTCCCTGTTCAGCTTCAAGTACTCGCCGCGTCCCAATACTTCCGCGCTGGCCCTCGACGGCCACCTGCCCGAGGAAGAGAAGGGCCGGCGTCTGACGATTCTTCAGAATGAGCAGCGGGCCATCCAGATTCGGCGGAACGCGGACTTGATCGGATCCGCACAGGAAGCCGCGGTCGAGGGATACAATCAGGCGACGGGGCAGTGGATCGGGAGGACGTCGCAGAACCGGATCCTCAATTTCACGCACGCGTCCAGCGCCGATGGGCCGTTGGAAGGCCGCTACGTGCACGTGCGCGTGACGCGGGCGGGGGCGAACTCCTTGGCCGGCGAGAGCGTCGATCTGGTGTAATGAGGGAAGGGGACAGCATGGAAATCGAGATGAGAATCCGCGGCCTGATGATGGATCCGGTCAACAACATGCCGATCGTCATCTTGAAGGACGTCAAGGGCAGCGCCATCCTCCCGATTTGGGTCGGTATGTACGAGGCCAACGCGATCGCCCTGGAAATCGAAAAGGTCTCGACCCCGCGCCCCATGACGCACGACCTGATCCGGACCCTGCTCGCCGGGCTCGAGACCGGTGTCCGCAAAGTGGTGGTCAGCGAATTGAAGGACGATACGTTCTACGCGCTCATCTGGCTGGAGAAGGATGGCCGGCTGATCAGCGTGGATTCGCGGCCCAGTGACGCTCTGGCGATCGCCCTTCGCCTGGACTGCCCGATCTACGTGGACGAGAGCGTTTTGAGTTCGTCCAAGGCGGCGGGCGCTGTCACCGAGAAGATCAACGACAACGAAATCCGCAAATGGCTCGAAGGCCTCGGAGACGAGGACCTGGGCCGCTACAAGATGTAAAAAGCAGGGAAACCCATATTTTCGCTAACACCAGCCCCCACTCGTGCGTCTTAGATGAGTGAGGGGACATGCCGCAACGGATCAAATTCGCAGGCGCGCTGGTGATTGCGTTCGCCAGCCTGATGGTCCTGCGATCCGACGATCCCTTGCGCATGCTGCCCGACTCGGCCCAACGCTTTGTAAGGTACTACCAGGCGGCAGGCGCCTCGGAAGCGAAGGCGGGCGCTTTGAGCCGGGTGTTCTACAGCCTGGCCATGGCCAACTACCCGTCGCGGCGCGGGGAGAAGAGGGCGGGGACGACGAGCCGCCCCCACCCCTGGTCCGGGACCGTTACTTTTTAGTCGCTGGCGCCTTGGCGGCGGGAGGCTTGGCTGGCCCCAGTTGCTTGGCCCTTCTTGCCCGGAGCCGCCTGGACCGGCCAGCCGACCAGTTTGTCGTTCTCGACTTCCATGGTCAGGTTGAACGGCTCCGCGGTAAAGCTGGTTCCGACACCCTCGAATTCCAAATCCGTGCCCTTGGGGGCGGAACCCGTCAAGGGCTCCTCGAACACCAGCGTGACGTCGGCGACCTCGGGGTTGGCGATCGCCAACTTGAGTTGTTTGGGATTCTTGGCCGGCGTTGCCTCAATCAGCTTGCCCTTGAATCTCGCCACGCCGTTGGCGCCGCCGGGAAGCCCGGCGCCCTTCACGCTGCCTTCGAAGTACTGCGCGCCATTGGGCGCCTTCAGCGCATCCACCACGCTCTGGAAGAGGGCCAGCATGGGATTGTTCTTCCTGAACTCCTCATCCTTCTCGAGGGTGATCTCGCCGATGCTCTTGATCTTGAAGCCCTCGGGCGGGAGCACTGAAGCAATCGCGAGCTTGCGAACTTGGTCCAGTCCCTCGGCTGAACCGTGGAACTTGGTGTACGTAGAGGTCAGGTAGTCGTCGATCTTCTTGCGGTTCGGCTCCGGTATTGCGCCGGTTCCCGTGTGGGACGCTGCGCGGGCAATGTGAAACAGCCCGGTCGAGTAGGTGTCGGGGTTGCGCTCCATGAGTACGAGGCCGCCGAGGGTGTAGGACAACTGGGCGTTGTTGGGATTGATCTGCAGGCTCTGGAGGTAGGCCTTCTTCGCCGCGGCGTCGTCCTTGCGCTGTTGGGCAATCCAGCCCAGTGTGACGTAAGCAACGGCCTGAATCTCGGGCTTACCCTTGGCCCAATCGGCGTCCGCCGTCGCGGCCGGCTTCAAGTCGTCAAACTTCGTGGCGAGCGTCTGCGCGGCCTTCTCGCCGAGCGAGAGTTGCTCCGGGGTAGGCTTGTCGATCCTCTGGACAGCCCCGGTCATCTCCCACAGCGCCAGGACGCTCTTGGGCTCCGAAGCCAGAATCTCGTTGCCAGTTTCCAGCACCTTGTCAAATTGATTTAGCGCCTTGTAGGTCACCAGCAAAAGTGCGAGGCGCGTGGACTTGTAGGCGGTGTCCGGAAACTTCTGCTGCCATGCGTTGAGAGCATCCAGCTTCTTCTTGTTGTCGGTCGCCTTTAACGCGGCGTCGTAAAGGGGGTATTCCCCGTCCTTCCACAGCGACTTTTCCTGCGCCGCGGCTGGCGTCTGCGCCTGACCCAAAATGACGGTTGCCATCAATAAACCGGCAACCACTAGGGAGATTGCTCTATTCGTTTTTCGCATCGGCGGTGTAGCCTCCTGATTCGCGATCTCTGTTCTGCTCCGCCAAGCTCCCCCCTCCCGGCTCCCCGAAGAGCCGGCCGGCGGGAATTCCCGTTACTCGACGTGCAAGAGCGGAGTATAACTAATCACACTTCGTCCTGCAAGCTCTTGGACGCCGGCGGTCGCCAGATTGTTCCAAAACTTCGGCCAGGGACTCCGTCCGGTAGCACGCGGTTGATTGGGTTGCCGTTCGTAATGGGGCAGAGCCTCTGCGCCAGAGGCGCCCAGCCGCCCTGCCAAGGGCTTGTGCTAGAATCCCCATTTCCATGCGCTACCCGGACTTGGCCATCGTTCTAGTGTACCTTGTGGCGATCACCTGGTTCGGGGCGCGCTTCCGGCGCTCGCAGACCACCCTGAAGGACTACTTCCTGGGGGGCCGCCAGGCGCCCTGGTGGGCGATCGCGCTTTCCATCGTCTCCGCGGAAACCAGCACGCTGACCATCATCGGCACTCCCAAGCTGGCCTTCGAGGGGAACCTCGGATTTCTCCAGGTGGTGTTCGGCTACCTTCTGGCGCGCGTGCTGATCTCCACCCTTTTCCTCCCTCACTATTTCCGCGGCGAGATGTACACCGCCTACGAACTGATCGGCCGGCGGTTCGGGCCGCGCACCCGCAAGCTCACGGCGGGGACCTTCCTGGTGCTGCGGGCTTTGGCCGAGGGAGTGCGAGTCTTCGCGATCTCTATCGTGATCTCGATTATTCTGGGCACGGGCGAGCTGGCCTCCATCGCCCTGATCGTGGGCCTTACCTTGTTCTACACGTTCGAGGGGGGCATGACCGCGGTGATCTGGACCGATGTGATCCAGATGTTCCTTTACGTGGCGGGCGCGCTGGTCAGCTTCGCGGTGATCCTCCAGCACATCCCCGGCGGTTGGGACCAGGTGTGGAGCGTGGCGGGCGCGGCGGGCAAGTTTCAGATCTTCGATTTCCGATTTGCGCCTACGTCGGAGTTCTTCTCGCGAACCTATTCTTTCTGGGCGGGTCTCATCGGCGGCTGTTTCCTGACCACCGCCAGCCACGGCACCGAGCAGCTCATGGTGCAGCGCCTGCTGGCGGCGCGCAGCCAGAAAGACAGCCGCCTGGCCCTGTTCGGAAGTTGGATCGTGATCTTCATTCAGTTCAGCCTGTTCCTGCTGATTGGCGTGATCCTCTACGTGTTCTATACCACGACCGGGTTGACGGCCCCTTCTCCCGGCGACCGCATCTACCCGGACTTCGTCTGGCGCTATCTGCCGACAGGGGTCGCCGGGCTGGTGGTGGCGGCCATCCTGGCGGCGGCGATGTCCAACCTGAGCGCGGCGCTGAACTCGCTGGCTTCGACCAGCATCATGGATTTCTACAAGCCGATCGCACTGCGGCGCGGCACGGCGCATTCCGAGTCGCACTACCTGCGGCTGGCGCGTGTGGCGACCGTCGGGTGGGGGGCCGTTTTGCTCGGCATCGGGTACCTGGCGCGCCAGTGGGGTTCGGTGCTCGAAGCGGGGCTCTCGATTGCGTCCGTCATCTATGGCTCTTTGCTGGGGGTGTTCCTGCTGGGCTTGCTGACGCGGCGCGCCGGGGAGATGTCCGCCGCGACAGGGATGGCCGCCGGTCTCGCCGTGATGATTTACGTCAAGGGGTTCACCAGCATCGCCTGGACCTGGTACGTGGTCATCGGCGCCTCGGTGACCTTCCTGACGGGCTGCCTGATGTCGTGGTTTGAGAGCGAGGAGAAGCATGGCTGAGTCCACGGGCGGACTTGCGCCGGGTGCTGGGGCCGTGGAGCGCGGCTGCCATCGTGGTGGGGACCATTATCGGCAGCGGCATCTTCCTGGTTCCGAAGGCCATGATTGCGCAGGTCGGCTCGGTCGAGATGGTCTTCGCCGTGTGGATCGTGGGCGGCCTGCTGTCGCTGTTCGGCGCGTTGAGCTACGCGGAACTGGGCGCGGCCATGCCGGAGGCCGGCGGCGAGTACGTCTATCTGCGAGAGGCCTACGGACCGCTGTGGGGTTTCCTGTACGGCTGGACCCAGACCTGGGTGGCGAAGAGCGGTTCGATTGCGTCGATGGCCACGGCCTTTTTCTACTACCTGGCCAATTTCCGGCCTGAGCTCGACGGAGTGCTCTACGTAATCCCCCTGCCGATCGGACCCGGAGGAGGCCCGCTCGAGATTCGATACGGCCAATTGCTGGCGGTGGCCGTCATCCTGGGGCTGGCGGTGGTCAACTATATCGGGGCGCGCTTCGGCGGCGGGGTGCAGGTTCTGGTTACGGCGACGAAGGTCGCGTTGATCCTGGCCGTCATTGTGATCGGACTCGGCTCGGGGAAGGGCTCGCTGGCCAACCTCCATTCGAGCATCCCCGTCGCGGGCGGAGTCGCCGGGTTCTTCGCCGCGCTGGTGGCCGCGCTGTGGGCCTACGACGGATGGAACAACCTGAGCATGGCAGCCTCGGAAGTCACCCGGCCGCAACGGAACTTGCCGCTGGCTCTGATTCTGGGAACAGTGGCGGTAATTGGGATCTACCTGGCGACAAATCTCGCCTATTTCTCGGTATTGCCCGCCAGCGCGGTGGCGGCCAGCGACCGCGTGGCCGCGGAAATGATGCGGCGGGTGCTGGGGAGTCCCGGTGCGGCCGCCGTGAGCATTGCCGCCATGGTCTCCATTTTCGCGGCGCTGAACGGCTCGATCTTGACCGGCGCGCGCGTGCCCTACGCCATGGCCCGCGACGGCTACTTCTTCCGCAGGCTGGGTGGGGTGAGCCCCACGCGCGGCACGCCGGGCGCGGCCATTCTGGTCCTGTGCCTGTGGTCCTCGATCCTGGTGTTCAGCGGGCGCTTCGAGCAGTTGTTCACTTACGTAATCTTCGCCAGTTGGATTGTCTACGGCATGACGGCAGCCGCCGTGATCGTGCTGCGCCGAAAGCGGCCGGATCTGGTAAGGCCTTATCGCACCGTGGGATATCCCGTGGTGCCCGCGCTGTTCGTGCTGGGGGCCGCGGGGGTGGTGGTTTCGACCCTCATTAACTCGCCCCGTGAGTCCTTAATGGGACTAGTACTCATATTCTCCGGTCTGCCCTTCTACTTTGGCTGGAAACGCCGGAAATTGTGATAGCATTATTTCCGTCGGCTGCCTTGTTTTGTGGTGAAATTCGTTCGCGTTTCATGGGGAGCAGTTAGATGGACGTAGACAAGATTCTGGCGGATCTGCGCCTGGAGCGGATGCAGATCGAAGAGGCAATCCTGAGCCTGGAAAGATTGGGTCAAGATCGGGTGAAGCGGCGCGGCCGGCCCCCGAAGTGGATGGCGGAAGCGAAGAAACGCGTCCGCGCGCAGGCGAAGAAGCAGGAAAGCCCTTCCAAGTCGGCGGCCGCCTGACGGCCTGCCCCACTGCCGCTAACGATACAGTAAGTACTTTGCGCGTAGTCGGATAACACTATCGATGTTATCCTTGTTAACCTGCTCGATCTGCCGCGGGTCCTCGCCCGCGGCAAGCGCATCGATGGTCGCCTGGTTGCCGATCAGGCGGCGGTTCAAATCCAAAGAGATCTTCCCCGGGTAGAGGCGCAGCAGCGCCGCGGCGATCTCGAGACCCAGCCGTTGCGCGCTGAACGCTTCACGGTCGGTGATCACAAAGCGCACGCCCTCCACGGCCACGCCGGCCAGAGCCGACGACACAGGCTGAAATCGCGTGGCGTAGAAACGGACGCCCGGCACCAGCCGCCCGTTGAGATAGGCAGCCAGTTCGCGGCCCCCGATCCACGCGGCTCCGATTTGTTCGAAAGGCGCGTCGGTGCCGCGTCCGACGGAATAGGCGGCGGAGTATTCCAGCATCGCCACGCCGGGGTAAAGCAGTGCGGCATTCAGACTCCGCAAATTCGGCGAGGGGTTGACCCAGGTCAAGCCCGTTGCATCGAACCAGTCGCCACGCTGCCAGCCTTTCATCTCGACCACGTGCAGATCCGCGCCCAGGCTGTTTCTCTGCGTTGAACATGCGCGCCAGTTCTCCCACCGTCATGCCGTGCCGCAAGGGCAGCGGGAAATATCCCACGCCTGAAATCAGGTCCGGGTCGAGAAGCGGACCCTCGACGCGCACGCCGTTGATCGGATTCGGCCGGTCCAGCACCCAGAATGGGATGCCGTGGCGCGCCGCTTCCTCGAGCGCGTAGCCCAAGGTGGAAATGTACGTGTAAAATCGAGCACCCGCGTCCTGGATATCAAACACCAAGACGTCCAAATCCCGGAGCATTTCCGGCGACGGCCGGATGGGTTCCGTAGTATGCAGGCTCCAAATCGGGATGCCGGTCGCCGGATCTTCCGACACGGCGGCGGTGGCGCCGTCGATTTCGCCCGTGGCGCCGTGTTCCGGGGAGAGGATCGCGGTGACATTCACTCCCGCCTGGAGCATGAGATCGACGCTGCGGCGTCCCGCGAGGTCCAGGCTGGTGTGGTTGGCGATGAGCCCGACTCGCTTGCCCGCGAGCGGCGCGAAGTTCTGCGCGGCCAGCACGTCGAGTCCGGTTTGCACTTGCCCGTTCCTCGAGACCACACGGCGGACACCGACCATGGCTTCGTTATAGCCAGTGAGCGCCAGACCGGGCGTGTCCAGCCCTACCGCGGCGGCGACGATGGTCGCCACACGGGCGCGCAGGGACGTGATGGCCGGCCGGGGCCGGGGGTGCACGCTGTTGGTTAACAGGATCACGTACGTTTGCGTGGTGGGATCGATCCACATGGATGTGCCGGTGAAGCCGGTGTGGCCGTAGGATCCGAGCGGGAACAACTCGCCCCGGTTCCCCGAATACGTGGAATCGATGTCCCATCCCAGGCCGCGCAGAATGGGTTGATCCGGCGGCGACTGCGGCGAGGTGAATTTCTCGACCGTGAGCGCACTGAACAGGCGCACCGAGCCGCGCTGGCCGAGCCCCAGCATCATGTCCGCAAAGCGCGCCAGGTCGCCGGCGGTGGTGAACACTCCGGCATGTCCGGCCACGCCGCCCATGTAGCGCGTCGTGGTGTCGTGTACCACGCCTCGCAGGGGTTGCCTTGTCTCCAGCCAGGAGCTCCGTGGGGGCGATGCGAGGGCGCAGGGAAAGCGGCGGCTGGAACGTCGTATCGGTCATCCCGAGGGGCTGGAAGACGACCTCCCAGGCGTACTCGGCGAGGGGCTTCCCCGCGAGCCGGCGGACGATCTCCCCGAGCAGGATGAAGTTGATGTCGCTGTAAGCGAAACGCTCTCCGGGCCGGGCCACCGGCTTGTCGATGAGCGCCAGCTTGATCCCCGTTTCGTACCCGCTCCAGGGAGGCTGCAAGTCCAGATCGGGCCGCAGGCCGGAGAAGTGCGTCAGCAACTGGCGCACGGTGATTTCGCTCGTGCCGCCCTGGAATTCCGGCAGGTACTGGGTCACCCGGTCGTTGAGCCGGAGCTTGCCTTCCTCGAACAGCTTCATGACGGCGGGGGTGGTGGCAACCACTTTGGTGAGAGAGGCCGCGTCGAAGATGGTGTCGACCGTCATGGCCTCGCGGCGCGGCGTAAGCGAACGCGCGCCGTACGCCTTGCGGTACACGACTTGCCCGTTGTGGGAGACCAGCAGCACGGCGCCGGGGATCTGGTCCTGCCGGATGGCCTCTTCGATAGCCTGGTCTAGCGCGACAGCGCCGGCGAAGGGTTCCTGGGCGGCCAGAGGCGCGACCAGCGCCAGAGCAGCGAAACCCGCGACAGTCAAAGGACCCCTCACGGTGTTCATGTTACCTGAATTCCGCGGGGCAGTCGGATAGCCTGGGGCGGGTTGGTGCCCAGCCCGTTTCCCAGGTGTCCGGCTTGGGCTGTCAAAAAGAACTTGTCATTACAAAGTACTTGATGTAAACTGGAGACGGCTGAGCGCACTCAGCCGCGGAGATCCTCATGTATCCATATCTGCTGTTCCTGTTGGTCTTTTTCGGGTTGCCGGCGCTCCTGCTGGCATGGCGCGCCCGCCGTGAAATCGTGCAGTACCGTCGCACCGCTCTGTGGCTTCTGGCTTTTGTATATTCCGCTGGATGGTTCTGGGATTGGCTGTCCTGGCGCACGGGCCTGTGGCGATACGATACCGCGCCCACGCTGGGCTGGTGGATCACGGGCCTGCCGGTCGAGGAGTTCGTGGGATTCTACCTGCTGGCGACCGCCTTCATGTTTCTCGTCGTCCTGGCGGTTTTTCGGAGGACCAGGCATGTTTGAGCATTACACTTATCTTGGCTACACGCTGATGTTCTGCCTGCCGCCGATCGCGCTGCTCTGGGTTCGCGCGGAGTTCGCCCGAACGATGCGGAAAGACCTGGCGGGAATCCTGCTCGCGACCGCGATCATTTCCGTGTACGGCAGTGCGATTTGGCCGCTGGCGATCCGATGGGGTTGCTGGAGCTATCAAGAAACCAGGATTCTCAACCTCAAGCTGTTCGGCTATGTCTTCGTCGAAGACGTGGTCTGGTGGGTGCTCGTGAGCTTTCTCTTCGCGTCTTTCGTGTCGCTCTCCACGCGGTGGGAGGAGTCGGGGCGGGATGTGGTCGCTCGGGAACTGCTGGGCCTGTCGGGCTCCTTCCGCGACGCGCTGGCGGGGTTCCGTATCGCCGGCATGGAAAGGAACATGACGATTCACACCGCCGCGGCGACCGGGACATTGGTGGCCGCATGGTTGTTTCGCTTGTCGCGGGTGGAGTGGCTGTTCGTGGTTCTAGCCATTGGGGGAGTGCTTGCTGCGGAACTGCTGAATTGCGCCGTGGAAAGGCTCGCGCCGGGCCGGGACCAACAGTGGAGCAGCGAAGTGCGCCTGCTGAAGGATGCCGCCGCGGCCGGTGTTCTGACCACCTCCGTGGCGGCGGCGGTCATCGGAGCGGTGATCTTCCTTCCGCGGGGCCTGACCGCATTTCGTTGATCCGTGCGGGAACTTTCCAAGGCCAGCCGGCGTCGATACCGGGGAGATGCCTATGCTCCTGCACTTACTCGCATTCGCCGCTGTGCTGGCCGCACAGCCCGCTGCCATGCCCCAACGGCCGCAGACTCCCCAGCCCCCGTTCCCGTACCTGACCCGCGATGTGTCGTTCGCCAGTTCCGCCGGTCTCGTTCAGCTTGCCGGCACGCTCAGCCGTGCCGAAGTTGGACGCTCGCGCCCCCTGCGTCGTTCTCGTTCCGGGCGCTGGAGCTGTCGATCGTGACGACACCATCATGGGGCACAAGCCGTTCCTGGTCATCGCGGACTATCTCGCCCGCCACGGCATTGCCGCGCTTCGCCTGGACTCGCGAGGGATCGGGGGATCGTCTGGCAACTACAATCAGTCCACCGGCGACGAGCTTGCCGGCGATCTCCTTTCGGCAATCGAGTTCCTCAAGAAACAGCCCGAGATCGATCCGAGGGCCATTGGTCTGGTTGGCCACAGCGCCGGAGGAATTGTGGCGAGCCTCGCTGCGGCGAAGTCCCCCGATGTGAGATTCCTGGTTCTGCTGGCGGCGCCCGGCTTGCCGGACACGGAAGTGCTGGCAATCCGCGTTGGGGCCACCGGCGTCAGCCGGGGACTTTCCGCCACGGAGGTGCGCAAGACGCAGGACGCATTTCGCCAGGCCCGCGCCCGAATGCTCCGGGGTGAAAGCGATCCGGAAATGAAGAGCGCTTTTGTCGACGTCGTCCGCCTGATGCTCCCCCCGGGAGTGGACGCTCCGCCGCAGGCTCTGGCGGCGGCGGTCGAGCAGGAGATGGCCGCTGCGCGGACCCCCAACAAGAGCTTCTTCTTGTCCCACGATCCCCGCGCCAGCCTGAGCCGCGTGAGCTGCCCCGTTCTGGCGATGAACGGCTCGATGGATCAGAATGTGCCCGCGAAAGAGAGTCTGGCCGCGATTCGGGAAGCGCTCGCTCGCGGCAAGAACCCCAATGCGAAGGTTGTCGAGATCGATGGCCTGAACCACTTCTTTCAAACCGCCATCACGGGCTCATCGATGGAGGTGGGGCAGATCGAAGAGACATTCTCTCCGCTCGCCCTGGACCTTATCGTGAGTTGGGTCCAGTCCCACCGATAACATCACTTCATCGTGACGGCGACGGCGACGCCGGCGGCCGCGGCCACGCCGTCCTGCTGGCTGGTAACGCCGCTGACGCCGATCGCGCCCACGAACTCGCCGCCAATCACCAGGGGCAGGCCGCCCTCGATGGGCGCCATCCACGGGACCTTCAGAAGTCCCGACGCGCCTCCGGCCAGCCGGTCTTCGAATTCCTTCGTGGGGCGCTTGAATCCAATCGCGCCGCGCGCCTTGAACTGCGAGATATCGAGGCTGGCGACCTGTGTGCCATCCATGCGTTGGAAATAGACCAGGTTGCCTCCGTCATCCACTATGGCAACGGCCACGTTCCAGTTGTTCTTCCGCGCCTCCGCTTCCGCGGCTGCGGCAATCTTCTTGGCCGCCTCCAGAGTCAGGACCTTCTTCGTGGCGGTTTGCGCGCTCAGGGCAGGCGCCATCCAGAGCGACAGCAGCATCGCGAAGCCGAGGTATCGAGACAGGCTGAGCTTCATCACACAATTCTCCTCGCTGGGAAGATAGCATACTTGCCATATCTCAGTCAGCCAGCTCTGCGCTTCATCCGGGGACCGTACACTCAAATCCCGTTTCCCGCTCCACGTTGTGACGTGCGAGGCGTGCTCGGACGAGGCCCGCAGCGCCGGCAGCCCCATCACCCAGCGCAAGGACTGGCAATCGGGCGAGGAGGTTGTCTACCGCACGTAAGGCAGACGTTGCCCTGCGGTTACAGCCCGCAGGACGCTGTCCGCGCTTCCATGCGGCGCAGTTTGGCCGAGAGCGTGGTGCGCTTCAGATGCAGCATTTCGGCCGCCCGTTTCTTATTGCCTCCCGATTTTCGCAGCGCTTGCTCCAGAATGCCGCGCTCGAACTCTCCCACGGTCTCCTCGTAGTCCAGGCCGCCGTCGGGCACCGCCACCGTTGCGGAGGTCACCATCCGCACCGGCTTCGTGGCTGCCGCCGAGGGGATCGGAAAATCCCCCGGATAGAGGATTTCGCGGTCGCCGCTCAGGGCGACGGCCATTTCCACGGCGTTTTCCAACTGGCGAACATTCCCCGGCCAGGCGTAGGAACACAAGCGGTCCAAGGTTTCCTGGCGCACTCGCTTGGGCGACAAGCCTTCGAGCCGGCAGGTCTTCTCGAGGAAATGCTCCACCAGTAGAGGCACGTCGGAGAGCCGCTCGCGCAAGGCCGGCACGGCTGATCGGAACGACATTCAGCCGGTAGTAGAGGTCCTCGCGAAACTTCCCCAAACGCACGTTCTCGGGCAGGTTGCAGTTAGAGGCCGCCACTACCCGGATGTCCACATGTACTGTCTCCGAACTCCCCAATCGCTGAAACTCCCGCTCCTGGAGCACCCGCAGCAGCTTGACCTGCAGGTCGACCGGCATGTCCCCGATTTCGTCCAGAAACATGGTGCCGCCTTCGGCTTGTTCGAAGCGCCCGACACGGTTGTGAACGGCCCCCGTGAAGGCGCCCTTGACGTGGCCGAACAACTCGGCCTCCAGCAGGTGCTCGGGCAGCGCGCTGCAGTTGACGGTCACCAACGCCCGCCGCGCGCGCGGCCCCGACAGGTGCACCGCTCGGGCCACCATCTCCTTTCCCGTGCCGGTTTCACCGCTGATGAGGATCGTGCAGCGGCGGGCCCCCACCAGCCGGATGACGTCCACCACGTGGCGCATCGGCCGGCTTTCGCCCACCAGCAGGCTCCGCCAGGACTCGACGGCGGCCGGGTTCTCGAGTTCGCTCCGGCCGGCTTGCTGAATCGCCACTTTCAGGCGGCGCGCCAACTGCTGGTGGTCGAGCGGTTCGCAACAAAAATAGTATGCGCCCATCCCACCCAGCCGAAACGCATCCTCGGCGGTCCCGCCGGGCTCCTGGATCAAGACCGGAATCCTCGGATTGACTCGCTGGATTTCTTCGAGCAACTCGGCCGGCGTCCACTCCGAGATCGGGAAACTGGCTAAGATGGCGTCCGCTCCCGACAGCCGCACATGCTCCAGGGCTTCCGCCGGCCCCGGAACAAGATCGTAGGAACAGCCGGTCAGAATATCGGGAAGCCAGGAGTTGTTCTCCGCCACGGGTGGAGAGGCAATCCACAATAGTCGTTTGGGTAAAGACATCTTGCCGTGAGCTTAAATCGGCAAGTTCGCCGAGCGCGATTACCCTGTGCGGCAAAAAAGTGTCACGGCCTCAGGCCTATACCCGAATCCCCACTAAGGTGCACCGGGGGCAGGCGGAACCGCTTGCCCCTACTGCTTCCAAGGTTACGAGGCCCATCCGCACCAGACTCCGGGTGGTCGCGCCACCGGTCCGGGATCGGGAATGGGGACGGGCACTTCCAGATCGAACGCGCTGTCGGTTTCGAGCCGGCCGAGGCCAGGTTCAACAGGTCCGAAACGTCGGTGACCACCAGGCCCACGAACGACGATATGATTTCGCGAGCCTTGAGCACCGGAATGGCCAGCCCCCCGGAGCGCTCCCGCGCATTTTGCCAGTGCTACATCGCAACCGAACACAGAACGCTCAAGACGGAAAAGCCGTGACGTACAGTTATCCAGGTCTCGATCATAGACTCTCCACGGCGTCTGCCAGGCCGCGCAACTCGTCCGCCACCTTCCGCGCGCCGAGACCGCGCGCGCGTACCCCCGCCACCAACTCCCGGAGTCTGAGGCGGAAGTCACCGGCCACCTCCGGCCCTGGCCGCGCGAGGGAACGCCGGTCGAGCACGCGGGCGCCATGGCCCCGAACGATCTCCAGAAAGCCCTCCCGTGCCAAGGCGCGATAAGCCTCGGCCACGGTGTTGAAATGCACCCCGAGATCCAGCGCGAGCCGCCGCACCGGCGGCAGCGCGTCGCCGGGTTTGAGCACGCCCTCGACGACGAGGGTGCGCAACTGGCCGAGGATTTGCCGCCAGCCCGAGACGCCGCTAGCGGTATCCAAACGAATTTGGGCTTGGCTCGGCATCGGGTTGCGTACAGATATGCTGGACACCAGATCGAGCCGTTCGGCAATCCCGCTGCCAGCAGGGTGCGCGGGATCAGTACCAGGAATACTCTGGTGGCCGCCGGTCCGCTTGTCCTTAGAGTCGGTATGCTACGATGTGTCAGAAATGCGACCAATACTTCTACTCCTCGCGGTGTGCCCCATCAGCCTGTGGGCGCAGGCGCCTACCCCGCCTGACGCAAAGGGATGTGTCGAGAACAAAGTCGTTTCGCGTATGCCCGGGTGTTTCATAATGCGATGCGACTCCAAGGATTTCAGCGCGGCCGAGATGCCGCGGAAGGTGTCCGAGAGAGGCCACCAGGTGGAGGGGGAATTCGAGGCTACGGTGTACCGCTGTCCGAGCGGCAAATCGCCGCTGGAGCTGGGTCGAAACACCGAGAATGCGTTGAAGAATGCGGGCTTCAATATCCTCTACACCGACGTGTATGCGGGCGGCGCCCGATTCTATATGACGGCTCAAAAAGGCCTCCAGTGGGTGAAACTCTACGTGGTTTCGGACGCCTACGAGTTGACCTCCGTCAAGCAGAAGCCAATGGAGCAGGTGATGACCGCCAACGCCGACGGCTGGGCCCAGCAGATCAACCAGTCCGGGCGCGTGAGCGTGTACGGAATCAACTTCGACACCGGCAAATCCACGATCCGCCCCGACTCGGAGCCCGCGTTGAATGAGGTGGTCAAACTCCTTCAGGCGAATTCGTCATGGGCAATGGTAGTTGCGGGCCACACCGACAACGTCGGCACCCAGCCTACCAACCTCGCGCTGTCGCGTGACCGCGCTCAGTCGGTGATCGCGTGGCTGTCGGCGCATGGCGTGGCTGGAGCGCGCCTCGTCCCGGCCGGTTTCGGCGATACCCGCCCGATCGCGGAAAACCAAGACGAAGCCGGTCGACAGAAGAACCGCCGCGTGGATCTGGTAAAGCTCTATTAGCGACGGTTCTCCGCTGGCGCGTCGGGCGGGTTGCCTGGCCCGCGAGCCAACGCCCTGGCCGGCTTCGGGTGCGATTGGAAAACCAGTCCGGCCAGCCGCAGACGAGGGCGTCCGCCCCATATGCTGGGTAGCCCACCTCTTGCTGACGCGCGCGGCTCGGTTTGCTTCTGTCGTTTCCGGCCCGCAATTGTCAGAAGGTGCGCTGAACGGTGGCAGCCGGAAGCGCCCGCCCCACCCAGCTGATTTGTAAAGACTTTGTAAAGCCGCTAACCTCTTATACCCGCTTGGCATCGGTATATATAGAGACTGGAGCAGCTATGAAACTCCCGCAGCGTAAAGCATTCATCTGGATGGGGGTGGTCACGGGGTTCGCGGTTCTGGGCGGTTGGACCCTGTTGCGGGGCCACAGCGACATTGAATACCGCACGGCGGCCGTGGACCGGGGCAACATCGCCTACACGATTTCGGCGACCGGCAGCCCGAACGCGGTGGTCACGGTGCAAGTGGGGACGCAAGTCTCCGGGAACATCATGGCGCTCTACGCCGACTTCAACAGCACGGTGAAGAAGGGGCAGTTGGTGGCCCGCATCGATCCCCAGGTTTTCCAGGCCAAGGTCGACCAGGCGAAAGCCAGCTCTGGACGTCGCCAAATCGGCGGTGGTGAATGGGCACGCCTCGGTGCAGCGGGCGCAGGCGGATCTGGCGAGCTCGACCGCCGGCGTGGCGAACGCCAAGGCCTTGGTGCTCAAGTCCAAGGTCAACCTGCAGGACGCGCAGGTCAAACTGAACCGTCAATTGGAGCTGTTCAAGGACGGAGTCAGCGCCCAGCAGGACCGCGACACGGCCCAAGCGGTGTACGACGCGGCCGAGGCGGATCAGGAAGCGGTCGTGGCGCAGCAGCAGGCCGCGGTGCAGAAGGTGCTGTCTTCCGAGGCGGACGTGGAGGTCGCCCGGACGCAACTCTCGAGCGCCGAGGCGCAAGTCAAACAGGCGCAAGCCTCGCTTTCGCAGGCGGAACTGGATCTCAGCCACACCTACATCCTGGCGCCCGTGGACGGGACGGTGGTTTCGCGGAACGTCGACGTCGGGCAGACCGTGGCGGCGAGCTTGCAGGCCCCGACGATCTTCTTGATCGCGCAGGACCTGACGAAGATGCAGGTGGACACCAACGTCTCGGAAGCCGACGTCGGGCGCGTGGCCCTGGGCCAGACCGCGACGTTCACCGTGGACGCCTATCCCGGTCAGGTTTTCCGCGGCCGCGTCTCGCAGATCCGGCAGGCGCCCATCAACGTACAGAACGTGGTCACGTATGACGTGGTGATCACGGTGGGCAATCCGGACCTGAAACTGTTTCCGGGCATGACCGCCAACGTCCGGATCCTGGTGGCCCGGCACGACAACGTGTTGAGAATCCCGAACGCGGCGTTGCGCTTCCATCCCGCGGACCAGGCGGCCACGGTCGCCGTTGCTGCGAAAGGCGGCCCCGGCCGGAAGCGCGCCCCATCCGCCGAAACGACGGTGTGGGTGATGGACGACCAGGGAAAGCCCAAACCGGTTGTCGCGCAGTTCGGCCTGAGCGATGGCAACTATACAGAGGTGGCCAGCAGCGGCCTCAAGGAAGGGGACAAGGTGATCGAGGCCTCCTTCTCGAAGAAAGACACCCCTGCGCCCCGCGGCCCGGGCGGCCCCGGACGAGGACCGAGGTTCTAGCCATGCCAGCCATCATTGAAATCCAGCACATGGTCAAGGACTACACCCTGGGGGACGTCGTAGTACACGCCCTCAAGGGGGTCTCTCTCGAGATCGAGACGGGCGAGTTCGTGGCCATCATGGGCCCGTCGGGTTCCGGCAAATCGACGCTGATGAACATCCTCGGCTGTCTCGACAAGCCGACCTCGGGAGTCTACCGGCTGGACGGCATCGGGGTGAGCGAACTCAACCGCGACCAGCTCGCCGAGATCCGCAACCGGAAGATCGGCTTCGTTTTCCAGCAGTTCAATTTGCTGGCGCGCACGAGCGCGCTCGAGAACGTCGAGCTGCCGCTGGTCTATTCCGACGTGATTGCGATCGATCACAAGACCAGGGCGATGCAGGCGCTGGCGGCGGTGGGGTTGGAGGCTTGGGCGGGACATCAGCCGACGCAGCTTTCCGGGGGCCAGCAGCAACGGGTGGCGATCGCCCGTTCTCTGGTCAACAATCCGCGGATCATCCTGGCGGATGAGCCGACCGGCGCCCTGGATTCGCGCACCGGCATGGAGATCATGGCCATTTTCCAGCGGCTGAACCAGGAGTCCGGAATCACCATCGTGGTGGTGACCCACGACTCCGACATCGCGGCCTTTGCGACCCGCAACATCCACTTCAAGGACGGCCGGTTAGTGAAGGACGTACGCATCGACCAGCCGCGGCGGGCGCAGGAAGAGCTCGACCAGATGCCGATCGAGATCGAGCAGGAATTGGTGGCGTCATGAAAATCCTGGTGAGCATTCGAGTTGCGTTGCGCGCGTTGCGCGTCAACCGTCTGCGCTCGGCCCTGACCATGCTGGGGATCATCATCGGCGTGGCGGCGGTGATCGCCATGGTGGCGATCGGCAGCGGGGCCACGGCCAGCATCCAGGCGCAGATCCAGAGCATCGGCAGCAACATCATCATCGTTCTCTCGGGCAGCCTGACAAGCAACGGCATGCGGTTGGGGAGCGGGGCGAGCCAGTCGCTCACCGAGGACGACGCCAAGGCCATCGCCGCGGAGTGCCCGGCCGTCAGCGCGGTGGCCCCCACGGTGCGCGGCGGGGCACAGCTCATGTTCGGAAACAGCAACTGGGCCACGTCGATCCAGGGGACCACTCCGGACTACCTGACCATTCGCGATCTCTCGGTGGCCTCGGGCCGCGCGTTCACCGATCAGGACGTGGATTCGGCGGCGAAGGTGGCGCTGCTCGGCCCGACCGTCGCCCAGTAACCTGTTCGGCGAGAGCGATCCCGTAGGCCAGGTGATGCGCATTAAGAATGTGCCGTTCACGGTGGACGGCGTGCTGGCGCCGAAGGGCCAGTCTCCCGGCGGGCAGGATCAGGACGATGTGGTTCTGATCCCGATTTCGACAGCCAAGCGGGATGTCACCGGCGCCAGCCACGCCAACGCCCGTGCGATAGGCGCGCTGATGGTGCAGGCCGCCGGCGCGAACCTGATGGACGAGGCCCAGACCGAGATCGGCGCCCTGTTGCGGCAGCGCCACCATATTCAGGCGGGGCAGGACGACGACTTCACCGTGCGCAACCTGTCCGAGGTCTTCGACGCACAGGAGGGATCCGCACAAGTGATGGCGCTGCTGTTGGGGGCCATCGCCAGCGTTTCTCTGATCGTCGGGGGGATCGGGATCATGAACATCATGCTGGTTTCGGTGACCGAGCGCACGCGCGAGATCGGCTTGCGCCTGGCTGTGGGGGGCAAGGCGCGCGACATCATGTCGCAATTCCTGGTGGAGGCGGTGACGCTTTCCGTGCTGGGGGGAACGGTCGGGATTCTGCTGGGATTGGGGGCCTCGGGCCTGATCTCGCACTTCGCCGGCTGGTCCACGCTGATCAGTCCTACCGCCATCGTTCTGGCATCGGTATTTTCCGCGGTGGTGGGGATCTCCTTCGGCTACTATCCCGCACGTAAGGCGGCCATGCTCGACCCCATCGAAGCGCTGCGATACGAGTGACCGGCGATGGAGTGAAGACTGGGGGGTGGCGGTGGTTAAAGGTTTGCTTTGGATTGCAGCCTGTTGTTACTTCATTTCATTGGCAATGGCTGGGTCTCATTCCTGCGGGGACGACGATTTCCGTCCGCATGGACACTAAGATCACCAGCGGTGCCCAGGCCGGGGACAAGGTGGCGGCCGTGGTGGTGGCGCCGGTTCTGATTGGGGACCGTGTGCTCCTTCCGCAGGGCGCTCGGGTGTCCGGTTCGGTCAAGTCCGCGACACCGGCCAAGCCGGATGCGCGGGCGGAACTGCTGCTGGAGTTCACCGAAGTCACGCTGCCGGAGGGGAGCAAGCTGCCGCTGTCCGCGAAGATCGCCGGGCTGGACAACGCTCGTGAGTCGGTCACCGGCGAGGGGCTCATCCAGGGCATTCTGGCAACTGAAACCTTGACCGCGCGGATGGATCAGGGTCTGGAGAGGCTGGGCGAGCGGTACGCCGGCTTCGCCAACTTTCTGGGCGCGATCAAGGGCGGGGTATTGCAGAAGGCGGACACCGAAATCACGCTGGAATCGGGCGCGGAGTTGGAGCTTTCGCTGACCAAGGCACTGGATCTGGCGGACGATCATCCGATCGAGAAGGTGACGCCGATCGAACCGGCCGCGGAGCTGGCGGCGCTGGTGAATGCGCTTCCGTTTCAGACCACCGCGGAGAAGCCGGCGAAGCCTTCGGATGTGACCAACCTGATGTACATCGGCACGCGGGAGCAGATCGAGGCTGCGTTCAAAGAGGCCGGATGGGCGGCGTCCGCCGAGTTGAACGCGGTGAGCGGCCTGGAGACCGTTCGCGCGGTGGCCGAGCAGCGGGGCTACAAGGAGGCGCCCATGTCGACCTTGCTGCTGGAGGGGCGTCCGCCGGAACTGGTGTTCCAGAAGCAGTACAACACGTTCGCCAAGCGCCACCACTTGCGCGTCTTCCAGCGTCCGGAGAAGTTTCAGGGCCGTGAAGTATGGGTGTGCGCGGCGACGCACGACACCGGCATCGACTTCTCGCCCGAGAACCGGACGTTCATCCATAAGATCGACTCGCAAATCGATCATGAGCGCGCCAAAGTGGTGTTCGATCTGATGTTCGCGGACAAGGTGCAGGCGGTGGCGCTGGTGGAGCGGCCCAAGGTTCCCGACTTCCGGGGCGAACGCCACCGGCGACAAGATCGAAACCGACGGCAAGATGGCGGTTTTGGTTCTCAGGTAGGGGAGCAGGCGGAACCGGCCAATGCCACTTAAATTAGGTCTGGCCAAAGCATAAGACCTGGTTTATGTTTCAGTTGTATGGACCATTCAGGCGGGGACACTTTTGCGCTTTACCAGCGCTGTATATCGAGTGGCGTGGTGGAATATTTGCAGCAGCAGGCCCAGATGAAGATCCGGCGGAGCGTGTACACGGCGCAAGTCGTGATCTGGCTGATGATCCGGCAGCGGCTGCAACCGAAGGGAACGTTGGCAACCAGTGTGGAGGCGCTGCTGGCCGGAGCGGCTGATGGCTTGCTGAGCGGCTGTGGACGAGCCCAGCAAAAGCGGATTTCGCGCCGGACCGGCGGTTACAGTCACGCACGGCAGAGGCTGCCCAAGCGGTTATGCTGGCAAGTGATGACCGAACTGGCGCTGCGACTGCGGGAGATGTTGAACCCGGGAGGCGGGTGTCCAGCCTATCTGCTGGACGGTTCGTCGCTGGAACTGGAAGCCAGCCCATCGTTGCGTAAAGCCTACCCACCTGGAGAAAACCAGCATGGACGCGCCCATTGGCCGGTGCTGCGGATCGTCGTGCTGCCTGAGTTGGAAACGGGACTGGCCGAGGAGCCCCACTGGGGACCGATGTACGGGACCGAGGCCGTGAGCGAACAGCATCTGGCGGAGAAAGCCATGGACGCTCTCGCGCCCGGTTCGATCATCGTAGGAGATCGCAATTTCGGAGTATTTTCGATTGCTTGGGGAGCGCACCAGCGTGGTCTTCCGGTGGTGGTGCGGCTGACCGCAGAGCGGGCGCAAAAACTGGCCGGGGGACCGATTGCCGAGGAGGGAGAGCGTCCGGTGAGGTGGACACCCAGCCGCTTGGACGGGCGACGGCAAGGCGGGATGCCGGAGGGCGCGTTCGTCCCAGGACGCCTGATCGCGGTGCGCATCGGTCGGGGCAAATCCAAAGAATGGCTCTGTCTATTCACCACGGTGGACCTCCCCCTGGAACAAGTCCTAGCGCTTTACGGAAAGCGTTGGCACATCGAAATTGATCTGCGTTCTCTAAAGAGAACGGTGCAACTGCATCACATAACTGCGCGCAACGAAAGCATGATGGAAAAGGAATTGCTCACGGCCCTAGCAGCCCGTGGCAGAACCCCCCGAATTTCGGGAGCGGCACTTTCGAGTTAGGCCATGGCCTTTTGATCGCGGATTTCGCTCCGAAGACGCTAAGCCCGAAAATTGGCGCCTCTGCGTGCCGCTACAAGCCTGCAGTAGGCACAAAAGCAGAAGAACAAGCTGGGGAGTGCGGTTTTTCCACTCCCGCGGGGTTCCGGCGCCAACCAACTTGCGCAGAATCAAGCTCAAGTTGAACGCCCCCACGTGAATCAACTGCCGCTTCAGGATGTTCGAGTGTTTCCGCAGATGCGTCCGTCGCATGCCGCCCGTGTCGTAGCAGTGCGCGAAGCTTCGTTCAATCAGTTCTCCGCGCTGGCGGAGAAGTTGCTTCCCTTTGGCACGCTGCACTCGCTGGCGGTTCGCGTAGACGGCTTGCTGCTGCCCTTCCTTACCCACCCAATGCCGCTGCCCCGTTTGCTTCTTCTCGGGAATGTAGGTGCGGACGCCGGCGGCCTTCGTCTCTTCCAGTACCGGACCGCTGTGGTATCCCTTGTCGGCCACCACTTCTTCGATGCCCCCCAGATTGACCTTCGGCGCCTCCGCGGGCGCGGTCTCAGCTTCCCGCTCGATCAGTTGCGCGACCGTTTCCCCTGCCTCCGCCAGCGTTTCCTTCACCGTCGTGGTGTCTCCCAGATGGGCTTCCTGCAGCGTCACCGCCACCACCGCTCCCGTCTCCATGTCCACCGCATGCTCGGCCTTGTGGGCCAGATGGGTTCGCCCATCCTTCATCTTGGTGATGCGAGCGTCGCGGTCATGCGGATTGACCCACTCTCGGTTGCTCCCCTTCTTCTTTCGCTTGCGGTCCACGCGCGCCAGATCTTCCCGCGTGGGCGTCTCAATCCCAGACTCCTGGGCCAGCCCTTTCAGAAACTCCTCGTAGCTTTCGCCATTGTCCCGGCGTATGATCGAGCGGAGCGCCGCATTGGCTTCCAGGGTGGTGGCATCCACGCCGATGCGCTTACCCTTCAGCAGACCCCGATCCGCCAGCAAGCCCAGCACCCAGAAGAACACCTTCCGGTGCGTGTCCACGTCGATCAGCCGACGCGTCCGAGAGATGGTCGAGTGATCCGGCGTGCTCTCATCCAGCCCGATCCCCAGAAACCGCCGCAGCCCCAACGAGTCCGCCGCCCGCCAGGCGATCCCGCGCTCCGAGTCGATTCCCTCGAAATAGCCCAACAGCAGCAGACGGAAGTAGATCCCCGGCGTCAGCGACGGCCGGCCGTTGTTGGCGGCGTAGAACGCCGCGCACTCCTTCTCTACGAACTCATCGAACTTCTCGCTGTCGAGGAGTTCGTTGAGGCGCTGATAAAACGGATGCGCAGGACCCTGAGCCAACTCGTTGTGAGTGATCCAGAGATCTTCCTGCCGCTGGCGGTGCCGGCGAGTGCCCATCGACATAATCGGAGTTCCAATCCTTGTGGGGAGTGAAGCTCAATTATACGGCAGGTTTCGAACACTGCAAAGTACTTTGTGACAGAAATATTCAGGCCGCGACGGAGGGACTTTCACCACGGGCCTGCCCTACTGGGCGGAAACCGGAGCCTCGGGTATGTTAGCTTCTTAGCTGGAATGCGACTTTCCACTGCGTTGACGATGGGTGTACTGATTGCCGCCATCTGCCTGTGTGTGGCAGGGCAAAACACGCCGAGTAGTACCGCGCCAACCGACGCGAAGGGACTGCCTCCCAGAGCGGCTCCCGGCGATTATCAGGTTCAGGCTCAGGCAGGCACTGTGACGGTGGCGGCCGAGTTCAAGGGACACTGGGTGCCCACGCTCGAAGGGACGCTGTCCACGGAAGACTACGTGGCGATCGAGATGGGGTTGTTCGGTCCCCCGGGCGCGCGGATCAGACTATCCCTCGACGACTTTGGATTGCGCCTCAACGGGAGGAAGACGCCCTTGCCCGTCCAGCGATACGGGTTGGTGGTGGGGTCCCTCAAAGATCCGGAGTGGGTGCCGCCGGAGACAGCCGCGCCGAAGTCAAAAACCAAGTTTGGCGGCGGCGGAGGAGGGGGTGAGGACAGCGGTCCGCCGGCGGAGGTCAAGATCCCGATCGCGGTGCAGCGCGCGATGGCACAGCGGGTTCAGAGGGCCTCGCTTCTGGAAGGGGACCGCAGCCTTCCGCAGGCTGGACTGATCTTCTTCCAGTACCGGGGGAAGACCGAGAATCTCGAATCGATCGAGCTGATTTATACGGGTCCGGACGGAAAGGCCACGCTGAAGCTCCAGCCGTAGGGACAGTGGGCCAGGCTACTTGCGCTCGGGCGTGCGGTCGTAGATCTTCTCAAAGGCCGGCTTCGAGGGGATGTCGAGACGGGTTTTCACCGAGGTCGTCACCCCAGGAAAGGTGCCGATCGTGGTCTCGGCCTTTTTTGGGGCGATCTTCCGGTCGACGCGGGTGTCCTTCAGCCGGAGCGGGGGCGCCCGGCGGCAGTCGATCCGCTCGATCAGCTCCTTGGGGATGGACACCTGACCGGTCTTGGTGACCACGATCAAGCTTTCTTCGCCGGCTCGATCGAACTTCGCCTCGAACGGCTGCTTGGTATTCACCTTATAGATCCGCAGTTCGGCGCCGCTTTTCAGTTCCCGCACCTGTACCCAGGGGTCCTCGGCCGCGAGGAGCGCCATGGCAGTGAGCAGCAGAGGGACGATTGGCTTCATACTGTGTCGCACTCTATTCTGACTCTAGAATAGCCTTGCGCGTTTCCACCAGCTTCAGAATCGCACCGGCAGCCGGCTTTATGGCGTTCCCTGTATCCTGCGAGGATCCGACGCGTGGCGACGAAGGATCGAGGCAGAGGCTACGCTGATTTTCCGCGAGGGGAGTTCTGGACCGAGGAGTTTGACTGCGCCGTCGTCCCACCGGAGGCAGACTGGCCAATTTCCCTGAACCGGGCTCTGGGACTGCAACAGATGACGACCGGGGGCTAAGGATCTTACGATCGTGAGAGAACTCAGCCGCTATATGGCATAGCCTGGTCGCAATCGGGCGGCACTTGGAGAGCCATGGTCACTCACGCGCTGGCGAACACGACGGCCAGGATTCAGTTCACCACCGGAGCGGGCCGGTTCAGACTTTTTCCAGAGCCTGCGCGAAGTCCTCGAGCAAATCCCGCCAGTCTTCGATGCCCACCGAGACCCGGACCAGCCCCTCGGTGATCTTCGACGCCGCCATTTCTTCGGGGGACAGGCTGGAGTGCGTGGTCGTCATGGGGTGACAAACCAGCGTCTCCACGCCGCCCAGGGAGACCGCGTTGCGGGCGATGCGGAGGTTGCGGAGGAGGTCGAAGGCAGCGGGCTTGCCGCCGTGGAGATCCATGGCGAACATAGCGCCGGGGTATTCGCATTGCGCCAGCCGGATCTCGATTTGCTGCGGGTCGTCGAAGAGTGTCGGGTAATAGATCTTGCGCACTTTCGGATGCTCCGCCAGGCGTTCCGCGATGCGTTGGGCGTTCTTGCTCTGGCGGTTCATGCGAAGCGCCACGGTGGACAACCGGCTATCCAGGAGCCAGCACTCGTCCGGCGGGAGGATGTTCCCGAAGTGGGCCCTGCGCATGCGCATCTGACGGATCAGCCCGGGATCCCGCGCCAGCGCCGCTCCGGCGATCAGGTCGCTGAACCCGGAGAGATACTTGGTCGCCGAATAGAGCACCAAATCGGCTCCGGCCATCAGAGGATGCTGGAAGGTGGGACCCAGAAACGTGTTATCCACCATGACCAAGGGTTTGTCCCCGCGGGTCGCAGCCGCTTGTGCGGCACGGCGGATATCCGTCATCACCATGGTAGGGTTTGCCGGAGTTTCGATGAGGACAATTCGAAGGTTCTCGGCCGCCTGGATGGCGTGGTCTAATTTCGCTCCGTGGCCGGCCGGCACGGGCGTACAGATGATACCGAAAGGCTCCAGCAGTTCATGGATCAGGGCCTGGGAGCCGCCGTATAAAGGGACCGTGTAGACGAGGCTGGCGCCCGTGCCGGCGAAGGTCAGAAACGCCGTCATGATGGCCGCAAGCCCGGAGTTGAAGACGGCGGCCGCCGTTGCTCCGGGTTCCAGCGGTACCATCTGCTCCTCCAGAATCTCCGCGTTGGGATGATTCAGCCGGGCGTAGATCAGTTCGACATGCTCACCTTCCGCCGGTTGCTGCTTTCCCGACGCTATGGCGAAGGCCCGTTCGGCTGCCTCGGGACTGGAGAAGACGTATGTGGAACTTCGGAAGACCGCCGGTCTGGCCGACCCCACGGAGAGGCTCGGATCAAAGCCGCGGGTCAAAACCTCGGTGGAAGATCTGAGAACGTGCCCAGTCTGCTTGTGCGGCATGCTAGCACCTCTGCCCGGAGTTTACGCGGGATTTCCAATTTGGCTTCCTACCCACCATCGATTGTACGTCCGTCCGCCTCCGTTGGAGCCGTTTCCGTTGTCCTTTCCGCCCCGAGCGACCCCGGTGTGCGCGAGGAGGGGGCCAGCGCCCCCTCTTCCGTAGGCGGGAAAACGGGAAACTGCTTCCTCTTCAATGTATTTGTTCCCTTAACTCGCTGTCTCACTTTTGGGGTTCACTCCAGGGGACAATTCCGACATCCCGAGGTCCGTAGGATGGGGCGGCTGGGATCGGCTAACGCTCTGCCTCGAACTCCTTGCCGGGCTTCGCTTCGGGGCAGGCCCAGAGCGGCGAGACGGGGGCAAACCCAAAGGGACATTTCTCACGAGGGTTGACATCTGACACGCAGAATGGTTCGGAAGCCGGATGTTGGGTGTATACTTCTTGCTGACAAGGGTGCCACCACGTGCGCCTACGTCAGGTCCTACTAACCGCGGAGTCTCATTTTCTAGCGGATACGCACTGGCGGTGGATGGATGGAACGGGATCTGGCGATCACTACCTCCGACGGGCAGACCAAGATACTCAGGCTGGAAGGGACCAGTCTGTCAGTAGGCAGGTCTGAGACCAACGGAGTTTCGTGTGCCGCGGACGCCCGTCTGTCACGACAGCATCTGAACCTGGAGAGGGAAGGCGACGACTGGGCGGTTCGCGACTTGGGCAGCAAGAACGGCACCTTCCTGAACGGAGTGCGGCTGACGGGCAAGAAGGGTCTTCAGCCCGGCGATCGAATTGTTGCAGGCAAGATGGTGCTGGTCTACGACCCGGCCGTAGCGGCGAAAAGGGTGGTTTTCGAGGACCGGCCGGAGCCTGGCGGCTCCACGATCATCACGACCCTCGCGCAGCGACTCCATGGTGGTGGTGAACCTCAACTGCAGGCCAAGCGGGCCTCGGAACGCTGGGTGACCCCGGAGTCCGCGCTTTTGCACGCCGGCCGGGAACTCGCCTTACGGCGGCCGCTTCCGGAGCTTTTTCGAATCATCCTGGATTTGGCTCTGAACGCGGCCGGGGCTGAAAGAGGGGTGCTCCTCACCTGCGAGAAGAGCGGCTTGGAGATTCAGGCGTTGCGCGGGGCCGATTTCCATCTCAGTACGGCGGTCCGTAGGAAGGTGTTGGAGGAAAAAGAGTCGCTGCTGATCCAGGATGTGGATCTGGATGCCAGCTTTCAGAATAGAGATAGCATCGTCGGACCCGGAATCCACAGTCTCATGGCTGTGCCCATCCAGACCGATGAACGGGTAATCGGCCTGCTGTATCTGGATTCGCCAGCCTCTTCCGACGGTTTCGCCGTCGAGGATTTGAACCTGTTGACGGTGATGGCGAACGTAGCCGGGATTCGGATTGAGCGTGAGCGCCTGGCGGAGACTCGAGCAGGCCGAGCAGTTGACGGCGCATGAACTCGAACAGGCCGCCGAGATCCAGCGGCGTCTACTGCCGGCCACTGCGCCCGAGCTTCGGGGCGTGCAGTTGGCGGGCTGCAGCATGCCCTGCCGAACAGTCGGCGGCGACTACTACGACTACCTGGTCTACGCGGATGAACATGTCGGGCTGGCCATCGGCGACGTGGCCGGCAAGGGGATGCCGGCGGCACTGCTGATGTCGTCGCTGCAGGCCAAGGTGCAGGCGATCGCGGAGACCTTCCCGACTCCCGCCGCGCTTGTGGCGCGGCTGAACCGCAGCGTAGCCGCTACGTGTCCGGATAACCGGTTTGTCACATTCTTCTACTCGCGACTGAATCTGAGGAGCGGCGAACTAGCCTACTGCAATGCGGGCCACAATCCCCCGCTGCTGGCCCGGGCGGATGGAACAGTCGTGCGCCTGGAAGGAGGAGGGCCGGTGCTAGGAATCCTGCCGGGAGTCGGCTATCAGGAACGGAGTTGTCAGCTCGAGGCAGGCGATCTGCTTCTGCTTTACAGCGACGGGGTGACGGAAGCCCAGGCTGCTGACGGCGAGGAGTTCGGGGAAGAGCGACTCGAGGAAATCGTCCGCGCCTCCAGGGGAGATTCGGCGGAGACCGTGCTGTTGAAGATTAACGCCGCGATTCGCGATTTCACGGCGGGCCGCCCGGCGGCAGACGATATCACCTTGGTGGCAGCTCGGCGAACGGGATAGCCTCATGGTCGGCCGGACGCTTGCCCACTACCGCATTCTGGAGAAGCTCGGCCAGGGCGGGATGGGAGTGGTATACAAAGCGCTGGATACGCACCTGGACCGCTTCGTGGCCCTGAAGGTACTGCCCGAGGACAAGGTCGCCGATCCCGAGCGAAGGAGACGCTTTGTCCAGGAAGCCAAAGCCGCCTCCGCACTGAACCACCCTAACATTGTTACTATCTACGGAATCGAGCAGGTGGACGGCGTCCATTTCATAGCCATGGAGTATGTGGCGGGCAAGACGCTGCACGAGATGATCCAGTGCAAGGATCTGCGTCTGAGCCAGACCCTGGACTACGGGGTGCAGATAGCCGACGCGCTCTCCAAGGCGCACTCGGCGGGCATTGTGCACCGTGATCTGAAACCGTCCAATGTGATGGTCACGGATGACGGATTAGTCAAAGTGCTGGACTTCGGACTGGCGAAGCTGACTGACCGGGGGGCGTCTAGCGGAGGTGAAGACCTCACGCGGACTCTCTCACAGGCGACGGAAGAAGGGATGATCCTGGGGACGCTGGCTTATATGTCGCCGGAGCAGGCGCGGGGGCAGGATCTCGATCACCGAACGGATATCTTCTCTCTCGGCGTGGCGCTCTACCAGATGATTTCCGGTGAGTTGCCGTTCCGGGGCCCCAATGCGGTGGAGGTTCTCGACAGCCTGCTACATTCGCCGACGCCTTCCCTGAAGCCGGCATGTCCGGACCTGCCCGATGCTCTGGAGCGGACGGTCATGCGTGCCACCGCGAAAGCTCCCGGGGACCGCTATCAGAGCATGCAGGAACTGGCGTCCGATTTGCGGTCTCTCAGGGGCGCCCCGAACGCTGCGGCGGTCCTGGATGCCGCGGTCCAGCCGACGGAAACCGCGATCGTTCCTCGGCTGAAGAAGACCCGGCGGCCAGACAGATGGACGGTGTTGGTTGTAGCGGCATTGGTCTTGCTCGGCCTTTTCGCGGTGAAGCCATTTCGCGCGCGGCTGCCGCGGTGGCTGGGTGGAAGCGGTCTGCCAGCACGAATACGGCTGGTGGTGTTGCCCTTCAGCAGCGCAGGGACCGATGCGCAGAGCCAGGTGCTCGGCGAGGGGCTGATGGATATTCTGACGGCCAAGTTCGGCCAGGTGCAACGGTTTCATGGTGCACTGAGTGTCGTGCCGGCCAATGAAGTCCGAGCTCAGAAGGTGGTCAGCGCCGCCGATGCCCGTCGTGTGTTTCATGCAAACCTGGCGTTGACAGGCACGTCACTTAGATCGGCAGACCGGCTGCGTCTTACCGTCAACCTCGTGGATTCCAGGACCCTGGAAGTGCTCGAAAGCGGGATCTGCGATGCGGGCACGGACGAGCTGATTGGTCTTCAGCAGGCGGCGTTTGAAAAGGCAGTCGCTTTTTTGGACCTGAGATTGAGACCTGAGGTGGGGCAGGCTCTGAACGCCGGGGAGACAAAGATGCCGGCTGCCGCCAATGCCTACATACGCGCAGTGGGCCACCTGGGGCGCTATGACGATCCAAGAAACATTGACGAGGCAATTGCAGGACTAAAGGAAGCGATCCTGGTGGATCCGAACTACGCCCTGGCTCGCGCGCGCCTTGGTGAGGCTTATTGGCGCAAGTATCAGCGCACCGGTGAACAGGTGTGGGTGGATGTTGCCCTCGCGAATTGCCAAATTGCGATCAAGATCGACAGCCGCATCGCGTGTGCGTACGTGACGCGCGGGATGATCTACAAAGGAACCGGTCAATTCGAAAAGGCCGCCCAAGAGCTGAATCTCGGGATTGATCGGGAGCCCAGTGCCGAGGCGTACCGGGAACTGGCCAACGTTTACGAGAAGATGAGCCGGATCGAGGATGCGGAGTTTACCTATAAGAGGGCGATCCGGCTGCGGCCCGATTCCTGGCCCGGCTACTGGTATCTCGGAGTGTTCTACTACAACCGTGCGCGGTACAAAGAGGCGGCAGCGCAGTTCCTTGAAGTGATCCGTTGCGAGCCGGATCATGCCCGTGCCTACTCAAGTCTGGGTGGGATCTATGTGTTTGAGAAGGAATTCGACAAAGCAGAGGCGATGTTGAAAAGTTCGCTCTCCATCGAGCCGACACAGCAGGCCTACTCCAACTTCGGTTCACTGCGGATTCTTCAGCGGCGTTACTCGGAAGCAGTGCCATTGCTGAAAAAGGCAACTGAGATGGGCGCCCGGTCCTACGTGGTCTGGGGCAATCTGGCGGAAGCCTATGCCAATACCCCTGGTCTATCGGACAAGGCCCGGGGCGCCTACGCACAGGCCGCCGAACTGGCAAGAGGGCAACTTGCGGTGAATTCGAAGGATGGTGTGGTCAGAGCCAGTCTCGCCTCTTACCTCATCGCGGAGGGCGACAAGAGGCAGGCGCTTGAGGAAATTCAGAGGGCGGTCGAGCTCTCGCCGAAGGACGAGAACGTGCTGTTTCGATCGGCTCTCGTGTATGAACTGGCCGGGGATCGTGACAGGGCGCTGAAGGCGCTGGCTTCTGCTGCCGCGAACGGATACTCTATGGCTGTTATTCAGGCAGCTTCCGACCTGGTCGAATTGCGCAAGGATCCACGCTACCGGGATCTGGTCGAAGGGCGAGGCGCTCCGTGATCCCGGAACAGCATTCGACAACAAGTTGCACAACCGATGGAGGTAAGTCATGGCTAACATATTCATCGAAATTGAAGTTGACTGCGAAACCGGTGTCATCAACTATAGTAACCCGGCCGCACGAGCCCATAAGCGGGATGTGATTCAGTGGAAGTGCGAAGACGGACCGTTCGCAATAGAATTCACGGGCGCGACGCCGATTGCTTTTCAAGGCGCCCGTTCAAAAGGGAGGAAGAGGGCCGGAGCTCACGTGGTTAGAGCGGTGGTTAAGTCGGATGCGGCGGCTGGCATTTACCAATATGCCTGTTCGGTTTGCGCCGGCGAAAAGGTCTACCTCGACGCCCGCTGCCCAGTGATCATCATTGACTTGTAGCAGCGCGCTCAGCACGCGACCCATTCGCCTGTTTGTAGCCAAGACCGGATCGGCTGCGCGACCATCGTCGCGCGAGTTGCGTTGCGATCCCCGGCTACTACAGGGAATTGATTTTGGCGCACTCTTTTCACCCTGATTCACTGCTGCGTTTTCAACGGGGACAGCCTCGAAGCGGGGGAGTGGGTTTATGCTACGTTTCTTGATGCTGATCTCCCTTGATCTCAAAACCCGGAAATCGGGTTTCACTGGGTGGGGGAGAGGGCCTGTGCGAAGGGCAAATCCCTAACAGACACGAGTTGAGGAGAAGTGGAAATGTTGTCAAAACGATTGGTATCGCCGACGATCATTGTTTTGCTGATTCTGTTCGTCGGGCGGGCGCCGGTGCCGGCACAGCAGCGGAGCCTGAACGACAAGGTGATCGAGCGCACGCTTAAGAACGGGCTCAAGGTCCTGATGGTAAACGATCCCAATACGCCTCTGGTGGAGTGCATGCTGGCGTTTCGCGTGGGGTCGGTGAACGAACGTCCCGGCATCACAGGGGTCTCGCACTTCCATGAACACATGATGTTCAAAGGAACCCAGACGATGGGCATCAAACCCGGAACGCTCGAAAAGGACGCTGCGTACAACCGGCAGGTTGATGCCTTGGAAGCCGAAATCGCCAAAGAGGATTCCAAGATTAAGGGGCGCGACGAGGCGAAGCTCCTGGCGCTGAAGAAGCAGGTGTCCGGTCTGCTCAACAAACAGAAGGCGGAGACGATTGTAAGCGAGGAAATCTGGGGCGCCTACCAGCAAGCGGGCGGTACTGGGCTCAACGCCTCGACGGGCAAAGAGATGACCCACTACTATGTGACGCTCCCGAAGAACAAGGTCGAGCTCTTCCTGGCGTTGGAGGCCGACCGGCTGCAGAACCCGGTGTTCCGCGAATTCTACTCGGAACGCGACGTGATTACCGAGGAGCGCCGGATGAGCGAGAACGGCCCAGGCTACTTCTTCAGCGAGCAGCTCAACTCCACTTTTTATGCAGCCAGCCCCTATGCCTGGTCCGTGCTCGGGTGGATGTCCGACGTAAGCCGCATCACCAAGGAAGAGATGACCGCCTATCGCAAGCAGTTCTACCGTCCCGACAACGCCGTGCTGGTTCTTGCGGGCGCCGTAGACGTGGCGCCGACAATGGCTCTGGTGACCAAGTACTTTGGCTCGATCCCGAACCCACCGGGGGCAGCGCTACGCGTACGCACCGAGGAGCCCTCGCCGGAGTACTACAGAAGAGTGAACGGTCCGGATTTCAAGGCGCCCTATATCGAGAAGCGCGTCCTCGGCAGGGCGGCGACCAACCCGTACGTTGCGATCATGTTCCACATTCCTCCCATCTGGCACGATGACGTTGCCGTGCTTACCATGCTGGGCCAGGTGATGGGCGCCAGGACCGGGAAAATGTACCTCGACCTGGTACTGAACAATGAGCACGCTACCAGCGTGTCCGGTTCCGCTTCCAACTCCGAGTATGACGGCAGCTTCGCGGTGCGCGCATCGGCCAAGGAACTCAAGAACGAGCCGGTCGTTCCTCTGGAGCAGCTCGAGAAGGAATTGTGGAACTACATCGAAGATGCCAAAGTCACCCCGTGCGATGAAACGGTGCTCCAGCGGGTGAAGAATTCGACGGAAGCCTCCTACCTCAGAAGCCTGGCCGGCACGAACATCGCCAGTGCATTGGAGAGAATGGAAATCACCTACCGGTGGCAGTTCATCGAGGAACAATACAAGCAACGCATGGCCGTGACGCCGGCGGATCTGATGCGGGTTGCGAAGAAGTATCTTACCCGGGACAACAGCGTCACCGGCGTGCTGGAGCGGGAGAAGTAGCGGCGGCGCCGCCGCACTTCGCCGAGAGGATATGACCATGCTTAAGAAGACATTCCATGTCGCGCTGATTCCGGCCCTGCTGATTCTCGCTGTGGCGTTCGCGGCCATCGCCCAGGCGCCGGCGACGAAAGCCGTCCAGACGCCCAAGGGTCCGCGCCCGGAACAGTTCGTCTTTCAGCCCCTGAATTTCAAGCCTCCGAAACCGGCGGCCTACAGGAAGACGCTTTCCAACGGCCTGGTGGTCTATATTGCGGAGGATCACGATATCCCGTGGTTCAGTGCTTCGCTGCTGCTGCGAACCGGCCCGTTTCTCGAGCCCAAGGACAAAGTGGGGCTGGAGAGCTTCACCAGCACCATCATACGCACGGGCGGGACGACCTCGATGACCGGTGAACAGATCAACGAGCGTATGGACTTTCTGGCGGGATCCGTCACGCCTACCAGCCTTTCCGTGCACACCCGGAATCTCGATGAAGGTCTCAAGATCTGGATGGATCTCCTGATCAATCCCGCTTTCCCCGAAGACAAGCTCAGGCGTGAGAAGGATCTGGCGCTGCCGTCGATCCGGAACCGTAATAAGAACGTGTCCTTTGTCACGAGCAGGACTTATAGCCGGCTCGTCTACGGGGACGACTCGCCCATCACGGCCGAGATGACCGAGGCAGGCGTCAACAGCATCACGCGTGACGACCTGATTGGGTGGCATAAGAAGTACTGGGGCGCCAACAACGCCATCCTGGTGGTTTCGGGGGACTTCCAGATGGCTGAGATGATGCGGAAGCTGGAGTCGACGCTCGGGCAATGGCGCACGGCGGAGAAGGCGGTGCCGCCGATTCCCAACGTGCAACAGGTGGCCAAGGCCGGCGTCTACATGGTGCAGCCGGAGGTCATTCCAAACCAGGGTATCGTGCGGATTGGCCACCTGGGGATCATGCAGGACGATCCGGACTACCCGGCGGTCGACCTGATGAACTACATCCTGGGAAGCGGCTCGTTTTCCTCGCGCATCACAAAGGTGGTGCGGACGGACAACGGGCTGGCTTACTCGGCCAGTTCGAGTTTCGCGGGGGGCGTACTATACCCGGGCACATTCGGGGCATTCTGCCAGACGAAGAACTCTACCGTCGTGTTCGCCGCGCAGCTCATGTTGGATCTGATCGAAGGCATGCGGGCGGGCGACGTGTCGGACGCGGATCTGGCGATGGCAAAGAAGGCGCGGCTCAATGCATTCCCGGCGATGTTTCCCGAGATCAGCGCCATCGTGAGGAATTTTGCCAGCCTGGAATACAACAAGAGGCCCATGGATTATTACGACGTCTATGAAGCCAAATACGCCAAGGTGACGGTCGCGGACATCAAGCGCGTCGCGAAGAAGTGGCTGCAACCAGACAAACTGATCATTCTGGTGGGAGGCAATATCGACGAGAGCAAAGCCGGCGCCGATAAGACGCTGCCGAATCAACAGACCATCGAGGCCATGGCAGGCAAGTTCGGCGGCCGCACCATCGACGGGCTGGCAAAGAAGTACGGAGACGGCACGGTACACGTGGTGCCGCTCAAGTAGGCAAGCGCATGGCGGGCGGGAAGCGCCTGCCCCACCTACTTCCCAGGCTGGAATGCATGCGCGAGGCGGCTGGCCGGCTCGGAGCGCAGGTCCCCTTGCTGGGAGCGGCACTCCTGTTCCAGTTCGTCGGCGACCTGGGGGGCATAGTTCAGGAAATGGTGGGCGGACAAGAGGGTCATGAATCCGAGCCACAGCTTCACCGGCTGGAGGGTCCAGTTCCGGAGGATGAGCCAGAGGAATCGCCAATAGTGGCGCCGGTAGTTGGAGCGAACGCCCTGCGTCCACAGCGATCCGAACCACACGCGCAGTTTGTACCCCAACGGCTCGCGGGGAGGCCGCTGCGCCGCGCCGGGGCGCCAAGCTTCCAAAGAGCGGAAGGCGCGCTGGAAGTAGGGCTCCGGCTGGTACAATCCACCCAACAAATGGCCTAATCCCTGGAGCAGGACCGGCAGCGGCAGTATGGTGCGGAAATTCGGAGGACTGAAGTTGGAGGCCTGGCTGTCCTCGAGCAAGCGGTCCTCGCGCTTCAAGCGTTCAAACAGCGGGGTGGTAGGGGTGGCCTGCAGAAAGCCGGTCATCGCGAAAGCGATGGCAGATCGGTCGATGAACTCCCGTTGGCGCTCGAAGATGGTCTCATCGTCCGAATCGAAACCGACGATGAAGCCGCCCAATACCCACAGCCCGCCTTGCTGTATCCGCTGAATCTGGCTGAAGGTGTCGCCGCGCAAGTTCTGATACTTGTGACATTCCTTCAGCCCTTCCGCGGAGGGCGTCTCGATGCCGATAAAGACATAAAGGAAATTCGCCTCCACCATGGCCGCAAGCAATTCGGGGCGGTCCGCCAGATCGATCGAAACCTGGGAGTAGAACGAGAAAGGAACTCCGTGGCGTTTCTGCCAGGCGGCCAGTTCGCGCAGCGACAACAACGCCTGACGCTGGTCCCCGACGAAGTTGTCGTCGACAATGAACACCTGTTTGCGCCAGCCGAGCCGGTGCAGCGTCTCGAGTTCGTCGAGCAGTTGAGCCGAAGTCTTGACTCTGGGCCGCCGTCCATACATGGTGATGATCGAGCAGAAGTCGCACTGAAAGGGGCACCCGCGCGAGGATTGCACCGGCATGGAGGTGTACTCGTCCAGGCGGAGCAAGTCGTAGCGCGGCACCGGGCTCCGCGTCATATCGGGTTTGGCGTCGACTGCGATACAACTTCCGTGCAGTGCCCTGCTCGAGGGCGGCGGCGATGTCCGCGAAAACGTCCTCGGCTTCCCCGACGAGCACGTGATCCGCCTCCGACACCACGGCCTCCGGTTCGCTGCTGGCCCAGGGTCCACCGATAAAGGTCCGACGACCCAGGGCGCGGGCGCGGCGGAGAACGACTCGGGCGTCGGCCCGTTGCGCTTGCATGGCGCTGACCATCACCAGGCCGGCCCACAGCAGGTCTTCATCCCGCAACTCTTCGAAGGCACGATCGATGAGCCGGATGTGCCAGGTGGCCGGACAGAGCGCCGCGACTGTGATCAGGCTCAGCGGCGGCATGACGGATCTTTCCGGGAGGGCCTCGAGCATGCCTTCGAAACCCCAGAAGGACGGTGGAAAGCGCGGCCAGACCATGAGCACGTTCAGATTCGAACCCAAGGGCGCAAACGAATCCGCCGGACTTTCGTTCGACGGCATCCACGAGGGGTGGGAGTGAGACAGCCGGAGGCCGAGGCATGGTTATTTTCTTTTCAGGGGGAGTTCCCATCGCAGATCGTCGGCAAGACTCGACCGCGTGGGCTGCTTGTTCGAATCGGCGCGCAAGAAGTATTGGGCCAGTCCCCGGCTGGTTAAATGATGGTACGGCTTTCCATGCCGCGGGGGCAACCCTCTGGTTTGGCATGATGCCCCGAGCCGACCCGGCGCACCACAACCGGCACGGTTCTGACGGGTATGTCGATGAGCGCCCGCACGGCAGAGGCCACAGAAGGCGAAGGCCTGCCCTGCAACGCGGTTCACTTGGCTTCGAGGCCAGCCTTCCCGAGCAACTGCCTCAGGGCGTCTTCTCCGCCCGAGCCGCGCTGGGTTGCGGCGAGGTTTCCATCCTTGTCGATGAGCACATAGAACGGGAAGGCGGTTGGCGCGAACATGGCCGCGAGGTTGGTGTCTTCGGTGAGCACGATCTTGCACGCGCGGGGTGAACCCCGCAGGTACTGCTGGACCTTGCTCCTGGACTCGGCGACGTCCACCGCCAGTACGACGAGGCCCTTGCCGGCAAAGTCGTGGACGAGAGCATCGACGGCGGGTTGATCCCGCCGGCAGAAGGAACACCAAGTCGCCCAGAACTGCAGCAGAACGGTCTTCCCCTTCAGCGATTCGTTCGTAAATCTCTCGCCGTCGAGCGTCTTTGCGACGAATTTGGGCGCGGGTTGACGCGGTGGATTGACGGCGAACAACAATCCGCCGAATAGGGCCGCGATCAGCGCACGCGTGCAACAGATTCGGACCATGGCAGCGATCTTAGCAGATCTCCCCGCCGCTTATCGCGGACTTTTGGCTGGAGGCGTTCCCCTGGCCGGACGGGCGGGCGCCACGTAGCTCACCAGTTCATCGACGGGCTTCTTGCCGGCCCAGGCGATGCCACGGAGCAGTGTCTTCCGTATCTGGTCATTGGCGAAATTGGCGTAGGTGTGGCCCTGCATGAACACGAACGCTCGAGCCGGCTGACCACCGGGGAGGGTGTGTTCGTACGACCAGATCTGCGGCACGATTTCGCCTTTGTGGGCGCCGGCACTGGGGGTCGCCGCGATCTCCGCATTTGCCAGCACCTTGATGGCAGGGTTCTTCGCCCAGGTAATCAGGAAGAAGGCCTCGTCGTCGATCGTGATGTCGGACATGTCCTTCATGATGGGGTCCGATTTGTCCATGACGGTGTAGTGCACTGGCGCTTCCAAGGTGTAGTTGACCTCGCCGTGCTTCTTTGCGCCACCCACGAGGGTCGAAAAATAGGCCGGATCCGGACCGCACGCGGAGTCATGCAGAACTACCAGGCCGCCGCCACGTTTGACGTACGCCTCGAGAGTGGCCTTCTGGGTATCGCTCAGGTAGCCAGCGTCGCCTTTGTAGATCACGACGACGTCGGTGTCTTCGAGGTCGGCACTGCTGGGGGAATGCAGGGCGCCATCGACGACGGCCCCACGCTCCGTCAGAATAACGCTCCAGTCGGCAAGAAACTGTGGGTAATCATGCTGACCGACCCCATGGGACTTGAGACCCGACCAAAGAAATATGTGCATGCCATTGGGGTTCTGGCCCTGTGGCCGAGGCGCGCCCTGAGGCCCCGTGGCGCCTCGATTTTGCGCCCAGGCAAAGGGCTGCACCGCCGCGCTCAAGAACAAGAGCACCATAGCGCCGAGTAAAAAGAGATGCAGTATCCTCACCTTCGGAAGCCCAGGCTCGGTTCCCGTCCTGTCAATATTTTGTCTGTCTGTCACAAATCACCCCCTCATGATCATTCTATATCTTGATGCCGGCATGATCGCAGGCTGCCCGCGTGGCGGCGTGGGGACAAACCCTCCGGCTGGGCGGACCCTACCGACACAGGGCAATGCCGAGTCGGACGGCGGGGAGTTGCTGGACCATAGTCCGGGGGCTGTGCCGCATCCGTTTGTTAGCGTTCGCTATTCGAAGCAACCAACTTGGTCTATATTGGTTCATCGGCATGACACGTGAATGGGAAGACGCCGTGCATCGTGGTTGCATCGATGAGCTTCAGCTTCTCCTAGAGGCTGGGGCCGATATCGATGCGCGGGATGGACACGGTCAGACGGCGCTGATGCTTGCGGCAGTCAAGGGTGATGGTCCTGTGGTGGGGTGGCTGGTGGAGCGCGGCGCCGCTTTGGATCACACGGCGAAGTACGGACTGAGCGCCTTGATGCTTGCCGCGGTCGGCGGTCACGTCGATGTCGTGCGGAGACTGACAGATGCAGGCGCCAGCATCGGCCTGAGCGGCAGGGGCGCGCCAGGATTCGCGGAAAAGACAGCCCTGGAACTGGCCATTGCACTTGGGGGACCCGGAGATGGTCGAGATCCTGCGCTCCGCTGCAGAGCGTGGACGCACATGACGGGCAACCCTCACTTCGAAACCGCAGCCACTTGGAAGGCGGCTCGAGCCATGCTGGCATTTCAACCGCTCGTGCCGAAACACACGGCGGGATTCCCGCTTCAGTCGATCCGGATCCACGTGCGCGATCACAAACTGCGCGAGCTTTCCGTTGGCGATCGAACGCTGGAGGCGCATTACGGTGGCTTCTCGTTGAGTCAGGCGCGGAGAGGCGAGAACGAGGCCCGGCGCCTGGCGCTCGATGTGTCGTACGGCCGCACCGGGCGCGACGCGCAAATTGCGGGATGTGCGGGGCGCGTGTACGAACTCGGACCGGAACCGGAGCCCGACGACATCGACGGGCGCAGCCCCGCGGTTGTTGTCTGGCACGATGCTGCAATGTTCTACCTGGTTGCGAGCGGCGAGATGTCCTCCGATGCGCTGGTCAGAATCGCCGTCTCGTTGTATGACGGCCGGGCGGACGGTCGCGGAAGGGCGCAACCGAGGCGGGCCTCGAAGGGCTGAGGATTCCCGGTATACTGCCTGCATGAAGCTGCTCTGCTTCCTGTGGTGCGCCCTCCTCTTGGGTCAGACGCCGGAAGCTCTGCGGCATTTTAAGAATGGACAGGGGCTCTTCGAGGAGCACGACGACTCGGGCGATGCGTTGTTGGAAGCGGAGCGAGAATTCCAACTGGCGCTGAAGGCTGATCCGCGGTTCGCCGCGGCGCAGGCCTATTTGGGGCTCATCGCGCTCGAGGCGGAACACAAAGAGGAAGCCCGCACGATATTTGAGAAGGCGCTCCGCATGGACGCCAACTGCGCCGAGGCTCGCGTCGGTCTGGCTCAGTTGGCTATGGGGCGGGCGCAATGGATGGAAGCGATCGAACTGCTGCGCAGAGCGGTCTCGGGTGCTCCTCGAAACAGTCTGGCCCTCGACCGGCTGGCATGGGCGCTGACGGCCGAGAATCAGCAGCCTACTGACGCCATGTGGCGCGAAGCCATGGGTTACTGGCGCAGGCTGGTCGGGATGGATAAGAACGATCGGGATTCCCAGCATGCGCTGGCGAAAGCCCACGTGCGGTTCGGCGAATGGAAGGAAGCCGAGCGGGGATTTCGGGAGGTCTTGCGAATCGGGCAAACGCCGGAGGACTCCGACGTCTGGCTTTACTCCGTGCACGGAGAACTCGCCAACAGCCTGGAGAAGCAGGGGCGGTTCGAGGACGCCATTCGGGAGTACGAGAAACTAGTCGCTGCCGAGGGAGCCGGCGACCAGGAGATCGCGGAAGCCCGAGAACGAATTGCGGCACTCCGTGCGATCCGTAAGCGGCGGTAGGAAGGCGCCAAGTTTTGAAACTTCTTCTCGTAATTCTCGGGGCCGGGCTGGCGATGGCGCAATCGTCGCCGGAGGGCTGGCGGCCTTATCAAGATCCGCGGAACCGGTTTCAGTTTTTGTATCCGGATGGGTTCGGCAGCCCATCCCCAGGCACCGATGACGGATTCAGAAATCGAACCGCGGCAATTCGGTTTTCGGAATTCTCCGCGGGCGTGCACGCGAACCGCATCATTCTGGGCGGCGAAGCGGTCTTGACAAGCGGTCCTCCGCAGGTGGATTTGCAGGCCGCCGGTGGGCTATACGATCCGATTACTCTGCATGTTTTCCCGGTTCCTATGGCTACGGTGGTCCAGAATGCCTTGCCGGTTTTGACCGCGGCTGCATTTTGCGATGCGATCGGACGCGAGCAACACCTCGATCCTTCGGATGGGAGATTCAGCGCACTGACCGCCGCGCAGAGGGGCGCCATAGGGTCAGTGGACCGGATGGGTAATACTGCGCCAAAGGTCCTGCGCTGCGAGAATCAGGCGGGTACGGTGACGTTTGACAAGGAAGCCGCGTTGGATGCGGCGGGGCCGTCCCGCCATATCTATGGGGCGATACGGTTCTTGCCACAGCCCTATTCGAGCTTTCAGTTAATTCGCGGAGGTGCGGACGCGCCGAGCGCGGCGATGCTCCAGCAGATCACGACCGTTGTGAATTCCTGGAAAGAAAAATAATTACTCTGCGCGGTGCTTCAGTCCGCCCGATGCGCCAGTAGCGTTTTCGCGTTCAGTTCAATCCCGAAGCCCGGACGGGAGGGCACTTCGAGGAGCCCCTGGTCCAGCCTTTCGGGTGGCTCGACCAGTTCGGCGCGCCAGGGAACCTCTCCGTAGGCGAACTCGAGGATGTGGAAGTTCGGCATGCCGGCTGCGACGTGAGCGGCTGCCAGGTTACCGACCGGGCTGGCGGGGCCGTGAGGCGCCACCGGCATTCCGGCTCCCTCTGCCAGGGCCGCGATCTTCTTCAACTCGAGCACGCCGCCGCAGTACTTGATGTCCGGCATGAGGATATCGACCGCGCCCGCCTTGACGTACGGATAGAAGCCCTTGACCCCATAGAGACTCTCTCCTCCGGCGGTCGGCATCTTCGCGGCAAGGTTTATGGCGGCCAGATCCTCGACCGGCGCGGCGGGCGTCACCTCCTCTAGCCAGAACAGATTGAGGGGCTCGAAACGTTGGGCCAGCGCCAGCCCCCGCTTGAGGTCGAAGCGGCTATGGGCGTCGACGAGCAGGTCGCGCCGCGGCCCTATGGCGTCGCGCACCGCCCGTGCGCAGTCGATTCCGCCGGCGGTGAACTTCTCGATCTGGTCCGGATCCGATAGCCTGGCGGGCATGCCGTCGAAGGGCGCGAGTTTCACCGCGTCGAAGCCGTCCTTCGCGGCGGCTTCCGCCATCCGGGCAAAGCCCGCGGGCGTGCGGTCTTCCACCGACCGGTTGATGTTGGCGTAGTTTCGAACGCGGGACCGGAGCCGTCCGCCCAGCAGTTCGCACACGGGCAGCCCGGCGAGTTTGCCTTGGATGTCCCACAAGCACTGTTCGAGGGCGCTCCACGCCACCGGCGCCGATGTGCCGCGGCTCGCCGCTATCCGCGGCGCCAGCGCCTGGCGCAGGCTCTCGATCTCGAAGACGGAACGTCCCTTGAGCAACTCGAAGAACTGCTTTAGGAAACCGATGGTGGCCTGATCCTGGGTGCCGTGGGAAGCATCGCCGATGCCGGTGACGCCGGCGCTGGTTTGAAGACGCACCAGGATCCAGTTGCCCCTGCGATTCACCTTTACGCTGAAGATCTCGAGGTCCCGCACGGTGACGCGAGCCGATGCGCGGTCTTGAAAGGCCGCGCGAGCAGTGAGCGGCGCCGCGGCCAGACATGCGAGCAGGTTGCGTCTATGCATGCCCGAATTGTACTCGAAAGGCCGGGGAGAGGACAGGCGAAACCACCTGTCCCACTGTGTCAGGCTTTCACAATCAGGGTGACGCGGTGGATGGCGTTGGCGCCGGTCCTCGGCAAGGGGGGGCGAGGCATGGGCTGCGCGATGCCGTTGGCGTCGACGGTGCGGCAGCACAAGTCATAACTGCCCGCGGGCAAGCCGGGGAGCAAAGCGGCCCAGTGGACAATCGTGAAGCGCAGGGGCCATTGGAGGGGCGTGCCCTTTGCCGGATCGAACTGGCCCATGTTGGCGGGCAACTTCCCACCCGGCAGCCCTCCACCCCAGTTGACAGGCGGCGGCATGATGGAAGCGTCCTTCCAATCGGCCCTGGTCCAATACGGGTCGTCCACCGGCCATGGGTCTCCTTGAAGATGCACGCAGTACTGAACCTTACTGAGCCCCGACATGCCGACCTGCGCTCTGCCGGCCAAAGCAGTTAGCCTCTCCGCCGGGATCTCGCTCGGGGCATTCAGGAACCTCGCCTGGGTCTTCATCGGGCATTCGGTATCGTTATTCAGCTCCGCGTCCGAATCGTTGAGTTTGTAGTCGTTGGTCAGGACGACGCGCTGGACCCACTTGATGGACTTACTGCCGTAGGAGCCCGGAACGATTACTCGCACCGGACCTCCGTGGGAAGCGGGGATATCCTGGCCATTCATCTTGTAGGCGAGGATCACGGGCATCTGCCCCGGCGGGGCTTCCAGGATCTGGGCCAGCGACAGGGAGGCCTGAAAGGCCGGCAAGTTGTCGGGGTGATAGCTCTGATAATAGACCCGGCGAATACTGGATTTAGGCTGGGTCAGCCAGATGATTTCACGTAAGGGGACTCCCTCCCACAGGCTCATATGGTAGGGATCGGCGCCATTGGTGCAGGTGGTGACACTCAGGAAGCGGACCGCGGACTTCTCCGCGAGCCGCATCAGGCCGGCCCAGTCCAGTTGATTTCCCAGCGTCCGCGAGAGGGGTCTATCCACACTGCTGTTGCTGGCGGGGTCCGGGACCACGTCGAGGGTCCAGGTTTCGGGGAGGAGACCGATTTCGCGCAGCTTCTCCGGCGGGAGTTTGGCTACGCCTGCCTTGCCCTTGTCCAAGATGAAGGCGCGGTCCAAGGGAGTCAGGTACTCCAGTTTTGCGGTGGCCTCGTACAAGAGACGGTCGACGGTGACGTCCGCCGCCTCGAGTGGAGACGCGCTCCAGGCCACTGCAGTTGCGCCGCCCAGTTGGTTGAAGTACCGCCGTGTCAGTTGGACGCGCCCAGCCGCGCGTGGATCGGATTTTCCCATGGTGTCCTCTGAACGAGCATAGCTCCAATCCGTCGCCAGGTTTGGGGGCGGCGGAGGCGGCGTAGATCGCTTCGAAGTAGCACGCACGGCGAACGCCCGGAGGGCGAATGCGGTGCGGGTCATTTCTGCCTGGCGACGATCAGATCTTTGATCTTGTCGTAGACGCTCTGGGGCAAGATGTTCTTCTGTGCCAATTCGTTCTTGGCCCTGTAGGGACGGCCCTGGATAATCCTGGCTGAGTAGGCGTCGCCGATGCCGGGAATCGCCTTGAGTTGGCCGGCCGTAGCGGTGTTGATGTCGATGAGATCGGCGATTCTTCGGGTGTCAGCCTGCCGCGCGATGGCCGATTCCTTCTTGGCCTCGCTCTTCTTGCGGGGCTGTGTGGAGCAGGCCAGGCTGAAGGCCAGCACGACGGCGAGCGCGATTGGAAGTCGCTCCATGGTTTTCCGAATCCTCCCTTCGCCGGCGTCTCCGTCCTGAAGTTGCAGCTCGAAGAGAGTATACACCCGAGCAGCTTCAAGTCAGGCTTCTCAACCGCGGGGTTCTCAACCGCGGGGTTATCCTGTGGGTATACTTGCAGACATATTATGCCCGACTATGAAAAACTAGGCGCGTTCTACTTGGGCCGTCCTTACGATCCGGTCAGCGGAAAGCCCGGGGACGGACTCATCCTTTACGATTCCAAGGACCTGGTCACCCACGCGGTGTGCTTCGGCATGACGGGCAGCGGGAAGACCGGCTTGTGCCTCGCGCTGCTGGAGGAGGCCGCCATCGATGGGGTTCCGGCGTTGGTCATCGACCCCAAGGGCGACATCTCCAACCTGCTGCTGACCTTTCCGGAGCTGTCCGCGGAGGCCTTTCTCCCCTGGATCAACGAGGACGACGCGCGGACCAAAGGAATCTCGTCCGAGGAGTACGCCCGCCAGCAGGCGGAGCTCTGGAAGAACGGGCTCGCCGCCTGGGGGCAGGACGCGAGTCGCATCCAGCGGCTGCGTGACGCGGCGGACTTCGCGGTGTACACGCCGGGCAGCACTGCCGGGTTGCCGGTCTCGATTCTGAAGTCGTTTTCCGCACCGGGAGCGGCGATCGTCGAAGATCCGGAGTTGCTGCGCGAGCGCGTAAACGGCACCACCACCGCGCTGCTGGGATTGCTCGGCATCGAGGCGGACCCGGTCCGGAGCCGGGAGCACATCCTGCTCGCCACGATCCTCAGCGACGCCTGGAAGCAAGGGCGCGATCTCGACCTGGGAGGCTTGATCCAAGCGGTGCAATCCCCGCCGGTCGCGCGCATCGGCGTGCTCGATCTGGAGGCCTTCTACCCGGCCAAGGAGCGGTTTGAGTTGTCGATGGCGCTGAACAACCTGCTGGCCTCGCCGGGTTTTGAGGCGTGGCTGGAGGGCGAGCCTCTGGACATTGCCAGCCTGCTGTACACGCCGCAGGGGAAGCCGCGCGTCTCGATCTTCTCCATCGCGCACCTGGGCGACACCGAGCGCATGTTCTTCGTCTCGCTGCTGCTCAACCAAATGTTGGGCTGGATGCGCATGCAGTCCGGGACGACGAGTTTGCGCGCCATCCTTTACATGGACGAGATCTTCGGCTACTTTCCACCGGTGGCCAATCCGCCGTCCAAGCAGCCTCTGCTGACACTTCTGAAGCAGGCCCGAGCTTTCGGCGTTGGCATCGTGCTGGCGACGCAGAACCCGGTGGACCTGGACTACAAGGGCCTGGCCAACGCGGGGACTTGGTTCATCGGGCGCCTGCAGACTGAGCGCGATCGCAACCGCGTGCTGGATGGACTGGAGAGCGCAGCCGGCGGGGGCGTGGACCGCCAGCGAATGGAACGGATTCTCTCGCAGCTCAGCAACCGCGTGTTCCTGATGCACAACGTTCACGAAGACGCGCCGGTGGTGTTCGAGACGCGCTGGGTGATGTCGTACCTGCGCGGGCCGCTGACCCGGACGCAAATCAAGACGCTGATGGGATCACGGAGCAAGACGGTTGCGGCTTCGCCCGCGGCCGCCTCTGCCGCGCCGGCCGCAAAGGCGTCCGCTAAGGCGGCACCGCGGCCAGTCCTGCCTCCCGAAGTCGTGCAGCATTTCGTGCCGGTACGGGGCACGCGCCCGGCCGGTGCGACGTTGTTGTACCAGCCGATGCTGCTCGGCTCCGCGCAGGTTCGTTTCGTCGAAGCCAAAGCGCAGGTGGACTCCTCTCGCGATCTGATCTTGTTGACCGCGGTCGAGGCGGGGGTGGTTGCCGTGGACTGGCAGAACGGCACGGAGGCGGCGTTCGGACTCGATGAATTGGAGCCGGAGCCCGCCGCGGAGGCGCTGTTCGGATCGCTGCCCGCCGAGGCTGCCAAAGCCAAGAGCTACGCTGCCTGGAACCGCGACCTGATTCAGTGGCTGTATGGCAGCCAGACGCTGGAGCTTTTCAAAAGCGCGAGCTTGGGCGAGACGTCACGGCCGGGAGAGTCCGAGCGCGACTTCCGCGTGCGGCTGCAGCAGGCTGGACGGGAGAAGCGCGACGACAGCGTGGAGAAGTTGCGAAAAGCCTATGCGCCAAAGATGGCCGCGCTCGAGGAGAGAATTCGCCGCGCCGAGCAGGCCACCGAACGGGAGAAGGAGCAGTCCAGCCAACAGAAGGTGCAGGCCGCGATTTCCATTGGCGCAACGCTACTGGGCGCTTTCCTGGGCAGGAAGGCGGTGAGCACCGCCACCATGGGGCGGGCGGCCACCGCGGCCCGCGCCGGGAGCCGCACATGGAAGGAAGCCCAGGATGTTGCCCGCGCGGCCGAGACGGTCGAGGCGCTGCGGCAGCAACTTGCGGATCTGGAGTCTCAGTTTGCGGCGGAGACGCAGGCGCTCGAGTCGGCGGTGAGCCCGGCGACCGAGACCTTCGACACCGTAACCGTGAAGCCGAAGAAGACCAACATTACGGTGCGTCTGGTGGCACTTTCCTGGGCGCCTCACTGGCAGGATTCTCAGGGGGACGTCCAGCCGGCGTTCTGAGGGCCGGCGCTGCGCCAGTCAGGCGTTCAGGTTTCGGTTGATGCGCTCGATGGCCTCGTCGATCTCGGCGGTGGACCTGTAACCGATGGTGACCGCGTCCACCGTGCCAAGGTTCAGGACGAACTTCAGCGAAGCCTCCCGGTCCTCCGGCTTGGTGAAGCGGCCCTCGCCGACGAGCTTCATGCCGAGGACACCAGTTCCCTGAGCGTGGACTTTCTTGAGCAGGGATACCACCTCTTCGACATTGCCGTTTTCGGACGAGTTGCTGTCGAGCGCGTCCATGCGGGTTCCGTCGTGGTTGACGCGCACCAGGGCCACGTCCAGCCAGTTGTTTCCCACGTGGGCGCGCAGCGGAAGCAGCCCGTGGTTTGAGACGCCGAGAGCCCGGATGATCTTCTTGGATTTGGCCTCGGAGAGCGCGTCCCGAAGCTGCTTCTGCTCTTCGGCCCAGGTTGCGGTTCTGACCCCGTGAATCAGCAGAATGTCGAGGTACTCGGTGGCAAGCTCCCGGCGGACACGATCGATGATGGCACGCGGTTCTTCTCCGCCCGCCCGCAGCCGGATCTTGGAGCTCAGCTTGTAGGAATCGCGCGGAATACCCTTGAGCGCGACGGCCAGAAACTCGTGCATCTGGTCGTAGCCGTCGGCGGTCTCAAACCAGCGGATGCCGCGGTCATAGGCGTGGCGCGCCATCCGGGTGAACTGCTCCTGGCCGAGTTCGCGGTAGGTCTTGCCGGCGAAGGTGCCGGTGCCGAAAGCCAGCCGGGTAACCTGGACCCCCGATTTGCCCAGCGTCACCAAGTCGGTGGCCGATCGCTTGGCCGCCCGTGCGGGCGCCGCCAAACCGCCGGTTCCCGCCGCCACGCCGGCCGCCGCGGCAGTTTTCAAGAAGTCGCGTCTTGTCACCTGAGCCATGTTTGACCTCCAGGTAGACAGTGTACGCCGAACCTGTGGTTATGGGGTATTGGCAGAAGCCGGGACCGCTTCCCGCCTTTGGCGGAAAGCCGGTCCCGGCGCAAAGCTGCAGCAGAGGCGTGCCGAGGCTAGGAAGCTCTCTTCGCCGTAAACTCGGTTGGCTTGGGCGTCCCGCCGCCGCCACCGCCGAATCCACCGCCGGCCGGCATCACCCGCTCCATAATGAACTTGATCTCGTTGCCGGAGACCTTGCCCTTGTAGTTGGAGCGCATCTCCATGTCGTTGAATTTTCGGATTACGGCGAAGCTAAGGTCATCGCCGGCGATCTTGCCTTCCGAGATTTCCTGGTCTCCCCGTTGAGAGGTAATGGTGCCAGTCACCGTGCCACCGCTGACCTTGAACGTAAACGACTGTTCCTGAGGCGTACCGTCGCGCCCAGGGATCTGCGCAACCCACTTGCCGCTGACATCCGCCGCCACGGCCGTAACGGCGAACAGCGCCAAGAGGGAAATCATCAACACTACCTGAGTTTTCACTGAATATTCTCCTTTGCAAAAGAAAAAACGTACTTCGTGTTGAGACGCTCAGGGGCAGATGAAGATTACAGGTCCCGGGCAGTCCTTTGGGGTTAAAAGGTGTTTCGTGCCGCCGCCCGGGATCACGCCGCGCCGTGGCGGCGGGAACGGTCCAGGGTATGTACCAACGCCGGGAGCACAAGGATGGCCACCAGCACCAGGGTCCAGAGCCGGCCTTGCCAGAACGCGTACTCACGCAGGACCCGATCCCACGGAAGGCCCCTCACAAAGAGGCCAAAGACAAACTCCCAGGCCACGGTCAAGGCGAGCCAAAGCCAGCCGGTTCTCCACGCCTGGGCGCGCGAGAGGAACCGCCAGCGCCGGCTCAGCAGCCACACAGCCAACCCGATCAGCACGATGCCGGTGCCGCAGGACACCTGATTGGCGCGGTGTTCGCCAAGGTAGGCCGTGTAAAAAAACTCGCGAAACGCTCCGTTCGCGAATGCGACGACGAACAGAAGTAGCCAAGAAATAAGAGCCCGTGCCAAGGTCATCACTGTGCTCTCCCGTCGCCGACGGTCAGGGATTTCAGGAGGCGGTAGAGGAAGTCGACGCTTTGGTCGAACTCGACGACGCCGAGGCGCTCGTTGGCGCCGTGGGCGTTGCCGAGCTCGTCGCTGAACGTGCCGGAGACACCGAAGGTCGGGATTCCGGCGCGGCGCACGGGGGCGGAGTCGCCGGCCCAGGGGTCCATGACGGGGAGTACGGGCAGGCCGGGCCACATCTGGTTGCTCAGGCGCTCGATGGGGCCCATCACCTCGGGCAATAGCGGAGACGCGGGGCTCGGCTGGCCGGCGCCCGCGGAGGTCAGCGCGATCTCCGGGTCCGCCAGTATCCCGGCGAGAGTGGTGCGAACGAACTGGATGGTGTCACCCGGGAAGATGCGGCAGTTGATGACGGCGCGCGCCATCTGGGGAAGGGCATTGTCGGCATGCCCGCCTTCCAGACGCGTGGCGACACAAGTGGTGCGCAGGATGCTGTTGTAGTACGGCGAACCGTCGGCGAGGCGCTGGGCGGCGGCGAGGTCCGGCGGGTCCTTGGCGACGGCGAGCATGTCCGCCGCGACGGCGCCGCTCTGAACGGCGGCCATGCGCTGAAAATAGGTGCGTGTGGATTCGTTGAAGCGGAATGGAAAGTCCTGCTGGGAGAGCCGCGCGAGGCCCGCGGCGAGGCGATAGATCGCGTTGTTCTTCTCGGGAAGGGAACTGTGGCCCCCCAGGGCTTTGGTTTCCGCGCGAAAGCTGAGGTTGGTCTTCTGGCTGGTCTGGACAGTCAGCGCGACGCGCCGTCCCTTCTCGATCTGCCCGCCGCCCGCGTCCAGGTTCAAGCAGTAAGCGGCATCCACCAATTCGCGGCGGTTCGCCAGAAGCCAGTAGACGCCGTTGGAGTTTCCGGTTTCCTCGTCGGCGGTGAGGGCGACGATGATGTCGCGATCGGGAACGAAGTTCTCGGTGCGGAGGCGTATGAGATTCGCGACGAGCGCCGCACGGCGTTCTTGACGTCGAGAGTCCCGCGCCCGTAGAAGAAGCCGTCGCGTTCGGTCAAGCGGAACGGGTCGAGCCCGGCGGCCCAGCCTTCCTTGGGCGCGTCGACGACGTCCAGGTGCGCGATTAGGAGGATGGGCTTGGCCTGTCCGCGCCCACGCAGGCGCACGACGAGGTTCTGTTTCTCCGGGCGAGGACCGGCGAGCAGCGCGTCGGAGTCCGAAAAGCCGGCTTTGCGGAGGCGGGCGAGCCATGGCCTCAGCGGCCTTGGTGCAGCCCCGGGCAGGGCTCGTGTCGATCTCAACGAGCTCCTTATAGAGTTCCCGGGCAAAGGCGCTGTCCGGCGAGACGGCAGGAGCCGTCAACGACCACAGTATGAGTATTCCGATAGGAAGCATGTTAGTTCCGATTGAGTTGAAGATACTGGCCGGTGTAGGAGGCGGGGGCTTCGGCGATTTGGGCGGGGGTGCCTTGGGCCACGATGTGGCCGCCGCGGGCGCCGCCTTCGGGGCCCAGGTCGATGACCCAGTCGGCGGCGCGGACCACTTCCAGGTTGTGCTCGATGATCAGGACGCTGGCGCCGTTGTGGATCAGGCGCCGGAAGGCGTCGAGTAACTTCGCGATGTCGTCGAAGTGCAGGCCGGTGGTAGGTTCGTCGAAGATGAACAGCGTGTTCTTACAATCGGCTTCGGCCAGGTGGCCCGCGAGTTTCACGCGTTGCGCCTCGCCGCCCGAGAGCGTGGTCGCGGATTGTCCGAGGCGCAAGTAACCTAAGCCCACTTCGGCCAGGACCTGTAACTTCGCGCTCAGCCGGGGCACGTCCGCGAAAAACGACAGCGCCTCCTTCACGGTGAGTTGCAGGAGCTTCGTGAATGTTCAGGCCGCGGTAACGGACATCGAGGACGCTGCTCTTGAAGCGCGTGCCGTTGCATTCCTCGCAGATCAGCTCGACGTCGGCGAGGAACTGCATCTCGACGGTGACCGTGCCGCTGCCCTGGCAGGTCTCGCAGCGCCCGCCCGGGACGTTGAAGGAGAAGTGGCCGGGCGTGTAAGCCGAGGCGGATGGCCTCGCTGGTGCCCGCAAACAGATTGCGGATCAAATCGAACGCCTTGATGTAGGTGATGGGATTGGAGCGCGGGGTGCGGCCGATGGGAGACTGGTCCACCAGGACCACGGCGGTCAGTAGCTCGGCCTTCTCGACGCGGCGGCAGGGTTGCTTCTCGGAGAGGGCGGGGATTTCATCCAGCTCATCGGCCTGCGTCTGGCGGAAGCGGCGCGCCAGGGATGCGTGAATGACGTCGTGGACCAGCGTGGACTTCCCCGAGCCGGAGACGCCGGTGATGGCCACCATCATGTCGAGCGGAATGGCGACGTCGATTTCCTTGAGGTTGTGAACGTGCGCGCCGCGGAAGGTGACGACACGCTTGGGGTTCACCAGACGCCGCTTGAGCACGGGTGAGACATGCGTCTCGCCGCGCAGGTAGCGGCCGGTGAGCGAGCCCGCGCCGTCATTCATCAGAGCGCCGAAGGGGCCTTCGAAGATGACCCGGCCGCCGAGCTCGCCGGCGCCGGGGCCGAGGTCCACGATGTGATCCGCGGCGCGCATGATGTCGGCGTCGTGCTCGACGACGACGATGGTGTTGCCGAGGTCGCGCAGCTCATGCAGGATGCGGATGAGGCGCGCGGTGTCCCGGCTGTGCAGGCCGATGGAGGGCTCATCGAGGACGTAACAGGCGCCGACCAGGCGCGAGCCGAGGCAGGTGGCAAGCTGGATGCGCTGGGCCTCGCCGCCCGAGAGGGTGGACGAAAGGCGGTCGAGGGTGAGGTAGTCGAGGCCGACATCATTGAGGAACTTGAGGCGCTGGCGGATTTCGACGAGGACCTTGCCGGCGATGGCCTCCTCTTCGGCGGTGAATTCGAGCGAGGAGGAGAAGAAGTCCCAAGCCTCGGCGATGTTCATGCGGCTCACGGCGCCCAGATCGCGGCCCCCGACGCGGACGTAGAGGGCCTCCGGGCGCAGGCGCGCGCCGTGGCACTCGGGGCACTCGGTGTAGCCACGGTAGCGGCTGAGGAAGACGCGCACGTGGACCTTGTACTTCTTGCTCTCCAGCTTGCGGAAGAAGCCCCGCACGCCCACGAAGCGGCCCTCGCCCTCCATGACGAAGCGGTGCTCGTCGGCGGTGAGATCGGAGAAGGGGACGTTGAAGCGCACGCGGCCGCGGCCGTGCTGCTTCAACTGATGGTAGGCCCAGCGGTGCAGCGGCTTGGTCCAGGGCTCGATGGCGCCGTCTTCCAGGGAGAGCAGGCGGTCCGGGACGACGCGGTCGAGGTCGTAGTCGATGGTGTTGCCGAACCCCTGGCAGCGCGGGCAGGCGCCGGCGGGGCTGTTGAAGCTGAAGAGGCCGGGCTCGGGGTCGGCGAACTCGAGGTTGCAGCGCTTGCAGGAGAACTTCTCGTTGAAGCGCAGAGCGCGCGGCGGGTCCGCGCCGGCCTGCTCGAAGACGGCCTCGCCGGACTGGCGGTAGCAGATTTCCAGGCTGTCCACGAGACGCTGGCGCAGATCGGGGCCCATGACGATACGGTCCACCAGGGCGAAGAGCGGCTGCGCGAAATCGATTTCGAGGAGCGACTCGGGAGTCGAGAACTCGAACATGCGGCCGTGTTGGAAGAGGCGGTTGAAGCCCTTGTTGCGCAGTTCGAAGAGCTGGTCGCGCAGGGCTTGGGAAGTGGGCGCGGCGGGTACGGGGAAGAGAATGTACCAGCGCGAGCCGGGCGGTTCGGCCAGCATGCGGAGAGCGACGTGGTTGACGGTGTCGCGCTCGACGCGTTCGCCGCAAGTGGGGCAGTAGGTGCGCCCGGCGCGCGCCCAGAGCAGGCGGAAGTAGTCGTAGAGCTCGGTGGCGGTGGCGACGGTGGAGCGCGGGTTGCGCGTGGTGTTCTTCTGGCGGATGGCGATGGGCGGCGCGAGGCCGCCGATTTCGTCCACGTCGGGCTTCTCCATGCGCTCGAGGAACTGGCGGGCGTAGGAGGAGAGCGACTCGACGTAGCGGCGCTGGCCCTCGGCGTAGATGGTGTCGAAGACCAGGGAGGACTTGCCGGAGCCGGAGACGCCGGTGACGACGGTGAGGCGGTCGTGGGGGATGGCGAGGGAGATGTTCTTGAGATTATGGACCCGCCCGCCGCGGATGAAGATGGAGTCGTCCACTGGGACTATTCTCGCTCACCACCGAGGCGCAGAGGACTCGGAGGCTGAAGGCTCCCCCGCAAAGGGGGGTGTTCGGAAATGGGACTAGGTTCGTTTGGTCGGGCGAGGCGCAGCAGAAGGAGGCTCTGCAAGGCGCGGTGATACATAAGGTGGAGGCGCGTTTCGTAACGGTGCAACAGGGCGGAGGTAGGTTTGGCGGCAAGTTCGGAAAAAGCGGTGGTCATGCGATCCAACCGGTCGCCGGCAGCCTGGGCGGCCACCTGGTTGTCAAAGGTGCGGGTCTCGATGGCCCAGGCGCGGCATAAGCGCCAGTAAGCGGCAACCATCTCCTGCACCATGCCGAGCTCCACACCGTCGATTGGCCCCAGGCGCTCCAAATGCTGGTTGAGGAGCGCCTCCAGAGCTTCGGGCGATTCCCCTTCCATCAGGGTGCAGCGGGCAAGCAGCCCGTGGGCCAGGGCGTTCAGGCTGGAGCGCTGTTTGCCCTCCAGTGTGACAGGCCACACCGAGGCGCAAAGGGGAATTTGTTTTGGGGAAGGGGTGAGTTGGGGCTGGATTGGGGAGACCGAAATCGATGGGGAGCACCACTCCAGTTGATCTGCGGAAGGGACAGGGCGGTTGGCGACCTCGGCCGCGAATCTCGAGATGCTGGAAAAGCAGCCGCCGGTGTTCTGAGCAGGTCGGGGAATGCGTTCTTGAGCCTGCGCGGGATACACTCGTCAAGCAGGACTTTCATCCCAATTGGCCGACAAGGAGCGATTTCGCCAGTTCGAGCGCCGCAACCGCCGCGCCCTTTGTCACGGTTGGGAAATCGTCCAGAAATTCGTCAAGATTCTGCCCGCCTTCCAGGTAGTCCAATAAGGCCTGGAACGGAACTCGCGTGCCGCGGAAGACCGGAGTCCCACCGAGGATGTCCGGATCCTTGACGATGATGTCGTTCGGTTGCATGATAGCTGTGCTAGCCTGGCCGCTCGCAGCTTCCATCCCATTCTATCGCACGAGCAATTGGAACCCGGGCTGTCGGCGAGCGGTGAAACAGAGCTGGACCCCTTGAGCAAAGAGCACGCGGATCTTCGCTCACCACAGAGGCGCAGAGGACACGGAGGAGGGCCTACAATACCGCGGTAAGCCGGATCTCGCCTGCCAGCGGAGTGATCCACTTCTGCCTGCCGTGCCCCGGAAGCGGCTTGTCCGTGACCTGGACGACACCGAAACGCTCCAGAACCTGGACGTCGCGGGTCACGGCGCTTCTGTCCCGCTTTAGCTTCTTCGCAAGCAAGCTGATGGAGGTGGGCGTTTCTTTGATCTGCTTGAGTAGAAGCACGCAAGGCGACTACTCTGCTGAAGGAATGGCAGCGCCCCGATGCAGCTCTTCGCGAGTTCACGCCCGCGCTCGAAGAACGCATCCACTCGCTCCACTCGAATCTCAGTCTTGCGCACGTTTGGCCCCTGCCTCGGTCGTGACGGTGATGCGTTCGTGCTGAGTCACGCCCGCGTTCCGATGAACTCGTCCACTGCGTCCATTCGGGCAGGCGAGTCTGTCCCACTGGACCGTTCCGGGCAGGCGAAAGCGCCTGCCCGACTGAACCATTCTCGCAGAGGTGGCGCAACTGTCAGGAAAGTGATATAAGGGAAGTCCTAATGTCCTCTTCGAATCGCGGTGCACGTTCGGCGCTGGCGCTGCTGCTGCTGATCAACCTGTTCAACTACATCGACCGGTACGTGCTGGCGGCCGTGGTCGGTCCCATCAAGGAGACGTTCTTCCGGGAGGGCGCCGCGGTGGAGGGCGGGTCGCTCGGCGCCATGATGCATTGGTTCCAGAGCCGGCTCGGATTCAAGCCCGAAGATGCGCTGCTCGGTTTGCTGGCGGCGGCGTTCATGGTGATGTACATGGTGAGCGCACCGGTGTTCGCCCGGTTGGCGGAACGGCGGTCGCGGTGGGCGCTGGTGGGAATCGGCGTGATCTTGTGGAGCCTGGCGAGCGGCGCATCGGGGCTGGCGGCCACGTTCCTCGTGCTGCTCATGACGAGGTGCTGCGTAGGGATCGGCGAGGGGGCCTACGGGCCGGTCGCGCCCGCCATGATCTCGGACCTGTACCCGGTGAAGGTGCGCGGACAGGTGCTGTCGTGGTTCTACATCGCCATTCCGGTGGGGAGTGCGCTGGGCTACGTGCTGGGCGGCCTGGTTGTGAACTCCGGCATCGGCGAATGGGGCGCGGGGATCATTGGGGTCCGGCTCGAAAACTGGCGGTGGGCGTTCTTTCTGGTCACGCTGCCGGGGCTGGTGCTGGGGCTGTGGAGTTTCTTCATGCGCGACCCTGGACGGGGGAAGGCTGCCAAGCCCGTGGCGGTCGCCTGGCGCAGCTATCTGGTTCTGCTGCGGACGCCATCCTACGTTTACTGCACACTCGGCATGGCCGCCATGACGTTCGCCATCGGCGGCATCTCGTTCTGGATGCCTTACTACCTGGAAGGCCGGGCGGGGGCGCCGGCGAATTCGACGGTGATCTTCGGCGGGATCACCGCGGTGGCCGGCCTGACGGGCACGCTGCTCGGCGGGATTTGCGGCGACAAGTTGCGGGCGCGCTTCTCCGGCTCGTATTTTCTGGTGTCGGGCGCGGCCATGCTGGCCGGTTTTCCAATTCTGCTCGCGGTGCTGCATTCTCCCTTTCCATGGATCTGGCCGTTGATCTTCCTGACTTGTTTCTGCCTGTTCTTCAACACGGGGCCGACGAATACGATTTTGGCCAACGTTACGCATCCGTCCATACGAGCGATCGGTTTCGCGCTCAATATCTTCGTGATTCACGCGCTGGGCGACGTGATTTCACCGTTTATTGTCGGCCTCTTGAACGACTGGTTCCAGGATTGGAACAAATCGTTTCTGGTGGTGGGGCTGACATTCGTCGCCGCCGGCGTGCTGTGGCTGTTCGGCGCGAAGCACTTGCGGCGGGACATGGAAATGGCGGTGAGGCATTGCGATTAGGGTGCAGCATAGCCGCAACCAATGCCCAGGGGCCTTCATCCCTGGTCCGCCGGGCAGCGAGACGAGTCTCGCTGCGGCAAACAAGAGTGTTCACGCCACATGCGGCTGCCGAGGGCTCCTGGCTGCTGCAAGTGCGGAAACTCCAGCGGCAGGCGAAACCGCTGCCCTACTTGAGTTTGACTCGCACGGATGGCCCTGCTAGATTTACGGTTTCATGTCTGAAGCAGCTCGGTTGAAGGTCACGCCCCTTAATTCCGCGCACCGGCGGCTTGGCGCGCGGATGGTGGATTTTGGGGGCTGGGAAATGCCCATACAATATTCGGGCATTCTCGATGAGCACCACGCCGTCCGCCGGAGGGTGGGAGTCTTCGATGTCAGCCACATGGGCGAGATCGAGATCCTCGGGCCCGAGGCCTTGGAACTGGTGGAGTTCGTCACCACCAACGCCGTGTCCAGGCTCAAGCCCGGCCAGATTCAGTATTCGGGCCTGCTCTATAGCAACGGCGGTTTCGTTGACGACATCCTGGTACACCACGTTGGACCGAACAACTTTTTCCTCTGCGTCAACGCGTCCAACCAGGACAAGGACTTCGAGCACATCCGGGGCGCGAACCGGTGGAACGCCAAGGTCGAGCTAGCCTCGCCGCGCTACGCGCAGATTGCCGTGCAGGGTCCGCAGGCGATTGCGACGCTGCAACCGCTGTGTTCCGTGGACCTCTCGGCGATCCGCTACTACAACTTCATCGACGGCGAAGTCTGCGGGAACGCGGCCCGAATCGCACGGACCGGCTATACGGGAGAGGACGGGTTCGAGATCTACATTGCGCCGGAGGCGGCGGAAGGCGTGTGGGACCGGATACTGGATGCGGGACAACCGCTGGGGATCAAGCCATGCGGGCTCGGCGCGCGCAACACCTTGCGGCTGGAGGCCGGCATGGCCTTGTACGGCCACGAGATCGACGCCTCCACAACACCGTTCGAAGCCCGCCTCGACTGGATCGTGAAGATGGAGAAGGGCGACTTTTTGGGCCGTGACGCGCTGTTGCGCCAGGCCGCTGAAGGCGTACCCCGCAAGCTGACCGCTTTCGAGATGCGAGGGCGGGGAATTGCGCGCGACGGTTACGAAGTGCTGGTGGAGGGCAAGCCCGCCGGGCGAGTGACCAGCGGCGGCCCCTCTCCCACGCTGAACAAGAACATCGGTTTGTGCTATTTGCCCGTGGAAGTGGCCGCGGCCGGACGCCGGATCGAGGTGCTGATCCGGGGCGAGGCCGTCGAGGCTGTAACAATTGAGTCACCATTCTACAAGCGAGCGAAATAATCCATGTATCCAGAAGACTTTCGTTACACCAAAGAGCACGAGTGGGTACGGGTGGAAGGCGACACCGGCACGGTGGGGATCACGTTTCATGCCCAGGAAGAGCTGGGAGACATTGTCTACGTGGACCCGCCGAAGATCGGCGCCAAAGTGGTAGTCGGCGCGTCGCTGGGGTCCGTCGAGTCGGTGAAGGCGGTTTCGGACATCTACTCGCCGGTCTCCGGGGAGGTTGTCGCGGCGAACGAGGCGCTGGCCGACGCTCCCGAGAAAATGAACCAGGACCCGCACGGCGAAGGCTGGCTGGCCAGGATCAAGCTGAGCCATCCGGAAGAGGTTCAGAAGCTGATGACGGCCGCCGAGTATCAAGCCTACGCAGGAGCGGAAAAGTAACTTGCGATATCTTCCGAATTCCGCCGATGAGCGCCGCCAGATGTTGGAGACGTGCGGCGTCGAGTCTCTCGAAGATCTATTCGCCAGCCTGCCTCCCGAAGTTCGCTTGAAGAAGCCTCTGGCGCTTGGCCCAGGCAAGTCCGAGTACGAAATTCTGGATTACTTTCGCGCCCGGGGCGCCGAGAACGCCGGCGGCTACGCTTCGTTTCTAGGGGCCGGCGTCTACCGTCATTACAGGCCGGTGTTAGTGGATGCGGTGGTCTCGCGCGGGGAGTTTCTCACCTCGTACACGCCCTACCAGGCGGAGATCTCGCAGGGGATACTGACCAGCATCTTCGAATTCCAGACGATGATCTGCCAGTTGACGGGGATGGAAGTGGCGAACGCCTCCGTCTATTGCGGATCGACCGCGGTTCCCGAAGCCGCCATGATGGCCGCCCGCATCACCGGCCGCAGCCGGGTGCTGGTCGCCAGGACTCTGCATCCCGAGTATCGCGAGGTGCTCTCGACCTGCGTTAAGAACCAGGGGATGCCGGTCGACGAGGTGGCCTACGATCGGGACTCCGGAAAGCTGGACTTGGCGGATCTGCGCAGCAGGCTGGACGACGACGTCGCGGTGGTGATCGTCCAATCGCCGAATTTCTTCGGCATCG
>CAWDER010000006.1:0-269855 GCA_963801345.1 Bryobacteraceae bacterium
AGACGCAAAGAAATACATGAAAACCTTTGCGTCTTGGCGTCTTTGCTTGAGATTCAAACGGATTATACTGATTCTTCCGGAGACGCCTATGATCCGCCGTTGTCTGACTGCATTGTTGCTTTGCGCGCTGGCGCTGGTTGCCCAGCCTTCTTCCACCCTGGATGCGCGGCTCACCGGCGCCGTTCAGGCCGCCGTCAGAAAGAGCGGCGTGCCGAGCGTTTCGGTGGCCGTGGTTCTTGACGGCAAGCTGGCCTATGCCAAGGCGATCGGGAATGCCGGCCTTTCGCCGCGCCGGGCGGCGGACGTCAACACGCGCTACGCCATCGGCTCCATATCGAAGCAGTTCACGGCGGCCGCGCTGCTGCTGCTCCAGGAAGAGGGCAAGCTTTCGCTCGACGACAAGGTGGCGAAGTACTTCCCGGAGCTCACGCGGGCCGGCGACATCTCGCTGCGGCAACTGCTCTCGCACACCTCCGGCTATGAAGATTACGCGCCGCAGGACTACATCATTCCCGCGTGGTTGAAGCCCGTCACTCCGCGCCAGATCCTCGACGGGTGGGCCCGGAAGCCGCTGAACTTCGAGCCCGGCACGCGCTGGCAGTACAGCAACACGAACTTCGTGATCGCAGCCTCCGTATTCGAGAAGGTCTCCGGACGGCCGCTGATGGCGTTTCTGAAGGAGAAGATCTTCGCGCCGCTCGATATGCAATCCGCCGGGCCGTTCACCAGCGCCGGCCCCGACGACGCGCTCGCCTACACGCGCTACGCCCTGGGCCCGCCGCGGCCTGCCAGGCGCGAGGCGGAGGGCTGGTACTTCGGCGCGGGCGAACTGTCGATGACGCCCTCGGACCTGGCGCGCTGGGACATCGCCTTCCTTCAGAAGAAGATCCTCTCCGCGAAATCCTACGAGGAGTTCACGCGCGAGGTTCGCCTTTCCGGCGGCGGCGCGACGCGCTACGCGCTCGGCCTGATGCTGCGCGAGGCGGCCGGGGCGCCGGCCTTCACCCACACCGGCGAAGTGTCCGGGTTCCTCGCGTCCAACACCGTGATACCCTCGCGCAATGGCGCGGTGATCGTGGTCTCAAACCAGGATTGCGTCAGCGTGGTCACCCCGCTTTCGCAGCAGATCGTCGAACTGGCGTTCGGCGCCGCTCCGGCTGCCGCCAGCAAGACCACCGCGGAAGTGCAGACGATCCTGGAAGGTTTGCGGCAGGGCCGGATCGACCGCTCGCTGTTCACGGACAACGCCAATTCCTACTTCAGCGACCTGGCGCTGCGCGACTCGAAGGCCTCGCTCGGCCGGCTGGGCCCCCTGCAATCGGTCACGGCCGGAACCGAAAGCCAGCGCGGCGGCATGACCCACCGAAGCTACCGGGCACAATTCCGGAAGAAGACGCTGAACGTGAGCGTCTACGTCACCAGCGCCGGGAAATACGAGCAGTTTCTGTTGACGGAATAAGTGGGCCTCTCACGCAAAGGCGCAAAGACGCAAAGGTTTGAACCCACATTTCCATTTTTGAACACTTACTGATAACTTCTTGAGGGTCTCCGGCGCACTTATTCATGTGGGTTTGAGAGCGATGAAGGCGCTCTGGAGTTGCACACCCGATGGGTGACAAACAGGACTGGCCGTTTCAGCTTTCCTACAACAGAACTGGCATCTTGCTGGGCTACCGAGCTCGCTCGGGAGAGGCAGGATGAAGAAACCGGCTTCAGCGAAAGCCGCTGGGCGTAGGATGGATGGCGCCCACAGGACGTCCCTCTTGGCGGTGCCTCGGGGTACTAGGACTCACAATTTGGACCCAAGGGTCTGAAACAGAGGCAAGTAGGTGTATAATTTTCCCCTGGCCAGGAGTCGAAAACGAGAATCCTGACTTAGGTGGACACGATGAAAACACCATTCGTTCAGGCTCTGTTGGGAGCGTGTCTGTTTCTTCTTTCAGGTCTGCCGCTGAGCGCCGGGCCGATCTTGATAACCGATGATTTCGGCGACAATACGCTGAACCCGGCGCTGTGGAGTCCCATGATCGATGGGAGCTCGACTCTCGCCGAAATCAACCAGCGTTTGGAATTCACCGCGAGCCACGGCGGCGCTGTGGCCAGGCTGCGCGGGTTAGTGACAGGGAACTTCGATCTCCGGTTCAGCTACACTTTGCTGTCGGACATGGATTCACTGGATCCCGATGAGGACGAGCCGGGTATCGGGCTTCTGTTTTTCGATCTTGACTCCTTCCTCATCCGGACCATTACAGGTCTTTTAGGGGGCGGACAGAGCGGCTGCATCGGCTCTCAGGTTGGCGAGACGATTGGCGAGGGCTGTTATGGCCTGACATCGGAGCAGTCCGGCAGCTTGCGGCTCACCAGAGCCGGTAACCTGTACACGATTTACCATTGGCAGGGCTCCGATTGGGCCGCGCTGGCTTCAGGCACGAGTGTGCTGACCGGCCCGGTGGATTTCTATCTCGGTGGAGGAACAGGCGGGGAAGTGACGCTCCGGGCAGCCATTGACGATTTCTGGCTTCAGGCCGACGGCTTCAACTCGGAAGTCCCGGAGCCGGCTTCCTTTGCTTTGGTGAGTGTCGGGCTGGCGTTGACCTTTCTCATACGGAAGCGCCGGCACGCCCGGGAACTCAATTAACCCCGGTTCTGCAAACTACCGGCTGAGCAGCGCAGGACTCCTGTCCTAAAACTGGCAGTTCTGGAGACCTACCCCTTCCCGTTTCTTTGCGACTTTGCGCCTTGGCGTGAGATTCAAGCCCGCTTCGAGACGGGCAACCGGATGATCGTCTTCAGCTTCTCCGGCTTGGTTCGCCTCGGGTCGGAGAAGTAGATCTCGCGGTGTCTGCCGGCGACCTTGTAGCCGTTTTCCGCTGCAAACGCGAGCAGCTTTTCGATGGCGGGCTGCTCGGCGCAGTACGGTCCGACGTGCAGGATCTGGACACAGCGTTCTTTGGGGAGGCTCTCCAGGCGAACCTCGTCCACCAGCGCGGGGTTCTTCCGCTCCTTCAGCTTTTTCTTGGCCTCGCGGACCATGGCGGACGTGACGGCGTCCGGTTGCGCGATCATGAGGGTCCAGCGCCACGCTGACTTGTCCGCCTTCTCGAAACACTCGGAACCTTCCACCCACCAGACACCTTCGGGCGGCATCATGGTCCAGTCGAGCTTCTGGGGGCCGAGCTTGGAGCTGAACTTGAGGGTGTAGGCCACTCCGAACAGCGCCTCCATGCCCTGCTGGAAGAGCGGGTTCCCGTCGGGATGGCCGGAACCGTCCACCATAAGGAACTTCATCCGTGGAATGTCGACGAGAGCCGCCTTCTTGGAGGAGGCCGTGTAGAGAGGCTTCAGTTCTTTCTTCAGGTCGATCTTGGGCATGCGCGCTCCTGTGCTTTTCAGAGATTATACACAAACGTCTATGATGGAGATAGGATGTCTCGAAGTGTTTGGTGGTGCCTCGCTGCTCTCGTCGTTGCCAGCCTCGCGGCTCCGGCGCAGGTGATCCGTTTCGAATCCGGCGGGCTGGACTACCAGACCCTCTCCCGCGGCGGCCTGACCGCCATGTACGCGCACCTTCCGAGCCAGGTGCGCGAGTACACCATCGTCCAGGCTGCCGTTTCGAACGGATCGAAAATGGTTTGCACGGTCCGGCCGGAAGACTTCGCGTTCCGCTATCCCGACGGGCGCGATTTGCGCGCCGAAGGGGCGGAGGCGGTGGTTACCAATCTGCTTGAAAAGGCCAGCCGCACCGACGTAATCCGCCTGGTTGCCACCTACGAAATCGGCCTCTACGGCTTGAGCCGCTACAAGTCCACCAGCGGATATGAGCAGAGGCGCCAGGCGGCTCAGGCCGCCATGGTGTCTACCAAGCTGAGTGCCGCCGCGGCGGCCTCGGCCATCGCGTTCGTGGAGACGAAGTTGAAGCCGGGCGATTCCACGGACGGCGCGGTGTTCTTTCCGGCCAAGGGCCGGTCGCTGGAAGGCAGCCGCTTGAGAGCCACCGCTTGCGGGCAGCTTTTTGAATTCGACGTGGAGCCAGCCAATCGCTGATGCCGCACCCCCTACAACCGTGATCGACCTGCACGTTCATAGTGACGAGTCCGACGGCAGTTGGCGCCCCGCACGACTGGTGGAGGAGGCCGTGGGCCTGGGCCTGGAAGCGCTGGCCATCACCGACCACGACACGTTCAACGGCTACCACCTGGCCCGTGGACCCGCGCAAGCCGCGGGTCTGGATCTGGTCTGCGGCATCGAGATCAGCACCAGGCTGAAGCGCGAGAGCCAGCCGGCTATCCGGGACGTGCACGTCCTGGGCTACTTCCTGGATCAGCCGCCGCCGGCTGGGATCCACCAGTGGCTCGATGCCCTCCAGGCGAGCCGCAATTACCGCAACGCCCGGCTGGCCGCAAAGCTGCAGTCTCTGGGCATCAAGGTGAAACTGGAAGAAGCCCAGGCCCTTGGGCGAACGCTTACCGGGAGGCCGCACTTCGCCAAAGTGCTCGTCGAGAAGGGCTACGCGGCGAGCATTCCGGATGCCTTCAAGCAATACCTCGACGAGTCGGCGTGTGCCTATGTACCGAGGCGAGAGCCATCCTTTGCCGAAGCCATCGCCACGATCACGGCCTCCGGCGGACTGCCCGTGCTGGCGCATCCCTACAAGCTCGCCGGTAGTTGCTCCGCGCGGCTTGAGGATCTGATCGCGGACTTCGTCGCGCAGGGGCTTCGAGGAATCGAGGCCTACCATAGCGAGCACTCCCCCGCCGGCATTGCGCAGTACCTGGCCGTGGCCCAGGCGCACGGCCTTGTGGTTACGGGCGGATCGGACTTCCACGGCGAGGCCAAGCCGGGAGTGGAACTCGGCCGCGGCAAAGGCGGCAGCCTGCATGTGCCACGCGATGTCTTGCAGCGGCTGCGGGAATCAGTGCGTCACTGACCGGATCGGCGCCGGCAACCGGCTAAATCGCCTTCTTCAGAGTGACGGCGTGGTGGGCCACGCTGTCGATCACTCGATCGAAGCTCCAACCCGCCCGCTGGGCCAGCAGGCGAAAGGCATCCAACCCGAGGTAGCGAATCAGCGGCCGGCCTTGGGGCGCGGCGGTCGCTTTCAAGCGCGGGTCGAGGGTCGCCACGTCTCGCACCACCGAGCCTACGACGGCGAAATCCGCCGGAGTGGCGTCGCGCAGCACGGTGAGGTTGGCGACGATGTCTTCGTCCGAGCCGTAGTCGAACAAGCCGCCTTCGGACGAGCAGACACCCGCACCCATCTCCCCAACGCCGGCCAGCGCCTTGCGAAGTTCGGCCACACCGGACCAGTCGTATTTGACGTAATGGAAAGTCGCATCGAGCCCGCCCAGCGGGGCGTTCTCCACCAGCAAGGCAGCCAGAGCGCGGCTTCCGAAACTGGGGCCCTCCGCATCCAGATCCAACACCTCAATCGAGATGCGGCGGCCTCGCAGCAGCCCGGGGTGCTCCTTATGGAGGAGAATCAAACCGTTCAGGCTGTCCGCGGCCGGCCCGCCGCCAATGTTGAACAGGTGAACGGGACGATCCTCTCGCACCGCCACTCCCGGCGCTAACGCACCGGCAATCAGGCGCGCCACATCGCGCAAGCGAAATCGAAACGACAGCGCCATCAGGCCGGCGGCCATGCGCCGGTCGATCGGGCCGGCGTACCCATCGCCCAAATTCTCCGGGCCCAGCCGGTTCAGATACGTGATCATTCCGCTCATGAAGCGAGCCCACCGACTGCACCCAGCCGCGCGCCAGAATCGACTGCGCGGCGATCGCGCGCAGCATCTCCGGCGGGGTGTTCTTGACCGTTGCCGAATCGCGCACGGCTTCGTCAATCAGCGCCGAAAGCTCGGCCGGGCTTACCTCGCAGGCGAACGCCGGATGCGTAACGTCAATCACCGGCAGTTCAATCCCGTCGTCGCTCGCGGCGTAACAGACCCCCGGCTTCTTGTTCTGTTCCGGGATTCCGATCTGGGGTAAGGCGTCCACTTCTTCGCGCTCCTCTGTATGCAATTCAGACAACCCTCGCCGGTGCGCCGTCCACCAGAAACTCGGTCCCGGGGGCGGCGGCATCGGCGCGAACGTAACCGAGCGCGACCACTTTGCCCAGCGCCGGGGAATATGCGGCGGAGGTGATCGCGCCGCCGGGCAGTGCGGTCCCTCTCGCGGGCGGACTGTGCCGCATCGATCGCCAATCGCACGAGCAGCCGGTTTACGTGGCCGCGTGAGCGTATGCGCTCGACGATTTCCTGACCGATGTAACAGCCCTTGTTGAAGTGGATCGCCCGCAGCACCTGCGTCTCCTGCGGGACATGATCCTCCGTGATGTCTTCCCCGTAGCGCGGCCTGCCGTGCTCGAGGCGAACGACGCGGGCGTCTTCGGCGCCGGCGCCGGTGATGCCGCCCGCCTCGAGCTCGCGAATCAGTTTCATCTTCCCGCCCGCCGGCAGAAAGAGGAAGCAGCCACCGGCGCCGGTCGAGTCGACCCGGGCCACGGTGCGATCCCCCCAGGCCAGGTGACCGTACGGAGCATCGGGCACGGGCGCACCGAGCGCGGCCAGCAACTCCGCCGCTCGAGGACCCTCCACCGCGATCGTGGCAGTGCCGGCGGTCACGTCCTCGAGCGTGACATCGTCGGCGATGATGTAGTGGTCCAGGTGCTCGCGTAGCTTCCCCGCGGTCTCCGGCTCCGTATCGAGCAGGAAATGGTCCGGCATCCGAAACAGGTTCACGTCCCCCAGAATCCTGCCTTGGGCATTGAGGAAGAACGCGTAGCAGCCGCTCGCCCTCCGCGAGCCCCTCCACGTGGTTCGTGGTCATGGCGTGCAGCAGGCGCGCCCGGTCCTCGCCGAACGCCAGCACCTTGCCGCGCCCGGAGAGATCCAGCCAGGCGGCCGATTCACGAAGTGCGCGATAGGCTGAAGTCATAGGAGCCCTGCACCTCCAGGATACAATTAGCGTATGATCCACGAGATTCTGCCGGTGGGGATGCTGGCGTGCAACTGCTCCATCTTCGGCGACGAGACGACTCGCGACGCCGTGGTCATCGATCCTGGGGACGATATCGACGAGGTTCTGCGCGTGCTGGCGCGTCACGAATTGACCGTGAAGACCATCGTGGTCACGCACGCGCACATCGACCATGTGGGCGGAGCGGCCCGGCTCAAGGCGGCCACGGGCGCACCCGTGTACATGAACGAGGCGGACTTTCCGGTTTACGATCAGATCGAGATGCAGGCCCTCTGGCTGGGCATGGACCCGCCGGAACAGGCGGATATCGATGTAACGCCGCGCGACGGCGATGTGTTGCACCTGGGGACGGCGGAGTTCAATGTGCTTCACACGCCAGGACATACTCCGGGCAGCATGGGTCTGTGGATCCCCAGCGAGAAGAAGTTGATCGCGGGCGACACGCTGTTCCGCGAAAGCATCGGCCGGACGGATCTGCCCGGCGGAGACGGCAAGAAGATCCTGGTTTCCATCCGGGAGAAGTTCCTGCCGCTGCCGGATGACACGCTGGTCATTCCCGGCCACGGCCCCACCACCACCATGGGCCACGAGAAGGAATTCAACTACTTTCTGCAACGTATGTAAACGATGGCCGGAGTTCGCGCGCACCCCCATCGGCGGCGGGGAGGCCGGTGGCGATATACTAAGGAAAAGGCTGGTATGAAAACCTACGGCAAATTTGCCGCTCTCATTGTCGTCGTCGTCGGGACCCTCGTGTGGCTGGCCGCCGGCGGCATTCGGGACGGCGGCACGTACTACAAGACGATTAGCGAAGTCCGGCAGATGGGCGACTCCGCCGTGTCGAAGCGTCTGCGCGTGGGCGGGGACGTGTCGGCGGGTTCCATTGTCCGAGTCGGCCGCGAGGTGAAGTTCACTCTGCAGCAGGATAAGCTGACCTTGGAAGTGGTTTATGACGGGACCGAGCCGGTGCCGGATACCTTCCGCGACGGCGCGCAGGCTTTGGCCGATGGGAAGATGGGCCCGGACGGCGTTTTCCGGGCCAGCAAGATTCAAGCCAAGTGCGCTTCCAAGTACGAGTCCAAGCCGGGCACCGCACCTGGCGTTGTAAAGCGAGCGGGAATCTAACCGGGGCCACATGGAGAATCTGGGATCACTCTCCATCCTGCTGGCCTTCTGTCTGGCCTCTTACGCCCTGCTGGGATCGGTCGTAGGAGTCTGGCGGAAGAAGCCGTTCCTCATCGGCAGCGCTGAACGCGCGGTCTACTCCGTGTGGTTCCTGTTGACGGTGGCCGCCTCGGTACTCGTCTATGGCCTCCTCACCAGCGACTTCCGGATAGTTTACGTCGCGGCTCACAGCAACCGCGACATGCCGCTGCTATACAAGTTCGCCGCCTGGTGGGGCGGACAGGAAGGTTCGCTCCTGCTGTGGAGCTGGCTGCTCGCCACCTATTCGGCCGTCGTCCTGCTGACCAACCGGCATCAGCATCGCAGCATTATGCCCTACGTCACTGCGACGTTGATGACGACGCAGGTATTCTTCCTGATCTTGAACGCCTTCGTCGCGAACCCCTTCAAGGTGCTGGCGGTGGGGCGCGAAATCACCAGCGCCACGGACGGCCAAGGGCTGAATCCGCTGCTCCAATACTGGGCGATGGCGATACACCCGCCTACGCTTTATCTGGGCTACGTGGGCTTCGCGGTCCCCTTCGCCTTCGCGATGGGCGCGCTGATCACCCGTGAGCCGGGCACCGCCTGGCTCCACACGATCCGCCGCTGGACGCTGGTCACGTGGTTGTTTCAGAGTATCGGAATTCTGCTGGGCGCCGGCTGGGCCTATGCCGTACTCGGCTGGGGCGGCTATTGGGCATGGGATCCGGTGGAGAACGCCTCCCTGCTTCCCTGGATCACCGCGACTGCGTTCCTGCATTCGGTGATGATGCAGGAGAAGAAGGGGATGATGAAGGTCTGGAACATGGTGCTTATCGCCGCCACGTTCTGGCTCTGCATCTTCGGGACGTTCCTGACGCGGTCCGGCATCGTCAGCTCGGTGCACGCTTTCGCGCAGTCCTCGATCGGCAAGTGGTTCAGCGGGTTCTTGGCACTGATATTCGCCGTGACGCTCTACTTCATCGTCGACCGTCTGGGCTACCTGCGAGGCCGGGCCAGGATGGAAAGCCTGGTCTCCCGAGAAGCGAGCTTCCTGTTCAACAACCTGCTCCTGCTGGCCAGTTGCTTCGCGGTGCTCTGGGGCACGCTGTTTCCCTTGATCTCCGAAGCGGTGACGGGGCAGAAGATGAGCGTGGACGCCCCGTTCTTCAACCGGGTGCAGATCCCGGTGGGCCTCTTCCTGCTCTTCTTGACCGGCTTGGCGCCGCTGGTGGCCTGGCGCAGGACTTCACCGGCCAGTTTGAGGCGCAACATCCTGCCGCCGGGGCTGGCGGGCCTGGTTCTGATCGCCGCGCTTTTCGCCGCCGGCGTGCGGAACTTCTATGCCCTGATGTGCTTCGGCCTGTGCCTGTTCGTCGACCTGGACCATCGCGTTCGAGTTTTACCGTGGAGCGCGCGCCATGCGGGCCCGGACCGGACAGAACCTCGCGGCAGCGGCCGTCGAACTGACTCGCCGCAATACGCGCCGCTACGGCGGCTACATCGTGCACATGGGTGTCGTGCTGATGTTCGTGGGCTTCGCGGGCGCCGCGTTCAACAAGAACCAGACGGTGGAGGTGAAGCTCGGCGACGCATTTCAGATCGGCCGTTATGAGCTGAAGGTGCTGGATCTGAAAGAAGGCGAGACCGCCAACTACACTTGGAACCACGCGGTGATCGGCGTCTCGGCCGGAGGATCGTCGCTCGGCACGCTGGAACCTGAGCGCCGCTTCTATAAGTCAAGCCAGCAAGGATCTTCAGAAGTTTCGATCCGCCGCAGACTGAACGAGGACCTCTACCTCAATTTCGCCGGCATGAGTGAGGACAACACCAAGGCCGTGGTGCAAGCCTACGTGTTCCCACTGGTATCCTGGATCTGGATCGGCTTCTGGGTGCTGGTCATGGGCACCCTGATCTGCCTGACCCCGAGCAAGGTGTGGGTGAAGGCCCGTTCCGGAGAAGAGGAATCGGCCGAGGAACTTGCCTTGGTGGAAAGGTGACCGGCTGACGGATGATTGAGATCGCCGCTGTACTTCTCGCCCTCGGAGCGCTGCTTTTCACGCTGGTTGTCCGCCGCAGCGATCTTCCGGAAGCTGCCGGAGGCTCTCCCGCCGGCTACTTGAAGGAGAAGCAGCGCACATTCTACGAGAACCTTGGGGACTTGCAGTTCGAGCATCGCGTGGGCAAGCTCTCCGACGCCGATTTCGAAGAAGCCAGGAAGGTCCTCCAACTCGAATTTGCAGGCGTTGCCGCGGCGGCGCAAAGTACGGCAACCGCGGCGCCTCTCCCCGCTCCGAAGCCGGCGCCCGCCACCGGGACGGTCTGCCCTAAGTGTGGCGCCACCTTTGTCCAGCCTTTGAAGTTCTGCGGAGAGTGCGGCGCCCCCATGACGGGAGACGCGGCATGAGGCTTCTCTGCCTGCTCATCTGCTGCGCCACGCTGCTTCCGGCGGCCACCGCCCCCAGCGCCGGGGTCACCCAACACATGGTCCTGCTCGAGCCGGTAGAGGGCCAACTGGTGGTCCGCGAGAGCCTGATCGTGCAGAACAGCGGCGATGCGCCCTTCGTCGACGCCAAGAATGGCGCCGTCCAGGTTTTCGTGCCGGACGCGGGCGTCAGTTCCTTGAGCGTAACTGCGCTGGCTCGGGGCCAATCCGCCGTGGATTTAAAGCCCTCCGCGACCGGGCTTCGCCAGGTGTACAAGGTCGATTTCGCACTCCCACCCGGTGAGACGCGGTTCGACTTCAGCTACTCGATTCCCTTCCAGAACCCCGGCGCATTCTCCGGGAAAATCCTGCACCGCGACGGCGCTGTGAACCTGGTGGTCCCCGCGGGAGTCTCGGTGAAAGGCGATGGCCTGGTACCCGCTGGGCAGGAGCCGCAAACCAAAGCCGCCATCTACGAGATCAAGGTCCCCAACTACACCGTCGAACTCCAGGGAACCGGCACGATGGCAGCGGCGCCCGCCGATCAGGAAGGCCCGGGCTCCTCGCTCGATCAGATCCAGCCTCGGGTTTACGATAGCCTGTACGCCATTCTGGGCCTGTCGTTGGGCATCCTCGCCCTCGGTTTTGTGCTGTTCTACCGGATGGGCGCGCCCGCTCCGGCTAGCGTGCCCAACCCCAAACGCGGCCGCTGACCGCCCTCGCCCCGTTTGCGGCACAGTGCAAGTTGAACCGCGGCGCGCGGCGTGTTCCAATAGGAGTTACCCCTTCCCTGGAGGACAATCGGATTGAGTCAAGCGATCCTCGCCCTGGAAGACGGCACAGTCTTCGAGGGCAGAGCATTTGGTGCGCCCGCCGAACGGGCCGGCGAGGTCGTTTTCAATACCTCGATCACCGGCTACCAGGAAATCTTCACCGACCCTTCCTATTCCGGGCAGATCGTCATCCTCACCTATCCCCAGATCGGCAACTACGGCACCACCCCCGATGACAGCGAAGCGCCTTCGCCATACATCGAAGGCCTGGTGGTGCGCGAGTTCTCCTCCATCGCAAGCAACTGGCGCTCCCAGGAACACGCCAACGAATTCCTGGGCGCCCACAACATCCCGGTGATCTCGGATGTGGACACCCGCCGTCTGGTCCGGCATTTGCGCAGCAAAGGCGTCATGCGCGGCGTTTTGTCCAACGCCGGCGGGAACGCGCGAGAGCTTGTCGAGAAAGCGAAGAGGTGCCCGTCCATGGCCGGTCTCGAGCTGGCGACGCGGGTCTCCACGCGCCAGCGCTACAACTGGACGACCGGCGTCGATCCTTGCTCCCCCGCCGAGCGGCTCGGCGTCGCGGCCGAGCCGCGGTTTCACGTGGTCGCCTACGACTATGGCATCAAGCGGAACATCCTCCGGCGATTGGTACACGTGGGATGCCGCGTGACGGTAGTCCCCGCAGCCACCACGGCCGAGGATGTGCAGGCCCTCGCGCCCGACGGCGTGTTCCTCTCGAACGGCCCCGGCGATCCCGAGCCGCTCCAGTTTCAAGCGGCGCAAGTGCGCAAGCTGCTGGGCCGGGTCCCGATTTTCGGAATCTGTCTGGGGCACCAGGTCCTGGGCCTGGCCTTCGGCGGGAAGACCTACAAGCTCAAGTTCGGACATCGTGGCGCGAATCACCCGGTCCTGAACCGGGTCACCAACAAGGTCGAGATCACTTCCCACAACCATGGGTTCGCGGTGGACCCCGATTCGCTGAACGGCAACGAAGTGGAACTGACCCACGTGAACTTGAACGACCAGACGCTCGAAGGCTTCCGCCACCGCAACTTCCCCGCCTTCTGCGTGCAGTATCACCCCGAGGCGGCGCCCGGTCCCCACGATTCCCTGTACCTGTTCGACGACTTCGTGACACTCATGACCCAGTTCCAGGGAGGCCGCTAGACACGGATGCCCAGACGAAACGACCTCCATCGAATTCTGATCGTGGGTTCCGGCCCCATCATCATCGGCCAGGCCTGCGAGTTCGACTACTCGGGCACGCAAGCCTGCAAGGCGCTCCGGGCCGACGGCTACCAAGTGGTGTTGGTCAATTCGAACCCGGCCACCATCATGACGGACCCGGATCTGGCGGACCGCACCTACGTCGAGCCGCTGACGCGCGAATTCCTCGAAGAGGTCATCCGCAAGGAGCGGCCCGACGCGCTGCTCTCCACGGTGGGCGGCCAGACGGGGCTGAATCTCTCGGTGGAACTGGCCGAGGCGGGGATTCTGGACAAGTACGGCGTGGAGCTGATCGGCGCCAAGCTGGACGCCATTAAGAAGGCCGAAGATCGGCTCTTGTTCAAGGACGCCATGCGCAAGATCGGCCTGGACGTCCCCGACTCGAAACTGGTCAACAAAGTAGAGGACGGGCTCGCCTACGCCGGCCGCATCGGATACCCGGTCATCCTGCGGCCGAGTTTCACGCTGGGCGGCAGCGGCGGCGGCATCGCCTACAACCGCGAAGAGTTGATGGAGATTCTGGATCGCGGGCTGGCGCTCTCGCCGGTCCACGAGGTGCTCATCGAAGAGAGCGTGCTCGGCTGGAAGGAGTTCGAGCTGGAAGTGATGCGCGACGTGGCCGACAACGCCATCATCATCTGCTCGATCGAGAACTTCGACCCCATGGGCGTACACACCGGCGATTCGATCACCGTGGCGCCGGCGCAGACTCTGACCGACCGCGAGTACCAGATGATGCGCGACGGCGCGCTGCGCTGCTTGCGCGAAATCGGCGTGGACACCGGCGGATCGAACGTCCAGTTCGCGATCAATCCCGAGGACGGGCGCATGGTGGTCATCGAGATGAACCCGCGCGTCTCGCGCAGCTCGGCGCTCGCATCCAAAGCGACGGGATTTCCCATTGCCAAGATCGCCGCCAAACTCGCCGTTGGCTACCGCCTCGACGAGATTCCGAACGACATCACCCTCAAGACGCCGGCCTGCTTCGAGCCCACCATCGACTATGTGGTGGTAAAGATCCCGCGCTGGCAGTTCGAGAAACTCCCCGGCGCGGACCCCGTGCTGGGGACCCAGATGAAATCGGTGGGCGAGGTGATGGCGATCGGCCGCACGTTCAAACAGGCCCTGGCCAAGGGCATGCGCAGCCTGGAGACGGGCAAGGCCGCTACCGCCGAAGTCTACGACGAGGCGCTGATCCCGCAGCGGCTGATCACCCCCACCCCGGAGCGTCTCGGCTACATCTTCTTCGCCATGCGCCGCGGTTACAGCGTGGAGCAGATTCAGCAGATGACCGCCATCGATCCCTGGTTCCTCCAGCAGATCAAGGAGACCATCGACCACGAGAAGGAATTGGAGAGCGTGGATCTGGCTTCCGCCACGCCCGAGATCCTGACCCGCGCGAAGCGGGACGGATTCTCGGACGCCTTGCTCGCCCGCACCTGGCACACCGATGCGCTGGCCGTGCGCGAGCGCCGCAAGGGGTTCGGCATTCGCGCCGTGTTCAATCGCGTCGATACGTGCGCCGCCGAATTCGAGAGCTTCACGCCGTACCTTTATTCCAGCTACGAATCGGAATGCGAGGCGGCGCCGTCGGATCGGAAGAAGGTTCTGATCCTCGGCAGCGGCCCCAACCGCATCGGCCAGGGGATTGAATTCGATTACTGCTGTTGCCACGCCTCCTTCGCCCTGCAGGAGTTCGACCATGAGTCGATCATGGTCAACTGCAACCCGGAAACGGTCTCCACCGACTACGACACCAGCGACCGCCTGTACTTCGAGCCGCTCACGCTCGAGGAAGTTCTGAATATCTGCGATACGGAGAAGCCCGACGGCGTCATCGTGCAGTTCGGCGGGCAGACGCCGCTCACGCTGGCGCTGCCGCTGAAGAAGCAGGGCATTCCGATCATCGGCACGGACCCCGAGAACATCGACCTCGCCGAAGACCGCAAGCGTTTCGGCAAGCTGCTGGACGATCTGGGCATCCCCTCCCCGCCGAACGGCACCGCCACCAGCGTCGAGGAAGCCTGCGACGTGGCGCGCCGGATTGGGTTCCCGGTGCTGGTGCGGCCGAGCTACGTATTGGGCGGCCGCGCCATGGTGATCGCCTACGACGAGGACACCGTGCGGCGCTACATGCGGGAAGCGGTCACGTTCTCGCGCGAGCGGCCCGTGCTCATCGACCGCTTCCTCGAAGACGCCACGGAAATCGACGTGGATGCGCTGTCGGATTCCGAGGACGTGCTGATCGCGGGCATCATGGAGCACATCGAGGAGGCGGGCGTGCATTCGGGCGACAGCTCCTGCGTGCTGCCGGCCTATGCCATCAGCGACCAGGAGCGGGCCACCATCGAGACGTACACCGTGCAGATGGCCCGCGCCCTGCACGTCATCGGCTTGATGAATGTGCAGTACGCCATTCAGGGCGGCAAGGTCTATGTGCTGGAGGTCAACCCGCGCGCCTCGCGCACCGTGCCTTACGTGAGCAAAGCCACGGGCGTGCTGCTGCCCAAGGTCGCCGTGGGCCTGATGCTCGGGAAGAAGCTGCGGGAACTGGCGCACCTGACCGGCGGGCTAACCTCCGGCTGCCTGCCCGTGCCGCTGTTCTTCGTGAAATCGCCGGTCTTCCCGTTCAACAAGTTCCCCGGCGTGGACCCGGCGCTGGGCCCCGAGATGCGCTCCACCGGAGAAGTGATGGGCGTGGGCGCGAACTTCGGCGAGGCGTTCTCGAAGGCGCAACTGAGCGCGGGGATGCCGCTGCCCGACAAGGGCTGCGCCTTCCTCAGCGTGAACGACCACGACAAGCCCTCGGCGGTCGAGGTGGGCAGGCGCCTCGCGGAATTCGGCTTCTGCCTGGTGGCGACCCGCGGCACGGCGGCCGCCCTGAACGCTGCCGGTCTGCGCGTCCGAACCATCTTCAAGGTGAACGAAGGCCGGCCCAACGCGGTGGATCTGATGAAGGGCGGATCGATTCAACTGGTGATCTACACACCGGCCGGCGCGCACTCTTTCAGCGACGAGAAAGCCATCCGGCGCACGGCCATCGCCTACCGCCTCCCGTGCATCACCACGATGAGCGCGGCCAAAGCCGTCGCCGAGGCCCTGGCCTCCCGCCGCCGCGACCCCATCCGCGTCTGGAGCCTGCAAGAGATCCACGGGAAGACCGCAGCCACCCCCGCAGTCCATTGATTCCAAGCGGCTTGTGCGAAATTGGGTTTGTTTGGTCAAAATGCTTTCTGCCTGCGGGACGGGGTGTGCCCGACGGAACCGGGTGCTGAGTGGCACCCCGATTCCATAGTAAGGGGCAGCCGGCGAGCTGGAGGGGAGGATGGCCCGGAAGTAATTGAAGGGAAAGAAACTGGGCAACGGGCTTGGTTTGTGACCACGAATCGGTGCAACAATAGGGCCGAATGCCAAAGAAGCGCCAAGTACTCGGCTTCCTCTTAGCGATTAGCGGCTGTTTCGGCGCAGAGCCCTTGGCCGGGCGGCTGGGCGTCTCCGGCGCAGAGGCTCTGCTCGATTACGAACAGCAACCTGGTCAATCGCGCGTTACTGGAGAGCGAGCCGACTCCGAGTTGCGGTCGCTCTTCGCCGCACATGACTGGTTCAAGCTTCGTGATGCGGTCGAGCGGTCGGCAAACGTACCGGCCTTTTATCGAGGGGCTGTCGCGTGTGCGTTCAACGATGTCGAAAGCGGGGAGCGCCACTTCCGGGCAGTTTTCAAGGCCCCCGGTGAAGTGGAGCAAGCGGCCGAGGCTCATGGACTGCTGGCTCATGCGTACATGCGATCTGGACGATACCGGCAGACCTATGCCCACCTCGCCGCCATGCAGAGGCTGTTGCCGGCGGTCTCTGGCCTGAAAAGCGCTTTGGCGTTGTTTTCGGCACTGAGTGGTCAGCAGGAGCTGTCCGTGAAGACTCGGCGTCTTTCCGATGTTCGGATGACGGATGATTTTTTCATTCCCGTTGCGGTCAACGGGAAGCCTGCCCAGTACGGCTTCGACAGTGGTATGGATATTTCGTTTATCAGCGAAGCCGAAGCGAACCGTCTCGGGCTATCCATCCACGAAGTGAGCGCGGCTACGCTGAAAGATGGCGCGTCGGGCAATGACGTTCCCGTTCGTTTTGTTGTGGCGGACCGGCTGACCGTCGGTGGCTTTGAGCTTCGGAACGTGGTGTTTACGGTGGCCCAGAAAGGCGCGATGCCGTTCGTCGAGTTACCGCCGGAGAAACAGGGCATCCTCGGCGTTCCTGCGCTGGTGGCCTTCGGGACCATGCGATGGAATAGAGATCGCGTGCTACAGATCGGCATGGATCGCGATCGCCGTGATGCACAACATTCGAACATGTGCTTCCAAGCCGTTACGCCGGTGGTGGAAGGCACGTACCGTGCCCAGCGAATCAATGCGTGGCTGGATACTGGCAGCAGCAAGACGTATCTCACGCAGCGCTTCGCGCGGCAATTCCCAGACGTCATCGAGGCCGGTGGCAAGGAGGCGTCTGTGCGGCTTCGTGGCATCGGAGGTTCGACGGAGGTCAGAGTCACCACTATTCCCGAGATCAAGTTCATCGTAGGAGGCGCCGACCTGGTGATGCGTCCGGCTGAGGTGCTGCCGAAAGACGAGAAAGTGGATCGGGACTGGTACGACGTTTGGCTCGGAATGGATCTCCTCGGTCAAATGCGAGAAATCAGCTTGGACTTCAAGTCCCTGACGTTCTCTCTAAGGTAGCCTGCTTGGTCGTGTAGGAGTGGCACCCCGATTCCATAGTGAGGGGCAGCCGGCGAGCTGGAGTAAAGCATTGTCCGGAAGTAGTTGAGGACAAAGCGCCAAGGCCCAGGAGTTGGGACGTGACTCGCGGTTGCGGGTCCCGTCATTCATGGTGCAACGCCACAATGGGATCACCACGTGGCGCCCAGCAAGGCCGAGGCGATATCGGGGACTTACTTCCTGACCGCCTTGAGGGCAGCCTCAACGGTCGTCAAAGGCAGGAGCAGCGAAAGCGGAGCGTCCAGCAGCGGTAGCGCGCCGTAGCTCGCATAGCATGCCGCGACCCTCGCGTTTTTGGCATCGATGAGCATTGCCACGCCCCCCACTTCCGCAGATGCCAGCAGACATCTCTTACCCGCCGACAGCAGAAGCTGCCCGCCAAGCCCTTGCCCTTGCACTTTGAGATCCACCGCCAGGCGTGCCAACCGGAATGTCGGCACGTCATGACGGGCCAGCCCGCGCCGGACAAGCTCCGGCGTGCGGGCATACGCAATCGAAGCGGGACTCAGGCTATAGTAGCCGAGAATCGTTTTATTGTCGGCGTCGTTGATCGCAAGAAAGGTCTTTGCGCCGCCCATCTCGTGGCTCTTGCGGGCGTAGCGCTGCAGGAATTCGTTCAACGCCGTTTCGCCACAGTCGAAGGCCCCTCGATCATGCCACTTGCCGATCGGCTCCTCGTGCCAAGTCGTAATGCTCATTTCCCCTTTGGCAGCGACTTTGCCGCAGCAAGCAGCTTCGCGTTCGGCTTGGGCGGGTTCTCCAGCGCCGCCAAGACGCGCAGGCTGTCTCGCTCGGAGAGTTCCAGATGTTCTGCCTCCTGGATCACCGCCTTTGCGGCGCTCAGGCTGTGTTTGCGGACGAAATCCGTCAGATCGGTACGCCGCAACGCCGCCGCCCGTAGAAGGATCGCCTTTTCCTCGGCCGGAATCCGCAGCGACATCCGGCTATTGTCTTCAACCGCGAGTCTGGGCATGGCCCGGGTCCTTTCCACTGTACATATTCAAATAGTACACGATTCCGTTCGCGCTCGTCAAAACTGTGCGTTTTGATTGCGCACAGCCTGCGGTACGCAATTCAGCCAAACGGACCGAGGACCGACGCCGGGCCTGACTCACCGGTTGAACTTGGGATGATACCGCATGGATTTGTGGATGGCTTTCCACTTGCGCTTCTCCTCGACGGCCGCACGCTGATCTACTGAGCGCTGATGGTGGCGGGCTTCGGCCAGCAACTTCTGGTAGCTGGCCCAGCGCGCCACTTCGAGTTCGCCGGTCTCGAGCGCCGCGGACACCGCGCAGCCCGGCTCGCCCGCGTGCGCGCAGTCGTGAAACCTGCATTGGCGCGCGAGCGCGGCGATGCCGGCAAACACTTCGTCGACCGAGTCTTGTCCCGCCCAGAGGGCCAATTCACGCAGGCCCGGTGTGTCGATCAGCGCGCCGCCGCCCGGCAGTTCGATGAGCATGCGGCGTGTCGTCGTGTGGCGGCCGCGCGAGTCGGAGTCCCGCACCGGCTGGGTGGCTTGGCGAGACTCACCCAGCAGAGCGTTGGCGATCGTCGACTTGCCCGCGCCCGAGGAGCCGAGCAGCACCAGGGTTCGTCCCAGTACGACTTCGGCGATCGGCGCAACGGACTCGTGCGCCGACAGTGCCGCTGCGTCGCTCGTTACCGCCTGTACTTCGGCAAGACGCGCCGACCATTCCGGGCAGACGTCCAGCTTGTTCAAGGCCACCATCGCCGCCGCGCCACTTGCGGCGGCCAGTACGAGGTAGCGTTCGAGACGCCGGAGGTTGTAGTCTCCGTCGAGGCCCATCACGATGACGATCAGGTCGACATTGGCCGCCAATACCTGATTCCCTCCGCCGCCCGGGCGTTGGCGCGAAATGCAGGTGATACGCGGCTCCACGTTCTCAATCAGCGCCAGAGTGGCAGCGGCGCGGCGGGCGCGGACCCAGTCACCCACCGCCGGCAGTTCCGCGTTCCAACGCAGGACGCCCGCGGGCACGGCGTCGCACTCATCGCCGGCTCCAAATCGCAGGCAATAGTGTTCTTGGGCTGCTTCGCACACGCGTGCGCGTACCAAAGAATCGGAAGAGTAGTTCATGGCTTGTTCGCTCCGCAAAGACACAAAGGGTAGGGGTGCGGAAGACGTCTTTGGGGCCGGCGCGTCTTGAGCGCCGGTTAGCGAACAATGGTCTTGGTCAAATCACAGGATAGCGCCAAAGCGAGGAGGCCCGCAGCCGCACGGGTGTGGCGACGGGTAGTCTGTTGCGGGGGCGGCGTGTTTGCAGGAGACTGGTGTTCGATGAGAATCAAATGCCGCTCCGATTCACCGCTGAAGAAGAAAGCACGCCGCGGCTTTCGGGGCCATCCTGTCGCGACGGTCGCGTTCTACGGGCCGGATGACACGCGCGCCAGTAAGGTGGCAGTTGGGATCGTGGCCGCGCCGGACACCGAGCCGATTGTTTTGAAACGCTGGTTCGCCGAGGACGGCGACCTGCGGACGAATCCCGCGGTCGCAAGCGAGATCCTCCGGTTCCTGGGGGTTCACGGAGCCAGGTCGGTGGTCATGTCCGACGGCATCATCGGCTGTCCCCATGAGGAGGGGACCGACTATCCGGACGGACAGGTGTGTCCGCAGTGCCCTTTCTGGGCTCACCGCGACCGCTGGACTGGCGCTCTCCTAGAGTAGACGGCTGGGGTAGTTGCAGGATCTGCCGAAAGACCGCTTGCTCACGCGCGCGGTTCGGAACGGAGGCCCGCGTCGTGCGCCACCAGGAAGTCTACCCGCGCGGGCACGGCGCCCAACTGGCGCAGCAGGGTCGTCACCTGACCCCGGTGGTAGCTCTGGTGGTTCAGCAGGTGCATGTGCATCCGCCAGAGCGGGTAGGTCCACACGTTGCCCCGAGTGCCGGTGCAGGTCATGGGAAGCAACAGCGCTTCCTCGGTGAGCCCGGCCAGGTACTCCCGCATGTTGCGCTCAACCGTTGCCCATCGCACTGCAATGGCGGCCAGCGTAGGAAACTCCTCTATAGGCGGCAGCGCTCTCGGAGAACGTCCCTGCCAGCGCTCGAGCCACAGCCACTCCACGGCCAGCAGGTGGGCGAGCGTGTCTCGCACCGAAGGGAAACTGCTTCCCATCGGGCGCAGCAATTGCTCCTCGGTGAGGGCCGCACAGGCTTCCAGTTGCCGGTCCCGCGCCCAGTAGTTGTAGTCGAACAGTTCCCGCATTGCCTCGAGGGAGATCATCGGTCAGGTCCTCTCTTGAAACATCCTAATCGCGGCCACGCCCGCCGCTCCCGCCGCCAGGCACTGATCCGCATTCTCGCCAGTCACGCCCCCCAAGGCGAAGACCGGAATCGAAACCGAGGCTACCGCTTCGCGCAGAAGCGCCACGCCGAGCGGCGGTCCGTAGCCTAGCTTCGAGGGCGTCGGGAACACCGGGCCGAAGACCGCCAGATCGGCGTTCTCCAGAGCTGCGCGTTTGACGTCCACCAGGCTGTGGCACGACACGGCAATCGTGAAACCCGCGGGCACGCTGCCGCGCAGCCTGGAGGGCGCAATCGAATCGGAAGGCAGATGAACGCCGTGCGCTCCGCACGCGAGCGCCACGTCGGTACGGCCGTTCACCAGGATCTTCGTTCGCATGCGGGTTCGCGAGCGCCAGCGCCGCGCGCACCAGATCCATCAAATCACGCACCGCGAGATCTTTTTCGCGGATCTGGATCAGGTCCACTCCCTCCGCAATCGCGCGGGCGATGCTGTGGAGCAGGGGCTCCACGCCGCCGAGCGATTTTCTGTCCGTGATGTAATAGCGGCGCATGCGGTCAGAGCACGCGCAGGCTTTCCTGCGGGAACTCCACCACCCAGTCCCGCACGTGCTTCTTGTCTTCGTAGTCGGCACGCGGCAGCTCGACGATAATCCCGCCGGTGAAATGCAGCCGCACGCTCCCCGGGCGATCGGCGACGCGCACCACCGAGGCGGCCACCTGGTTGGGACCGGGCTTGCCCGCCGCGGGCACCGCCCGCAGTTCCTCATGGCGCACACAGAGCGTAACCCGGTCGCCCAGCAGGCGGCTGGGAAAATACGGCCCGGTGAGCACCGCTTCGCCCAGTTTCAAGCGGCTGGTCTTCTTCGCGGGATCGAGGCCTTCGATCGACACGGGCAGCAAGTTGAAGCAGCCGAGCAAGCGCGCCACGTCCGCATGGGCTGGCTGTTCGAACACCTGCCGGGGAGGGCCGCTCTGCATCACGCGTCCCGCGTGCATCACCAGCAGCTCCTCCCCCAAGGTGAAGCACTCGTCCATATCGCGCGTCGCCAGCAAGACCTGGATACCCGACTCGGCCCGGACCTCCAGCAAGAGCTCGTGAAGCTCCGAGCGAAGTGGAGTGCCGGCGCCGCACACGGGTTCATCCACCAGCAGCAGCCGGGGCTGTCCAATTACGGCGCGCGCCACCGCGCAGCGCAACTTCTCGCTTTCCGAAACTGCCGCGGGCATGCGCCCGGCGGCCTCCGCCAGCCGGAACCGTTCGAGCGCCTCGTTCACTCTGCGGTGGCGCTCCAGCCTCGCGAGACGTCCGCAGGAGGCCGCGAACAGCAGGTTTTGCCGCAGCGTCATGTGCGGGAACAGAGCGTGGTCGGGAAAGACATAACCGCAGCGCCGCAGCGCCGGAGGGAGTGCGATCTTGGCTTCGCGGTCGTAGAGGATCTGGTCATCGACGAGGATCCGTCCCTCGTCCGGCTGGAGGAGGCCGGCAATCGCGTCGAGCACCACGGTCTTGCCGGCGCCACTCGCACCGTACAGCACCGTGACGCCGCCGGTCGAGCGGAATTCGACGTCCAGCGCGCGGGCCTGCGTGCCGGTTCCCGAAAGTCGGGTCTTGCGAATGCGCGTCTCGATCATGGCGCCACCCGCTTCGGCTCCAGCCGGTTCGCCAGGAAGAGGATTCCCAGAATCACAGCCGAGAGGACCAGGACCAGGGCACGCGCCGCAGCCCCGTTGCCGGACTCCACCGCGCTGTAAATCGCCACCGGCATCGTCTGCGTTTGGCCAGCGAGGTTGCCGGCGATCATGATCGTGATGCCGAAATCCCCTAGCGCCATGCCAAAAGCCAAAACCACGGCGGCGAGAATCCGGCGCTCGGCGGCGGGCAGGGTCACCCTCCAGAAGACGTGCCACTCCGAAGCCCCGAGGCTGCGGGCAGCCTTGGCTAGATCCGGATCCACGCTTTCGAAGGACAACCGCGCCGACTTCACCAGAAGCGGCGTCGCGTGGAGCAAGGCCGCCACCACCGCCGCTTGCCAGGTGAAGAGCAGCGGCGCGCCGAAGACGGATTCGTAAGCGCGGCCGAGCGCGCTGGGCCGTCCCAAGAGCACCAGCAAGTAGAACGCCAGCACGGTTGCCGGCAGAACCAGGGGCAGCATGATGACCGCCTCCAGCGCCGCCTTCCCGCGGAACCGGCGCCTGGCCAGGAGGTGCGCCAGCCCGAGTGCAACGGGCAGCGCCACGAGCGTCGCGAGCGCCGCCACCCGCAGGCTCAGCCAAAGCGGAAACCAGTCGATCGGCATCGGACCATTCATTATAGCTGCGCGCCGTCGAATCGGGAGGCAGGCGGCGCCCATTCCGCTGTAGGGTGAGAGGTTACGCCGAAGTGGATGTACCGTCGCAATCGCTGAACCTGCGCCGGGCCCATCCCACCAGTTCCTTGATCCCATCTTCAAGAGTTGTCCTCGACCTGAATTCCGGCACAATGGAGCGGAGCTTCGCGCTGTCCGCGCTCTTCACCAACCGCCCCTCGGGCTTCGTCGTGTCGAATTCGACCGGCGTGTCCGGCCTGCCGCAAACCCGCAGGACGATGCCGACGAGTTCGCGGATGGAAACGGTCTCCTCAAGCCCGAGATTGACCGCATCCGCCTTGGCATATCGTTCCGTCAGCAGTTTCATCCCCCAGGCAAAATCCTTCACGTGCATGAGGTTTCTCCGCTGCTCGCCGCTCCCCCAAATCACGATGGGCGTGTCCCCCCGCGTCGCCTTCTTCACCAGGGCGGCGACCACATGGCTGGTCGGATCCTGCCAGCAGCAACGCTCTCCATAGGCGTTGAAGGGCCTGACGATCGCGATCTCCATGCCGTACTCGGCCGCGTAGAAACCAGCCTGCAATTCGGCCACGCGCTTGGACCACCCATAGCCCTGGTTGGCGAGTTCCGGGGCGCCCGTGAACGCCGGTAATTCGGGAGTCGGAGCGATCGCATCGTCGGAATAGACGCAGGAAGAGCTGACCAGCAAATAGCGCGACGGCCCGGCTTTGCGAGCGGACTCCAATAAGTTGAAATTGATAAGGCTGTTGTAAGTGAGAAGCTCCGCATGGCGCCCCGCGCTGTACCCGATGCCGTGCGCCCTGGCGGCAAGGTTCATGACGACATCCTGTCCGCGCGCCGCCTCGTCGCTGAACGCCGCGTTGCGGAGATCCCCTTTCAGAAACCGGATCTTGCCCCAGACCGCACCGAGGTTTTCAACGCTGCCGGTATCGAGGCTGTCGGCGACCGTCACGCGCGAACCATCCCCGACAAGCTCATCCACCAGATGGGACCCCACAAATCCAGCTCCGCCCGCCACCAGCACGCGCTTTCCATTCCAGTAACTGCTCACTTGCCCTCAAATACGCCGGACTGCGCGGCGCGCCATCGTCTCAAATTGATCCTCCAGAATCCCCAGAGGAACCACTTCAAATAGGCAGGAAGCCATGGCAGCAGGCGGAACTTCGATTCGCCCAGTTGCCGATCGGCCCAAACGGCTCCCACTTCCGCCATCCGAAAACCGGCAAGATGGGCCTTGATGGAAAGCTCGAAGGAAATCGCCCAGCCGCCGTGTCCCTCAATCTCGATGGAATTGAGCAGACGGCGGCTGTACAGTTTGAACGAATAGGTCGGATCGGCGATCGGCAACCCGGTGAGGTTCCGGAAGAGCAAGTTCCCCCACTTTGACAGCTTCGTCTGAAGCCATGGACCGCCGTACTTCCTTCCGCCATGGCTGTAGCGCGAGCCGCTGACGAGATCGTTTCCCGCCAGGGCCAGCGCGTACATGGGCGCAATCGCATCCGGCTGATCGGTGCAGTCTCCCGTGAACAAACAGACGTGGTGCGACTGGGTCTCGTAGAAGCCGGTCTTGATCGCGTTAACCACGCCCGAGCCGTCGCCGTAGCAGTTTCGCATCAGGGCGACACTTGGGAATTCCAGCATCAACTGCTTCACAACGGGCAGAGTATTGTCATCCTCATGGTCATAGACGATTACAACTTGATGCGGCCTGCTTACAGAGGCTTCCAGCAGCCGGATCGCTTTCTCGATGTTCTCGCCCTCTTCATAAACAGGGACGACGATCGCGAGAGAAGGGCGGCTGCTGGCGTTCTGGTTCATCGGATCTCCACGCCTTCGCGCCGGTTCGGCAGCGAAGTCCGCTGACGGGGGCGATAGAGCGAGTAGTCGCCGATGCGCTGGTCCAGAACGTACGCTCTCTCGATAGCGTTGCTGGTTGCCGGCGTGAAGCGATCTCGAAAATGAATGTCGTAGGCTACGAGCAGGCTGAAGTGCTGCTCGTCAAACATCCTTACATACGGCCGTTCGTCCCAGCGGCCGGCATAAGCCAGAAAGGTGATTGTGGCCGGCTCGGCTTCCACGGTCTTGCCAGCTTGCGCCAGCAAGAGGAGGTTTTCGGAAAAGACCGGGCCGCGGGTCCGCCGGATGGCGCGCACGGCCTCGGCTTCGCTCGGTCTTGAGTATTGAGCCTGCGAGTTGTGCAACAGCGCGTCAAGCAGGGAGACGGGAGGCGCCATGAGGCTCAACGGCAGCAAGATGCAAGTCAGGCCCGCAGCCGTGCAGCGCTTCCGGCCTGCCGCCCAGGTCGTCAGCACCCGGAACAGGAAGAAACCGCACAGAAGGCAGATCGAGACGTCCCAGAGCAGCAGGTGGTTGTAGGACGCACCCACTTTTCCTATCGACAGGGTCGCGATCGCCGCGAAAGCGCAATTCAAACCCGACAAGAGAACGGCACGACCAAAGGGACTGGCGGAACGCGCCCGCAAGAAGAGCCTCCAGCCGCGTTGCCGTGCCGCCACAGGGTTCAAGATGCTGAGGAAGGCAACGGCCGCGACCACCAACCAGGGCGAAAACTCGCGTGCGTGACGGTAGAACTGATAACCAGCCTCCTTCCAGGAGAATGGGTTGATGTTGTACTCGAGAACGTGCGTCAGGAAGCCGCCGTGCGTAACCGCATTCCAGTACAGCGCCCCCGCCAGAGTGAGGGCGGCGGCGCACGCACCTACCCGGATTGTCCTGCGACGATCCAGCAGCAAGCCAAAGACCAGGCAGGCCAGCGGCGCGCTGAGCGTCGTCTGTTTGGTGAACAACGCCAGGACAAACAGGACGGCCGCAACATACTGCCATCGCTCTCGCCTTCCCATGGCGATGTAGACGCCCAACCCTGCGTACATCAGGAACAGGGCCAGCATGTCAACTCGCATCAGGGAGGCCCATTTAACCACGCTGTCCGCGAGGAGTGAGAGCACGCCGGCGAACGCTCCGCTGGCCGAGCGCCAGAGCAGCGGGGCGCGAGCGGACGCCGAGAACATGACGGTCAGAGCCAGCGCCACGCCGATGCCGAGCCCGGAGAACAGGGAAAGAACCCGCCCAGCCAAGAGCAAGTCATCCAGGAATACGTTCGCCAACCGCGTCGCCAGCATATACAAGGGAGGATATGGGAATACAACGTAGGGTGCGGCGTCAATAGGCCGGTACGCCTTGCCGGCGTCGAGAATCTGTTGGGTCATCCAGAGGACGTGCCCTTCGCCATAGTCCCGCTGGAAAGGGAAACGCAGGAACCCGCCTTCCGCAACCAGAAAGAGAAGTGTCAAGAGGAACGCCGCTGCGAGCAGGCACCAGCACGCCCACCGGCGGAGGCCGGACGGATCACGCCTCTTCACCACGCTGCTTCCATGCCGCCTCCCGGCTAGAATCACTTCCCGGACGCATCAGCCCAACGGCGATTCCACAGAAGTATAACACCCGCCTTGGGCGCTGTCCCCCGCCATTTCTGGCATACTGGGATAGCTTTTCCACTTGGTAGAATGCCCTCGACGAATTCCTTTCAACCGGCGATGAGCCGGGCCGCCTTCTGGCTGGCGGGCGGCTCGACGGTCGCGGTGCTGTTCTCGATCGCGGCGAGTCAGATCCTGCTCGGCTTGGCGCTGGCCGCGCTCTTACTCTCCGACACCAGACTGCGCCTGCCTCCCCTCCGTCTGCCGCTGGCCCTCTTCATCGCGGGAACTGTGGTTTCCTTGCTCCTGTCAGGCGATCCTGCCTCCGGGATCCCACAGATCCGCAAGTTCTTCGTCTTCATCACGCTCCTGGTGGTCTACTCGACTTTCCGTGAGGTGGCCGATGTCAGGAGGCTGGTCCTGTGCTGGGGCGGGGCGGCCGCGGTGGTGTCCGCGCGGGGACTGGTGCAGTTCGTCGAGAAGTACCGCGAGGCGCAATTCGCCGGACGGAGCTTCTACGAATACTACGTCGGAGAGCGGATCACCGGTTTCATGAGCCACTGGATGACCTTTGGCGGCCTGCTCGTGATCGTGTTTCTGCTAGTGGCGGCGTTCCTCTTCTTCTCGCCTGCCGCCCGCGGGAAACTGCTCTGGTTGGGCCTGCTGTCCGCTTCCCTGCTGGGCACGGCGATTCTCTTGAGCTGGAACCGCAGCTTGTGGCCGGCCACTGGGGCGGCATTCATCTACCTCGTGTGGTACTGGCGTAAGCGCTTGCTGTTTGCCCTGCCGCTGGTTTTGGCGGCCGTGATTTGGCTTGTGCCCGGAGTGCGGGGCCGGGTGATCTCGATCGTTCGTCCCCACGGCGACATGGACTCGAATCAATTCCGTATTGTCTGCTGGCGCACCGGATGGCAGATGATCAAGGCGCATCCGTGGTTCGGACTCGGACCAGAGCAAGTGCGAATTCAATTTGACCGATGGGTGCCGCCGGACACGCCCCGGCCGTTGCCCACCGGCTGGTATGGCCATCTGCATAACATCTACATCCATTACGCCGCAGAGCGGGGCGTGCCCACTATGCTTTTTCTGGTGTGGCTGCTGGTCAAGATCCTGTTCGATTTTCTGCGGGCCGTGCGGCGCCTGCCGCCGGGACCGGGCGAAGCCAAGTTCCTGCTGCACGGCGGCGTCGCGGTCGTAATGGCCACCATGCTGGCCGGCATCTTCGAGATGAATTTAGGCGACAGCGAAGTCCTCACCCTGTTCCTGGCCGCGGTGGCCTGCGCCTACGCGGCGCGGGACCGGGTGGTCGGGGAAGGGCCCCAGAGTGCCTGAGACGTTCCGTCCGCCGTTCTGACGACTGGTCATATTATTTGACTGGTCAGAACAAATGGTAGATAATTGGGCCATGCAGACGATCAGCGCCTCCAAGTTCAAAGAGCAGTGCCTGTCTCTCCTCGACACGGTAAAGCCGGAAGGTATTCTCATCACGAAGCACGGGAAACCCGTAGCCCGCTTGGTCCCGGCCTGCACTGCGTCCGCCGAGCTCATCGGCGCATGGAAAGGCAAGATCAAGATCAAGGGCGATCTGCTGTCGACCGGGGTTCGCTGGAATGCTCAATCTTGACACCCACATTCTGATCCACTCCCTGGCCGGGAAACTGACCTCACGAGAGCGGGCGCTCCTCTCGAAACAACCGTGGTCAATTTCCTCGATCGTCCTGTGGGAACTGGCGAAGCTCGCTCAGTTGGGCCGGATTGACTTGGATATCGACTCCCCGGACATCGAACTTATGCTTTCGAAGATTCATGTCTGGCCTCTCGACCTGGCCGTCTCCCGGATGATCGCGAAACTGGATTTCCGCAGTGACCCCGCGGACGAGGTCATCGCCGCAACCAGTTTGGTACACAACGTCCCGCTGCTCACCCGGGACCGCGTCATCTTGAATTCGAAGATGGTGCCGCTGGCCTGAGCAACCTCGCGGAAGCTCAGCGATCGCGGCGATTTGGCGGCGCCGCTCCCAGCGATTTGACTTCGGCGGGCGTCAGCAGCCGGTACTTGCCGATCTGGAGATCGCCGATCCGCAGCGGACCGATTGCCGTGCGGACCAGTTTCAGCACCTTGCTCCCCAGGGCCTCCACCATGCGCCGCACTTGCCGGTTTCTGCCCTCGGTGATGGTGATCTCGAAGAAGGTCTTGCTGCTGGAATCGCGCAACCGCGTGACAGGGGCCGGCTTGGTCGGACCGTCCTTCAACATGACGCCCTTGCGCAGTATGTCGAGTTGCTCTTCGGTGAGTCTGGTAGCGGCCTTCACCAGGTACGTCTTGGGCACTTTGTAAGAGGGATTGGTGATGCGTTCGGCGAGGTGCGCGTCATTCGTCATGAGCAGCAGGCCGCTGGTATCCAGGTCCAGGCGGCCCACCGGGAACGCCCACTCCTCGAAGCCGGTCAGCAGGTCATATACGGTGGGCCGCCCCTCGGGGTCCTGGAACGTGGTGATGTAACCGGTCGGCTTGTAGAGCAGGACGTACACCCGCTTCGACACCTTCAAAGGCCGTCCGTCGAAAGCAACGCGGTCGCGTTCGAGGTCCACCCAGTGGTCGGGCGTCCGGATGACCTTTCCATTCACCGCGACCCGGCCCGCCCCGATCCACTTCCGGGCGTCTGTCCGAGAGCCCAGGCCCGCCTTCGACAGGACGCGCTCCAGGGTTTTGAGGGGCCGGTCTTTCTCCGTCGGTGCTCGCACCAGGCTCAATCCTTCTGCACCCTAAAAGAAAAGAACTCGCTCAACAGGAAATTCGCGAGGGAAGCGGTGACGATCGTGAACAGATTAGCGGCCAGGTACTGCACGTGGAATTGGCCGACGAAGATTCGCATCAGGACGAGATTCGAGAGGATCGAGATGGAGCCGCTGGTGAGGTTAAATCGCAAGAGCCTCTGCAGGAGGAGCCCAAAACCCGGCGCCGCGCGCGTCCGCTCGACCCAGGTCCAGCGTTCGTGCCACCAAAAGTTGTGCAAAACCGCGACCTCGACGGCGAGAGCCGTGGCCACCAGATAGTGCATCCCCAGAACGCTCTTGAAGAACGCCAGAAAGCCGAGCTGCACCACCACTCCTATGCCGCCTACCGCATGGAACTTGAGCCAGCGCAAGGCCAACGCGCGAATCCCGGCCTGCGTTGCGCCGGTCATCAGACACGCTCGGCGCGGTACAGCGCGGCGGTGTGCCGCGCGATGGCCACGATGAGCATCAGGCTCATGCCGACGAATCCCACCACGCCGCCGATGTCAAAGAGAGGATAGGAGTGGCCGAAGAGCCGGCCCATGGGCCAGCGCATCAGGGCCAGGTTGCCAACCATCAGAAGCAGCCGGAGCTCGGTGGGGCTGAACTTCCAGAAGGACAGGTGAAAGGCGCCCAGCGTGTAGGTCGCCAGGTACACCTCAATCGACAGCATGAAGTACACGATCAGCAGGCCCGCCGCGATCCGTTCGCTCATGTAACTGGAGAAACCCAGCCCGGCCAACAGGAAGAACGTGCCCAGGGCGTCGACGATGTGATCCACGTAGAAGCCGTACTTGGGCCGTTGCTTGTTGCGGAAACGGGCCAGGGTGCCGTCCAGGCTGTCCCCGAACCAATTGAGCGCCAGGAAGCCGATCGCGAGGAGCAGGCCGGCTCGGCTGGTGCTCGCGTACCAGTAGCTCAGGCCGGCCCCCAGCATGGCGGTAAGACCGAGCACGGTCAGGTGGTCGGGATTGATCCAAGCCGGCATGTGCCGAGCTAGCCAAATCAGAGCCCTCTTCTCCAGGGGGGCCAGGAAGCTCACCTGCTCGCGGGTCGCCTCGTGGAATTTTTTGTCCGCCATGGCTGACTCTACATTGTGCCAGAATAACGCTCATGTGGAAGGTTGTCATCGCTGGCGCCCTGGCGCTATGGACGGGCGGCGCTGGAGCGGCGGCTGAATTGAAGAGCGAGACTGTCGCCGCGTTCGACAATTACATCCGCACTACTGAAGCGCGTATTGCCGACCAGGCAAGCGGTAAGCGGAGCTTTCTGTGGACCGACGAATCCCCGCAGCGCCGCGATCTGGTGCGGAAGGGGCAGATCGTCGCGCAACCGTGGAACAGCCGCGGCGAAGTGCAGGTGCCGGGCGGCTTGATCCACGATTGGATTGGTTCGGTGTTCATCCCTGGCGTGAGCCTGGACAAGGTGCTGGCGAAGGTTCGGGACTACGACAACCATTACAAGATCTACCAGCCCGAGGTGATCGCCTCCAGGACCCTGCAACATGACGGGAACCACTACAGAATCTACTTGCGCCTTCTGAAGAAGAAGATTCTGACGGTGGTACTGAATACGGAGCACGACGTCAACTACTACCCGCTCAGTACCACCAAGCTGCACAGCCGTTCCTACAGCACGCGGATCGCGGAGGTGGAGAACGCCGGAGAACGGGACGAGCGGGAGCTTCCCGTGGGCGCGGGGCACGGTTTCTTGTGGCGGCTGTATTCCTACTGGCGGTTCGAGGAGCGGGACGGCGGTGTCTACATGGAGTGCCAGGCCGTTTCGCTGACGCGCGACATCCCCACGGGTTTTGGCTGGCTGATCGAGCCAATCATCCGCGACCTGCCCAAGGAGTCTCTGATGAGAACCCTGGAAGGCACGCGCCAGGCGCTTAAGAAGTAGACGGCGCCGGTGGCCGCACTAGGTTCCTTTGAGGCCCAACTCCTCCGCGATTCCCTGCATGGCGCGGATGCAGGTCTCGATATGTTCTTCGAGCGGCAACCCCAATTCCGCGGCGCCTTGGACGATGTCCTCCCGGTGGACGGAACGCGCGAAAGCTTTGTCCTTCATTTTCTTCTTGACCGAGGCCGCGTCCACCTCGAAGATGCTGCGGCGAGGCTTCACCAGCGACACGGCGGTCAGGAATCCTGCGATCTCGTCGCACGCGAAAAGCGTTTTCTCGAGCGAGGACTGGCGCGGTACGCCGGTGTCGTTGCCGTGCGAGAGGATGGCGCGGCGGATTTCCTCGCTCACCCCGCGTTCGGCCAGGATGGGCTCCCCTTTCAGTGGATGGTCCGGCGCAGTGGGATGGATCTCCCAGTCGAAATCGTGCAGCAGGGCGACCACGGACCACAGGGTCTGATCCTCGCCGCTCTTGGCGGCGTAGGCGAGCATGCAGGCTTCGACGGCCAGGGCGTGCCGGCGGAGGTTTTCGTTCTTGGTGAACTCACACAGAATCTGCCAAGCTTGATCTCGGTTCATAGCCTTGTACTATAATGAGTTTAGTCCTTCCGCCGAGTGGGCCTGTGGCGCAGTTGGGAGCGCGCTTCCATGGCATGGAAGAGGTCGTGAGTTCGAATCTCACCAGGTCCACCAGAACTCTCGGCTCTGGGCTCCACGCCAAAAACGGGGGAGACCCCGGTCCCAAGACAATTTAACCACATAAGACCTTGACGCGAAGTCCGTAGTTCTGGAAGTTACGGACGCCGAAGGCTTGGCAGTTGATAAGTTCCATTTTGTTGTGGAAGCCCTCGGTGATGTCATGGCTGCGGGTCCGCTCTTTACGAGAGGTCACGCGCTACGCCGCGGAATACTTGGTGTCGATGCCAGGCGAGGAACGCTTCCCTTGGCAAAGCATCCTTCAAACTCGGCATTCGAAGATTCGACCCGTGCAGAGCCAGAAACAAGCTATCCAAACCAAAGTTGCCGTGGAGCCTGGACGAGACCAGGATGCGGGACTCGCTGGAGATCGTGATGGCTCCACGGTCGAACGCCTGGTGGTGAATGCTGCAGCACGCGAGCCCGTTGTCCATGGTGTCAGGCCCACCAAACTGACACCAACGAATGTGGGCGGCTTCTAATCCCAAGTCCGCATGGTCTAATTGCACGCCAAACCCGCAGAAAGCGCATCGATGCCCCCACACAGAAACCACAGCCGAACGGAATTCGGCATCCCGTCGACTGCTTCTGGTGGTGGCATCGAGATCCAGCCCTGTCGCGTCAGCGATGCTCCGGTGCAACGAATCCGGGAAGTGCGCGGAGAGGATCTCACGGGCAAGTTCACGGACGGCTTCGGGCTTGAGCTTCAACTGTCCAAAAATGCCGTCCGTAAACCCACCCCTGATGGACCACTTGCGCAACTCCGTCCGGAGCGGGTTTTTGCTCCCCCTGCGGCGCGTGAGCGGAATCCGCTCCTCGATTTCCCATACTCCGTCGGTCTGCAGATGATAGAAGGGCAACTCCGGATGCGCCGAGCGCCGGGGCGGACCGAACTCCTCAAGCAGGCGTGTCAACGGGCCCTCAATCCGGTCGAACGGAATTAGCCGGTCCGCACCCGCTTGAACCTGACCCAGCGCGTAGAGGACCAGTAGCGGTTTGTGCGGGGCTCTGTCATCGCCACGCCGCCACACCTTTAGGTGCTTGAACTGTTTCAACAACCAGTCCGTCTTCGTCACAGTCACCTTGGCCCGATCTTCTGGTCAGCTTACCAAAAGGATTCCCCAGAAACCGGCGTGCCGATCCCACTATCAGGGTATTTCCATGCACGCGCTTACCCGCCCCCTGGCGCTCCATACGGCATAGCCGTATAATGTTCCTGTGCGAAGCGTCATCCGCAGCATCAGAAAATCGCCGCGGAAATCCAGCGGGAGTTCGGCGGCTCGGCCCCGGCGCCGGACAGACGCCCCGCTCGGGGAGCACCTGCTCGATTCGATGATGGAACTGCGGGCGCATCTGCGGGGCGAGATTCAACTGCGCGAGACCGTCTACCATGTCCCGCCCGAGACGGACGTGCGGGCACTACGCGCGGCACTTGGGCTGTCGCAAACGGACTTCGCTGCCCTCTTCGGATTCAACGTGCGCTCGTTGCAGGACTGGGAGCAGGGCCGGCGGCGCCCGGAGATCCCCATCCGTGCGTACCTGGCCGTCATCCAGCGGGACCCGGAGGCCGTCATCCGCGCCCTGCGCGCCGCGTGAGCCACAGGGTCGACTGAGAAGTCGGGTGCCACGGGCATCTGCAATATAGGGAGACCCTTTTCTTCGTCCCGGACGAGGAATTAACAAGGCGGATTCGACTGCGCGCGCCGTGCGCGTGAATGCAGTTGGAATGCCACGTATATCAAGTCCGACACGGCGGCCGCAACCGTGAGTGTCGAAAAGTGGACCTTCTGAGGTCCAGACCCACGTGGAAGCGCGCGCCGGGTCCAAATGAGGTCCAAAACAACTGAGAGATCCGCTCCTGCCTCCCCGTTGACCCCTTGGCGTAGGGATTGAGGTGATAGCGGGCGTGTTCCCGAGAATGTCCGCTGCCTCCTGGATGCTGCTTCCCATCGTGAGTAACTCCGTCGCCACTGTGTGACGGCTTTGCCGCGACCATGCTGCGCGCCGGTGTCAGCCTGCCCGCACCGATAAAGCCCTTTCCTCCGACAATCCCGAAAAACAGGCTCAGATTGGCCGCAAAAGTGAACCGTCCGGCGACCCCAGAAACAAGGCTGGTTGAAGCGTCCAGTCTACCGGGCGACGAAGGTGGTGACCGAGCCCGCGGGCGCGGAATAGGCGATGCTGCCCGATTTCACGTCGAACTGTCCGGCTGCTTGGAATAATTCGGCCGGAGAGGTGCGGGTCGCCCGGAAACTCTTCGCTTTCGATCCGGCAATCTGAATCGTCACTTCCTTAGCCGCGTCCCCGCTGTTGATCACCAGGAAGGCATCCGGGTGACGCGTGCCATTGGCCGCAAATCCGATCAACCCCACGCCGCCGGTCACCGGGGACACGGTCGCGACCGCCATGCCGGCCTGCCCCACAGGGCAAACCTGCTTGTAAAAGTAGTAGCCCCGCTCCACGCTGTAGGTTCCGTCCTCGTGGACGTTGAATGCGGTACCCGGATTCGGATCGCCGCCCACCCACTTGACGGGCCGTTGCAGCACCGCCCACGGGATGAAACCGTTGATGTGATTCTCGTAAATCTGTCCACGGATGTTGTCCACGAAGCCGACGTCCATCTTGCCCCAGGTACCCGAGGGCGTCCACGCGCGCAGTTCGGGCCGCTTGCTCCGGATTGCGTCGGTTCCCTCGCTCTGATACACGCGGCCAAAACCATGGCTGGTAATCAGGCCGAGATTCTGGAGCGCTAGCGGATCCGCTAGAATGGCTTTGGCATACCCGAAGCTGTTGAAGTTGACCCACGACGAGGGCTCGCCATCGGCGATTCCCACATCCTTCAATCCCTGCTTGTCCAGCATCGGCCGCATGAACTTGAGAAAATCCACCACCTGCTCGGGCGGCCACCACATATTGTGATCGTGATTGGCACTGCCCGAGGTTTTGGCCTCCGGGTCCCACCGGTTCGGACTCTCCCCTTCGTTGTGCAGGGAGATGTACTTGACGGGCAGCTTCTCGGTCTCGCGGAGGTACTTCACCCACGAGATCATGTACTCGGCCACCTCGTATTTCATCGCCGGGTCCAGGTCGCGGCCGCGCACGAACTTTTGCTTCGTCCCCCAGGGCATCGGTCCGTACATCGTAGTGATGATCGTGAGTCCGCCTCCCTGCTTGCGGGTGCGTGCCAGGCCCTGCTTGGCGAAGAGTCGCATCCAGGCCGTGGTGGTCTGATGATCGAACCGGGCCATGTCGATGACGTTCGGATCCTGGTTATCGTTGTCGGCTTCCGTATATCCCTCGTGAAACGGGTCCAGGAACATTTTGATGAGGCTGGGGCGCAAGCCGTCGGCGCCGAAAATCATCTCCAGAATCTTCTCGCGTTTGTCCGGCGAGAGCAGGCTGAATCCGCCGTATTCGTCCTGCAACTTGCGATAGTCGCGGGTTTGATGCGTTTCGACGTAGTTGACGCCGAAACCGTCCCAGTCCCGCACCTTCTGACCAAAATCCACCTTCATCGAGAGCGGCTCCAGCGGCGCAGAGAAGGCGAGGAGCGCGATTCCTAAGAGAGCCGGAACGCATGCAAGAGCGGGTCTCATGGTTGATCCTCCGATTAACAAATATACTTTACTCCTGCGTCCATGGTCGGATTGTGCCTTGCCCCGGCGCGCACCTGCATCCCGCGTTCCTCGGCACTAGGGAATCCTGAGGGGACGTCGTCAAATTCATGGGTTAGACAACCGCTCGGATTGGGAATGAGAACGGCCCGAGCTTCCGTAACGGGCTGAGCCGACCCCGGCGGAAGCCGGGCCCCGGCTGTGGACGGGCGGCCGGCGAGCCGTTTCTTGGTTGAATCCGCATTTTCTTCTTGGTCGCATCCGCATTTTCTGCTTGCATCTTAGGACAAACGGGTGCAGAATTGCCATAAATACGTTTCAGCCGTTTTCGAAATTTCGAAGAAGGGGTGCGTCTATGTTCCCTGCAAGGAAGATCCTCGCGGCATTCACATTTCTTTGTGCGATCGCCGCAAACCTCCCAGCCCAATCACTCTACTCGACGTTAACCGGAGTTGTGTCCGATCCTTCGCAGGGCGTGGTCGCCCAAGCAAGCGTGAGGCTGCGTGACGAGGGGTCCGGCTCCATGCGCGAGACAACCACCAACAGCCAAGGGTTCTATACGTTCGCCTCGGTCCCAGTGGGCTCATATGAATTGCAGGTTGGCGCGCCGGGCTTCGAGACATACAAGCAAACCGGCATCGCCTTGGGCGGCGGCGAAAGGCGCAACAACAACATTACGCTGAAGCTGGGCAGCACCTCTTCGACTGTAGAGGTGTCGGACACGCTGGAGATGCTGACCACGGTTGATTCGGGCGAAAAATCGACCACCCTGAACACGAAGCAACTGGACAATTTCGTCCAGGTGGGCAGCAATGCCGCCGCGCTCATCGGGATCATGCCCGGATTCGGCATCAAGAACGGGACAACCAACGCCGCGAACTTCAGCGGTCAGACGATCGGCATCAACGCTAACGGCAACGCCGGCAGCCAGAGCCCGTTGAACAACGCATACTCCTACAACGGCCTTCCCGGCAACACCCTGGACATTACGGGCGACGGGGCGCACGTCTCCGACCCGGGCTGCAACTGCGACACGCCGGTCAATCCAAACGGGGACATGATCGCCGAGTTCAAAGTAACGATGTCGAACTTCAGTGCCGAAAATCAAAAAGGCCCGGCGGTGATCAGTTCGGTGACCAAGTCGGGCGGCCGGGATTTCCACGGTTCGGGATTCTTCTACGCCAGGCACTACGCACTAAACGCCAACGACTCGTATTCCAACGCGAACAATCAGCCGCGGCCGCAGGGCAAGTACTATTATCCGGGCGGCACCTTGGGCGGTCCGCTGTTGATTCCTGGGACCGGCTTCAACAAAAGCCGCGACAAAGTTTTTTTCTTTACCGGCTACGAGTATTTCTACCAGGTGCTCGATACCGGCTTGCTGCGCGCCACGGTTCCCACTTCGGGCATGATCCAGGGGAACTTCTCGCCGGCAGAAACCGCGAAGTTGGGCAATATTACGGCCTCCGGCGCTGCCCCGCAACAGATCAACGCGCGGAACCTTGCACTGTACCCGGGCGGGATGATCCCGGCGTCGGCGATCGACAAGAACATGCAGGCGCTGATGAAGCTTTATCCACAGCCGAACTCCGATCCCAACGCCACCGGTGGCTACAACTGGACCGACGATTTGCTCTTCAACCAGAACAATCACCAGTGGCTGACGCGCGTGGATTTCAACATCAGCGACAACACGAAGCTCTTTGTCCGGTATAATTTACAGCGGGAATTGCAGCGTTTCCCGATGCAGTTGTGGTCGTCCAACACTTTGCAGCAGCTCCCCTACCCGACCACGGTTCTGGGCAAGAACCGGTCCGACTCGGTGACGGCCTCCCTGACGCACGTTTTCAGTTCGGCCATGACCAATGAGTTCGTCTTTGGATACACCTTCATCGGCTTTCCGAATGTGTTCGAAGATCCTTCGAAGGTGGACCCTGCCAAAGTGGGTTTCAACTACAAGCTCCTTTACAAGAATGACGTCGCTCAAATCCCGAATTTCAGCGGCGGCTCGGAAATGGCGCGCATCAACAACTACGGCGGCTTCGAGATCGGCGGTCCGTCGGCGGGCCTGTACGCGAACAAGTGGCTGCCCAGCTTCAGCGACACGGTAGCGGGGGTCTGGGGCAGGCACACCCTGAAGGCGGGGTTATTCTATGAGCACATTCGCAACGCCCAGCCGGCGAGCGGCTCCTCCATGGGAGCGATGACTTTCAACGCCAGTAATTCCAACAGCCTGGGCAGCGACTATGCCGACATGCTGATCGGCAACCTGAACAATTTCAACCAGGTCTCGTTTAACCGCGTCAACGACATCGCGTACGACACCTATGAAGGTTTCGTCCAGGATTCCTGGAAGGTGCACAAGCGCTTCACGCTCGAACTCGGCGTGCGCATCAGCCATTTCACGCCTTGGGTGGACAACCTCGGATTCGGCTTCTCGAACTTCGACTACTCCAAGTACAGCTCAAGCTGCAAACCCACCGACTACTGCGGATTCCTCTGGAATAAACGGGATTCCAGCGTTCCGATGGGAGGCTTCCCGACCAAATCTGCCTTCTACCAGCCGCGTTTCGGCGTGGCCTGGGATATTTTCGGCAATGGCAAGACCGTAATGCGCGGCGGATGGGGGATGTACTACTTCCACTCGGGGCAGTTCACGACCGGGCTGGATGTTGCTGCGGGTGTCCAGACGATCACTCTCAGCAGCAACCAGGGCATCGGGCCTTCGCCGTTCGTGGCGAGCCCTTCCACGAACGCTGCTCCGCTCATGGCGCGAGACCTCGACACGATGAACTTCTCGAGCGCCGCGCTGTCTCCGGGCGCCGTGGACGGCACGGACGAGCGGCAACCGCTCACCAAGAGCTACAGCTTCACGATCGCGCAACGCCTGCCGTGGTCGAGCATGTTCGAACTGGCCTACGTCGGGAATACGAGCACGGACCTCGCCTACACTGGCGGCGTCGGAAGCAGTCTCAACCTGGTACCGGTGGGCGCGATGCTCTCGTCGGCCAACGGCGGGGTGGATCCCAACTCCCTTGTCGCGAATAATTTCCGCCCCCTAAAGGGATTTTCCTCCGTCAACCTGGCGACCCACGGCATTTACGCCAACTACAACTCCTTGCAGGCAACGTGGGTGCGGACCAGGGGCCGCTACACGGTCAGCGTGAACTACACCTTCTCCAAGGCGCTGGGGATTCTCAGCTCCACGTATGACTCGTTCAACATGAACAACAACTACACGGTGCAGGACAGCAACCGGACGCACCTTTTCAATTTGGCTTACTCGGTCGAATTGGGCAACCTCGCCAAGAACAAGATTGCCGGTGGCGTCGTCAACGGATGGCAGGTTTCCGGCATGCTGCAGATGCAAAGCGGCGCCAACCTCACGGGGAACCGGGGCAACAACTTCGGCATGAACACCAACAGCTACAAGATTCCCGGCACGACGTTCAACGTGAGCAACACGGCGCTGCTCGGCACTCCGGATATTCAGTTGCGACCTTTGATCACGTGCGATCCCACGGCCAATCTGCAGGAGCACCAGTACGTCAACGCAGCTTGCTTCGCGATGCCGACGCAGATCGGCCAGAATGGACCGACCACGTTACCCGTGATTTACGGACCGGCGTTTTTCAACGCGGACCTGGGTTTGTTCAAGAATTTCAGCATAAGCGAGTCGAAGAAGTTGCAGTTCCGGTTCACGGGTTACAATTTCCTAAACCACCCGCTTTGGTCTTTCCCCGGCAGCGCCAACCTGGGTCTGGGGTTCGACCGCACCACCGGCCTAGTCAACACGCCCCTTTTCGGCTACACAACGCAGAAACAGGGGCGGCGCACGGTACAGTTGACAGTAAAGTTCATGTTCTGAGAATCAATGGTGGGACAGGCCGCGGGGCCTGTCCCACTCACTTCTGCGGTTCGTCCACCTTCATGAACCGATCGATTGCAACGTCCTTAAGCGTCTGTTGAATCCCGCTGGGCCACCGGATTTCAAGCGAGGCGATCTTGGTCTCCCCGCCCAGCCCGAAATGCACGCGCTTGTCGCTGGAGGACATGAACCCGACGCTGACGGCCACGTGGTTGTACAACACACGACCGCTTGCAGTGGTGAGCTTGACCTTGGCTCCGATGGCGTCGCGGGCGCTCTTGTGCCCCACCAGGCTCAGGATCAGCCAGTGGTTGCCGGTGCCGGCGGTGTTCATCAGGATGCGTGGCGGCTCGTTCAGTGAGGTCACCACAATATCCAAGGCCCCATCGTTGTTCAAGTCGCCCAACGCCGACCCTCGCTGGTAGCCAACGTGCAAGAAGTCTTTCCCCATCTCCCCGCTGACGTCCACAAACGACTTGCCATCCACACCCTCGAACATCGTGTCGTGCTGCGCGCTTTTGGCGCTCACCATGTCCACATCGCCGTTCGCGGAGTAGATATCCTTCCAGCCGTCATTGTTGTAGTCGATGAAACCGTTGCTCCAGCCCGCGTAGGGCATGCTCAATTTCTGGATCTTCGACAGGGATGAATAGGTCTCGAAAAGGTCCCCGCGGTTTCGGAGCAGTTGCCAGATCTGGCCCGCCAGGTTGTTGTAGAAGATGTCCACCTTGCCGTCATTGTTGAAGTCCTTGGCGTCCGAACCCATGGAAGAACCGACCCCCGCGTTTTCGTTGTAGGCCACGCCTAGTTCGAGTCCCTTCTCCTCGAAGGTCCCGTTCTTCTGGTTCATGAACAAAATGTTGGGCTCGGTGTCGCTGGCGACGAACACGTCCATCCAGCCGTCGTCGTTGAAGTCGGCGATGGAGATGCCCATCCCTTTGCTGGGCGCTGCGGCAAGCCCGGACTGCTTGGTCACCTCCGCGAATCTGCCCTCGCCCAGATTGCGGTACAGCCGGTGCGGAACGCTGGGATAGAGCTGCGGATTGCAGTAGAAGTCGCGGTCGTTCATCATGCAGCGGTGGTCCGACTTCGGGTTCCAGAGGGTGTAGTTGGAGACCATCAGGTCCAGCAACCCGTCGTTGTCATAGTCGAACCAAGCAGCCGCGATGCTGAGAGTGGTGGCCGGCTTGCCGCCGATGCCGGAGGCTTCGGTCACGTCCCTGAACGTGCCGTCCCCGTTGTTGTGGTACAGGGCGTTCTTGCCGATGCTGCAAATGAAGAGATCCGCGTAGCCGTCGTTGTCGTAGTCGCCCACCGCCACGCCGAAGTTGTAATCCAGGCTGTCTCCGGTGAGACCCGCCGTGGCCGTGATGTCTTCAAAGGTCCCGTCGCCCCTCTGGTGCAGCAGGCAATTGAAATAGGAAGGATCCGTCTTCCTGAGCTCCGGCAGTTTGGCTCCGTTGGTGAAGAAGATGTCCATCCGGCCGTCGTTGTCGAAATCGAAGACCGCCACGCCGCCGCACATCGGCTGCGGAAAGAATTTCCGCCCGGCGAAGCTGTTGTTGGTAATGTAGGGAATCTTCGAACGCGGCGCGGCATCCACGAAACCGGGCCGCTTAGCGGGCTGTGCGGACCGGGCGGGCGCTAGAGTCAGGGACCAGGCGGCAAAGGCGCCTATAGCCAACGCGGCAAGCGGGCGCTTCATTTGGTCTCCTCCAGAGACTGCCTGATCCGCTGTTCCATGGCCAGCTTCTGCGACAGCGCCTTCTCGCGGTCGCCATCGACTTTGCGCCCCAGGCGATAGTAGACCGTGGCAAGGGAGATGTGCGCCTCCACGAACTGCGGCGCCCGCTTGAGAATCCCCTCCAGCCCCACCCGGGCCGAATCGAGCTTGCCGGCGCCCAGGTTGACGGAAGCCAGTTGAAACTCCGCGCGGAGTTCCCCTGGACGCACGAGCAGCGCCCGGCCCAGCAGCTTGCGCGCGCCGTCGTAATCCTGATCGACCTTGAGCAAGGCCGCCAGTTGCAGGTTCGATTCGAAATCGTTCGGATTCAGTTCGAGCTCCTTCTGGAAAGCCAGGCGGGCAGCCGCGGTGTCGCCGATCTGGATGTGGGCGCGGCCCAGGTAGGAGTGGACGTCCGGAAGACGCGGGTTCAACTCCGCAGCTTTCTCGAGATCGGCAACCGCAGCTTCGAAATCCAATGAATCCAACTTGGCTGTCCCCAGCAGGAGCCGCGCTTCCGCCGAATCGCCGTTCCGCAGGATCCGATCGATTACCTGCTGGGCACGGTCGATCTGCTTGTCGCGCAACAACGCCGTCCCCAGCAGATATGCGATCGCCAGATCGCTCTGATCCTGCTTTTCCGCCTGCGCCAGGAGGTCGATGACCTTGCGGTCCTCCCCCCGGCGCAGCCAGCAGTCGGCCAGCAACAGCAGAACCTGCCGATCGGCCGGCTGCTCGCTATGCAGCGAGGAGAGTTCCGCCGCGGCGTCGGAAATCTGGCCCAGCTTGTAGTGGGCCAGAGCCAGGTTCATCCGGATGCGTGGGTCTCGGGGACGGCGCTTGAGGGCTTCACGATACTGGGCGATAGCCTCCCCGTAACGTCCGGTGCTTGCCAGGGCGGCGCCGAGATTGGAGCGCGCGTCCACTGCATCGGGCCGGAGTTTCAAGTATGCCCGGTACTGTGGAATCGCACGCTCCACTTCTCCCGCCTGGTGCAGCGCAATCGCCCCCTGAAGAATCCGCTCCGGATTCTCCTGCCCGCTCAGCGCACCACAGAGCAGCATCAGGGCGATTCCTGCGTGAGGACGTACCCGGGGCATCCAAAACCCAGCATAGAACAACCGCAAGCGCTGTGATCTCTCGCGCTCTTTCATGCGGCCACTGGGATCCGGCAGGCAGGCGGGGTCGTCTGTTTCGCTGTTCCACCTGCTGCTTCAAGAAGTACCGTTGTGTGTAGCCGGAAGCGTATCCCGGAGGATGTGCAGCCGATGGGAGAGGAAGTCATGTCCCTTTGGATTTCGCGAGGTGATGCCTGGCATCGAAGTTGCCGCTGTGAAACGGCAGAATCCAATCGTTCCGGCTCCGGATGACTCCACTGTTGTCGGCGCGGAGAAGGCGGGGAGCGCGACGCCTAAGAGAGCCAGCACGCCTGGCCCTGGCGTTTCTCGGTACTATGGAAATCCTTGGGGGACGTCGTAAGACTAATGGATTCGACAACTGCCGAACATCTCCGCGGACTGGCGGCGCACTTGGACGAGCACGCGGCCACGCTCGTCATCGACGCCGACGCGCACGCAACCGATACCGCCGGTCTGACCGGCCATCTCCGCGAACGCTATCAGGCGGCGGACGGATATTATCACGGCCGGCCGGTCTCGGCCGAAGACCTAATTTGCGAGATGGGCGGAGCTGGAATCGACATGGCCCTGATCTGGCAGAACCCGGCCGCGACGGCGAATTCGGATAGCGTGGCCGAGAATACGGCGGCGCTCCTCGCTGCAAACGCCTATATCCGCGATGCGGCGCGCAGGTTCCCCTTGCGGTTCATCCCGGCCGGCTGGACCGATCCGAAAGCTTGCGGTTTTGACGGCGCGATCGAGATCGCCGAAACGTGCGTCCGGGAGTTCGGCTTCCCGATCGTGAAAATGAACCCGGCCCAGAACCGCTACCCCATCGACAGCCCCGAAGTGCTGGCGCTGACGGACCGCATTGTCGAGCTTGGCGCCGTGCCGGCATTCCACTTCGGCGCGGACACGCCATTCACTCCGGCGGAAGGACTCGCGCGAGTGGCCGCGCGCCATCCGGACCACCCGATTCTGGCGGTCCACATGGGCGGCGGCGGGGCGGCGTACGACGCCGCGGAAAGCACCTATCAAGCGGCGCGCGCGCTCGGGCTGGCGCAACCCAACATCCGCTTCATCCTCAGCGCCAAGCGGGACACGCACATCGAAAGCGACCTGATTCGATACCAACTGGCCGGCGAACCGTTCTGCCGGAATCTGTTTTGCGGCAGCGATGCCCCCTACGGGCGCATGGCTTGGAATTTCGGCGGCTATCGGTGGATGTTTAAGGCGCTCATCGACGGCGCGAACCATACCGATGCGCGCGTGCGAAATCATCCCGGGCTATTCACGCCGGGCGTGGCACAAGACTACCTGGGCGGGAACATTGCGCGCTTTGCTGCGGCCGCATGCCGGCGGCTGCTCCGGGTGCAGGCGGGGACGTCATCCGCATGTCACTGATCGTTCTGGCAGCGTCCATCGTCCTCCTGCTTGTGCTGATTGCGCGGCTGAAGGTGAATGCCTTTCTGGCGCTCCTGCTGACCGCTTTCGTGGTGGGCGTGGCGAACGGCATGGCTCCCGCCGCGGCTCTCAAATCGATCTTGCAGGGCATCGGCGACACGATGGGCAGCCTGGTCCTGATTCTGGTCTTTGGAGCGATTCTCGGCAAACTTATCGAGGAGAGCGGCGCCGCCCACACCATCAGCTATGCGCTCACCAGTTTTCTCGGCCAGCGGCGGATTCAACTTTCGGTGCTGGCGACGGGATTCATCGTCGGGCTTCCGATGATTTATAACGCCAGCTTTCTGGTCCTGATCCCGCTCATCTACACACTCTCGGTGACCACCCGCCTGCCGCTGATGTATCTCGGCATTCCGCTCTCCGCTGCTCTGTCCGTGACCCACGGATACCTGCCGCCCCACCCTGCGCCCACCTCCATCGCCGCCATGTACCACGCGGATGTGAATCTGACCCTGCTGTACGGCCTGGGACTGGCGGTTCCGGCCACTCTTCTCGCCGGGCCGGTGCTGGCCCGCTTCTTCCGGCACCTGAAGAACATGCCTCCGCCCGAGCTCTACAAAGAGCGGGAGTTTAAACGGGAGGAACTGCCCGGACTCGGCGTGAGCCTGTTCACAACGCTCGTCCCGATTCTGCTGATGTTGGGGGGAGCCATCGTCACCATGACAGGCGCCGGCAGCGCAATCAAAACGGCTGCGCAGTTCTTAAGCGATCCGAACGTGGCGCTCTGTCTGGCGGTGCTCGCCGGGTTCTATACACTCGGCCTGCGCAGAGGACGGAACGTCGAATCCCTCATGAAGAGCGCCGGCGCGGGCGCGGCGAGCGTGACCATGGTGATCCTGATCATCGCCTCGGGGGGAGCTTTCAAACAGGTGCTGCTGGATTGTGGGACCGGCGAAGCGATTAAGGCCATCACAGCGCAGGCCAGCCTGTCTCCGATCCTGCTCGCCTGGGGCACGGCGGCGCTGCTGCGCCTCGCTCTGGGCTCGGCGACAGTGGCGGCCATCACGGCGGCGGGGATCGTGCTGCCCATCGTCCCGGGGAGCGGCGTCGCGCCGGAACTTCTGGTCATCGCGACCACGGCCGGCAGCCTCATGTTCTCGCACTTCAATGACATCGGGTTCTGGATGTTCAAGGAGTACTACGGAGTGAGCGTCCGCCAGACGTTCCAGATCTGGACCGTGATGGAATCCATCGTAGCGCTGGTAGGGCTGGCGGGCGTCCTGCTGCTCAACCTGGTGGTGCCTCCACCTGCTGCCCACGCGGCTTCGAAGCGCGTGTTCTACGTCAACTCGTACCACGAAGGATACCCGCCGAGCGACGAGTCGATGGGTGCGATCCGCGAGGCGCTGAAGAACGGGGGCGTCGAGCTGAAGATCGCCTTCCTGGACGCCAAACGCAGCCCCGAGGCGGGCGGCCTCGCTCAGCGCGCCGGGCAGATCGCCGGCGAAATCCGCAGCTTTCGTCCGGATCTCCTGATGGTTTCCGACGACGATGCCGTGAAATATGTGGTTGTACCCAACTTCCGCGACGGGCCGTTACCCGTGGTGTTCTGTGGAGTGAACTGGTCGGCCGCGCAGTACGGATTGCCGGCGGCCCAAGTCACAGGCATGCTCGAAGTGGTGCCGGTTGAGGACGCGCTCCGCGACTTGATGCGCACGTTTCCGAAATCGCGCAAGCTGCTCACATTGTCGGAGGACTCGACCTCCGAGCGCAGCAACCGCGCACTGCTCGATCCAAAATACCGTGCACTCGGACTCGAGCCGGCCTACTCGCTGGTTTCGGATTTCGCCACGTGGAAACAGGAGTTTCTGCGCGCGCAACGCGATGCCGACCTGATCTATCTGCCCACGAACGGAGCGATCCGGGGTTGGGATGCCCAGGCGGCACGCACCTGGGTGCGGGATCACATTCGAATACCGGTGTTCACCTGCGACGATTTCATGATTCCGTACGCCGCCTACGGGCTGACCAAGGTAGCGCGTGAGCAAGGAGAGTGGGCGGCGCAGACGGCGCTGCGTATTGTCGCCGGCGCGCGCCCAGCGGACATTCCCATCGTTCGCAACCAGCAGACGCGCTGTCTCGTGAACCCCGAACTGGCTGCCAAGATCGGATTCACACCCTCCCGAGCCTGTACTCCTCTTAGATAGAAACCATGGCTGCGCAGAACCGAGATCATCTGGCCGGCCGTCAGGCGCGGCGTTCCGCGGTCACCCAACCGTTACCTCGACCAGCTTCGCGGTCGGCGACAACTCGATCTCGGTGGGCGAGAGATAGAGTTGAATTGCTTCCTCGATGCCGTGCCTGGCTTCCTCTTCGGTCCCGCCGGCTGAAGCGCACCCTGGCAACTCAGGACACACTGCGGAGTAGCTCTCAGTCTCCGGATCATACTCCAGAACCACGCGGAACCTCATGGTTGCAGTATAGCGCCAAGCCGACTCTCCGCATGCCCGCTGCCACGCGCGCAGGAGGCTTCGCGGCGAGATGTCGGTCTCTATTCGCTGAAGCCGCTCTCGACGAGGGCGGCGAGGGCGTCGGCGGCTTGCTGTTCGTCGTCGCCTTCGGTGCGGATGAGGATTTCAGCGCCGGGGGTCAGTTCGATCAACATCAGGCTTAGGATGCTGCGGCCGTCCGCTTCACGGTCGCCGGCGGATACGCGGACGGTGGAACGGAATTGGTTGGCGGTTTCGACGAATAGTCTGGCGGGCCGGATGTGCAGGCCGGTCCTATTGAGGATCTTCACCCTCCGCTCTGTCATCCCGCGTGTCCCGCCCTCTCTTGAAAATCCTTGAGCCGCTCCATGATTTCGGCGGTGGTGCGCAGGTGGAGCACGTCCTCGAGCAGTGCGTCCGCCGCGGCCTTCGTGGTATTTCGGATGGCATTCTTCACGGCTGGAATCGCGGGAGGATTCATGCTCAGCTCGTCGATTTCCATACCGAGGAAGAGCGGCGCCGCCAGCGGATCGGCGGCCATCTCACCGCAGACGGCGATGTGCTTGCCACTCGCGCGCGCGGTGCGTGCCACCTGCCGCATCAGACGAAGCACGGCGGGGTGAAACGGCTGGTAGCAGCCGCCGGCGAAATCGCCGGTGCGGTCGGCGGCCAGGACGTACTGCACGAGATCGTTGGTCCCGATGCTGAAATAGTCTACCTCCCCCGCCAGGTCTTCCAGCAGGATCGTCGCCGCCGGGGTCTCCACCATGACGCCCAGCGGGATGTGATCCGGCGCCGGCCGCCCCCGCGCCACGAGCTCACGCCGGATTCGTTCCATGAGAGCCTTGGTCCGGCGTACTTCCGTGATGTCGCTGATCATCGGCAGGAGGATGGCCAAGTTACCGGCGACGGCAGCGCGCGTGAGGGCCCGCAACTGGCAGCGGAAATCATCTTCACGCACGAGGGATAGCCGGATTCCCCGCATCCCTAACGCCGGGTTGGGTTCCGCGGGGAGCGGCCAGCACGCCACATCCTTGTCGCCGCCGATGTCCATGGTTCGAACCACCACCCTGCGCGGCGCCATGCTCAAGAGCAACTCCCGGTAAGCGTTGCACTGTTCCTCTTCCCCCGGTGGGGCTGCCCGATTCACGAACAAGTACTCGGTGCGAAACACGCCGATGCCTTCGGCACCCGCCGCTAGGGCCTGGCCGGCTTCGGACGGCCTGGCGACGTTGGCGGCGAGTGCGATTCTGAAACCGTCCGCCGTAACCGCGGGCAGATCCCTCAGAGCGGCGAGACGCTCGCGCTCGAGCCGTTCGGCCTCCAGCCGCCGCCGGTAGCTCTCGAGAGTATCCGCGTCCGGACAAAGGAGCAGTTCGCCGCTCGTTCCGTCCACGATAAGCCAATCTCCGTCAGCGGCTACAGACAGGATGCCCTTGGCGCCGAAAACGGCGACGAGGTTCAGGGCGCGCGCCAGGATGGCCGCGTGGCCCGCGGCGCTTCCCTCCTCCGTCACGACGGCGAGAATGCGCTGGGGATCGAGTAGCGCGGTTTCGGAAGGAGTCAAATTGCGTGACACCAAGATGCAGGCTTCAGGCGTTTCGGCCTCGGGGCCGGAGGGGACGCTCAAGTTCTGGAGCAGCCGCTGGCCCAGGTCCCGGACGTCCGCGGCGCGTTCCCGCAAGTAGGCATCCTCCAGAGCGTCGAACCTCTCCGCGATGTTGGACGCGGCGAGGCTGACGGCTTGTTCCGCGGACATGCACTCTCTCTCGATGTGCCGGGTAATTTCATCGATGAGGAGAGGATCGTCGAGGAGCGCCAGATGTGCCTTGAAGATGTTGGCTTCGGTGACACCAGCTCTGGCGGCAATGGTTTCGGCAAGGTCCCGCAGTTGCCCCCGCGTCGATTCCACCGCAGACGCCAGTCTGCCGCGTTCCACCTCCAGGCTCGCGGAGCCCGGCTCCGGAACAGCCGCCGTCTCGGACCGCCGGATCACCACCCGGCCGATGACCGTGCCCGGTGCGGCGCCGATCCCCCTGATCCGCGTGGTCATGCGCTTGGCCGAACCAATGCCTTCAGAACCTTGCCCTGGGCCACTGCGTCGAAGCCGTCCGCGATCCGCTCGAGCGGAACTACCAGGCCGATCAAGCTGCCAGATTGAATCTGGCCGCCGGCGAGCAACTCCAATGCCGACCTGTTGTGACGGGGCATGGAGCCGTACGCGCCCGTGACGAACAGCTCCCGGTAGTGGATGAGGTTGGCGTTCACGGAGACGAAGGGACTGGTTTTAGGAAGTCCGCCGAAGAAGCTGATCCGACCGTGCTTCGCGGCCATGGTGAGAGCCTGCTCCTGCGCTTCGCCACTAGGCGCGGCGACGATGACCACGGAGGCACCGCGCCCGGCCGTCTCCTCGAAAACTCGAGCCTTCAGGTCCTCGCGCGAGCCGTCGATCAGGACGTCCGCTCCGAAGGGCGCAGCCAGTTTCAGCCGCTCTTCGCGGACATCCGCGAGAAGGACGCGGCTGGCCCCACGGATTCTGGCGAGCGCGGCGTGCATGCAGCCCATCGGTCCGGCGCCCACAATCACGACCGTATCTTCAGCGGCCACGTTCAGCAACTCCTGGGCGTTGATGGCGCAGGCCAATGGCTCGGCGAGCGTGGCCTCTTCGATGGAAATGTTCTCCGGAACCGGATTGACACAGCCGGCCTTGACCGCGGACCAGGGCACGATCATGTAATCGGCGAAGCCGCCGTCGAATTGATATCCGATGGAGCGAAGGTTGTCGCACATCGTGTGGAGGCCGCGCAGACAGAACGGGCATTCGTCGCAGGGCACTGCCGGAGCTACGGCCACGCGGTTGCCGAGGTTGTAGCCGCGCAGGGACGTTCCCACTTCGGCGATGGTCCCGGCGACTTCATGTCCGATGACGACGGTGCCGGTGATGTTGCCGGCGCCGAAACGGAACGTGCGGAGGTCGCTGCCGCAGATGGCGCACGCTCCCACTTTCAACAGCAGCTCGCTTTCGGCGGGTGCCGGGATGGGGCGTTCCTCCACCCGCATATCGTTGGGGCCATAGAAGACAGCGGCTTTCATGAGCGCTCCTCCGAATTCGTCAGGATGGCGACCACCTCAGCGGCGTCGTGCGTTTGCATCAGCTTGTCCACTTTGTCTCTGTGCTGCAAGACCGCAGCCAGGCCCGAGAGCAGCTTCAAGTGCTGCTGGCTACCTTTCCCAGCCAGACCGATCGCCAGATATACCAGGTTGCCACCGCCCCAATCGACTCCCTTGGGCATCTGCGCCACCACCACTGAGTCTTGCAGAATCTCATCCTTTACCGCATTGGTGCCATGGGGAAGAGCCACGCCTTCGGTGATCCAGGTACTCGATTGCTCCTCCTTTTCGAGCATCGCTCGCGCGTAGCGGGGTGTGACTTCGCCGAAGGCAACCATACGGTCGCCGATCTCTCGAATGACATCCTGTTTGGACGGGTGCTCCCGGCCGAGGAGCACATGCTGAGCGTCAAGTGAAATGGACATGGGAATCTATCCGCGAACCACGGCAGTGAAGAACCGAATGACCTCGTCGTAAGCGGGCGCGTTGATGTAGTCGTCCACGGGATAGACCCGGGCGCGCGGCGCGATTTGTTGTACGCGTTCCGCAAGGCTGCGCTGGCAGATGGCGAGCTGCGCGTCCGGCGGCAGGTCGGTCAACGCGCAATGCACGACGGGGATGCTCAACCCGACCTGCTCCAGCTTACGCCGCAGAACCGCCGACCCGACCACGGAAGATCCCATGCCCGCCTCACAAACGAACAGGATCTTCGTGGGAATCTGGGCGACTGCTGGCTGCGGCGCCTGTGAAACCGCTGTCCCCGCCGGCTCCGTGGCGAAGCGGAACTGCTCGGCGCCAGGTTCGGGCGGGGTGAAGCGCTTCACCATCGGAATGGCTACAACGAAGGTGACCACGGCGCCGGTGGCAATCCCGCACAGCACCGGGAGCAAGCCGCCCTTGGGGGCCAGGGCGATGGCGGTAAAGATGCTGCCGGGCGAAAACGTCGCCACCAGCCCGGCGTGCATGGTCACGAATACCGTGGCTGCCGCGACGCCTCCCGCCATCATGGCCAGCACTGTGATCGGGTTCATCAGGACGTAGGGGAAGTACAACTCGTGGATGCCCCCGAAGAAATGAATCACGATTGCGCCGGGCGCCGAGCTCCGGGTGGTGCCCTTCCCGAAGATCCAGTAGGCCATGAGAAGACCGAGGCCCTGCCCGGGGTTGGGCTCGATCAAAAAGAAGATCGATTTGCCGAGTTGGCTGGCCTCTGCGACTCCCAACGGCGCCAGCACCCCGTGGTTAATGGCGTTGTTGATGAACAACACCTTGCCGGGCTCGACGAAGAGGGCAATGAGCGGAAGGAGTCCGAGCGTCGTCATTTTGCGGGCGCCCGCCGAGAGAGCCTCCGTGAGCCCCGCCACCAGCGGTCCCGCGGCGGTGTAGGCGAGCAGCGCGAGGCACATCCCCAGAATGCCGGCCGAGAAGTTGTTAATGAGCATCTCGAATCCCACCGGCACATAGCGGCCGAGCTTCTCATCGATCTTCTTCATCAACCAGCCGCCGAGCGGCCCCATGACCATGGCCCCCAGGAACATAGGGATCGAAGTGCCCACGATCATCCCCATGGTGGCCACGGCGCCCACCAGCCCGCCGCGCGCGCCGTGTACCAACCGCCCGCCCGTATAGCCGATCAGGATGGGCAGCAGATACAGGATCATGGGTTGAATCAGCTTCGCCAGATACGCGTTGGGAAGCCAGCCCGCCGGGAGGAACAGCGCGGTGATGAGTCCCCAGGCGATGAAGGCTCCGATGTTGGGGATCACCATGCCGGCCATGAATCCGCCAACCTTCTGTAACTTGGCCCTGATCATCGAACGATTCCCTTGTCGAGTCGAGTGAGCACTACCTGGGGCAGCATGGCGCGGACGGCATCCATTCCAGCCACGCTGCTGCCGCCGGCTGCCGCGGTCGCCGCGCCCATCGCTGTCGCCAGGCGAACCGCCGCATCGAATTCCAGATCTTCCACCATAGCGTAAGCGAACGCCGCCACCAACGCGTCCCCCGCCCCCACGCTGGAGCGGGCCTTGACGGGAGGTGGAACCGCCAGGGTGATGTGGTCCCGACGCCCTGCCACAAGCCCCTCGGCCCCCAGGGAGATCGCTGCCATCGACGGGCCCATGTCGAGCAACTCCCGCACCGCGCGCGCCAACTCGCTGCGGGTGCCGAGACTTCTCCGGAGCAGTTCTTCGGCCTCGGCGCGGTTCGGTTTCACGAAATCGGGCCACCCGTCCATGCCCTTGGCGAGGGCCTCTCCGCTGGTATCGAGGATGGTCTTCGCTCCCTGGCTCCGGGCGATGGCTAGCAGATCGGCGTAAGTATCCGGCGGCGCGCCGGGGGGCAGACTGCCGGAGAACACCACCAGCTTCGCCCGCGCAGCGCAGGCGCCCAGCTTCTCCTTGAGGCGAGTCAGATCTTCCGATCCCACCGGGAAACCGGATTCGTTGATCTCGGTTTCGGTCCCGCTATCGGGATCCGTGATTTTGAGGTTGACGCGAGTCTCGCCCTCGACGTCGACAAAGTCCGCCGGGATCTCCAAAGCTCCGAGCGCCCGGATTATGAACCGTCCGTTCATCCCCGCTACGAATCCTGTCGCCATCACTGGAGAACCCAGTTGGTGCAACGCCTTCGCCACGTTGATCCCCTTGCCACCGGGGTCTAGCCGCTCGATCTCGGCACGATTCGTCTTGCCTACGGTAAAGCCGCGCACGATCAGCGTCTTGTCAACCGCTGGATTGAGCGTCACCGTGACGATCATAGGAGGCGTGGGAATTGCCGCGGCTTATCAGCCAAACCCGAGCATAGCCCTAGCCCGCCTCCCGCGGCAACGGCCGGACGGGACGGCCGTCAGAGCTTGCTCACCTTCAGGTCGCAGAGCACTGCGTTTAGGGGATTGAACTCCACCGCCTTTAACGGCGCAGGCAGGGCTATCCTCGCCTTCGTGGTTGCCCCCGTAGCCACCAACTTGCCCTCGATGCTGCCCTTCTCGGTAGTCACGACGACGGGCAGCCAGGTGATGAAGCCGGGGGAAACGTCCTTTTGCGTGATCTCGATCTCAAGCCCCGGATCCGCGCCCGCCCCCGTCACCGAGTAGCGAACCTGTACGTCAGCCACCTCGGTGCCGAATACGTACTGCTGGAAAAACCAGGTCATATCGCGGCCGAAATGTTTGTCAACGATAGCTTTGAAGTCGGCGGTGGAGGCATTCTTGCCGCGCCACGTATCCACGTAGTCGTGCATCATTCGGATGAACCGGGAGTCGTCGCCTTTCTCGAAGTTGCGCAGCAGCATCCGAAGCATGTGCAAGACGTAGCCGCCCTTGTTGTATACCAGCCTGGACGCCGTGGGCGTGTTTTCGGCGCTCAGCCGGCCACCCAACCAGATCGGCCCGACATCATTGGCCCGCTGCCCGCTGGGCAGGCTGCTAAGAATCGCGCTCCGCTCGGTCTCCAGGAATTCCCGAAACTGCTTTTCGCCTTTGACGCGATGCACGTAAAGGCCGGCGGAGAATTGCGCAAACCCCTCCGAAAGCCACAAGTCATGGTAGGTCTTCCCGCCCACCGTGTGCCCCCACCACTGGTGCGCAACCTCGTGGGGGCCGACTTCCTGAAAGAACTGGCGGCCAGCGCCACGGGAAAGCCCGAGCTGATTCTGCATGGTCTGATCGAAAAACGCAGTGTATGGAAGGAACACCAAAGCGGGCCAACTCTGGCCGAAATTCGCCGCGGCTTGTTGTGTGATGGATAGGGTGCGATACGGTGCGTCGCCGAAATAGACCGAGTATACGGCCAGGGAGTTCGCGGCCTCGGCGGCGGCGGACTGGGCCATCGCGGTGGTATTCAGCCCGCCGGAGGTGATGCCCAGCGACGCCTGAAGCGAAGGGTTTCGATCCAGTGCGAGTTGCAGGGCTCGCATGGAATCTTGCAGTCCCGGATTCACGTAGACGTTCACCTCGAACTGCTGATGCTTTAGGGACTTGGTCTGGTAGTTTCCATAGTTGAAGCCGGCCACGGCGATGGGGGTGCCGGCTTCCCACTCGGACACTCGCTCCTGCCCTTCGATGCTGGACTTCAGCTGCGAGCCCGTGGCCACCAGCGTGAAGTCCTTCGGGACTCGGAACTTCATCTTGTAAAACGCCCGGTCTCCGAGTTGCTGATCCGCGGAGTCCAGACTGGGATACCACCGTGTCCGCTCGCCGACAAAGAAATTCCCGGAACCGGCATTCTGGATCACGTCTTTGCCTTCGTACTCGAATTCCCAAGCCTGCTTCTCCCCTTGAACCAGCTTTTGCGGAGCGATCACCCACAGGTCGGCGTCCTTCTTCTCATCCTCCTGAACAAAGGACAGCTCTTGCCCGGACGCGTCTCTCACACGTTTCACTCGGAGGGTGCGAGCGAGCCGGATCGGCACCCAGCGCGTCCCCCCCAGGAGGACCGTAAACTCGATCTTGGCCTTTCCCGAGATGTGCGCGCTCCGATCGATGGTGACGTCCAGGCTGACGTTCGTCAGATCGCCAGTGTCCTTCGCCGTCCCTGGGACGCCGCCGGACCCCAGCGATACCCAAACGTCGACATACTCCTGCGGGCGGTAATGAATCAGCCGCAGCGGTTCCGTGCGTTGGGCGTCCGACTCCAGAAGCAACTGCCCGTGCTGCTGCCCCTTGATGTCCGCGAGGAAATAGGCAGAATCCTGGTCAGCCAGGCCGGCCATCAAGCGGGCCTCGACATTGTTGAATAACTTCTCGCGTAACTTCTTGCGCGTGTCGTTCAGAAGATCGGCGGCCTGGGACGGGACCGATCCAGGGAGGAGCTTAAGGCTCGGCCTCAGCCGGGAGAAGGTATCATCGGCGAAAAACAGCACGGCCTCCTCGAACGGCTCTTCCAGCTCGGTCTTGCCGTTGCAGAAGCGCCCCAATTGCCGGCGCTCCAATTCGGCCGCGGGCTTCAGGCTCAGCACGCCCTTCCCGAGAAACACCGCCCCGGCCACCTCGCCGCCCGCGGGCTGCAGAAAGTAGAGATAGCCGGTCTTAAAGGTCAGCGTTGCGGCGTCCTTCCGCAGTTCTAAGTTCTCCGCGACAGCCACTGCTTGTGGATCGAGCGCTAGGCCGCGGAGCTGCGTGTAGACCGCCAGGAGTTCCTTGGGACTCCCGCCGGGGAGATCCGCCGGAGACAACGGCAGACACACACTGGTTACCAGAGCCGCCAACATCAACAGCGTGCGCAGTTTGAGTATTTGCATGGCTCTTGCCACCGCACAAGATATCACACTTTGCAGTACGTGCCCGGCGCGCAAGACCGCGCGCTCCACTGCTCGGTGGGGCAGACCGTCGCAGTCCGTGGCGACGGAAAACGATCGCCTGCGCCACTGTCCTACTCGCGGATTCGGATCTCCGCGCCGGGACTTTCGAGGACGCTCACCGCGAGGATGCCGCCCGGGTCGGTCCTCTCGGTGGACTTCTTCTCGCCCTGCACTTCGACGGTGTAGACGACGTTCGGACGCAGGCCGAGGAAAAACACAGTGTCCACCTCGGGCGGAGTGACACGGAAGGACCGCGCGCGGGAGAGCACGTACACCACGGCGTTGCCGAGCCGGACTGGCTTGGAGGCCGGCTGCCCGGTGACCATCTTCAATCCGTCCTTATCGAAGATTTGCAGCTCGCCGTCCAGGTAGCCCAGCCACGTCGCGTCTTCGTCCCAACTGGAGCGCAGGAACAGGGTGCCCACGCTCTTGTTATGAAAGAAGAGCGGGGAGTGGTAGTAGCTCAGGCCGGGTTGATAGGGGTTCTCCCAGAGGAACTCGTACGGCGCTCCGAATGCGCTCCGCAGCATGAAGCGGTCCTGAGTCAGCCAGCCTTGGAGGAACTGTTGCTCCTCGGAGGAGGCGTCGTAGGAAATCAGACACAGGCCGGCAGCGCGAGCCAGGGCGGCTCGCTGGACGTCGGGCTGTCCGCCGCCCTTGACGGCGGGAATGTAGTACTGGTTCTCCGCGGCCGGATACGGGCTCGGGTAGTAGCCGAGCATCAGAGAGGCGGCGAGATCGCCGAAGTAGCCGGGGGCGGAATCGCGAAGATCCAGCTTCAGGTTGTCCCGCACGGCGTGGAGAATCTCGAAGAGCGCCAGCAACTGGTCGTGCGGGATGGCGTCGTGACCGGTGTTGAGGGCAGGGACGATCTGGCCGCGCCACCACTGTTCGACGATGAGCCGCAGGTGTTGCTCGGACGGGCCGGGCAAGTGCCCCGCCAGAGCGACGGCGGCGAGCACCCGGTCGCGTACGGCTGGAACGCTGGAGTCCTTCGAGGTGGCCTGCAAGCCTCGCTCGATCTTCGTGGCCAGCGCCTCCGAGGTCCGCGCTGTGAGCGACGGCTGACACCAATCGAACACCAGGGCGAGCTGGCGCAGGCCGGCGCCGTCCATCAGCGCCCAGTTCACCGCCTGCTCGCAATACGACGCCTCTCCGGAGACCCGGGAATAGAGCGCCGTGGCGAACCCCGGTTCCGGCAGGGCGCCTCCAGCCTTCATCAGCGACTCAAACTGTTGCCACCGTACCGATTGCCGCTGCTTCTCCTTCTGCAGCAGCCCAAGTTTTCTGGGCTGAAGGAACAGCCGGGGATGTTCGGTGTAGACCCGGAAATCCTGCGTTGACGCCGAGCCGGCCGCCAGCGCGGCCAGAAGGACAACTCGGGCGAGACCTCGGTGCAGCATTTGGTTCGATTGTGTCACAGTGACACACCCGGTGCAGCAATCGTCCAAAAACCCCGCCGGCCCCAAGGTTTCGACTGTGTGTTTTCAAGCGATTACGGCGGCGACCCGATGGCTGCCCAGTTGCTCTACAGTGGACGAATTGATGGAGTAGTTCTTTGAACCTGCCCTCTGCTGCAACTGGCAGACTCAAGGATGAGCGGTTGGAAAGAGAATGGTGCTCGCGGGAAACGACGCATCGGTTTTTTTCCACTCATCCCGCGATCTGCGGGTTGCAACAGAGGGCCATTTTTTTCAAGTTCTCTGCGGCTTCTTAGAAACGCTTCGGGATACCGGACTTCGGACGCGATCCGGCATTCAGGGTTGAGGAAAATCAGGACGCGGGCCTCACCAGGAATGGAACCGCAAGGCGGGTGAACCGCTACCCGGATGCACTGACGCCGGATCCCAGCCCAGCAGGGCGGACCGCATCGGAAGGGAGGTTCTCAACACCTCCTCAGTCTTCCGATGCGGTTTTTCTTTTGTGGGGGAGCGATCTCAAGCTACGGTTCGGATCAGGCTCAGGTCGCCGGTCTTGGCGGCCTGGAGGACCGGCGCCATGTAGTCGTCCAGCATGTCCGCAGTGAGGGGGACGGGCATGTTCTCCAGTTTCATCTTAAGCTGGGGGTCCTTGGCGGCGGCGAGCGCGCGCCACGGCCACAATGTAGTCCCGTATTCCCGTTTTGAGTAATTACTAGTAACCTTTAAATGGACTCCAACGCCCATATTTGTGCGGGCTTCAGCGCGATGAAGACGCTGCTGAGGTCAGTGGCCAATCCAAGAAGGAAACCGCGGATAAGTGGTCCCCGGTGGGGGCGGTTGTGCAACCCACGGTGGTCAAGAAGTGGCAGCGGAAAGGCTGTCTTGAGGTTACGGGACGGACCCAGCGGATGGCGGGTCCTGGACAACTTGCCGCCGCTGCGGCGCTCGCCGGTCCTGTTCCGTTGGCGTCCCCGGGGGAAGACTTCTGGTGATCTACGCGAGCGGGTTCTTCTCCCTTGCTTCCCAGCCTCGCGGTTCTGGGAACTAGTGGAAGCGGAGGATTGCCATGCGTATTGGAACGCTCGTAGCTATGATGCTTGCCCTCTTGGCAGGCTCGTTCACGTTCCTCCTCGCGGATGGAGCGTGCGCAGAGTTTGTTCTTCTGCCCGGCCAATCGGCTATTGACCCTAACTGCTTGAGTTCGACATGGTTGGCCTGGATGACAGCAGGCCAGAACGATCCTAACAATCCCACGAGCAATAGTTGGGGAGGGAAGCTTCTTCTCACCATGCTTGACGACGGTTTACCCGGAGCGCGGACCTCTTGCGGGTTTAACTTTTTTGATAAAGACGGAGAACAACTTAGCTACTCCGTCGCTGTCCCGGGGTTGGAGAGAACGGATCTGAGCCGCGGTGTGGGTGGGAATCTCTCGCCTGGTCAAACCATACAGGCTGACCTTGCTTCGCCCTTGTCTCCGGAGGCGGGACCGATCGGAGGGCCGCTCCTGTTCTTTTGCAGGAGCGCAGACCCAGCGACCTTGCGCAACAAGATCGTGGCACTCTCCGCGATTGCCCTCTACAGTCCGGATGGACTGAAGCTGGCGGAAGTTTCGGAACGGGTGAAGCCCGCGTCCTCCAACCGCTGGGCCTTTCCACTTGTAGAAGGAGGTGACGGCAATAACTGGGAACACACGGGCGTTGCCATTACCAACACCACTGTCCGCCAGAAGGCGCCCAGTGGAGTCACGGTGCGGATCAGCATCACGGACCAACAGGGCAAGAAAGGGCCTTCCAGAGACATCACCCTGAAACCGTTCAAGTACGACATTCCGCCAGAAGCCAACTTCATTCCTGGGGAGACCAAGGCTTTTGCGCTTTGGACTCTGTTTGGGGAGAGTCCGGTGGAAGGGAACGCGCTGTTTGCCCCTTACGGCAATCGCACCAAACGCGCGCAGATAGTCTACGGCACCGTGACAGTGGAGAGCCTGGACCCTGGCTCAACCATAGCTGTTTTCGCCACCCGGATGTTCGGTGAGACCGGATTGACGGCTGTGCCGGTGAGCCCCGTACCGGCGCCTTGAGAACGAAAGCGGGGCGGGTGCTGAAACCGCGGTGCGCTGGCGCTTCGGACCACTCGCCCCTCCCACCTACGCTACGTTTCGGATCAGGCTCAGGTCGCCGGTCTTGGCGGCCTGGAGGACCGGCGCCATGTAGTCGTCCAGCATGTCCGCGGTGAGGGGGACGGGCATGTTCTCCAGTTTCATCTTAAGCTGGGGGTCCTTGGCGGCGGCGAGCGCGCGGCGGATGTGGGCGTCGCTGAAGCCGGGCACTTCGCCGAGAGTGGTGGGCGCCCCGGCGTCACGCATGAATGCGATTAGCGCTCGCGCCACGGCTTCACCGAGCGCGCGGCCTTCGAGGCCGTCGATCGAGGCATCCGCGTAACCCGCATCCTTCACCAGGCCGGCGACAAGACGCAGAGGACCGGGGATGGCCGGGGCGAAGAAGACCATGTAATACGGGTTGAGCAAGCCGCAGGCGCGGCCGTGGCTCAAGACGTCCACGAGGCTGAAACTCGTCAGATGCGCGCCGTTGGTGCCGCCGATCATGATAGCGTAGCCGCCGAGATCGGTCGCCAGACCCAACCCTTCGCGGGCTGCGAGGTCCGAGGGATTCCGCAGGGCTTTGGGCAGGTACTCCAGAATCAGGCCCACCCCTTCCCGCGCAACCTGTTCGATGAGGGAATAGGTGGGCTTGCCGACGAGGCTGAAGAGCACCTCGAGCGAGTGGGAGATGCCGTCCAGCCCTCCATCGACGGTGAGGGAGCGAGGCGCCGAGGCGGTCACCCCGTAGTCGAAGACCGCGCGCGACGGCACGATGGCATCGTCCACGATGAGCTTCTTCTGACCGGTCCGAACGTCGGTGATATTGGAGTACTTGGTCAAATGGGCGCTGGAACTGGCGGCGGTCTGCACGGCAACATGCGGCGTCAGCCGTTTGCCCGTGGACTGGAGAGCCTGAGTGACCAGGCCCGTGCCGAAATAGCGGTCGACATCGCCGCCCAGGTTCCAGAGGACGATGGCCGCCTTGGTGGCGTCGATGGTGCTGCCTCCACCGAAGCTCACGATGACATCGGGGGACAATTCCGCGAGGGCCGCCGCGATTCTGGCGACATCTTCGCGCGGCGCGTTGGGGGCTGCGCCAGGCACCACTCCGAGCAGTTCGACGCCCGCCGCTGCGAGCGAATCACGGATCGTCCCGGCGTACCCGCTCAGTCCGGGGGAAGCGTCCTGAACGAGAGCGGCCTTCCCGCCCAGTGCCGCGGCCGAAGGTCCCACGCGCGGGAGCACGGAGACCCCATGGGCGTAACTGCCGCCCTTGAATTGGGCAATGAGCCGTCGGGCGTTTTCGAAGCGTGTCATGCGTGCGTCCTCCAAACCATTTTCACTCATTGCGCGCGGCGTAAGAACAGGGAGAGACGGTCCATGCCGGTCTCCAGGAGTTCCCGCTCGGCGGCGTAGCAGAGGCGTACAGAGCCCTCACCGCCCGCCCCGAAGGCTACTCCCGGGGCCAGGCCGACCTTGGTTTCGATGAGCAGCCGGCGGCAGAAGTCGAACGAATCCTCGATCCCCTCGATCTTCGGGAACAAGTAGAACGCGCCATCGGGGTTGGGGACGGTGACGCCGGGCATCGCGGCGAGCGCCGCCCGGCAGAAGTCGCGGTTGGCGCGCAGGCGCTCGACCATTCGCGCCATCTCGTCTTCCCCTTCGGCGAGCGCCGTCTCGGCCGCCTTCTGGGTGAAACTTGGCGCGTGGCTGACGATGAACTCGTTCAACTGAGCCGCCCGTCCCGCCAGGTCCCGCCGCGCCACCAGCCAGCCCACCCGCCAGCCGGTCATGCAGTAGGCCTTGGAAAACGACTGGATCACCACCACGGCGTCCTCGCGCGTGGCCAGGCGCAGGATCGACGGCGCCGGCTCGCCCGCCCGCGGCCCCTCGTACCACAGCCGCTCGTACACCTCGTCGGCCATCAGCCAGAGCCCGCGGCGGCGGCAGAAATCGAGCAGCCGCCGCTGCTCCTCCGGGCTGGCCGTCCAGCCCAGCGGATTCGAAGGCGAGGTGTACAGCAGCATCCGCGTGCGCGGGGTTACCGCGTGCGCAAGCGCGTCGAAATCGATGCTGTAGCGCTCGCCGATGAGTGGATGCGGGATCTCGACCGGCACGGCGTTGGACATGGCCACGATCGAGCTGCCATTGGGCCAGGCCGGCGTCAGGACCAGCGCCTCGTCTCCAGGATCGAGCAGGCACCGAATCCCCACGTTCAGCGCTTGCACGCCGGAAGCCGTGATCACGATCTCCGTCTCGGGATCGAGAGCGACGCCGTGCAGCTTGCGGTAGTGCGCCGCGAGCGCGCGCCGCAGCGACGGCAGCCCCGCGTTCTCCGTGTAGAACGTGTACCCTTCGGCCATCGCCTGCGCCGCGGCCCGCTTGATGTAATCCGGCGTCGGAACGTTCGACTCCCCGAAGTACAGCCGCAGCACGCCGTCCATCGACATGGCGATGTCGGCGAGCTCACGGATGCGCGAATGCGGGACTCGCAGGGCGGAGGGGGCTACTTGCGGGTGCATCGGTCAGAAGCGTTTGGGCTTGCTCGCCAGCAGGTCTTCGATGTGGACCAGTTCGGTGGGATAGGCGCCGGTGTAGCAGGCGTAGCAGAACTCGTGCTTCTGGTCGTCGCCGACCGCCCGGCGCAGCGCTTCGATCGGCAGGTACCCGAGCGAGTCCGCTTCGACGAAACGCCGGATCTCCTCCACCGTGCTGTTGGCCGCGATCAGCTCGCTCTTATCAGGCGTATCCACGCCGTAGTAGCACGGCGAGATGGTCGGCGGGCAGGAGATCCGCACGTGCACTTCGCGCGCGCCCGCGCTGCGCACCATGCGCACGATCTTCCGGCTGGTGGTTCCGCGCACGATCGAATCGTCCACCAGCACCACCCGCTTGCCTTCCAGCAGCCGCCGCACGGGGTTCAACTTCAGCTTCACGCCGAAGTCGCGAATCGCCTGCGAGGGCTCGATGAAGGTGCGGCCCACGTAGTGGTTGCGGATCAGCGCGTGGCGGAAGGGAATGCCGGCCTCGTCGGCGTATCCGATGGCGGCCGCCACGCCCGAGTCGGGCACCGGAACCACCACATCCGCTTCGGCCGGACACTCGCGCGCCAGCAATCGCCCCAACATCTCCCGGGACTCCGAAACCGACCGGCCGAACACCATCGAATCCGGCCGCGAGAAGTAGACGTGCTCGAACACGCAGAAGGCGCGGTCGCGCTCCGGCGCGAACCGCTCGCGGGTCAAACCCTCGGGACCGGCGATCACCATCTCGCCGGGCTCCACGTCGTTCAGATAGACCGCGCCGATCAGGTCGAAGGCGCAGGTTTCGGAGGCGAACACGTAGCACTTCTGCCCGCCGGACAATTCCATCTGCCCCACCGCCATCGGCCGGAAGCCGTGCGGATCGCGCGCCACGATCACCCGGTCCTCGGCCAGGAAGACCAGGGAGAACGCGCCCTCGAGTTGCAGCAGCGCCTCCCGGAGCGCGCCCGCCAGGGTCCTCTCGCGCGAGCAGGCCACCAGGTGCAGGATTACTTCCGTGTCGCTCGAACTCTGAAAGATGGAGCCGCTGCGTTCCAGTTCGCGGCGCAGGTCGGCGGCGTTGATGATGTTGCCGTTGTGGGCTACTGCGATGCGGCCCTTGTTGCACGCCACCGAAAACGGTTGGGCGTTCAACAGCGTGGTGTCGCCCGCCGTCGAATAGCGCGTGTGCCCGATGGCCTGGTGCCCCGAAAGCGTTCCGAGCACGGCCGGCGTGAAGATGTCGGCCACGTGCCCCATGGACTTCTGGCAGTGGATCTCGCGCCCGTCGCTGGAACAGATCCCGGCGCTCTCCTGCCCGCGGTGCTGCAAGGCGTACAGCCCGAGGTAGGTCAAGTTGGCGGCTTCGGGATGTCCGTAGATCGCGAAGACGCCGCACTCTTCGTGAAGTTTGTCCAGCATCGCTCTCACGCCCGCAACATCTTCTCCAGTGCGCCCGCCCAACAGTACTTCAAGCGCCCGAGTTCGCGGTCGACGAGGACCGTGGCATGGTTCCGAATGACTAACCTACCTTCCATCGTAGCACCGATGCGCGGCGCTTCCACCGCGTGTTTGGCCGCGATGGCTTGCACGGCTTCCGGCCGGTCCGTCGAAATGAGAATCCGCGAGGGCCCCTCGTGGAAGAGCAGGTACTCGCCGCGCATGCCGCTCTCGAGTTGCAGATCCGCGCCCACACCGGCCGGGCCAAAGCTCGATTCCGCCGCCGCCACGGCCAGCCCGCCGTCGCCCGTGTCGTGCGCCGATTCGGCCAGTCCGGCCTCGACGATCTCCCGCACGGCCGTCTGCACGCGCTTCTCGTACTCCGCGTCGAGCGCGGGCGGCAGTCCCCAGGCCTGCTTCAGCACGGCCTTGGCATACTGCGTTCCGCCGAAGCGCCGGTCTTCGCAATTCCCCAGGCCGCCGAGCAGGATCACGGTGCGTCCGGGGTGTTTGAAGTCGATGGTCGTCGGCGCGCCCGTCTTCATCAGGCCGACAACCCCGAGTACGGGCGTCGGATCGATGGCTTCGCCCAGGGTCTCGTTGTAGAGGCTTACGTTGCCGCCGGTGATGGGCGTCTCGAAGAAGCGGCAGGCTTCGCCCATGCCCTCGATGGCCTCCACCAACTGGGCCATGATCTCGGGGCGCTCGGGGTTGCCGAAATTGAGGCAGTTGGTGGCCGCCACCGGCAACGCGCCCACCGTCGAAAGGTTGCGGCAGCACTCGGCCACGGCCAGCCACGCGCCTTCCCGCGGCCCCAAGGAACAGTACCGGCCGTTGCCGTCGAGGGCCATGGCCACGGAGGTTCCGGTTTCCTTGATGCGGATCACGGCAGCGTCGCCGCCGGGGCCCTGCACCGTGTTGGTGCGGACCATGTAATCGTACTGCTCCCAAATCCAGCGTTTGGAGCAAACGTCGGCGGACGCGAGGATCGTCTCCAGGTCGGCCGCCAGATCGGCGCTCGAGAAGCGCGGCCCGTCCAGAGGGGCGGTGCGACGCGGCTCGGCGTGCGGCCGGTCGTAGAGGGGCGCATCGTCGGCCAGTTGCTTGCTCGGGATCTCGGCCTCGACCTTGCCGTGGTTGCGGACGCGCATCAAGCCATCGTCGGTCACCTGGCCCACGGTCACCGCGTCCAGGCCCCACTTGCGGAAGACACGGAAGACTTCGTCCTCGCGCCCCTTGGCGGCCACCAGCAGCATGCGTTCCTGCGACTCCGAAAGCATGATCTCGTAGGGGGTCATGCCGGTCTCCCGCTGCGGGACCAGCTTCAGATCGATCTCGATGCCGACGTCGCCCCGGCTGCCCATCTCGCAGGTGGAGCAGGTCAGGCCGGCCGCGCCCATGTCCTGGATGCCGACGATGGCGCCCGTTCGCATCGCCTCCAGGCAGGCTTCCATCAGCAGCTTCTCCATGAACGGGTCGCCGACTTGCACGTTGGGGCGCTTCTGCTGGGACTCCTCGGTGAACTCGGCGGAGGCCATCGATGCGCCGTGGATGCCGTCGCGCCCGGTTTTGGCGCCCACGTAGATTACGGGGTTGCCGACGCCGCTGGCCTGGGCGAGGAAGATCTCGTCCTTTTTGAACACGCCGAGAGCGAACACGTTCACCAGCGGGTTGCCGTTGTAGCCCGGCTCGAAGAGGCACTCGCCGCCCACCGTGGGCACGCCGAAGCAGTTGCCGTAGTGGGCGATGCCGGCGACCACGCCCTCGACGATGTGCTTGTTGCGCGGGCCGGCCTGCGCGTCGTCGAGCGGGCCGAATCGCAGCGAGTCCATCACGGCCACGGGCCGCGCGCCCATGGTGAAGATGTCGCGCAGGATGCCGCCGACGCCGGTCGCCGCGCCTTGGAACGGTTCGATGAAACTGGGGTGATTGTGCGACTCGATCTTGAAGGCGATGGCGTAGCCGCCGCCGATGTCGATGACGCCCGCGTTCTCGCCGGGCCCCTGCAGAACGAGCTTGCTGCGCGTGGGCAGCTTCTTCAAGTGGAGGCGCGAGCTCTTGTAGGAGCAGTGCTCGCTCCACATCACGCTGAAGATGCCCAGCTCGGTGTAGGACGGTTCGCGGCCCAGGATCGAGACGATCTTCTGGTACTCCTCTTCGGACAACTGGTGGGATCGGATGAGGTCGGGTGTGATCGTGGCCATGGTTACCTAAGTGCCATAGAGGAGACCATCGAGCGGAACAGCACCAGGCCGTCCGTCGAGCCCATCAGGGGATCGGCGGCGCGCTCGGGGTGGGGCATCAGGCCCATCACGTTGCGTTCGCGGTTGAGGATGCCGGCGATGTCCCGCAGAGAGCCGTTCGGGTTGTCCGTGTAACGGAACACGATCCGGTCTTCGGCCTCCAATTCGTCGAGGGTGCGGTCGTCGGCGAAGTAGCAGCCTTCGCCGTGCGCGATGGGAAAGGTCAGGAGGTCGCCCGTCTTTGCCTGCGACGTAAACGGCGAGTCGGAAGTCCCGACACGCAGGCCGACCGGACGGCAGATGAACTTCAGGCCCCGGTTACGAATGAGCGCGCCGGGAAGCAGGCCGCTTTCGACGAGGATCTGAAAGCCGTTGCAGATGCCGAGCACGAGCCCGCCCTCGGAGGCGAAGCGTTTCACCGCCTGCATCACGGGCGAGAACTTGGCGATGGCGCCGCAGCGCAGATAATCCCCGTAGGCGAAGCCTCCGGGGAGAATCACAGCATCGACGTTGCCGAGGCTGGCAGAGTCGTGCCAGATGAAGTCCGCCTGCTGGCCCAGGTTATGGGAAACCGCGAACCACGCGTCATGGTCGCAGTTGCTGCCGGGAAACACTACGACACCGAATCTCATGGGAGATTTTCAGTCTAACACGCGCAGCGCGGGCGACAGCGTCAGCCGGCGATGGCTGGAACCACTTTGGGTTTGCGGGCGCGAGTGGCGCGTTTGGCTACGGGCGGCTCGCGGTCGCTCTTCTTGAGGTTGGGTACGACGATGGAGGAAACGAACTTCTTTTCTCCGAATTCATCGAACTTGATGGTGATGTGCTCTTCGCTGTTGAGCGTAACGGACCCCAGGCCAAATCGCGGATGTTCCACCTGTGCGCCCTGGGAAAAAGGTGACTTTGCTGCCATCTTGTTGGTGGCCCTCTATATATAAGTTAACAAATTGCGGGGGAAATGTCGAATGCGCTGGCAATCGCATGCGTCACCGTTCCGATTCGCGGAGGGATTGGAATTCGTGGAGGGCGCGGTAGAAGGAGCGCTCCAGGGAATTCTGGTAGCGCATGAGCTTCATGATGGCATCGTTTCTGGCGGCGTCGCGGAGCCATGCCCTGGCAACCCAGTCGGGAGGGGCGGCGGGTTTTTCGGACCTAGGTTCGGGTGCAGGCTCGGGTTGCGGCGCGGAGCCGGTGAGGCCGGGCTTGGCGAGACCCCAGGCAAGACGCTGGCAGGCGACATCGCCGTCGCGGGCTTCGTTGTGCGCGCAGAGGACGCGGGGTTCCATGGCGGCGAGGCGTTGTAAGCGCCAGGCGGCGAGGATCATGCGGTTGACCAGGAATTCCCCCTCCGGTGAGACGGGTTTGTACTGGCGGTGAAAATCGCGTTGGACTTGCAGGAAGACGGCGGGATCTTCGTCGGGGAGGAGGGCTTCCTTGGCGCAAGCGCCGTGCCAGAGGGCGTTGAGCCGGATTTTATGTTTGCCGGCAGGGGTTTTGGGACCCCTGGATTTGCGCCCATTGCGTTGGCTGGCTTCTTTAGAGGGCATGGGAGAAAGCTCCAGAAAAGGGAACACAGAACACAGAATTCAGAACACAGAAGAGGGAAAGACCGGGCGACTGGGCGAAGGAAAAGCGAATTTTACGGAACAAAGCTAAAACCGGGGTGGTGCGGTGGACGTGGCCGGGATCGCTTTTCTTGAGATGGGTGATTAAATCCATAGGTAAAGCTCCTACCAGATAGTAGAACGTGGGTGGTGGGATGTAGGGGGTGGGTGGCGTGGAAAGGCTTTAGATTGCGGGATTTAAAAATTTTGCGAGGTTGTGACCGAGAAAGGGTCGCGGAAGTTTTCTGGAATTCGGGCCGAAGCCATCGGACCAGGCCAGAGCGCTCTTCGGCGGCACGGACGGCGTTGAGTTCGACCGAGAAACGCTAGATCCTTATCGAAAGCGCCGCACGGGCGCTGTCCGCCGGAGCGCTTCCGATAAGGATCTAACGTTACGCGATTAAAGTGAGGCCGTTGTTAGTCGATAACATAAGCTATCGTCTAGTAAACAAGCCGGGCTGCCAGCATGAAAAGATTGGCGCGTGTGTTCCCTTAACCACCATTATCGGAGTGTAAGGTTTAGGATTCGGAATGGCGGGATCGCGCAGGTTTCAACGGCCACCCTGATTTGATTCCCGCCGTGAACCTACTGATGCAATGAGAATCCGGACGGCAAAGCTGCCTCAAGATTGATTTGTTCTCCGGTGTGGGGGTGGTGGAATTTCAGAAATTGGGCGTGCAGGAAATATCCTCCATCGCCGGGGAGGCCGGGGAGATTTTCAAGAGGCTGGCCGGTTAAGCCGTACAGACGGATCGCCTACCAGGGGATGGCCGATGGATGCCAGATGGATTCTGATTTGATGAGGGCGGCCCGAATTCAGGCTTACCTCAAATGTTGTGGTGCTGGTAGTGCGTGAGATCACCTTTGCCAATGACTTTGACGGTTTGCCACTTGGGTTGGCGGCCCACACGGAACCGATGAGCGGGTGCGGTACGAGGCCGATGGGTGTGAGGATTTCGTAGGCGTCGTGCTGTGCAATGTTTTGAGCCAGCGCCCGGTAGATTTTTTGAATTTTGGGTGTGTTCCAGTTTGCGAATAGATTAGAGGCCGTCTGCGGTGTTTTGGCGAAGAGGACGATGCCGGTGGTGGCTCGGCCCAACCGGTGGATAGGGTTTGCGTTGGGGGTTTGCTTTTGCACCAAGCGCAGGAGGGTGTTTTCCATGAAGCCGCCGCCGGGGAGGGTGGGTAGCCCGCTGGGTTTGTTGACGGCCAACAGATGGGGGTCTTCAAACAGGACTTCGAAGTGCTGAGGGGAGTCTGGTTCGATCCAGGGCGGACGGTTCCAGACAAGGGTTTGGCCTAAAGTGACCGATTCGATTCCGGTGGCGGTGACGCCGTTGAGGGTGACTTCGCCGTGGTTCAGTTTTTGTTGCCAGGCTTGTTGGGTTGAGTGGGGGTAAAGGCTTGCCAAGTGGGAGAGCAGGGTTTGTCCATGGTATTTGCTGCTGATGATTGAGGTGTAGGTATAGCCCCGGTTGAGCATGTAGTTTGAGTGTACGCTATGGCATCTGCGGCAGGAGTTGCTGGGGTTCGAACGACACGGATTTCGGTGAGGCGCCGTAATCGGGGCCCGGCAATTCCCGCATTTCAGGTGCGGCTTTTGCATGTCGGGTCCGGTGAATTTCCGCTTAGTACACACTGTTATGGACGATCCGCTGCGAAGGCGCATGGCAACGAACGTGCATTGAATAGGTGAAGGCAGGCGAAGATGCCCGGCTTTGTTTTCAAAGGAGAAATGATATGCTCCGCGGGTTGCTTGGAACTATTGTCGTGATTGTGCTAGTTATTTGGCTCGTCCGCATGTTGTGAACGACTGCGGATTCAAATGCGGCTGAGCCCGGCCAACGCGGGCGACGCAAAGCGATCGCCCGCGCCACCACGGATACACTACACCCGGCAGGCGGCGCTGTGACAAATCCATCCGGAGTATAGGGAGGTAAGTCCTATGTTCCCCATCGGTGATGATAATACCTCTCGCAGAACCGTTCCGCTGGTCACATATGCCTTGATCGCGCTGAACGTCCTGTTCTTCCTGGTAGAACTGAGTGGCGGCGACGCCTTCATTGGGGAGTGGGCTTTCGTTCCCAGCCGCTTCCTTGCCAATCCATTCGGCGATCTTCCGACGCTCTTCACTTCCATGTTCATGCATGCCGGGTGGGTTCACCTGGGAGGCAACATGCTTTACCTGTGGATCTTCGGTGACAACGTGGAGGACCGTTTCGGGCACATGAAGTTCACGATCTTCTACCTGGTGTGCGGGCTCGGGGCGACTCTTGCGCAGTTGGCGTTCAGCGTCGGATCAAACGTGCCAAATCTGGGAGCATCGGGGGCGATTGCGGGGGTGCTCGGCGCCTATATTCTGCTGTTCCCACAGGCAAGGATCAGAGTATTGCAGGGCCAAGGAGTGGTTCAAGTGCCCGCGCTAATCGTCATTGGGCTCTGGATCGTTTTGCAGTTTTTTAGCGGCATCGGCTCCATTGCCAACACGGCGCAGACGGGTGGGGTTGCCTACATGGCGCACATCGGCGGGTTTCTGACCGGGTTTGCGCTGAGCTTCTGGTTTCGTGGGGGTCGCGGGGCGCAGGCCACGGGCTGAATCACGCCAAGGCGCAAAGGCGCAAAGGGGACTGGGCGGGGCGGAGTTTTAGAGGCCGAAGTCCGACGGGGAGTGCTCGAAGGGGTTCAGGATTTGGATGTCCTGGTAGCGGCGGTTGTTCTGGAAGTCCTCCGATAGGAGGTAACGGGCGCCGGAACGCTGTGCAGCGGCCAGGATGAGGGCGTCCCAGTGAGAAAGCTGCGCCGCGTCAGCCCAATGCCAGCCTTGCTGCAGGAGGCCCAGGGAGGTATCGACCGGCCTCCAGTGACTGATATCTTCCACGATCTCGCGCGCTCTGGCCGGTTCCAGACGCATCTTCCGGACAGCGTTCCAGTAGAACTCGTGCAGGACCTGCCAGCTCAGCCGGCCGGTTCCCGCCGTCCACAAAGCTTCCAGCCACTCGGTAGCGCGCAGGCGCTTGACGGATTCCATGGGATCGACGTAATACAGCAGGACATTCGAGTCGACGAAGAAACCGTCAGCGGCGCTCATGCACTTCCTCACGGCTCAGGCGTTCCGCCGCGCCAAGGCCGGCCAGCGGGCGGTTCGATTTCCAATGATCGAAGGCCCTCCAGTACTGGTCGCTCAATCGCATCTGGCGCTCGAGCATCTCGCCGACCAGCCGGGAGACCGAGCTGTTCTCCTCGGCGGCCTGGCGGCGAGCCCAGAGAATGGCCTCCTCGGAGATTCGGATGGTGATGTTCCTTGCCACTTTTTTAGTGTAGCACGAAACAAGTGCATTCACTGCGGAGCCCTTGGCAGGGCGGCTGGGCGCATCCGATACGACGTTTCTGCGAGGAGCCAGGGCCCCATTAGACAATAATCTTTGCGAGCCGCATCCTGGGAGCACGATCATGAAAAGACCCAAGCGAGACCCGGTCCGGGAAGACCGGATCTACAACGAGGCCATTATGGACGCCCGTCCGGAAGAACAGGTCATGAGCTGGTGTTGATTGATGCGTTAGGACCTGGAAGTACAGAGAGGAGAGCACGATGAGCAACGAGCAGGTGGCACCTGAGACGAAAGGTGTTACGGTGAAGTTACTTGCAACGGTTGACCTGGGACCTGAGATCGAGGGCATGGCAGGGCGCCAACTTCGAATGCGCATGGTGAACATCGAGCGTGGAGGCGTCTTCGGCCCGATTCACGACCATAAAGACAGACCAGGCATCGTCTACATCCTGCAAGGAACGATCACTGACCATCGAAATGGAGTCGCTACGGACTATGGACCGGGAGTGGGCTGGCCCGAGGATAGGAACACCACACACTGGCTTGAGAACAGAGGAACGATTCCGGCGGTGGAGATCTCGGTCGATATAGTCAGGCAAGAGTAAGATTACTGCGTGGAAGCCGGCGGCGCAGGGGAGGAAACGGAGGTTCACCGCAGAGCCCTTGGCAGGGCGGCGGGGCGCTTCTGGCGCAGAAGCCCTGCTCCATACGAGCGGCAACACGGTCAATCGCGTGTTGCTGGAGAGGCGCGGAGGACGCGGAGAAAGGGCGTCGGGGTTTGAGTGTACTGTCCCCCGGTCTCGGGCTACCTCTTCAAGCCGCCGGATGCCTCGTAGAGCTGCTGGCCGATGGGCATCGCGCCGCCTACCGCCGCGCCGGGGCCGATGCCGAATATTACGCCCACCAGCGCACGCGGACCATAGTCGTGTTGGTAGTTGTCCCTCCCGGACAACGCAAAGCCAACGGCTCCGATGCCTGCTCCAATCGCCATGCCAAGCAGGGTGTGCCGACGCCGAATGTTGGCGTAGCGCACTCGGAATATGGCTTCCCGCGCCAACACCAAGGGCTGATTGTCCAACCGCACTGTGATGGAATCGGCGCTGATGGCCAACAGCTTGCCTTCAATCTGGACTGAGTCCATGGTTTTCACGACCACGCTCTTCCCAACCTGCACCGACTCCACCAGTTTCTCCCAGGAGTGGTTCACTTCCGCCGCGCCAGCCGGCAGCAGCGTGACAGCCGCCAGCAATCCCAACTTGAGCAGTAGACCTCCCAAGCCACCCGGAGTACTCATTCTGGCCTCCTTGCGCCAACAATCATACATCCAACCGCCTGCGTTGGAACAGTTGTTTTCATTCGCTTTCCAAGCGTACAGCCCCTGGGTGCTTCAGGCTCCATGGAATTGCAAATTGTTTGTCTGGAATTTGTAATCCGGGCCTGCGGGCTGGCGTGACAGAAACTTCAGCCAGGATTTCCACCATGGGTTTCTGGCGGCCCGCCCCATATGACAGACAGTGCATACGGCAGACCACGGAAGGCGATGGCATGCACCACGCAGCAGGCCACGGAGAGCGATGGGCTGCTCCACCGGGATGCTCCCCTTGACTCGCGAAGCCAGATTGGATCTTTCGCCCCTGACGGGGCTGGCGATTTTGGGATAGGTCCCCATCGCTTGCGCGATGGGCTACTGTCTGGCGCCCCTGCCGGGGCTTGCGGGCCAGGGGGCCCGCCGCACCAGAACTCAGTGACATTGGGTTGACAAATTGCCCCGCAACGCAGCGGAGCCGCAAACAAGCCTGTCGGCGGGACCGCCGACATGGCAGGTCTGGCGACCTGCTCCACCAAACGCAGCAGGCCACAGAAAGCGATGGCCTGCTCCACAGGGTCTGTTTCAGATAACAGACAGGGTATCCGGGGGCCGGTCACAAGTTTTTGGAAAGAATTTGTTGGTTTGTTTTCAATTGGGTACGGGTTTTGGTGGGAGGGTGTACGAGGTGCTCGATGTTAGTTTGATGATAGAGAAGCTCGATTGGGAGGGACGGTGGAGGTACTGGATGAAGAAACAACTCGCGAGAGAGCGGAAACCGCCGAAGAGCGCAGACCGCCGAGGCGAGAAGGAACCGACGCGCCAGCCAAAGACGGGGGGCGGGATCGGGAAGCTGATCAAGAAGTTTGAAGATTCGATCGAGAAGGGCGGCGTCAAGCCGACCGTAAGCGAGTATATCCGATTGAAGCAGCTTCGCCAGGAGCTGGATGTAGAGGAACTCAAGGAGATCAAAGTGACGTGGGTAGAACCAACCGAGAAGGAACCTGTTACCAAGACATAGAGTATCGTCCGCTACCTTCTCAGGAAAGGTTTCACCAGTCGACGAAGAGATTCAAGGGTTTCTCGGGGCCGGTGGGGTCAGGCAAAAGCCAAGCACTCTGTCATGAGGCAATCCGGCTGGCCTACCAGAATCCAGGGAGATCCGGGCTGGTGGGAGCTCCGACGTACCCCATGCTCCGCGATGCGACGCAGATCACTTTGTTCGAAATCCTGGGGAGGAACCGCATCCCGCACGAGTATCACAAAGCGGAGAACGTACTGACCCTGACGGACACCAGGAGCCGGATCATTTTCCGGCCCCTGGACGACTACGAACGGCTGCGCGGAACGAATCTGGCGTGGTTCGGGCTGGACGAGTTGACGTACACGGCGGAGGAAGCGTGGCTGCGGTTGGAAGGGCGGCTGCGGGATCCGCGGGCGAAGCGGTTGTGCGGCTTCGCGGTGTGGACCCCGAAGGGCTTCGACTGGGTGTACCGGCGGTTCATGGAACACCTGGTGGAAGGCTACGAGATGACCCTCGCCGCGCCGTACGAGAACCGGTATCTGCTCGACAAGGTGCCGGACTACTACGACCGGCTGAAGCGGAGTTACGACGGCAGGTTCTTCGAGCAAGAAGTGCTCGGGAAGTACCTGAACGTCAGCGAGGGGCAGGTGTATCACACCTTCGAGCGAGCCAGAAACGTGAAGGAAACGATCCTGGATGAGACACTGCCGCTGCGGTGGGCTCTGGACTTCAACGTGGACCCGATGTGCTCGGTGGTAGCGCAGATCCGGGACGGCGTGGTCCACGTTCTGGACGAGTTTGTGCTGAGCCGGTTGAGCACGCCGCAGGTGTGTGAGCGTTTTTTGGACCGGTACGGGCGGCACCAGGCCGGGGTGGCGATCTACGGGGACGCATCGGGATCGAGACAACAGACGACCGGGTCCAGCGACTACGGGATGATGCGCGAGGTGCTTTCGAAGAGCCACATGAAGTGCCTGGGCTACCGGGTCCCCAAGGCGAACCCGGAAGTGAGGGAGCGGGTGAACGTGGTGAACGCGATGCTGCGATCGGCGGAGAGCAAGACCAGGCTTTTCGTCCACCCACGGTGCCAGGAGTTGGTGGCCGATCTGGAGCAGGTAAGTTACAAGCCCGGCAGTGCGGTCATCGAAAAGGACCGAGATCCGCGGCGGACGCACCTTTCCGACGCGCTGGGGTACCTGGTGTGGGAGGAATGCAGGCCAAGGGGATGGGCAGGGGAGCGCCCGGAACGGATTGTGTGAGGGCAGAGGGCGCGTCGACATGAGTGACGACGCGGCACGCGTGGGCGCGTGCGCTACATCGAGGCGCGGTCCAAAAACAGGCCGGCCAGGGGGCAGGCGGCGAGGAGATGACAGTGCAAGACATCGACAGGGAACATCCGGAATACACGCTGAAGAAGGCCACCTGGAAGAAGTACAGGGAATTGTACGCAGGCGGCGACGAGTTCAAGGCGAACGCGAGCGAGTATCTCGTTAAGAGGCACCGGGAACCGCTGGACGTGTACTACGAGCGGCTGCAGCGGGTCTTCTACGAGAACTACCTGGGATCCATCGTGGACTGGTATGCGGCCACGCTATTCCGGCGCGAGCCGGTGGTGACGTTTGAGGGGCCCAACGAAGCGGGGAAGGCGTTCTACAACGAGTTCGTCGAAGACTGCGACTCGAAGGGCACCTGCGTGTCCGACTTCTTCCGGAAGGTACTGGTGGAGGCGATGGTGTGCGGAACGGCCTACGTGCTGGTGGACTTCCCCCGGGCGAAGGATCCGGTGCTGAACCGAGCGCAGGAGGAAGCCGCCGGATGCGCCAGAGCCTACCTGGTGGACTACAGCGCGCAGGAGGTCATCAACTGGAGCACCGACGACAGACAGAATCTCGAATGGGTGGTGCTCCGGACATCCAGTCTGCGGCAGCGGTCGCCAGAGGACGGCGAATGGGTCCGTGAGACGAAGTGGCTGTACTTCGACAAAGAGGAATTCAAGACGTACCGGCGGCTGGAGGGGAAGCAGGAGTCCGGGCGGCCACAACTGATCGACCAGGGACGCCACGGCCTGGCGAAGCTGAAGCAGGTTCCGGTATTCCCGTTTCAGACGAGCGAGGGTTTGTGGCTCGCCAACAAAGCCGCTTCGCTGCAACTGGAGCACTTCAACAAGTCCAACGCGCTGAGCTGGGCGTTGACGATGGGGTTGTTCGCGTCGCCGGTGATCTACTCGGACCGGGAATTCAAGCAGATTGTGGGGGAGTCCTACTACATCCAACTGGGGGCCGAGGACCGCTTCGGATGGACGGAGCCGGAGGGGCACGTTTACCAGATCGCGGCGGACAACCTGACCCGCCTGAAGGACGAGATTTACCGGGTCTGCTACCTGATGACGCAAGCGGGCGGCGGGCTGTCGAGCGGTTCGCAGCAGTCCGGGCTGAGCAAGCAAAGAGATTTCACGATCACACAGGAGGTCCTGCGGTCGTACGGGGATGCGGTGAAGGACACGCTGAAGCGGGTGCTGCGGTCGATTGAAGAGGCCCGGGAGGACGGGCTGGCGATCAACGTATCGGGGCTGGACGAGTTCGACATCGGCGATTTCAGCGGCGAGCTGGAAGACGCCATCAAGCTGCTGGGGTTGGGGATCGGGTCGAAGACGCTGCGGAAGGAGATCTTGAGGAAGCTCGCGCTCAAGTATCTGTGCGACGTCCGGCAGGAAACCAAGGACCAGATCGCCGGCGAGATCGACCAGTGGTGCGAGCAGGGATAGGAGAAAGGAGGCGAAGGATGGAGCAAGAACGCAAAGAAGGCGCGGGGACGCCGCTGGAAGAGGGGACGGATATCCGCGGGGTCGTCCGCGAGGCGATCGAGGAGTATGCGCGGAAGGAGATTGCCAAGGCGGAACCCGCGTACCGGAACGAACTGGTGGAAGAGCGGAAGCGCAGGGAACAACTGGAGCGCCGGGTGAACGAACTGGTGCAGGAGAACCTGAAGAGCCGGAAGCTGGCCGAAGAGGCGGAGCGTAATTCGACGATCCGGGCGGAGCTGCAGCGGCTGGGGGTGGCGAAGGTGGACCTGGCATTCAAGGCCGTCAAGGACGACGTACAGCGCACGGAGGACGGCCGGCTGGTGGGGACCGGCGAGAACGGAGCCTTGAGCCTGCGCGACTACCTGACCCATTTCGTAAACGAAAACCCGGAGTTTCTTCCGGCGCGGAACCTGGGCGGGTCGGGAGCGATGAGCGGTCCGCGGGGCACGCCGACGGCGGGCCATTCGGTGGATCTGGACAAGATCAAGCCTGGAATGAGCCCGGAAGAGCTGGAACGGGTCCGCCAGGAGATCGCACGGATTGCTTCCCAGGCACTGGGCGGCCAGTAAGGCGCAAAGCGGCTGCGGGAGGATGACAGAACGCCTTCAGAGGCGGAATTAAATTGGACAGGAGAGAATAAATGCCAGCAGTAACATCCGCAAATGTGGCTAATGCGATTGTCAAGTTAGTGGCGGTCGATGCTTTGCCCGCCCTGATGGGCAACCTCGTGATGGGGAACCTCGTCAATCGCGATTTCGAACCGGCGCTGGGGCAAGCCGGCGACACAGTGAACGTGCCGATCCCGCCCGTCCTGGTTGCTCACAACCTGGCCGAAGGCGACACGGTTCAAACGCAGAACGTCAGTCTCGGAAACGCCCAGATCGTGCTCAACACGCACGCAGAAGCGACCTTCCAGATTCCGGACATCACCAAGGTTCTGGCGGTGCCGGATCTGCTCAGGCTGTACATGCAGCCCGCCCTGGTGGCTTTGGCCGAGAAGATCGAGAGCGACCTGTTGGGGCTGTATGCCGGCTATACCGCGAACACGGCGGTGGGCAGCGCCGGATCGGCGATCACCGAAGCGACGGTCGACGCGGCCGAGACGGGGCTATTTGAAGCGAAGGTGCCGGCGAGCGAGTCGAAGTATCTGGTGGTCGATTCCGCCACTTACTCTCAACTGCGGCAGATCTCGCGCTTCAGCGAGTTCCAAACGGCGGGGGACGCGGGTCTGAGGGCCATCGTCGAAGGCTCGGTCGGCAAGATCAAAGACTTCTACGTCTTCCGGTCGCAGTTTGTGAAGAAGACGGGGAGCGGCCCGACTACGACGCACAATCTGGCGTTTGCCCGGAGCGCGATGGGGTTGGTGGTCCGCCGGCTGCCGCAGCCTCTGCCGGGGACGGGCGCCATTGCCGAATACGCCGAGATGGGCAATTTCGGCATGCGCGTCGTGATGAGCTACCAGCCGAACACGCTGGCCCAGCAGTTCACGGTGGACGTGCTGTACGGCGCAGGCGTGCTGCGCAATTCGTTCGGTGTGCAGGTGAACAGCTAGCACCGGAAGGAGAGTGGGGACCCCGGCTCGAGGGCCGGGGTCCCCGGCGGCGTCGACATGAGTGTCGACGCGGCACGCGTGGGCGCGTGCGCTACCAAGGAAGTCGAGGAGGAGAAATGGATCTTAAAGTGTATTACCAAAAGCTGCGGGAGATCGAAGCGGGCCTCACGGATCCGCGACTGGTGTTGGTCAGCCTGGCGACGCCGGATGGCGGGCGGGCGGGCGTAGCCACAGAGGCGCCGCGCGACATCGCGGCGAAGATGATCGTCGACGGAAGCGCACGAGCGGCGACCGAGGCCGAGGCGCAGGAGTACCGGGAGAAGTGCCAGGAGGCCTGCCGCGCGGCGGAACAGGCGTCACTGGCGGGCCGGATACAAGTTGTGGTCCTGAGCGAACCCGAGGTGAAGAAGTTAGCAGGCGGGTCCAAAGGGCCGAAGGGGCAATAAGCGATGGCACTATTCACGGACGGGACAATCTCGACTCTGGAGGAACTGAGGGGCTACGAGAGCGGATTGTACGATGTGGCCTCGATCGAGGGCATCGACTTGTCCCAGAAACTGGTCCTGGCACATCAGGAACTGGGGGTCGAACTGACGGCGCTGTTCTTTCGGGAGCAACCCGAACAACTGGGGCGCGTCGTGGTCACCCAGCCTCTCCACTTGTGGCACATTTTTCAGAGCCTGGCTCTCACGTACAGGGACTCGTACAACAGCCACCTCAACGATCGCTACCTCGGCAAGTGGCGGGAATACCAACGGATGGCCAACTGGGCCAGCCGGAACCTGTTCGAAACCGGGGTCGGGTTGATCGAGGAAGCGGTGCCGAAGGCGGCAGCGCCGACGGTGCGCGCGGTGAGCGGCCAGGGTGCGGCGGCGATGTACTGGGCCCGGGTGGCGTGGGTGAGCGCGAAGGGCGAGGAAGGATGTCCCAGCGAGCCGGCCGTGCTCGCGGCAGCACAGGGGACGGTGCCGGAAGTGGAGGCGGTTGAGGCGCCCGCGAATGCGAGCGGCTGGAACGTCTACGCGGGCCAGTCGATCGAGGACAGCCGGCTGCAGAACGAGCAGCCCATTGGGATCGGCGCAACCTGGAGGTTGCCGTTTTCAGGGCTAGCCGCGGGGCGGAAGGCCGGCCACGGCCAGAAGCCGTCCTCCTACGTGCGAATCAACCGCGTGTTGCAGAGGGGGTAACAGCCGTGGCACAAGTTGCTAACAATGGCTCAGGCCGGCTGACGGCCATATTGAACGGTCCGACGGGACTCTCCAACAAACTGGCGGCAATCTCCAGCCGGGAGAACGTGCAACTCGGCGAGATCGCTCCACAGCATATCTTGCCGCAAAACGTGGCGCCGGAACTGGCCGAGCGCACGGCGGGAGTCAAGTACCCGGTGTACTACGTGTTCTGCGAGAGGTTCACGAACCAGCTTCGGGAGAAGTTTCGGACGTTTTCGGGCAAGGCTCGCCTGGTGGTGGACGTGCGGGTGACGCACGAACGCCTGGAAGAGCTTGGCCGGCAGTTGGAGCTGCACGCGGAAGCCGTTACGGATGTGCTGGACTCGCACCGGGGGGACTGGGGCGGCGGCATCTTCTACACGGGCGGTTACGAGGTGACCTTCGGCGGGATGAAGCACGGCGGCAAGAATTTCATCCAGAGCGCGAAGGTTGCCTTCGAAGTGGACGTAAGCATCGGCTGATGGGGTGAGGAGAGTTACTTATGGCCTGTTACATATCGTCAAACAACAACCGGTTCTACGCGGCCGTCGAGACCGCTTATGGAGCGGTGCCTGCAATCACCGCGAGCAACCGGTTTCCCGGAGTGAAGCTGGCGCTGAAGCAGGACGTCGACAAACCGCAGCGCAAAGACAAGACGGGGACGCGCACGTTTCAGGGCTTAGCGCCGAATCTTCGCAAGCAGACGACCTTCGAGCTGAGCAGCTACATGACCGGCTGGACGGATGGGGCGGAGCAGCCGGGCTACGGATCGCTGTTTCAGGCTGCGTTGGGGGGCGAGGCGTTGGTGTTTGCCGGCGGCGCGGCCGGAGCGGGTAGCGCAGACAGGACGCTGGTCTTCTCCGCGCCGCACGGGCTGTCCGCGGGACAGGCGGTGACCTTCGACGGTGAGATCCGGTTTGTGTCGGCGATCGCGGATGACTGGACCGCGCTGCTGAATGCGCCGTTCAGTTCCGCGCCTGGCGATGGATCGCCGATCGGGCGAACGGTCACGTACATGCCGGCGAACCGACTGAGGAGCGCCAGCATCTTCGACTACTGGACGCCGGCAGGGGCGGTGCAGCGGATCGCGTGCGGAGCGGGCATCGACAAGATGCAGTTACGGATCAACGGGGACTACCACGAGTTTCGCTTCACGGGGGCGGCCATGGATGTGCTGGACAGCAGCAGCTTCCTGGGAGAACAGGGAGGCTTGCTGAGTTTCCCACCGGAGCCCGCGGAGGAGGCATTCGACTACTCGATCATCCCCGGGCATCTGGGACAAGCCTGGCTGGGGACCATCGCAGACCGCTTCTTCACGATCACCGATGCCACCATCACGCTGGACAACAACCTGGACCTTAGGGCGCGGGAGTTCGGGGCGATTACGCCGCGGTGCATGGCGGCCGGCACGCGCAACGTGTCGGTGGACTTCGACCTCTACGGCCGGGAGGACGAAGCGACGGTGTCTTTGTACCAGGCGGCGCGGCAGCGGTCTCCGATCGAGGTCATGTTCCAGTTGGGACAGGAGGCCGGGCAACTGTTCGGCGCGTACATGAAGAGCGTCATTCCGGAGGTGCCCGAATTCGACGACAGCGAGACGCGTCTGCAATGGCGGTTCCGGGGGTGCCGGGCGCAGGGAACGGTCGACGACGAGATGGTGGTCGCCTTCGGGTAACGACATGAATTACGAGAGCCACAGGACGATCGCCTCGACGAGCAGTCCGGGGGTTACCTTCAAGCTGCGGCGGATGTCGGTCGAGCGGCGGCTGGGGTTGACGCGCCGGCTGCGGGAGTTGCTCCAGAGAATCGAGTTTCTGGAGTCCGGGAAAGATCCGAGGGAGAGCATGGAGGCCGCTCTGCTCGCCACGGAAGTGGATCAAGTTTACCTGCTGTGGGGCGTGGCGGAGATCGCGGGTCTGGAAATCGACGGGCAGACAGCGACGCCGGAGACTCTGGTTGCGGCGGGGCCTGAAGAACTCTGCCGCGAGATCATCTCCGCGATCAAGGCGGAGTGCGGCCTTAGCGAAGACGAACGAAAAAACTAATCCTCGCCTTCCAGTTCCAGTTCTCGGACCAGGCCGGGTGGAAGTGCGAGACGTGCAGAGGCGGCCGGCCTGGAGAAGCGGCGGCGGTGCGGGTTTCTCGCCGGATTCGAAGACTGGGTCCGAGCGAGCGATCTGGGCGCGGAAGCAGGTTGTGGCGACGAGTTGTCCGAAATCCTCGATCACGCCGGAGAGCCTCTCCTGGATCGAGGATTTCTACGCTTGGAAGCTCGCCGGGGGAATGCACTACCGGACCATGAGCGCGCGCCAGGTGGACGCGTTCTCCGTTCTGGAGAGGGAGTTGGCAGCGGAAAGGAGGGAGTCACGTGACTGACGCGCAAAGGACCATTCTAGATGCCCTGCCACCGGGCAGCGGAAGCAGCAGCGGGAGCGTCCGCGGCGGATGTCGCGCGAGGGGCTGTTCCTTTGGTTACACCGGGACTTGGAGAGAACATCGCGACTATCGCCAGCCAATTGGAGCAACTCCGCGCACTGACACAACAGCAAGCGGAATCCGTGGCGGAGAATACCCAGGCGGTCGCGCAGAACACGGCGTCTCAGACAGGCGGCGGCGTGGCGTCCGCCGCAGGCAACATCGCGAAGACGGCGGCAAAGACGCTGGGCGGAGCCTTGAGCGTGGTGCCGCTGGTTTCCGCACTGGTCGGGCTCTTTAAGAAGGACAAGCCCGAACCGCCGCCCCTTCAGACGTATACTCTGCCCCCTTCGATTCAGTTCCAGGGCGCAGGCGCTGGCGGGCGGGTCGCAGGGGATCGTGGCCGTGGATTACGGACAGGATGGACTGCCGCGGGCCGTGACTCCCGGCACGCAGAATACCGCGCCGTCCGTGACGGTGCAGGTACAGGCCATGGACAGCCGGTCCTTCATGGACCACAGTGACGAGATCGCCCGGGCAGTGCGCGAGGCGCTTCTGAACGCAAATTCCTTGGGCGACGTGGTGAGCGAGCTATAGTATGAGCGCCTTTCCTCTCCTCAAGACCGGGGCGGTGCTTCAGTACCCCGCCTCCCAGAGCAGCAGCCACTCGACGTGCGTGCTGCGATTTGTGGACGGTAGCGAACAACGATTCCGCGAGCACCCGCGGCCGCTGAGGAAGTGGGTGATCCGGTTGGAACTTCTGGACGAGACCGAGGTGGCGACGCTGGAGGTTTTCTTCCAGTCGCAACAGGGACGACTTGGCGATTTCGCTTTCACGGACCCGTGGGATGGGACGACCTACCCGAAGCTGCAGTCTGGAGGAGGACAGCATCACGATGACGTTCGAGGACCTGATGCGGGGCCAGGTGACCGTGGTGGTGCGGGAGAACAGGGTCTGACATGCTCTACTTTCCACAGCTTCTCTCGGGGGCCACGGCCCAGTATCCACTGCTGAAGCGCCGCGTTTGCCGGACGATCGCGAGCGTGACCGCCGAAGCGCGTGTGCTGAAGCTGTCCGACCCCAGTTGGTCACGGCTGGAATGGGAAATGACTTTCCAAGCGCTGACTACAGCGGAGCGGGCCGAACTGGCGGCCTTTCACAACGCCGCGGAAGGCTGTCTGGGAGAATTCACTTTTCTCGACCCCACGGAGAATCTGCTGGCGTGGAGCGGCGATCCCGGCCAGACCTTGTGGACGAAGGAGCCGTTTCTGAGCCTGGCGAGCGGCGTCGCCGATCCGGACGGGGGTGCGGAGGCTTGCAGAGTCACCAACGGCGGCGCACTGGCGCAGACGCTGCAGCAGACGATAGAGGGTCCGGGCTGGTTTCACTACTGCTTCAGTCTGTACGCGAGAAGCCAGAGTCCCGGAGTCCTCGGGATTTATCGATCAACGGGAGGAAGCGAGGCAGGGGCTGCGTACTCCGTCGGTCCGGTTTGGAGGCGACTCACGCATGCGGGGAGGAGTCAGGTCACCGCAGAAAGCGTGACATTCGGCATCCGGCTGAGTCCGGCATCCACAGTGGAAGTGTACGGGATGCAGGTGGAGGCGCAACTGGCGCCGTCCGCATATCGAGAGACGATGGCCCGAAGCGGAGTCCACGCGAAGGCACGCTTCGATAACGACGTGCTGACGCTCGTATCGGACGGACCCGAACAGCACTCCTGCAAGGTGCGAATTGTGGCCCCGCTCATTGACTAGTGGTTTGCCCAGCGTGGCAGACCACAAACAGCGATGGTCTGCTCCACGGAGCAGCAGGGGCGCAACCAAACGTGGGGAGCGCACAGTCCTGCCGGCGGCACCGCCGGCATTGCAGGTCTGGCGACCTGCTCCTGCAGTACGCGGAGCACTAGGAGAACCATGTCCACAATCTTCGAATTGAAAGAACAGAACGTGACCCAGACGCCGCTGTTTCTGTTCACGTTCGAGCTCAGTTCAGGCACAGTGGTGCACTGGTGCACCCACCGGGTAGAGGTTGAGGGTGAGGTTTATGAGGCGCGGGTTCTCGGCCACAACCTCTTCGATATGCGCGCCGGCTCGGAGGAGGGGATTGACAGCCTCTCGAAGCTTACGGTCACCCTGGCGAACGCGGACTCCTACTGCTCGCAGATCGAGCGCAGCGCCGGCTGGAAGGGCGCGAAGACGAGTGTGCGGTTCTTGTTCTTCGACTTGAAGAATGGAGCGCCGGCGTCCGAAGGCGTGGTGGTGTTTCGGGGAGTGGCGAACTCGCCGGACGAGATCACCGAAACGACGCTCCGCCTCAGCGTCTCCAACCGCATGAACCTGCAGCGGCTTCTGGTTCCGGAAGTTCGCATCCAGCGGCGCTGTCCCTGGAACTTTCCTTCCAGCCCTGAACAGCGGGCCGAGGCCGTCGACGGCGGCGTCAAGGGGAAGCACTCGCCCTTCTACCGCTGTGGATACTCCCCGGATGTGCCAGGCGGGACGGGGAACACGAACGGAGGTGCGGCCTACAACTCGTGCGACTACACGCGGTCGCAATGCCAGCAAAGGGGCATGTTCGAGCAGGACGCTGCAGGAAACGCCACGCGGCGCTTTGGCGGAGTGGAGTTCGTGCCTCCGACAATCCAGGTACGAAGCTACGGCGAGAAGAGTTTCCACGCTTCGCCGGTCGTCGAGAACGAAGGCCGGTACAACGATTTCGTGCCCATTGTCTACGGCACGGCATGGTACGCACCGCCGATCGTTTTTGCGCGGAACGACGGCAACCTGACTCACGTTGAAGTGCTCCTGGGGATGGGGGAGATTCAAGGAGTGCTGAAGGTCCTGGTCAACAGCATCGAGGTCCCCATTGCGCAGACGGGCGTGGACATGACGGCCACCGGCTGGTATTCCGTGGCGAGTTTTGGAAGCCGAACCGGCGCGTTCAATCCGGACTTCCGCGACTCGGCGGGGAATCCGCTAGGGGATCCGTATGGGAGTATGGCGTTCCTGTCGCTAGTGGTCCCCAACCGCGTCAACGACGGAGCAGCGCTACCTCGCATCCAAGTACTGATCGAGGGCCTGAAGGTGCCCCGCTTCGGGTCAGACGCGGCCTATCTTGGCGACACGTTCGACAACAACCCCGCCTGGATCGTCCTGGACATCCTCCGACGGAGCGGCTGGGCGGCGGAGGAGATCGACCTGGCCAGCTTTGCCGAAGCCGCAGCGTATTGCGCCGCGCCGATCGATGCGCTGGACCTGCATGGCAACGCGACGCTCATCCCGCGCTTCCAATGCAATCTGGTGTTGCGAAAGCGACGCAGCGTAGCCGACGTGATTCGCGGAATCAGAACCGCCAGCCGTCTGTACCTGGCGCATAGCATCGATGGACGGTTGCAACTCCGGGTGGAGGACACGCTCGCCCTGCAGCAGCCGTCGAAGCCGGAAGGGAGTAACAGCCTGGGAGTCCTGGATGGCGGCTGGCCGAGCTATGAATTCGGAGACGGCACCGAGGACACCAGCGGCATTCTGCGCAGGGAGAACGGGGAGCCAGCTATACGCTTCTGGAGCCGGAGCGCCGCGGACACGCCCAATCGTTTCAGCGTCGAGTTTCAGGATGCCTTCAACGAATACCAGCAGGACAGCCTGTCTTTGCTGGACATCGACGACGTCTTGCGCACCGGCCAGGAAATCAGCGTCTCCCTCAATGCGCTAGGCATCCCGAACTTTCACCAAGCGGCCAGGATCATCCAGCTCCAGCTCGACAAGTCCGTGCGCGGCAATACGTACGTGCAGTTCGAGACCAGCGTGCGAGGAGTCGGGCTCAAGCCCGGGGACCTGATCACGCTGACCTATCTGAAGGAAGGGCACCTGCGGCAGCCGTTCCGCGTGACGGCGGTCTCTCCCGGGGTGAATTACCGGACGGTTGCGATCACGGCGCAAATCCACAACGACGAGTGGTGCTCCGACTTGGCGGGCGACAGCAATCCAGGAACGAGGAGGCAGCCGAATTTCGAATTGGGACTGCCTCGGCCGTTGTTGGGGAACATCTTAGACGAAGAGGGCGAGCCTCAGTTCGAGATCCAGGAATCGTCGGATCAGGACGCGGGGGGACAGACCAACACGTGGCTGAAGGCGGGGTTTGTGACTCCACGCCGGCCGGCTACGGGCAACTCGGGAATCCCTCTGCTCAACTTGTCCCCGGTTGTCACGGATTCCGGCGGCACCCTGGGAGGAGACCGAACTGATTACTACGCGGTCAGCGCGCTCGGCGCCGACGGAACGGAGAGCCCGCTCTCCTTTCTGGTGCGAGCGACGATCCCCTTTTCAACCGGCGCCAACAGCGTGCGGATCAACGGACTGAGCTTTGCCGCTGGTACGACGGGGTTCCATGTCTATCGAGGCAGGGACCCGCTGCGCCTGTTTCGGGTTGCCACCGCGCAGCCCGTAGCAGCGTTCTTCGTCGATACAGGGTTGCCGAACCAGTTGGAGGCGCCGCCCGACGAGCACTACGATCATGCGAATTTCTACTGGAGGCTCGAACTGCAGCCCGAAGCGCCGGCCACGGTCCATTCCGGAAACACGATCGGCAACGAGATCCTCGAAATGCCTGCCAATGAGTACCGCGGGATGGTGGTTCGGATCACCGGCGGTGCCGGCAAGGCCCAGGAACGGCCGGTAGTTGCCAACAGCGCTACGGTTCTTACGGTGGCGCCGGCCTGGGGGACGGAACCGGACGGTTCGAGCATCTTCGTTGTCGCAGAGGCGGGATGGCATTTCGGTGCGTTGGGGCACACGAGTCCGGTGGGCTTCGAGATTCCGAGCCGGCCTGGGACTACAATCCACGTTTCCGGACGGGCCGCGAACGTTTCCGACAAAGAATGCGCTTACGAGCTATCGCCACTTACCCGGTGGCTGATCGGTGGCGAGGGGGGGACTCCAATGGATACCGCGCCCCCCGGGAAGCCGTTTTTTGGAATGCATCTGACAGGACAGGGCACCGTAGAGGTTGCGGGGGTTGGATTCGAGGAATTAACAAACACACGCACCATCGCCGCCGGGACGCTGACACTCAACTACTGGGACGAACTGGACGGGGTTTCGCAGGTGCACCTCGACCAGGTCTTGCACGCCGCTGAGTCCAGTTTGTATCTGTCGTCGGTGGGGACCGCGGTGGTAGGGTCGCTGATTCAGTTGGAGGCGGAAGTCCTGCGTGTGACCGAAGTGCTCGACGGCGGGCTGCGGTACAGTGTGGATCGAGGCGTGCACGGGAGTGCGGCCGCGGAGCACGATCAGGGCACGCCGGTCGAGCACCTCCAGAGCAAGGTTTACGTGCTTCCTTTCTCGAGAGACTTCTTTGGAAGCCCGGCCAGCGGAAGCTACAGCTACGCGGTGTTCCTACCCGATGTGCGGATCGCCAGCGCGGAAATGAGCGTGACGAACTCAAGGGGCACCAGCGAGCCGTCGCAAGTCTGCCTTACGGTCACCACGGATTTCGGATTGAGGACGCTGGCCGGCGGCCAGCTCTCCATCCAGGTGGAGGGCTACCTCGCGATTCAATCCGACGTCGCACCGCCGCTGGTGATCGAGGAGACCCATTGCGCCCGCGACATTTCCGCGGTAATACGAGAAGCGCCGCAAGGAGCGCCCATCGAGCTCCGGCTGCGACAGAATGGGGATGAGTACTGCCGGCTCCTGATTCCGGCGGGCGCCGTTGTCTCAAATGTCATAACGGGTCTGGGTCTGCCGCCCCTGGTTGCCGGCTCCCAAATCAACCTGGACGCTCTCTCCGTTCCGCAAGGCGGTTCGGGCACGCCGGGACGCGACTTGACGGTGACGATCCGGCTGTAGCCCCAGAGCGAAAGCCACGGGCGTTGAGCGCGACGAGTGGTTCGCGGTATAGTTGACATTCGTCGTGGTTGCCGTCCAAAAAATCTCCAAGGTCTACCATCTCTACCGCCGGCCCTCCGATCGAATCCTTGAGTTATTCCCTTTCGCCGGCAGGCGGTTCCGTTCCGACTTCTGGGCACTGCGCGAGGTAAGTCTCAGCGCGGAGCGCGGCGAATTCCTGGGAGTCATCGGGCCCAACGGTTCCGGCAAGAGCACACTGCTTCAGATCCTCAGCGGCATCCTGCAACCCACCACGGGCCGCGTCATGACCGACGGGAGGATCGCAGCTCTGCTGGAGCTGGGCGCCGGCTTCAACCCCGAGTCCACCGGCCGCGAGAACGTGTACATCAACGGTGAAATCCTGGGGCTGTCGCGCAAGGAACTGAATCGGGTCTTTCCCGCGATTGAGGCTTTCGCCGGCATCGGCGGATTCATAGACAGGCCAGTGACGGAATACTCAAGCGGTATGTATGTGCGGCTGGCCTTTGCCACGGCCATCCACGTGGAGCCGGAGATCCTACTCGTCGATGAGGCCTTGGCGGTTGGAGACGCCGCCTTTGCCATCCGTTGTATCCACAAGTTCGAGGAGTTGAAGCGGAGGCGAGTGACCGTCCTCTTCGTCTCTCACGATCTGGGTTTGGTCAAGCGGCTCTCCGACAGGGCAATCCTGATGATCGAGGGACAAGTGGCCGCCGAGGGCGAGCCGAGCGACGTCGTCAACCGCTATGTCGGACACATCTTGGAGCGCGAACGGAGAGGTTCGCAATTCGAATCAGGCGAGTTGGACAGCAGCTTCCGGCACGGGGACGGCGCCAGCCGGGTGTGCGAGGTGTTGTTACGCAACGGCCGCGGGGAGCCTGCCACGACATTCCACAGCGGCGAACGCCTCGAGGTGAAAGTGGTGGCCCGCTTCCTGAGGCGGGTCGAATGTCCCGTGGTCGGGGTACTGGTGCGCAATCGGCTGGGAATCGATGTTTACGGCACAAACACGAAGCTACAGGGGCACAACTTCGGCGCCATCGATGCCGGGCAGTCGCTGGAGGTGATCTTTCGATTCGATTGCCTGTTCACGGAGCAGGAGTATACACTGACGGTAGCAACGCAGCACTGGGACGGCTCCAGTCAGGACTGGCTCGACGACGTTAGGACCTTCAAGGTGGTCGGATCGAATCAGTCCGCGGGCCTTGTGAATCTCGCAACAGAGGTCGAATGGCACAAGAAGTAGGCCCCCGCGCATCCGCTAGTGTGGGGTTCTTCGGGCATCCACGAGGGTTGGCGACGCTCTTCATGACGGAGATGTGGGAGCGCTTCAGCTACTACGGCATGCGCGCTCTGCTGGTGCTCTTCATGACGGCGCCGGCGATTTCGGGCGGACTGGGTTTCGATGTTGCGAAGGCCGGGGCGCTGTACGGGCTATACACCGCGATGGTCTACATGCTGAGCCTGCCAGGAGGCTGGATCGCGGACCGTTTTCTGGGGCAGCGCAAGGCTGTGCTCTATGGCGGCGTGCTGATCGCCGCCGGGAACATTTGCCTGGCAGTCCCGAGCCTTTCGTTCTTCTACTTTGGTCTGATTGTTTCCGCGATCGGGACCGGGTTGCTCAAGCCCAACGCCAGCGTGATGGTGGGGCAGCTTTACGCGGCCGATGACAGGCGGCGTGACGCGGGCTTCTCGATCTTCTACATGGGGATCAACCTCGGCGCGTTCCTTTCGCCACTGGCCTGCGGCTGGGTCGGTCAGAAAGTCGACTGGCACCTTGGTTTCGGCCTCGCCGCGCTGGGGATGGTGCTGGGTCTGGTTCAGTACGTGGCGGGAGGGAAGCACCTGGGTAGCGCCGGCCTCAGCCCCGTGCCTGCCGCGAGTCCCGCGGCAGCGGCGAAGCAGACGCGCTGGCTTCGTATTGGTCTCGCTGGCGCTGCGGGTCTCATCGCTATCCCTCGTGCTGCTGAACTGGAGCGGCGCGATGGATGTCACGGTTCAGGCTCTGTCACAAGCGCTCGGGGTGGCCCTCCTGCTGACAGTCGTCATCTTCTTTTTCTGGCTCTTCACCGCCGGCGGTTGGACGCCGGTGGAGCGAAAGCGGCTATTCGTAGTGGGTGTGCTCTTCGCGGCCTCGGCGTTGTTCTGGTGTATGTTCGAACAGGCCGGATCGACGCTCAATTTGTTTGCCGAGAGAAGCACCAACAAGAACATTCTGGGCTTCACATTCCCTGCGAGCTGGCTGCAATCCTTGAATGCACTCTTCATCATCGCGCTAGCACCGGTGTTCGCCTGGTTGTGGGTGAGGCTTGGCTCACGGGAGCCTTCGAGTCCGGCGAAGTTCGTTTTTGGGCTGGTAGCGGCAGGGCTAGGTTTCGCTGTGCTGGCAGTGGGAGCAGCTCAAGCCACGGGCGGGACCCAAGTCAGCCCGCTATGGCTTGCGGCCGTTTACTTGCTGCACACGGTCGGGGAGTTGTGCCTGAGTCCGGTGGGGTTGAGCGCCATGACGAAGCTGGCTCCAGCCCGGATCGGCGGTCTGCTGATGGGGGTTTGGTTTCTGTCGCTTTCCGTCGGCAACTATCTCGGCGGGCGGATCGCTTCCAATTACGAAGCGTTGCCGCTGGCCAATTTGTTCTGGCTGATCGCGGCGTTCGGGCTGGGCGCGGGTCTGGTTCTCGCCCTGCTTGTGAAGCCGACCAAGGCCCTGATGGGTGGCGTAAATTAGAGGGAAACATGCAACTAACAGAGATGCAGCGGGTGTTGCGCGAACAGCGCATCGACGCTTGGTTGTTCTTCGATCACCACCGCAGGGATCCGCTGGCCTATCGCGTGCTCGATTTGGACTCCTCGAGGGAGAACACGCGGCGTTGGTATTACCTGATTCCCGCTGAAGGCGAACCGAGGGGGCTGGTTCATAAGATCGAACCGTCCATGCTGGATGCGTTGCCGGGCGCGAAAGGCGGCCTATTCAAGCTGGGGGACGCAGGTGGATGGACTGACGCGGCTCCTCAGGGGTTGCCGGCGGATTGCGATGCAGTATTCCCCCCACTGCGCCATTCCGTATATCGCCATGGTGGACGCGGGCACGGTGGAACTGGTGCGCAGTCTCGGGGCGGAGGTGGTAAGTTCCGCGGATCTGATCCAGTACTTTGAAGCCCGTTGGGACGAAGCCAAACTGGCAAGCCACATGGAAGCCGGGCGCCGCGTAGACGCAATCCGCGGAGAGGCATTTCGACTGGCCGGCGACCGGATTCGCCAGGGCGCGCCCATTACGGAATGGGAGTTGATGCAGTTCATCCGGTCGCGGTTCGCGGCGAGCGGGTTGGTAACCGATCACGGCCCCATCGTGGGCGTGAACGAAAACGCGGCCAATCCTCACTATGAGCCGGCCGAACAGGGAAGCCGGCGGATTGAGCGTGGGGACCTCCTTCTCATTGACATGTGGGCGAAGCTCGATCAACCCCGCAGCGTGTACTACGACATCACCTGGACGGGATACTGCGGGACGCAGGTCCCGCCTGCGATCCTGCGCGTATTCGATGTCGTGAAGGAAGCTCGGGACCGGGCGGTACGCCGCGTCCAGTCGGCGATCCAGAAGGGCGAGATCCTCCGCGGATTCGAAGTGGACGACGCCGCTCGCGAGCACATCAAGGCGCAGGGCTTCGGGGATTCCTTCGTTCACCGGACGGGCCATTCGATCGGCGAAGAGGTTCACGGGGCCGGCGCCAACATGGACAACCTGGAGACTCACGACGAGCGCAGAGTTATCCCGTGGACATGCTTCTCCATCGAGCCGGGGATCTACCTCGCCGACTTCGGCATCCGTTCCGAGGTGAACGTCTTTGTTGGTGAGAAGGAAGCACGTGTGACGGGAGAGGTGCAGCAGGAGCTGGTCCTTGTGTAGCGCGAGAATCGTGCGGATAACGTTGGCCGCGCTGTTGCTGACGGTTCCGGTGACGATTTACGCCCAGAACTCCGAACAGACCACTTTCGAACTCGCCGGCGACCAGGCGGTGGTGGAGTGGATCAGTCCGTCGACTTTCCGATTCTGCCGCGCGTTCAGCGGCCAGTCGTGCCGCTCGACAGAAGTGCACGGCGCTACGCATGTGAAGGTCACTCGGTCGGAAAGCGATTCACGGATCGTCTTCGAGACCGAGTACTTGAGAATGGAGATCGAGAAGCAGGGTCTCCAATTGCGGGTGCTTAAGGTAGGTGGGGAGCTGCTGATGGCGGAGATGAGTCCCATCGTGCGGAGCGCCCTGGGAATTGAAGTGGAGCGTGCCGCCGCAGCCGACGAGAAATTCTACGGCTTGGGGGCTCGGACCGACAGGCTTGCGGATGCGAGGGGCTTGATCGTGGAAAGCCCGAGGCCGTTTCTGATCTCCAGCAAGGGCTATGGACTGCATCACAGCGCGCCGGGCGGCTACCTGTTTGACGTGGCGCGCACCAAGCCCGATCGCTATCGGATCACCCTCAGGGCCTCGCAGCGATTCGAGTACTTCTTCTATTACGGACCCGCGCCAAAGGCGATCTACGACGAGCACCTGGAGGTTGTGCCGCCACACGGTTACGCGAGGTTCGAACTGCTTCGGAAGACGGAATTGCCAAGCAGGGCGACGCTGCTCCCGGCGGCTGAAAGCCCCTCGTGGACGTCGCTTGAGGCCGCTATTCGCTCGCTGGTGCATGCGTCACTCTCGGGGATTCTCAATCCGGCCTTCGACGTAGGCTTTTACGCCGCCGGCTCCGACGCACTATACCGGCGGGCGCTGCAGTTCGCTTCCGTCGTGCCGCTGGTGTGCGATTCGTACGCCGCAGCGCTCGATGGCGCCAAGGCAAGCGATCGGAGCACCGTGATGGCGTGGAGACAGCGGCTCACGCCGTTTCTACTGCCCTATGTGGAGGAGACCAACAGCCGCGGTTATCCCATCATCCATCCTCTGGTCCTGCAATTCCCCAAGGACGAGCAGGGCCGCGACCTGACCGATGAGTTTCTTCGTGGGTGACGAAATTCTGGCCGCACCCATCTATACGGAGGATGGCCGGCGAAGCGTGTATCTGCCAATGGGCCGATGGACCGATCTCAGCACGAACCAAGAGTACGCGGGAAGACAGACGATCCAGTTCGAGGCCGGGGCGGACGAGATGCCGCTCTTTCTGAAGAACGGATCGATCGTTCCGCTCGCGGGCCAGGCAGCCGCGGATCCGATGATCGTTCACTACCTGCCAAAGCTGGCGGCCGAGTTTTTCCTGTACGAGCCCGAGGCCGCCGAGTACACGCAGTTGCACGCCGCGCCGGTCCTGGATCTGATGCGGCTGGAGGTGAACGCGAAAGTGAGCCGCTCCTATGAGTGGATTGTCCACCACATGCCCAGCCCGCGCGCAGTCGCTACGCGAGGCGTTGCGCATGCGCAGGTCAAAGAACGGCGGCTGCTTGGGCCGGGCGCCTGGTACTATGACGCGGACCGGCAGAATATCCACATTTGCGTCGAAGTGCAGGCGGGTCAAACGGCGATCACGAACCTGACTTTCTGAGAGGCCGCCCGCGGCGCTTCAGGATTCGAGGTTTGCGAGCGCGGCTTGGAGTTCGTCTCGCGCGTGCGCGTCGGCTTTTCGACCGGCGGCTTCGATTCCCCGCCGGTAGAGTTCCTTAGCTTCCTCGATCCGGGCGACCTTCTCCAGTGTCTGGGCCGCGTGGAAGTACGCGTACGTGTAGTCGGGATCGGCGTCCAAAAGGGTTTTGAATTCGTCTACCGCGGCTTCGTACTCGCCGGCCTTGACCTGTTCCAAGGCCAGACCATAGCGCGCCAAGGGATTCGCGGGATTCTGGGCGAGAATCTGCTGCAAGCGCCTCGATGCGGTTGATAGGCATGTTGTGGTGGCTCGACTCCTTCATGATAAGATACCGGCGATGGAAGGACGTCCTGTACAGGCCTCTGTTTCGGAATACGCCGAACTGGCGCTGCCGAACGATACGAACGCTCTCGGCACTCTGCTGGGAGGCAAGGTCATGCATTTGGTGGATCTGGCGGGAGCCATGGCGGCCATGCGCCACGCGCGCTGCACCGTGGTGACCGCGTCCATCGATTCCATGACGTTCTTGCTCCCCATCCGTGTTGGGCAGATGGTGCTCCTGCGCTCGTCCGTCAACCGGGTCTTTCGCACTTCCATGGAGGTTGGCGTGAAGGTGTTCGTGGAGGACCTGATCAGCGGACAGGTTCGCCATACTTCCTCGGCCTATCTGACTTTCGTGGCCATTGACGCGGAAGGAAATCGCGTGCCGGTGGCGCCGGTGATTCCGGAATCCGCGGAAGAGAAACGGCGATACGAGGAGGCGGGGCAGCGCCGGGCTCGGCGTCTAACGCTCAATAGACACTCCCCATAGCGGCCCGCTTTGTGCCCCGAGGCTCCGGCGGATTACAATTGTCGAATCCATGGCGTGGATAGCGAGGTGGTCACTTTGGGGAGCACGGTCCAGAAGGTCTCCACGGCGCAGTGGCGCATCCTGATTCTGCTGGTCATCTCGGTCTGGATCAACTATATGGACCGGGCCAATCTCTCGGTGGCCGCGCCGCAGTTGCGCTGGGGAACTCTCGCTGTCTCCGTTGCAGTTGGGGATGCTGTTGTCCGCGTTCTTCTGGACCTATGCCGCGCTGCAACCCGTGGCCGGCTGGTTGGTGGACCGCTTCAACGTCGGCTGGGTGTTCGCCATCGGCTACTTCCTGTGGTCCGTCGCAACCGGACTCACGGGGTTGGTCACCGGGTTTCAGATGCTGCTTGTCTGCCGCCTGATTCTCGGTTTGGGCGAGTCGATCGCGTACCCGGCGTATTCCAACATCCTCGCGAATCACTTCCCGCAGCACCGCCTCGCTCTGGCGAACGCGCTGATCGACGCCGGCTCGAAAATGGGGCCCGCGCTCGGCACGCTGCTCGGCGCGCTGCTGGTCGCGAGCGTGGGCTGGCGGATGTTCTTCATCGCCCTCGGGGTGATCGGCGGGACCTGGCTGATTCCGTGGGCGTTCTGGGCGCCGCGCTCGACCACTCGGCTGACGAAGGTGATGGTCGCCAGCGAGTCGCCATCCTATCTCGAGATCATGCACGTGCGCGCCATCTGGGGCACCTCTATCGCGCATTTCGGCGGCAACTACTTCTGGTATTTCCTGGTCACCTGGCTGCCCTCCTACCTCGTCGAGGAACGCGGGTTCAGCCTGCAGAAGACGGGCTTGCTCGGCGCACTGCCGTTTGTGGTGATCGCGATCTCCGCGATCACGGCGGGCTGGCTTTCGGACCGGATGATTCAACGGGGCGGCTCCGTCTCGAAGGTCCGGCTTGCGTTCGCCGCGACGGGCCTGGCAGGATCGTCGGTCGTCCTTCTGGTGCCGCTCCTGCGGACCGAGTGGCTGGCCATGGCGGCCCTCTCCGCCGCAGGCCTCTTCTACGGCCTGTTCTCGTCCAACTTGTGGGCGATCACGCAGACCCTTGCCGGCCCCACGGCCGCGGGCAGATGGTCGGGCGTTCAGAACTGCGTCGGCAACATGGCTGGAGTGGTGGCGCCATGGCTGACGGGCTTCGTGGTTTCGCGGACAGGCCAGTACTATTGGGCTTTCGTCGCCTGCTGTTGCGTGCTGGCGATCGGGTCGTGCGCGTACATCTTCATGGTGCGGAAAGTGGAACGCATTCGCTGGTCCACGGATCGGGTATGATGTGAGACGGTCTTCTCTGCAGGGGTTCCTTCCGAAATGATGAATTCATCTGAATCGCAGCCGGCAAAGCCCGGCGCATCGAGACTGTTACCGCTGCTGCCGATCTTGCTGGCAGGCAGCGGCTGCGCCGCGTTGATTTACGAGATTGTCTGGTATCAGCTTCTGCAGCTCGCCATCGGCTCGACGGCCGTGTCCCTCGGCGTTCTGCTGGCCACCTTCATGGGCGGCCTGTGCATGGGTAGCCTGGGCATGGCGCGCTTGGGAGGGCTGCGACAGCATCCTCTGCGCCTGTTCGCCATCGTGGAGGCTGGGATTGCCGTTTGCGGCATTCTGGTTCTCTTCGGGTTCCCCTACATTGACCGGATCTACGTCGCCGGCGCAGCGCACGGGCTGCCGGGCATGTTGCTGCGCGGGTTTATTGCCGCGGTCTGTCTGTTGCCGCCCACGATTCTCATGGGCGCCTCGCTGCCGGCCATCTCGCGGTGGATCGAATCCACGCCGAGTGGGGCCTCCTGGTGGGGGTTCCTCTACGGAGCGAATACGGCGGGCGCCGTTTTCGGGTGCCTGCTGGCGGGCTTCTACTTGTTGCGGCTCTACAATACGGCTACGGCTACTTATGTCGCGGCGTCGATCAACTTGACCGTCGCACTCGCGAGTTACCTGCTGGCTCTCCGGGCGCCGGCGCAGACCACCGCCGGCGGCTCGCCGGAGGCCGGTGGCGTTCCCGAGTCCGTCCCAGCGGGCGCGGAGGAGCAGGGGACTCCGTGGGCGGTCTACATCACGATTGGGATATCCGGGGCCTGCGCGCTCGGGGCGGAGGTGATCTGGACACGGCTCCTGGGAATGATGCTCGGGACGACGGTCTATGTCTTCTCCATCATCCTGGCGGTCTTCCTGGCCGGGCTGGCGATGGGCACCCTCTGCGGCTCCTGGATTTCGAGCGCGATTCGGCCGCGGCTGGCGCTGGGCTGGTGTCAGATCTTGCAGACGGCCGGAATTGCGTGGGCCGCCCTCATGATCACCCAGTCGCTTCCGTTTTGGCCCATCGATGCGATGTTGTCCACCAGCCCGTGGTACACGTTCCAGCTCGACCTGGTGCGCTGCCTATGGACGATTCTCCCGGCGGCCTTCCTCTGGGGGGTGAGTTTCCCGCTCGCCCTCGGGGCGGTGGTTTCGCCGGGGAAGGATCCGGGGCGGCTGGTCGGCGGCGTCTATGCCGCCAACACGCTCGGCGCCATTGTGGGCGCGCTGGGCGTCAGCTTGTGGCTGGTTCCCTGGATCGGCACCCAGAATTCCCAACGAGTGCTGCTGATGGCATCGGCCTTGAGCGGGCTAATCGTGCTGCTTCCCTATGCGTGGAACCGGCGATCCAAGGCCCTCCTCTTAGGCTTGCTCGCTTCGTTGGGCGTCGCGGAACTGCTGGCCTGGAGTGTGCACCCGATCCCCGGCGAGGTCATCGCCTACGGACGCCGGATCACGAGTTCGACGGGCCAGTCCGAGATTCTCTATACCGCCGAGGGAAGGAATTCTTCCATCGTGATCACGCGCTGGAACGATCAGTCCATCGAGATCTGTGTCAACGGCCACGTGGAGGCCACCACGACGCCCTTCGACATGAAACTCCAGCGCATGGTCGGGCATCTGCCCGCCATCCTGCACCCGAAGCCGAAGTCCATCCTGGGAATCGGTTTTGGCGCGGGCGTTTCCGCGGGCACGTTTACGCGATACCCCAGCGTCGAGAAGATCACCATCTGTGAGATCGAGCCTCTGATACCCGGGATCTCCACCCGCTTCTTCGGCGAACAGAATTACCACGTGGCGAACGATCCGCGCACGCACATCGTTTTCGACGACGCGCGCCATTATGTCATGACCGCGACGGAGAAGTTCGACATCATCGCCTCCGATCCGCTCGACGTGTTCGCCAAGGGCACCGCGGCGCTGTACACGACGGAGTATTTCGAGGCGGTGAAGCGGCGGCTGAATCCCGGTGGCATCTTCACCCTCTACGTGCCGCTGTACGAGAGCGACCTGAGAACGGTGAAGAGCGAACTGGCGACGTTTTTCGAGGCTTTTCCTAACGCCACGATATGGGCGAACACCGTCGACGGGCGAGGCTATGACATGGTTTTCATGGGCCAACTCGAGCCGGCGAAGATCAACCTGAATGGCGTCGAGGAGCGGCTGGCCCGTCCCGACTATGCGCCGGTGGCCGAATCGCTCCGTGGAATCGGCGTGTACGCGCCGGCCGATTTGTTCGCAAGCTTTGCCGGGCAGAATTCCGATCTGGGCGCCTGGGTGAAGGGCTCCGAGCTGAATCGGGACCGCGACTTGCGGCTGCAGTACCTGGCGGGGTGGGGAATCGACTCCCGTCTTGCGGATCAGATTTACCGGGAGATCCTGCGCCACCGGCGTTCCGCCCGAGGGCCTTTTCGTCGGGACGCCCAATCTCGTGCAAGCGACGCTGCAGGCTGTGATGGAGGGACCTAAGTACTGAGAGAAGTTGGGGGGATTTGGCTTTGCGACCGGAGTTCGAAAACAAGACAGCATTGGTGACAGGCGCCTCACGAGGGATCGGCGCGGCTAGCGCGGTCGCCTTGGCCCGTGCCGGGGTGAAGCGTGTCGTGATCCACTACGGCTCCTACCGCGAGGGCGCCGAAGACACCCTGGCGAAGATCCGCGCCGCGGGCGCCGAGGCCGATGCCACGCAAGCCGACCTCGGCTCCAGCGCCGGCATCGAGCGTTTCGTGGCGGATCTCCAGGGCGCCGCTCTCAAACCCGACATCCTCGTCAACAACGCCGGATCGCTGGTGAAGCGCGCGCGCTTGCCGGAGTTTACGCCCGAGCTGTTCGACACCGTGATTTCGTTGAACGTGAAGAGCCTCTGGTTTATCACGCAAGCCCTGGCGCCGCACATGATCGAACGGGGCAGCGGGGTCATCGTGAACGTCAGTTCCGTGGCGGCTCGCAACGGAGGCGGGCCGGGGGCCACCATCTATTCGGCCGCCAAGGCCGCCGTCACTACCATCACCAAAGGGCTCGCCAAGGAACTGGCGCCGAAGGGAATTCGCGTCAATGCCGTGAGCCCCGGCACCGTGGACAATCACTTCCATCAGGTTTTCTCCACCCGCGAGGCGCTGAACAACATGCTGGCGGCCACGCCGGCCGGAAGGCTCGGAACGAATGAGGAAGTCGCCGACGTGATCGTCTTCCTGTGTTCCGACGCGGCGCGCTACGTGCAAGGACAGACCATCGAGGTCAACGGCGGAATGCTGATGGTCTGACCAGCATGTCCTTCAAGATCCCCAAGCTGAAGTGGGTGCTTGTCGCCATGCTGTTCCTGGCGACCACACTCAACTATGCGGATCGTCTGACGCTTTCCGTGGTATCGCCGGAGATCCGGCGGGACTTCGGGATGAACGAGCAGGACTATTCGCACGTAGTGACCATTTTCCTGGCGGCCTACGCCATCATGTACGCGGGGTCCGGCTATGTGGTCGACCGACTCGGCACGCGCCGCGGCTTCGCCGTGTTCATGGGGACTTGGTCCGTCGCACAGATGCTGCATGGACTGGCAGGCGGCAAGTGGTCGCTGGCCGCCTGCCGGTTTCTGCTGGGGCTGGGTGAGCCGGGCAACTGGCCGGCCGCGGCGAAAGCCGTGGGGGAGTGGTTCCCGCCCAATCAGCGCGCGCTCGGGATCGGCATCTTCAACGCGGGCTCCTCGTTCGGCTCGATGCTGGCTCCTCCGGTGGTCGCGTACCTCACGCTGCGCTATGGCTGGCGCTTCGCCTTCGTGCTCACGGGGTCGGTGGGATTCTTGTGGCTGATCGCCTGGCTGCTTCTCTATTGGCCCCCTCATCAGAACCACTGGCTCCGACCCGAGGAGTACGCAGAGATGAAGGACCAGGTGAAGCCGCCGGATGAAACCGCGCCGGCCGCTTCGGCGCGCATCGACTGGCGCAAGGTGATCTCCATGCGCGAGTGCTGGACGTTGATCCTGGCGCGATTCTTTACGGACCCGGTCATCTACTTCGTCATCTTCTGGCTTCCGGAATACCTCCACAAGGAGCGCGGGTTCGATCTGGCCATGGTGGGACGCTACGCCTGGGTGCCGTTCTTGTTCGGCGACATCGGGTACGTCTTGGGCGGGTGGCTGTCGGGCCGTTTGATGCGCGCGGGCTGGCCCTTGCCGGTCGCCCGGAAATTCGTGATGTTCCTGGGCGCGGTGGTGATGCCGGCGGCCATCTTCGCTCCGCTGGTCCCCGAGGTATGGATGGCGATCGCCGCCACCTGCTGCATGACGTTCGGCCATGCCTTCTGGGTGGCGAACATACAAGCGCTTCCCGTCGACTTGTTCAGCGGCAGGGAAGTGGCCACCGCCACCGGCTTCTCCGGCATGGGCGGCGCGGTCGGCGGCATGCTGGCCAACATGGGCACCGGCTGGGTTGTCTCGCGCTTTTCATACTCGCCGATTTTCCTGATTGCCGGCCTGATGCACCCGCTCTCGATGGTGCTGATCTGGAAGCTGCTTCCCGACCGCTACTTCCTCCGGCGGGCGTAGGCTCGCGCGGAGCTTCAACCGGCGCGCAAAACCACGGATCGGCGAAAGTCGGGAAGTTGCACGCGGCCGGCTTTGCGCGCGACCTCACTCCACTTGCCGGCCCACGGATCGTAGGCGCGCACGCGGCCGCGTCCGGAGGGCGCTTCGATGGTCAGGCCGGACAGCGTCTCGGGCTGCTCGCCGCGCTCGAGCTCGGCGCGCCAGTCGTTCTTCGTGTCGCGGCACCACAGCAGCGTCGTGTTGCGCCCCTCGAGCCGGTAGATGCGCAGGCGCTCGTGCTCGATCATCGATGGCTTGAAACGCTCTCGTGCGGGGTCGAGTCCCCTTCACAACCTCCGCGAAGCGCCCGAAATGCCACCACAGGTTGTTGGGGTCGACGTAGGAATCCCAGTGCCAGGTCTGCCCGCAGCCGGCGGCGCCCGCAAAGAACGGGGCGAACAGGATGTCGTGCAGCAGCGTCCCTTCCTTGTCGGCGCGATACAGTTTGAACGGACCCGAGTGCCGCGGCTCCACGGCGCCCGATTCGGCGAGGATCACCGGCTTCCCCGGCGCATAGCTCAGGATCTCGCGCACGGCGTCGGCGGCCAGCACATCCACGGGACCCTTGCAGACGTCGAGCGATGCCCCCAGGTCCAGGTAGCGGTGTACCTGCGCCAGGTCATTGCCGGGCATCAGCGAGTGGCGGCGGTAGGACGGCCGCACATTGGCGCTGTCGAAGCTGCCCATGCTCTGCATGCAGAGGTTGCGGGGAAACCGCCGGTGCAATTCGGCGAGCATCACCTCGGTCCAAGCCAGGTAGTCGCCCCCGCGAACCGCGTTGATTTCGTTCCACAGCTCCCAGCCGAACACTTCCGGCCGGTCGCCGAAACGCGCCGCGAACCATTCGATCTTCTTCCGGAACTGCGCGCGGCTCTTTTCTCCGTCGAAGAAATCGGCGATGGATTGGGCGGGCCCCCCGTTGGCGACGTTGTGCAGCGGCTTATCGGCCCACTGCTGCGGCCCGCCGCCGATGCTGCGGAAGTGCTCCAGCGTCATCTTTACGCGGATGCCCCGCTGGCGCGCCATCCCGAGCATTGCATCGATGCGCTGCGCCTTCGCCTCGTCGTATTCGCCGCTCCGGGCGTGTTCGACGTCCCAGAAGTCGTTGCTCAGCCAGGCGCGAACGTAGTTGCCTCCGCTGGCGCGCAGCTTGTCGAGCCAGGTCTCGTATTGGCGCAACCCCGCGGCCCCGTCCCGCTGCGGCGGTGCGATGAGATTGAGGCCGATGGGGATGTACGGGGAGCCGTCGCTGAGTTCCAGGTAGCGCGGATCGCGCCGGCTCACGCGGACGAAGTTTCCGGCGGCCTCGGCGGGGAGGGCCGCCAGCACGGGCGACAACAGCAAACTGCGGCGGGATAGTTGCACGCCCCGTATTCTAGCAGCCTGCCAAGCCTGAGAAGAACGCGTCCAGGCCCCGATTCAGGAACTCCTCGAGGGAGCACGGGATCTTCAGGTGGTCGTCGATCGCGAGGCGGGCCACGCCGTGGATGAACGCATGCAGCATGTTCGCGATCACCAGCGGATCCTCCTGCCGGATGGTTCCCTCGATTTGACAGCGCTTGACCGCCGACAGAAGCGCGTCGAAAGCGGCAAATGCTTCGGGACTGGAGAAAGGGAATACACGTCAGCTCCGCGGTCGCGCCGATCCGCAGCGGGCGCTGCAAGACGTTGGCGAACATCAGCCTGAAGAACTCAGTCTCCTCCGTGGCGAAGCGCACATAGGCTAGCAGCGCCCCCCGAAGGTTGTCGAGCGGCGGAAGATCCGGCTGATCCGCCGCCCGAATCCGCTCCGCCAGCCGGCTAAACCCGTGCTGCCCCACGGCAGCCAGCAGCGCGTCCTTGCTTTCGAAATGGTGATAGGCCGCCGTGCGGGAGATTCCCAACCGGTCGCTCAACTTGCGCATCGAAACGGCATCCACGCCGCTCCGCGCGATCATCCGGGCGGCCTCACGCAGAAGTTTGTCCCGCAGATGGCCCTTGTGGTAGGGAGGCGCCGGTGGTTTTTTTGATCTTGACATCGTCAAGTTATACTACTACACTTGAGTTGACAGTGTCAAGATCAGTGAGGATTCACATGATTCGCAAAGCACTTCGAGTCGCCGGCGCAGTCCTAGCCGGATTGGCCGTCCTCTTCCTCGCCGCCATCGCGATCAGCCCCTATTTCCGGCGGTGGGCCCTGTTGAACGGCCCCGATGTTTACGATTACGACAAGCTGCCGACCCGCACGGTGTCCCGCAGCGCGCAACCGTTCCGCTTCCCCGATTCCACGTCGGGAGACTGGGTCGCGCCGCTGAAGCTGGCGTACGCGCGTCAACCGATCGGCGACGAAACAGCGCTGGGCCGATTCCTCGCGGACCATGGCTCCACCGCGTTCATCGCGGTCAAAGACGGACGCCTCTTGGATGAGCGATACTTCAACGGATTCCGCCGCGAGTCGCTCTTCAAGTCTTTCTCCGTGACCAAGTCCGTCCTCTCGGCACTCATCGGCGCGGCGATGGCGGACGGGTTTATCGGCAGCGTCGACGATCCAGTCACCAAGTACATTCCGGAGATGAAGGACCCTCGCTTCGCGCGCGTGACGCTCCGAAACCTCCTCGACAATACGGCCGGAATCCGGTACGCGCGGGGCAACATGCCCTGGGTCACTCAACCCCGGATGTACTACACCACGGATGTTCGGGGCTATGTCCGAGGCGCGGAAATCGATGTCGACCCCGGCGTTCGCTTTAGCACGGAGGACTTGAGCCCCATCATCCTGGGCTGGGTGCTGGAGCGCGCGCTCCGGCGGCATCCCTCCAACCCCACCTTGTCCAATTACCTGGCGGAGCGCATCTGGCAACCCATGGGCGCCGAGTACGACGCGTCTATGGATCGTGGATCGCGAGCCGGGCGGGTTGGAGAAGGGCGAGAGCGGTCTCACGGCGCGGGCGATCGACCTCGCCAAGTTCGCCGAACTCTACCTCCAGCAAGGGCGCTGGAACTCACGCCAGTTGATCCCGTCGCAGTGGGTGTCCGAATCCACGTCCGTGGACTCAGATCCGCGCGGACCCAATGTCTGGGACAGCGGCTTCTTCAAACATCAATGGTGGGGCCGCAAGACGCCCGCGCCGGCGCAGTCCGACTTCTACGCTAACGGTCACTTCGGCCAGCGCCTCTACGTCTCGCCGCGCCATCGACTCATCCTCGTTCGCATGGGAGACAACAACCGCGGCGTCGACTGGGCCGATTTTCTGGGCGCCGTCGCCGACGCCTTCCCGCTGGACGCGCAAACTCGCGATTAGACCCCTGCGGGACCCCTCAATCCGCACGTAGCGTCCGGTTCGGATCCACCATGGCCGCGCGCCGTGCCGGAATTGCGGTGGCGAGCAGTCCCACGGCCAGGAGGATCACCGGCACGACGATGAACGTGACCGGGTCGGTTGTGCTCACGCCATAAATGAGGCTCCCCGCTGCCCGCGCCAGAGCGAGTCCGCCAGCGACGCCAATGGCGATGCCCACGAGCACCACCGCCGCCCCTTGCCACAGCACCATCCTGACGATTTGCGAAGCCCGCGCGCCGAGCGCCATGCGGATGCCGATCTCGCGCCTCCGTTGCGCGACGGCAAAACTGATCACCCCGTACACTCCGATCGAGGCGATCAAAAGCCCCATGCTTCCGCACAGGCCGAACAACGACGCGGCGAGCCTCGGCAGGAACAGTGCCTCGCGCACATGTGCTGCCATCGTTCCAACGGAATTCACAACCAGCTCCGGATCGCGCCTCAGGATCTGTTGCCGGATCATGTTGCCCAGAGGCGCGGGATCCTGCGCGGATCGGACCATCAGCGTGATGCCGCCGAAGGTGCCCTGCGCGGCGTAGCTGTCGAGGATGGGCTCGTAGAGAATCGGCATCGCTTCCGATTCCAGTAGCTGGCCGTACTTCGAATTGGCCGCTACGCCGATGATGCGCGCCCAGCGCCCGGCATTCGACACGCGCCGTCCGAGCGCGCTCTGCCCCGGATAGAGCCGGCGCGCCAGTTCCTGGTTCACGATTACCACCGGCGCCGTCGAGGCGGCCGGCGGAAAATCAGCACCGGCCAGCAGCGGAGTTCCGACGGTTTCGAAGTAGCGCGGCCCCACGGTCAGGATGGCGGCGTGTTCGCCCTCCGCGCTCTCGCCGCCTTCCGCGCTGACACGGTTGATGCTGCTGGCCAGGCTGAGCGGCAGCAGGTTAGTGACGCTCGCCGACCGCACCCCTGGCAGCGACTCGGCGTCCCGAAGAATGTCGAGCAGCAGCCGCTGTGTCTGCTTTGCGTCGTAGCGGCTCAGGCTCGGATCGAACTGCACGAGAGCCAGGTTCTTCGTATTCATGCCGCTGTCGATGCCGCGCGCCGCACCAAGGCTTCGCAGGAACAAACCGGAGCAGATGACGAGCACTCCGGAGATTCCTACCTGCGCCACCACCAACGAATTCCGCAAACCGAAACGCCGCAGGCCCGCGATGCTGCCGCCGTCCGATCGAATCGAGGCGATCAGATCCGGCCGGGTGGCGCGGAGAGCGGGAACCAGGCCGAAAGCGATTCCAGTCACGACGGAGAGCGCGGTGGAAAAGAGTACCACTCGATAATCGACGGACATGCTCAGATCGATCGGGAGCGGCAGTGGCAGGCGGAATCCTGCGATGTGCCGGCCAGCCCACTCCGCCAGCGCCACGCCCAGGCGCCGCCTCCGAGGGCCAGCAGGAGACTCTCGGTCATCAACTGCCGGATCAGTCGGCCTCGCCCGGCGCCGATGGCCAGACGCGTCGCGATCTCCTGTCTTCGCGCAGACGCCCGTGCGAGCATCAGATTGGCGACATTGGCGCACGCGGTCAGTAGAACCAGGAACGTGACGGCGAGCAGCAGCAAGAACGCCGGGATCGCCATCTTTCGCAGGAACGGCAGTAGCTGGCCGGCGCGCTCGGCGTAGAATCGGCGGTCCCGGGGCAGATCCGGCACAGCTCGCGCGGATTCCGCCACCGGCCGTATCCAGTTCCGCGCGCGCCTGCCGCACGTCCACGCCGGGCCGCAGGCGGCCGAGAGCGGTTAGCCATTGCGAGTTGTAGTTCGTCAGCCGGCCTCTGTTGTCCTCGAGCTTGAGAACGTCCAGCTCGGAGATCTGTGAAAAGGGCAGGAAGAAGTCAGCCGCAATCCCAACCTCGGTGCCGCGAAAGGCAGGGCCCGTCACGCCAACCACGGTCATGGCGCGCTTGTTCACCTGAATCGTTCGCCCAACGATCGCGGGGTCCGCGCCAAACCGGCTTTGCCACAGCGCATGGGCGAGCACGATCTTCGCGGGAGCGCCGGGCACATCGTCCTCTCCGCGGACAAACCCCCGCCCAACAACGAAGGCGGGCTTCACCACGTCAAAGTAGTTGGCCGTGACCAGAAGACCCCAGTGACGCCGCGCCGCCTCGCCCGAACGGATGCCAGCGGGCAGGAACGGAGCGAATGCCGCGACTCCTTCCCAGGAGCGCGTTCGATTCCCGATATCGCGCACTTCCGGATACGACATCGCGCCGCCCGGAGTCCCTTTCTTCAGGCCGGTAATCGTCATCAACCGGTCGGGTTCGGCCACCGGGAGAGGACGGAAGACGGCGAAGTTCACGATGCTGAAGACCGTGGAGCACGCGCCAATTCCCAGCGCGGCCGACAGAATCGCAACCGTCGCGAACGCCCGGATTGCGTTTCAGGTTGCGCGCACCGTAGCGCAGATCCTGCCAGAATTCCGACCAGTAGCGCGCGATCCAGATCTCACGCGACTGCTCCTCCTTCACGCCGAGGTTCCCGAAGCGCCGTCGCGCTTCCGCCCGGGCGTCCGATTCGCTGAGTCCGCTGGCGCACAACTCGGCCGTCTTCTCTTCGATGTGCGACTCCATTTCCGCGCGGAGCATCGCCTCCCGCTTCGCGCTCCCGAGCCAATATCGTAGCCGCCGCATCAGCATATCCGATTACTCCATTCCCATCACGCGCGCGACGGCGAGCGTGAGCTGTCTGATAGCGCTGCGTCTCGTGCGCCAGTTGCTGGCGGCCTCTGGGCGTGAGCCGGTAGATCCGCGCCCTCCGGTTGTTAGGCGTTAGTCCCCACTCGCCGTCGATCCAGCCGTGCAGCTCCAGTCGCTGCAGGGCGGGATAGAGCGAGCCCTCTTCGATGAGAATCTCGTCGCCCGAGGTCCGTTGAATGACCTGCACGATGGCGTAGCCGTGCAGTTTGCTCCGGGTCAGGGTCTTGAGGATGAGCATGTCGAGCGAACCGGGGAGGGAGTCGTTCTTCTGTGATTTACGGCCCATACCAAGAATTCTTAGCCTCGTCTAGAAGGGAATACGAGCCGGTTCGATGGGATGTTCCGAAGAAGTCTCAGTTTCTCGGGACTCTGGCTTTTCGAGGGACGATAATGGTCAAGGAGGAGCAACTTTGCGCTGGCACTGGGCCATGCTGCTGGCCACCGTCGCGATCGCGCTGGCGTACCTGGGATGGGTGTTCGCCTCGCGGCAGTGGCCCGCCCTCCCACGGAAGGCGCCGCCCGACCCGGCGCTGGTACGCCGCCAGGCTGAGTTGGATCGTATCTACGGCGGTTCGGAGCTCAAGATCATCCAGTTTTACTCTGCCGCCGCGGATGTGACCGAGGGCGATCCGGTGACCCTCTGCTACGGCGTGCTCAACGCCATGTCCGTGCGCATGGAGCCGCCGGTGGACGGGGTCGGTGTGGCCCTCAACCGCTGCGTCCAGGTCGCCGCGCGAAAAGACGTCCGTTATACCCTGTTCGCCGAAGGGCGTGACGGCACGGTTCTCTCCCAGTCCATCGTCATCCGCACGCATCCGAAAGGCAGCGCCCGGCCCCGTAAGACGAGCCCCTAGACAAGCCCCGATCGAGTCCGGCAGGCGGCGCGCACTGCGTCGACCATCCGCTTCTGTCGCGCCTCGACCGTGGCCATGATCGAACTCACGCTGGCATTCGCCTTGGCCGGATCGCGGACGAGCGCCTGGAGCCGCGACCAGAGCTGGCCGCCGCTGGTCTCGTCGATTTCGAAAAACCAGTCGTTCGCGCCGAAATCGCGATACATCTGCCCTTTACACGTATCGGTCGGTTGCCGCACGTAGAACGCCGGAGTGCCGTTGCGCAGCGCAATCAGCGGCGAGTGGCACTCCACGCTTACCACCGCCTGGGCCTTCGCGTATACCGAGGCTGCTTCGTCGGGCAGCCAGAAACTGTCCCGCCAGACAACGTTCTTCTTCACCTCCGCGGGCAGTGGATCGACGAGCACTTCTTTCGCCAACTCCACCTCATGCGTCATCTCCGGGCAGGCCAGGACCTTGTTCCCGGTGTTCTTCACGTAGGAGACGATCATTTCGCGCAGCTTCGCGTGATCTTTCCCGGTCGTTCGGGCGTTGATCGCATCCTTGATATCGTCGCTAGCGACGCGCGCGGTGTTGTTCACGCGGTAATACGGCGTGTATCGCAGCCGCGGAACGACACAAATGAACTTCTTCTCTGCGAGTTGGTTGGCCTTGAGGTAGGCGAGGCCCTTCCCGTCGTCGCGGACTTGCATGCCGAGTTGCGCGTCGGGGCCGAACTCGAGGATCGGCGTCTTCACTCCCTGCGCTTTGAGGTAATCCCGCGAGATGGTGTCGCGGCAGAAGAAGAACGCGGCGCGATCAATGATGTAACGAAGGCCGGCGGAGAGGTGCGTGGGCGGCAACCGGGATGCCTTTGCGCGGATCTCATCGAGCGTACCGCCTTCGGGCTCCAGGCCGGGGCCGATTCCGGAGATTGGGTCGGTGCTGACACCAAAGACGCCCACGGGTTTGCCGGTGGCCTTGGAGAAAGCGATCGCATGGGCGCTGGCGGGGAAGCCCGAGCCGGAACCGCTCAAGTAGAGATCGGCTTCCGCCCATGCCTTCGTCAGCGCTGAAGTCGCCGGTCGATTCTCCGGATCGAGGCTGCCTTCCGCGATCTTCAGCCGCGGATAGCTTTGGGTGAGCAACTCACGGGACCCGTGGCCCAGCGCCCCGGGCCACAGCGTGACGTCCGCTTCGGGAAAGTGCTTGCCGATCAGCGAGAGCGCGCCCGGTGTGTGCCCGATGTCGCCGATATTCACGCTTTGCCAGGAACTGCGAAGAAGGATCTGCGGCCGGCGACCGGATTGGCTGGCGGCCGCGAAGATCGACGAACAGCCGGCGCTGCCGGCGAGGAAGAGACGGCGGCTGAGCATGGTGACTCCTCGTGTTCCGTGTCATCCGGAATTTCCATTATCCCCACTCCTCAGGTGCAGCTGTGGTATGTTTGCCCGCATGCTCTGGGTGCGCGCGCTCCTCTTCACCGCTCTGGCGCCCGGCGTGGTCGGGTTCCTGATCCCGACCCTGCTCCACTCCGGCATGCCTCTGCGCGGCGGCGTCTGGGCCATCGGTTGGATTCCGACCCTCCTCGGCGGGGCGATCTACGCAGCCTGCCTGCTGAAGTTCCTGGCCGCCGGCGGCACCCCCGCTGCGTTCATCATGCGCCCTGTGCGCCACCTCGTTGGCGAGGAGCCGCCGCAACTCGTCCGCGGCGGCCTCTACCGCTTCACACGCAATCCCATGTACGTGGGCGTTCTGACAGCGATTTTTGGCCAGGCAGTCCTGTTCGATTCCAACTCGATCGTCATCTATGGCATCGCCTGCTGGCTCGGCATGCACCTGTTTGTCGTCTTCGTCGAGGAACCCCATCTCCGCGCCAGGCAGGGACGCGCTTACGAAGACTACTGCCGCCGCGTCCCGCGCTGGCTCGGACGCTCACAATAGGTGCAGCGGCCAGCCGCTCTTCAGTACTATCCTGGTGTTCTGCGTCATCCGTGCCGATCGGGGGCGCAACGGAGGGACGGGACATGGAGTATACACCGCTTTTCATCGTCGCCATGTGCGCGGCACTGCTGATGGGCTGCTTCTTAGGCGGCCTGGTGCTGGCGCTCTGGATGCGCGGCAAGCTGGCGATGGTCGAAACCGGCAAGGCGGTTGCCGAAGCGAGGTTGGCTTCGAGCGAACTGGCCGCATCCAAGATCGGGGAGACCTTCCAGGGGCTGGCCGACACGGCTCTGCGCTCCAGCCAGAGCGCGTTTCTCGATGCCGCCAAAGGCACCCTCGAGACGGTGCGCGCCGAAATCTCGGGCGATCTTTCCCAGCGCCAGACGGCCATCGAGGGAGTCGTGCAACCGCTGGCCGCGGCTCTCGAGAAGATGGAGGGCCAGGTGCGGGAGGTGGAGCTTACCCGCCAGCAGATGTTCGGCACGCTGCAGGAGCAACTGCAAACCCTGGCACGCGAAACCGCCTCCCTTTCCAACTCCCTCCGCACACCCCAGATCCGGGGCCGCTGGGGCGAGATCACGCTCCGCAGAGTGGCCGAACTTGCGGGCATGGTCGAACACTGCGACTTCGAGGAGCAGGAGACGCGCGAGGGAGAGGAAGGCCGCATTCGCCCCGACATGATCGTGAAGTTGCCGGGCGGCCGCACGCTGGTGGTGGACGCCAAGGTGCCGCTGGCCGCCTACATGGAAGCCATGGCCGCGTCCGACGATGGGAAACGCAAAGAGGCGCTGGTGCGGCACGGGCAGCAGGTGGTCACCCACGTCACGCAGTTGAGCGGCAAGCAATACTGGAGCCAGTTTCAGCCCGCGCCGGAAATGGTCGTGCTGTTCCTCCCCGGCGACCAGTTCTTCAGCGCCGCCTTGGAGCACAACCCGACTCTGATCGAGGACGCCTTGGATCGCAAGGTATTGCTGGCCACGCCCACTACGCTGATCTCGGTGCTCAAGGGCATCAGCTACGGCTGGCGGCAACAGTTGCTGGCCGAGAACGCCGAACTGATCCGCAAAGTGGCGCTCGAGTTCTACGACCGGGTTCAGGTTCTGCACGGATACTGGGAGGAGACTGGCCGGAGTTTGGAAAAGGCGGTGGAAGCCTACAACCGCTCGATCGCCTCCTGGGAGTCGCGGCTGCTCCCGTCGCTTCGCCGGGTTCGGGAATTGGGAGTGGTTACGGGTGAGGAGCCCACGGCTCCGGACCAGATCGCGCTCGCCCCGCAGAGCGCCAGAGCCGCCGGCCCGGACTGAGCCGAAGCCGATGTTGCGCAGCCTGCTGCTGTTTCTTTCCGAACGCCGCGCCCTGCGCCGCTGGATGGAAACGTCTCCGGCCGCGGCCGTCCTCACCCGGCGCTTCGTGGCCGGACAGACGCTGGACCAGGAAGTGGAAGTGTGCCGCCGTCTGAACTCCGAGGGAATCCTGGTCTCGCTGGACCACCTCGGGGAGAATGTGGCCTCCGCCGCGGAAGCGCGCGCTTCGCTGGACTGTCTATGTCGAGGCCTTGCGCCGCATCGCCGGCGAGAACCTCCAGGCCAGCGTGTCGGTCAAGTTGACCCAGTTCGGCCTCGACCTTTCCGAAGATCTCTGCCGCGAAAACGTAGCGGCGCTGCTCGAAGCCGCGCGTGCGCACGGCGGCTTCGTCGAGTTCGACATGGAAGCCCATGCCTACGTGGACCGCACGTTGCGAATCGTGACGGAGATGCACGCGCGCTATGGCCGGGCGAGGGCGGTTGTCCAGGCCTATCTCTACCGCAGCTCCGAGGATGTCGAAGCGCTCTGCCGGGCCGGGATTCCCGTCCGGCTCTGCAAGGGCGCCTATCGCGAGCCCCCCGACGTTGCGTTCCCGAAGAAGACGCAGGTCGACGAGAGCTATCGCCGGCTCTCGGAGACCCTGCTCGATCGCGGCGCCTATCCCGCGCTCGCTACGCACGATCCGAAGATGATCCAGCACGCGCTCGAGTACGTGAGGCGAAACGGTGTCGGAAAGGACCGATTCGAGTTCCAGATGCTGTACGGGATCCGCCGCGACCAGCAACGCCGCCTGGCCGGCGACGGCTACCGCTTGCGTCTCTATGTGCCTTACGGCGATGCTTGGTACCCTTACCTGATGAGGAGGCTGGCCGAACGGCCCGCGAACCTTCTCTTTTTGGCACGCAACTTGTTTCGAAGCTAGCTTGAGTTCGACGATGAAACCAGGAGCCTGGAGAATCGGCGCCGGCGTGACGGTGCTGCTGCTCATGCTTGTGTTGGCAGCCCGGCTGTTGCCTCCCTACGTGCGGAACCTCCGGTTCCAGAACGCACTGACCGAAGTCCTGCGGGCTACCGGTTCCGCCGGCTCGGACGAAACCATCCTGAAAGGAGTGCTCGAGCAAGCGGCGCTCCTCGGCTTGCGCGTAGACCCCAAAGACGTGCACGTGAGGCGTGCCCAGGGCTCGCTCCGGGTCGAGGTTCTATACGAGGTTCCGGTTGCCCTGCCTCTGTATAGCGTGGACCTGCATTTCCGCCCGCGTGCGCGCGTGCCTTGAGCGATAGTCGCAAGATGCGCCTAAAGACCGCTTGCTGACGCGCGCGGCTCGGAACGGAGCCGCGACCGTAAGGGAGCGATTGCAGATGAGTCTTGCAGCTCCCTGTTGAGTCTGCGGGGTGTACACTGATCGACGGCGGGGAATTGGAGATGCCGCAATGAAACGCTCAATCGCTGTCACCCTTAGCGCTGTCGTCACGATCATCGGCTCGGTGCTCACGGCGCTGTTCGGCGTGGCAATGTTGGTGCCATTTGCGATGTCGCAGAGCACCGGTCCAGGTACGCCCCCCTACGCCAGGGTGGCCGGCCTCGTAATGGCTGGAGTGATGTTTGCCCTCTCCGCCTGGGGCATCGCAACCGCTGTCGGGCTGCTTCGGCTGCGCCGCTGGGCCAGGGTGTGCATCCTGGTCTTCAGCGTGTTCATGGCACTCTGCTTTGGATCGGGGGCCTTGGTGATGGCGTTCCTGCCCCTGCCTTCACCCCCGAACGCCCCGCCCGGCCTGATGACCGGGATCAGAATTGGCATAGTCTGTCTCTACGGCATTCTGGCGCTGATCGGGGGGTGGTGGCTTTACCTGTTCAACCGGGCCGCGGTGGTGGCGCAGTTTGCTCCGGGGCCGCCACCGGTCCGTCCGCTGAGCGTGTCAATGATCGCGTGGTTTCTTCTGGTCGGTGGCGTCGTCTGTCTCGTGTATACCTGGCTTCCCTTTCCGGCAATGTTGTTTGGCTTCATAATCAAGGGCTGGCCCGCGATTACCATCTACCTCCTGCTTGGCTTGCTGCAGTTGTGGCTGGGCATCGGCCTCTTGCGGCTGCGGCCGCTGAGCCGGATCTTGACGATCGGTTTCTTCCTCCTCGGCGGGCTGAACAGCCTTGCTTTTGCGCTTCTGCCGGGTTTTGCCGCCCGCATGACGGAGGCCATGGGGTCTCTGCCGGTCTCGATGCGGCAGCCGCTTCCGGCGGACTTCCCCATGCCCCTCGGAGCCATCGCGGTGACGACGGTCATCACTTGCGGCGTCCCCATCTGGTTCCTCCTCAGGCGCCGTGACGCGTTCATTCAGGTTCCGCCCTCGGCACCTTAGGACCTCGGCGCGCAGTTCTGCGAGAATAGGAGTTGAGGCGTCCTTTCGTGGCCCTAAGGCTCCGCATTCCAGGCAACGCGCGGCTAACGCGCATCCTCCTGCACCCACTCGGCAGGGCTGCGCTATTGGTTTGTCTTTCCCTCGGGGTCACCACTCTGGCCGGGTTTACGTACTACTACGTCAAGTTCGCCAGACTCATCGACGCCAAGCTTCAAACAGGGCCGTTCCAGAGTGCCGCCATGATATTCGCCGCACCGCGAACGGTTTCGCTCGAAGATCAGATGAGCCTGGAGGAAGTCGTCGGGCAGCTCCATCGCAGCGGGTACACGGAGGCCCGCGGCAACCGGCTGGGCTGGTACCACCTGCGGCCGGACGCCGTCGAGATCTTCCCGGGCCCCGATTCCTACTTCGATCAGGAAGGCGGCGTCATCCGCATCACGGGCGGCCGCGTATCGCAGATCATATCGACGCGGGATAACACGGAGCGCACCCAGTACATGCTCGAGCCGGAATTGCTCACCAACATGTATCAGGCCGTGGGTCCGAGGCGCGAAAAGCGCCGAGCCGTGAAGTTTGCCGATTTGCCGCCGGCGCTGATCCACGCCGTGCTCTCGGCCGAGGACAAGCGGTTCTTCCAGCACGCCGGGTTCGACCCCTTCCGAGTTCTCAAAGCGGCCTACGTGGATCTCCGGGAGGCCCGGATCGCCGAGGGCGCCTCGACGCTCACCATGCAGTTGGCAGGCACCATCTGGCTGGACCGCAGTCAGAGAACCTGGAAGCGCAAAGCGGCCGAGGTGCTGATTACCCTCCACCTGGAGCAGAAGCTCAGCAAGGAGCAGATCTTCGAGTACTACGCTAATCACATCGACCTGGGCATGCGCGGGTCCTTCAGCATCCGCGGGTTTGGCGAGGCCGCGCAGGCCTACTTCGGCAAGGATGTCCGCGATCTGACCGTGGCCGAAGCCGCCGCGCTCGCCGGGATCATCCAGTTGCCCAGCCGGTTCAACCCGGTACGTAATCCGGAGCGCGCCCGCCAGCGCCGCAACGTCGTGCTGGCCATGATGCGGGAGAACCGCTACATCACCGACGCACAGTACACTGAGGCGCTCGCCAGCCCGCTTACCATCACCAAAGGCGGGGCCGAGTCCGCCGACGCGCCGTACTTCGTCGACTTGGTCAACAATCAGCTTCAGGACGAGTTTCAAGACCACGATTTTCAACGCAGCTCGTACCGCATCTACACCACTCTCGATATGGACCTGCAGCGGGACGCTGCCGAGGCGGTGCGCCTGGGCATGCTGGAGGTGGACAAGCAGCACCGGCAACAGCGCGCATTCCGCAACGGAAAGATCCCCGATTCCCAGGTCGCGCTGATCGCGCTCGATACCAAGACCGGAGGAATTGTGGCGGACGTGGGCGGCCGCAACTACGGTATGAGCCAGTTGAACCACGTTTTGGCCAAGCGTCAGCCGGGTTCGGCGTTTAAGCCCTTCGTGTACGCGGCGGCTCTCGCTACCGGCCTCGAAGGCGGCCCCAAACCCATCACCTCGCTGACCACCATTCTGGACCAGCCCACTACTTTCTACTTTGACGATAAGGAATACAGCCCGGGCAATTTCAAGGACGAGTACAAAGGCCTTGTCACCCTCCGGTATGCCTTGGCGCATTCCAAAAATGTTCCTACCGTCAAATTGGGGGAGATGATCGGGTTCGACAAGGTGGTGGAATTGGCTCGCCGGGCCGGCATGAACCTGAACATCCAGCCGACCCCTGCCGTGGCGCTGGGCGCCTATGAGGTGACCCCCTTGGAAGTCGCGGGCGCCTACACCATATTCCCCAACCAGGGGGTCTACCTGGCGCCCAACTGGATCAAAGTGATTCGCGACGATGCCGGAAAGGTCCTCTACAACTACACCCCCAAACCGCGCCAGGCACTCGACCCGCGCGTCGCCTACCTCATGGTGGACCTGCTCGAAGAAGTGATGCGCAGCGGCACGGCTGCCGGCGTGCGAAGCCTGGGATTCACCCTGCCGGCGGCAGGAAAAACAGGCACCTCGCGCGATGGTTGGTTCGCCGGGTTCACTTCGCGTCTCATTTGTATCGTCTGGGTGGGTTTCGACGACAACCGCGAGCTGAACCTGGAGGGGGCACGCTCGGCGCTCCCCATCTGGACGGAGTTCATGAAGCGGGCCCACAAGCATCGCGAGTACCGCAACGTGAAGGAGTTTGAGCCGCCCGACGGAATCGTCATGGTCCTGGTCGACCCTGCCACAGGGGCCCTGGCCACTCCCAGTTGTCCGGGCGCTCAGATGCAGGCCTTCCTCGCCGGAACGCAACCGGTGGAGATATGCCGTATGCATGGCGCGACCCTGGCCGGGACTACCCAGGTGACCTCCTGGGATACGCCTGCCGAGGACACCCCGAAGAAGGTTTCCGCGACGGGGGAACCGGCTCGACCCGCCGAAACACGCCGAGCGAGTCGCACGGCCGCCCGGACGCCTGCGGCGGCTGTTCCGGAGAACGCCCAGCAGCCGGCGCCAAAGAAAGGGCTCTTCCGGCGAATTCTGGATGTGTTCAAATAGGAAACAGGAGGACGGTCATGCGACTGTCTCTTCATTGGCCCGCTTTCGCCGCCGCGTTTCTGGCTGCGGTTTGCCTTGGCACGAGTCTTTGCGGCGCCCCACAAGCGCCCCTCCCTTCCACCGCGGAGGAAGCTCAGCCGGCTGCCCCGCCGCCGGCAGCGCCCTTGACGCCGCTGCAGCGCGGCGACCTGTACATGGCCCGCAAGATGTTCCGCGAGGCCATCGACACGTACCGCAAGGCGATGAGTGGAGATCAGGACTACATCCTGCACAACAAAATCGGCATTGCATACCAGCACATGGGAAACGTTAGCGCCGCCAAGAAGAGCTATAATCAGGCTCTCAAATTGAACTCGAAGTACTCGGAAGCGCGCAACAACTTAGGCACGCTGGCTTACGGGCGCAAGGATTACAGAGGGGCGATTCGCGAATACAATCGGGCCCTGGAGTTAAACCCGAATTCGGCAACCACCTATAGCAATCTGGGCACGGCTTACTTCGCCAGAAAACGGTACGAGGAGGCGGCGAAGGCGTATCAACAAGCCGTCCACCTCGATCCGGAGGTGTTCGATAGCCACGGCACGGCGGGCACCCTCTTGCAGGAGCGCAGCGTCGAAGAGCGCGCCAAGTTCCACTACTACCTAGCGAAGACGTATGCCGAGGCGGGGATGGCCGATCGCGCCTTGCTCAGCATCCGAAAAGCGCTGGAAGAGGGATTCAAAGACAAGAAGAAGTTCCTGGAGGAGCCGGCCTTCGCGGCGCTCCAGGATCTGCCTGAGTTCAAGCAAATCATCGCCGCGGAAACCCGTGTTCTTTAGCGCCGCGCGATACTCCCTTCTCTCAGCGGCCGCCCTGCTTCTCGCCCTTCTGACGGCGGGATGCTCCCGCCAATCGAAGCCGGTCGTCGAACGGCTGGCGGTTGTGCCGTTCGAGAATCTCACCGGAGATCCTAGGCTCGACTGGGTGGGCCCCGTGCTCGCCGAAGCCGTCGTCGAACAGCTCACCGGATCCGCCACCGTCCAGCCGAACACATTTGCGCGCCTGAGCGACGCCGTGATGGCTCGGGGGACCGTGGCCCTGCGGGGGTATTACATCCTTGCCTCCGGCCGTTTGCGCCTGGTGGCGTCCCGCGAGAGACTGCCGGATGGTAAAGTCGCCGCCACCGACACACTGGAGGGCGCGGTCCCGGACGGCGTGCCGGCGCTTGCGGATGCGCTGGCGCGCCGGCTCGACTCCGGCGTAAGACCGCCCGAGACGCGCAGCGTCGAGGCGCTCAGAGCCTTAGCGGAAGCCAAGGCTAGCGCGGATCCGGCCGTTGCCTTCCCGATCTTTGCCCGCGCCGTCTCTGCCGACCCCGATTTCGGCCCGGCCTACGTGGCTTGGGCGCAAGTGCTCCTGGCCCGCGGGGATCAAAACGGCCTTCGGGCCGTCCTCGATAAAGCGCGCACCAGGGGCGGCCGCATCGCGGAGTTGCGGCGGGCCGAACTCGCCGCCCTCGGGGCGGCGGCCGGACCGGACCGTGCGGCGAGGACGCGGACGCTGGTGGCGCTCGCACGGTTGACGCCCGCCGACGCGGAGTTGCCAGCCCGGCTGGGTGGCGAGAATATCGCGGCACATCGCTACGCCGAGGCGGCGGGGTACTACCGCAAAGCGATCGCAGTGGACCCCTCGAACGGCAGCCTCTGGAATGAGCTCGGCTACGCGGAAGCCCGCCACAAGAACCTTGCCGCAGCACGGGCCGCACTACTCGAATACCAGCGCGTTGCTCCTCAAGAAGCCAATCCGCTCGATTCCATGGGCGATGTCCACTTCTACCTGGGCGCCTTCGCGGACGCCGCCGGGTACTACCTGCAGGCCCATGGGAAGGACCCTTCCTTCCTGGGCTCGGCCACGCTGTACAAGGCCGCGCGGGCGCGCCTTATGACCGGGGACTTGGCCGCCGCGAACGAGTTGTTCCGCCGTTACGAGCAGGCTCGCCGCCAGGCCGGAGATCGTTCGTCGGATTACGCTGCTGCACAGTGGCTGTATCTGACGGGGCGAAGATCTGAGGCGGTGGCCCGCATGAGAACCATCGCCGGACCGCCCTCCGCCGCATCCGCCGGCGGCTCGCCGGATTTGACCGCGGCCGCCGAAGCCCAACTTTCCGCCTGGGCCGCAGCGGACGGCAACTTGGCGGAGGCTCGCCGGTTGGCGGAGGGCGTCCTCGTCCGTTCCCAGTCGTCCATGGTCAAGACCACCGCCGTGCTGGCCTTGATGCTATCCGATCCATCCATGCCGGCCCGCCTGCCGGAAGGGTCGCTCAAGACCCTGGGGGATTCCTACCGTCTGTTGTTGTCGAAACAGTACCCGGAGGCTGTCAAACTGCTCACAGCGCTGGCTGCGGAGACCGACCCACTGGCACAAGAGCGGGTCAACGTCCTGTTAGCCTGGGCTCTTGTGGAAAGTGGCCGCGCGCGAGAGACCGGGCCCCTGGTCGACGTGTACGGCGTGCCCCCAGCCGGCCTGGAGCCTCCCTTTGGCTTTCTGACGTTTCCGCGCGTCTTCCGGCTGAAGGCCGAAGCCCTTGCCGCACAGGGGCGCACCAAGGAAGCCGCCCAGATGCGCGACCTGTATCGCAAGCTGTCTGGAACGTAGGCAGGTTACCGTCCGGAGAGGCGATCGTAGGTGTGCCGGTCACACACGGTTCCCAGCGATTCGTTGTAGAGAGTGCCGATACCCAGGGCGTCGTCGAGGTCCTCGCTGAAGTCGTGCAGCCGTTTCAAGTCGGCGGCCAGCGCGGGTCTCGGAGCGCTTGCTGGAGATTCGAACAGCTTCATGAATCCACCGTCCACCAGGCGGAGGATCTCGGTTCCGTCCAGAATTCCGAAGCGCTCGATGCGAGGCAGGCCGCCGGGAACATCGCGAACCATCGCCGCGCAACAACCCCGGCTCACCTCGACCCGCAGTTGCCCCAGCTCTCGAACGGAGAAGCCGGCATCACCGAGCGCGCCCAGACGCTCTTGCCAGGATGTCGTCTTTGGGGCGGTACGCCAGAAGAACATACTTCTATTACTATACCGAAACCCGCCGCGGCCTTACTTCCAGACCAGCCAGTCCTGCGGCCCGGTGGGCTGCCAGTCCGGCGGAGGCAGTTCTTCCGGATTCACCTGCCGGGCTTCCTCGATGTACCGTTTGACCAGGGCGACGGCGTGTTCCTTCGCCTTCGCCTCCCCATATTGCCGCTGTCCTTGCAGCACAACCCCGGGAGAGTGTACGACCACTCTCCACTCGTCGAATTCGGAGACCACCAACATCGTCAAATCGTCGTATTGCGCTTTGAAGCCAGCCAGAGATCTTAGCATGGTCGCAGTGCTCCCGCTCAGTCAGAGCATACTCTGAAGTTGCCTAAAGCACAAGGCTTTTCAGGACGATTCAGCCGGATCGACTGTCGCCCGCCAAGCTACCGGTTGCTCAAATTGTGGACTCCGGCGCCGAACATCATCCCGCCTGAAGTCAGGTTCCCGAGGCGGCAGGCGCGAGCAATCCAGGGGTGCTTCTTCCCCCATTTCTTCACCACCAAGGTTTCCACCAGCGTCACGCCGGCGAACCAGCCTGCCTTCTTGTAGGCGCTCCCTGCCGTGAATCGCCCAGCGGTCCCGCCGGCGAGGAAACTGTTGCGCTCTACCCGCTGCCAGCTCGTCCAGGCGTCAAAGCCCGATCCTGCCCCGTGGACCGCCATCGAAAGCGCCAGCCCCTTCCAAGGGGTCTGCGGTGTGGCCGGTTCCTGCGCCCGCGACACCGCTGGGGAGCTCGCGACCGCCAGAAGTACAACCAGGATAAGTCTATTCGCCATCGTGTATCCGTCTTTTTTGGCAGGCTGCTGACGTGGACAGGAGGTTTCGCCTGTCCCGACCGGCCTTCTGGGACTTATTCAACAGCCTACTAAGTCTTCTCTCTTAGACAAATGTACTTTGATCCACCGAGAACTGGAATGGAACCACCCCCGGTATCGTACTGAAGCACACCTCGATGTTTGTACTGCCCATACTTAGCAGAGAGGTACTAAGGTGCTGGCGGACGACAAGGTGAGCGTGCCGTCGCGAGAATGCCCCACGCCGGGCCTCGCACCGGCCTACAATGGGAAGTCTATGGTTTTGTTAGGCAATTGCGGCCGGGTGGGCATACAGTGAAGAACCTGGGGTTGGCTGTCGTCTTGGCTGTTCTGATAGGGGGCGGGCTCGTGCTGTTGTTGCGTCTAGGGCCCCTGGCGGAGAAGCCCGGGATGCGCGGGGTCTCCGAGCCGCTCTCGACGGAGGATTCCCCGAGGCGCAGTCCCGCGACGGCTGGCGCCCCCGACGGGCAGCCTATCGCGGGAGTCGATCAGCCGGGCAAGGCCTCGCCGCTGCCGGAGGCCGCCGCCGAATCGCCTGAGAATCAGGCGGCGGTTGCGACGACGCGCCGGTTCCCCCAGGCCGCCGATGTTCCCACCGGTATGGAGCGGTTGAAGATCGAGGCCCTCTTCGGTCCCCCCACGATGCGCACGGTTTCCGTCGACCAAGGCCGGCAAGTCGAGACGCTGGTGTATCTGAGAACCGACCCCAATGTCGCGACCTTCCTCCTCCTTCGCGCCGGCCGGGTCATTTCCGCCACCACCACATCCTACTGAGCTTCGAGCATTGCCGCGTTCTTCGCGAGAATGTTATGATTCTCCCGGACGTTCGCCAGGACCGGCATTCCTCGGAGCTTTCACGTATGGACCGCAGAGACAGGATCAAAGCCGTGGTTGAGAGATTCACGAAGCGGGAGGTCGCTTCGACCGATTCCCTGTTCGAGTCCGGCCTGCTGGATTCTTTCTCGTTGCCGGATATGGTGAGCGCTCTCGAAGCGGAGTTCGGGTTGCGCATCCCGGACTCCGACTTGAATCCCCGCACCTTCGATGCGATCGACCGCATCGACACTTACTTGGCCGGCAGACTCTAAGTTATGGCTTACATACGGGCCTTCGGCGCCTACCTTCCCGAACGTGTCGTTACGAACCAGGAGATTGCCGCCAGGGCGGGCGTGGACGCGGACTGGATCCTCAACGTCTCCGGCATTGAGGAACGCCGCTTTGCCGCCGCCGGCGAGGAAGTGGAAGATCTTGCCGTGGGGGCGGCGCGAGACTGCCTGGCGCGGGCCGGTGTGACGGCCGAATCCATCGGCATGCTGATTGTCGCCAGCGGTTCGGCGGGGCGCCGGTTTCCGGGGCCGGCCGCCTCGGTCGGCGCTCAACTGGGTCTCGGCGGCACGCCTTGTCTCGACCTCCCCATGGCTAGCGCCGGTTCTCTGTTCGGCCTGGCCCTGGCTCACACACTGGCGCCAAGTTTCGGGAACGTGCTTCTGGTGGGTGCGGAGAAGATGTCGGCGGTCACGTTGCGAGAGCCTCTCGACCGCAACGCAGCCATCCTGTTCGGAGACGGAGCCGGGGCCTGTCTGGTCGGCGCGGAGTCCGGCATGGCGGAAATCCTGGGCGCCTGCCTGCAATCGGACGGCAGCTTCGCCGGCGATTTGTGCTTGCATTGGGATGCCCCGCTGCGCATGAATGGGCCGGTGGTTATCCTGCAGGCTTCGCGCAAGATCCCCGCGGCCATCCAGGAGGTCTGCGTCCGTCATGGAGTCGCTCCGACTTCGGTCGAATCCTTCTTGATGCACCAGGCCAACCTCAACCTGATTGTGCGCGTAGCGGGCGCGTTGTCTGTCCCCGCCGAGCGCTTCTTCTCGAACATCCGGCGCTACGGCAACACGTCGTCGGCTTCGATGCTGATCGCCGCGTGCGAATGGCAGGAGACCGGCGGGTTCCGGCCAGGCGCGCCGGTGGTTTTCGCCGGCTTCGGCGCCGGCTTTCACTGGGGGGCGGTCTTGGTTGCGGGAACTCGCTAAGCGCTGGGCCGGAAGTCCCTTCTGTCCCCTCGTTTTGATACCATTTTGCCATGAAGTATTTCCTGCCGATCGCTTTGTTGCTTGCTCTTTTTGTGTCCACTGTCCCGGCCGCCAAGACCCTCGACATGTACGTCATCGACACCGAGGGCGGCAAAGCCCTTTTGCTGATCTCTCCGTCCGGCCAGACGATGCTCGTCGATACCGGCTTCCCCGGCTACAATGACCGCGATGCCAACCGCATCGAAGCAGCCGCGAAGCTCGCGGGCGTGACGAAGTTCGACTACGTTGTTGTGACCCACTACGACCTCGATCACGTCAACAACGTACCCGCCACCGTGGCCAAGATTCCCGCCGTCACGTTTGTGGACCACGGGCCCGCGGTAGTCACCGACCCTGGGACCGCGAAAGCGGTTGCCGCTTATGACGAGCTGGTGGCCAAGGCGAAACACATCGTCGTCAAGCCCGGCGACAAGATCCCCTTCCAGGGTGTGGATGTTCTGGTGGTCACTTCGGCCTTTCAGGTGATCGGCAAGCCGGTACCAGGAGCCGGCGCCGCGAATCCGTTCTGTGCCGAAACGCAGCCCATGACCTGGCCCCGGCTGAACGAGGACACTTCCGAGAATGCGGCGGGAGTGGGCCTGCTTTATACCTTCGGCAAGTTCCGCATGCTGGACCTGGCGGACGTCACCTGGAACAAGGAAATTGCGCTGATGTGCCCCAATAACCCCATCGGGACGGTGGACCTGTTCATGGTGAGCCACCACGGCAATAACATCTCCAACTCGCCGGCGCTGGTGAAGGCGATCAAGCCGCGCGTGACGATCATGAACAACGGCGCCCGGAAGATCGGCGCCGCGGCGGTGGTTCAGTCGCTGAAGGGGTTGCCCGGTGTGGAGGCCAACTATCAAACGCACTGGTCGGGCAACGCGCCGAACGACAACCCGGCCAACGAGTTTCTCGCCAACCTGCAAGACTCCCCCGACGGCAACTGGATCAAGGTGTCCGTCGAGCAGACCGGGACATTTACGGTGACGAACGGACGCACCGGAGAGTCGAAGACCTTCAAGAAGTAAGCAGGGCAGGCGGTTTCGACTGTCCCTTCGGGATCTACCTGTATTTCCGCAACACTGCCAGCAGACGGCCTTGAATCTCAAGGTCCGCCATGGGGACCAGGATCGGCAGCATGGCGGAGTTGGCCGGCTGCAAGCGGGCCGTAGTCTCCGATTCGCGGTAGAAACGCTTCAGCGTGGTTTCCTCGCCCCGCACCAGCGCCACTATGATGTCGCCATCGCGGATCTTGCCGGGGCGCTCCACCAGCACCACGTCACCGTCGCAGATGTGGTCTTCGATCATCGAATCGCCGCTTACCTCGAGTGCGAAGGTGTCCGCATCGCCGGCGTAGTCGGCCAGGTTGAGGGTCTCCCGCCCGGCTACTGCTTCCACGGGAGTTCCGGCGGCGATGCGCCCCGCCAGCGGGATCTCGAAACTCGGCGCGGTGCCCCCGCGGCGCCGGCGCTCCTCCTGTTGGTACTTCGGCGACAGATCGAGCGACCGGCTCTGATTGAAGCCCCGCTTGAGGTAGTGCTTCGTCTCAAGCGCCAGCACGTGCTTGTGTACTGTGGCGAGTGAGGCCAAACCGAGGCCGCTCGCGATCTCCTGGTAGCTCGGGCTGTAGCCGTTCTCCTCCACAAACTGCGCCAGGAAGTCCAACACCTGCTTCTGCCTATGTGTGAGAGCCATATCGTCCGTCTGCTCTATTTTGGGCGAAGAAAAGGGGAAAGTCAAGCCGAATTCTGCACGCGCCCCTACAGCGGGATCCGCGGTCGCGTTTCCGAGCCCGCCGGAATCGCCGTCGTCGGCGTCTCTCCCGGCGGAAGGCTCACCAGCGTCGGCCGGATCAGGAGCAGAACCTGACTCTCGCTCTCATCCCGCGTGTGCTGGCTGAGGATTTCTTTGAGCAGCGGCACCCGGGAGAGCCCCGCCAGCCCGCTGATCGACTTGGCTTGCGAGGAAGTCATCAGCCCGGCGACCACCGTCCATTCGCCGTTCTTCAAACGCACCCGAGTCTGCAGGGAGCGGTTGGAAATGACCGGAATCTCGTCGACCACTTGCGAGGTCAGAGCCTTGAAACTGGTATCCAAATCCAGCGTCATTTCATCGAGCCCGTGCACGTGCGGCGTGGCCTTCACCGTCAGCCCCAGATCCTCGAACGTGAAGCTGGGCGGGTAGAACGGCGTCGTGGTCGGTGTCGATACGATCTCCTTGGCGGTCACGATCGGGTACTTCTCGCCCACCAGGAGGCTTGCGGGCATCCCATCCAGGGATCGAAGCCTGGTCTGAAACAACGTCACACCGGTTGCCCGGCTCATCGTGGCCACCGCCTGCGCGCTCAGTAGCCCGAAGCCAAACAGGGTCTTGCCGCCTCCGAACGTCAGGAAGTTCACGAACCCGCTCGGGATCGTGGGCACGGACCGCAACACTCCCCCAAAGTAGGCTAGCGGGAAGGACGTCGGGAGCGATGACGCCGTAGCTCGTCGACAGGCTCTGGTCGGCTTCCACCAACTCAACCTCGATCGATACCACGGTCCTCCGCCGCAGAAGTTGCTCGATCAGCGCCTGTGCCGGCAGCACCACCGATGCCCGGTCCCGCACCACGATGGTTCGCCGCGTCATGTCGAACCCCAACCGGGTGAGCTGAGCCACTGTCCGCACGGCGTTCGTCAATTCCTGCGTTTCCTGGGCGCTGATCGTATCCGGGATGGGAATCGTCACGGAGATGTAGGGTTCGCGTTCCTGCCGCTTCTGCGGCGTGTCCTTGACCACCAGGAACCGCCGCCCGCTCGTAGGCACCACGAAGGAGGAAGTGGCAGCCTCCAGCCCCCGGATCGCATCCTGCCAGCCGGCATCGCTCAGCCGGAAGGGGAAGGCCGTGCCGCTGGGCGGGTAGTCGGTGTCGAAATCGGCTTCGAGCCCGTACAGCCTGGCTACCAGGGTGAACAAGGTTCGCGCATCCCCGCGAAAATCCAGATCTTTGCGCTCCGGCAACGGCTTCAGTTCCGCGAGCGGAAGTGCGATGGGCCCCTGGCGGTTCTTCTATGGCCGGCTCGCGGGCTTCCGTCGCCTCCGCAACCGCGGCTGGGCCCGCCGGGGTGGGAATTCCGCTCTGCGGGACCTTCTCTTTGGCCATCAGCGTGGCCTTCACCCGCAGCCCCTGCGCGCGGAGCCAGTATTCCATGGTCTTCGGATCTCTCGCCGCCGCCTGAGAATACAGGAGATAAGCTTCGATGATCTGGCCTTTGCGCTCCGCCTTCCGCGCCTGATCGTACAACTGGCGGGCCCCCTTGTCGGAAGCCGCCGCCAGGCCGCCGGCCAGCCACACCAAGGCCAGGGCGCAAAGAACCCTCATATCTCTGTACGACGGGTCTCTCCGGCGAAATGTGCAGACGAATCGTTAGATAGGGTTAACAGAACCCCGTCTTGCGGTAGATTGTGAGTATGAGTGCCACCACCAAGGCTGCGGAACGGCCGGCTTTTTCTCCGGCGATCCCCGATTCCCTGGAGAAGTTGGGGATCCCCGACATCCTCGTCCAGGATCTGGTTCTCCGGCGCGTGTTTATCGAGCGCACCACCACCCTGGGCTCGCTGAGCAAGACGCTCAAGATCCCTGTCGCCGTCGTGGAGGCCGTCTTCCGCCAGATGCGCCACCGGCAGTTGGTCGAGGTGCTGGGGATGGTCGGCAACGACTACTCCTTCGGGCTCTCCGGTCCGGGCCGCCAGTTGGCCCAGGAGCGCTTCCAGATGATGCAGTACGCCGGTGCCTGCCCTGTCTCTCTGGCGCAATTTCACGCCGGCGTCAAGGCCCAGAGCGCCAAAGTCAGCGTCACCCGCGAGAGGCTCCGGCAGGCTCTGTCGGACCTGGTCCTGACCGATGCGCTGCTCGACCAGTTGGGTCCCGCCATCATCTCCCAGGCCGCTCTGTTTCTCTACGGATCCACCGGCAACGGGAAGACTTCGCTGGCCGAACGGCTGATCCGCGTCTACCAGGACACCGTGCTCATCCCTTACTCGGTCGAGGTGGACGGCCAGATCATCATCTACTACGATCCCGTCGTCCATAACCGCGTGGAGGAGGACGACCACGAGCCGGACCACGATCCCCGCTGGGTTCGCTGCCAGCGCCCCTGCATCATCGCCGGCGGTGAACTGGTCCCCAGCATGCTGGACCTGCGCATGGACGAAGCTTCGGGAGTCTACGCCGCCCCTCTCCAGATGAAAGCCAACAATGGCATCCTGGTGATCGACGACTTCGGCCGCCAGCTCATCCCTCCGCGCGATCTGCTCAACCGCTGGATCGTTCCGCTGGACCGCCATGTCGACTATCTCATGCTGCGCTACGGCGTCAAGTTCCAGATTCCCTTCGACATGATGGTGGTCTTTGCCACGAACTTGGACCCCGCCAGTCTGGCCGACGAAGCCTTCCTCCGCCGCATTCAGAACAAGATCCTCGTCGAGGAAATCACTCCCGGCGTATTCGACGAGATCCTGCGCCGCTGCACGCTCGCCCGGAACATCGCCTACGATCAGGAGATGGCGGATTATCTGCGGCACCTCTGCCTGCGCGACGGGCGCAGCGTCCTTCGTGCGTGCTATCCGGCGGATATCTCGAGCGTGCTGGTGTCGATCAGCCAGTATGAATCCCGGCCGCCCCGCCTCACCCGCACCGATCTCGAGCGCGCCGTCAACCTCTACTTCGCCCGCGCCTGAGCCCAGGTAGGGCAGGCGGTTCCGCCTGCCCGCAGGGGTGCAGCCGCCCGCGGCCGTTCGCCGGGGGAGCTTGAGCCGCACCCGAAATGAAAAACCGCGGAACAAAGCCATTCTCACCCACTCGGTCTGAATTCAATGTTCTGCAGTTCCCACTCGACGAATCCGACACTTTTCGACACAAATCGGGGTTGCTTCAAACGCCGGCCCGGCGAGTGCTTCGCCAACCGGGATGCCAGAATCCGGTTCTGCTACAATCAGGGGTTCCAATGGTCAAAACGGAGCGCGATTTGCGGCAGGATATCGTCGAGATCGGGCGCCTGGTCTGGCAGAAGGGCTGGGTGGCCTCGAACGACGGCAACATCAGCATCCGCCTGGATCCGGACAGGCTGCTGTGTACCCCCACCGGCGTGTCCAAGGGCATGATGCATCCCGAGGACCTGATCATCGTGGACATGCAGGGGCGCAAACTCGAAGGCCGCAGAGAAGGCACCACCGAGATCTCCATGCACTTGACGATCTATAATTTGCGGCCCGACATAAGAGCGGTAGTGCATGCGCATCCGCCGGTGGCCACCGGGTTCGCCACCGCGGGCCGGGCCTTGAACCTGGCCCTGCTGCCCGAGGTCATCATCGGGCTGGGCTGCGTTCCGCTGGTCGACTACGGCCTGCCGGGCACCCCGGAGTTGATCGAGCCCATGCTGCCCATGATCCCCAAGTACGACGCGCTGATCATGGGCAACCACGGGGCCGTGTGTTACGGCGAGGATGTCTACAAAGCCTTCTTCCGGATGGAGACGGTGGAGCACTTTGCGCGCATCACGCTGGTGGCGGAACTGCTGGGAGGTCCCAAGGTCCTGCCGAAGGGTGAAGTTCAGAAACTGGTCGATGCGCGGGCGCGTTACGGCGTGAAGGTGCGTTCGGGCGGCGAGGCCGCCTGCCCGGTGACCGCCGAGGACGCGGGTGGCGGAGCGGAGCGGATCGAAGTGACCCGCGAAGAGTTGATCGAGCTGGTGGAACAGGCGCTCCGGGCGCGAGGCGCCGCGTAGTATAGTCTCTGTGGAGGTCGAATGGGCGAAGCATTGGGAATGATTGAGACGCGCGGGCTGATCGCGCTGATCGAAGCCGCGGACGCCATGGTGAAGGCCGCCAAGGTGACCATCGTGGGCTGGGAGAAGATCGGCTCGGGCTACGTAACCGTTTTGGTGCGCGGCGACGTTGCCGCGGTAAGAGCGGCCACCGACGCCGGCGCCGCGGCCGCCCGGCGCGTGGGCGAACTGATCGCGGTGCACGTGATCCCGCGCCCGCACTCCAGCCTGGAAGACGTGCTGCCGATCGGCAAAGCTCCGTCCTCCGGAAAGTAGGAGCATAACGTCATGATCCTGGCTCGCGTGGTTGGGAGCGTTGTCGCTACGCGGAAAGATCCCCGGCTGGAAGGCAAGACGCTTCTGGTCCTGAACCCCGTGTCTCCGGAGGGTAAGCCGGAGGGCACCTACGTAGTGGCGGTGGACACCGTGGGCGCGGGCTACCGGGAACTGGTGTTGGCCTTGTCCGGAAGCTCGGCGCGCATGGCGGAGGGCTGCCACGAGTGCCCGGTTGACACGGTGGTGGTGGCCATCGTCGACGACCTCAGCATGGACAAGCCTGCAAGGTAATCGCAATGCTCCTCGGTAGAGTCGTGGGACGGGTCTGGGCCACGGCGAAAAGTCCCGAACTGGAGGGCCAGCGTTTGCTGATCGTGCAGCCTCTCACGCCGGAGCTGAAGGAGACGGGCCGGTGTATGGTCTGCGCGGACTGCACGGGGGCCGGTGCCGGAGAACTTGTCTACGTTTGCCGGGGCAGAGAGGCGAGCTACGCATTCCTTCCCCAGAACGTGCCGAGTGACAGCACAGTCGTCGGCATCGTGGATGAGGTAGATATCACGCGAGGTGCGCCGTGCTAATCGGCCGCGTGCTGGGCGAGTTGGTGGCGACCGAGAAACACCCCAGCCACGAAGGCCTCAAGATTCTCCTGGTGCAGCCCCTGAATCTGGACGGCTCCGACCGCGGAGATGCCTTGGTCGCGGTGGACGCAGTGAGCGCCGGAAGGGGTGACAAGGTCCTCATTGCGACGGACGGCTATGCGGCCTTCTCCAGCGTGGGGCGGTCGCAGTCGCCGATCGATATGGCCGTGCTGGGGGTGATCGACCGCGTGGATCTGTTAGTCGATGTCGGAGTTCCCGCGGCGTCGCCTGCGCTTGATCAGACCAAAAACCAGCACCGTCCCTAGGGCCAGCTTGACGGCCACCGTCGTCGAGTAGGCCTGGGAGAGCGAGCGATAGCGGTCCCGCACGATGGAAGGCTGAGAATCTTGAACGAAATCGGCCGCGGGGGTCAGTCTCTCCATTTCCGGCCCCACGAACCAGTGGAGAAAGCACACGCAGCCCAGCATGAGCACGCACAGCAGGCCCGGATAACGCTTGCCGCTGGAGCCCAGGTAGAGACTGATGAGCACCGTCAGCCCGAGCCCGATCTCCACCATCTCCCAGTGCCTGCGCAGCCGGCGATCCAACCCGGCGGCGAAGTGACGGAGCACGACGCGTCCCTCGCGCTGCTCGAGCTTTACCATCACCTTCGAGGCTTCCCTGGAAGGTTTCTGGACGAGATCCTCAATATTGGGCGAATTCTGGTTGGCGAACCAGACAAGGACGGTCCCGGCAAGCCAAGCGCCCATGCAGAGGGAAGCCAGACGGATAAAGTGCATAGCGGTCGAGGAATCAGTCTATCGCACGACGGCGCCGGCTGCTAGCCGTCAAACTCCGGAGTAGCGCTTCAGAATCAGGCACCCGTTGGTGCCGCCGAAGCCGAAGGAGTTGGACAAGGCGTGTTCAATGAACATCGGCCGCGCGTGGTTGGGCACGTAGTCCAGATCGCAGTCCGGATCGGGGAATTCGTAGTTGATGGTCGGCGGCGCGATCTGGTCGCGGATGGCGAGAGCGGTCACGCCGGTCTCGAGCCCCCCGCGCCTCCCAGTACGTGACCCATCATGGACTTGGTGGAACTGATGGCGAGTTTGTAGGCGTGATCCCCGAAACAACGCTTCACGGCGACGGTCTCGGCCTTGTCGCCTAGTCCCGTGGAAGTTCCGTGGGCGTTGATGTACTGAATCTGCTCGGGCACGATTCCGGCATCCCGCAACGCATTGCGCATCACGCGGAAGGCTCCTTCACCGTCCTCGCAAGGCGCCGTGATATGGTAGGCGTCCGCGCTCATGCCGTAGCCCACCACCTCGGCGACGATCGGGGCTCCCCGTGCGACGGCCCTGCTAAGTTCCTCCAGCACCAGGATGCCGGAGCCCTCTCCCACCACGAAACCGTCGCGCTGTTTGTCCCACGGGCGGCTGGCTTGCTCCGGCTCGTCGTTCCGAGTGGACAGCGCCCGCATGGCCGCGAAGCCGCCGATGCCCATCGGGCAGATGCAGGCCTCGGCTCCGCCGCAGATCATCACGTCGGCATCGCCGTGTTGGATGATGCGGAAGGAATCGCCAATGGCGTGGGCGCTGGTGGTACAGGCCGTGGAGGTGGCTGAGTTCGGCCCTCTGGCGTTGTGGCGAATGGATACCTGGCCCGAAGCAAGATTGATAATCGTGGCCGGGATAAAGAAAGGCGAAATGCGGCCGGGCCCTTTCTCCAGCAGATTGCGGTGCTCCCGCTCGATCACTTCGAATCCGCCGATTCCGCTGCCGATGTAAACGCCCACTCGCTCGCTGTCTTCGGCGGTAACTTTCAGGCCGGCCATCGAGGTCGCGAACTCGGAGGCCGCGATCGCGAACTGGATGAACCGCCCCATCTTCTTGATCTCTTTGCGTTCGACGAACTTCTCGGGCTCGAAGTCGCGCACCTCCCCCGCGATCTTGCACGCGAACTCGGAGGCGTCAAAGGCGGTGATCCGGGAGATGCCATTTTTGCCCGCAAGAATGGACTTCCAGGTCTCGTCGGTGCCGACGCCGACCGACGAGAGCAGACCGATGCCCGTGATGACTACTCTTCGAGACAAGCTGGGGTCCCCATACGAGAGATTGCTAGACCTACTAGGAGCAGATGCGTTACCTACTTCTTCGCCATCTTCGCTTCGATGTACTCGATGGCGTCTTTGACGGTGCCGATCTTCTCGGCGTCTTCGTCGGGAATGTCCAATTCGAAGGCTTCTTCGAAGGCCATGACGAGCTCGACGATATCCAGGGAGTCGGCGCCCAGGTCGTCCACAAAGGACGCTGTGCCGTCCACCTGACCTTCGTCGACGCCCAACTGTTCGACGATGATTTGCTTCACCTTCTGATCAACTGACATGAATCCTCCAAACTGTCTGCAAACTGAACGATTCTAGCGATACATCGGTGGCCACCGCAACTCCCCCCCGCGCCCTCCGTCCGTCACGGAGCCGTAAGGCTATGTACAATAAGGGGGTAGGTTCATCCCGTCATAGGCAGGGTACCCGGCTTCAAGCGAGTCCCCGCGCAGGAGTGCATTGATGTCCCAGAGTGTCGTCGAACGCTTGCTTCAGACCAATCCTAGCATGGAGGTCTGGTGGGATTCCTCCCCACTGGTCTTCGACCCTTGGGTGAAGAAGATGGTCTCCTCCGCCCCTCCCGAGAAGCGAGCCGAAGCTGGAAGCGCAAGTGAAGCGACTGTTCGTTGCCACTGACCCCGCCCGCAGCGTTTTCCGCGGCTGCACAACCAACCCGCCGCTGTCCCTGGCCGCGGTGAAGAGCGACCCCGCATACTGGAACCGGCGCATCGACGAGATGATCGCCGCCCATCCCGGAATTGCTCCAAAGGAGCTGTTCTGGGAGACCTACAAGGCCGTGATCCGGCGTGGCGCCGAGATGATGCTTCCGATCTGGGAGGCCTCCCAGGGGCGCTACGGGTTCGTCTCTGGACAACTCGACCCGCGCCTCCTCAGCGAGAAGGATGCCATGTGCCGGCAGGCCGGAGAAATCGCGGCGCTGGGGCCGAACATCATGGTCAAGGTCCCGGCCAGTTGCGAAGGCGTCGAGGTCGTGCGCTACCTGACCTCAAAAGGCATTTCGACGAACGTGACCACCTGCTTCACCTTGCCGCAGATCATGGCGGTGGCGCGAGCTGCACGAGAGGGTCTCGCAACCGCCAAGAAAGCCGGGGTGGACACCTCGCGTTGGCGCGCGGTCATCACCCACATGCTGGGGCGGCTCACCGAGCGGCCGGAACTGATGCAACAGGCGGAATACCACGGCATCGATATCACCGAAGCAGACCGCAAGTGGCTGGGACTGGCGGTGGCCAAGCGCGCTTGCCAACTCCTCCACGACGGCGCGTACCCCAGCAAGATGCTGTTGTGCTCCGTGCGGCAGGGGCCCCACGTCACCGGCAGAATGCGCTACTGGGATATCGAGTGCCTGGCGGGAGGCGACGTTGTCTTCACGATTCCCCCCGCTGCTCTGGAATCACTCTTCGAGTTGGCCGGCAACCTGACCTTCGACCCGGAGGCGATCCACCAGCCGGTGCCCCAGGCCTCGCTCGACAAGCTCATGAGGCTGCCCTACGGGCTGCAAAGCCTGGAGCCGCACGGCATGTCACCGGACCAGTTCAACACCCACCCGGCCACCCTCTTCACGGCAGCCGAGTTTAGCAAAGCGTCGGCGGGGCTCGAGGAGTACGTCGCCGGCCGGTTGGCGCTGGCGGGCGCCGGCGCAACGATCGCCTGAGCGGGAGGCTCCGCCTTGAAACTGCACGTCCCGCGGCTGGGCCAGACGACCGGCGGCGGCTTGCTGTTTGCAGCTCTGCTCGTGTCGGTGGCGGTCGCGGCGGCGGTTTTGGCGAACAACCTCCTGTTTCTCATTCTGGCGGCGATGTTGTCCACGCTGATGGTGTCGAACTTCGTCAGCCGTCTATCGCTGGCAGGGCTGGAGCTGGACTTCCGGCTCCCCGAACATGTCTCGGCGCGGCGCGCGTTTCAGGCACACGTCCTGGTTCGAAACACCAAGCGCTGGATGCCGTCGTTCTCGGTGAGACTGGCCGGAATCGGGGGCGGCGTGTTTTCTGCGAGGCTGTACTTCCCCGCCCTGCCCGGAGGCGCCACCCTGGACGAGCCCGTCGACGTGGAGTTCGCGCGGCGAGGAATCTACAGAGAGGAAGGCTTCGAGTTCCGGACCGCGTTTCCGTTCGGGTTCCTGGAGCGTTCCGCGCGCGTGAGCTTGCGCCGCGAAATCCTGGTCTATCCTTGCCTGGACTCGCAGCCGGGATTCGAGGATTTGCTCGCGGCGCTCAGCGGCGAGGTCAGCGCGCACTACCGCGGCCGCGGTCATGACTTCTATCGCATCCGGCCCTACGAAGCCCTCGAAAGCGCCAAACACCTGGACTGGAAGGCGACGGCCCATACCGGCACCCTGCAAGTCCGCGAGTTCGAGCGTGAGGAGGAACCGCTCGTCGAGATCCTCTTCGACTTGGATGTGCCGGAGGCCCACCGGGAGTGGTTCGAGCGGGCCATCGATTGCAGCGCTTTTCTGGCCTGGCACCTGGCCCAGCGCGAAACCCGTGTGCGGTTCGTGTCGCAGGATTTCGCTACCACCGCGCCGGCCACCGGCGACATTCACAGCATTCTGAAATACCTGGCCCTGGTTGCCCCGCGCCAGATCGGGGAGCTTCCCGCGCCAGCCGAGGAAAACAGCTTTCACCTCGTCTTCACGGCTTCGCCCGAGCGTTTCCGCCACCAGGCCTGGGACCAGTCCCGGTTCGTCACGCCGGAAACGCTGCCTTCACCCCACCCGCCACGCCACCAGGGACTTTGACAATCCCGACCAGCGGCCCGGCGATATGCGGGCATCCGGGAATAGCCGCTCGAGTTGGCGTCGCCCGAGCAGCCGGACGCTATTCAGATAGTGCTCGAGGTAGAACTCCCGGCGATCCGGCGTGGGGCGCTCCAGCCACTCCCATACGGTCCACCGCGGAACGATCGCCCGCTGCAAGGCGTGGGGCAGCAGGTGAATGACCGGCGTGAGCAAGTGCTGCTCGATCGGGAACCACCGGTTGGGGGTCTGCACCCAGTATCCTTTGCCCACCCGGCGAGTTTCTTCCGCGAATTGCCGCTGATTCTCAGTTGAACCGACATGCTCGATCACGGAATTGCTGAACACAATGTCGAAGGATCGATCCGGGAAAGGCAGTTGGCAGCCGTCCCCGGACACGAACTCGAACCTGTCCGATCCACTCTCCTGCGCGCGGGGCATGTTTAAGATCGTCACTCGCGGGCGGACCTCCAACAACTGCCAGTTGGCTGGAGTCCCCCCCACATCCAAAATGCGCATGTCTTCCCGAATCCCGAACACGGCGGCAAATCGCCGCATCCGCCGCTCGCGGAAGCGGCGTGTCGCGGACTGAAACAGCTCCCGTGAGGCGGCTTGAAAGGTTCGCATCTAGAACCGATGGACAAGTTTCTCGACCGAACGCCGGAAGGTTCGCTCAGGCCTTTCGCCCGCATAGCCGATGGGCAGCATGGCCACCGGCACAAGCCCCTCCGGCGATCCGATGGCAAGCCAGGTAGCTTCGTCGCGAAAAGCGCCGACCCAGACCGTCGCCAGACCCAACGCCGCGACAGCCAGCATCGCATACGTGCACGCGATCGTGGCGTCCTGCAGCGTGTAGAGCCGTTCGCCGCGCTCCCCGTATTCGGTCGCGGCCTGCGCCGCATCGGTACAGAAAACCAGCACGACCGGCGCCGTGCGCACATAGTCCTGGCCGAGCGCGGCTGCCGCCAGAGCGGCGCGGCCCTCGGCGCTCTTCACCACGAAGATCTTGTAAGCCTGAAGATTCCCCGCCGAAGGAGCGGCCAAGGCGGTCTCGAGTATCCGCTCGATCTTCTCCTCCTCGACCAGTTGGTCCGTGAATACCCGGATGGATCGGCGCTCCTTCACGATTTCAAAGAAGTCCATGCAGGCATTATCCGCCAGTGCCGCCATACTCGTCAGGCTTCAACTGAGAGCACCCGATAGTTGCCCCGCCATGTTCGCCTTGCGTTGACGTGATTCTGGCACAATGTGAAGCGCAGGCCGGTGAGAAACATGCGATGGGTGTTCTTGGCGTGCGCGTTTCTGGTTGTATGCCCGCTCGCAGCGCAGCAGTCCGGACTTTGCACGATAGAGGGCCGGACCGTGGATGCGAGGACCGACAAAGCTCTCCGCGGCGTGCGGCTTACATTACGGGTGGGTGACGAACGGCTTTCCTCGCCCGGCATCGAAGTGCTCTCCGACCCCCAGGGCGGCTTTCGCTTCGCGAACCTGCACCCCGGATCGTACATTCTGTTGGCGGCGCGAAAGGACTACGCGACGTTCGCTTACCGCTCTCGGATCGCTTTGTCGCAGGGCGAACACGTCACCGGCCTGGTGTTGCACCTGGTCCGTTCGGGACTCGTCACGGGCAGGGTTGTGGACGATCGCGGCAAGCGCGTGGAATTCGCTACGGTGGCAGCCGTCCCCGTCAGCAATTCTCAGGCGCCCCCAGTGGATGGCCGGGCCGTGGTTGGAGGAGGCGCGGATGCAAAGGGCAACTTCGTTTTTCAGAACCTCCAGCCGGGCAAGTATGTGGTTTGGGCTTCGCCCGCATCGATACAGCCTGCGTCGCGCATCCAGGAGGGCGAAGCGGGGAGGTTCCCCATGGCCTCGGGGAGAGCGCTTCGCAGCAGCTACTATCCGTCGGCTCCGGACGCCAATTCCGCGACCCGCTTGGAGGTACTACCCGGTAAGAAACTGTCCAATATCAAAGTCACCCTGCGCAAGGGGACTGTGTATGTTATCGCGGGCAGGGTGGTCAACAAGCCCGCCGGCATCTCTTACAAGAGTCTGTTGATAACTCTTAAGTCAAGAGACGCGCCATTGCCCCGGCTGGGCGCATCAGTCCAAGCCGACGGCGGGTTCATCGTGAGGGATGTCGAACCGGGGACCTACGACGTGTACCTGGTGGAAACCGTCACGCAGAGATACGTCGGACTCTATGGTGGAGCGAGTACCGTCGAGGGGACGCGACCGCGTGGGCGCGTCGCAGTCAGCGTGACCAGCCAGGACATCACCGGCGTAACGCTTTCGTACTGAATTGACAATCCCAGGACGCTAAATAACTTGCTTTCGACGGCTCCAAATGAAGGCAGGCTGGTGTATACTCTCCTCAGGCCGGGGAGTGCAAAAGGGAGCTCCGGCTGAAGGTTACTTTTCCTTCACGCGCGATGGAGGAATGGGGTTATTGGGTGTAATCAGAGAAAGGGGTCGAAAATGGGCGCTTCAATGACAGCCAGAGTGGGTGTATGTTTTTTGCTACTGAGTCTTTTGCTGGGCGTCTCCCCAGCAGCCGCCCAGCAGAGTTCGGGCGTGATTACCGGCGTGGTATTGGACAGCCAAGGGGCGGTCGTCCCCGGCGCCAACATCACGGTCATCAACCAGGCGCAGGGGGCCACGTTCCGCCAGTTGGAGAGCAGTGCGGAAGGCACCTTCGTTATTACGCCGGTGCCACCGGGCACCTATACGGTCACGGTGCAGAAGGCCGGGTTCAAGAAGTACTCGAAGACGGACGTCCGACTGTTCGCCATGGAACGGGTCGGTATGCCCCCCATTACGCTGGAACTGGGCGCGGTGGGTGAGTCCGTCACAGTCGAGGCGAGCTCGGTTACGTTGCAGACGGTCAGCGCAGAGCGGTCGGGCACGATCACGACCATCCAGATCGTCGATCTGGCCTCCACAGGCCGGGCGTATACCGATCTACTGAAGACCATGCCGGGGTTCAACCCAGATACCAACAACGCCAACGGGCTGCGTGCGGACCAGAACGCCATGATGGTGGATGGCACCACCAACCAGGACGTCGGCAACAACAGCTACAACCCGTTGCGGCTCAACAGCGACATCATCGCCGAGTTCAGGGTCCTGACCAACGGGCAGCAGGCGGAATTCGGCCGCGCCGCGGGCGCCAACATCTTGCTGGTGACCAAGAGCGGCGCCAAGGACTTCCACGGCGGCGCCTACCTGTTCATCAAGAACGAGTGGATGAACGCTAACTCGTTTACCAACAATTACAGCGGCACGGCGCGTGTCCGCGCCCGCAACCGTACGCAGGGGTTCCAGGTGGGCGGACCGGTCTACATCCCAGGGAAGTTGAATTCCAGCAAGGACAAGCTCTTCTTCTTCACCAACTTCGAGTTCCAGCGCCCGCGGCTCTTCGACAACCTGCAGAACAGGCTGATGCCGACCGCCGAGGAGCGCATCGGGGACTTCTCCAAGACTCAGGAGAACGGGAAGCTTGTCACCATCTTGGATCCAGCCAACGGCAAGGCTCCTTTTTCAGGTAATCAGATTCCACTGCCGCGCATCAACACGTACGGTCAGCAACTTCTGAAGTTCTTCCCGCTGCCCAACCGGTTGGGCGTCGACAACCTATACAACTACCAGTACCAGTTCGAAGGAGCCGACAAGCGGAACGACATGAACTTCCGGGGCGACTGGAACATCTCCACCAATTGGAAGGCGTCCGGCCGGGTGAACCTGAATAGCCGCGACTTGTTGCAGTCGGCAGGCCTGAACGTCAACAACGTCATCGGTATCGCGCCGTTCCACACCCAGTCGGGTGGTATCGGGTCATCGGGAACCATCACGACCATCATCAGCCCCACCTTGACCAACGAAGTCAACTACGGCAACACCCGCAACTGGCTCCCCAACATCATCGAGCCGGATAGCAAGTATCTAATGAAGAACTCCGGCGTCACCCTGCCGCTACTCTACCCGAAAGCGGACCCGCTCAACCAGGTCCCCAACATGTCATGGGACGTCGGCGCGAATTCACCCACGCTCTACATCGGCGGCATGCCCTACGACAACGAGAATATCACCAACAACATAACGGACAACGTCGCCAAGGTGACAGCCAAGCACACCCTGAAGTTCGGTTTCTTTTTTGAAACCAGTTTCAAGCGCCAGACGGCCACGATCGTCAACAACGGCCGCATCGATTTCAGCCGCGACACCGCCAATCCCGGGGATACCGGCTGGGCGTTCTCCAACGCGTTGCTCGGCAACTACAAGACCTTCGAGCAATCCAGCACCTACCGCAAGGGCTACTACCGCTACCACAGCTTCGAGTGGTACGGGCAGGATAACTGGAAGGTGCGGTCCAATTTGAGCTTGGACTTCGGAGTCCGCTTTAGCATCCTAAACCCCTGGTACGACGAGCAGCAGCAGGTATCCAGCCTCCGCCTCGGCGCCTATACTCAGGCGAAGCGGGTCACCCTGTACCAGCCCACTTTGGTCAACGGCGTGCGTTCCTCGCTGAACCCGCTCACTGGACAGACCGGATTGGCGGCTCTTATCGGAGCCATCGTCCCCAATTCGGGTGATCCCTACAACGGCATCGTGGTAGGCGGAGTGGACGGCGTGGAACGGGGCATGATCCAGAACTCGGGTGTCCTGATCGGACCGCGCTTCGGAGTGGCCTGGTCGCCTCTGGGCGCCGGCACCAAGACTGTCGTCCGCGCCGGCGGCGGTGTGTTCTACGAGAGAATCCAGGGGAACATGATCTTTAACCAGATCAACTACCCGCCAGGAGTCGTGACTCCCAAGCTCTACTACGGCAACCTGAACGACCTGGCGTCCGCTGCCGGGACCCTGTTCCCGCTGAACGTCGCGGGGCTCTCGCCGGAAGGCAAAATACCCACAGTCTACAACTACAACCTCAGTGTGCAGCACGAGTTGCCGTTGAACTTCCTGCTGGATGTGGGCTACGTCGGCACGCAGACGCGGCACGGTCTGGCCCGGGCGCCGTTCAACGAAGCCCCCTTTGGCAGCGCCTGGCTGCCGCAGAATCAGGATCCGACGAAGGCCGCCGGCAACCTCACTGGCGACAACGCCCTGCCGGTCGACTTCCTACGCCCGTACACCGGTTACGCCGGCGGCGGGACGGCGGTGGCGCAGTCCGGCCTCGGCGGGGGCGGGTTCATCGCGACCTTCGGCAGCAGTTCCAACTACAACGCGCTGCAGGTTTCCGCGAACCGGCGGATGGCCAGGGACTTGACCATCGGGATCAACTACACCTGGGGGAAGACCCTGGGAACCGACACGGACTTCCAGTACGCCGGCAACTTCGTCGATCACCGGAAGGCGGACTACGGCCTGCTAACTTACGACCGTACCCAGTCCCTGGTCGTCAACTACATCTACAACATGCCGTCGCTCGCCCGGAAGGGTGGGAGCCTTGACAATGCGGTCCTCCGCACGGTTCTGAACGATTGGCAGATCTCCGGCATTACCAGCTTGACTTCCGGCGCGCCCCAGGTGGTCGCCCAGAGCACCGCCACGAGCGACGTCGGCAAGTACAGTGTTCAGGGCGTCGGCGCGACAACGTTGAACCGTCGCATTACCGGTTCGGAAGGCTGGGCCCCGCGCCCGCTGATCACTTGCAATCCGAACCTCTCGCCGGGCAGCCGGACTCTGGGAGCGTTCATCGACACCTCCTGCTTCCAGCCCGCGGTCAAGGGCAGCATGGGGATGGATTCGGCCGTCCGGCCGTTCCGCGGTCCCGGAGTTAACAACTGGGATCTTTCGCTCTTCAAGAGGATCCGGGTGGGGAACAGCGAACAACGCTTCTTCCAGATCCGGTTCGAGATGTACAACGCCTGGAACCACACCCAGTGGAGCGCTTTCGCCAACAGCCCGACGTTCGACAACACCACCGGCAAGATCACCAACCTGTCGAACCTGGTTGGCGGCGGCGGCGGCCGGTTCGGTTTCGGAGCTTTGAGCGCCGTTCGCACCCCGCGCAACATTCAGCTCGCCGCGAAGTTTAACTTCTAAGGCAGGACTCACTCTCCAGGGGCATGCCTTACCGGCATGCCCCCATTTCATTTCATCCACGGCTTTGCGAAATTCACGGGAGAACTCAAACATGTCTCAAGATGAAAAGTGGCCGGCGATACAAAAGCCTTTCGACCGGCGTAGATTGATCACCGGCGCGGTGGGTCTGGCAGGCGCCACCGCTGCCGGTCTGCTGCCTGCGGGCTGCTCGACGCAGAGTGCAGTAACGGGCGCCGGCGCATTGCCCACAACCATCCTGGCGACCGACTCCACGGCGGCGGACACCACCGCGGGCAAGGTCCGCGGCTTCAGCCGGAATGGCATCCACACGTTCAAGGGCATTCCCTACGCGGGAACGACTGAGGGCGCAGCGCGCTTCCTGCCCCCCGCCAAGCCGCAGCCCTGGACCGGAATCCGAAGCACGATGTGGTACGGACCCACCTGCCCCCAGGCGCCTCGGACCGGCTGGCAGAACGATGAGAACGCCTTCCTGTTCGAGTGGAACGACGGGCAGCCGGGTGAAGACTGCCTGCGGGCTAACGTCTGGACTCCGGGCCTGAATGATGGCAAGAAGCGGCCAGTGATGGTCTGGCTCCACGGCGGCGGCTGGACGGCGGGCTCCGGCCAGGAGCAGCCGGCCTACAACGGGGAGAGTCTCAGCCGTCGCGGCGACGTAGTCGTCGTCAGCCTGAATCACCGCCTCAACATGCTGGGCTACCTAAACCTGGCCGCCTACGGAGAAAAGTACGCCAGCTCCGTGAGCGTGGGCGTTTTGGATCTGGTGGCGGCTCTGGAATGGGTGCGGGACAACATCGCCAATTTCGGCGGCGATCCCGGCAACGTCCTGATCTTCGGCCAATCCGGAGGAGGCGGCAAGGTCAGTACCCTGCTGTCGATGCCCATGGCGAAGGGACTGTTTCACAAGGCCGTGGTGCAGAGCGGCTCGACGCTGCGCCTCGGCGATCCGGAACTCGCCGCGAAACTGGCGGCGGCTGTGATCGCGGAACTCGGCCTGAACAAGTCCAGCATCGACAAGATTCAGACCCTGCCGTACGCTCGCTTGCTGGAGGCGCAGGCTGCGGCCATGAAGAAACTCCAGCCGACGCCGCCCGCAGGCGGCCCCGGAATGCCGACCCCTCGCGGGGCGATGCCGCGCCTGGGTTTCAGTCCGGTCGTGGACGGCAAGGTGGTCACTCGTCATCCGTTCGACCCCGACGCGCCGGACGTCTCGGCGAACGTGCCCATGATCATCGGCACGGTTCTGAACGAACAGTCGCCCAGCATGTCCAACGCGGCGCTCGAGTCGATGAGCGAAGACGAAATGAAGAAGCGTGCGGGGGAGCGATACGGCGACAAGGCGGGGATGGTGGTGGAGGCGTACCGGAAAGCGTATCCCAACGTGAAGCCGGTGGAACTGCTCTCGCGGATGTTCAGCGTCCGGACGAACGCGGTCACCCAGGCCGAGCGAAAGGCCGCCAGGGGCGCCGCTCCCGCTTACCTGTACTTGTTCGCCTGGCAGACGCCGCTGTTGGACGGGCGGCCACGCGCGTTCCATTGTGCCGAAATCCCCTTCGTGTTCTACAACACGGACGTTTCCGCCATGGCCACGGGCGGCGGCGCCGAAGCCCGGGCGCTGGCCGCCAAGGTGAGCGACGCCTGGATCAACTTCGCGCGCAAGGGGGACCCGAACCACGGCGGGTTGCCGCAGTGGCCGGTCTACAATGCGCAACAGGGTCCGGTGATGGTTTTCGACAAGACCTGCGAAGTGAAAAACGACCCCGACCGAGAGCTACGCAAGGTAGTGGCCGAGGCTCTGGGTTAGGCGGCGCGCCCCAGCGGGTCAGGACGCGTCACCTCTGATGCGGAGGAAACGGCACGCGGTTATCTCCGGCTGACTGGTTGCGCCAGTCCGTCTATAACCGGGGGCCGGCTATCCGGATGCGAGAATGGAAACCCCGGCTGAGGGCGCCGAAAAACGATCACCAAAGGAGAACTTCATGAAGACTCTCACCGCAGCAGTGATCGGATTTTTCCTCTTCAATGGAATTGTTGCGGCGCAGGCGCCCACCCAGGGGCCCCCGCCAATTATCTCGCCGGAGATTCTACCGGATGGACGCGTGACTTTCCGATTGCTTGCACCGGAAGCGACGAGCGTCTCCGTCACTGGGGACTGGCCGGGCGGCATTCACAGCACGACGACTCCGATGGTGAAAGACGACAAAGGCGTCTGGTCGGCAACGGCCGGCCCGCTGAAGCCGGAATTCTGGATCTACACTTTCAGCGTGAACGGTGTGACCACCCTGGATCCACGCAACATCAACACAAGGCGCAATACGACCCGGATTGAAAACACGCTTCTCATTCCCGGGCCGGAGTCGGCGGATTACATGGTGAATGCAGTCCCGCACGGCGCGGTTTCGCTTCAGTGGTATGCCTCTGCAAAGGGCGACGTGAATCGCCGCGCTTACGTCTATACACCGGCCGGCTACGAGAAAGGCAACGAGCGGTACCCCGTTCTTTACCTGCTTCACGGCGGAAGCGGGGATGAGGATGCATGGTTTTCCTGCGGGCGCGCCAGCCAGATTCTCGATAACCTGATTGCACAGGGCAAAGCGAAGCCGATGATCGTCGTGATGCCCAACGGCAACATCACCCGGATCGCCGCCCCCGATTATGTGACCGCCCCGCCTGCGCTCCCGGCGAATCAGGATCCGGGCCGGTTCACGCGTTTCCCGGAAACCCTGGTCAAAGATCTGGTTCCGTTCATTGACAAGACGTATCGGACCAGGACGGGCCGGGAAAACCGGGCCATTGCGGGGCTGTCGGTAGGAGGCGCACAGACAATGTACGCCGCCTTTAACAACCTCGATCTGTTTGCGTGGGTGGCGGCTTTCAGCGGCGGTTACCCCGTTATGCCGGGTGTCGGGATCGATGTCCCGGCTCCCCCGAATGCGGCGAGCCTGAAAGGACCGGATCTAACCCGTTCCATAGATCCGGGAAAATTCGCCGCCCTCCTGCCGCAGCTCAATTCCAGCGCGAACGACCGATTGCGGCTCTTGTACATTTCGATCGGCACGGCGGACACGCTGGCGCCGACGACGCACAATGTCGTGAAGCAGGTTCTGAAGGAAAAGGGGGTGAAATACACTCTCATGGAGTTCCCGGGGTACATACATGAGTGGCCGGTCTGGCGAGTGACCCTGAAGGACCTGCTGCCGAGGCTGTTCCAACCGGCCTCGAAATAGGAAACGGGTTCGATAAACCGACGGAAATAGGGGCCTTGTTAAGGAGATTCATCATGAAGCTGATTCAAACGATGGTGGCAGCGACAGTTCTTTGTATCGCCCTGCCCGCGCAGGAATCGCCGGCAACTACGCCGGGCACCAGAGGCGGCCAAGCGCAGGCGGCGAAGATCGTTTCCCCGGAGGTGCACACAGACGGCCGGGTTACGTTCCGCCTCCTCGCGCCCGAAGCCACCAAGGTACTGGTGCAAGGGAATTGGCAAGGCGGTCGCGACCTGGCGATGACTAAGGACGGTTCCGGTCTGTGGTCGATTACGACTCCCGCGCTGAAGCCCGAGCTGTGGGCGTACACCTTTTCCGTGGATGGAGTCCGGACGCTAGATCCGAACAACTACAATGTCGCGCGCGACGGTGTTGGGTTCATGAACACGCTGCTCGTGCCCGCCGAAGCGTCGGCGGTGTTTCAGCCGCGTGCGGTGCCGCATGGAACCATGACGGCGATGTGGGTCCCGTCGTCGGGCATGAAGACGCCGCGCCGCATGTTTGTCTACACGCCCGCAGGTTACGAAGGGAGCACGGCCAAGTACCCCGTGCTGTACCTGCTTCACGGCAGCGGAGGAGACGAAGACGCCTGGCCCACCATGGGGATCGCCAACGTGATCATGGACAATTTGATCGCGCAGGGAAAGGCCAAGCCCATGATTGTGGTGATGCCGAACGCTTACTGGAACGAGACCGCCTCCCTGGATCTTGGCGGTCCGCGCACGGCTCCGCCTCCGGGCGTTGGCTCGGGCGGAGGCGCTCAGGGATATGACGCCAATGAGAAGGACATCGTCGGTGACCTGATTCCGTTCGTGGAGAAGCACTTTCGCGCGCTGCCCGGCCGTGAGAACCGGGCGCTCGCCGGCCTGTCCATGGGCGCCGGCATCACCCTGAACGTCGCGGTGAAGCGGCTCGATGTTTTCGCATCAATCGGCGTGCTCAGCTCGGGGGCGTTTCGCGATCCTGCCGCCGGAATGGCGACCCTGCAGAAGATCAATCCGGAATTCCTTGGCAATCCCGCGGCCACCAGCAAGAAGCTCCGACTGCTATTCTTCTCCTGCGGCACGGAAGATCCGCGCATGGAAGGTATGGCCAAAATAGCCCAGGAGTTGAACAGCCGCAAAATCCCGGTCGTTTTGAAGAGCTACCCGGGCGAGCATGAGTGGAAGGTCTGGCGCCATTCGCTCGCCGATATGGCGCCGATGCTGTTCAGATAACACGTGTCCGGCAGCGCCGCGGAGCAGCGTGGGCGCGCTCCGCGGCCCTCGAGCGATCGGCGCGGATCAGATCCGGCCGAACTTCTTGACGGCTTCCACGAGGGACTTGGTTTGCTCGATGAAGGGGTAGGTCGCGTGCTCCGTGTAATCCAGCGTCTGCGCCTTCTTCAGGATCTCAGCCTCCTTGTCCCTGGGGATCACCACCACGCCGTCTTCGTCCGCCGAGATGATGTCGCCAGGATTGACCTTCACGCCGCCGCAGGTAACCGGGATATTACGGGTGGCTTTATAGTGCCCGACAGTCGTCCCAGGGGCCACACCGGCGCTGAAGACGGGGAATTGCAGGCGGTTCAGTTGTGGCAGGTCCCTCGCCGAGCCGTCTACCACGGCCCCGGCCACGCCACGGAATTTCAGAGTCGTTCCCATCAGCCCGCCGATCACACCGTAGCTGGCGCCGTCTTCGACCGCCATCACATACACGGACCCCACAGGGGCCATGTCGATGGCTTCCAGCATCGGCGCCGTGGGACCGCCGCCTTCCTTGTTCTCGAACTTGGCCATACCCACGGTGACCGCTCTGCCCGCGAACTTGGTCTTGAACAACGGGCGAATACTCTGCGACATGTAGTTTTTAGTTCCATAAAGCTGCTCGATCGCGTCCGCGACCGAGGCGACCTCGACGGTCTTGAAGGCCTCCACCACGGGGTCGCCCGCGCTCTGGGCGTTCAACCACACAGCCCACCCTCCGAGGAGGACCACCAATATGACCAGCGTCCAAATCAAACCACTTCTATTCCTCATTCCGGATCTCCCTTGTGTTGAAATGAAGTCCGATTATACCCGGTCTTTGATACGATGAAGGTTCCCCCATATGATGGAAGCGGTTCCTGGCATCCTGGCCCGAATTGTCCAAAGCAAGCGGGAGGAGCTTGCCCGCGCCTCTGTCACCCGCGCCGAGTGGGAGCGGCGGGCCGCGAGAAAATCCAGCACCCGCAGGGACTTCCGTGCCGCCCTACGCGCCCGCGCACCGGCGGTGGTGGCTGAGATTAAGAAGGCCTCGCCCAGCAAGGGGCTGTTGGTCGAGGACTTCGATCCCCCGTCGCTCGCGCGGGATTATGAGCAGGGCGGCGCGGCCGCGTTGAGCGTGCTCACCGACCGGCAATTCTTTCAAGGCAGCCTCCTCGATCTGGTGGCGGCACGTGCGGCGACGAAGCTGCCGGTTCTGCGCAAGGACTTCACCCTCGAGGAACTCCAGATCGCGGAAGCGGCCGCGCACGGGGCGGACGCCATCCTGCTCATCGCTGCCATCTTGCCGGTTGAGCGGCTGAAAGTACTGCGGGAGTATGCGGGTAAGTTCGGAATGGCGGCGCTCGTGGAAGTCCACGACGAGCGCGAACTGGGGGCGGCGACGGCCTCCGGTGCGGAGATCATTGGCGTGAATAACCGCGACCTGCGGACCTTCGAGGTATCTCTCGAAACGTCCCTGCGGCTGGTTTCCATGATCCCGGACGGCGTGCTGAAGGTGAGCGAGAGCGGAATTCGATGCGCGGAGGACGTGCGCAGATTGCGTTCGGCGGGCTTCGACGCTTTTCTAGTCGGAGAGCATTTGGTGAAGGCGGCGGATCGCGCGGCTGCGGTGAGGGCGCTGATCGAATGATCGTGAAAATCTGCGGGATCACCAACCGGGAGGATGCGCAAGCCGCCGTCGATGGAGGCGTCACGGCCCTGGGGTTCATTTTCTATGAGAAGAGCCCGCGCTGCATCGCGCCGGAGGACGCAGCGCGCATCATCGAACGGCTGCCTGCCGGCGTCTGGAAGGTGGGTGTCTTCGTCAACTTCATACCGGCCGAGGTGGCACGCATCCGGAAGTTCGCCGGTCTGGACATCGTTCAACTGCAAGGCGACGAGACCCCCGCGGAGTTGCCCGCCGATGGCCGGGTTTGGAAGACTCTGCACGTGGACGAGAGGTTCAATACGGCCCAGATGGATGGGTATCGGGCGGAAGCGTTCCTGCTCGACACCGCTTCGAAAGACAACTATGGCGGCACGGGGCGGACCTTCGATTGGACCAAGGCCGCGGGAACCGGGTGCCGCATCGTCCTGGCCGGCGGCCTCGATGCGGAGAACGTGCGAGAGGCCATCGAGCAAGTGAGGCCCTGGGGTGTGGATGCCTGTTCGCGCCTCGAGATCTCGCCGGGGCGCAAGGATCACGCTAAAGTGGCGCGCTTCCTGAAGGCGGCTCTGTCGGTGGAGGCGGAATGAGTTTTGAACCCGGGACCGGCGGACATTTCGGACCCTACGGCGGGCGCTTTGTGCCCGAGGTCCTCATGGCGCCGCTGGAGGAACTGGAGCGCACTTATGAAGCGGCGCGCCAGGACCCGATATTCCAGAGCGAACTGGACGATCTCCTGCGCAATTATGCGGGACGGCCGACGCCCTTGTACTTCGCGCGGCGTCTGACCGAGTCTCTCGGCGGCGCGCGCATCTACATCAAGCGTGAGGACCTGCTGCACACGGGCGCGCACAAGATCAACAATTGCCTGGGTCAGATTCTGCTCGCGCGGCGCATGGGCAAGACGCGCATCGTCGCCGAGACGGGCGCCGGGCAGCACGGGGTGGCCACCGCTACGGTCTGTGCGTTGTTCGGCATGGAATGCGTGGTCTACATGGGCGAGGAGGACATGCGGCGGCAGAAGCTGAATGTCTTCCGCATGCGCCTTCTGGGGGCCAAAGTCAGTTGCGTCTCGAGCGGAAGCCGCACCCTCAAGGACGCGGTCAGCGAGGCCATGCGCGACTGGGTGACCAGCATCTCGACGACGCACTACCTGCTGGGCTCGGCGCTCGGGGCGCATCCCTACCCCACCATGGTGCGTGATTTCCAGAAGGTGATTGGGGAAGAGGCCCGGCGGCAAATCCTGGAAGCCGAAGGACGCCTGCCCGATGCCGTGCTGGCCTGCGTGGGAGGAGGGAGTAACTCCATCGGGATCTTCCACGCCTTTGTGCCGGACAAGACCGTGCAGTTAGTGGGTATCGAGGCCGGCGGCCGGGGCAGCGCGCTGGGGGATCATGCGGCCCGCTTCGCCGGCGGCAGTCCGGGCGTCTTCCAAGGCGCCTACAGTTACTTACTCCAGAACGACGACGGCCAGGTGGCGCTCACGCACTCGGTATCGGCGGGGCTGGACTACGCGCTCGTCGGACCCGAACACGCCTGGCTGCACGACCAAGGCCGGGCGGAATACGGTTCGGTCACCGACCAGCAGGCGCTGGACGCGGCCCGCACGCTGGCGCGCGTCGAAGGGCTGATCCCGGCGCTCGAATCGTCGCATGCGGTGGCGGAGACCATCCGGCGCGCGCCGGCGGCCGCGGGACAGGTGTTTCTGGTGTGCCTGTCCGGCCGCGGAGACAAGGACATCGACATCTACCGGGAACACATGAAGGAACTCGACCGTGAATAACAGCCCGCACTCTACGCGTATCTCACGGCTGTTTGCGCGCCTCCGGAGCGAGGGTAAGAAGGGGCTGATCGCCTACATCACGGCCGGGCGACCCATCGCCCGACAGCACCACCGAACTGGTGCTCGCTCTGGAGCGCGGCGGCGCCGACCTGATCGAGCTCGGCGTTCCCTTCTCCGACCCGGTGGCGGATGGGCCCGTGATCCAGGCCGCGTCGGAGCGAGCGATCAAAGCGGGGACCACGCTGCGAAAGGTTTTGGAAATCGCGCGGGAGATCCGGCAAGCGTCCGAAGTGCCGCTGCTGTTGTTCAGCTACCTCAACCCGATCTTGCGGTACGGGGTCGAGGCGCTGGCTCAGGATGCCGCAGCCGCGGGAATCGACGGCTGCCTGATCACGGACCTCAGCGTCGAGGAGGCGGACGTCTACACCGGCGCCATGCACGCGCACGGACTGGACACGGTGTTCCTCGCCGCACCCACCAGCACCCCGAGAAGGCTCGCTCTGGTGGCGAAGTACTCGACCGGGTTCGTATACTTAGTGTCACGAACCGGAGTGACGGGGGAAAGGGACTCGCTCTCCGGCAGCCTGGAGCCTCTGGTGGAATCCGTACGCAAGGCGACCAGCCTGCCGCTGGCCGTGGGATTCGGCATCTCGACTCCGGAGCAGGTCCGGCAGGTGGGCGTTTTGGCCGATGCCGCGGTGGTAGGAAGCGCGTTTGTGCGCATGATCGAGCGCAACGCCGCGAATGCTTCGCTTCCGGTGCAACTGGAGTCGATGGCGCGCGAGCTGAAACACGGTTTTGAGTTGAAGGGCACATGAACAGGGAGACCGCACTTCTCACTCTCGAGGATTGCCGGCGGCGAATCGACGATCTCGATCTGCGTATCCTGGCGCTGCTCAACGAGCGCACACGTGGCCGTGGAACAGATCGGACAGGCGAAGCAGTCGCTGGACCTGCCCATCTACGAGCCCAGGCGTGAGGATGAAGTCTACGCCAACGTGACCGGCCACAACGGCGGACCGCTCCCCGCCGAGGCCCTGAAACGGATTTTCGAGCGCATCATCGACGAGATGCGGACGGTGCAGAAGCGGCGGATGTTAGACAAGTAGAGGTAAGTTTCTATGTTAGTTGTCATGCAGGAAGGCGCCAGCGAGGGCCAGATCCAGCAGGTGATCGACCGGATGGTGTCGATGGGTTTCACCGTCCACCGCTCCACCGGAGTGATCCATACCGTGCTGGGCGGCGTCGGGCCGGAGGAGAACGTCGATCCGATTGAGCTCGAGCTGATCGACGGCGTCAAGGAGGCCCGGCGCATTGCGTCCTCCTACAAACTGGCCGGGCGGCACTTCCGGCCGGGAGGCACCATCGTCAAGGTCGGCGGCGTCGAGATTGGCGGCCACGCCGTAGTGGTGATGGCGGGCCCCTGCAGCGTCGAGAACCGCGAACAGATCGACACGGCGGCGGAAGTCGTGGCGCGCGCGGGGATCAAGATCCTACGCGGCGGCGCCTTCAAACCTCGTTCGTCTCCCTACAGCTTTCAGGGCCTCGGCGAAGAGGGTTTGCGGATGATGCGCGAGGCCGCTGACCGCCACGGGCTGCTGGTCGTCAGCGAGGTGATGGACACGTCCCAGATCGACGTGGTTTCCACCTATTCGGACATCCTGCAAGTCGGCGCGCGCAACATGCAGAACTACAATCTCCTGCGGGAGATTGGCATGCGGCGCAAGCCCGTGCTCCTGAAACGAGGCATCTCTGCGACCATCGAGGAATTGCTGCTTTCGGCCGAGTACATCCTCTCCGGCGGCAACTACGACGTGATCCTCTGCGAGCGCGGGATTCGGACCTTTGAGAGCGCCACACGCAACACCATGGACATCTCCGCGATTCCAGTGGTGAAGAAGCTATCGCACTTGCCGATGATTGCAGACCCCTCGCACGGCACGGGCAGACGCGATCACGTGATGCCGCTTGCCAGAGCGGCTGTGGCGGCCGGGGCCGACGGGCTGCTGGTGGAGATGCACCCCAATCCGGACCGGGCGCTGAGCGACGGCGCCCAATCCCTGAAACCCGCCCAGCTCGAAGAATTGATGGAGCAGTTGCGCGCAATCGCACCGGTGGTGGGCCGGGCGCTGTGAAGAGGATGAACCACAAAGACACAAAGACACAAAGAAAACAATTTGTTTTTTGTTTCCTTTGTGTCTTTGTGCCTTTGTGGTTAAAACTTCCATGAAGACTGTCGTCATCGTCGGAGTTGGGTTGATTGGCGGATCGTTTGCCCTGGCTTTGCGGAAGGCGGGGTTTGGCGGGCGGATCATCGGGGTCAGCTCGCCGCGGACCCTCGAAGCAGCGCGGAAGCGAGGCGCAATCGATGAAGCGGCCACGCTCGAGAAGGCCGTCCCGTGGGCCGATCTGGTCTACCTGGCGCAGCCCATCAGCCGCATCGTGAGCACCATCGAAGAAATCGAGCCGCTGCTGCGCGAGGGCGCCCTCGTCACCGACGCGGGCAGCACCAAGGCGGAGATCGTCGCGCAGGCGGGCCGCTTCATCCGAAAAGCTCAGTTTCTCGGCGGCCATCCCATGGCCGGCAAAGAGAAGCGGGGCGTCGAAGAGGCCGACCCGGACCTGTTCGCCGGACGGACCTACGTGCTTACTCCCGAAGGGCCGCAGGATCTGGAGACGCCCGCCGCGGCTGAGTTCGTCGAATGGATCAGGCGCATCGGCGGAGTGCCGGTGGTCCTCGATCCCGCCGAGCACGATCGCGTGGTGTCGCTGACTTCGCACCTGCCGCAACTGGCATCGACGGCGCTGGGGGCCACTCTCGCCCGCCGGCTGGATATCGAGAAGTACGCCAAAATCGCCGGACCCGGTCTGATGGACACGACCCGCCTGGCGATGAGCTCGCACGAAATCTGGCGCGATATTCTTGCCACCAACGCCGGCGAGGTGGAACTTGCGCTCGACGCCTACATCTCCGAGTTGCGCGATCTGCGGGCGTTTCTGGTGGACCGCAGAATGGAACAAGAGTTCGAAGTGGCCGCCGACTTCGCATCGAGGATCAGGCGCAAGGAAGAGGAGAACGCGTAATGCAATACCGCACGTTGGGCCGCACAGGCTGGAAGGTTTCCGAGGTCAGTTTCGGCGCGTGGGCGATCGGGGCCGAGTGGGGTTCGGTGGAGGACCGCGAGTCGCTGGCGGCCCTGCACCGGGCTGTGGACGTCGGCGTGAATTTCATCGACACGGCGGACATCTACGGCATGGGGCGCAGCGAGAAGCTGGTGGCCCAGCTCAAGAAGGAGCGCAGCGAGACGATCTACGTCGCCACCAAGATGGGGACGCAAGCAGGTCGCCTCACACGGCCGCCGGGTACAACGCGGCGAACTACGCCGTCTGGGTCGAAGCGTGCCTGCGCAACCTGGCGACGGACTGCCTGGACCTGGTGCAACTGCACTGCCCGCCGGTCGAAGCGTTCTACATGCCCGAAGTCTTCGGCGCGCTGGACGATCTGGTGCGGCAGGGCAAGATCCGCCACTACGGCGTGAGCGTCGAGAAGGTCGAAGAAGCCCTGAAGGCGATCGAGTTCCCCGGCGTACAGACGATCCAGATCATCTTCAACGCCTTCCGGCACCGGCCGGCGGAGCTCTTCTTCGAGCAGGCGAAGAAGCGGCAGGTCGGGATCCTGGCCCGCGTTCCCCTGGCGAGCGGGCTGCTGACGGGGAAGATCACGCCGGCGACCCAGTTCGCCGCCAACGACCACCGGAACTACAATCGCCACGGGGAGAGATTCGACGTGGGCGAAACTTTCTCGGGAGTGCCGCTGGAGGCGGGATTCAAGGCGGTCGAGGAACTGCGGAAGCTCGTTCCGGCCGGCATGACGCTGACCCAATTCGCGCTGCGCTGGATTCTGATGTTCGACGCCGTGACCTGCGCCATTCCTGGGGCCAAGCGGCCCGCGCAAGTGGATGAGAACGCCGCGGCCTCCGATTTTCCGCCGCTTAGCGCCACCCAGATGCAGGCCGTCGAGAGGGTCTACAACACCTACGCCAAGGAGCAGGTCCACCAGCGTTGGTAGGGGCGGGCGATCGCATCCGGCGTCCAATAACCGGGTAGAATGGGTGGTTCTTCATGCAAGAGAAGATCATCCCCGTCTCGAGGCTGAACGGCACTGTGCGCCTTCCCGGCGATAAGTCCATCTCTCACCGCTACGCCATGCTGGCCGCCGTGGCGGAGGGAACCAGCCGGATTCAGAACTACTCGACGGGCGCCGATTGCCGGTCCACGCTAACTTGTCTGGAGGCGTTGGGAGCCGGCGTTCGCACTGAAGCCGGCGCCGTCTTGGTGGAAGGCCGTGGTCTGGCTGGCTTCGCCGAACCGGCCGGGATGCTCGACGCCGGCAATTCAGGCTCCACCCTCCGCATGCTCTCCGGGCTCCTCGCGGGCCAGCCTTTTGTGAGCCGCATTTCCGGTGACGAATCTCTCTCCCGCAGGCCGATGCAGCGGATCATGCTTCCTCTTCGCCAGATGGGTGCGCGCATCGAAGCCAGGGAAGACCGGTTTCCGCCCCTTGAAATCAGCGGCGGCGCGCTCCGTTCGGTGGACTACAGCCTGCCAGTGGCGAGCGCACAGGTCAAGACCTGCATCCTCTTTGCCGGCCTGTATGCCGAAGGCCGCACCACGGTTCGCGAACCGGTCGCCACCCGCGACCACACCGAGATCGCGCTGCGGGAATTCGGGGCCGAGATCGAAAGACAAGGCGGTACGGTCGCCATTCAGGGCCGGCCACATCTCAAAGCGCAGCAGCTTTGGGCGCCCGGCGACCTCTCCTCGGCGGCCTTCTTCCTGGTTGCCGCTCTGATCGTGCCGAATTCCGAGGTCTTGATACAGGGCGTTGGATTGAACCCCACCCGTTCCGCGCTGCTCGACTTTCTGGTTTCCATGGGCGCCGACATCCGCGTCGAGAACCTCACCCAGCGTCATGGCGAACCGGCCGGAGACATCCGCGTCCGGCATTCGCCGGTTCGCGGCGGCGTGATCGAGAAGGCGATGGCCGCGGCGCTCATCGACGAAATCCCCGCGCTGGCCGTGCTGGGCGCCGCGAGCGAGGAGGGCCTGCGTGTCCGCGACGCCGCCGAGTTGCGCGTCAAGGAAACGGACCGCATCGCTACCGTCGCGGAGAACCTGAGGCGGATGGGCGTGAGCGTGGAGGTCTTCGAGGACGGTTTCTTCGTGCCCGGCAAGCAGCGCTTTCAGGCGGCCGCGCTCGACTCGTTCGGCGACCACCGCATCGCCATGGCCTTTGCCGTCGCCGCCCTGAGGGCGGACGGCGAGTGCACAATTCAGGACGCCCAAGCGGCGTGCGTGTCTTTTCCCGAATTCTTTGATATCCTGCATCAGTTGACGGAGTGACCTATGGCAGCCCAAGCAGCAGTAGATCCAGCCCTCGAAGGCGTCGCGCACGACCTCAGCAACGTGTTTCAGACGATCGAGGAAGCGGCCCGGCTTTTGTCGGCCGATCCTAAGTGGAATTCCATTGCGGCAATCCTGGGGCGGAGTGTCGAGCGCGGCCGAAGGATCACCCGCAGTCTCGAGCAGAACTCCGCAACCCCCGCCGACGTCGAACAGGCCGTCGCCAGCGCCGTCGATTTCGCGGGCGATGTTCTGAGGGCCCTGCACATCCCGGAGGTTGAGATTACTCGCGATGTCGAGCCGGGGCTGCGCCTGCGCGGCGCGGCCTGCGACTGGGCGCGGGTGTTGCTGAACCTTCTGGTGAATGCCGGGGAAGCCATGAAACATGGCGGCATCGTGGAAGTCTGCGCGCGGCGTTCGGGAAATCAGATCGAGATCAAGGTCTCCGACAACGGCCCGGGGATCCCCGAGGCACTGTTGCCTCTGGTGTTCCGGCCGAACTTCTCCGCCCGCCACCGCGGGTCGGGGATGGGGCTGCACATCGTCGACTCGCTCGTGCGGAAGAATGGCGGCCTCGTGTCGGCCTCGAATCGTCCGGACGGCGGCGCCGAGTTCCGTATCGTGGTACCAGGCTAAGTCCGGCCCACCGCCAGCCTGACCTGGCTACTGGCGGCAGTCCCCTTCTCCACTACCACCCACGCATCGCCCGCGACCGTTCCCTGCGGGACCTTGAAGTCAATTAGATCAAGGCCCGGCCCGAACTCGGACGGACCCGCGCTCAGCACTTCGGCCCAGGCGGCCCCCACTCGCACCGCGGGAAGGACCTCGGGCGCGGCGATGGCGGGGTTGCGCGCTCCCAGACCCACCAGGTACAACGTGATGGCCTCTCCCGGAAGTGCGGGATCCTGGGCTGTAACCAGGCGACCGTCGCTATGAGTTGCCGCGGCCGGCCCGGCGGGCCACCCATCCATGGTGAAGACGGCGGGAGCCACCGGCACCAGCGGCAACGTCATGGCGTCCGAGGCGATGCCTTCGCGCACGACAACCACGTCCGTGCCGGCGGGGCTTCTGGGCACCACGAAGTTGATCTGAGTCGGGGACGCGTAGTACAAGGGCGCCGGCTCGCCCCCGATGCGTACGACCATCCCGCCGAGCGACGAGGGCAGCGGCATTCCCGCAGCCGCGGCGACACTGCTCGACAGTCCGGCGCCATAGATCGAACCGATGGAACCATTCGCCACTTGCAGCCTGTAATCTGGCGCGTGGACCAACGCGACCGGCGCCGGCTTGGGCGGCGGCTGCGCCGGCTGTCGCACAAACCACGGGCGCGCAGTGGTGTCCGACTCAGCGGTTTCTGTATTGATTCGGAGCCCGGAGTTGCGGCATGCGCTCGACTCTACGCTGGTGCTCCAAGGAACTGGCCGGAGAGCGCTTTGCGGCGGCCTTAGGCGCAGGTCCCGGCTCTCGCATCTGGAGCGAATCCAGCTCAACCGGCGCGGCGGCAGCCACAGCGGTCCGGAACTTCCTGACGGTGGGTTTGTTCTTCTTGATGTAGGAGTCCACCAGATGAGAACTCCTCGACTGGGTGGGAACCGTGCTCTCATCTCCATCCAGCCACTCGCGGGCGGGGCTCGTCTTGTGCTTCCCTTGGTTCGCCATAAGCCTCCTCCGAAGAACCGAATTCGTCTGGTTCGATTGTAGGACGGACTCTGGCGGCGTGCAAGGCGCAGGGGTCAAAGCGGATTTTCGGAGAACATTGACCGGAAGATGCGCTTTAAGAAAGGAGCGAGCCCTTGTACAGCCAGTCCAGCGCCGTATAGCGCTCGCCGGCGACGTGCAGGAACAGCGCTTCCAGGGTGCGAAACTCCTGGCCGTCGAATGAGAGAGCACGGTCTTCCGCCATCGCGGTGATGTCCCCCTCCCAAACCGCCTTGCCGGGGGCCTTGATAATCGCCACACGGTCGCAGAGGCGCTCTACTGTTTCCAGTACGTGCGTGGTGAGGAACACAGTTCGGCCTCCCGCCGTGAACTCGCGCAGCCACTGCTTCATCAGCGCCACACCGGCCGGATCAATGGATTCGAAAGGCTCGTCCAGAAAGAGAATCTCGGGAGTATGAATGACGGCAGCCGCGAAGGCCACGCGCTTGCGCATTCCGGCGCTGAACTTGGCAAGCGGCTTCTTGCCTTCCTCCGACAATGCCAGCGCATCGAGCAATTCGGTCACACGCTGTCGCGTGGTGGCTTCGTCAAGACCGTACATACGGGCCTGGAATGCCAGAAACTCGTGAGCGTAAAGCGCATCGAAGAGTCCCAGGCTTTCGGGCATGACTCCGATCCTGCGTTTGAGCGCCACCGAGTTGCCGTTCATGGGTTGGCCCAGGAGGCGGATGTCTCCACGCGTCGGATCGAGCAAGCCGGTTAGACAACCGATGGTAGTGCTCTTGCCCGCGCCGTTGGGGCCCAGGAAGCCGAAGAAAGAGCCGGAAGGCACGGCCAGCGACAGGTCTTCGACGGCCACTGGAGGTTCCGTACTGCTTGCATAGATGCGAGATTTCGATGGCGCCGGACATAAGCTTCAGCCGCGTCCTTCCAGAAGAGAGAGTATACGTTCACGGCGCGTCGCAAAGACCAGCGCGCCGGCTCGCAAGGATAGAAGATAGGATCCGATGGTGGCGAACAGAATCAGAGGCGCCACCCACCAGTAACGCATCACCGCGCTCGCGCCAAGCGCGCGAAGGACCAGCGGAAGAAGCAAAGAAAGCAGCCAAAAAAACACCCCATCATGACAACGTTCGCCGCCAGCGAGAGCTTGTTGCCGAATTGGAGGTTGAACTCGATCGGGCGCGGCGAAAGCAAACTCGTCCAGAGGCCGAGCGTGTGGAATAGCAGCCACCCCACCACGGCGCTGGAAGTCAGCATGGCCAGCATGCGCGCGTCGGTGGGAACTGGCTGGAACACCATCCAAAGAAGCAGCGCGACTGGGATCAGCGTCGCCCCAGGAATCAGACCGGCCAGGCTTGTCGCGCGCAGAATCCTCGCAGGCGCAACCGGCTGGAGTAAACAGCGGCGAAAGCCGGCGGCATCGAATCCGAAAATGTTAAGCGGCAACGCGCCCGTGCACATCATGCCGGTCAACGAGATGAGGCCTAGAGCAAAAGGGAACAAGCTCACGGAACTGTCGTGATGGTGGGACTGGGCGGCCACCATGGAGACGACCAGCGGCAGCGCAAGGGGATAGTTGTAGCGCGTGTGGGGACTGCGGACGTAGTAGCGCAGCGTCTTGCCGATCAGCGGAGCCAGGGAGGGGCCGAAGAGCGCCGCGATCCGGTCGAATGGGCTGTCCCAGGCGGCCCGGGCGCCGGCAACTGTGCGCGAGGGAACCGGAAGCCGGTCGAGAGCAAGTAGCAAGACAGCCAGTCCGGCACACCACCCGAGCAGATAGAACACCCCCAAGAAGGAGGTCAGGCCTTCCGTTCCAGTCATAGCCTTGGCAGCGGCAAATGGTGGGGTGAAACTCGACAGGGCTATCGCCAGCGACCGGAAGCTCGGGTTTCGGAAAAGCGGTGGCAGGACGAGGCCGCTGCCGGCCAGGGCCAGCACGCCCAGCGGCGCGAAGCGGCTTGCCATCACCCATCCAAACGCGCCAACGACCACGCGCGCCAGAAAGAAATTGGTAACAACCAAAAGGATCGCGGCAAGCGCCGGCAGCCAGACGGAGGCCACACCAAAGACGCAGAATCCAATAGCTACGCCTAGATTGAACGCCAGGAGGAACATCCAGAGTGGCTCGAGGAACGCGGTGAGGTGGCGGGCGGCCGCTCTCGCGCCGGCGGAAAGTGGATAGCGGCGCAACGCCGCGTCCGAGAAAACCTCGTTCACTCCGATGCCCAGAACAACCGAAGCGAAGATCCCGAAAAGGTAGAAGCCGCCCAGCACGATCCGGGCCACCAGTTCGGCCTTGCCCAGGCGAATCGACGCCATCGCCGCGCTGAAGCCCCCCAACGCCAGCAACACAATGAGGAGGACGGCAAACAGGTAGCCGACGAGAAAGAGGACGGTCTTGCCTTTCCTGGACCGGACATGCGCCCAGAGAAGCCGGTACCGCAACCCGAGCAGAGTTGTCATCGGACCCACGTCAGCCTCAGCAATCCTTTCGGGTTAGTTTACCGCAGGAGGTGGGGAGAGACGCATATCCCCTGTGGTGGTCTGGTATCGGTGTCAGCACCCGTCAAGCCGGCGCATGGTCTCTCTTTAGATATCGGATTTGAAAACCCTTGACTTTCGTCTGTGCCTGCTGTATACCTAGTCTGGAAAGGGAAACATGGGAACCGATTCCATCCCGGAGCTGCTCCCGGGAACCCTGTATTTGCTGATCCTGCGGACGCTGAGCCGTGGCCCCCTTCATGGATACGCCATCGTGAAGCGAATCAAGGATGCTTCTCGCGAGGGTCTCCAGATAGAAGACGGCTCGTTGTATCCCGCGCTCAACCGCATGTTGGTTAAGGGCTGGCTAGCGTCCGAGTGGGGCGTTTCCGAGAACAATCGCAAGGCTCGCTTCTATCGGCTGACCTCCGAAGGCCGCAAACAACTCGACAAGGAGGCAGGTCAATTCGACCGCCTGGTGCGCGCCATCCGGCTCGTGATGCGCACCGCCTGAACGGGAGACTCCAATGGCGTTCTGGAATGAGATAACCAACCGCCTCACCTATCTGTTCCGGCGTTCTCGGTTCGATCGTGAACTCGATGAAGAGATGCTGCTTCACATCGAGGCCCGCGCGGAGGAACTGGGACAGGCCGGTCTGTCCGGCGGCGATGCCCTGCTGCAAGCGCGGCGGGAGTTCGGTTCCACGCTGAGGACCCGGGAAGCCACGCGCTCCGCGTGGCAGCTTCGCTGGCTTGAGGACCTTGCTTCCGATCTCCGCTATGCGGCGCGCGCGTTGCGGCGCAATCTTGCCTTGGCGCTGGCGGCGGTTGGCTCGCTGGCTCTGGGAATCGGCGCCAACACGACCATATTCAGCGTCGCGAGGGAAGCGCTCTTCAGTGAACCCTCCTGCCGCGATCCGCAGTCGCTGGTGCACATTTCAGTGAGCGGCAGCAGTTGGGTCCCCATGTCGCAATATCGTTTCCTGGAGGAGACCCACGCCTTCGACGGGCTCGCCGGGATGAACATCCAGATGGTGGTGAACTGGCGCGACGGCGACCGTTCTTATCGCCTGGCTGGAACCCGCGTCACCGACAACTTCTTCGAGGTGGTGGGAGTTCCAGTCGCCCTGGGGCGCCCCATTGTGCGCGGGGAATCCGAAGTGGCAGTGGTCACGCACGGGTTCTGGACAAAGCGCCTGGGCGGCGATCCGAACGTACTCGGCCGTACGCTCGTCCTGGACGGCAGGCCGTACGAGGTGATCGGAGTATTGCCTCGCGACCACCGCATGCTGGCCGGCTTCGGCTTCACGCCCGACCTGTACCTGACCAAGGATCCCATCGAGGTCATGCTCTATGCGCGGCTGCCGCGGGGAATGGGACGCCAGGCGGCCTATGCCCGCCTCAAGCCGATCTGCCGCGAATTGGATCGCGTATACGCGGATGCCAATCGAAAGTGGGCGGAGGAGATCCGGCTTTCCACGGTCGGCGGAGTGGAGCGCCTTCAAGAGGATGGCCAGGTTGCGATGCCGGTGGTGGCGTTCTTTGGCATGCTCGTGATCGTGACGACGATCGTGGTGCTGATCGCATGCGCCAACGTGTCCAGCTTGCTGCTCGCGCGAGCCTTCGCCCGTTCGCGGGAGTTCGCCATCCGGATGTCGCTCGGCGGCGGCCGGGGCCGGCTAGTCCGGCAGTTGCTGGCGGAGAGCCTGCTGCTGGCGCTGCTCGGAACGAGCGCCGGCCTGCTGCTCAATCTTTGGCTCACCAGACTGTTGAGCGGACTTCGTATCCCCACGCCGCTGCCGATCGAGCTATTGGTCCAACCGGACCGGGTGCTTCTGGCTTACTCGGTGGCGATCGCTTTTGTTGTGACGCTTGCGACCGGGCTTATACCGGCACTGAAGGGCACGCGCGCGGGAATCGGAGGCGCGCTCAAGGAGGGCGGCCGGCAGACCGGAGTCGCGGGTCGTACGCTGCAGAACGCGCTGGTGATCGGGCAACTGGCGGTATCGATCATATTGCTCAGCGCGGGGCTGCTGTTCATCCGCAACCTGATGCATGCCACGTCGTTCAACGCGGGGTTTGACACGACCCATACCTTGGTGGCCACGTTCCAGACGGTATGGGGCTCGTCCACACCGGAGAAATTCGCTACACAGGTGGATACTGCGCTGGAACGCCTGCGCGCGCTGCCGGGGATTGAGGCGGCCTCGCCGGCGTCTGTGGTGCCCCTGAATCCGTTCCTGGTCTTCAGCCAGGCCAGCGGCCAGGTTCGGCCGGACGGGGGCAGCCGCACGGTGCGCGTGCAGTACAACTCCAACGCCGTCGGGCCGGACTATTTCCGGATCATGGGGATTCCCATTCAGCAAGGCCGCGCCTTCCTGGATTCGGACCGTGTTGGGGCGCCCGAAGTCGTGATTCTGAACGAAAACCTTGCGCGGCGATTGTTCGGAAACACCAACCCGGTGGGTCACATTCTTCAACTTCCGAACCATCGCGATGTTAGAGTCGTGGGTGTAGCGCGGAACAGCACGTACGTCACCGTGGGGGAAAAGAACGGAATGGCGCTGTATGCAGCCCATGCCCAGCAAAGGTACGCGGCATTTGTACACTTCTTTGTGCGTACCAGGAGCACGCCGGAAACGATGGTTCGCAAGGTGGACGAGACGCTCGGGCGCCTGGATCCGGCGGCCGCAGTGGAAACCAGGGTCATGGGTGATATATTCGCGGGGGCGTTGCTGCCGAGCCGTGTGGGGGCCGCGGTTCTGGGATCGATGGCGCTGTTCGGGTTGATGCTCGCTTCAATCGGACTCTACGGAGTTCTGCTATACGCCATCCATCAGCGGACTCGCGAGATCGGCATTCGTGTCGCAGTGGGCGCCACGCCAGGCAACGTCTTGGCGATGGTTGCGGGCCAGAGCTTCAGATTGGTGACGGCCGGCACGGTAATCGGCCTCGCGGTTGCCGTGTTCGCTGTTCGTCCGCTATCGATGTTCTTGGTGCCGGAGGTGCGTCCGGCCGATCCGCTGAACTTCGTGGCCGTGGCCTGCGTGCTTGCGCTGGTCGCGGGTCTGGCGACGGTGGCGCCAACCGCCCGCGCGTTGCGGGTCGACCCGATGGTCGCGCTACGGCACGAATAGGTTATGTGCACCCGCTCAGCGTTTCCCGTGTTTCGTCCACGTCCAAAAGTGGAAATCCAGGTTCAGACCGTTTCGCCCCGGATGAGATCGTCGTAGGTTTCGCGCGCGCGCGCGGTGCGCCACGTGCGGCCTTCGACAAGCACCTCCGCGGGACGCACGCGCGAATTATAGTTGGACGACATCACAAAACCGTAAGCGCCCGCCGTCCAGATCGCCAGCACATCGCCCGGCAGCGCGTTCGGCATCTCGCGGTCCAGCGCGAGAAAATCGCCCGACTCGCAAACCGGCCCCACCACATCGGCGACAATCGTTCCGCGCGGATTCTTGCGCAGGGGCAGGATCTCGTGGTGGGATCGGTAGAGCGAAGGCCGCAGCAAATCGGTCATGGCAGCGTCCACAATCACGAACTCGCGGGAAGCCGTCGGCTTGCGATACAGGACCTGCGTCAGGAGCACGCCTGCCTCCGCCACGATCGAGCGCCCCGGTTCCAGAACCAGGAACAAGTCTTTCCCTTCAATGCGCCGCAGGACGCGGGCCGCGAAGTCCGCAATCGCCGGCGCTTCGTCCTCCGGCTTGTAGCGGACGCCCAGTCCGCCTCCCAGGTCGAGACGCCGGATCGGGACACCCGCTTGCCGCAACCGCGCGACGAGTTCCAGCAGCCTGTCCAGGGCCTCCAGCAGCGGGTCGATGTCCAGAAGCTGAGATCCGATGTGGCAACTCACCCCATCCGGCAACAGATGTGGCGACTCCTGCGCGCGCCGGTAAATCCCTTCGGCCTCAGCCACGTCGATGCCGAACTTGTGCTTTTTGAGACCCGTGGAAATGTACGGATGCGTGCCTGCGTCCACGTCGGGATTCACCCGGAGGGCGATGCGCGCTCTGACGCCAGAGCGGGCCGCCAGCGCGCCAATGAGGGCAATCTCGCCCTCGGATTCGCAATTCAAGCTCTGGACTCCCACGCGCAGCGCGTATTCGATCTCAGCCTCGGTCTTGCCGACACCGGAGTAGACCACGCGGGCAGGATCGCCTCCCGCCTTCACCACGCGAAAGAGCTCGCCTCCGGAGACGACGTCGAAGCCCGCTCCCGCCTTGGCCAGCAACGCCAGCAAGCCCAGGTTCGAGTTCGCCTTGACCGCGTAAGAGACCAGGTGCGGCAGCCCGCTCAGTGCGCCGTCGTAGGCCCCGAACTGGTTCAGGACGGCACGGCTCGAATAGACGTAACACGGCGTGCCGGCCTGGGCAGCGATGTCCGCGAGCGGCACATCCTCGCAGTAGAGGGCGTCATTCCTGTAGGAAAACGAATCTGAAGTACGTAACATTCCTATTTCACCCGCATCACGATCAGCGTCTGATCGTCGAACGTCTCGGTTCCGTCGGCGAAGTTGTCGAGGTCCTGGAAGACCGCGTCGACGATGGCTTGCGGCGATTGCTGCCAGTTCCGTCCCAGGCTCCGCGTTAGACGCGTACGGCCGTAGTGCTCCGCCACCGGGTTGTGCTGGTCCTCCATTCCGTCGGAGTACAGCACCACCAGGTCCCCTGGCTGCGCGGCGAAGGTGAGTTCGTCGTACTCGCGCTGCTCCAGCAAGCCGAGCGGGATGCCCTCCACCCGCGGCTTGATGAGCTCCCCCGACCGCCAGATCAGCGGCGGCATGCCGCCCGCGTTCGCCATCCTCAGTTCGCGCGTGCGCGGCTGCCAGAGCAGCACCAGCAGGGTCACGAACCTGGCATCGGCCCTTCTCTCCATCAACGCGTCGTTCAGGCTCTTCAGCAGCTTCGCGGGCCGGTTGTGGCTGGGCGCGAGCGTCCGGAGCAAGCCGCCGACCAGCGCGGCGTACAAGGCCGCCGCGGCGCCCTTGCCGCTGACGTCGCCGAGCGCGATGGCCGCTCGTTCGCGCCCCTGCCGGAAGAAATCGTAGAGATCCCCGCTGATTTCTCGCGCGGGCCGCACGCCGGTCGCGATTTCGAGACCCGCGACGTCCGGCGCCTGCCTCGGCAGCAAGACCGACTGCAGTTCCCGGGCGGCGCGCAGATCCTCCTCCATGCGCTCCTTGTGCTTGGTCACCTCCTGGTAGAGGCGCGCGTTCTCCACCGAGGCGGCGATTTGAGGAGCCAGCAGAGACAGCGTCCGCACGTGGTCCTCCGTGAAGAAACCGATGCGTTCGCTTTCCACGTCCATGATTCCGATCACACGGTCGCGCAGGATGAGCGGCACGGCCACCTCCGACCGGATGTCGGGATGCGAGGGGATGTACCGAGGATCCGCCAGCGTGTCATCCACCTTGATGACTTCGCGCGCCTGGGCCGCCGCGCCCGTAATCCCCTTGCCGAGGGGAATGTTATCCACCGAACTGCGCGTGTCGTAGCGGTAGCTGGACCGCTTCCGCAACACCTGGCGTTGCTCATCCACCAGATAGATGTTGAAGGAGTCGTAGAGGATCAGCGAGCGAATGGCGTCGGCGATCTTCTTAAGCAGCTCGTCCAGGTCCAGGATCGAAGAGAACTCCGGCGAGAGACGCGCCAAAGTCCGCAACGTGCGGTTCTGCCGCTCCACGCGCCGGTGGAGCCGGGCATTGAAAATCGCCGCCGCCACTCGTGAGGCGATCAACTGGACCGTGGACCGCTCGTAGTCCCCGTAGGCGCTCAAGCGCGTCGATTCGATGTCGATCACGCCCACCAGTTTTCCGTGGACCACCATCGGCACGGCCAGCTCGGTGCGCACGGCGTCCAGGGCGCTCAGGTAGCGGGGATCGCTGCGCACGTCTCCCACCAGAATGGTCTCCCGAGCCAGGGCGGCCGCCCCGGTGATACCTTCTCCCAACGGGATGACCAGTTTTCCGACGACTTCTTCCCGGTGCCCCAGCGCGAAGTGGATCTTGAGCCCGCGCTGCTTCTCGCTGTATAGCAAGATGGCGAACAACTCGCAGGGGATCGTTCGCGTGACGATGCCCGCGACCCCCGCCAGCAGGCGGTCCAGATCGAGGGTTTCGGAAGTGACCGCCGCGATCTCCAGGAAGAAATCCAGAAGTTCGGCGGGTTCACGAAATTTGGCGGCGGACCGGGAAGGATTCGGCATGGGACACTCGCTGTGCGGCGCGGTCCGCGCCTATTGCAGAAGCCTCATCATATCACAGAGCCTCCGCTCAGCCTTCCGAAGCCGAAATTGCGGCCTCTCTCACTGCCCCGCGTCCTTCATCCACTTCAAGCCCTCGCGTAGCGCCCGGAAGAACTCCCCTTGATTGCCATCGAAGTGGTGGTCCTGAGCCTGCACCAGCGAAAACCGCTTCGGTTCCCGAGCGGCCTCGAAGAGCTTTCTAGACAAGCGGAACGCTCGTATACTCATCGCCGCTGGATTGGATTTGCAGGAACGGCAGCGGCGCGATCTTAGGCAAATAGGAAGCCGTCGCGACCGCGGGCTCATACGGCGCCCTTTTCGTGACGTAGGTTACGTTGTCCGTCCATCGCCATCCGAGTACCGTGGAATCCGTCAAACCGATCGCCACGATGCCGCGAAACGTCTTCTTGTTCTCTTCCGGCCCTCCCGCCAGCACCGCGAGCCCGGCGCCCTCCGACCAGCCCGCGAAAATGAACCTGTCCCCCGATGACCGCCGCAGCTTCTCCGCTAACATCCGCATGTCGGCCATCACCTCTTCCGGCCGCAAGGCGCCTTTGCTTGTGGTGAAACTCTCCAGGTAGCGCTTGGTGTCGAACCCGTACACATCGTAGCCCCACGAGGAGGCGGTCTCGGCGAGGGTCAGAGCGAACCCGCGCCACCCTCCGTCACCGGGCGCGAAGAGAATCCGTCCAACCGGCGGCTTTACCGTTGACGCATAGAAATAGACTTCCTGCGACTGGCCGCGGATGTCCACCGCGAGCTTCGCCGGAGCCGCCGCCCGCACCTGGGTGAAGACGGCAAATAGAAGGGCTGTTAGAGCCAGCCGAAGGGCGCTATGAGTGGTCATTCGCTATTCCCTGATTGCGGATACTTTCCCCAGGGCGATTGCCAGCCGGGGCAGGTCCAACGCGTTCCGATAGACCGCGTAGCGAGGCTCCCACACGCTGGCGAACTTCGCCTTGTATGCTCGCAGGCCTTTGTAACTGAAAAGAAAATTCAATTGCTGAAAAAACGCGTGTACGGCGCGCTCCTGTTGCGAGGCTTCTTCCTTTTCCTGAAACCCCGACATGGGCGCCATCCCCAGGTCGAATCTCTTGAACCCTCTCTCCTTACTGGCAAGGAGCACTTTCACAAACAGGTAGTCCATGATGCCGTTGGGAGCCTCTGCCCGCCGACGCATCAGATCCAACGCCACCTCTTCCCGGCGAAGGGCCCCAATCTCGTTGACGAACGCGACGATTCTGCCGTTCTGCTCCCTGGCGACAGTCACCGGAGTCGACCGCAGGTAGTCCGGATCGAACCTGCCCAAGGTGAACTGGCGTTCCCGGCGCCCCGGGATCTGGAGCCATTCCTCGGAGACCTCGTACAACTGCTCGATCACGTCGTCCGGCACGGGCGGTTCGTATCTGGCGATCTGGACGCCGCTCTTGTCCAATTTGGTGATGGCGTTCCGGGCGGGCTTCATCCCCTTGCCATCCAGACTGAACGACGTCAGATCCACAATGGCCTGGTCGCCGATCTTCAGCGTCTTGAATCCCAACCGGTGGTACACCGGCAGTAAGTCCGGCAATGCCTGGTGGAAAGCCACCCCCCAGTCGTTTTCGTGGCAGAATACCTTGAACTCGCGGAGGATGCCTTCCATCTCCTCGGCGGGTCCCACCGGGTCGCCCAGCGCGACCGCAAAGTTTCCCGCCACACGGTACGCCAAAACGCACTTTTCGGAGGCGGAGAAGAAGAAGGACTTGTCCGGCCAGGTCTTGAAGTAGTCCTGCGAACAGCGGCCATACTCGCCGACGATGCCGCGGGCCTGCGCCTGTTCGTGCGGATGGATCCGGAACCGGTAGATCGCCGGACGGAACAGCGCGAACCCCGAGTACACTACCGCCGTCAGAGTCGTCAGGTACAGGGAGTCCACGAACCACAGCGCGTGCCGGGTGCGCGGCACAATCTGCGGGTCGCCTCCCAAGGACAGGAAATGGAGCGTCCTGTGGATCGAATCCACCATCGTGAAGTTGATCCCAAATTCCCTGGGATCGAGAAACCAAAACCCGGCGACCCCGTAGACGAGCGCGAACAGGAAGGCAACCCCCAGCCGCACGATGCCGGATTCCCAGTCCGGAATCCCGCTCCTCACCGTGAAAGTCCTCCGGGTTCCCCAGAGCAGCGCCATCAGGATCGCCGAAAACGCCGCTCCTTCGTAATCCAGGCCCTTCGTCATGTGGAAGAGCACGGAAAGGCCGGAGAGCGCCAATACGGCGTAGTAGGCCCTCCTCTTGCGCCGGTAGATGTTGATGGAGGAGATGACCAGCGCGAAGCCGATCAGCAGCGTAAGGGATCGGGAAAGGTGCAGGAACTCCAGCGGAAAGAACTCACGCAGAAGTCGGTGGCGGGACGCCAAGCTCGGCCCCATTACGGAGAACAGGTTGATCAACCCGCTCCCCAAAGTTGCCAGAGTTGTCGCCCACACGAGCAGGCGTGGCCGCATGGGATCAGACTAACACCTTCGTGGGATTCGGGCACAGTCGAATCTTATCTCCGGCCTGAGCGGTCCCAGACGCGCAGACCAAGCTGCGCCCGAACGCCACGAGGGACGCGAACGAGGGAAAAAGCCTACGCGTGGTTCCCGTTCGCGTCGAACTTCATCGTCGATTTCTTCTTGCCCGTGGTGACGACCGCCTCGTAGCCGCTGACAGTCCCGCCGGTGCTGACGGATACCAACTTCGTTATCTTGCTGGCGCCGATGGCCTGCGCAATCGCATCCCGCGCGGGCTCCGGAACGCTTGCCAGGGTGACCGTATGCCGTACCGGTTTGCTGCTCATGGTGGCCGTCTGCTGGGTCTTGGTCCCACTCTTGGTCTTGGACGTCTGCGCGAAGCTCAGCGGCAACGCGAGGGCCGCAATCGCAAAAGTGACAATCAGTTTCTTCATGGGTTCTTCTCCTTGGCGGATAATCTCTACCGCTCAATTCCATGTTGGTCCGAGTCGCGGCTGGAGAGAATAGCCTGAGAAGGCTAGGAACGCGGGCCAAATTGGGGGATACCGCATCGACGGGGGATATGCTGCCTTACACTAGAAGAGAGCCGTTGCGGCTCATGGCCCTTCCATGCACGTACTGCCGCGCCAAGTCACCTACGGGAACATCCTGCGGGTGCTGCTTACCGGCTTCGGGCTGGTGATCCTGCTGCTGCTGGTGGCGGCGTTCATCGGGACCGCTAACATCCGCTCCATCCAGGGTAATGCCGCCACCATCGTCCAGGATCAACAGGAATTCGCCGCCCTCATCGATGCGATCCAGCACGAACAGGAGGCCTTGAGCGCCGTCTTCTACAACCTCTCCCGCGAACCCGAATTCGTGGATCGGACCAAGATCCTGGCCGAACTCGACACCGCCGACAGCAACATCCGCGAGATTGTGGACAGGACCGAGGGTTCTCCCTCGGAAGCCATGGGAAAGCAGCTCGAACAAGCCACCGAGGCCTTCGCCACCGAGGCGCGGCGGCTGCTGGGTCAGGCCAACGCCCCTACCTTGCTATCGCGAGACTTGTTTCAGAGGCACCGACAGGTCACTACGGCAGTCGCCAAACTCGTCATCTCGGGGCACGAGAGATCGCAGGCGGCACAGGAGATGATCACGCTGCAGTCGAGGCGGCTCTTCACGCAGTCGCTGGTGTTCCTGGGAGCGTGCCTGGCGCTGGCACTGGTTTTCAGCATCGTGACCGTCAGAATGACCACCGGGATGTTCCGCAAGATGGAGTGGCAGGCCAGTGAGCTGAGCCGCGTCTCCTGGCACATGTTGGAGAGCCAGGAGAGCACCGCCCGCCGCTTCTCCCACGAACTTCACGACGAGTTGGGCCAGTCGTTGACCGCTCTCAAGGCCAACGTCATGTCGCTCAGCCGCACGGAGGACTCCGAGAGTCGCATCAGCGATTGTGTCGGGCTGGTGGACGGCGCCATCCGCAATGTGCGGGAACTGTCTCAATTGCTACGGCCCACGATCCTCGACGACTTCGGCCTGGATGCCAGCCTGCGCTGGCTCGCTGAGAAGTTCACCGAGCGGACCGCCATCGACGTGGGCTATCAGTCGGACTTCTCCGGACGCCTTCCTGACGAAACCGAGACGCACCTGTTCCGCATCGCCCAGGAGGCGCTGACCAATGTCGCGCGGCATTCCAAAGCGAAGCGCGTGGAGGTCCGGCTGCACGCCAACCACGCGCAACTCAGCCTGACCATCGCCGACAACGGTATCGGGTTGGCCCAGCCGGGAGACGCCATCGAAAGGGGCATGGGTATGGTTGGGATGCGGGCACGCGCGCGCAGCGCCGGCGGGGAAGTAGCGGTCCACTCCCGGCCAGACCAGGGAGTCTCCGTCGAGGTCCAGGTACCCACGAGGGTCGCGGAACATGACGAAAAAGATACGCATCCTGTTGGCGGATGACCATGCCGTCGTCCGGCAGGGCTTTCGGATGATCCTGGCCGCCGAGCACGACTTCGAGATCGTCGGCGAGGCCGCCAACGGCAGGGAGGCCGTCGAGTTAGCCGAGCGCTTGCAGCCCGACGTCGTCGTGATGGATGTTGCCATGCCTGAATTGAATGGCATCGAGGCTACCCGGCGCCTGTCGGAGTCCGCTCCGCGCGCTCGAGTTCTCGCTCTCAGCATGCACAAGGACTCGGCTTATGTCCGGGAGATCCTGCGCGCCGGCGCCCGCGGCTACCTGCTCAAAGACGCCTTCGACAGCGATCTGCTGATGGCCGTGCGGGCCGTGGCCGCTGGGGACGGCTATCTGAGCCCCACCGTATCGGATGCCGTTCTCTCGGACTATCGCAAGCACGTCACCGATCCAATCGACCTCCTGACCACCCGGGAGCGGGAGGTCTTACAGATGTTGGCCGAGGGAAAGACCAACAAGGAGATCGCAACCGTGCTCAAGCTGAGCGTCTACACCATCGACGCGCACCGCGGCCGCATCATGGAGAAGCTCAACCTGCACAGCATCGGGGAATTGGTCCGCTTCGCCGTGCGCAGCGGCCTGGTGGACTGAATCCGACGCGAGGCCTCAGCTCAACAGCTTCGCGATGACGTCCGACGCCGTGTAGGCCAACCCGTCGGCAGGCAGGAAGAGCGCCATCTCGTTCAAGGCGTTCCCGGAGGTGACCAGGCCCTTCTCCTCGTAGTCGTCATCCTGCATCTGCGGATGCCCGATGTTCGCCAGCAACGCGTTGCATAGGCACTTCCGGCCGGCCGTCTTCTCGAACCTGCCGCCTTTCGCCGTGTAGGTGGCCACCGGTTCCGCGGGACACTGGTAACCGATCGAGCCATCGGCAGTCCGGTATGCTTCGCGCAGGTAGCCCAGATCGCAGACCCGCGGCCGAATCGAGTAGACCTCCGGCTCGGATACCGAGCCTGCCATCGGAACGGTCTTGAAGGGGAACTGCGCCGGGGAAGCCAGTGGGTCGGTGAACACCTGGGCTTTGGCGGCACGGACATTTTGCAAGATCGCCCGTTTGTAGTCCTCGCGCAGGCCCGATTCCTCGCAGAAGGCAAACGCCGTTCCCACCTGCACACCAGCCGCTCCGGCTTCCAGGGCTTCGCGCAGTTTTTCGGGGGTACCGTACCCTCCGGCTAGCCAGAACGGTACACCCAGTGCGCGGAGCTTGGCCAGGTCGACGATGTCGCGCTCCCCGTAGACCGGCTCGCCCGTATCGCTGAGCTGCGGCTTCCCGCGAGGCGGCGCGTTGTGGCCTCCGGCGGTAGGCCCCTCGATGACGAAGCCGTCCACACGGCCGTTGGCCTTCTTCAACATGGTCATCGCCAGAGTGTTGGAAGCGATGATGGCGAGGAACTTCGGACGAGTGAGCGGCGGAAGATCCAGCTCCATGTATTCCCGCGGAACGAACGTCATGGTGGTGTCGTCGGCTTCGCGCGCTCCGCTGACTTGCAGGGGATATGTGGCGGGCTGGTGATCCGCCAGACGGTCCAATACGCCGGGGATCTTTAGCGGGATGCCCGCCCCCATCAGGACGCAGCCGACGCCGGCGAGCATGGCGCCGTATAGGGAGGGCAGGTGCGGACCCTGGACCTTCTCCAGATAGTTTATGCCGACTTCATGAGCGTGACCTTCGCGGGCCAGAAAGACCTCGGCGAAATTCGCGGCGATGCATAGTTCCCTAAGAAGGCGAGGACTGTCCTTGGAGTGCATCGGCAGCTTCTTATAAGGCTGGCGGGGCTTCTTTCCCCCGGGGACGAAATAGGCCTTCCAAATCCGCTCGGCCATCTCCGGGAAGGGGAAATGGTCGAGGGCGTGGCGCATGTGCCCGCCCGGATCCCCGTCCTGCAGACGCCTGGCGAAAACCTGATCCAGGACCGTTCCGGAGACGACCCCCAGCTGGCCGAGCCACGAAACCGCCCGTGCCAGACGCCAGTTGGAGACGCCCACGCCCATTCCGCCCTGGATAATGGTGGGGAGAATATTCATGCGAGATCTCATTCTCTCATGCCGCAGGCCTCTCCGTGGGCGCAACAGGCCCGGCCTCCCCGGGAGGGCGGGTCTTCCAGCGGCGATGAATCCACAGCCATTGGTCCGGATATTCACGCACGGCCCGCTCGACCGCCGCCTGCACACGCGCGGTGTCTTCCACATCGTCTCCCGACATCTCAATCGGCGGATAAAACTTGAGCCTGTAGCGGCCCTCGCTTTCGATCCAGAAGGCGAAGCCCGCGATGACCGTCGCTCCGGTGTGCGCGGCGAGCCTGGCGAAACTCGTCCCGGAGCACGCCGGAACCCCGAAGAAGTCGACGAAGACGCCTTGGTCGAGTCCGCTGTTCTGATCGACGAGGACTCCCACCGTTTGGTTGCCCTGGAGAGCCTTCAGCATCGAGCGCACGAAATTCTTCTTTCCGATCACGCGGTTGCCGGCTACCTGGCGGCGATCCTGGACGAGCTTGTCGATCAGCGGGTTGTCCAGCGGGCGGACGACCACGTGCATGGGCTCGCCGCACAACAGCGCGTGCCCGACGGCGCTGAGTTCCCAATTTCCCAGGTGCCCGGTTGCGATCAACACTCCGCGACCGCGCCGCTTGGCTTCTTCGTAGTGCTCGAAGCCGTCGTAACGGATCCAATCGGCGACGTTCTCGCGAGTGAGAGTCGGGAGACGGGCTGCCCCCACCAGCAGGCGCGCGATGGACCGGAACACGCCGTCCGCGATGCGTTCGCGCTCCTGCTCGCCGAGCGCCGGCATCGCCAGTTCGAGATTATGGAGGGCCGTCCGGCGTAAGCGCGGCACGGCGGCGTCCAGCAGCCTGGCGTAAGCGCGACCGAGTTTCTCGGCCAGCGCGCGCGGCGTCCAGCGTAGCGTGGCCACCAGACTCGCGGCCACGACATATTCGATCCAATTGCGCAGCGCCGAGCGCTGGCGAGCGGGCATACAGCCTCTATTCTATCCAGCCTTCGCCGAAGGCTCCTTCCAGTCACTCGCTTCCACGCGAGTCGGGCTCCAGAACCGGCGAGGCTCGACGAAGAACACCGCGGACGAAAGAAGCGCCGCGGCGCTCATCGACAGGAATGTCCGGGCCGGCGAAGAGAGACGTTTGAGCGGGAACCCCTTGGGGGTCAGGAGATCCAGAAAGGCAAAACCCACGAGCGTCAGCCCGCCCGCCGCCACGCAGGCGCCCAGAGGCGATGCGGGCAGGCCCGCCGCCCCCGCGGCGGCCGCCACCAGTACCCACGGCAGCGCCAGCCTGCCGAACTTGTGCGAAAGGAAATGCATCCACATCCGATTCGCAGGCAGGAACAACCGGGGATGCCGCGCGTAAACCTGCCAGACGCCGGCCATCCCGCGCAACCGGCGGCGGAACTCTCCGCTGGACACCCCGGGATAGTCGTAGGCTGTGGCTTCGGTGTCCAGAATCACCCGGTAGCCGGCCAGAAAGGCCCGGATCGCAAGCTCGGCGTCGTCGGCGAGCGTGTCGACAGGGATGGACGCCGCCAGATCGCGCCGCAGCGCGTAAATGCAGCCCGAGGCATTGAACACCGAGCCGATCGCGGAGTGGCGCTTCCGCACCCACGTCTCGTACCGCCAGTACAAGCCGAGATCGGCCTGCACTCCTGGCTCCGATGCCTGCAACCGTAGTTCCCCAGTCGCCGCGCCGACCGATGGGTCCGCGAAATTGGCTACCAGATGAGACAGCGCCAGCCGGTCCAGCGGTTGACGCACGTCGGTGAAGAATAGAATCTCTCCAGTAGCAAGCGCAATCCCGGCGTTGAGCGCCGCCGCCTTCCCCCGTTGCGGCTGGCGCAACAACCGCACGCCCCTGCCGGCGTACTCCCCGGCGATCGAGTCGGTTTCGTCGATGGACCCGTCCGACACCACCAGAATCTCCATCAGATCTTTCGGGTATTCGAGCGCCAGCAGCGATTCAAGCTTCTCCCGAAGGAAGCGGCCACCGTCTCGCACGGCCAGGATGATGGAGGCGCCACTCCGAAAGGACTGGTCCTTTCGCACGGGCGGGGACCTACGGAACGGCGCTAGAGCCAAAAGCAATGGATAGCCGGCGAGGATGTAGAGAGCCGCGGCCGCCGCCAGCACGAAAACGGCGCCCGCCAGCGTTCCGAAACCCCACATCAGCGCCCCAGGAACTTCTCCAGGGTTTGAATCTCGCGCTCGGCGCTCTCCATGTGCTCCTTGGCCTGCGCGGGGTCCTTCGCCGAGATGGCGGCTTCGGCCTGGTCCATGTAGTACTCCATCCTCTTCCAGGATGCGGAGATGTCCCCGCGAAGTCCAAGGCCGGACCGCTTCTGCTCGTTTTGCAGGTTCTGGAGAGTACTCGAGATGGCGCCTGCCCGCGACGCCAACATCGGCCAAGCCTTCTGGGTCTCCCGCAGAGCGGCTGCCTTCGCCAGATCCGCCGCCGGAGCCTGAGCGGCAGGTTGTGCCGCCGCGGGCTGCTGGGCCGGCGCCTGCGGCTCGGGTTGCTGGCGGGTCTGGGGCTGCGTGTAGGGCTGCCCCTGCGGCTGCGTGTATGGCTGCGCTTGCTGCCGGGAAGGCGGCTGCGCCTGTCCCGCTCCCGCCTTGGCCGCAGCGGGCTGGGAAGCGACAGGGGCGCTCTCCTGCACCGGCGCCGGCTGCGTCACCGCGGGCTCCGACGGCGCAGGCTGCTGCTCGGTAGACGCCGCCGGGAGAGTGTCTTGCTGCGTGGTAGCGGGGCTCTCCCCAGCTCGCGTGCGCAGCAACCGGGGAACCAAGATCGCGCCCGCCACCAAGACGAGCACGACTACTACCGCTCCCAGAGCCATGTAAAGCCCGCGACGGCTGGAACCGCCGCTCGGTGGAGCCGTCTTGGGCGCGGACGGAGCGGCTGCCGCCGCCATCGTCTGTGCCGGCTTGGCCGCGGCGGCCGCAGGAACGCGCCCGCCCACGCTGGCGATGGCCGCCCCGAAAGCCGCGGCGGTCTGGAACCGCTTCGCCGGGTCCTTGGCGATCGACATCAAAATAATTTCGTTCAGCGCCGCCGGCATTCGCGGGTCCACTTCGACCGGCGGCACCGGCTGCATCTCCAGGTGCGCCGACATGATGGAGAAATCGCTGTCGCCCTTGAACGGGCGCGCTCCGGTCACCATCTCGTACAGCGACACCCCCAGCGAGTACAGATCCGACCGCGGGTCCAGATCACCGCCCTTGATCTGTTCCGGGGACATGTAGAATAGGGAGCCCAGAGTGGTCCCGGTCATGGTCAGCTTCCGGTCGCCGGCGGCCTTGGCGATCCCGAAGTCCATGAGCTTCACCACGCCGCCCTCGGTCACCATCATGTTGGCGGGCTTGATGTCGCGGTGGATGACGCCCCGCGCGTGCGCGTAGCTCAGCGCCGAAAGCACCTGCGCGACGATGTCCACAGCCTGGTCAACGGGGAGCGGCCCGTTCTTGAGCTTGTCCTCGACCGTCACGCCTTCCACCAGCTCCATCACCATGACAAGCTGGTTGTCGATCCGCTGCGCCGTGCGCAGCGCGGCGATGTGGGGATGCTCCAAGGTGGCCAGCACCTTGATCTCCCGCAAGAAGCGGTCCGCCAGTTCCGGCACGTTGGTCAGCTCCGGCAACAGGATCTTGATCGCCTCGACGCGATCGGAGATCACGTTCCGGACCTTGTAGACCTTGCCCATCCCCCCGGCGCCGAGGATTCCGACAACCTCGTAATCGCCGATCCGATCTCCGACGTTGGAGTTCATCGCCATACGCTCCTCTTCTCCTCGTCCACCCGCCCTGCTACGGCGCGGTCTTCACCACGTCCCCGACCTTGGCCGGACTGGCGCCCGTGTACGCGCCGACCGACGACTGTTCATCGGCTTCCGTGATGGTGACCACGCCGAGCTGGTCTTCCACGCTTCGAAGCACCTTGCCGGTTGCCGGGTCCTTGATGTCACGCACCTTCCTGGTCACCTGCAGCCGGTCGCCGACCTTCACGCCCGACTTGCTGCCGACATTGAGGATCAGGGTTCCGCCAGTGGCGTCCGCCACCAGGCCCTGTACGTTGAGCTTGACCGTGGGCAGCTTGGCAGCAGTTCTGGTCCAACTGGCTGGCGAGCTGCGATATCGACTGGGAGACCGCTTCGCCCAGAATCGTGGCCGCGAAATTACTGCTCTTCATGTCGACCGCGCCTCCCGCAGCCGTCCCCCCGCCGCCGCCCGCGCCGAGCAAAGACGTGCCGGAGCGCTGCGATTCGCCCTTGCCGCTGGCCACGGCGAGGATCTCCGCGGTGCTGGTGTCGATCAGGCGGGCGTTGATCACGACCACGGCCTTGGCTTCCTTCCTCTGCACGCCCCCGATGCCGAATCTCCGGGTGACGCCGCCGATCGCGCCGCCGCCGACACTGGTGCTCTGGTCGTCGCGGCCGAACTGCGTGATGCTGCCGATGATAATCGCATCGACTCCCAGAATCCTCGCAATTTTCGCCGCACTGTTCGGATCGGCCCGGTCGCTGTTGGAGAAGTTCTGCTCGGCCAGGATCTTGTCGAGCGCCTTGCGTTCGATGACGGAATAGACGCCGCTGGTCACCAGCCGGTCGACCAGCAGATCCGAGATCCCCTTGCCGACGTCCAGGTCGGTTCCGAAGATCGCCGCCACGCCGCTGTGTACCGTTGCATAGTCGAAGTCCATGATGGCGACGCGCTTCTTCTGCTGGGCGCCGCAGACCACAACGAGAGCGATCAGGATCGATAGGACTTTAAGTAGCCGACTCATGGCATGCCTCCTTGCTTGGGGCGGACGCCGTGTCTCCCCGCCGCTCGGGGAAGCTCTCCCGGCGTCTCGTCTCCGTCACTCAATGTGTAAATAGTGTAACTCTTGTACGGCCCCTCGGGAAACCACCACGCACGGAAGGTCGGGACATTGGCGGGCGGCATCGAGGCGCTGAAGTTCATGCAGGCGACAGAGGAATGGGCTTGGAATCAACGGGTCAGGCGGTCTCGTAGAATGGTGACCTGTGAAACTCCAATCTGAACGAGCCACTTCCCTCGTAGGGATAAAGCTCTTGCACACGGCGATTTGGCTCTTCTTCGCCGGATGCATCGTGGCGATTCCATTCGTTGGCGCCCGAGGTGACTTTCAATGGGTGGCCATTCTGACGGGTCTGGTCCTGGTGGAGTGCGTGGTGATCGCCGTGAACCGGGGCCGGTGCCCGTTGACGGATCTAGCAGGCCGCTATACGAACGAGCGCTCGGATAACTTCGATATCTACCTGCCGCTTTGGCTGGCTCGGCACAACAAGATGATCTTTGGGGCACTTTTTGCCCTCGGCGAATTGTTCGTCCTCGGGCGGTGGCTGCTCGCTTAGCCGCGGGAAACAGGTATTCCCTTTGCGCCGCGCGAACGCCGCGGTTTCCCGGATCTCGGAGACCGGCAGCACCACCGTCTCATCCCAAACGCTCGGAGTGCACTTCAGCATGCCGGCCGCTGGATTCGCCAGCCTAGGTGGCCCTAGGCTCTGAGCCTCGTCTTCCGGCTGGAGTATGCTCGAAGGCATGGAGCCCCCTGCGTTGCCGGATCTCAAGCCGGAGCCAGCCGGTCCGTGCGTCCTCGTCATTTTCGGCGCTGCCGGCGACCTGGCCAAGCGACTCCTGTTTCCAGCTCTCTACAATTTGGCGCGCGAGGGTCTTCTCCCTCGTGAGTTTGCCGTCGCCGCTTTCGCCCGCGCCGATGTGAGCGAGGCGGATTTCCGGCTCGGCTTGCGCCGCGACCTGAAGGAGCCCGCGGATTCCACGGTCATCGACTCCCTGCTCTCCCGGGTGAGTTACGTCCGTTCGGACTTCACCGATCCGGCAGGCTACCAGCGGCTGGCGTCGAAACTGCGGGAACTGGATCAGGCCCACGGCACGCGCGGCAACTATCTCTTCTATCTGGCCACCGCTCCGGAGTTTTTTCTGGAGGTGACCGAGAATCTCAGCCGCGCCGGTCTGCTCGATCAGTCCGGCGGAGGCTGGCGGCGCGTCGTCATTGAGAAACCCTTCGGCCGCGATCTGGCTTCGGCCCGCCAGCTCAACAGCGACCTGGCCAAAGTCGCCGCCGAGGCGCAGCTCTATCGAATCGACCACTACCTCGGCAAAGAAACCGTTCAGAACATCCTGGTCTTCCGGTTTGCCAATGGAGTCTTCGAGCCCATCTGGAACCGGTTGCATATCGATCACGTGCAGATCACCGTCGCCGAGACCCTGGGGGTGGAAATGCGAGGCGGGTACTACGACCACTCCGGCGCTCTGCGGGACATGGTCCCCAGCCACCTGCTCCAGCTCCTGACCTTCACGGCCATGGATCCGCCCAACTCCTTTTCACCGGCCGCGCTGCACAACGAGCAGATGAAGGTTCTGGAGGCCGTCCACCCCTTGCGCGACGGCCCTGACGCCGTCCGTGCGCAGTATGGCGCGGGCGCCGCCGCAGGCCAGCCGCTTCCGGCCTATCGCCAGGAGCCGCGCGTGAGCCCGGATTCCAGCACCGAGACTTATGTCGCGCTGCGGCTCGGCATCGATAGCTGGCGCTGGGCCGGCGTTCCGTTTTACATTCGCACCGGAAAGCGTCTCGCCGACCGCCGCACGGAGGTCGTGATCCAGTTTAAGAGAGCTTCCCTGTCGCTGTTCCAGTCCGCGTCGGTCAAGCTTCCGGAAGCCAACCGGCTGCTCATTCAGGTCCAGCCGACCGAGAGCATCGAGCTCGAGTTTGCGGCCAAGGTGCCGGGACCCGCCGTCACGGTGGCTCCGGTTGCCATGCACTTCTGCTACCGGGACTACTTCGCTCTGGAGAACCGCACCGGCTACGAGACGCTCTTGTACGACGCCATGGTCGGCGACGCCAGCCTCTTCAAGCGGGGCGACGTGATCGAAGCCGGCTGGAACGTCGTCGAACCCGTCTTGCAGGCATGGGAGCAGGACGGGAAGGACCTTCACCCATATCCAGCGGGTTCCGAGGGACCGGAGGCCGCCCGCGATCTGCTTCTACGGGACGGTCGCGAGTGGCGGTCTCTGGCCTGACTTCTTCTTTAATAGTAAAGCATGCTTGACATTATGGAAAGCTTGCTGTACTATCGGGGCATGAATACATCGTCTCCCGCAATTGGCTCTTGCAAGCGTGGTTCGGCAGGCCAGTTTGTTTCGGCGCTGACGCTGGGCTTGTCGGTAGCTGGGGCAACTCTCCTTCAGGACTTCACGCCACGGCTGGCAACCCCCTGGAAAGTAGTTATTCTGGCGGTCCCGCTGGCGAGCGCGGTCGCCTACATCCACTTCCTGATGCGCGACATGCGGCGGCTCGACGAACTCCAACTGCGCGTCCACTTGGAGGCGGCATCGGTCGCGTGTCTCGGCACTTTCGTACTCATGCTCATCTACGCGGCGATTCAGTACGCCGGCTTCGTGGGCCAGATCCGCCCTGTGTATGTCGTTTACCTGATGCTGGCCCTGGCCGGATTGGGCTACTTGAATGCGGTTCGGCGGTATCGATGAAGAACCGGCTCAAGGTGCTGCGCGCGGAAAACGACTGGTCCCAGGCGCGCTTGGCCGAGGTGCTGCGCGTGTCGCGTCAAACCGTGAACGCCATCGAGACCGGCAAGTACGATCCGAGTCTTCCACTGGCCTTCGACCTCGCCCGCGTCTTTGGCAAGAAGATCGAAGAGATCTTCCTGCCGAACGGCGATTCCGCGAAGGGTTGACCGGCGCCGTTGCTGTCGGTACTGTAGTCAAGGAGAAATTGGGATGTCGCTTATGAACGGACTACACAAATCACTGCTGCCGCTGTTGGTGTCCTTTCTATGGTTCGCCGGCGACGCCGCGGCCCAATCGAGTTACAGCCTCCGGTCGCCGGACAAGAGGATCGAGGTAAGAATCCGGACCGCCGCCGGCGTGCAATACGACGTCCTGCTCGACGGCAAGGTCCTGCTCCGGAATTCGACGTTGTCCATCAACATCGATCAGACCCAACTGGGGCGCAATGTGAAAGTCAAGGCCGTCAAGGAGCGCAGCGTCGATCAGATGCTCGAGCCCGCCGTGCGGCAGAAGTTCGCGAAGATACGCGACAACTACAATGAGCTGCGGATCGACACCGAAGAGCCCTTGGCGGTGGTCTTCCGCGCCTACAACGAAGGCGCGGCCTACCGGCTGGAGACGTCCCTCCCGGCGGCCCAGGTGAAGGTGTACGGCGAAGAAGCCGGCTTCAATTTCGCCGGCGACTATACGGTCTTCTACCCGCAGGAGGAGAGCTTCTTTTCGCACAACGAACGGCTGTACACTCCGCGCAAGCTAACGGCGATCGCTTCGGCGGCCATCGCCACGCTGCCCGCGGTTGTGGACGTAGACGGGATCAAGGTGGCGATCGCCGAATCCGACGTTGAGGACTACCCTGGGCTGTGGCTGCGGGGCACGAGCGGCAACGCTCTGGCGGCAGTGTTCCCGCCCTACCCGCTGAAGGAGAGCGCTGGAGAGGGACCGGGACTTTAGGGTCACGCAGGCAGCCGATTATATTGCCAGGACCAAGGGCACCCGCACGTATCCATGGCGGCTCCTGGGCATCGCCGAGAAGGATGGCGACCTGATCACCAACCCGCTGGTCTGGCTGCTCGCCAAGCCCTCGCAGGTGCAGGACACGTCGTGGATCAAGCCCGGCAAAGTGGCGTGGGATTGGTACAACGCCAACAACATCTACGGGGTGGACTTCAAGTCCGGCATCAATACCCAGACGTATAAGTACTTCATCGACTTCGCCTCAAAGTACGGTCTGGAGTACATCATCCTGGACGAAGGCTGGTACAAGCTGGGCGATGTGCTCGCCGTGGTTCCGGAGATGAACATCGAAGAACTGGTGGCGTATGGGAAGCAGAAGAACGTCGGGATCATCCTGTGGGTAGTTTGGAAGACGCTCGCCGATCAAATGCAGCCGGCGCTGGACCAGTACGCCAAGTGGGGGGTCAAGGGGATCAAGGTCGATTTCATGCAGCGCGACGATCAGGTTTTGATGAACTACTATCACGATCTCGCGCGCGAGACGGCCAAGCGCAAGATGCTGCTGGATTTTCACGGCGCGCAGCGGCCGGCCACCATGACGCGGACGTGGCCCAACTTGATCACCAACGAAGGGGTCAAAGGGATGGAGAACAGCAAGTGGAGCGTGGAGGCCGAACCGCTGCACAACGTGACGCTGCCCTTCACGCGGATGTTCCTGGGACCGATGGACTACACGCCGGGCGCGGTGTTGAACGCCACCAAGGCCACCTTCGCCCAGATCTTCGACCGGCCCATGGCCTTGGGCACGCGCTGCCATCAACTGGCGATGTACGTGGTCTTCGAGAGCCCCCTGCAGATGCTGGCCGACAGCCCCTCCAACTACCTGCGCGAACCGGAAGCCATGGAATTTCTGGGGCCGGTGCCTACGGTGTGGGATGAAACCAGGGTGCTCGATGCCAAGATCGCCGAGTACGTGGTGGTGGCGCGGCGCAACGGGCGGGACTGGTACATCGGCGCCATGACCAATTGGACGCCCCGTGATTTGGAGATCGACCTTTCCTTCCTTCCGGCGGGATCGCTCCGGATGGAAGCGTACCAGGACGGCGTGAACGCGAATCGCATGGCGGGCGACTACAAGCTGGTGAAGAGCCAAGTCAACCGGAATGCCCAGCTGAAGATCCGCCTGGCGGAAGGCGGCGGTTGGGCGGCGCGAATCCACCCGTAAGAGAGGCGCAGTCCGGGCCGGGCCTTACGGCTTCAGCACTCCGTCGATAAAGCCGTTCACCAGTTTCTCGTTTTCAGGCGTGAGGAAACGCCGGTCGGCGTGGGCCAGGCCGGGAAGCAGGTGTACATCCGCCCTTATTCCCGCCTTCCGCAGTGCGTCGTACAACAACTGGCTCTGCGTCGAGGGCACCAGACAATCGCCTGTGCCGTGCAGGATTAGGAACGGCGGATCGTCCTTGGTGATATACGTGATCGGATTCGCAGCTCTCACCTTCTCGGGACACGCGGGGATGGTACAGGCCAGCAGTCGCGATTCCGGCGAATCCGGCGCGTTGTGAACCTGGGGATTCGGGCACGACGTCGGGACGCCGGCGTCCATTTGAAGGAAATCCGTCGGGCCGAAGAAGTCGACCACCGCCTGAACCCGGCTGGATTCGGATGGGTTGCCCATGGCGAGGTCCTCGAGCTCGGCTACGCTCCCAGACGTTCCCAGCAGGGCCGAGAGGTAGCCTCCTGCCGATTCGCCCGCAACCACGATGCGTTCGGCCCTTAACCCGTATTTGCCCGCGTTGGCACGAAGCCAGCGGATCGCCGCCTTGCAGTCATAGACGAGCGCCGGAAAGGCCGCCTGGCCGCTGAGGCGATAATTGATGCTGGCGACTGCGTAACCACGCTCCGTCTGGCGGGGCATCGGACTCCAGAAGATGCCTCCCTTGTCGCCCGAGCGAAAAGCGCCGCCGTGGATCCAGACGATCAGCGGGGCCGGCCTCTGCGCTTCCGGCAGGTAGAGATCGAGCCGAAGCGAGATATCCCCGGCCCGGGCGTACTCGACATCCTTGATGACGCGGGGCTCTGCCTGCTGGGCAAAAGCAGAAGCGGCAAACACAATAAAAGCGGCCAGAAAGCCAAGCCTCGTCACGGCAGGCCTCGGTTTCATCTCGCCTCCTTGGGCACTGGGCTTCCTCACAGGATACATCGGATGTACGGGTCTTACCGCTTCTTCAATGTGGCGGTCAGGCCGGAGCTTTGCACGAGAAGCAGAGTCTCCAGGTCTGGATTGGCGGCCACATATTGCAGGTAGTCCGGCGCCTGGCGGATGTTGTGCGCCAGGATCACCCCGCCTGGTTTCAGCAGCGGCATCAGCCGCTTCAGATAGTCGACGTAGCCTTCCTTGTCCGCGTCCATGAAGACCACGTCGATGGGGTCCTTGAGCGTCGCGAGCGTCTGGTGGGCGTCGCCGATCACCACGGTGGCTTGCCGGTCCAGACCTGCTTTCCGAAAAAACTCCCGCGCCGTCGCCGCGCGCCCGGGATCAATCTCGAAGGTCGTGAGGCGCCCGCCGGTTTGCCGAAGCGCCAGAGAGAGCCAGAGTCCGGAGTAGCCCGTGGAGGTCCCGATCTCGACCACGTTCTTCGCGCCTGCCGCTTCGGTGAGCAGACGAAGCAGCCGACCGTCGGCCTCCGGCACCCCAAAACGCACATCGCCCACCTGCTGCATCCCAGCCAGCGTTGCCAATACCCGAGCCTCTCCCTCAGTTCCTGCTCGCGGTGGCGCTGGATGGGCCTCTCTGCCGAACAGCCGATAAAGCTGCCAACCCGCCGTCCCCGACGCTGTCATGAGAGCGCATGCTGCCAGCGCGAGGACGCCCGCCAACCGTGTCCGTTTCATGTCCCAAGTCTCTCCTTCACTAAGAGATCTCCACTCATGGGTTTAGACGCTGCATGCCCCCCCTGCATTCCGTGCCGGAACACTCCTATTCGCGCGAAGCACACCGGCGGGCTCTGCTATGCTGGTAATCCTCCAACATGGCTGACGTATACCCGTTTCGACCATACCGTTACAGTGCCAAAGCCGGCCGCCTTGACGATCTCGTCACGCAGCCTTACGACAAGATCAGCCCCGCGATGCGGACGCGCTACCTGTCGCTGAGCCCTTATAACCTTGTCCGGATCATTCTCGGCGAACGATTCCCCGCCGATTCCGCCGATGAAAACGTTTACACCCGCGCCGCGCAGCACCTCCGCGAGTGGATCGACGGCGGCATCCTGGAGCGCGATTCCGAGCCGGCTTTCTTTGCCTACTTCCAGGAATTCTCGGTGCCGGACACCGGCGAGCGGCTGGTGCGGAAAGCGTTCATCGGACTGGGCGCGGTGGAGGACTACTCGGCGGGCATCGTACACCGGCACGAGCAGACCCTGAGCGGCCCGAAGAAGGACCGGCTCGACCTGCTGCGGCACACGCGCGTCCACTTCGGCCAGCTCTTCATGTTGTATCCGGATCCCGAGCGGGAGATCGACGCCGTGCTGGACGAGGCCGCTTCCGAATCCCCGGCCGCCGCCGTCACGGATGAGTACGGCGTCGTACACACGCTGTGGCGGATCTCGGAGCCGGTCCTGGCCGCCTCCATCCAGCACGCCATGGCCGCAAAGAAGCTGATCATCGCCGACGGCCATCATCGCTATGAAACCGCGCTGGCGTTCCGCAACGAGCACCCCGAACTCGAGGATGCCCGGCGCGTCATGATGACCTTCGTGAACCTGGACTCGCCGGGTCTGCGGATCCTGGCCACGCACCGGCTGGTGGACCAGTGCGACGCGGCGGAGTGCCTGACTCGCGCCCGCGCTGCGTTCAAAGTCACCGAGGTTCCGTCTCTGGAGGATCTGCGCAAGGCCTGGGCCGAACCGCACGCGGGCAAGATCCGGCTGGGGATCGCGACGCAACCGGGCGTGCTCCATCTGCTCGAGGCCAAGCGGGAGCCGGGTCAGCTCGACGTGCCGTTTCTCCACGAGAAGATTCTGGGAGAATTGCTGGGCATTGGAGAGGAAGCGGTCCGCAACGAGCAGCGCATCCGTTACATGCGGGGCGCGGATGCGGCTTTCGAGGAGGTCCGCCAAGAGAAATCGCGGCTCGCTTTCCTGCTGGAGCCCACGGCGGTCGCGGATGTGGCCCGGGTGGCTTTCTCCGGCGGGGTGATGCCGCAGAAATCCACGGACTTCTACCCCAAACTGCTGAGCGGCCTCACGGCATACAAACTGGAGAAGTGATGGCGGCGACCATGGTTCGGAAACCCTTCGGCTGGACCGGCGTCGAGGTCCCGGTCATCGGACAGGGAACCTGGATGATCGAGGGCAGCCACGATGCGGAGCGACGCGCGGTGGCCGCCTTGCAACTCGGCCTGGACCTCGGCATGACGCACATCGACACGGCCGAGATGTACGGGAACGGAGGGCCGAGGAATTGGTGGGCGAAGCGATCGCGGGCCGCCGCCAGGAGGTCTTCCTGGTGAGCAAAGTGCTTCCCTCCAACGCCTCCTACGACGGAACGCTGCGGGCCTGCGAACGCAGCCTGCGAAGGCTCCGGACCGACTACCTGGATCTGTACCTTCTGCATTGGCAGTGGGAGGTATCCGATCGCGGACACCATGCGGGCCATGGAGGCGCTGGTGGAATCCGGCAAGATCCGCTTCCTGGGGGTGAGCAACTTCGATTTGGAGGAAGTGCAAGCCGCCGAGCAGGCGCTCACCAAGGAACGCCTGGCAGCCAACCAGGTTCTGCATCACCTCGGCGACCGGGGCATCGAACGGCGATTGATCCCGTACTGCGCCGAGCGGGGTATCGCCGTGGTCGGTTACAGTCCCTTTGGGCATGCGGGCTTCCCCGCCCCAGGCAGCCGTGGTGGCAAGGCGCTGGCCGAGGTTGCGGCGCGTGTCGGACGAACGCCCCGGCAACTCGCGCTGAATTTCTTGACCCGGGGCGCGAACGTCTTCACCATTCCCAAGGCCGCCAATCCAGACCACGTGAGGGAGAATCGCGAAGGCTCCGGCTGGGAAATGCCGGCGGACGACGCGCAATCGATCGACCGGGCGTTCCCGGCGCCCTCCCAAGATGTGCCGCTCGGCATGCTGTAGAGATTTGCCTTCGCCAAGCCCTTTCCCTGCGACCCGGCCGCAATGTTAACATCCAATCCTCAGGGACATTCGGGGATTCGTGATAAAGTAAATACCAAGTTCGTCGGAGCAAGATACATATGAGGGCGTGTGCGTTCTTTCTGGGAGCCGCGATCGCCGTCGGTGCGGCTCATGCTCAAGATGCAGTTGAACAGGCGCGGCAATTAGAGGCCCGGGGGGAGGGCGCCAGAGCGGAATTGCTCCTGCGCGAAGCCGCCTCTGGCAGCAGCGCCAGCGTATCCACCCTCCAAGCCTACGCGGAGTTTCTGGACACCCACGGGAGCGCGGACGCCAGGAAAGCCTATGAGAAGGTGCTGGCGAATCTGCCGCAGACAGCCTCTCCGGGCGCGCGTGCCACGGCCATTCGCCGTCTGGTTGTCCTGAATCTGGCGGAGGGAGACCAGGCAGCCGCCGCCAACTACCTCCGTCAATACCGGGAGGCAGGCGGCAAGGACTGGCCACAGGCTGTGATCGGACCCGCCACCAAGGCCCGTCCCGCGGTCGAGAAGGTCACCATCCCGGGACCGCTCAGTTCCTTTGAGCGGATGGCCGCGGTTTCCCAGGATACCCAGCCGGAAGAGCTGCTCGATGACCTGGCGCGTAGCATTGTCGCTCCACGGGTACCGGGCCGGCTCCGGGCAGGAGGGACTCCAGCCCACGGAGTTCATGAAGCTGCTGACGCGCTACCTCTCGCAGGCGCATGAGCTCGAAAGGCTGGCCGGCGCGGAGCTGAAGATCACGGTGGAAAGCTGCGAGTCCACGCAGACGGCGGACCTTCTGCGGGTCCTGGGTTACCGTATGCGCGGTGGTTGCGGCAAAGAAGTGGTGCTCGAAACCGTGAACGCCACCCGCGCCTTCCTGACGGCCGACTCGGGCTTCCCCCTCTCCGGGTTGGAGCAGGCGCTCAGGACCAACCGCTCCTTCACCTACGATTACCGGCCGAGCGAAGTGCCGGTCCGATGGACCGCCGACTACTGGGTGCCATCCAAACAGAAGCAGGAAGGCGGCTTCATCGAAGCATTTATCGCCGACCCGTCTCTGTGCCGGTTCTACCTGGCCATGTCCAAGCCGGATTTGGACACCGCCGAGCAGTTGCGCAAGGGGATTCCGGCCCAGCGGCTCAAGGCCTTCGCGCACGTTTTGGATTTCTATGGCGGCATGCTGCAGATCCGCGACGGCAAGGTTGAGGTTCCCGGCGGGGCCCGTTCGGCCCGGATGTGGGAGGAACTGGTGGGCGTTTCTCCCGACAAGGGGGCGGCTTTTATTGAAAGGCTGATTTCCCGGGATGATGGCTGGCTGGCGAGCTACTTCGACGCCCTCTCGCGGATCAATGGACCCGTGAAGGACTATCTGGCGACCCCGGAGCGATTGCAGCGGTTCTACGCGGCGATCAAGGGGCGCGTGACCAGCCCCGGCCCGGCCCGCCCGGTCTTCCGCGCCAATACCGACATGCTGCTGCTGACGACGCGCCTGCGCCTCGAGCCTAGCGGGCAACCGCACATTCCCGGCGGCGTCGGCATCTGGCGCGACCTTTTCCTCAAGGTCTCCCCCTCAAAGTACAGCATCAAGTTCACTCGTGCGGCCAAGGACTGGAAGGAGCCCGACGATGTGCTCGAGGCTCTTTTTGCCCTCTGCCGCCGGAGCATGGACAATGAGCCGCTGCGGATCTTCATGGCTCTGAGCGACTTCAATCGCGGCCGCGAGCATCCGTTGCAGACGCCGACCGCGGAGCGCATGGCGCGCGAGTTCGCCCAGATGTCGGCCCAGTATGCGGTTTTGAGCGAGGCTCCCACCGTCGGTGACGCCACGATCCTGCGCTTTCTCGATTACGCCGCCCAGGCAAGTCGAATCAGGGACCAAGCTCTGCGCGCGAACACCGTGGGAATGTTCCAGGGCACCGTGGGTTTGTGGCAGATCCTCTGCCGCCAGGGTGCGATTCCGGCGCCGCAAGCGGAGTCCACGTTGGCCGCCATACTCTCCGCTTATGAGGGGCCGCGCGTCGCGGCGGACTTGTTCGAGGCGGGACGCGCCGGCGTAAGTGTGCTGCTGAAGGCTGCCGGCAGCGCGCAGGACGGCGCTTCTCAGGACCGCATTCTCAATCTGCTGGCCGGCGGGGCGAGTCAGTCGGGGTCCGCGCTTCAGACCCAGGCTGTCAATGAGATGCAGTCGTACATGGAGGCGCAACGGCTGATCCCACTGAGCGTGCTGTTCCAGGTGGCGGATCATGCCGACAGCCTGGCGAAGGGCGAAAAGCTGAACCCGGCGCTCATCGGCCGCGTCACCTCGCGGTTGAGCGAGATCGGCGCGGCGCGTGCCGCGCTGACGGGGCCCGAACGCACTCAGCTCGTCTTCGGCTACTGGGCGGACCGGCACATCGAACAGCAGAAGCGGCTCAACCTGCGCTCCATCTTCGAGAAGGCGGGAGTGGATGCGGCAAAACTGCGCGACGTCAGATCTTCTCTCACGCCCCTCCTGCGCGACACGCTGGTGGGACTGAACTACGCCTATTACGCTCCGCCTGGGGCACAACTGCTGCGGGCCAATCCGGTCTTCGTGCGGAGCCATGATTTCATCGGCATGCGGAGCAGCGATGTGACCTGGCAGGCGGCCGAGTTGTTCGGCAGCGGGTGGCCGGCGAGCGCCGGGGGCAGGCTGGTGGGTTCTCTGGCGGGGCTGCCTTATGCCCTGGCGGACACCGAACAGAATTTTCTCGTCCCCACCCGGGAGCAGGCGTTGATTTGGGGCGACTTGGCGCCGCAAATCCTGATCAGCGCGAAGGTCCCACGCTGGTGGAACGTCAGCCACTCCCAGATGCACTGGCTGGCGCTGCACGTGCGCTACGGGACATCGCTGTTAGCCGAAGCGGCGCTGGATGGGACGTTACGACAGGCGGTGCTCGAGGTGCTCCGGGAGCAAGCTTCGCCGGCCCGCGTGCGTGAGATCGGGGGGTTGCTCGAAGGTGGAGAGGCCGCGGCGGCAATCGGGGACACCACACCCTCCGAACTTCTGGTCCTCGCCAGAGAGATGCTGGCGCGTCATCCGGAATCGCGCGACCTGCTGTCCGCGAAGATCCGCCGGATGTCCGCGGAAGATCCTGCACGGATCAACTACGCCTCCATCTCGAGTGCCTTCGGGACCCCCAAGCCAAAGCTCGCGAGCTCCTACCGGCCCGAGTTGCTATACGTTCGCACGTTTCCGTCCATGATGGGCTACTCCAGTCGCATTCTGGCCGAGAGTTGGGAGTCCAACACGATCTATTTCGCCACGCTGGCCGATGAACTCCTTCTGCCGCCGGCTCAGTTAAACTTCATGATCCCGCAGTGGACCGAGGCGATCCTCGAGCAAATCTTCGCCACTCACCTGGAGGATTGGCCGGCGGTGCTGCGCTCTTTGCATCATGTTGGGGAAGACGTTCGCGTCAAGGCCCGCACGGAGGATAAGTCCGCGGGCGCTCTGGCTCGAGTGCTGGAAGGGGAACGACCGTGATCGACGGCAAAAGAATCAGGCTGGCCGCGGGCCTTGCGGCGGTTTCGGCGGCGCTTCTCTTCGCGCAGGAAACCGAGCGGCCGGTCTTCCGCGTGAAGGTGGACATGGTCGTGCTCACCTTCACCGTGACCGACAGCCGGGGTCGTTACGTCAACGGGCTCAAGCCGGGTGACTTTCGGATTCTGGAGGACGGAATCCCGCAGAAGGTCGTGACCTTCGCCGAGGGCAGCAGCCCGGCCGTCCAGGTGCTCGCCGACGGCAGCACACGCCCCATTGTCTTGCCGGAGGGCGTTGGCGGCACTGCCCTCGGGACAGACCGCCCCGCGGATCCGCTGGTCGGCACGAACGTATTCGTCCTGTTCGACACCAGCAACTACATGTATCGAGGCTTTGTCTACGCCTCCGACGCCATCGCGGACTTCATCCGGGGGTTGGACCGTACCGATTCCGTGGCGCTCTACACCTTTAGCCGGAATCTGAGCCGGGCCGCTTCGCTCACCCAGGACCGCAACGCGGCTATCTTGGGGCTGCGCAAGGCGGTGGTGGGTGACGACGCCGCACTCTATAATGCGATGCTGCTGGCACTTCGCGACGCGGCGAAGATTCCCGGGCGGAAGGTGCTGATCGTTTTCTCGAACGGCCCCGACAACGCCAGCGTAGTAGCGCCCGACGACGTCAGAACGGTGGCGGAGGACGAAGGCATTCCCATTTACGTCATCTCCACCAACGACGCCAGCAAGGATTCGATTTCCGCCGCGGTGTTCCGGCGGGTTTCCACACAGACCGGAGGGAAGGCCTTTTTCGCAAAGACGTGGCAGAAACAGGTGGAGGCTTTCGAGTCCGTCCGGGAGGACCTGGGGAACTCCTACACCGTCACCTACTACCCCGCCGCTAATCAGAATGAGGGCTTCCGGCGGATCGCGGTGCAGATTCCGTCGGACGTCGCAAAGAAGTACCGCGTGCGCGCGCGTCCCGGCTACCGCCCGCGGGCTACGTTCTGAACGGGTAGTTAACCGCAAAGGCACGAAGGCACAACGATCAATGAACTAGGAAACCATGGAGGAGATAGCCATCTCCGGATTCAAGGCCACCTGTCAGCCGAAACCGCCGGCAAGCTGGCTCGGCGATATGGCTGGCACGGGGCGAATCGAGGGGGATATTGTCGCGCCAGCCGCCGAGGAAACGGATTGGGAAGCGCTCACATGGGCGCGACAGGTTCGGCTGCTGGGCAACCGGTAACGGCGGGAAGGGTCACCACAAAGACACGAAGGCACAAAGATACAAAAACTTAGTGTCTTTGTGTCTTTGTGGTGAACTTTCTTTCAGCAAATCCTGGGCAACTGCTCGCCGCTCAGCATGTCCACGACGCGGCTGCCCCCGATGCGGCTGCGCATGGTGACCAGGCCGCGCGGGCCTTCGGTCACCTCCCCGATGCGCACCGCCTGGGAGGAGACCGGCAGGCGCCTGAGGATCTCGACTACACGGGCGGCTTGCGCCTCCGGTACAAACACCGCGAAACGGCCTTCGTTGGCTACGTACAACGGGTCCAGCCCCAGGATCTCGCAGGCACCCTGGACGACCTCGCTGACGGGTATGCTCACCTCGTCGATGCGCATCCCCACGCCGCGCGCACCGGCGATTTCGTTCAGCGCCGAAGCCAGGCCCCCACGGGTCAGGTCGCGCAGGCAGTGCACGTCGATCTCGGCGTCAAGCAGCGTCCGCACGGGTTCCCACAGCGGGGCCGCGTCGCTCACGATGGGCGCATCGAACTCGAGGCCCTCGCGCACGGAGAGGATCGCAACGCCGTGCGATCCCAAGTCGCCGCTGATCACGATGGCGTCGCCGGGTTGCACCGACCGGGGCCCAATCTCAAGCCCGTGTTCCACCACGCCGATCCCCGCCGTGGTGATGAAGATCCCATCGCCCTTGCCTTTGTCGACGACCTTCGTATCCCCGGTAACCAGGGTCACGCCCGCGCGCCGGGCGGCCTCCGCCGCCGAGGCCGCCACCGTGCGCAGGGTCTCCATGGAAAGCCCTTCTTCGAGGATGAACGCCGCGCTCAAATAAAGCGGCCGCGCGCCGCACATGGCCAGGTCGTTGACCGTGCCGTACACCGCCAACTCCCCGATGTTTCCTCCGGGGAAAAACAGAGGCTGCACGACGTAGGAATCGGTCGTGAACGCCAGGCGCGCGCCGCCGACGCTGACCACCGCCCCGTCGTGGCGCGCATCGAGCTCCGGATTAGCGAACTCCGCAAGGAAGATCTTCTCGATGAGCTGCTGCGTGAGCTTGCCCCCGCCGCCGTGAGCCAGCAGCACGAGGTCTTCGGCGGGAAGAGGCAGCGGACAAGTGAGTTCGATTTCTTTCATTGGCGGCGCCCGTAAAGATAGTAGGCGGCGCAAGCGCCCTCGCTCGAAACCATAGGCGCGCCCAGCGGTTTCTCCGGCGTGCAGCGCGTGCCGAAGGCGGTGCACTCGTGCGGTTTCTTGAGCCCTTGCAGAACCAGGCCCGCGATGCACTCCGAGGATTCCGCCACAGGGCCGGACGACACCGGAAAGCGTGCCAGCGCATCGTAACTCCGGTAGTCGTCGCGCAACCGCAGACCGCTCGCGGGGATTTCACCGATGCCACGCCAGGCGCGCGGCCCAACCTCGAACACCTCGGCGATGCGCTCGCGCGCGGGGAGGTTGCCCTCGCGGCGGACCGCCCGGCTGTATTGGTTTTCCACTTCCGCGCGGCCGCTCTCGAGTTGCTCGACCGCCATGCGGATGCCGTCCAGCAGATCCACCGGCTCGAAGCCCGCGACGACGATCGGAACGCGGTAGCGCCGCGCGATGGGCTCGTATTGCTCGTATCCCATGACCGCACAGACGTGGCCGGCCGCCAGGAAGGCCTGCACGCGGCAGTTGGGCGAGCTCAGGATGGCCTCGATGGCCGGCGGAACGAGCACGTGCGCCACCACGATGGAGAAATTCTCGAGCCCCTCGCGTGCCGCCTGCCAGACGGCCATGGCATTGGCCGGAGCGGTCGTCTCGAAGCCCACCGCGAAGAAGACCACCTGGCGGGCAGGATTTGCGCGCGCGAGCTTCAGCGCATCGAGCGGGGAGTACACGATGCGCACATCGCCGCCCTCCGCCTTGACGCCGAAAAGGCTCTTCGTCGAACCGGGCACGCGGAGCATGTCGCCGAAGGAGCAGAAGATAACTTCCGGACGGGCGGCGATCTCGACCGCGTTATCGATCAGCTCGAGCGGCGTCACGCACACGGGGCATCCCGGCCCGTGCACCAGCGTGATTTCCGGCGGCAGAAGATCCAGCAGGCCGCTCTTGACGATGGTGTGGGTCTGCCCGCCGCAGACTTCCATGATGGTCCAGGGCCGCGTTACGGCCCTACGGATAGCCTGCGCCAACTGGCCCGCGGCGGCGCGGTCGCGGTATTCGTCGAGGAACTTCACGGGCTGCCTTCCGCTTCATCGAGCCGCGCCATTTCGCCGAGCGTCTCGAAGATGCGCTGGGCTTCGTCTTCATCCACCACGCTCAGCGCGAAGCCCACATGCACCAGCACATAATCGCCGATGCCCGCCTCGGGCGTGAATGCCAGGCAGATATCCTTCTGAACGCCGGAGAAGTCCACCTTCCCGCGGCGCACCTCCGGCGGGTCGTCTTCGAAGATGCCGACGATCTTTCCAGGTACGGCAAGACACATGCTTCAACCTCTCTGCGTGGCCAATCCCGCGATCACGGCCTGTCCCAAGGCGATGCCACCATCGTTGGCAGGGACACGTTGATGCGTGGCGACTTTGAATCCATTCGATTCCAGTTCGGCTACGCTGCGTTCGACCAAGTAGCTGTTCTGGAACACCCCGCCGCTCAGAGCAACCTGCCCGACTCCGGTGCGCCGCGCGACATTCACGATCCAGGCGACCAGAGCGTTGTGGAACCTTGCGGAAATCAAATCGACGGGCGCGCTGTTCCGAACGTCGGCACCGACGGCCTCGAGCAAGGGCGCCCAGTCGGCAACGCCGTCCCTCTCACCTAAAGGATAGCAATCCCGGGTGACGCACGACCCGATGGCGCGTTCGAGTTGCATGGCGGCCTGGCCTTCGAAGCGGTTCACGCGCGCCACGCCAGCCATGCAAGCGACGGCATCGAAGAGCCGGCCTACGCTGGTCGTGAGCGGGGAGTTTACCCCTCGCTCGAGCATGCGCCGGATGACGGGGTTCTCCACCGCTTCCGCTCCGACCGATTCGTACAGCAGGCCGGCCGACGCGCGCCAGCCCTCCCGGATGGCCTTCTCCCCTCCGGGTAGCCGGAATGGGCGCAGGTGGGCCACGCGCTCGAAGACGCCGCGCTGCACCAGGAAGAACTCACCGCCCCAGATGCTTCCATCGAGGCCAAAACCGGTCCCATCCCAGGCGACACCGAGATAGTCGCCCTGGAGGTCGTTCTCGGCGGCGCAACTGGCGACGTGCGCCTGGTGATGTTGCACGGCGATGACCGGGAACCCAAGCTCGCGTGCCCAGCGCGTGGATGCGTAGTCGGGATGCAGATCGCAGGCAACGACCGTTGGCGCGAAACGGTACAGACGGCACAAGTCCTCGATGGCGCGCTGGAACGCCGCGCGGGCTTCGGCGGTGTCCAGGTCGCCCACATGCTGGCTGACATAAACCTGCCGCCCGCGGGCGATGGCCACGGAGTTCTTGAGGTGCCCTCCCACCGCCAGCACGGGCGGCAACTCTTGAGCGATGCGCACCGGCAACGGCGCGTAGCCTCTGGCCCGGCGCAACACGCTCTCGCGCCCGCGCGCCACGCGGACCACCGAATCGTCGCAGGGGCGCGCGATGGGGCGGTCGTGCATCAGGAACAGGTCCGCGATTTCGCCCAGCCTCTCGGTGGCTTCGAGGTTTTCGATGGCGATGGGCTCGTCGCTGCGGTTGCCGCTGGTGGCCACGAGCGGGAAGCCGCACTCGTCCATCAGCAGATGGTGCAAGGGTGAATAGGGAAGCATGCAGCCCAGATACGGGGAGGACCGGGCCACGTTGGGCGCGATGTCCCGCTCCGGGACGCGGCCGCAGCAAAACGATCGGCGCGGCCGGCGACCGCAGCAGGTCTTCTTCCGCTTGGGACACGTCCGCAATCTGCCGGGCTACCTCCAGGGAAGGCACCAGCAGCGCGAACGGCTTCTCCTCGCGGTGCTTCCGCAGCCGCAGCCGGGCGACGGCGTCTTCGTTGCGGGCGTCCACCAGAAGCTGAAAACCGCCGATGCCTTTGAGTGCGACGATGCTGGCCCGCACGAAGCGCTTGGCAGGCGGAAGCGCCTGTCCAAAGACCGCTTGCAAACGTGCGCGACTCTGTAAGCTGTTGTCCTTTCAGAGCCGCGACCGTGAGGGAGCGGTTGCCTGTGAAGTCTGCCTCGGGGATCTCCACCCAAAGGCGCGGGCCGCAGACTGCGCAGGCGTTGGGCTGCGCGTGGAAGCGACGATCCTCCGGGCTGGTGTATTCGCCCTGACACTCCGGGCACATCCGGAAGGACTGCATGGTGGTGTTCGGGCGGTCGTAGGGGATATCGAGGACGATGGTGTAACGCGGGCCACAGACGGTGCAATTCGTAAACGGGTAGCCGAATCGCCGGTTCGCTGGATCGCGGATTTCAGCCAGGCAGGCCGGGCAGGTGGCCAAATCGGGCACCAGGCCCGCGGTCTTCTCGGCTTCTTCTTCGCTCTTCCGGATTTCGAATCCGGCCAGGCCAACCGGCTCCAGCCAGCTTACTTCTCGAGCGAGAACCAGAGCGGCGGCGGGCTTATCGCGCTCGAGTCGTTCCTGAAAAACGTCAAGACTCTCGCGGGATCCTTCTACTTCGACGACCAGCCCCGCACTGGAGTTCAGTACCCAGCCCTGGAGCTGCAGTTGGGTGGCGAGCCGGTAGACGAATGGCCGGAAGCCGACTCCCTGCACGGCTCCTGCGAGGCTTACACGCAGGCGTTCATCGCCACTCACACCTCCCGCGCGATGCGGTGGGCGAGCTCTTCGACCGCCCGTAGAACCTCAGGAGAGGGCTGTGCGCCCGCCTCGAATCCGGCGCCTTCGATCCCATAGATTCCCAGTTGAGGAGGCAGCTTCCCCAGCGCCCTTGCCAGTTCGACCGCTTCAGCCACGCCCAGCGCGTGGGTGGAGCACCGAAACGTCTCGCGGCTCAGCCGGGCCGCACCGGCATCCCAGAAAAGAATGGAGCCCGGAGGGGATCCGGTGACCATGGCGTCCACCACGATCACGCGCTGGCCGGCGGGCGCGGATTCAAAGATGTCGAGCAAGGCCGTCGCCTCGCCGCTTTGCTCTTGCGCCTCCACACTCAGCTCGCGAAGACGCCGCGCCACGAGCAGGCCCGCCGCGTCGTCTCCCCGGTCCACGTTTCCGCAACCGATCACCAGTGGGGCGGACGCCCCCGTCCGCGGCCGGCCCCCTGGCCGGCCTGGGTGTCGAATCACTTCCGAAGCCGACCAGGGGGTCGGCTTGCAGGCCCGGGGGCCTGCCCCACAAGCCTGCGTTACAGTCACAGCGTCAAGACTGCCTTCATGGCCTGCTCGTCGGGCTCACCGGTCATCGTGAATCCGAGCTTCTCGCAGACCCGCCGCATCACAACGTTGTCCTGGAGCACGTCTCCAATGATCTTGCCGAGTTTTTCCTGGCGCCCCACATCGACCAGCCGGCGAACCAATTCGGTGCCCAGGCCCTGACCCTGGAACTCGTCGCTGATCAAGACCGCGAACTCGCCGTCGTTGGAACCGGGGATCTTCCGGAGACGGCCAACTCCCAGGATCTTCGATTCTCCGCCGGCAGCTACTCTTGTTTCCACGACCAGAGCCATCTCCCGGTCGTAGTCGTTAAAGCAGATGCGAGTGAGCCGCTCGTGCGCCACCCTCTGGCTGAGCTTTAACGCCTGGAGATAGCGCAGATAGACGGTCCTCTCCGAAAGCGTCTCGTGGAATTTCACGATGAGCGGTTCGTCCTCCGGCCGGATGGGCCGGACCATCACCTCCTTGCCGTCCTTCATTTTCCACGGGGCAACGTACTGGGACGGGTAAGGCAGGATGGCGAGCTTGGGCAAATCCTCTTCGCGCACGCTCAGGTCATGCACCACGACGCGCGCGTCCAGGGCCACCAGGCGATCCGGCGAAGCCAGCATCGGATTGATGTCGATCTCCTTGATCCAGCGCTGTTCGACGACAAGCTGGCTGAAGCGGACCATCATCTGCTCCAGTTCGGCCAAGTCCACAGACTTGCGCCCGCGCACTCCCTTCAGCGCCGTATAGATCTTGGTCTTCTCCATCATGCGTCGAGCGAGTGTCGTGTTCAGAGGCGGCAGGCCGAGGGCCCGGTCCTTGAACACCTCGACCAACTGGCCGCCCAGCCCGAACAGGATCACCGGTCCGAACTGCGGGTCCAGGCTGCTGCCCAGGATGATCTCGTAGCCCTCGAGCTTGATCATCGGCTGGACTGTAACTCCAAGGAAGTGGCCTTCGCCGGCCTTCTCCTTCACCCCAGATTCGATCCGGCGATAGGCCGCGCTCACGGCTTCGGCGTCCTTCAGATTCAACTGCACGCCGCCGACATCGGTCTTGTGCGTGATGGTCTCGGAGAAAAGCTTCAAGACCACGGGGTAGCCGATCTCGCCGGCAGCCTTCACGGCTTCCTGTTCGGTCCTGGCCACGCGCGTCTCGACAATGGGGATGCCGTAGGCGGCGAGCACCTGTTTGGATTCAAACTCGGTCAGGATGGTTCGCCCGCCTTGGCGCGCATCCTGAATGATCTTCTCGGCGCGGGTTCTCTCGGGTGTGGCCGGAGCCAGCGCCGGCGTCTCATACAGGCTGCGCAGGTTGGCGCTGTAGTGCCACATGTGCGTGAACATGCGGGCTGCCGTGTCGGGATAGGCAAAGGTCGGAATGCCGGCAGCGTTCAGGATGCTCTCGCCCGCGGCCACTTCCGGACCGCCCATCCAGCTCGCCAGCACCGGCTTGCCGCCCATGTTGGCATACGGCTTGAGCTGCTCGGCGATCTGCGTGGGATCGGTCATGTCCTGCGGCGTCAGGATCACCAGCATGCCGTCGCTGTTGGTGTCCTTTGCCGCGGTGTTGAGCGCCTTCGCGTACCGCTCGGGCGTGGCGTCCCCGATGATGTCCACGGGGTTGTTACGGCTCCAGGAGGCCGGCAGAAAGGTATTGAACTCCGCGAAGGTCTCCTTGGAAAGTTCCGTCAGCTCGCCTCCGCTAGTGATGAGCGTGTCGGTCGCCAGCACCGCCGGGCCGCCGGCGTTGGTGAGGATGGTCAGTTTGGGGCCCTTGGGCGGCGGCTGCTTGGCCAGCACCTCGGCCATGTAGAACAGGTCGGAGATGTTGGGGACTCGCAGCACGCCACTGCGCTCAAAGGCAGCGTCGAAAACGTCGTCGGAGCCGGTCAGCGAGCCGGTGTGGGAGGCGGCCGCTTTGCCGCCCTGCGCCGTGCGGCCGGCCTTGATCACGATGATCGGCTTGGCCAGCGCCACTTCACGCGCCGCCGACAGGAAGGCGCGCGCGTCGCCGATCGATTCCATGTAGATCAGGATGCTCTTCGTCCTGGGGTCGTCTCCCAGGTAGTAGATGAGATCGCCCCAGCCCACATCGACCATCGCGCCGATCGAGAGGAACGCGCTGAATCCCACCAGTTCTCGGAAGCTCCAGTCGAGCACGGCCGTACACAGCGCGCCGCTCTGGCTGATGAAGCCCACGCTTCCGGGCCGCGCCATGCCGCGTCCGAAGGTGGCGTTCAGGCCGGTGGGCGGGCTCATCACGCCGAGGCAGTTCGGACCGATAACTCGAATACCGCCCTGGCGCGCCTCTGCCAGCACCTGTCTCTCGAGTTCCGCGCCCTGCGGGCCCATTTCCTTGAAACCCGCCGAGATGACGATGGCGCCCTTCACACCCGCGGCCGCGCAATCCCGGATCACGCCGGGAATCGCGGGAGCCGGCGTGATGATCACGGCCAGGTCTACTTCCGCCGGCACCGCGGTGACGCTGGGATACGCTTTGATTCCAAGCACGCTGGGGCGCTTGAGGTTCACCGGAAAGACGGTGCCGCCGAAGGGCGTGCTGATGAGATTCCAAAGGATCGTGCGACCAACGCTGCCCGGCGTTTCCGTGGCGCCCACCACCGCTACGTTCTCCGGCGAGAAGAACACGTCCAGCGGCTGGGGCCTCTTCAAAATCGTAGTTTCTGTATCTTGACCGAGTTTCTTGTATTTTTTCATTGCGTCCTGTCCTTATGAAAACCTTGATGATCTCCGCTGCTGCGCACGGAACCTGCAACGCGGAGCTCCCTTACGGCCAGAGAGCCCGCACAGCCTGACTGAGCACTTCCCCGAACCCTAATTATCGCGCTCAATCGTCAGCTTCAGGAAATGTGTCGCGCACGAGATGCAGGGGTCGTAGTTCCGAATCGCCTGTTCGCATCGCAACGTGATTTCCTCGATAGGCTTGTCCAGAAGCTGCGGCACGAAGCGCCACAAATCGTCCTCAATGCGCTTCTGGTTCTGCGACGTGGGTGGAACGATTCTCGCCGAGAGGATCAAGCCTTGCGGGTCGATGCTGTAGCGGTGGTACAGAATTCCTCGAGGTGCTTCCGTCACGGCCTGGCCCGTGCCGGCGCGCGCCGGCGCCTCGACCCGCGGTTTGGCGGGAGGCTCGTAAGTCTCAATCAGCCGCAGCGCTTCCGCGCAGGCGAACACCAGCTCGACGGCCCGCACCACAATGCTCTTGAAGGGGTTCAGGCACGGCACGGACAAACCGCACTCTCGGGCGGTCTGTTTGGCGATCTCCGGCAGTTTCTCGAAGTTCAGATTGAAGCGCGCCAGCGGCCCCGTAAAGTAGGAACCACGGGCGCGCACCTGGGAGTGCAGTGCGTTGGCGTGCTTGACGTGCTGTTCCCGGAAAGTATCTTCATACTCCGAGACATCGATGTCCAGCCCCTTGTTGGAGACGACTCTGCCTTCGTTGAAAGGGTACTCATCGGGATGCGAGAGCGCGACGAATTCGTAGTCCTGTTCAAAATCGGGGAACTCGAACGTCGAAACCAGCTTTGCCGTGGCGACCGAGGCGTCCAGCGCCCACTTCAAATCCTCCACGATCGGGGCAAGCTGCTTCTTGGAGGGAACCTTGTGGAACCCGCCCACGGCGGCCGAAATCGGGTGGATCTCCCGGCCTCCCATCAGGCTCACCAGCGCGTTGCCGATCTTCTTCAGACGGAGCGCGTTGACCACCGCCGGCCCGTGATCCGCGGCCATCTCGATGACATCCTGGTAGCCCAGGAAATCCGGAGCGTGCAGCATGTAGACGTGGAGCGCGTGGCTCTCGATCCATTCGCCGCAATAGAACAGGCGCCGCAGCGCCCGAACCGCGGGGTCGATCGTAATCCCCAACGCCCGCTCGATGGCATGGGCGGCGCTCATCTGGTATGCGATGGGGCAGATGCCGCAAATGCGGGCGGTGATATCGGGCACTTCCGAGAAGTGCCGTCCCCGGAGAAAAGCCTCATAAAGGCGCGGGGGCTCGAAGATTTTCAGTTTGACGTCCTGAACCCGGTCCCCCTTGAGCTTGATGAGCAGGGCGCCCTCGCCTTCTACGCGGGCGATGAGGTCGACCTTGATATTCGTGGTGGGCTTGCGAGGCGCGCTCATGACTTTTCCCTCCCCTCGCCGGCCTGGCGGAACTGCCACGCCCAGGCGTTAAAGCCGCGGAAGGCGCGGGTGATGGCTTGGTCGCTCTCCCCGAGGGAGTGCAGTTGCTCGCTGAGCGCCTTGGCGTTGGCGCTCTCCATCGGGCCGAAGCAGCCGTAACAGCCGCGGTTGTAGCTCGGACACAACGCCCCGCAGCCCGCTTGGGTGACCGGCCCCAGGCAAGGTACTCCCTGGGCTACCGTGATGCACACGTTCGCCCGGCGCTTGCACTCGAGACAGACGCTGTAGGTCGGAATGTTCGGCCGGCGGCCCGCCAGCGTGGCTGCGATCAGTTCCACCAGATGGTACTTGTTGATGGGACAGCCGCGCAGTTCGAAATCGACCGGCACGTGCTCGGCGATCGGCGTCGACATCTTGAGCGTGCTGATGTAGTCCGGCGAAGCGTACACATACCGCACGAACTCGTTGACATCCTTCCAGTTGCGGAGCGCCTGAATGCCCCCCGCTGTGGCGCAGGCCCCGATGGTCACCAGCGTGTGGCACTGCCGCCGTACATGCTGAATGAGCTCGGCGTCGTGGTGCGTCGTGATCGAGCCTTCCACCAGTCCGATGTCGTAAGGCCCTTTGAGCATCCGGCGGGAGGCCTCCGGGAAGTACGCCAGGTCCACCGCACTCACAACCGGCAGCAGCTCATCTTCGGCGTCCAGCAGGCTGAGCTGGCAACCGTCGCAAGAGGCGAACTTGAACACCGCGATCTTGGGCTTCCGGCCGTTCTTAGAGCTCATATTTCCCGATCCAATCCTGCATCCGGCTCAGTGGAAATACCGGTCCGTCCTTGCACGCGAAGTACGGCCCCAACTGGCAGTGGCCGCAGAAGCCCACGGCGCACTTCATATTGCGCTCCATCGACAGATAAGTATCCGCGGGACCAACTCCCCGGCTCTCCAGTTCCCGCACCACGTAGCGCATCATGATCTCAGGGCCGCACAGCAGCGCCACCGTCTTGTTGGGTTGCAGGCGAACATGCCTGAACAGCGTGGTCACCACGCCCACATTGCCGCGCCAACTCAGGCCGCCGTAGTCCACGGTGGTCAGAATCTGAGTGTCCGGAAGATAGGTCCAGGCCGCCAATTGCTTGCGGAATAGCATGTCCCGCGGCGTGCGCGCGCCGTAGAGCACAATCAGGCGTTTATAGTCTCCCCGGTGGCGGAGAATGTGGTAAATAGCCGGCCGCAGCGGCGCTAGCCCGATGCCGCCGGCGATCACCACGATGTCCTTCCCGCGGGCCTTGGTCATGGGCCAGCTCGTGCCGAACGGACCCCGCACACCGACCGTCTCGCCCGCGGTTTGGGTCACCAGGGCGTTGGTGGCCTTTCCCACGGATCGCACCGTGTAGACGAGGCGGCCCGGCTCCTCGGGATCGCCGCTGATGGAGATGGGTAGCTCTCCGACGCCGAAAACGTACAGCATGCTGAACTGCCCCGGCGCGAACGACGGGTGCCCGTTGCCATTGCCCCCCTCGAGGCTCAGCGTGAAGGTGTCGTGAGTTTCCTTGTCGACCTGCAGCACCCGCGCCGGCCGGGGCAACATCGGATCGGCAGGGTCCTGGCCTTTCGGCGCGACATCCACGGCAGGTGCTCTCATGACTCTTTGGTCCCGGAGGGTGTATAGAGGTCAAGCAACTGGACGCGGGTCGCCTGAAGTCGGTCGGCCACAATGCCTAACAGGCTCCGCATCAACGTGAATCCCAACGAGCAGTCCTCCTGGGCAAGCTCGCGCAGACGGGCTCCGTCGAAGACCAGAGCCTTGACCGCGCCAAGCGCCCTGGCCTGGAAGTGCTTTCCCTCCGAGGGCAGCACGCTCGACCATCCCAGAGCCTCGCCGTCGGAGACCGTCTGAACCCGGACCGTCCGCCCGAGCGCGGTGACCTCAAGCGCCACCTTGCCCGACAAAATCAGGTAAAAGAAGCTCGAGGCGTCCCGCTCCCGGAAGATGATCTGGTCCCTATCGAACTTGGCATCCTGAGCGATGTCGGCCAACTTGTCGATGTGCTGCGGCTGGAACTCCTTGAGGAAGGGGTGCCCGCGCACTATTTCATGGATTTCTTTACGCACTGGCTTGTTCTCCTCCGGCGGCGGGAGTGCCGCCGCGAATCGCAGCTACTTCCTGGGTGATGTCGATGCCCACCGGGCACCACGTGATGCACCGTCCGCAGCCCACGCAGCCGGACGTTCCGAATTGATCGATCCAGGCTCCCAATTTGTGCGTGAGCCACTGGCGATAGCGGGAGCGCGGGGACATCCGCACACTGCCCCCGTGGATGTAACTGAAACTCTGGACGAAGCAGGAGTCCCACCGGCGCCAGCGTTCCGCCCGTGTGCCGCCCACGTCGCTGGAGTCCTCCACGGTGGAACAAAAGCAGGTTGGGCACACCAGCGTGCAATTCCCGCAGTTGAGGCATCGGGCCGAGACCTCATCCCACCGGGTGTGCTCGAAGGCCTGATACAGAAGTTCCCGAATCCCCGCCGTATCCAGCCGGCGAGTGATGGCGGCCGCCGCCGCTTCCACCGCCGCCTCGGCCTGGCGCACCGCCTTCGCGTCCGCTTGGGGCGCCTGCAACTCCGCCAGAATCTCCGCTCCGGTCTCGCTGCCCGCCTCGACCACGAAGGCATGGCCTTCGACTTCGCCGATCTCCGTCAGCGCCAGGTCATATCCGCCTCCCGCCTTCGGACCGGTGTTCATGGACGTACAGAAGCAGTTTGCGGAAGCGCTCGTGCACTGGACAACCACCAGGAACGCGCCACGCCGACGGGAGCCGTATACCGGATCCACATACTTGTCGCCCAAGAGGACGCGGTCCTGAATGGCGATGGCAGCCAGCTCGCAAGCTCTCACGCCGAGAAAGGCATACTTCGGGGACGGCGGGTCCGCCGCGTTGCCGGCAATGCGCACATCCTCCCCCTGACGCTCTATCTGGGTGAGCCGCACCTGAGGCGGGTGCAGAAACCTCTTCCAGGTATGGGGCCCCACTGTGTAGCCGAACACGGCTGAGGCGCCGTTTCGCTTTAGCCTGTAACGCCCGGGGGCCTGTTCATCGCCCCACCCGGCGGGCAGGTCGTCCACCTTTTCCAGGGTGTCGTAGACAACCGCCCCATCGCGGATCTGGGGCCCGATGACTTCGTAGCCCCGACTTTGAAGGGAGGCGATCAGCCGGCCCAGCCCGGCGAGGTCGATCATGCCGCGAGTCCCGACTCCACCTGCCGTTGCAACCATATACCCCGCCTATTCTACAGAATGGCCGTAGGGCATGGCGGTGCATTAACCATGCCAAAATCATCTTATTGATAACAATGGAGATGTTCCAAAAATCCACAACGGGTGGGTCAAATCGCCCGGCGAGCCTCTCGCCAATCCTCTCAGAGGGTGGGCGAAACCGCTCACCGCAAATCTCCGGAACCGGGGCCCAACTCGTGCGTATTACCTCTTGAAGGCAAGGAGGATTGCGCTTGTTACATGTCCTGCTTTTTCTAATCCTGCTGGTGCTCTGCTGGCCCTTGGCGCTTGTGGCGCTGCTGCTGTTCCCGCTGATCTGGCTGATTCTCCTGCCGTTCCGGATACTGGGCTTTGCGGTCGGAGGCGTGCTGGCCTTCATCAAAGCCCTCTTCATGCTGCCCGCCCGGGTCCTGGCGGGAGGCCGCTAGCCCTCCGTCCGATCTTTGTCTTCTTTGTGTCTTTGTGCCTTTGTGGTTCAAGCTCCGGCGTCTTTTCTCCGCAGTTGGTAGGCGTCGAACCGGTCCCGGTAGCTCTCGTACCCCGGCCTTCCCATCAAGCCGAAAGTGAATTTCTTTCCCAACTCAACGCCCTCCTGGTCGAACGCGTTGACATCCAGCAGCTCGCCCATGAATGCGGTCTGGAATTCCATGAGCTGCAGGAAGGCCCCCAAGTGCTCTTCGTCGACCCGCTCCAGCGTGAACGTGCAGTTCGGCCGTCCGTTTTCAGAGAGCGCCGCCGCCGTGGACACCCGCTCGGCTTCGAGCAATTCCTCGAGCGTCCTGCCGCAGAGGTAGTCGAAAGCCTCCAGCCCCGGCTTCCGCTTCGGAATTCTGCCGGCCTTGGCATGCTTCCGGACCGCCCAGAAGGTAAACACTTTGTCGTTGGGCCCCTCCATGTACAACTGCACTTGCGAGTGCTGATCGGTCGTGCCGAGTGCCGCGATGGGAGTCTGGCCGGTGTTCACCAGTTCGCCGCCCCGCGTCCTGGCCTTCCCCAGCGATTCGGCCCAAAGCTGGCGGAACCAGAACGCCATCCCCCATAGCCGGTTCGAATATGGAAACGCCACCTGGATGCTCTTTCCCTTCAGCCGCCAAACAAGGTAGTGCAGCAAGGCCGAGCGGAGTGGCAGGTTGTTGTCCAGACTGGCATCCCAGGCCATCCCGGTCATGCCGGCGGCGCCCTTGAGGAGCTTGCGGATATCCAGGCCGATCAGCGCCGCGGGTACCAGGCCCACCGCGGAGAGCACGCTGAACCTCCCGCCGACGTTGTAGGGAACCGGAAAAGTCCGGTAGCCCTGCCGGGCCGCCAGCGTCGCCAGTTCGCCCTTCTGGGGGGAGGTCACGGCGACCACCCGGCCGGATGCCTTGCGCCCCAGTTTGCGCTCCAGCCATTCCCACACGATTAAGAAGGTGGCCACCGTCTCCGCGGTCGCGCCGGACTTCGCAATCACGACCACCAGCGTGCGTTTCGGATTCATTACCTCCAGCGCGGATGCCACCAGTGCAGGATCGACATTGTCCAGCACCACCAGCCGCGGGCTGGCTGCGGAATATGGACGCTGCGTAGGGTGGGGCCCCCGCACGCCACAGTCGAGCGCCCAGGCTCCCAGCGCACTCCCCCCGATGCCCACCAGGCAGACTGTGTCGTAGGATCCGCGCAGGTCCTTGGCGTAGTCCAGAATGTCCTTGGCGAGACCGGCATCGAAGGGCAGCTTCGGAAAACCGTAGACGTCCGCGTCGCTGGCCTTTCGGAAACTCCGCAAGGCCTCCAGCGCTCTGGGGGCGTGCTCCTTGACTTCGGCGCGCTTCAGGCCGTTGGCGTCACCGGCCATCGCCGCATACAGATTTACCTCATCGAATTGAATGCGCATAGGTACTATCTTCCGACAGAATCAGCGATCCGGCTCGTCCGGGGTGATGAAAGTCTCGGAAATGTGGTCGTGAAAGGTGAGGCGCTCCTCGTCCATGAGCGCCCAGAGAAGCCCGATTCCGGCGGGCAGGAGGCTGCCGGAGCCCGACAACACGCGGAGAACCCTTTGCCGCCGGTTCGGAGGGCGCCCATCAAAGTGCAGCACGCGAAGACCGAGAAGTCGGAGGCCAGTGGACCGGTCCGACCGCAAGGCTGCCAGCAGCTTGTAAAAAGCGAACAGAATCAGGTAAGCCGCCCCGTAGACCAACGCGCCCACACGGTCGAGCACGAGTTCCCCAGCCCAAAGCCTGTGGATGCCGAGAAAAAGCAGGAAGCCTCCGAAGACGATGCCGGCGTCAACGCTGGCAGCCGCGGCTCTTCTCCCAATGGGCGCGACGGGAGCCCTGCACTGCACGACCGGCGCTGTCGGTGAAGGCGGCCGCGTCCCGCCCGGTGGCGATGGTGGTGGTGGAGGGACTGGGGGGAACAGCCCGCCCTGGTTCGGGTGCTTGGGCGGTCGGCCGCCCCGCCGGGCACCGGCTGGGGGTTGCCCCTCACCGGAATCGCCGTCCGTTCCCTTGGCTTCCGCCTTCCGCGGTGGCGCGATGGCTTCGAAAGGAATCACCTGGAACAGAGACTGCTGCCTCGGCGGGCGCTGGCCTTCCCTCTCCCGCCGGGCGATGGGGACCACGGGAGGAACCTCCCTGGCCGGGGCGGGCAGCGCGGATGTGCGGGGGGGCGCCTGCGCGGGAGCCGCTCCCAGGCGCCGACCGCAGCGCCCGCATCGGGTTTCCTCTTCGGCGTTTTCGGCTCCGCAGTACGTGCAATCCATCTTGATTCAACGACCACCCGCGACGGCTTGCGGGGGACCAGGAGTACATGCTACGGTTCTCGCTTGGGGTCCCCTCGCCAGTTAGACGGCCGGACGTCTATTTCTGTAAGTAGCACACTCGGCCGGTTTTGTCACGGTTTTTTCGCAGGTCTGCGGCCGGGGCGCCTCTTGCCGGTCGCCGCCGCACTCGCGCTTTCCACGGTGCTTGCACAGAACAGCCCGGGCAATTGCCCCACCGGCGCCGGGCCGCACGAGGTGATCTTCTGCGCGGTGACCACGGAGACCGTCGGCCGTGTCTACCATCTGAGAGGCAGCGCTTCGGTGGAGACATCCGAAGCGAAGCTGACGGCGGACCGGATCGACTACAACGAAGAGACCGGCGACGCCCTGGCGCGCGACAACGTCCATATCAAGTACTTCAACAAGGGTGAAGAGATCTGGGCGGACCAGGTGGATTACAATCTCCAACGCGACACTGCCTGGTTCAGGAACGTTCGCGGCACTTCTCCGGCCCGCGTCGACCCCCGTCCCGGCCTTCTCACCACGTCCAATCCTTTCTATTTTGAGGGCCGCTGGGCGGAGCGCGTCAAAGATAAAGTCATTCTGTACCACGGTTTCGTCACCGACTGCCGGCTTCCCCGCCCCACGTGGACCCTGCGGGCCGTGAGATTTGACATCATCCCGCAGGAGCGCGCGCTGGCCTACCGCGCCGTCTTCCGGCTGCGGTCTCTTCCTCTGTTGTACGCACCCGTCTTATACAAATCGCTGGAGGAGCAGCCCCGCAAGAGCGGGTTTCTGACCCCCAGCATCGGCAACAGCTCGAGGCGCGGGAAGATGGTCGGAGTAGCCTACTTCTGGGCGATCAACCGCAGCTACGACGCCTCCTACCGCGCACAGTGGTTCACCCAGCGGGGTTTCGCCCATACCGCGGATTTCCGCGGTAAGCCGTCGCAGAACTCCGGTTTCGACGTCTACCTTTTTGGAGTCAATGATCGAGGGCTGAAACAGGACAACGGAGATCGCCTCAAGGAGGGTGGTCTGATTCTGGCCATTAGCGGGCATGCCGACCTGGGGCGCGGCTTCTACGCTCTGGGCAATGTGAACTACCTCACCTCCATGCGTTTTCGGCGTGCTTTCACCGAATCCTTCAACGAGGCGATCTTCTCGGAAGTCCACTCCACCGGCTTCGTCGGGAAACACTGGTCGGACTACGGCCTCAACCTCGCTTTTGTGCGCTTGGAGAACATTCAGGATACGGGCGCCTACGATCCAGTCCTGAAGGCATACGCACCGGACAACAAGATCGTCATTCGCAAACTGCCCGAACTCGAGTTCGTCTCCCGGCCCCGCGAACTCAGGCGCTGGAGATTGCCGGTGTGGGTCTCGCTCGAATCGAGCGCGGGTTTGCTGCGCAGGAACCAGCCCCTATTCCAGACCCGGCAGTTCGTGGATCGAATCGATTTTCAGCCACGTGTCATGACGGCCCTGCGATGGAAGGGCTTCAACCTGCTGCCGGCCTTTTCGCTCCGGGAGACCAGCTACGGGTCACACCAGGACCAAGGTCAGTTGAGCGGGGGGAATATCATGCGCAGCGCCCGGGAATTCACGTTGGAACTGCTGCCCCCCTCGCTAGCCCGCACCTTCGACGGGCCCCGCTGGCTTGGAGAGAAGGTCAAACACGTGATTGAGCCCCGGGTCTTCTTCCGGCACGCGGCCGGCATCGAGGACTTCAACAAGCTCATTCTGTTTGACCAGACCGAGTTGATGTCCAACACCACGGAGGCCGACTTTTCGATTACCAACCGGCTCTACGCCAAGCGCGGCGGCGAAGTGAACGAGGTCTTGAGCTGGCAAGTCTCGCAGCGCCGTTTTTTCGACCCGAGTTTCGGCGGCGCGATTGCCGCCGTCGATCCGGCGACCGGGCAACCGGGCCGCAACGTGCTCCTCAGCTCCCTCCAGGTAACGGGCTTTGCCTTCCTCTATGGGCCGAGGAACTACTCGCCCGTGATTTCCGTGTTGCGGGGCAACCTGCCCTCCGGCCTCGGCCTGGAGTGGCGCAGCGACTACGACCCGCTGCGCCGCAGGCCGGTCAACAGCGTGCTTCAGGGCGACTGGCGTCACTCGATCTACTCCATCTCACTCGGCCACACCTACCTCCGCAGCGGTCCGCAACTCTCCCCCAGCGCCAATCAGTTCCGGGGGATGCTGACCCTCGGGAACGACAACCGGCGGGGATGGAACGGGGCTTTCAGCGCCATTTACGACTACCGGATCGGGGTCATGCAGTTCGCCACGACGCAAGTGACCTATAACACGGATTGCTGCGGTTTCAGCGTTCAGTACCGGCGATTCAGCATCGGCACTCGAAACGAGAACCAGTTCCGCGTCGCCTTCTCGGTCGCCAACATCGGTTCCTTCGGGACCCTGAAGCGGCAGGAGCGCCTCTTCTAACTTCTATTCTGAGTTCTGAGTTCCTGCAACACAAGAACAGAGCCGCGGCCGTAAGGGAGCGTTCTTTCCCGCCTACTTGCCGCCCTCGATAGCCTGGTCCAGGAGCAGCGAGAGCTGCTCCGACTTCCGCTCCACTCGCTCGGTCAGGTTCGCGAGTTGCCGCTCCAGCGTGCGGAGGCGATCGGCCAGGTGCAGACAGGCGAGCACCGCGATGCGGGAAGCTTCGCTATCGCCGCTGCGCGAGGCGATGCTCTCCATCAGGCCATCGATCTGCTTGGCGAGTTCCTCGATTTCGCGCGAGTCGCCGGGCGCACGCAGGGTGTAGGACTGGTTGAAGATGGTAACCCGCACCACCTTCTTCTCGGCACCGCCGGGATCCATGGGCTACGACACCGGCCTTTCCCCTGTCGGGCGCAGCGGCTCTCAGTTCGCGCTCAACAGGTCCATCTGCCCGATGAGTTTCTCGATGCGGGATCGGATTTCGCCGCGCTCGCCTCGAAGCGTCTTCAGTTCGAGCGCCAGCCGGGATGCCAGCGCTTTGGCCTCCGCCGCCTCGCGAATCGCGGTCTCTCGCTCCGCAAGAGCGGATTCCTTCTCCCGGCGCAGCTTGGAGACGAGTTCCGCCGCCTGACCGACGCGCTCTTCGAGTCTGGCGAGCGCGTCCACTTCCTGCTCCAGCGCCAGTTCCATCAACCAGCCTTCTCTAGCTCCGCCCGGGCCTTGTCCACAAGCAACTTGAAGCCCGCTTCATCGACAATGGCCATTTCGGCCAGAATCTTCCGGTTTAGGTCGATTCCAGCTTTCCTTAGCCCGCTCATGAACTTGCTGTAGGATAGTCCGAGGCCCTTTGCAGCGGCGCTGATGCGCACGATCCAAAGGGACCGGAAGTCCCGCTTCTTCCGCCGGCGCCCCACAAAGGCGTAGCGCAGGGACTTCTCGACGGCCTCCTGGGCCGAACGGTGGAGTTTGCTCTTTGTGAGGAAAAAACCGGATGCGCGCTGCAAGACCTTCTTGCGCGCGGCTCTACGCTTGGTACCACGTTTAACTCTCGGCACGTTTTACTCCTTTGTTGGGCTACGGGGAATGGGCCGTGGGTGGCGCTGGTTCCGCCTATCACCCACCTCCCACCCCTGAGGCGGCTCGGGCACGTGCCCCGCGCTCCGTCCGCACTCGCAGTTACCTTAAAGATAGGGAAGCATCCGCCTCAACTCGGCTTGGTTGGTCTTGTCCGCAACCACGCCTTGCCCGAGGCGACGCTTCTGAGAGGGCGATTTGGAAGTCAGCAGATGCCGCGCAAACGCATGGTGGCGTACCACTTTGCCCGTGCCCGTCATCTTGAAGCGCTTCGCCGCGCCCTTGTGTGTCTTCAGCTTCGGCATCGATAGATATCCTGGACCACCCAAATGGGGGAAATACGACCTGCTCTGAACCCCCACAGTATAGCACGGAGGCCCCGCCTATTCGGCGCGCAGAATTTGCACTGGGTCGATTCGCACCGCGCGGATCACCCCCGGCAGCGCGGCCAGCACTGCCGCCGCCAGGATTGCCAGTGACGGCACAGCAAGCGCGCCCAGGTCGGTGGCCTTTACCTCATAGAGCAGGGTTTCGATGTAGCGCACCGATGCCATACCTAGCGCGAAGCCAGCCAGCGCCCCAACCAGCACCATGGAGAAGATATCCACGGTCACGCGCCGCGCGATATCGCCGGCTTGGGCGCCCACCGCCCTGCGAATGCCGATTTCGCGGCGCCGCTGCAAAACGGAGTAGTCGAGCACTCCATACAGGCCGACGCCCGCGAGCAACAGCGCCACCACCGCGAAGAACAGCGCCAGCATCGCCAGCAGCCGCTCGCGGACGGTCTGCGCCCGGACCAACTCCGCCTGTGTGCGGATGTTGTCGACGCGGAATTCGGGTCGTGCGCGTGCTACCTCCCGGCGCAGGGTCTGCGCGAGCGACATTGGGTCCGCGCTGGTAGTGCGTACAATGAAGGTCCCCGAGGACTGCGGCAATCGCGAGCCCTTCGCATCGACCTGCGAAAACGGGACATACGCCGTTGGAGTGATCGGCTCGCGCATGTCGCGGTAGCGGGCGTCGCGAACCCAGCCCACGATCCGAACGCGAGCCCGGCTCTTCCCCTGCTGTTTCTCAAACCATTTTCCGACGGGGTTCTCGCCATGGAAGTATGCCTTGGCAAAGGCTTCATTGACGATCGCCGCGCCGGGAAACCTGTCGTCCGCCCGAAAGTCCCTGCCGTCTATGAGAGGAATCTTCATGGTCTCCAGCCAGCCGGGCGATACGCTCAGAAAGTACGACAGGGCGTCCCCAGCGGGCGCTCCGTCGATCAGGACGAAGCCGTTCCAGCCGTTTCCGCCGAACAGCGGCCACCCAGCCAGTGCGACCCTCTCCACGCCTGGGATCGCGCGCAGATGTTCGGCCACCTGGTCCCACAAGACCGGCGACTGGGGACGCCGCGCGACCGTATGGAGGGTTAAGAGTTGTTCGGAGGAGAAGCCGGTGGGCTGCTGGGACAACCGGTCGAAGGTGGTGACAAACAGACCTGCGACGAATAGCACGAGAAAGCAGAAAGCGACCTGTGCCGCGATCAGTGCGTGCATAAGGCGGCGTCGCGAGTGCGGGTCCTCGCCGCCCTTGAGAGCGTTAACCGGTTGGACTGCCGAAGCGCGTAACGCCGGCGCCAGACCGAACAGGAACATCACCCCAAAGGTCAGCGCCAGGCCGAATCCCAGCACCCGCCAGTCCGCCGGAAGAACCAGGTGCGCCGGGTTGTCCGGCGGATTGATCCTGCCGACGACGAATGGCGCGGACCACCATGCGAATGATCCGCCGATCGCGGCTGCCAGAAACGCGAGTATCGCGCTCTCCACCAGCACCAGTTGCACCAAGCGCCATCGTCCCGCTCCGATCGAGACTCGGAGCGCCATTTCGCGCGCCCGGGCCGCGGCTTGCGCCGTCATCAGATTGGCGACGTTGGCGCACGCAATCAGCAACACCAGCGTTACCAGCGCACCCAACGCCAGCAGCGCGCGGCGATAGCTTTTTTGCATGTCGGAGGTACCGGACCCCGCGGGCACCAGCAACAGCTCTTGGCTGAGAAATACCGCGATCTTCTGTCTGGGAACCCCGATGAATCCCCTGGCGCGCTCCTCCTGGACCGCTTGAAACGGCGCTCTCATGCGCTCGCAGACAGATTCGGCGGCAACGCCCGGCTTCAGCCGCACAAATGCACGGAACCAACTCGAGTCTGAATGGGTGACTCCAGGATTCATCATTGTGGGCACGAAGATGTCGATCCCTACTCCAGGCTCAGTGCCAGTGAAACGTGCTGGGGAGACGCCGATGATTTCGTAGAGATCGTTGCCGGTTCGGAACGTGCGCCCGATCACCTTCGGGTCACCTCCAAAACGGCGCTTCCAATAGTCGTAGGAGAGCACGGCGTAAGGATGCGAGCCCGGCCTTAGGTCGTCGTTTTCTGTAAACAGCCGCCCCAGGGCGGGCCTCAGTCCGAATGAGTCGAACATCCACCCCGAGACGTACTGCCGCCAGGCCTTCTCCATGTCCTGGTCCGAACCGTAGGTGAGATCCGTGCGGTCCGCATACGAGATCGCGATCAGCTCGGCTTGATCCTTCACCGTCACGCGCAACTGGCGAAACAACGGGTACTCGGAACTCTCGCTGATTCTGAAATTGCCAGCCGGATCCAATCCTTGACGGGCGAGCACGTACAGCCGCTCGGGCTCCGCCACCGGCAACGGCCGCAGCAGCAGGGCGTCGATGAGCCGGAATGCCGATGTACACGCCCCGATCGCCAGCGCCAGCGACAGGACGGCCGCGGCGGAAGCCACCTTGTTCTTCATGAGCTGCCGCCAGCCAAAGATGGTGTCGGCACGCAGCGAATCGAGCCAGGCGACGATTCTGACATCGCGGCTCTCTTCGCGATGCCGCAGCGGGGAGCCGAACGCTCTCCGGGCTTCGGCGGGATCCCGGCCCCGCGCGATTGCTTCAGCGATGTGCGACTCGAGCTCTTCGTCGATCTCGCGGCTCAGACGATCGCCGCGACCAACATTTGCGATGCGCGACCACCACGACATTTCAGACCGTCCTTAAGACGAGATTCACGGCCGATGTCGCCTTCTGCCAGCGCGACTCTTCGGCCGCCAGTTGCTTCTTGCCCGCCGCCGTCAGTTCATACGTGCGCGCCCGCCGTCCGTTGTCTTTCGTGACCCACTCGGCGCGAACCCAGCCAGCTTCTTCCATCCGGTGCAACGCCGGATAGAGCGAGCCTTCCTCGACGCGGAGCACTTCGCCGGAGAGGTCTTGAATCGCGGTCATAATGGCGTAGCCGTGCAGGCGCGGCCGCCGCGAGAGGATCTTCAATACGAGCAGATCGAGCGAACCTTGGAGAGAGTCGGTCTTTGACATACTGAGACATCTTATCATAAAGACGTCTGAGTATCGAAAAAGTTCGGGAGAATTTTCGGATATGCCAGGCCGGGGGCGTGGTAGACTGCTTAGATTCGGAGCGCAGGCCTCGACTGGCGCGTGCCGCCGTTTGTCCCGTTTGCTATGCACAACCGCAACTACGGCTTCCTCTTAGGCAATCTCGTCCTGAGGGATTTCCGGATCCGTTATCGCAACATGTCGCTGGGGGTCTTCTGGTCCTTGCTGAACCCCCTGGTGATGATGGCGGTGCTCACCTTCGTCTTCACCAAAATTTTCCCCAACCCCGGCACCTCTAACTTCCCCGTTTTCGTGCTCTGCGGCATCATCCCCTTCAACTTCTTCTCAGTGGCCTGGGTGAGCGGAACCTTGTCGGTATACGGCAACGCCCAGCTTGTGAAGAAGGTCATCCTGCCGAGGGAGGTCGTCCCCATTTCGACGGTCTTGGCCAACTGCATCCACTATGTAATTCAGATTGCCCTGTTGATTACCGTGGTCTTCTTCGCCGGCTACAGGATCAACCGCTACTGGGCGCTTTTGCCGTTGGTCTTTGCCCTTCAGATAGTATTCGTGTGCGGGCTCTCGCTGGTTACCGCCGCCCTGGACGTTTACTTCCGGGACGTCCGCTACGTCGTGGAATCCGCGAACACTGTACTTTTTTGGCTGGTGCCGATCTTCTATCTCCCCGTCAACATCCCGATTCGCTTCCAGCCCCTGTACTGGTACAACCCGATTGCGGCGGTGGTGCAGGCATGCCGCAACATTCTGCTCGACGGGACTGCGCCGCCTTCTTCGCTGCTCTACAAGTTGTTCTTCGTCTCGGCCCTGTCCATGGTGCTGGGCCTGGTTGTGTTTGGGCGTCTGAAGCGCAGGTTCGCCGACTACTTGTGATGTCATGAGCGTCGTCCGTCTACAGTCCATCGTCAAGACCTACTCGCGGGCCGCTTCGCGCCAGTTCATCCGGAGCCTCCTGTTTAGCCGGCTGCGCCCGGCCCCTCACGAGCTTTTTTACGCCCTCAAGGACGTCTCCCTGGAACTGGAAGAGGGAGACTGCCTCGGTCTGGTGGGGCCAAACGGCGCGGGCAAGAGCACTCTTCTCAGCGTGATCGCGGGATTGTCCTGGCCGGACTCCGGCAGCCTCGAGGTCAACGGAAGGGTGGCGGCTCTGCTGGAGCTAGGCTCCGGGTTTCACGCCGATCTTACGGGCGCCGAAAATGTCCGGCTGAATGCCGCCCTCCTCGGCTTCTCGCGCCGGCGAGCCAACGAGAAGTTCGACGAGATTGTGGACTTCTCGGGCATCCGGGACTTCATCCACGAGCCGCTGCGCACGTACTCCGCCGGTATGACCCTGCGACTGGCATTCTCGGTCGCCATGGCCGTCGACCCGGACATCCTCCTGATCGACGAGGTTCTGGCCGTGGGCGACCAGGCTTTTCAGGCCAAGTGCATCGCTCGGATCATGGAACTGAAGAGGGCGGGCCGCGTGCTGATCTGCGCCTCCCACGCGATGGACACCCTGCGGCAACTTTCCACCAAGGCGGTCTGGCTCGATCACGGAGGCGTCAAGCGGCTGGGCCCCGCCGCCGAGGTGATTGACGCGTACGAGTCCGTGCTCCGAGGAAAGGGTTAGCCCGCGAGTTTGCGGAAGTACGCGAGCGACTGCCGGGCGCAGACCTCCCACCGGTATCGTCGCGCCCGCGCGCGTGCACGGCCGGCCAGTACGTCGCGCAGGTCCCGGGATTCGAGCAGGCGCCCTATCGCCCCACGAATGTCCGCCGGACTCCTCGGATCCACCAGTAAGCCCGCGGCGCCAACCACCTCGGGCATTGAGGAAACGTTGGAGGTGACCGCCGGGACCCCCGCCGCCATCGCCTGTCCCAATGGCAACCCGAAGCCTTCATACAACGACGGGTAGACGAAGACCGTGGCGCCCGCCGTGATTCCCGGCAAATCCCGCTCCGGCACGTACCCTAGATACTTGACGCCGGCGTCCCCCGCGCGCAACCGCTCCAGCGTTTGCGTGTTGCCCCAGCCGGTGGGGCCGGCGGCCACCAGGTCGAAGTCCTCGCGCAGCGCGGGCGCCAGCAGCGCCCAGCCGTCCAGGAGCGCGTCAATGTTCTTTCGGGGTTCCACCGTGCCCACGAACAAAACGTATGGCTTCGAGAGACCGTACTTCGCCGCCGCCTGTCGCACATCGTCGGGAGTCGCCCAGAAGTAAGCCCCCGCGATGCCCGGATAGATCACCTCGATCCTTTCGGCAGGGATGCCCAGAATCCGCACGGCGTCGTTGCGGGTGCTGTCCGAGATCGCGATCAGGCCGTCCGCCCGGCGCATCACGCGGTCGGCGAACAACCGCGATGCCTGGACATTGCGCGGATGGTGCGTTTCCGGCACCAGCCAGCAGGTCATGTCGTACAAGGTGGCCGTAAGCCTGGCCCGCCGCGGCGGGTTTCTTAACTGGTGGGAAGCGTGAAACACGTCGGCGCGCGGCCCCATCCAGTCGAGCAGGGGAAGTCCCGAATAGTTGGCGGCCTGCAACAGGACCAGCCGCGCCAACGTGCCGCCGCGACCCACGATGGATTCCTCGTGCGAATATTCGCCGCCAACGTCCAGGTAGGGCCAGGCCAGCACCGTGTCCTCGCCGGAACACCGCCGCATGTGGCGTATCCAGTTGTAGGTGTAGGTTTTCACACCGGCGCTGCGGAGCAGAAGAGGCGTGGCGTCAACGACGATTCTCATTCGCGATCACCGGTTTGTGAACAAGCTCTTGCCGCCCGCGGCCGCCAGCACGCGCAGGGACGCGCGGCTCACCAGACCCTCCAGGCGCGGCCGGGCCGTGTCCGCCGCCACCAGATAGTACCGCCCCGAACCGGCCCAGCGCCTCTGAAACTCGCTGTCGTCGATGAATACTTGCGGCGCGCCGGGCGCATAGGAGCCGTACACCAGGTTGTTGACGCGGCCATTCAGAAGCAATGCGCGCCGGTTGGTATAGAAGAACACCGACGAGAAAGCGTAGTACTGATCGTCCACAATCAGCGTGCCCGCCGGGGCGCGCCGCAACGCCTCGGCCAGGGGCCGCGAAGACAGGTAGGGATCGAAGACCACCAGCGCCAGCCGCGCAGCCTGCGTGAAGAGGACCATCATCAGAGCCGCCGCCACCAGCGCCCGCGCTCCCTTCAGCCGCCACACGCCAATGGCGCCCGCCAGGAAGGCGAGACCCGCCACTCCCAGCGGCAGTTTCAGGTACGCGAAGGAGCGCAGCGTGAGGTCGGTCATGTGCCCCAAAGAAAGCGTGTAAAGCTCCGGATTTTGCGTCAGCGCCACGGAAATGTCACCCGGCGCCGGCGTGTTCCAAACCAGAAATAGCAAAGTCCCAATGACCGTCGCCGCCAGAGCAGCGACCACCGAGATCGCCCGCAAACCTCCGCGAATCCATGCGCCGTCCGCCGCCGCGGCCGACCCGATGAGCAGCGCCAGCGCCGGATAGCAGGGCAGTGAGTAGTACTCCTGCGTCGTCGAGAAGGTGAAGAACAACAGAATGAATCCCGCCCAGCACAGCAGGAGCAGGCGCGTTCGTCCCGCGCGATCGACGGGCTTGTAATTGAGCCGCAGCGCTGCCGGAAGGAAAGCGCTCCAGGGAAACAGCCATACCAGGTGCAGGAGCCAGAACAGCGCGCGGGGGACCGTGTTGTAGTCCCGCGGGTAGCGCATGTTCAGGAAGCGGAACACATGCTCATTCAGGAAGTAGAACCAGAAAAAGCCGTGGTAGACGCCTGGCTCGCTGCGCATCGTGAAGTCGAAGTAGGGCGGATTCCGCAACGTAGCCAGCACGTGCCACGGGGCGGCGATCGCCAGGATGACGAGCGTCCCGCTAAAGGGTCTGATCCGCTGCCAGGTGCGGCGCCGGAAGAGTTGCTTCGTGAACAGAAGGTAGAGCCCGCCACCGCCGGCCACGAACAGCGCCGCGATCAGGCCTTTCAGCAGTAACCCCACTCCGATGCTCGCGGCCAGCAGGAAGGCCCACCATCGCGGCCGCGGTTCTTCCTCATCGAGCGCACGCAACAGGCTCCACATGGCCAGAGTCAGCGAGAGCGTCAGCATCGCATCCGGAATCAGGATGCGGGTGAACAGGAACAACCCTACGCAGGAGGCCAGGGCGAGGCCCGCTGCCATGCCGGCGCGCGCACCGAATGCCCACCTGCCAAAGCGCGCCGTGATCCAGCACAACAGCACCGCCGCCATAGCAAATGGAATCCGCGCGGCCCAGTCGTGGACCCCGAAAACCATGAACGAGACTGCCGTCATCCAGTAGGGAAGTGGAGACTTCTCAAGATACGCGACGCCATCCAGACGCGCCGTCACCCAGTCACCCGACTCCAGCATGTTGCGCGCGATCTGGGCCTGCACCGCGTCGACATCGTCCATCAGCGAGGGCGGGCTGACGCTGCAGCCGAAGAAGATCGCCGCAGCCACCAGGATGACGATCAGCTCGTAGGGGCCGTGCCTCGCAACATTTCCTGCTCCGCCCGGATTCCGGGCGCCGTCTCGATGCGCCATCGCTTTATCCAGAGAAACAGGATCAACAGTCCCCATAGGTGATATCCGAGATTCGCTTTTCTATCGAGATGCGCACGGATGAGCGCTTGCACCTTCCCCGGTCGGAACAGCCCGCTGCGGGCCACCGCCTCCTCCGACAGTGTATCGAGAAGTAGGGCGCGCAGCGGGCCGCGGAACCAATCGTGCGTGGGAATGTCGAAGCCTTCCTTCTTGCGCGTAAGCACGGCCCCCGGGAGCTTGTCCTTCATCAGCTCCCGCAGAACGTACTTCAAGGTGGAACCATGAACCTTTAGATTCTCAGGCAGAGAAGCCGCAAATTCCACGAGGCGGTGATCCAGAAACACCGGCCGGACTTCGAGCGAGTGCGCCATGCTCATGCGGTCGCACTTATTCAGGATGTCGTCGGGAAGGTAGCACAGCTGGTCGAACCACAGGTAGCGGTTGATTTTGCCAGCCTCCCCGGCCTCCCGCGGCAGCCTCTCGAACAGTCTCTGGATCGAAGGGTGCTCCTCGAAAGCGCACATGTCACGTTTCTCGGACACGCTGAAAGCTCCGTTCCAGAAGACGTGGGCCTCGTCGGGGGAGAGCAGCGAACCCGCCAGAAACCGCTTCAATTTGTACTCGAAGCTGACCTTGTCGTTGGACGCCGGCCACCAGCGCAGCGCGCCGAGCGCCGCCCGCCGCAGCGCCGCCGGCACCCGGCGTAGAGGCTCGACAAGGGCGTCCGCGGTGTAGGTGACGTATCCGCCGAACAGCTCGTCGGCGCCCTCCCCGCTCAAGGCGACGGTGACGTGACGCCGGCACATTTTGGACAGGAACCAGACGGGGAGCGCGCCGGCGTCGGCGCTGGGCTCATCGGAATAGTAGGCCAACTCTTCGATGGCGGCGCTCAAATCCTCGCCGGGATTCAGGTCGAACTCGTGGTGGTCGGTTCCGTACTTGGACGCGACCAGCCGGAAGTACTCGCTTTCGTCGAAGCTCCGGCCTCGGAAGGAGACCGAGAACGTCTTCAGCCGGTCCGGGCAGACCTGGGCAGCGTAGTGGAGAATCGTGGACGAATCCAGCCCCCCGCTGGCCCACACCCCCAGAGGCACGTCCGCGACGAGGTGCTCCCGCACCGCCGACGTGAGCAACTCGTCGAGTTGCTCCTTGGCGGAGTCGAGCGTCCACTTGCTCTGAGGCTGTAACTGGAGCCTCCAGTAAGCATCCGATTCGATTTCGCCATCGCGCCACTCCAGCCAGTGCCCCGGATGCAGTTTGACGATGCCGTCCACGAGCGTGTATGGCGTGGGGACGTAGTTCAGGCTCAGATAGTAACTCAGTCCCGCCTGACTGATCCTGCGCTCCACATCGGGGTGGGCCAGAATGGCTTTCAGTTCCGAGCCGAAGTGAAGTTCGCCTCCCCGCCGGATGTAGTACAGCGGCTTGATGCCCATGCGGTCCCGGGCCAGCAGCAACCGCTTTTCGGACTCCTTCCAGATGGCCAGCGCGAACATCCCGCGGAGCTTGGGCAGGCACGCGCGGCCCCACTCCAGGTAGGCCCGCAGCACGACCTCGGTATCGCAACGGGACTGGAAGCGATGGCCGAGCCCATCGAGCTCCGCTCGCAGCTCGGCGTGGTTGTAGATCTCGCCGTTGAATATGATGACCGTGTCGCGGTCCTCGCTGAACATGGGCTGATCGCCCAAGGCGAGATCGATGATCTTCAGCCGGACCGCGCCCAGAGACACAGCGGGCGACTCATAGGTTCCCTGCTGGTCCGGTCCCCGATGTTCCAGCGTGCGGGTGGCGCATGCGATGATGCCGCGCCCGGCGACACCCTTCCTATGCGTAAACCCGGCGATCCCGCACACGTTCCCCCCCTCCATCCGTTGTAGCGCACGCGCCTACGCGTGCCGCGTCGAGACTCATCTCGACGCCATTTTCGCTGGGAAAACTAAGTGTCACCCGGCCCTTCATTCGTAACGCAATGCCTCGGCGGGCGAGATCCTCGTGGCATTGCGCGATGGATAGAGCGTGGCCAGGTAACTCACCAGGATGGCCGCGGCGGCGATCCACAGGCCGTCCACCCAGCGCGGCTCGAACGGCACGAACCGGAGCGAGTAGACCTCTTCATCCAGGCGCAGCCACTGGTACCGGTTCGCCAGGAACGAGAGCGTGTAGCCGGCCAGCAGGCCGATAGCGGTTCCCACCGTGCCGATGAGCAATCCTTGATAGACGAAGATCCGGCGGATCTGCTCCCGCCGCGCCCCCATGGACATAAGCACGGCAATGTCCCGATACTTTTCCATCACCAGCATGACCAGCGCAATCAAAATATTGAGCGCCGCCACCAACTCGATAAGGCCGATCGTGATAATGATGACGATCCTCTCCATCCGCAGCGCCGCGTAGATCTGGCGATTCTGCTCCATCCAGGTCGTGGCGCCGAGTTTGGGGGCGGTGAGGCGATTCGCCTCCTTGGCCACCTGCGGTGCGAGGTCGACGTTGTCGATCTTCATTTCGATGGCGTTCACAACGTCGTTGAGCCCGAGGACTCGCTGTGCGGTCCCGAGCGAGGTGAAGGCCCACCCAGCGTCGAGATCATAGAAGCCGGTCTCGAACAGTCCGACGACCCGGAACTTGTAGTAGGTGGGGTTCGTCCCGAACGGTGTCATCTCTCCTTGCGGGCTGATGACCGTCGCCACGCTGTTGTACAAAAGCCCGGTCCGCTCCGAGAGGCGCGAGCCGAGCACGATGCCTGGGAAATCCTTCGAGCGGGCGATGTCTCGAAGCGAGCCCTTCTTCATGTACTGCGCGAGGCCATTGGTCTGCTGAGCCTGGTCGATCTCGATGCCCTTGAGCACGGCCCCCTCAGACTGGAGAGGAGCCGAGAGATAGACGGGGGCATAGAGGCTGGGCTCCGCCGAGACGACGTGCTGCAGCGCACGGAGCTTGGCAACCAGATCGCGCCAGTTTTCGATGCCGGTGCCGGGCTGCTTCTCCATGACCGTCACGTGCGCAGTGGCCCCCAGCAAGCTGCGCTGGAGTGTGTTCCGGAAGCCATTGTTGACCGCCAGCGCGACCACCAGCGCCATCACGCCGGCCGCCACGCCGGCGACCGAGATCACCGTGATGATCGAAATGACAGCCTGCTTGCGCTTGGCCTTCAGATAGCGCAGCGCCACGAAGAACTCGAAGCGGTCCAGGCCGCCGGCCGCCGCGCGCGGTTCAGACGGCATCGAAAGCCCGCAGGCGCTCGGTAAGCCCGATGGGCTCCTCGGGGCGCAATAGTGGGAACAGGATCACGTCGCGAATCGAGCGCGACCCGGTCAGCAGCATGACGAGGCGGTCGATGCCGATGCCCTCGCCGGCAGTGGGCGGCATGCCGTAGCACAGCGCGCGCAGGAAGTCCTCGTCCATCTGGTGGGCTTCCTCGTCGCCTTTCTCGCGCATGGCGAGCTGCATATCGAAGCGGCGCCGCTGCTCCTGCGGATCGTTCAACTCGGTGTAGGCGTTGGCAATCTCCATGCCGGCGATGTAAATCTCGAAGCGCTCCACGACCCCCGGTTCGCCGGGTTTGCTCTTAGAGAGCGGCGACGTCTCCACCGGGAAGTCGTAGACGATCGTGGGCTGGATCAGTTCGCGCTCCGCATATCGCTCGAACAGATCCACCAGGGCCTCGCCCGCGGAGCCCTTGGCGGACCGCGCTTGCAGCCACTCGCGGTCCTTGAGTTGTTCGAGCGTGGGTGGCTCGCCGTCCTTCCAATGCTCGATGACGGCCCGCGGGAGGCTCACGCGCCGGATGTTGTCGAAGTCGATGCGATGGCCGTCCCACTCGACGACGGCGCCGCCCGTGGCATCCAGCGCCACCTGGCGGAGCAGCTCTTCGGACAGGTCCATCAGCCCCTGGTAGTCGGTGTAGGCCTGGTAAAACTCGACCATTGTGAATTCGGGATTGTGCTGCGTGGAGACGCCTTCATTGCGGAAGTTGCGATTGATCTCGTAGACGCGTTCCAAGCCTCCCACCACCAGCCGCTTGAGGTACAGCTCCGGCGCAATGCGGAGGTAGAGGTCCATGTCGAGTGTGTTGTGGTGGGTAACGAACGGGCGCGCCGCGGCGCCGCCGTAGAGCGGCTGCATCATCGGCGTTTCGACGTCGATGAAGCCGCGTTCCTCGAGCTGGCGCCGGATAGACGCGATGATCTTGCTGCGCGTGATGAAGACGCGCCGCACGTCGGGGTTCGCGATCAGGTCGAGGTAGCGCTGGCGGTACCGGATCTCCACGTCCTCCAGGCCGTGCCACTTTTCCGGCATCGACAGCAGCGTCTTGGATAGGTAAGTGAGCTTCTCGACGTGCACCGTCAGCTCCCCGGTCCTGGTGCGGAAGAGGTAGCCGTCCGCGCCGATGATGTCGCCGATGTCGAGGAGGCCGTAGAGCGTGAAGTCGGCATCCGGAACAGCATCCTTCTTGACGTAGACTTGCAGGCGCTCGCCGTCCTGAAGAAGATGCGCGAAGCCGGCTTTGCCCATTCGGCGCAGGGTCTGGATACGTCCGCAGATGCGCACGGGGACGGGCCCGGCCAGTTCCTCGGCGGTCTTCGAGCCGAAGGCGGAGAGGATTTGAGGGATGGTGTGCGTAAACTCAAAACGGCTGCCGTAAGGGCGGAAACCGAGAGCTTCGATTTCACGAATCCGATCAAGGCGTTGCGCGAGTAGTTCGTCTTCGAGGGACAAGCGTGTCTCCTATAGGGGGATCACCCATTATAATTGAGCCTTGGACTCCATCTCCATCGTTATTCCGGCCTTCAACGAAGAACGGCGGCTCACGGCCACGCTGACCGCTGTGCTGGCATACCTGGCGCGAAGGGACTGGCGGTTCGCCGAGGTCATCGTCGTGGACGACGGCTCCGCGGATGGCACGGCACGCCTGGTGCGGGAGTTCTCCGCCACGCACGCCGCAGTGCGCCTGGTCGAGAACCCCGGCAACCGCGGGAAGGGCTACTCGGTGCGCCACGGCGTGATGGAGGCCCGGGGCGAGTGGATTCTCTTCAGCGACGCGGACCTTTCGGCGCCAATCGAAGAGCTTGACAAGCTACTGGCGGCGGCGCGCGAGGGCGGCGTCCCGGTGGCGATCGGCTCGCGCGCGCTGGACCGGTCGCTGATCGAAGTCCATCAGTCCGGGTTCCGCGAGACCGCCGGGCGGGTGTTTAACCTCTGCATGCGGCTGCTGACGGGGCTGCGTTTGCACGACACACAGTGCGGGTTCAAGCTGTTCGAGGCGCAGGCGGCGCGCGAGGTCTTCGGGCGGCAGCGGCTGGAGCGGTTCGGGTTCGATGTGGAGGTGCTCTTCATCGCCCGGCAGCTCGGCTATCGCATGCTGGAGGTTCCGGTCCGCTGGAGCCACTCCGAGGGAACCAAGGTGAGCATGTTCCGCGACAGCCTGAACATGTTCCTGGACCTCGTGCGCATCCGCTGGAACGGCCTGCGGGGTCGCTACCGGCAGGCGGCGGCCTCGCGGATGTGAGATACTCGCCCGCAAAGGCCCCATCTACGCGACAGATTGTCCTCTTCCTCTGCGCCGCGACGGCCACCGCACAGGCGCCTCACGCTGGCCTGGGCCTGGGTGAACTATCACCGGATTGGAGGCTGCCGGGGGGCGCGGCAGCGGCACGTCAAGCGGCACCAAGTCGAAGTCGTCTTGCGCGACAAGAATCGCGGCAAGATTATTGGCGGCTCCATCAACGTCGTGCACTAACTGGTGTGGATGCTCCGCGGGCCAGGATGAACCGCGCCAGGGAGTCGCGCGTCTGGCGGTAGGCGTTCTGGGCACGCTCGAGCAGGTCCTGCGCGGCCTTTACCGCGGCATCGCCGGTACCCCGCCTTGAAGTGATCGACTGGACAAAGCGGACTTGCGCGGCGAAGCCGTGGAAGGCCTCCTCGTAGGCCACGCGCAGGCGCCTGAATTCGTCGACAGGGCGGGCAATTTGCGTGGTCATAATTGTATAGACGAACGAAAGAGCTCGCAGGATCAAAATTCTTGGCAAGGCTCTGTGGTAGGACGGACGCTTTCGCCTGGATGCCGGCTAGGCCGCGGAGGCGGCGGCGGCGCGTTTCCGGCGCGCCTTGCTGCCGGGAGCGGGGTGGGCGGCCAAATGGGCCAGCAAATCCTGTTCCGTGAGCGTGAGGCCACCCGCTTCCGGACGTGCCACTTGCTGAACGGGCGGGTCGTCCGGCCCTGCCGCCAGCAGCAGGTGCAGGCACAGACCGGGGCCCTCTTGCAGCGCCACGTGGTGCCGGGCGAAAAGGGTCATGTCCGCGGATACCAGCAGCGTCGTCGTCTCCTCGCCCGGAAGGAGTCGTTCAAACCTGTAGGCACGCACGTTCTGTGCCTGCTCGAAGCCCAGGTATCGAAGACAAGCGCTCTGCTGTCCGGCCAGGGCCGGCCGGCGCGCGACGTGCTCTTTGTGGACGCAGACGTTCACAGCCCGGGGCCCGTAGCCGCCCTCCATATCGAACGTTACCAGGAGGCCCTCGGCGAGACACCCGACATCGTACGCCAGCAGCGCCGATGCGTCGAAGGGGACGCTCCGCCCGTTCTCAGCGCGAATGACGCCCGAGCTATTGCCCCGGCCCAATGCTTTGATCCTGCCAGTCATCGCCAGTTCCTCCGGCCGGGTATGAACCCCGGCACTCGTCCCGCCCCCGCACTGTACTAACAGGACAGCGAGATCCTGCCAACCCGGAAGCCCTGGGACACGCCGGATCAGGGCTGGATGCCGGCGGTTTCCTCTTCCTCGGTGCTATTCGACGCCCATACTGGATTCCGCTTCGGCATTCGCGATGGCTTCCGCCTCAGCATCCGCGGTAGCCTCCGCGAGGGGCTTCACAACCTTGCTTTGCAGTCGCTTTGCGGCTTTCTCCTGCCGCTTCTCCAGCCGCGCAAGCTCTTTCTGGCGTTTCTTGAATGTAGTCTGCGAACGTGAAGCCATAAAAAGCTCCTGTTCCTTTCTCCGGCGGGCTGACAACGCCGGTCGGCTCGGCTAGCGAGCCTAGTAGCGCGAGCCCTGGGAGCGCCGCGGGCCTCGATCGGTCTTCGGCTTCGCTTCGTTGATGTTCAACGCGCGGTCACCCAAGATCGTACCGTTCAGCTCGGCGATGGCCTTATCCGCTTCCGCGGAGTCCGTCATTTCGACAAAAGCGAACCCGCGCAAGCGACCGGTGTCGCGGTCCGTGACGAGGTTGACGCGCTCGATGGCGCCATAAGGCGCAAATAGACCGCGAACCGATTCTTCAGTGGCGTTAAAATCCAGGTTTCCTACGAAAATACTCTTCATGCAAGCTCCTTCCGTTTTGACGGCAGGCTAGACGGGGCAGAAAGGTGCTTGGGCCACGTTTTGCGGGCGAATCAAACGTAGTTACATTGTAGCACGTCTCGATCCTGAGAACCGCGCCGCGTGCGGCTCAACGCTCGAAGACAGCGCGCAACTGGGCCAGCATCCAGCCCAGGTCCTCGCGCGATGTGATGAGCGGCGGGGCCAGGCGAATCACGAAGTCGTGGGTCTCCTTGCAGAGCAAACCCAAGTCCTTCAATCGTTCGCAATAGGGACGCGCGGGTACCGTCAGTTCGATGCCCGCGAGAAGCCCGCGGCCGCGGATCTCACGGATGTGCGGGTGGTGGATGCGGCGCAGTTCTTCCAATACCCAGGCGCCCAGCTCCGCCGAGCGCTCCGCCAGCCGCTCCTCCTCGATCACCCGCAGCGCCGCCCGCGCCACGGCGCAGGCCAGAGGATTCCCGCCGTAGGTGCTGCCGTGACTGCCGGGACGAAACACCCCCAGGATCTCCGCGCTCGAAACCACCGCCGATACGGGATAGACACCTCCCGAGAGCGCTTTGCCAAGGATCAGGACGTCCGGCACAACGCCCTCGTGCTGGCAGGCCAAAAACCGGCCGGTCCTTCCCAGGCCGGTCTGGATTTCGTCGGCCATCAGGAGAACCCGCTGGCGGCGGCAGATGCCGGCCGCGGCTTTCAGGTACCCGTCGGGCGGGATCAGGATGCCCGCCTCACACTGGATCGGCTCAAACAGGAAGGCACACGTGTTCGGCGTGATGGCGCGTTCGAGAGCCGCCTCGTCGCCGAAAGGCACCACCACGAAGCCGGGTGTGAATGGGCCGAAACCGTCGCGATAGTCCGCTTCGGAGGAAAAGCCGGTGATGGTCGTGGTCCGTCCATGAAAATTGTGTTCGCAGACGATAATCTCGGCCTGGTCCCGGGGAATGGACTTGCGGGTGTAGCCCCAACGGCGCGCCGCCTTGATGGCCGTTTCCACCGCTTCGGCGCCGGTATTCATCGGCAGCACCATCTGCATGCCGCACAAGCGGGCCAGTTCCTCGGTGAATCGCGGCAGTTGATCGTTGCGAAAGGCGCGTGAGGTCAAGGTGACGCGCGCGGCCTGATCCGTAAGCGCCTGCACGATGCGCGGATGGCAGTGCCCCTGGTTCAGCGCGGAGTAGGCGCTGAGGCAGTCCAGATAGCGCTTGCCATCGACGCCATAGACCCAGGCGCCGGAGGCCCGTTCGACGACCACATCCAACGGCAGGTAGTTGTGCGCCCCCCAGCGGTCTTCGAGTGCGATGAGTTCGTCGGCGTGCATGCTGGATTCGGGATTGGTCATGGACGGATTGGATCAGTGGCCCGCGCGGTGAGACCCCGAAGTGTCCTGGGGCTTGGCGGCCGCAGGTCCCAAATGCGCCGCGATCCTGGTGGCTTCCTCGACGGCGCGCGCCAGGACCGAGCGGATTCGACCGTCCTCAAGCATGAGCAGACCGCCAATCGTACAACCCGCCGGCGTGGTGACATCGTCGCGAAGCGAAGCCGGGTGACGGCCCGTTGAAAGGACCATTTTGGCCGAACCCAGAACAGTCTGAGCGACCAGGGTGAGCGCCAACTGCCGGGGCAGCCCAACCCGCACACCGGCATCGGCCAATGCTTCCATGATCAAGTACTGATAGGCGGGACCGCTGCCGCTCAGTGCGGTGATGGCGTTGAAATGAATCTCGTCGACCGGCAGGCACTTGCCGACTCCTTCAAAGATCTGGCGCGCGCGGGAAAGATGCGCCTCGGTGGCGTTGCGACCGCCGCAGACCACGGTCATCCCCTCGCCGACGATAGCGGGCGTGTTGGGCATGGCCCGCACGACGGGGTTGTCTGTGCCCAGGAGAGACTCGAGGGTGGTCGGTCGAAGCCCCGGCCAGGATGGAGATGAGCAATGTTTCCGGGCGCAACCGCGCGTCTTTCAAGGCCGCTAGCACGCGGCCGGCATCGGCAGGCTTGACGCAGATCAGGATCAGATCCGCGCCGGGCACCCGCGCCTGGTAATCCACCTCGACGGGGATCTGGAGGGCGTTCCCCGCCTTCTCGCAGGCGGAAGCGTTCTTGTCGCCCGCCCACAGCCGGTCACGGGGAATCACGCCGCTCGTCAGGATGCCCCGGATGAGGGTCTGCCCCATGACGCCGGCCCCGACAACTCCCAGCGTCCTGCCCTCGGCAATCACGGCGGGGGGATGCGACGAAGTATGCTTGCGCTCTTTGGACATTTCTATCTCTTGTTCGGAAGGCCAAAAGGCGAGTGCCGGCCTGCGGGCAACTACCCCGCGCCCGACCCTTGAAGATACCACAGCAGGCGGTGGGACTTGCTCCTTCGCCTGTCCCGCTGGTGTAGTGCGTCACACGGATTGAATATTATCGAGGGCTTCCTGGGCGCGCTTCAGTCGATTGTGCGTGAGATCGCGGAAGCACCGCTCGATCATGTTTAGCCAGGAAGAGCTCGTCGGTGTGAAATGCACAGGGAATCGACTGTGCCGCGAGACCCAGTGCTGCAACTTCGGGTGTTTGCGCGTGGCGTAGTTGTCCGCAGCGCGTAGTCCTCCGGGAGTATATGCCTTCGTTCGACCGCTTCGCCGGTACTATGCACCGATCCGCTCCCGACTGCCCGCGGATGGGCTACAGGGTTTCTCGGTTCTCGCGTGCCCAAAGGGCACCCAGTTTCCATTCATGCTTAGAGTCTTCGACTCCGCGGCGCTTGCGTCGCACTTGCGATGTGAAGTGCGCCACCGTATTGCCTTACGGCCCGCCCTCAAATGGTTCGGGGTCAGGATGGATTCGCAATTCCATTCCTGTATGGCTCTTTCATTCACAACTCCACGCCGGTTTATCCCGACGCGACCTAGGCGCAAGCGCCTGCGCCACAGGTCAAAGCGGCAGAATCTCCTCGCGGATGGGATCGAAATCGATCCGGCGCCGCTGGGTGTAGGAGATGTTGCCGAGGTGCGAAGCCTGCGCGGAACGGTGACCGATGAGAACGTCGCCGAGAGGCAGTTTCCGCGACTGGACGCACTCCAGGAAGTTGTCGATGTGGAAGTTGGTGCCCTCGCCCGGGGGCGCCTTCTCCGTCACCGCCTCCGCGTTTCTGCCCACGGGGCGGTAGATATACTGGCTCCGGTCGATGTACAGGCTGCCCTGGGTGCCGTAGAAGTCGATTCCCTCGCCGCGGGCGCCTGGCACCAGCGTGGCATCGAACGTGGCGATGAAATCGCCGCTGTAGTCGAGGCCAACGCTAATTGTATCGGGCGCCGTGCGGCCGTCCTTGTACTGCAACACGCCACCCGTCGCCGAGGCGGCCGTAGGAATGTCCTTCCCCATGAACATGTGGACCACGTCGATCCAGTGGGTGAACAGGTCGGTGATCTGCCCGCCGCCGAAGTCGAGGTATGCCCGCCAGTTGAAGTACTGCTGCGGATCGTAGTCGCGCCATTTCAGCCGTCCCAGGAAATGCGCCCAGTCCAGAGTGGTGGGCTGCTTCTGGAGCGACGCCGGGGCCTTGCGCAGATGGTATGTATTGCCGTGCCAGTAGGTCCGCACGAAGCGGACATCCCCGATCTTCTTTGTGTCGAAGTATTCCGCTTTGGCCTTGAGGTAGTGAGGAATGGAGCGCTGCTGCATCCCGACCTGACAGATGCGGTTGTTGACGCGAGCGGCTTTGACCACCTGCGGCCCCTCGTCGAGGGTCAGAGAGAGCGGCTTCTCGCAGTAAACGTCCTTCCCGGCGTTCAGGGCGTCGATGGCGATCGGACAGTGCCAGTGGTCCGGCGTCGCGATGAGCACGACTTGGACGTCCTTCATGTCGAGCACCTTCCGGTGGTCTGCGAAGCCCTGGGCGTTGGGGGCCCGTTTCTTCACCAGATCGATCTGATTGGCGTAAACGTCGCACGCGGCCAGGACATCGATCGATGTGTTCCGCATGAAGCCGTTCAGGTCGCCGCGGCCACGATCGCCGGCCCCGATGATGCCAAGGCCGATCTTCTCGTTCGCCCCGAGAACCCGCGAGTATGAAAGCGCTGTCATGGCCGCGGCACTCCCGCCGGCCTTGCCCAAGAATTGCCTACGATCAATTTCGGATACTGACATGAGCGAATTATACCTCACCAGGCACTATTCTCCTTGGAGGTCCGAAGTGTACGCTCGACACCGATTCATTGCGCTCCTGCTAGCCGCACTCGCTACGCTGGCCGCGCAGCAGCGCGCGGTTCCCCCTAAACAGCCTGGTGCAGTCAAACCACAGATCAGCGACGTGGAACTCGAGAAGGCCATCCGCGCCCGGTTCGCGCAGTCGAAATCGGGTTTGGACAAGTTCACGGTCCGGGTGCAGGGCGGGGTGGCGACTATCGAGGGGAAGACCGAAGTGGTCCAGCGAAAGGGGGCGGCGACCCGCATGGCCAGAACCGCCGGGGCCCGGCAGGTGGTGAACAAAATCGAGGTGAGCCAGACCGCCCGGCAGAAAGCTTCGGAGAACTTGGCGCAGGGACGCCGCCGGGCCCAGGTCAAGCGCAGCGAAGCCGATCGCTAGCGCCTGGCGCCACCTGGATATACTGTAGGGTCAGACCCTGCTATGGCGACCCGAAAGCCTCTGCTGTATAAAGACGCCGGCGTGAACATCGACGAGGGCGCTCGCGCCGTCGCCCGCATCAAGAAACACGCCCGATCCACGTTCGGCCCCGGCGTCCTCACCGACATCGGGACCTTCGGCGCGGGCTTCCGCCTCTCCGGCTGGAAGTCCCCCGTCCTGGTGAGTTCGGCCGACGGCGTGGGAACCAAGCTCAAGGCCGCGTTCCTGACCGGCCGGCACGACACGGTGGGGGAAGACCTGGTCAACCACTGCGTCAACGACATTGCCGTGCAGGGCGCCCGGCCGCTGTTCTTTCTGGACTACTACGCGGTCGGCAAGCTGGACGCGGCGGTGGCGGAACAGGTTGTCAGCGGGCTGGCGCGCGGCTGCCGGGCCAACGGGTGCGCCCTGATCGGGGGCGAGACCGCCGAGATGCCCGGCTTGTACGCGCCCGGCGAGTACGATCTGGCCGGCTTCATCGTGGGCGCCGTCGAACGCAGATCGATGATCACCGGGGCCTCGATCCGGCCCGGCGACGTGCTCCTCGGATTGCCCTCGACCGGACTGCACACCAACGGCTATTCGCTCGCCCGCAAGCTGCTGTTCGAGGTGGCCGGCTTTTCGCACGATCTTTTCGTCCCTCACCTGGGCTGCACCGTCGGCGATGAATTGCTCAAGGTGCATCGCAGTTATCTGCGGGCGATCCAGTCTCTCCACGAAAAAGGTCTGCTCAAGGGAGCGGCTCACATCACCGGCGGAGGCATCACGGACAATACGCCGCGCATGCTTCCCGCGGGATTGGCGGTGGAGATCGACACCGGCGCCTGGAAGATCCCGCCGGTATTCGAGTTGCTGCGCAGCCTCGGCAACATTCCCGAGGACGACTACCGGCGGACGTTCAACCTCGGCATCGGAATGATTCTGGCGGTTTCCGCCGCCAAGGCCACCCAGGCGAGACGCCTGCTCGACGGCATGCAAGAGGCCCACTGCACGATCGGCCGCGTGATTGCGCTGCCGCGCGGCGCGAAGAGACGGGTGATCTACACATGAAACGTCTGGGGATTCTGCTTTCGGGGCGCGGCTCGAACTTCGAGGCCATCGCCGACAACGTGGCTGGCGGCAGGATCGACGCCTCCATCGCCGTGGTCATCTCCAACCGGCCCGAAGCGAAGGGCCTGGATGCGGCGCGCGCCCGCGGGATCAATGCCGTATGCATCCCCTCCCGAGGAATAGAGCGGGAGGCCTATGACCGCCTGGTGGTCGCCGAGCTGCGGAAGAACGCGGTGGACCTGGTTTGCCTGGCGGGTTTCATGCGCCTGTTGAGCGCCTACTTTGTGCGCGAGTTTCCGTTGCGCGTTCTGAACATCCATCCGGCGCTGCTGCCGTCGTTCGCGGGGTTGGACGCGCAGCACCAGGCCATCGAGCACGGCGTCAAGATCTCCGGCTGCACGGTGCATTTCGTCGACGAGAACCTCGACTCGGGGCCGATCCTCGTACAGGCGGCCGTGCCGGTGCGCGACGACGACACGGCGGAAACGCTCTCCGCCCGAATCCTGAAGGAGGAGCACCGCATATACAGCGAAGCCATCCGCATCGTGCTCTCGCAGAACTTCCGCATCGAGGGCCGGCGGGTGATCCTGACCCGCTCGTAGTGCCATGGACAAAGTCAAACGACCGCTGGTGATCGGCGCGGTGGTTGGGCTGGCCGCATTCACGGTCTGGATCACCTGGCTGGCGAAAGGGCCGGAATCGCAGCAACCGAGCGGGACCTCCTTCGGACCTTCTCTGCGTTCTCCGCGCCTCCGCGGTGCATCTCCTGTGTTTTCTGCGGCGAACTCCAGGTGTCGAGTCTCCTGGCCGGATGAATGGCATGGCCACTCGGACAGAGACATGCCAGGAAAGTGGCTCTAGCGGTCTTCCCCCTTGCATAGCTCTTCCGGACAACAGCGCGCGGGGGGGAGTTATACGCGCTCGCCTCCAGGCGTATACTGTGGACAGCTCGAGCCACAGGAGGAGGGGAGATGAGAACCGGCCTCATGGCAGCAGTTTTTTGCGTGATCCTTGCCTTTCCCGCCCATTGCCAGACGACGGCACCGAAGTGGACGGATAGCGCGGAGTACAATCTCTACGCTCGAATTATGAGCGAGTCCAATGCGAGCGAGAAGGTGAAGCTGCTTCTCGAATGGCGGAAGTTGTACCCTGCCAGCGAACTCGCGCAAGCCCGTCTGAGTTTGCTGCCGTCTGCGTACGACTCTGCGGGGTTGGGCGACGAGGCTTTCGCCGCCGCCAGCGAATTGCTGCAAAGCGATCCGTCCAATGCGATGGCCAAGTTTCTGCTCTGCTCCTGGGCTCCGCGCTTGAAAGCGCCGCCTGAAGGTGCTGCCGGTCTGGTGAAGAAGACTGCAACCGAAGTGCTCGCTCATCTCGACCAGTTCGTCCCCGCATCGGAAACGCGCCGCGAGATGGGTTCGCTCTTCGACGGAATTGAGACCGGCAGGCCCACCCGGACGGTGCAGGTGCCGGCACCGGCCCAGAAGGAGCAACGGGCCAAAGTGGAACAGGTCGCTCGGCAGGCTCTCGACTGGGCCAACGCCAGGTAGATTCGCGCTTACTGCGCCCGCGGCCTGGCATCGAAGGGCGGCAGTTTGCCCGAGTGCACCGCCTGGAGCCGGCGGTGGGTGGTCTTCATCGCTTCGATCAACTCCCGATAGGGCCGGTCCGTTACGTCCACCAGTCCGATGTTGTAGTTCTCACCGTCCTTACGCCCCGTCGAGGGCTGGTCCACCCACTGGAACCAGCTCGATCCGATAAACGCCGGGAAGGACGCCGCCTGCTCCACGAAATACCGGTAGGCCACCCCGCGCTCCGCCTGGTCGCGCACCTGTACCAGCCCCGCGGCCAGACCCCGGCCCGGCACGCCGAAATGGAACTCGCCCACGATGATCGGCCGCCCCGTCTCCTGGTAGATTTGCTCCATGACCTTCGGGTTCACCGACGTCGAGTAGACGTTCAGGCTGTACACGTCGAAAGTCTTCGAGGCGCGCAACATCTCCGCCGGCGGAACGCCGCCCCCGAAGCGCAGCCCCAGATTCAGATGGTTCGGGTCGTGCCGCCGGATGGCGGCGTTGATCACCTCCAGGTACTTGTCGAACGCGCGATAGATGAACTGGCTGCGCCGCTCCGGCGTGTCACCGCCGGCCAGAAACGCCTTGGCTTCACGCTGGATCGCGCTCGGAGGCCGCTCCAGAATGATGTCCACCACCAGCGACTCCCGGCCCGGCCACGGCGGCTCGTTGGCGATGAAATACCCCAGCAGATACGGGTCGTTCTTTCGCGGCGCGCACTGCTCGGCCGCCGCTTTGTCGGCGATCTTGGGGAACTCGTCGGAGAAAACGTCCGGCATCCCCATGTAGCCCGTCTCCATCCCCCACCCCCGCAGGTTCACCACGTACGCCTTCCTGTGCGCCTCCCACAGCCGCGAATCGCTCCAGTTGCCGATCGTGTTCATGCCCCACGATTCCAACCGCCGGAGCGCCAGATCGATCCACTTTGCATCGAGATCCTTGCCGTGCCGCCGTGCCAGGTTCCACGCGTAGAAGCCGGTCTGCGGGCGGCGTCCGGCCGCTGTGGTTGCCTCCACCGGCGGCAGTGCCGTGAAGTAGTCCTCCCGGCCCTGCAAGCGCGCGTCGCCCCCACCGCTGCCAATGCCGGTCGAACTCGTCGAAAAGAAAAGGTGCCCGTCCGGGTCCACGAACCACCAGCGGCCGTCCACCTGCTCGACGCGGAAGAAGCCCGTCGCTTTCGCCTTGGTGTTCAGATAGCCGCCGTACTTGCAGTAGCCGAAATCGCCGGCGCCCAGGCCCGGCTTCCTCCGCGGCCCACTCCTTCTTCATTTGGTCGAGGCTCTTCACCTTTCCCGGCCAGTCCGCCGGGATCCACTGGCCGAACTCGTCCACCACCGGCTTCTTATCCAGGATGTCGGAGCCGGGATCGTCTTTCGACAACCGCACCGAGCGGATCTCGAGCGTGGGCTTGCCGAGCGGCGTCTGCATGGTGACCCCGATCGCCTCGACCGCGTTCAACGGCCCGTAAACGCCACCGGTGCTGATCCAGAAAGAATTCCGCGGCACCTTCCCCACCGACGCCAGATCGAAACCGGCGCGGTTGGGCTGCCGGTAGTATTGCAGGGGCACCGCGGCGCGGATCCAGACATTCGCCAGCGGCTGGAGCTGCCTGCGCTGCACGCCGTCCTTGGTATAGAAGGCGAGATAGAACCGCTGCGGCGAGGAAGCCTTCATCTCCAGCACCAGGTAGTCGTAGCCAGTCCAATCCGCGGGCAGGCCGGGGTTGAGATCCTTCAGCGCCCACTTGTGCTCGGACTCGGCGCCGTCGAAGACCACGCTCTGCTGTGCGGCCGAAGAGAAGCACACCAGCAGCAGGAGCGCGCCGGCTAGGACCAGATTTCGAATCATGACGGTTCTCCTTGCCGCCTCGCGTAGGGCCCGGTCAAACCGGTATCCCGGCGCGGCGACGAATCCAATATAGTACGTCCGGCGAACCCCGGCGCAACGGGTGCGGTAACTTGCACGATTCAAAGCCGGTCCAGTACTTGTACACTACAGGTTTGCCCTCTTGCGCGAAGCCCACCATGGCGGTTGGATGTACAATGTAGGGCGGCGCAGGCGGACAGCGGCCGGGGCGGCGAAGGCGCGTGACTGGTGAGTGAGGCGGATTCTTTATGCGAGTGAACATGCGGCGGTATCCGAGGCGTGCGGCGAGGGGGGTCTACTCCATCTCCTGGCAAGATCGGGACGGCCTGACGAAGGCGGCCCAGGTGGAGGGGGTCCACATTTCGGATGCGGGAATTGGCATCAAGTCTCCCGTGGAACTAAGCCTTGGCATATCGGTGTTCATTCAAGGACCGGATGGGCATCCCAAAGGACACGGCATCGTTCGACATTGCACCCGCTACGACGTCGGCTATGTAATCGGCCTGGAGTTTGACGAGGAAACCAGGAAGACGCTCAAACCGTCGGCTGAGGGAGCCGTCGACTACTATGAGCTCCTCCAGATCAGCCCCAAAGCCGAACCTGCCACGCTCCACCGGGTCTACCGTTATCTGGCGGCCCGCTATCACCCCGACAACCCGGAGACGGGCGATCCCGAGAGGTTTCTGCTGCTGCAAAGCGCTTTCGAGACTTTGGTTGACCCGGAGCGTCGCGCTGAATACGACATAGCCAGACAAGACTCGACGGATCAGGCCATCCCGCTGTCCCCGTCCATCGATTTCATGGATGGCATCCAGGGCGAGGTGAATCGCCGGTTGGCGCTGCTTTCTCTGCTGTACCGCAGGCGCCGCGTGAGCCCTCAAACTCCGGAGGTCTCACTGGCGGAGGCTGAATCGCAGATGCGCTTCCCCCGCGATTACTTGGACTTCTCGATCTGGTATCTCAAGAACAAGAAGCTCATCGCCGTAGGCGACAACTCGGCCTTGGCCTTGACGGCGCTCGGCGTCGATTACGTGGAATCGAACTGTACGAGTATCCCAATTCTCAACAGGTTGCTCGAAGCCGGTACGCTCGGGACCACCAGCCCCAAAGCCGAAACAGGCGCCGGGGATCCGGACCCACTCGGGGCGGTGCTCCTGCCGGATCCCGCCGAGGAAGACGCCTGAGCCGGCAAGTGCTCTAAATCACTCGCCCCAAGTTGTGTCCCACCGGTAGTTCTCCCTCCGCGGAGGTAGGGGCGATGCCGCGGCCTCGTCCACGCCCTCCCGGCTCGTCTCAGGGTCTGCTTGCGGCTATGGCGGGACACGCGGCCTCCCGGGGGGAGTCGAACTCGTGTATGGTGAAGTGGAAGTTCTTCCGATGCGCGGGCCATACAGTAACGAGGGGCCGTCCAAAGAGAACCGCCGACTGATCGCCGCCGATGTTGGCATCTCCTGGCAGGAGAGGAACGGGGCCCAACATTTCTCCAGCGTTCGAGCTTTCGACATCTCGGACTCCCGTGTCAGGGTCATATCGACGGACCGGCTGGAGGTAGGCTCCTACGTTCAGGCGAACTCGGCGGATCTGGGTTTCAGCTCGGCCGCCTGGGTCCGCGACTGTGAGCAGCAAGGGGCGAAGTATATCCTTACCCTCGAATTTCGCAATCCCAGAGGCGAACCGAGCCAGGAATCGGTTCAGGAGGAGTTCGCGGATTACTACGTTGCGCTGGAGCTCAGTCCGTCCGCGGAAGCGGAAACGATCCACCGCGTGTACAGGCTCCTGGCTTCCCGTTACCACCCCGACAACACCCAAACTGGCGACCTCCAGAGGTTCCTGCTTCTCCAGAAGGCCTATGGGGTTCTGTCCGACCCCGTTAAGCGGGCTGCCTACGACGCCGAGTACAGTCTTCAAGAGACAGGGCCTATGCCCATCTTTGAACTCAAGGACTTCGTCGTTGGAATCGATGCCGAGAAGAACCGCCGGCTGGGCGTGCTCTGCCTCCTGTACAATCGGCGGCGGATCAATCCGGACAGGCCGGGCCTGTCCCTGCTGGAGTTCGAACAGCTCATGACGATCCCTCGTGAGCACCTGCTGTTTACGGTCTGGTATCTGAAGCAGAAGCAACTCCTGACCAGCCAGGGCGGCTCGGACTTTGAGATCACCGCCGAAGGCGTGGAGTTCGTCGAGTCCGCTCTCCCATCCAGCCGGCTCCTCCAAAAACTGCTCCGCGCTCCGGCGGATGCCTTTGCCGACGGCCCCGCCACGACCACGGAGTCCGACCCCCAGCCTGGGCCCGGATCTCGCTGACGTCCCGAGAGCGACTGCAGGTTCGCCGCTTGGGGGGAAACTGGGATAATGGGAGCCTAAGCATCCGGAAAGGTGATCGCGAAGAAGGCGCGGAAGTCCACCCGGAGCGGGAACACATGAAAAGGAAGAAGTCAAAGCTCATGCCGGCGCCCATGAACTGCGAGCCCGTGCTGGAGCTGAAGCCCGTACCGCTGACCGTGAGCTGCGACCCGGCGCCGGAGCCGAGGTTCTTGCCGCCGGTGACCCTGAGCTACGAGTCGACCCTTGAGTTGAAGCCCATACCGGTGACCCTGGGTGTGGGAAATGCAGCCAGGGCCGCCAAACGCGCCGGCAAGCGCATAACGAAAGCGGTGCCGCCGGCCCGCGCGAAGAAGGCGAAGTAGCGGGGCTGGAAGAAAGACGAAAGACCGCAGGAATCGATAACGCGGCAGTAGGCACAGCGGAATCCGGTGAAGGACCGTTTGCTCCCGCCCGGCACGCGCCACGTAGCGCACGCGCCCACGCGTGCAGCGTCGACACTCATGTCGACGCCTAAGTAGTTGCAGGGGCACGCCGTTGCCGGCGTGCCCCTAAGTTCCGGCGGATTAAAACTCGAATCGGCCGCCTAATTGAATGGTGGCCTGGTTGTAGCCGTATTCCGACCACGCGCCGCGCGCACCGCTGATATAGCCAAAAAGCTGCGGCGACGCGGCATTCCAGGTCGAGTTAGGCCGGCTGAAGTTAGGCTGCTTGAACGGAAGATTGTGAGCATCCAAGCGGAATGTAGCCTTGAACCGCTCCTTAAAGGTCCAGGTCTTCTTAACCGCGAATCCCATGCCGTGCATCCCGGGACTCTCGTAGACGTTGCGGCCCAGGAAACCTGTCGTGTAGGACGCCGGATAGGCGAAGGACGAGGCCTTCAGATAGGGGGTCTGCGGCGGCGCCGTGGTCGGGAAACGGTTCGGCCCGATACTCCAGTTTGGCGTTAGAGCGTCCTCGATCGTCGTCAACGGCACAATGCGGGTGCCGGTGAGGTACTTGTTGGGACTGCCGGAGAACCCTACGCTGCTCGGCATGCCCGAGTCGAGCGTGTCATTGATGCTGAGTCCCCAACCGCCGAAAGCGTGGTCCAACACCCCTGCCTGGCTCAGCCACCGCCGGCCCTTGCCGAACGGCAGGTCGTAGGTGACCTGGATGTTGAAGTGGTGCCGGACGTCGTAACCGGTGCGAGCCTTCTCCAGGTTGCGGCTGTAATACGAGATTCCACCGCCGCCTTCACCGTCAGACCCCGCCAGGGCCTTCGCATACGTGTAGAACGAAGTCATGGTGAATCCGTTATGGAGGCGCCGTTCCAGCCGGAGAGAACCGCTGTGGTAGGTGTTGTGGTTGAAGTTGGAAATCAGCGAGATGTTCCCGAAGTGAGTATACGGCTTGTAGTTCTGCTGCGCCGCGTAGACGGTATCTTGCAGGGCTCTGTCGCCGCCGAGCGTGATCGACTGTGGAATCTCGTTGATGTTCCAACTGCCGAGGAGCCGGTTCCCCGCGCTGCCCTCATAGCGAGCTTCCACCAACCAGTTGTAAGCGAATTGCCACTGGATACCGGCGGACCAATTCATGATGTAGGGGTTGCGCAAGCCGGGATCAAGCCAGGTGACTGCTCTGGAATTGTAGCTTGTTCCGACCCAGGGGACGGTTCCGTCCGCCGCGGTGGCGTAAGTGATCGGCCCAGGGCCCTGCGAAAGGAAAAACGCCGGACGCGGATCTCCCGTCGGCCGCGAGACGTTGAACGACCCGTTGTAGTCCTGGAAGTTCTGGTTGGAGTTGCCACCCGCCTGAACGTCCTGACTCATCACGCCGAACGAAGAGCGGAACACGAACCTGTTGGCGAAATTCCAGGAGAGCCCCAACCTCGGCTGGAAGTTGTTAAAGTCGCTCCGGCCCAAGTAGCCCTTGGGGTGCAGCATAGCCCCCTTCTTCCCCGTGAGGGCGTCGGTAGCGTTGGGGTCGAACTGCGATTGCTGGTCGTACTTAGTGTGGAACGGCGTCTCATACGACCACCGCAGACCTAAGTTGACCGTCAGACCCCGCCGCACCTTCCAGTCGTCCTGGATATAGCCTGCGTGCATGGTCCAGCGGGGCAGCCAGTTCGCAAATCGTTGCGTGAAACTGGCACTGGTGACCGAGCCCAGCAGGAACGACGCGAAGCTGTTGCCGGTGTTCGGCTTGTTGACGGGGAAGCTTGTGGCACCGAAAGTGTAGTTGCCGGAGGGATTCACGCCGGCCGCCTGATTGTAGCGCGCGCGGATCATCTCGTAGCCCACTTTGAGGTTGTGTGTACCCAAAACCTGCGTGAAATTGTCCGCGAGGGTGATTTCCTCACCCGCGTAATAGTCGCGGGTACCCGGGTTGAACCCGTACCCTACGTTGAAGTTTGGAAATGTCTCTGCCCCCACGCCGGGAATCCCCAGCTGTTTGGCCCAGTCCTGGCCGTACGTCAGGGAGTCACCCGTGTACCGCCGGCGATTGTAGCCAACCCGGATATCGTTGAACCTCGTCGGACTCAAAAGATAGGTGTCGCTGATCACAGCGTTGTTGAGGTCGATGGGCTGAGGTTGCCGGTTGCCGTCCAGGTCCTGCCAGGCGAGACGCACATCGTCACTGCCGCGCGCTGCCCGATGGAAGGCGTGGGAATAGCGACCGAACATCTTGTGAGAGTAGGTGAACTGGTGGTCGATCTTGATGTCGAATCGGATCCTCTTGATCGGCTTCTCACCCGCGGCAATCAAGTTCTGGCTGGGCCCTGTCGGGGTCACCGTCCCCGCGTTGTTGGGCTTCACCCAGGGGTTCTTAGCCAGAAAGGCCACGGCCACCGGATCCCACTGAGCTTTGGGGATAATGTTGTTCGCAATGGGGTCGCTGGTCCAGACGCCGTTGACCTGGCGGATGGACTTGGGATCGTAGATCGGATAGCCCAGGCCGCCGAAGGAGAAGTTGCCGTCCAGCATTTCCAGGGACGGCACGCTCGTGGTGCTCTCGGAGTACCAGTCCTCGATGTGAGCCGCCATTCCGTATAAGAAGAACGTCTTGTTCCTCCCGTCGTAGAGCTTGGGGAACACCACGGGGCCGCTAAAGGTGCCTTCCACCGCGTCGTACCGGAACGGCTGCTGAGCAAGCGTCTGGAAATAGTGCCGGTGCACCATAGGCGTCCGAAGGAACCGGTCTTCGAGAGAACCGTGCAGGGTGTTGGCGCCCGATTTGAAGGTCAACTGCAAACCGCCGCCGGCCATGTGGCCAAACTCGGCGGACTGGCCGCTGGTCTGGACCTTTACCTCTTCGAGGGCGTCCTGCGTGGTTTGGATCACCTGGTCGTTCTGGTCGAAGGTTCCCAAACCGGGCCATTTCCCGCCGATCCCGTCCAAGGTGTAGCCGATCGACCTTTGGACGCCGCCGAGAATATGGTAACCCGTGTCGCCGGCGCCGACCACGCCGGGCATGTAGTAGAGCTGCCGGACGATGCGCTTCTGGACGTTGCTGACGTCCTGAAGGATTTCCTGTCCCAGCGCGGTGGTCACCGAAGCCGACTCTGTGTTCAGCAGCGGGCTCTCCCCCGTTACCGTGACGGTGTCGCTCATCGCGCCAACCTCCAGGCTGACGTTGAAGCGCGGTGAATCCCCTGGGCGCAACTCGATCCCGTCACGCACGTTTTGCTTGAAGCCACTTGCAGAAATCGTCAACTTGTACGTGCCGGAATTAAGGTATGGCACGTAGTAGTTGCCTTCGGCGTTGGTCGTCACTTCGGAAACGAACTGCGTTCCGGTGTTCACGATCGTCACCTTGGCTCCGGCAATAACAGCGCCAGAGCTGTCCGTGACCGTGCCGACAAATGTCCCTTGTGGACCGGTCTGCGCCATGGCGAATACGCCCATCAGCAAGCCGGCTAAGAATAGGCACACGATTCTCGTGCGCACCCCTAAAAATGCCTGCATCATTGCGCTACTCCTTGATCGCTGTAGTTGGATTCTTCCAAAACACTCTGCGCCCCTGAAAGACACGCGGCCCGGCTGAGTCCTGGTTTGCGGCGAGAAGTCGAGCGGACAATGCCCTCCGACGGCGTCGAACTGACCGTTCGCGCCACCCCCGCGATGCGCCCCTGGGCGCTTATGGCAGGACTCCCTTCAAGCTCTATGGATTATAGATCAGGATGTGACGTTGTGGTCCATTCTTTAATATTAATATGTGTTCATTTTACTCCTGACCCGTAGGCGACCAGCCCATGCCTTCACGGGGAGGAGATTGGTGTTGTTCGACAACTTCCAGGTGTACAATCCACCCATGGCATCCAGCGAGTTCTCAAGACGCTACTTCTTCTACGGCACACTGCTGGCCGGCGCGGTTCCGGCGGGCGGCTTCGGCAACACGCCCTCTTTGAAGTCTCTCGGCTATAAGTCGCCGAACGAGAAGTTGAACATCGCCTCGATCGGCGCGGGCGGCAGGGCCGCCGACGACATCCGCGGTTGCGCCGCCGAGAATATCGTGGCGCTGGCCGATCCCGACTCCAAGAACTCCGCTGCGGTCTACAGGCAATACGAGAAGGCCACGCAGTATCAGGACTACCGGCGCATGTTCGACAAAGAGGGCCGGAACATCGACGCCGTGATTGTGGCGATCCCGGACCACGGCCATGCCGCTGCCTGCCTGTGGGCCATGCAGCGCGGCAAGCACGTCTACTGCGAGAAGCCTCTTACGCGCACCGTCTATGAAGCCCGCAAGCTGACGGAGGCCGCAGCCAAATACAAGGTGGCTACGCAGATGGGGAACCAGGGTTACTCCGAGGATGGCGCGCGGCTGGCGGCGGAGATCCTGTGGAGCGGCGAGATCGGCGCGGTGAAAGAGGTGCATGCCTGGACCAACCGCCCCATTTGGCCGCAGGGAATCGACAAGCTCCCGCCTCCGGACAAGGTCCCCGACACCCTCGACTGGGACGTGTGGCTCGGTCCGGCCGCGATGCGGCCGTATGCGTCCGGTGGGCCGGAATACGCCAAGCAACAGTACGGGTTCTATCTGCCTTTCAACTGGCGCGGCTTCTTCGACTTCGGCTGCGGCGCGCTCGGCGACATGGCCTGCCATATTCTGGGCGCCGTGAATATCGCTCTTATGTTGACGGCGCCCACCAGCGTTGAGGTGTTGGAGCAGGACGGGAAGAACAGCCTCACTTTCCCGAAGTCCTCGAAAACTCGCTTCGAGTTTCCCGCCCGCCGGAACATGCCCCCCGTGACCCTCTACTGGTACGACGCCCGGAGAGACGCGCCGATGCGGCCGGCGGGGCTCCCGGATGCTGATTTTCTGATCGGGCCGGGCCTTCGCGTGACGCCGGGTAGAGGTGGAGCCGCGGCCGCTCCCAGGGTTCCGGCACAGACCAATGGCGCCGTGTTCATCGGTGAAAAGGGAATTCTCACGACCGACAACACCGCCGCCAATGTGCGGCTGCTCCCGGCCGCGAGGATGGCGGACTACCGCCTCCCGCCCCGGCTCTTGACCCGGTCGCCCGGCCACTACCAGGACTGGATTCGCGCCTGCAAGGGCGGGGACCCCGCCTGCTCCAACTTCAGCATCGCCGGGCCGTTCACCGAGTGGATCGTGCTCGGCTGCGTCGCCCTCCACTTCGAAGGCAAGCTGGAATGGGATAGCGCGAAGATGAAGATCACCAACAACACCAAGGCCAACCAGTACATCAAGCCCAAGTTCCGCAAAGGCTGGGGCCTGTAGGACAGGCGGTTTCGCCTGTCCTGCTAAGCCCCGGCACGAAACCAGAGAAACATCTGGAGGAATGAATAGCCGGTCGCGAGAAGCGCGGCGTAGCACGCGATCTGCCACGCCCGCTCGGTGAAACTCTCCACAATGGAGGGCAGTCCGGCGAGGTAGGCGCAGCCAAAGCCGGCAGCCAGACCCCCGACGTGGGCGGCATTGTCGATGCCGGGCAGCAGACCAATCACCAAGCCGTACATGGCCCAGCGCATGTAGAAGCCGCGAATCGCGGAGCCGACGGTGGTCTTGTAGCGGATGCCCAGCGCGATCATGGCGCCGATGAGGCCAAACAGACCGGCGGAAGCGCCAATCGACAGGCTATTCGACCACATCGTGCTCGCAATGTATCCACCGACGGTGGAAACAAAGTAGATGACCACGAGCCTGCGTGCGCCGTAAATCTGCTCCACCTGGGCGCCGACGTCGAAGAGCACCCACGAGTTCATCAAGATGTGGATCGCGCCGCCGTGCAAGAAGCCGGCAGTCACCAGGCGCCACCACTGGCCATAATAAATGGCATCCCTGTGCTTTGCGCCGAAAGCGAACAAGGTCTTCATGTCAACATCCATCCAACCGCCGGCGCCGGATCGTGAGCTGTAGATCGCGGTCGCGGCGTAAAGACCGAAGTTCACCAGCAGGATCATCGACGTGACGAACTGCGCGTGCGGGATCAACCCCCCCACAATCGGACCGGGGTCGCGCCGCTCGATGGCACGGGGGCCGACCTGCGTGTTGCAGTAGGGGCAGACCTTGTCGCTGGTCGTGATGAAGGCCCGGCATTGCGGGCACATGCGGCGTTTATCCATTATCGACCATTGTAGCGTCACCCAATTCGACGGATCTCGACACTTCTTGCGGTTCTTGAAGCTGCGGTGGGCAAGCCCGAAGGCCCGACGGGGATGGAACGAACCTACTGCACAGGATAGAAAGGGGCGCGGTGCATCACCGCGCCCCTCGGAGAGTCTAGTTGGCGGTGAAAATCCGGACTTCAACCCGGCGGTTCGCCTTGCGGCCGTCGCGGGTCTTGTTGTCGGCCGAAGGGTTATCCTCGCCGAACCCCACCGTGTTCACGCGGAACAGCGGGAGCTTGCCCTGCCCGGTGAGGTAGCGAACCACCGCGGCAGCACGCCGGTTGCTCAAATCGATGTTGAACGTGGGGTCTCCGGTGGAGTCCGTAAAGCCCTGGACCTCGACGACGAAGTGCTTCAGCGAACCAACCTTGGCGACTACGCCGTCCAGGACAGCCTTGCCCGCGTCGTCAAGCGCGCTCATGCTCAGACCGAAGAGCACGGTTTCGGTGGACGACAGCGTGAAGTTGTCCATGTTCTCGATCTTGTTGCCGAGGGTTGTCTCCACCTCGCCGGCGCGAGCGATGCCCTTTTCGCCGACGGCTCGAGCCGCCGCGGCGTCCTTGATGCCCGCCTCGGCCTGCGTGTTGGCGCGCGCGGCATCAGTGGCTGCAGCGCCGGCGCGGGTGTCCGCGCCCTTCGCCAGTTCATCGACGCGCGATACACCCTTCTCGAGCGAGGCGATGGAGGCGTTATGGGCGGCGTCCTGGGTGGCGGTTCTGGTGTCGACAGCGTCTACCTTCTGTTGGACGGGGGACACGGTCTGTTGAACGTATTTCTTGGTGGCGCAGCCGGTGCTCAGAGCTGCGGCTATGGTCACGGCGACTGCAATCGCATAAAAGCGTTTCATGTCGGAATATCTCCTTAGCGAAATCGTCATAGCACCCCACTCACGGTGCGTAGAGTGCATTTTTTTCCTGGTGGTGCCAATTCTGCCTGGTCTTGTGCTGTAATCTCTTGCTGAATTTGGGCTTCCGACCATGGCCGCCATGGTTGTTGCAATTCAGGTGCCATTACGCGGCGCCCACTATTGCTCGGCGCCGATACGCCGATATCGGCCGCCGGGCACGCCGGCACAACCTGTTAGAATGGGTGCTTTACTTTTTCCGCGAGGAGTGTAGCTGTGAACAAGCCATCCAAGTTTCTGCTGGACGAACGCCAGTTGCCATCGGCATGGATTAATGTGCTCCCTTCCCTCAAGGAGCCGCTCGCGCCGCCTCTCGACGGACGCACGGGGAAACCCATCGGACCGGAGGCGCTCGCCCCCATTTTTCCAATGGCCCTGATCGAACAGGAGTTCTCTCCGAAGCCGGAGATCGACATTCCCGGAGAAGTGCTGGACATCTACCGGCTGTGGCGGCCCACGCCCCTCTATCGCGCCCGCAGGCTCGAAGCGGCGCTGGGCACTCCCGCGCACATCTACTACAAGTACGAGGGCGTCAGCCCGGCCGGAAGCCATAAGCCGAATACGGCGGTCCCGCAGGCCTTCTACAACAAGCAGGCCGGCATCCATCGCATTGCGACGGAAACCGGGGCGGGGCAGTGGGGCAGCGCGCTCTCGCTGGCCTGCACCATGTTCGGGATGGAATGCACGGTCTATATGGTAAAGGTCAGCTTCCAGCAGAAACCGTACCGGCGGATGATGATGAACGCTTGGGGAGCGGAAGTGATCCCCAGTCCGAGCGACAAGACCAACGCGGGCCGCGCGGTGCTGGCCGATCATCCGGATTCGCCCGGCAGCCTGGGCATTGCGATCAGCGAGGCGGTGGAGGACGCCGCCACGCATGGCGACACCAACTACTCGCTCGGCAGCGTGTTGAACCACGTTCTGATGCATCAGACCGTCATCGGCCAGGAGACCAAACTCCAGATGCAGCAGACCGGGGAAGAGCCGGATGTCGTGATCGGATGTTTCGGCGGGGGCAGCAGCTTCGGCGGCATCGCGCTGCCTTATGTTCTGGACAAGTTCAAAGGGTCGAAGGTGCGACTGATGGCGGTGGAGCCTTCGGCTTGCCCCACCCTGACCAAGGGCGCCTTCACCTACGACTATGGCGACATCGCCAAGATGACGCCCGCGATGAAAATGTACACGCTGGGTCACGACTTCGTCCCGCCGGGAATCCATGCGGGCGGGCTGCGCTACCACGGAGCGTCGCCGCTGGCCAGTCATCTGCTGAAACACGGCTACCTCGAGGCGCGCGCCTACACCCAGACGCCGATCTTCGACGCCGCGCTGCAGTTCACGCGGGCCGAGGGAATTCTGCCGGCGCCGGAATCGGCGCACGCCATCCGCGCGGCGATCGACGAAGCCATCGAGGCGCGCGAGGAGGGCCGCTCTCGCGTGATTGTGTTCTGCCTGACGGGACACGGCCACTTCGACCTGGCGGCCTACGACAACTATCTCAGCGGCAAGCTGCAGGATTTCGAGTATCCCGACGAGGAAGTCGCCAAGTCGATGGCCGCGCTGCCCAGAGTCGGTTAGTGGCGCAGGCGATCGCCTTTTGTCGTCTGCGTTTGGCCAGAACTAGCGGAGGAAAGTGCGGAGCTTCGATCAACTCGCTCTTGCGGCACGCGGTTTTCAGGAGAGCCGCGTGCTGCTCACCGCGGTCGAGCTCGATCTCTTCACCGCAGTGGGAGAGGACGCCTCCGCCGAGGAAGTCGCCAAGCGGGCGGGAACGGACCCGCGGGCCACGGAAATGCTGCTCAACGCGCTGGTCGCGTTGGGTGCGCTGGCGAAGTCCGGCGACAGGTTCCGCAACACTCCGGCGTCGCGCGATAACCAGTGGGCCGCGCTCATGCACACCGTACACCTCTGGGAGACCTGGTCCACTCTGACCGATTGCGTCCGCGCCGGCGCCCCTCGGAAGCGCAGGGAAACCGGCGATCGCGGTCACAAGTGGATCACCGCGTTCATTGGCGCCATGCACTTCTACGCGGCCGGGCGCGCGCCTGCGATCGGTGAACGCCGTCGGGGCCGGGCGCGTGCGGCGGATGCTGGATGTGGGTGGCGGTTCCGGGGCCTATTCGATCGCCTTCGCCAAGGCGAACCCGAATCTTCGTGCGGACATCCTGGACCTCTCTCCGGTCCTGGCCATCGCGCGGGGGCACATCAAAGAAGCGGGTTTGGCAAAGCGGATCCGGACCAAGCCGGGCGACCTGCGCGTGGATGCGCTCGGCAAGCGCTACGACCTGGTGTTCATCTCGGCCATCTGCCACATGCTTGGGCCGGAGGAGAACCGCGACCTGTTCCGGCGCGCCTTCCAGGCGCTGGCTCCGGGCGGCCGGGTGGTGGTGCGCGATTTCATCCTGAACCCCGCGAAGACCGCACCGCGCGGGGCGGCGCTGTTCTCCCTGAACATGCTGGTGGGAACGGCGAACGGCGCCAGCTACAGCCAGCACGAGTACACCGCCTGGCTGCGCGAGGCAGGCTTCGACATTGTCGACCGAATCCGGATGGCCGATCCCGGAAGCCAACTGATGCTCGGAACGCGCCCCGCGCGTTAGGCTTTTTCGGTTTCGCCAACGTCAGTACCACGATGCCGGACAACAGGCACGCGCCCGAGAGCGTCAACAGCGCCCAAGTCAGGCTTCCTGTGGCGTCCTTGACCAAGCCCATGACGTAAGGGCCAGCGTATCCGCCCAGGTTGCCGACCGAATTAATCCAGGCGATGCCAGCGGCGGCCGCCGACCCCGACAGAATGCCGGTCGGCAGAGACCAGAAGGTCGAGAGGGCCCCCATGATCCCGATTACGGCCGCGGTCAGCGCTGCCAGTCCCACCAGGCCCGGAATCCCAGGGATGCTGCTCAGGGCCAGGGCCGTGGCGGCGACCATCACCGCGATGGCAACGTGCCAGCGGCGCTCCCCCGTCGCATCGGAGTGATGCGCCCACAGGACCATACCGATGCCGGCCAGGGTCCAGGGAATTACCAGGATCAGGCCGATCATAAAAGGCTCGGGTGTGAGGGTGTCCTTGATCATCTGGGGCAACCAGAATCCGAGACCGTAGTTGCCCATGGTCATGCCGAAGTAGACCACGCACAACAACCACACCTTGCCGCTCTTAAAGGCGTCCACGAGCCGGTGGCGGTGCTCGCCTTCGGATTTCTTAACCGCTTCCTCCTCCTGGAGACGCCTTTCGATCAAAGCCCTCTCGTCCTGGTTCAGCCATTTGGCTTTGCCGGGGCCATCGGTCAGGTAGTACAGCGTAATCAGGCCCATGAGGATGGAGGGAATCCCCTCGACCAGGAAGAGCCACTGCCATGCTTGGAGGTGCCCTACGCCGCTCATCTGATCGAGAATCCAACCCGAGAGCGGGCTCGCGATCATTCCCGAAATGGGGATCGCGGTCATGAACAGGGCCACCATCCTGGCGCGGTGCTTGCGCGTGTACCAATACGTCAGGTACAGGATCACGCCGGGAAAGAACCCGCACTCCACCACGCCGAGCACGAAGCGGATGATGTAGAAACTCGTCGTGCCCGTGACGAACATGGTGCAGGCGCTAACGACGCCCCAGACCGCCATGATGGGCCCCAGCCACAGCCGCGCGCCGATGCGCTGCATGAACATGTTGGCGGGTACTTCGAACAGGAAGTAGCCGAGGAAGAAAATGCCGGAGCCCAGTCCGAAGACCGAGTCGCTCATGCCCAGGTCCTGCTGCATCTGGAGTTTGGCGAAGCTGACGTTGACGCGGTCGACGTAGGCCAGGATATAGCACAGGAAAAGAAACGGTATCATCCTCCGGGTGACCTTGGCGTAGGTCGCCTTCTCGAATTCCGGAGTTACGTTTGGCGCGGGCGGTTTTGGTTTCATGGGCTGTGGGTCAGGGACTACGATACAACAAAAAGGGCCCCCGGAGGGGGGCCCTTCCGGCAGACAGTGTCACCTGCCAGACGCTCTTTCAACAGTTCTAGGACCAGAGTTGGTCGCCGGACCGCTCGTTATTCCACTCAGGGGTGGGCTCGAAATATCCAGGGGTCTGGAGGTGCTGCTTGATGGCCTCCTCGTTCAGCGTGATGCCGAGGCCCGGGCCCTCCGGCACCGTGACGTAGCCCTTGTTGAGGATGGGCTTCGGGATGCCGTCCACCAGGCTATCCCACCAGGGGATGTCCACCGAATGGTTTTCCATGACCAGGAAGCCCTGCGTCGCCGCGGCGCAGTGGGCATTGGCCATCGCGCACACCGGCGAGCCGGCCATGTGCATGGCCATGGGTACGCCGTGCTTCTGGGCCATGTCGCCGATGCGCTTGGTCTCCAGAATGCCGCCCGAAGTGGACAGGTCGGGGTGGATGACGTCCACGATGTGGTTCGCGCAAAGCTCCTCGAAGGGCTCCATCAGGTACATGTCCTCGCCGGTGCAGATGGGCACGTCAATAGCGTCGCTGACCTTCTTGAGCATGTCCTTCTCGTACCACGGAATCACATCCTCCATCCAGGCCAGGTTGCACTTCTCGAAAGCCTTGCCTAGGCGGATGATGGAGTTCAGGCCCATCTGGCCGAAATGGTCGGTCGAGATCGGGACCTCCCAGCCCACCACCTCGCGAACCTTCAGGATGTATTCGGCCATCAACTCGGCGCCCTTCTGGGTAACCTCAACGCCGAGCATCGTGTGGTCACGCGCAACCTCTCTCTGAGTGCCTGCCGGATTCCCCGAAAGGGTGCCCGGGATGTTCCGCAGGTGAGCGCCGATGCCGATGTCCATCTTGAGCCAGGTGAAGCCCTTGGCAATGCGCTCCTTCATACGCTCGCCGAAGACCTTGGGATCGTTGGCATCCGGGGTGTCGCAGTAGCAGCGCAGGCGGTCGCGGTACTTGCCGCCCAGCATCTGGTAGATCGGCACGTTGTAGACCTTGCCGGCCAGATCCCAGCAGGCTTCCTCGATGGCCACCACGCCGCCGGCCTGGCTGCGAACGCCGCCGAACTGCCGCAGTTTGCGGAAGATCTGTTCGATGTTGCAGGGATTCATGTTGAGAATCCTGCTCTTCAGCATCAACGCGTACGTCTTGCTGGCGCCGTCGCGAACCTCGCCGTAGCCCGAGATTCCCTGGTTTGTGTCAATGCGGATGATGGGGCAAGAGAACGGCGCCCGTGGCGACCACGCGCTACCCGAAGATCGGTGATCCGGAGTTCCGACGGGCTGGAATTGCGCTGGGTATTCTGGACGGCCGCATCAATCGTCGAATCCGCCCAAAACGTTCCGGCGGCCGCGCCGAACATGGCGGTAGCCTTCTTTAGAAAGTCCCTGCGTCCGGGACGATTGGGGCGATGTCCCAGAAATTTCCTCATGGCTTCTGTCATATGATTCCTCTCCACTCCTGGCCGATGAACTTCTATTCAGTCTCATTCCTGCGCACACGCTTGTCAAGCGGCACACGTAGCACATGGCTCGCGCAGCGAGTTCTCTCTTGCCAAGGTCAGGGCGCTGTGAATCAGCTCCAGAGCCGGTCGTTCGGAGCCCGCCCGCGTCCCGGAGTTGCCGGCGTTCCACGTCCCGGAGTTGCCGGCGTGCCACGCCCCGGGGCTGCCGGACCGCCGCGTCCCGGGTTCATCTGCTGCAGGTCCCACTGCGGGGTTGGATCGAAGTACCCAGGCCCGTTCTGGAAGTTCTTCTTGATGGCTTCTTCGTCCAGCGTGATTCCGAGACCCGGCCCGGTGGGCAGATTGACGTAGCCGTTGTCGACAATCGGCTTTATGTTGGCAACGATGTCGCCCCATGTGGGCATGTCCACCGCGTGGTTCTCGAGCGCCAGGAAGTTCTGCGTCGCCGCCGCACAGTGCACGTTGGCGAAGAAGCCCACCGGCGCCACTCGCGTTGTGCAGCACCATCGGCACGCCGTACTCCTGAATGGTGTCCCCTATCTTGTGGGTCTCCAAGATCCCGCCCGAGGTCAGCAGGTCCGGCTGCAGCAGGTCCGTGGCATGGTTCTTCGCCAGCTCGATGAAAGCCTTCCTTCAGGATAGATGTCCTCGCCCGTCAGCGTGGGAGTCTCGATCGCGTCGGTGATCTTCTTCCACAGCTCCGTGTACTGCCAGGGAATGAAGTCCTCCATCCAGGCCAGGTTGTACTTCTCGAACGCCTTACCCAGCCGTATGCAGGAGTTCACCCCGATGTGCCCGAAGTGGTCCGTGGCGATCGGCACCTCCCAGCCCGAGGCTTCGCGCACCTTGGCCATGTAGTCGGCCATCAGCGCGATGCCCTTGTCGGTGATCTCCAGGCCCGTGAACATGTGCACAGTGCTTCCGATTGATGTCCGCGCCCGGCGGGATACACCAGCGTGCCGGGAACGTTTTGGATCAGGTTGACGCCCACGTCAGCCTTGAAAAAGGTGAAGCCCGCCTTCTTGCGCAAATCGAAGCGCTGCTTGAAGAGCGGCCGGGTCGGCCGCCCCTGGCGTGTCGCAGTAGATTCGCACCTTTTCGCGGTGCTTGCCGCCGAGCATCTGCCAGATCGGGACATTGTAGGCCTTGCCCGCCAGGTCCCAAAGGGCGATTTCCATGCCCGACACGCCGCCGCCCTGCCGCGCGTGGCCGCCGAACTGCTTGATCGAACGGAAAATCTTATCGATGTCGCAGGGGTTCTCGCCAACCACCTTCCGCTTCAGTTCCAGAACGTAGCTCGGGATGGCGCCGTCGCGGTTCTCGCCATAGCCGACAAGGCCCTGGTTGGTGTCCAGCCGGATGATCGCCCCGGCCATCCGCACGTCGGTGATCCTCAGCTCCGACGGCTTGGAGGCCGTATTCGTGTACTGAAGCGCCGCATCCAGCGTTTCATTCGCCCAAAAGCCCGCGCCCACGGTCGCGGCGGCGCCAGTCAGGAACGAACGCCGTCCGGTCAGCTTCTTTAAGGATTCTTTCATCGCTAGTCTCTCCTCTAAAGTACAGTTAGGGCCGGCCGCGACCGGCCCCCTAAATAGACTACCAGTAAAGCTTCAAAGCCACCTGCATACGGCGCGCCGCACCCGACCGGGAACGCCAGAGGCCGTAGTTGGGATTCCCCAGCGAGGTGGCGCTGCTCAAGCCGCCAAAAGCCGTCCGGTTCAGGAGGTTGAATGCCTCGACTCGAAAATGCAGCCGCATCGGCTCTCCGATCGAAAAGGTCTTGGCCGGGACACGTTTTCGCTCAGGCCCGGCCAGCCTCGCAACTTTGGATTGTACCGCGTCACGTTGCCGAAACGGTCTGTGGGCTGCGTGCCGAAAACGAAGCGGGCTGGAGAAAGCCGACCCCCTGCCGGGAGCCGCACCCGCTTGACCTGCGGCGCCCGCCGGCGCCCTCCTGCCTGCAGCCCTCCAATTACGTATACGTCTTTTCCCCGCCGGTTTGCGTATCCCAATAAGTCGTGGGATCGGTGAAGAACTCACCCTGCCTGCAAACCGCGCGAATCGCCTCTTCATTGATTTTGATGCCCAAGCCGGGCCCCGTCGGAACGGAAATGTAACCCTTTACCACGAGGTCCCCTAAGTCGGATAGGTCTTTGTGCCAGGCCGGCTGCGGCTGGTGCCATTCCAAGGCGAGGAAGTTTTGGGTGGCGGCTATCGCGTGCACGCCGGCTGCGTAACCGATCGGGGTAGCGTTGCTGTGGACCATCATCCCCACCGAATATTTGGCCGCCATGTCGCCGGTCTTCTTCAATTCGAGACAACCGCCGATAACATTGTGATCCGGGTGGATATAATCGACTGCGCGCGCCTGGCAAAGCGGCTCGAGCGATTCCATCAGGTAGGCGTCTTCGCCGGTCAAGGTGGGTATATTGATCGACCCGGTGATTTGCTTCCACTCCTCCACCCGGAACCACGGGACACAGTCTTCCAAATACGACGGAGTGACCCTCTCCAGCGCGCGAGCCAGCTTGATGATACTGTCCACGGTGAGGTGCCCGAAATGGTCGTGCCCCATGGGAATGTCGGCGGCGTCGCCCATGGCCTCCTTAATCGCAGCGACATGGTCGGCTACGAGTTCACATCCCTTGTTGCTGATCTCGAATCCCTGATAGTAGTTCTCAGGGCCCTCCCCCGGTTCCCCGTTGATAGCCTGCCGGCGCGTACATCGTGCCCGGCTTGCCTCGGAGAATGTTAGCTACGCCCAGATCCATTTTGAGCATCGTAAACCCAGCGGCGACGCGCTCCTTATAGTCGGCGGCGATATCTTTAATGTCGTTCGAGCGCGCCCCAGACTCGGTGTACAAGCGGACCCGGTCGCGGAATTTCCCGCCCAGCATTTGATAAATCGGCACGCCATAAACTTTGCCGGCCAGATCCCATAACGCGTTCTCAATCGCGTTGACGCCGCTCCCCTGACGGTTATACCCGCCATGCATTTTCATCTTGCGGAAGATCTTGTCGACGTTGCAAGGATTCTCGCCGACCACCCGGCTCTTATGCATAAGCACGTAGTTAGGCTGGGGGCCGTCCCCAATCGTCTGCCCGTAACCCGAAATTCCCTGATTGGTATCTATTCGGACAATGTTCGTGCCCCCTGAGGCGCCTCCCGTGCCGGGAAACACAGGAGGCAGCGCCGCCGCGCCCCTGCCCCCCGGCGCCGCCCCGCCGGCGGGCCCGCGCCCGCCGGCGCCCCCCTGCCGCCAGCCGCGCCCGCCTGACCTTGGCTTCTACAAACGGCGATGCGCATGTCGGTGATTCTCAAGTCCGACGGACTCGAATTTCGGTTAACATTCTGGGGATAGGCTTCGAGGTCAGCGAAGAGGCCAAGCCCTGCAGCCGTGGCTCCCTTTGTCAGGAACGAACGCCGGCCAAATTTTCTTCCCGCTGAAGACATATGCCTTGCTCCTTTCTATCTGACTCCCAACCAGCCAATCTTTCCTCTAGGGTGAAGGGACCGGTTGCGGCCGACCCCTCGAGAAACTACCAGTACAGCTTCAATGCCACCTGCATACGGCGCGGCGAATTCGACTGGGAACGCCACAGGCCATAGTTGGCATTCTGGAGCGAAGTGGCTCCGCTCAGGCCTCCGAACGCCGTCCGGTTCAGAAGGTTGAATGCCTCGCATCGAAAGTCCAGGCGCATCGGCTCCCTGATCTTGAAAGTCTTGGCCAGGGACACGTTCTCGTTGAAGCCCGGCCAACCGCGCAGCTTCGGATTGAGCCGCGTGACGTTGCCGAACCGGTCCGTGGGCTGGGTGCCGAAGAACGAAACCGGCTGGAGAAAGCTGTCCACGTTGGGGTCAAATTTGTCTCCGGCGATCGGCCCGCGCCATCCGTCGTAAGTCGTCGCGGTGATGCGGTTGCTCGTATTGAAGATGGGGAAGCTGATGGTCGTGCCCAAGGACATCGGGGACGCACTGTTGTACTGGTGAATCCCGGAAAAGCGCCAGCCGCCTACGACAGCGGATAGGGCGCGATTGCCGTTCAAAAACTTCCTGCCCTGCCCGAAAGGCAACTCGTACACATAGCTCACCTTTAGAACGTGCGTCTGGTCGTACCCTGCGATCGATTTGCTCAGCCTGAGGTTCTGAGCGTCCATGACCCCGCCTTCCGCATCGGTGATCGTCTTCGAGAGCAAGTAGGAGCCTTGCAGAGTCAGTCCTCCGGAATAGCGCTTCGAGAACTTCACCTGCATCGAATGATAGGTGGAGTGGCCGATCCGGTCGCCTTGGCCATTGGTCGTATCGATCGTCGAGTACTGCGGAAAGGGCCGGAGGGCTTGGGCCACGGACGCCCCCGAGCCCCATAGCGCGTTGAATCCCGCCCAAGGCGCCACGATTCCGGCGTTATTGGCGGCCGCTGAGCCGACCGTTGAGTTCAGCAACGTTCGGCCCGATGCCGTGAACGGGCTGAGGTTGGCGGACAGATTCCGATAGTTGAGTTGGTTGAACGCCAGCAAGCTCGACTGAAGGTGACTGGCCAGCGTGGCAACATAGCCGACTTCCACCACCATGTCCCTCGTGACGCCGCGCTGGATGTTGAAGGCGTAATTCAGTTCGCTCGAAGGGGCGATCGCGTCTCTCCCGTTGTAGAAGGGGGCATTTGTGCCGTTGCCAATCGATGGATCGATCATGGGCGGCGGGACCCATGCCGGCGCGCCATTCTTCATCAACCACAGCGGGTTCAGGCCCTGGCTGGTGTCGGAGTTGGTGAGCCGCAGCACAAACCCGAGGTTGTGCGAGGAGTTGCCAATGTGACTGATCGGCCCAAAGCTTCGCGTGGCGCTGCCCCGCACCACGGTCTTGCTGTCCAGAGTGTAAGAGAAACCTAGACGCGGTCCGATGCCGCCGTAGAAGTTGTCAACCAGGGTACGGGTGTTCGCCCTGCCGGGACCGTAACCCGCAAAAACAAGCGCGCCCGGGATCCCGCCCGCGGCGGGGTTGGGCAACTTCAGATCCAAATCGCTCATCTGGTCTCCCCCCACGATCGGCGCCATGGTCATCTCATACCGCAGGCCGAGGTTCAGAGCGAAGCGCGGGGTCACGCGCCAGTCGTCCTGAAAATACCCCTGGTGAGTGCGATAAGAAGTGGGGATGTATCGCGGCGTATCCAGACTGTAGCCGTTCACGTAGCCCAGCAGGAATGCCGCGAACCCGCTCCCTCCTCCGGTTGCCGCATTCGTATTCAGCGGGATGGAGGTAGAGAGCCGGCTGAAGCTCACGTTCCCTGCGATGTTCTGCAGTCCGAAGCCGTTGTAGTGGGCGGTATCGTAATAGTAACCCCACTTGAACGTATGGGCGCCCGCGGTCTTGGTCATGTCGTCCTTGACTTCGAAGACCAGGTTGTCCGAGCCATTCGGGGCGGCCACTCCCCAGCTCGTGAAATCGGTGCCGCTGACCTGGGGAAAGTTGGCGTTGCAGTCGGGATAGTTGGGGATGCAGATGCCTTGTTCTTTCCACCCCTTGTCCGTCGTGGGAATTCCCTGGCTCATCGGCGCTCCTGTAGTTGTGGCGTACGAGCCGTGGTTCTGTTGCCAGTTGTTGAACCCTCCGTAGAAGCGGTTGAGCCAGGTCGGTGAGATGGTGTAGTCCCAATTCCCGCGATAGACGTCCGACTGGTTATAGCCCGGATTCCCGCTCAGCGGCTTGGGCAGGCCCGCCGGACCATTTGCCCCATAATCGTCCCGCTGCCTGGTGCGCCCGAAAAAGAACGACGCCCGCTGGTTCTGGGTGAACACCTGATCGACCTTGAAGCTCCACTTGTTGTTGGGCGCCAGGGTAGTACCGTACGAGAGGTAGTTGTTCCGGACGTAACCCGAGGTTCCGGGCACCAGGCCTGGGACATTCGCTTTGAGCAGCGGCTGTACGTAGCCAATAATGCTCTTCGATATCGGATCGAAGCTCGTCTGCGGAATCAGGTTGTTCGAGAACGGGGTCCTCGTATAGGTGCCGTTCACCAGCGCCGTACTGGCCGGGTCGTAGATCTGGTACATCTTGCCGGCGGCGTCGACATAATTGTGCAAGTCGCCGGTGTAGAATTCCTGCGGAGGCACGCTATAGGTGTTCGCCCCCGCCCCTACTCGGTTGCGGAAGCCCTCATAGGAGAAGAAGAAGAACGTCTTGTCCCGGCCGTTGTACAGCTTGGGAAACCACACCGGCCCGCCCGCGGTGAATCCAAAATCGTTCTGTTTGTAAACGGACCTCTTGGCCGCGAAGAAGCCCCGCGCGTCCAGGAGTCTCGTTGCGCAGGAACTCGTACGCGCTCCCGTGAAACGCGTTGGTGCCGGACTTGGAGACGAAGCTCACCGAACCGCCGGACGCGTGGCCGGTCTCGGCCTTGGCGCTGCCGGCCTCGACGGAGAACTCCGTGAGCGCCTCGACCGAGGGGGTGTTGATTTGGGTCCAGGTCACCCCGTTGCCGCTCATTTGGCCGGCGACGGTAACCGCGGTGCCGTCGAGCGTCATACCAAAGCCGGCGCTCGAGCCGCCGCCGATATGGTAACCACCCGCCGTGGATACTTCCGCCGTGATTTCCGACAGATTGAAGGGGTTGCGCACCCCCCCGCTCACCACCACCGGCAGTTGGTCCACCAGCGTGTTCGACACCTCCGTGGACACCCTGGCTGTGTCTAGCTGCAACATCTGCGCGTTGGCGGTAACCTCGACCGTCTGCTGCATGGCGCCCACTTCCAGTTGCGCGTCCACACGCACGGTGCCGCCCGCGACGAGCGTGACGTTATCCAGGACATAGGCCTTGAACCCCTGGATTTCTATCCTGACCTTATAGGCCCCCACCGGGAGCGATGGCACTGTGAAGTCGCCCGATGAGGTGGTGTTCGCCTTAAAGACGGTGTTGGTGGCGACGTGAGTCGCCGTAACCTGCGCTCCGGGCACCACCGACCCCGTCGCATCCTTAACGGTGCCCGTGATCAGTCCGCGATCGCTCTGCGCGAAGAGAACCGCCGCCGCGCAAAAAACGGACACTGAGAACAACCTCAAGGTATTGCTCATCCCAATCCTCCTTGCCCGGGACCTCCATTTTGGCCTTCCGGACATGATTGCCATCGATCTTACACCCAATCGCCTCCGCTAGAGCCGTTTTTTTTAAAACTTTTACAGCCCGGACTACTGGAGCGGCTCAGGAAGGGACAAGCTCAGGCGTGGGGCGGACGATCGCAGGTGTCGTCTGGTGATGGAACCCTACCGCGTAGCGCCCACCAGGCGCAGGGCCTCGCGATGCAGAGGACTCGACCCGAAGGATTTCGTCGTCGTGGTAACCACCGTTACCGTCCCAAAGGGTCCTCACGTGCAGGTATACGTTGCCGCCGTACCGAAACTGGCCTGCCGACAGGTGTCCGGTTTCTCCAGGAATCTTCTCTTTCAGAAGGAGATAGCCGCTAGCACGTAAGTTCCACACCCGCAGGAGATCATCGCGCTGTTCGCCTTTGTGGAGGACCGCCAACAGCGTCGTGCCGTCCAGTGCTTTGGTCTCGAACCGCTGGGATACTTCGAGTGCATATCTGTGATCCGGGTCTGGCGGGATCGGAGCCAGCACTTCCGCTTGCGTGTGGGGCCGGGTGCGCTCGGCCAAGGTGCGCCGCTCGTTCTCTCGCTTGCGCTGCGCTTCTGCAATCTCGTCCTCCAGCAGAGCGTCCTTCGCCTGTTCGGTTACCTGAAACGCGAGAAGAAAGCGTGCGCTTTGCCGGACACGCGCAGAGGGGTCTTTTAGAGCCTGGATGCAGGCCTCTTATCTTGTTTCATCTCTTACATCCCGAGCCGGCGGGCCGGAGATGGCAGTGTCTCGACTGACTCGGGCACGTGCCGTCGGAGGCGCGCCTACCGCGTAGCGCCCACCAGGCGCAGGGCCTCGCGGTACAGACCGCACACGTGGTACCCCACCTGCCAGACGCTGCCCTTGTTGGTCCGCTGGGTGGCGGCCTTGGGGTCGTAGGAGTAGTACCAGCCGCCGTACTCGGCATCGATCAGGTACTTCTTCGCATAAGCCAGCGACTGGTCGAAGGCCGGCCAGAGGTCCTTGCGGCCGCGCACGGCGGCGTAGTGCATCATTGTTCGCAGCGACTCGCACTGCTCCCACCAGCCCTTGGGGCCCCGCACGGCGTTCCCTTGGTAGTCGCCGCGCGAGAAGACGCCGCCCTCTTCTGTGTCGTAACCGGCTTTCATGCCGTAGTCGAGCAGGCGCTCCCCGATCGCCAGATAGCGTTTCGGAAAGCCCTTCTCGACGGCGTGGCTCAGCAGGAACGCCCACTCCATCTGATGTGCCAGCTCCAAGTAGCCTCTCTGCTCGGGCGTCGCGGGTTTCCAATCGCGATCGTAAAGCTCCGGCAAGTACCCCTCGCGTGCGTCGAACAGACGGGTGAATATGGCGTTGGCGTGCGCCTCGGCATCTCGCAGCACCGCCCTTGACCCCGTCGCGTCATGCAGCGCCAGCAGCGCCTCAAACAGGTGCATCATGGGGTTCTGCGAGTTCTGGCCGATGACCTTCGTGTAGTTGCGGTCCATCTTCGGCCTGAAAAAACCATTCTCCTCGCGCAGGTGCTCCTTCATCTGCGCCCAGGTCTCCAGGGCGGCGTCACTGTACCGCTTGTCCTTGGTCACTCGTGCCGCGTGCGAAAGGGCGAAGATGGTGAAGGCCAGCCCGTAGCTGTCCTTGCCATCGTCGATCACCTTGCCTTCGGGCGTGGTGCTGTAAAAGAACAGGCCCTTCTCGGTGTCCCGGAAGTACTGCAACAGGCAATCCGCGCCCCTCTTCACGGCATCGAGGTAGGCCGGCTCACGGGTCAGTTCGTAGCCGGCCGTCATGACGAAGATCTGGCGGCTCTGCGAAACCAGGGAGCCGTTTTGACTTCCCACCGGGCGCCACTGGCGGTCCAGGGAGACCGCGAAAAAACCGTCGGGGCGAAACGCGGCTTCGCGCCAGTGGGCTGTCTCGTCGGTCAGGGTCTGCCGAAACCACTCACGGTCAATGTGCCGGGCCGCTTCCGGGGATGCGGCGAACAAAGGCAGGGATACAACCAGCAGAGCCAGGGCTCTCAAACCCACGGGCGACATGTTGTCCTCCTCAGCTCAGACGAACTTGTACTCGCCGGGCACCGGCACGGGCGGGACGCCGATGCTGGCGTTCATGTCCAGTCTAGGCCGCCTCGCGCGCCATGATGCCACGAGCTGCACGTTCTCATTTCCGGCCCAGGAATGCCGTTGTCGCTTTCGGGTTTCAATGGGCTCCTCCTGTAAGGGCACGGCGGCGCCATGTCCCTACAAACGACAATGTCATTGTGACCGCGGCAACCCTTGTGAAGCCAATCACCTGCTGGCGACTGAAAACGAGCGTCTGCGCCACTTACCTTTTTTCCCTTTGCGTCTTTGCGCCTTTGCGTGAGCCAGCAGTCCGCTACTTGCCCTCCGCGGAAACCTCCTCAATCGCCCCGAACTTCTTCAACTGCTCCCGGATCTTGTCCGCGTCCCCCACGGCCACGATTTGGACGTCGTCCACCGGCACGCACTTGCGGGCCGTCTGCCGCACCTGTTCCGCGGTCAGCCTCATCACCGCCGCCGGGTACTTGTCCCAGTAGTCCGCCGGAAAGTCGTATTCCTTAAGCTGCATCGCCCGGCTCAGCAGGCTCGAGGAACTTTCCAGCGATAGCGCGAAGCTGCCCACCATGGCGCGCCGGGCCCCGTCCAGTTCGTCGGCCGGGACGGGACGGTCGCGGACATCGCGGAACTCCTTCAGGATCTCCTCGAGCGCCGCTCCGGTCACCTCCGACCGCACATTCGTGCTGGCCGTGAAATGGTTGAAATACCAGGATGCGGAGAAGCCGCTGTTGATGCCGTAGGTATATCCTTTCTCTTCACGAATGTTCCGGAAGAGCCGCGAAGCGGGCCCCGATCCCAGCACCTGGTTCATCAGCATGCACGCGATGTAGTCCGGGTCCTTCCTGCCGATCGCGCGGTTGGCCACCATCAGGTAGGTCTGCACCGAATTCGGCCGGTGTACCAACACGATCTTCTTCTGCTGGATCGGTGCGTCGAGAGGGAACTTCGGCGGCTCGGGCGGGGCGCCCTTCCACCCTCCCAGCATCTTCTCCAGCTTGGCGACGATCTCCTTCCTCGATACGTCGCCCGTCACGCCAATCAACCCTCCCGCCGGCTTGTAGTACTTGTCGTAGTAGTCGATCAAGTGCTGGCGGGTGAGCTTCTTCAGGGACTCCTCGGTGGGCGCGATCACCTTTCGCACGTCATTCGGATAGAGCAGGGCGTTCATGCGCTCATTCGCCAGGAACGCCGGCTGGGCCCGCGATGCCAGCAGGGAACTCAATTGGCGCTGCTTCAGATTGTCCAATTCCGTCTGAGGGAAGCTCGGGTTGAACAGCACGTCGGCGCACAGATCGAGCAAGGCATCCAGGTTGTCGGTGAGCCCGCTCACATTCACGCTTGTGGTTCGGGCGCCGGAACCGGCGCTCAGCGACCCGCCCAATTCGGCCAGCGCGTCCGCGATCTCGCGGGCGGTGCGGGTCTTCGTTCCCAGCCGCAGCATCGTGGCCGTGGCGCCGGCCACGGTACCCGCAAACTCCGCCGGCTCGCTAAGGCTCGCGGCCTGCATCACGATTGAAATCGTGAACGTGGGCGTGCGGTGATCCTCAAGAACCATCACCCGGAGCCCATTCTTCAAGTTGCTTTCGACGGGCCGCGGGAACTTCACTTGCAGTACTTCGCTGGACACCGGCGCCTTATTCAACCGGGTGACACCCGAAAGAGAGGTTTGCTGTTGGGCCTGCTGCGCCGTAGCCGGCAGCACCAGGGCAATCGCCAGCGCGAAACGTACGAAACATTGATTCAGGTTCGTCATGGCATTGCCTCCTAATTCGTCCCCGGCTTCACGCCTGCAGGTTTGGGAGCGCCCGCGGGCGGCGCCGCGGCAGGCACGGTAACGATCACCGTCCGGTTTTCCGGCCGCAGGTACTTTCCGGCCATCTCCCGCACCTGCGCCGCCGTGACCGCCGTCATCCGCCGCTCGACCGTGTTCAGACGGTTCGGGTCGTTGTACACGGTCGCGTCATTCGCCAGGCTGCCCGCGATATTCAACACGCCGGTGTGGGCGGAAACCGCGGAGCGCCGCGCGCCGGTCTTGGCCCGCAGCATTTCTTTCTCCGTCACTCCTTCCGCCTGCAACCGCGCGATCTCCTCATATACGAGTTTCTCGACATCCTCCGGCTGCTTGCCCGCCTGCACCATAACGGACAACTGGTAAAGGCCGGGCCCGATCCGCGCACCGGCGCCGCCGCCCACCGAGACGGCGACCTCCTTTTCCTTCACCAGCTTCTGGTAGAGTCTGGAACTCTCGCCACCCGCCAGGGCCGTGTTCATTACGTTCAACGCATCGATGTCCGGCGAGCTTCCGGGCGGGATCTTGTACACGATGCTGACCCGCGTCAGGCGCGCTAGCTTGTCCTCCATGCGCTCCCGCCGCTCCGCGGTTTGGGGTTTCTCGCTGAAGTCGACGGGCTGGGGCGGCGGCTGCCGCGGGATGTCGCCGAAGTACTTCTTCACTTTGGCCAGCGTCTGCACCGGATCCAGATCCCCCACCAGCGACAACACCGCATTGTTCGGCGCGTAATATGTGCGGAAGAAGGCCTGGACGTCTTCCAGAGTCGCGGCGTCCAGATCCTCCATCGATCCGATCACGGAATGCTTGTATGCGAATGTGTCGTAGGCCAGCTCCGACAAGCGTTCGCCGCTCCTGCCGTATGCCTGGTTGTCCAGTCCCTGCCGCCGCTCTTCCTTCACCGTGGCGCGCTGGTTCTCCAGGTTCTCCTTGGTGATCGCCAGCGAGCGCATCCGGTCCGATTCCAGATACAAGCCCAGATCGAGCTGGTTCTTCGGCAGCATCTCGTAGTACATCGTGGTGTCGGTGCTGGTCCCGCCGTTCATGTTGCCGCCGTTCGTGAAGATCAGATAGAAATGCTCGCCGGGTCCCACACCTTTGGAGCCTTTGAACATCATGTGCTCGAACAAGTGCGCGAACCCGGTGCGCCCGGGACGCTCGTCCTTCGAACCGACGCCATAGCTTATGAAGATGGCGTAGATCGGGGCCTGGTGATCCTCGCTGATGATCACGCGCAGGCCGTTGTCCAGCCGCGTGTCGGTGAACTTCACCGGTGGAATGGGCTTGGGGGTCTCAGCCGCGGACGCGACCCCGGCCCAGAGGAGCAGAATGAGAAGCAACTTTCGCACAAGAGCCTCTTTCTCGCGCACAGGACGGCCCGCTCGTGCCGGCTGAAGCGCGGTTCAATGAGAGTATATACCGAGTCCCAGCGGCTTGGGTTCCCGGAGGTATGGAATAGTTTTCCTATGAGACGGATCCCTATAGATGCGCCCCGGGCGAGACGCCCGTTTGATCCGGTCATGTTCCTCGACTGACGCCGCGCCGAAGGCGGGGTTGGGGGGAACACCGCGGACAAGCGCCTGGTTGCGTGCCTGCCTCGACTCCTGTTCGTAAGCCGCGAGCGAGGCCGCCACCCCGAGAGTGGTTTCCTCCAGCTTCTGGTCGTCTTCAACGGACGGAGCGTCGGGACACATGAGTAAGATGACGGCCCAAGGGTGGGGCGTGGTCGTGGATTTCGCACTCAAAGTGAACGTCCAGGTATCCGGCGGCGAGAGCCCTCGGAGGTTTAGGTGGTGCGCCCGGGGTGACTCGAACACCCGACCTTCTGGTTCGTAGCCAGACGCTCTATCCAACTGAGCTACGGGCGCGCGAAAACCATCATAGCAGAATGCCATCCGCCAGCAGTCCGCCTGTGCATTAGGACAGGCGGTTTCGCCTATCCGTAGCGCTGCATCTCGACCACATCCTTAACCCCTCCACCACGAAAGGGGTTCCTTCCGAGGACTTCCAGCAGCTTCTCAACTCGGCTCCGCAGCCCCCATCTGCCGCGCATCCCGCTGAGCCTGATTGGTGAAACCGACTTCCCAACTCACCACTTCAGTTCGGTCGCGCAATCGCACACCGGAGCGGCCATGCCTGCGCGGATCGATTTCCGCATCCCCGGGACCGACAGGAGATAGAGCGTTCCTGATATTGCCCACCAGTCTTCTTCCGGCACCAGTACCGCTTGCCCTGCTGACGCGGGATGCTTCGCGCTATCGGAGCTATTTTCCAAGACTCGACAAGATCCTCGCTCCCTCCCGCTCCAGCCAGTAGGCCCCCGGTGGTCACCGTAGCCCGCTACCCCGGCTTGTACACGAAAATCATCAGCAGTACCAAAATCACCATGGTGAAGATGACAGCCGCCGCCACCGCCTCCAAAAGTGTCACCCGGCGTTGCTCCCCATCCGTTTCGGCGCGCTTGCTGCCCTCCGGCATGGAGACACCCTCCTTCCCGCCCGGTCCGCATGACCCCAAGCCCTGGCATACCCCCGCAATATGCCGCTAGGACTAGTACCGTCCTAGAATATTGACCCGACAACTACTTCCTTGAAAAAAAGATTTGCAAACCGTCGGATTGTGTTCCATAATCGCATTTAGTGAAGTGGGCAAAAGTGGATTAGAGTGGAGCAAACAACTCAAATAACGGCCCGAATCGAACCCCCGCTCGGTACGTTCACGGCCAGAGTGGACGATAAAGGGCGGCTCAAGCTCCCTTCCGCGTTCAAGGAATACCTGACGAGTTTCGGGGATAGACGGGTCTTCGTCACGAGTTTGGACAACCGCACAGTTCGAATCTACCCGATTTCGGTCTGGAAAGCCAACGAAAAATTCTTCGAAGAGTATACGGAAGATCCGGAGGCCGCCGAAGACATCGCTTTCATGGCCAATGCCAACGGCGCCGGCTGCGAGATGGACGACCAGGGACGGGTCCTGGTTCCGCAGGAACTGCGGCGCGACCTGGAACTGGAGAATCAGCCGGTGTGGCTGGATTGCTACAAGGGCTTGATCAACGTCTTCGGCAAGTCCGTCTTCGACGAGCGCCGGCAGAGGGCCGTCCAGGGCCTCGCCGGGAAGCTCCAGACGCTGCGGAAGAAGGGCTTCAATTGATGACCTATGCACTTCCCCGTCATGCGCGCGGAGGTTCTCGAATACCTGGCTCCCAAAGCGGACGGGGTGTACCTGGACGCCACCGCCGGAATGTTCGGCCACACCGCGGCGATTGCGGAGAGGCTCTCGACGGGATTCGTGATCGCCAGCGACCGGGATGCCGAGTCCCTGGAGATCGGGCGCGGCATTGCCGTCCAGTGGGCCGAACGGATTCGCTGCCAGCACGCCCGCTTCTCCGAATTGCGGGAAGCGCTGGACAGCCTCGGAATCGGAAAAGTGGATGGGCTTCTGGGGGACTTGGCTGCCAGCCGTCACCAGTTGACCCAGGCCGAGAGGGGTTTCTCTTTCATGACGGACGGTCCTCTGGACATGCGCATGGACCGCACCCAGAGTCTGACCGCTTCGGACATCGTAAACACCTTTACCGAAAAAGCTTTGGCCGACTTGCTGTTCAATATAGGCCAGGAAAGGGGGGCGCGGAAGATTGCCAAGGCCATCGTCCGGGCACGGCGCATTACGAGCACACTGCACTTGGCCAGAGTAGTGGAGCGGGCTGTGCCCCGGACGGGCCGTTTGCATCCTGCGACCCAGACGTTTATGGCTCTCAGGATCGCCGTCAACGGGGAATTAGAGGAACTGGACAGCTTACTGGGGTTGCTGCCGCGGCTGGTCGCCAGCGGCGGGCGTATCGTCATCATCACATTCATGTCTTTGGAAGACCGGAAGGTAAAGCAGGGGTTCCAGCGGCTCGCCAAAGAAGGCTGGGCGAGAATCCTGACCAAGCACGTAGTCAGGCCCACGGATGGGGAAGTTCGATTGAATGCAGCCAGCCGCAGCGCCAAGCTGCGCGCGATGGAAGTGCTGTAACTGGGAGCGATCGATGGCCACACAGGTAAATTCGTATGACGGATTCGAAACGGCCGAAGGGCTGAACGCGGCGCCGCCTCGCCGGGAGAGGACCGACCCGTACCGGCTGCGCGCGTTGCCCAACGAGGACATTTACTTCCATCGGAAGTCCTTCGATAACTCGGGCGTCGTGCGCCTGGCGGAGCCGGCGGCGGGGAAGCGCGGCTGGCACCGCGTGGCTCTGACCACCGCCGTTACCGTGGCGCTCGGTGCGTTCCTCTGGCCGGTCCTGGACGGCATACAGTCCGGCTATCAGATCGAGAGACTGCGCCAGCAGCAGGAGCGCCTCATCGCCGAGAGTACATCTCTCGAGGTGGACGAAGCCCGCTTGGCCAGCCCGGAACGGCTCCAGCAACTCGCGCCCAAGCTCGAGTTCTCAGACCCGGCGCCGGGACAGGTGGTCTTCCTGAATCCCGATCCGGACGGCTCCCTGGCGTTCAATACCAAGTCCAAGTGACCCGCTCGAACGGCGTAGCGAGCAGCCATGATCACAACGGACGCGACTCAGGCCACCAGACGAGCCAACCGGCTCGCCCTGGTGGGTTTGGTTTGGGCGGCGGTGATCGGCGGCCGGCTGATTCAGCTCCAGGTCGTTAAGCACGAGGAGTACCGCAGACTATCCGACTCCCAGGTCATCCGCCAAGTCGAGCTGCGTGCCCCCCGCGGAGGTTTCTATGACCGCAACGGCAAGCCGCTGGCGATGGACCTGCCGGTCGACTCGATCACGGTCAATCCGACGCAGGCCCCCGACCCGGAGATCGTGGCCGGCATTCTCGCGCCCATTCTCGGGCTGAACACCGCGGAGGTTCGGACCAAGGTGGCCGCAGCCGCCCAGGCGAACCGGGGCTTTCTGTACGTCGGCCGCAAAGTCAGCTTCCAGAACACCGAGCGCTTGCGCTCTCTGCGGCGTTGGTGGATCCAGTTCGAGCCCGACACGCTGCGCGTCTATCCGAAGGGCTCTCTGGCCTCCCACCTGGTGGGCAGCGTGGATCACAGCGGGCGGGGCAATTCGGGGTTGGAACAAAGCCAGGACCAGGAGTTGCGCGGCCGCCCGGGCTCGGCTCGGATGCTGACCGACGTGGTGCACCGCGGCTTCGATTCACAGATCCGCGAGCAGCCCCAGCCCGGCAAGAACATCATCCTGACCATCGACGAACGCCTGCAGTACGTGGCGGAGCGCGAACTCGCCAAAGCCGTCGTCAAGAGTCACAGCCAGACCGGCAGCGTGGTTGTCATGAATCCCGAGACTGGCGAGATCCTGGCGATCGCCAGCTACCCCGCCTTCGACGCCAATCAGCCCGTTAAGCCCACCGACGACCTGGAAGCGAGGATGAACCATGCCGCTTCGGTTCCCTTCGAGCCGGGATCGGTATTCAAGGTCATTACTCTGGCCGCGGCTCTGGAGACCACCACGCTGCGGCCCGACTCGGTGATCCCTTGCGGCAACGGCCGCATCAACCTTTTCGGGCGGGTGATCAAGGACCACAACTCCTACAGCGCTCTGACCATGGCCGAAGTACTGGCGAAGAGCAGCAACATCGGCGCCATTCAGATCGGTCTCCGCGTGGGTCCGCAGAACCTGCTGAACTACGTGCGGCGTTTCGGTTTCGGCCGCAAGACCGGAATCCCCCTGCCGGCCGAGTCGGGGGGCGTAGTCCGCAACCTCGACCATTGGGGTAAGACCTCCATAGGTTCCATCGCCATGGGGCACGAGATCAGTACGACGACCATCCAGTTGGCAAGGGCCATCTCCGTGGTGGCCAATGGGGGCCGGTTGGTCAAGCCGCGCTTGGTGCTCGACCGGCAGAGGCCGGGCGGAGGCGTGGAGAAGGACCCGCTCGAGCCGGCCGAGCCCGTCATCCGGCCCGAAACGGCCATCACGATGCGGCAGATGATGGAGGGCGTGGTGCTGCCCGGCGGCACCGGGATCGTTCATGAAGTCGATGAGGAGGGCGTGGTCGTACTGGGCGTGCGTCGGATGGTCGACGGCGACGCTGGCGCTGGTGACGCTGAACCAGCCGTCGGCACCCTTGCCGCAGCCGCTGACCGCAGCCTTTTCGACGATGTACGTGCACATGGCGTTCGCCTCCTAAGCCTTCAGGTGCGTGCCGAAGAACTCCCAGATGCGCGACCACCCGTCGACGGCAGCCGCCTGGCGATAGCTGGGACGATTGGGGTGGAAGAAAGCGTGGCCGGCGCCCTCGTAGCTGTGGAACTCGTACTTCTTGCTGTTCTTTTTCAGCTCCTCCTCCATCCGCGCGACCATCGCCGGGTCCGGGTTGCGGTCCTCGACACCAAAGAGGCCGAGGAGCGAACAGGCGAGGTCCGCGGTCATGTCGATCGGCGCGACAGGACGGGCGGGCGTGAGCTGATCGGGGGTGGCGACGACGCCGCCACCGTAGCAGTCGACGGCCGCGTCCACGGAAGGAATGCGACAGGCGCAGAGGTAGACGTGGCGCCCGCCAGAGCAGTAGCCGATGATCCCGACCTTCTGGTTGCTGTACGGCAGCGCGCGCACGAAGCGCATCGCGCCCTCGACGTCGCCGACCACCTGGTCGTCGGCCACGCCGCCCATCGCTCGCATCATCGCCGCCATGTCGTCGAAGGAACCGACACCGAGGCGGGAGTAGAGGTTCGGGCAGATGGCGACGTAGCCATGCACCGCGAACCTCCGCGCGATCTCCTTCATGCCCGAGTCGTAGCCTGGCGCGTGATGGATGATCACGACGCTCGGATACGGTCCCGGACCGAGCGGCCGGCAGAAGTAGGATTCGATGAGGTCGCCGTTGTTCCCGGCGATCCAGACGGACTCGGCGAGCATGCCGTCGTACATTCGTGAATGGCCTTTCTAGTGCCGCAGGATCAGGACACACGGAAAGAACGTGGCGGAGTGGTGCCATTCTAATTCACGAGAGCGCGACGGCGTGAGAAATTGGTTTCGCAGCTACCGCCCTGTGTAGCGCGGCTTCCGCTTCTCCAGAAAAGAATCGAGCGCCTCTTTGCTGTCTGCGCGGGCTCGCTGCGTCAACGACCCGAGTTGCGACTCATAGCGCGTCGCCTCCAAGAAGGAGGTCTCGAAGGAATGGCGGATCGCCCGCTTCGATGCGCGCACGGCGCTCGGTGGCAGAGCGCCGATCTGCCCCGCGTACGCGCGCGCCTCGTCCAGCAGCCGCTCGGCCGGCACGACGCGATCGAGCAAGCCGATGCGAAGTGCTTCGTCTGCTTCCACGCGCCGGCTCGTCAGCGAGAGGTCCAGCGCGCGGCTCACGCCAACGATGCGGGGCAGCAGCCACGACATGCCGCCCTCTGGTGGCAGGTTGCGCTCCTGAAACACCGTCACGAACCGCGCCGCCTCGCTGCCGATCCGCACGTCGCAGGCCAGCGCCAGGGAGAATCCGGCTCCGGCGGCCACACCGTTTACCGCCGCGATCATCGGCTTGTCGATGCCGTAGAGAGCGTTCGCCTGGCGCGAGATCCACGACCCCTCGTCGAGCAGGCGGTTGAGGTCGGCGCCTTCGAGCGTCGGGCGCGGTCCGCCGGTCACGTCAGCGCCGGAACAGAAACCTTTGCCGGCACCGGTCCAGATGGCGATCCAGACATCATCGTCGTCCTGAATCCGCCTGCAGATGTCCAGGATGTCCGCCGCGTCGCCCTGATCGATCGCGTTCATCCTCTCCGGCTTATTGAGCGTGATCGAGGCGATGTGGGATTCCACGTCGATATCAAACAGCGTGTGGGTGTAGGGCATGCGATGACTCCCTTCCTGCCAGCCATCCGCAGATCTGGGGGTAGCGCGAAGCAGCTGCGGCCTAGCTCGAAGGGCCGTCCGTATCGTTCGCGGTGAGCTACCTCTCCCAGAGGTTTGCGTTGTTTCTTCCCTCGTCCGACTGGATCGACGGGATAACCGAACGGAAGAACAGCCAGCACATCGAGTTCGGCTGGAACGCCCAGCACGGCCTTGACCTCATCGAGGCCGCCGAAGCCGGCCCAGTTCGAACTGACTCCTTCGGCCCATGCCGTCAGGATCATCGACTGAATAGCCCGGCTCGCGTCGGAGACGGCGAAAGCGCTTGCCTTCTCCACGGCAACGACGATCGCCAGCGGCGCATCAGCCACGTAGGGTCCTGTCGGTGTCGCAGCTCCCAACTTGCGTAGGTTCTCTCGATCCTGCACGACGACGAAGTGCCACGGCTGCTTGTTCATTGAGCTTGCCGTGAGGCGACCTGCTTCGACAATCCGCTGTACGAGGGCGTCGGGAACGGGTCGATCGTCGTAGGCGCGCACGGCGAGGACGGTTCGGACCGCATCGAAGACATCCATGACTCTTCGTTCCTTTCCGCTGCGAACGCAACGCTCGGCCGATGCCGAAATCAGGTCGCCGGGCACGAACTTCATCGAGATGGAGTTCACGCAGTGCCGCGTATTCGTCGCTGTCAATCCCTCACCAAGGAATACATGCCCCAGATGTGCTCCGCACTTCGTACATTCGATCTCTGTGCGCTGACCGTCCGGATCAGGGAGCCGCGTCACCGCCCCGGCGATCTCTTGGTCAAATGCAGGCCAGCCGCAATGGGCATCGAACTTGTCATCCGCTTGGTACAGCGCGGCTTCGCAGCGGCGGCAGGTGTAGGTCCCAGCTTCAAAGAAGTCGTCATACTCTCCGGAGAACGGAGGCTCAGTCCCCTTGGATTCGATGACGTATCTCTCTTCAGGAGAGAGCTCGTTGTGCTCCGTTTGATTCATCTTCCTCACCCGTGTTGTTGATGGTACCAACTCCCGCGCTCACAATGGGCTCATCGTGCCGGTCGCTTGTGGAGCGCGCGTTAGCGGGAGACGTAACGCCGTCCGATGCATGAGCAGTACGGAGCGCTATCCTGTACGCGCTTCTCCGCGAGATGACCCAGAGACTAGCGCACACTGGACGTGAGGTGCGATATGCGTATCGGCGTGCTGACCGGCGGCGGCGACTGTCCAGGGCTGAATGCCGCCATCCGCGCGATCGTCCATCGGGCATCGATGCTCGGACACGAGGTCCATGGCATACGCGAAGGCTGGGCGGGATTGCTCGGTTCCGGCAACGTGAGCCTCCTCACTTCGGAGAACACGTCCGGCATCCTGCATCTCGGCGGCACCATCTTAGGCTCATCGCGCACGAACCCGGCGCGCAGCGAGGACGAGTTGCGCCAGGTCGAAGAGAACCTGCGGCGCCACGATCTCGACGCGCTCGCGACGATTGGGGGCGACGACACGCTCAGCGTCTCGGCGAAGCTCTCGGAGCGTGGGACCGCGGTCGTCGGCATACCGAAGACCATCGATAACGACGTGCCGCATACCGAGTCGTGTATTGGCTTCGACTCCGCCGCCCAGGTGGTGGGTGACGCGCTCGACCGCCTGCACACGACCGCCGAGTCGCATCGACGCGTGATGGTAGTGGAAGTAATGGGCCGTGATGCCGGGTGGCTCGCGATGATTGGTGGTGTCGGCGGCGGCGCGGACCTGATCATCATCCCAGAGCAGCCGGTGACCATCGACGGCGTCGTAGAGCACGTGCAGCGCCGCATGGACGCGCGGCGTTTCAGCATCGTCGTGATCGCGGAAGGTGCAACGGTCGAGGGCACGGAGACGGTCGCTGCAGGCGGGCGGGTCGACCAATTCGGCCACGCGCAACTCGCGACACGGGGCATCGGGATGCGGCTCGCGGAAGCGATCGAGGCGCGCACGGGCGTTGAAGCACGCGTAACGGTGCTGGGGCACGTGCAGCGAGGCGGCTCGCCGTCGATCTTCGACCGCGTGCTGGCGACGCGCATGGGCGCCACGGCTGTCGACTGGCTGCACGAGGGGCGCAGCGGCGTCATGACGGCGGCACAGGGGTTGGAGATCGTACCGGTGCCGTTCTCAGAGGTGATCGGCCACCACCGCCCCTTCGACGCCCGTTTCCTGAGGCTCGTCCGCCTGTTCACTGTGGCCGAGGAGCCACGCGCCGGCGCCTAGCTTGCGTCGGCGCTCCGACACCATCCGCTCAGTATTCGCTGCGGGCAGTCCGGGTTCTGCATGCACGCCGCCTACTAGGCCGCTTGATCGAGTCGTTGGATGATCCGCCGCAGAAAGCGATAGCAGCGGTCCAGCGAGGCGCCGTCGATGTTCTCCGGAGTGTCGCTGGCCCAGTGGTAGTGAGGGATGTCGTCCGTAGGCAGAGACATGACGGTGACGGCCGGAAATCCATAGTGGTGAGCTGCCAGGGCGTCGCTCTGGGCGGGCGATACGATGCCTTCCACGGCCGCGAACTCCGGTTCGTGCGCGACCGCTTCGACAACAGTAATGGCCTCGGCGTGCATCTGAAACGATGTGACATGGCCCTCTGCTCGCTGGTAGACGGGTTGACCGGACCCCAGCATCTCGAGGTTCAGGAAGAACGGGCGGCGGCCCTCGAGATCGGCGCGGTGTCGCTTCAGGAAGGCGTGGATGCCGCCCTCGATCGCTTCTTCGGAGCCCGTGGCAAGGAACCAGACCTCCAGGTTCTCGGGAGGCTCAGCGACCAGGTCCTGGGCCAGGGCCAGAACGGTGGCGACGCCTGAGGCATCGTCGTTGGCTCCCGCCACGACGGGGCGACGTCCGATGTCAGCCATCACGACAGCCGTTGCCGCCGAGATGAGGACGCCGGGCAGGGCGACCACCTTCGCCATGCGTCGCGGCAGGCCGATGGCGCGGAACACGGAGGCGATGGAGAGCAACGCAAGCCCACGGAAGGGCAGGACGAGCGCGGGCGAGATCTGGCCTTCGGGGTTGCGGCTCCGCAGCCATCGCAGCAGGCCGGGGTGGAAGACGAGGCCGGAGTGGGCTGCGTCTACGTGCGCGGCGATGATCAGCACGCGCTTCGCCCGCGGGTTGGGCAGGCGCGCCAGAACGTTGGTCGACGGCCGGGCGGGGAAGAGTCGGCGGAGCCAGTAGAAGCGAGCAGACGCATCGCCCCAGAAGGAAGCGGTCAGGAAGGAGGTCGCAGCGGCTCCGACCAGGCGCTGCCGTCGGCCACCGCGGCCCAGGAGCAGCCAGGCGCCGATCGCACCCAGCATGTGAGCCCCCCAGACGTTCCAGTATTCGGGACAGAAGCTGAAGTCCTCCCGCTCTGGCTTCAGGCCAGTCTCCTCGAAGCGGGAAGCCACCCAGTGTGCTGCCTCGCGCTCTCCTTCGGACGCCGAGCCCCGCTGGAATCGGCAGAGGGCTTCGATGTCTGATTGGATGCGGGCCTGCGGTTCACCGGTTGGGATCATGCCGTGCCCAGCGTACATCACACGCCGTAGCACCACGAGACGCCACGCGCCTCCTCCGCTAGCGATGCGTCAAGCGCATCGACGACGGACAGCGGCGTACTCGTCGAGTCCGCGGGCGACCATCGCCAGGGCGGTCGCGGCGACCAGAACGAATCTCAACCGCACGGCGTGTAGCCCATGCACAAGACTAGCGAGTCCGGCGCAGGCGACACACGACACCGGCACGGCCGCGGTGAAAACGTGGCCTCCAAGTAGCCGCCGTGGCGAAACACGATCCGCTCATAGTGTGCGCTGAATCAGCCCTTCGTCACCATCCGGGGTGGGACTTCCGACGTACACTGACCGGGAACGGCGCGGCGGCGGAGCCGGGCGTGGGAGACGATGGCCATCGACGACGATCTCAGGCGGCCCGTGAGCATTCCATCTGGGTTGCGGGCGCGCCGAGATGTCGCAGCGGCGGCGGCAGCGTTGTTCGCGCAGTGGCTGCTGCGGCGCATCGTACCAGCGATGCCGTTTGCGCCGTATTCGGTCGCGAACCGGATCGTCCGCATCACCCCGGGCGGACTCGCCACGACCGGCATCGACGAGCTGGGACATCGTGCCCTTCCCATCCTGGGGAGCAGGTGTCGTCGTCGCCGCGCTCGCCCTCGGTCTCGCCGTCGGACGACGGTCACCGGTCGTACTCGGTGCCTTGGCAGTAGCGCTGAGCTTCCTCGCGACGCGACTCGATCCGGTGCCGCAGGACGTGCGAGACAGCCTCGCCGCATCGCTTGTCGCGGGAGCGGCCGCGTGGATGGTCGCAGCGATGCTGACGCCACCGGCGGAGCCGAGTCGGTCACCGTTCGACGCTCGACGGCGTCAACTGATCACCACGGGCGTCCTCGGCATCGGGCTGATCGCCGTGTTCGGCGTCGCCGAGCTCCGTCGCATGGCGCGACAAGTGATGGCAGCATCGCCTATCCGCGCGGACCGGCCGGCGATCGTCCCGTCCGACGCCGCGTTCGTCGAGGTGGCAGGCCTCTCGCCGAAAGTGACCTCACGTGACGATCATTACCAGATCGACATCAACATCGCAGATCCCGTTGTCGATCGCGATTAGCTGGCAGCTGAAGATCTCCGGCGCGGTCAGCGCACCGAACTCGTTCACGCTGGATGACCTCCGGGCGATGTCAACGACCGAGCGCCTCCAGTTGATGAGCTGCATCTCGAACGAGGTCGGCGGCGATCTCGTGAGCTGCTCGCGCTGGACCGGAGTACCCCTTGCGGATCTGCTGCGTGCTGTCCAGCCGCATGGCGACGCCAAGATGGTGATCGCCCGCGCGATCGACGGGTACACAGAGACCATCCCGATCGATATCGCGCTCAGTCAACTCGTTCTTGTCGCGTTCGGGATGGACGGCCTGACGCTCCCCGACGCACACGGTTCACCTGCCCGACTGCTCTTCCCCGGACGCTACGGGATGAGGAGCGTGAAGTGGCTGAAGGAACTTTCGGTGTCGCTGACGGAGGAGGAGGGGTACTGGGAGCAGCGCGGTTGGGATAAGCAAGCGATCATGCGGACGAGTTCTCGCATCGACGTGGTGGACAAGTCCGCCGTCGCCGGCCAGTTCGTCGCTGCCGGCGTCGCCTGGGCCGGAGACCGCAGGATCAGTGCTGTAGAGGTGTCGACGGACGACGGCGGCTCGTGGTCGCGCGCAACGCTGGAAGAAGAACTCGGCCCTCTCGCCTGGCGAAGATGGCAGATCGCTCTCGAACTGCCGCCCGGCACGCACAACGTCGTCGTCCGCGCCATCGACGGCACCGGTACGCTCCAGGATGCCACGGAGCGACCGCCCCACCCCTCCGGATCGTCCGGCTACCATCGCGTCTCGGTTCAGGTAGCGTAGCGACCGCGCGGTGCCGCGCCCAGGGCGTTGGGTTGAACTTGGCGCCATTTCTACCGCCGACGATGTCCTCATCGTGCCGGTGCTGCGTCCTAGAGCTTTCGGCAAGCCGGCCTCTTAGACACGCGCAGTAGCCCTCTCCTCGATCCGCAGGGGCCGAGTCGTACCCCGGCAGAAGTCCGCGATACTGCGCGCTGTCTCGCGACTTGTCTCGGGGCAGGTCATCGGGAAGATCTCGGTCCCGTGGATCGTTCCCATCACCTGACGGCACAGGGCGGGCACTCCCGCGCTCATCAGCAGCCGGTAGAAGTTGATGCCTTCGTCGCGCAATGGGTCACATTCGTTCACGCTGATCATCGTCGGTGGCAGGCCCCGCACGTCTTCGACCGTGGCGAACCCGGGCCAGGCCAGCGGATTGCGGCGCGTCAACTCGTCGATGCCGTATGCCAGCGGGCCGGTGTCGTTGTGTAGGTCCAGCAGGATGCCGTTGTTCTCGATCGACGACGGGTTCTGCTCCAGCGGCCAGATGCCGGCGATGTACGGGCACAACGCGTACAGCCCCTGGATCAGGCCCAGGCGTCCCTCGCGCTTCAGCCGCAGCCCGGTCGCTAGCGTGAGATTGCCGCCGCCGCTTTCACCGGCAACGATGATCGCGGCGCGGTCGATGCCGAGTTTCGCGTTGTTGGCGGACACCCATGTCAGGCCGGAGACGCAGTCGTTCAGGCCGGCGGGGTACGGCGCGATCTCCGGCACGGATGACGGAAGTGAGCGCGTTGCGAAAGTCCACCATCGCCACGGCAACGCCCTGCTGCGCGATCATCCGCCCCCACGCCTTGTAATTGCCGTAGAAGCACGACATCGTCGTCATGCCGCCGCCGTGGATGTAGTACACGCACGGCAGGGGCTCGTTGGACTGCGGGCGTATGAACTGGATATTGATGGTGTTGCCGTCGGGCTCCGAGGCGAGCGTGTGCGTCGTGATGGTGAGGCCCGTGGAGGGCGCGACATCCTCGGAGTCGGCGGAGTCCATGAAGCTCCGCAGCATCTGGCTTGCGGCGACGGCTTCGGGGGTGTTCGCGGCTGCCAGCAACTCCTCGCGGCTGCTCGCGCCCTGAGGCGCGGGGAACTCGAGCGCGCCGAATAGCGCCTTGATGCGCGGGTCGATGCGGGGATCGTCGGCGATCTTGCTCATCTCGTCTCCTCCAGACCTATGACCCCCGGTGGAGCGTTCCGTCGATCCGGCGGCAGCCGTGGCACTCTCATCGACGGCTCGGAAGAGCCGATCCTCGCGGGGCGGTGAGCGTCATCCGAGGTCGGCCGCTCCGGTAGCAACGGAGCAGAGGCGGTGATCCTGTGGCCCGGCACGCAAACACGATGACCAAATGGTATGTGCGCTTGTCCAACTCGCGACGACGAGGCTGGGTGTCGGCTACGGACCCAGACGGACACGCAGCGAGGCCAGACCGCGTAGCGTAAAGTTCGGTTTGTACGGCGGCGCGTCGTCGAGCAGGCGCATCTCGGGGAAACCGGCGGAACATCTCGCCAATGGCGACTTGCCCTTCGACGCGGGCGAGCGGCGCGCCCAGACAGAAGTGGATGCCCATGCCGAACGCCAGATGGCGGTTGTCGCTACGCGCCACGTCGAGTCGATCGGGGTCTGCGAACTGCTCCGGGTCACGGTTGGCCGCCCCCAGCAGCAGGATCGCGGACTTCCCCTTCAACAGGGTCAGGCTCGATAGCGAGATGTCCTCCGCCGCGGTCCGCACCGTCAGCTGCACGGGCGAGTCGAAGCGGAGCAGCTCCTCGATCGCCGCGGGAAGCAGCGACGGATCATTTCGCAGGCGCTGTTGCTGGTCCGGCGCGCGCAGCAGCGCCAGCGTGCCGTTGCCGATCAGGTTCACCGTCGTCTCGTGCCCTGCGATCAAGAGCAGGATGCCCGTGGCGATGAGTTCATCTTCGCTCAGCTTGTCGCCCTGGTCCTCAGCCACGATCAGCGCACTCAAGAGATCCTCGCGCAGATCCTTGCGGCGCTCCGCGACCAGTTGTCGGAAGTAGTCGGTGAACTCCTCGAACGCCTTCTGACGCTTGTCGATCTCCTCCTTCGGCAAGACGAAGTCCGGGTCGAGGCTGCGAGCGCCCACCGCCGACCAGACGCGGAATCGCTCTACATCTTCCTTCGGCACGCCGAGCAGCTCGCAGATCATCGCCACGGGCAGCGGGAACGCCACGTCGGCGATGACGTCCATCTCCCCGCGTCGCTCGGCGGCATCCAACAGATCGTCCACGATCTGCTGGATGCGCGGCTTCAGCATCTCGACGACACGCGGCGTGAACGCCTTGTTGACGAGCCCGCGCAGCCGCGTGTGGTCCGGCGGGTCCATGAAGAGGAACGGGCGCGTTTGGTTCGCCAAGATCTCGTCGGGGTCGAGGTCTT
>CAWDER010000007.1:0-19033 GCA_963801345.1 Bryobacteraceae bacterium
ACTGATTTCGGTTCCCCGGGCCGGACGCGGCGCCGGATTTTCACGGGCCCGGCCCCTTCCATGACCCGGCCTGCAGGGCTTCGTGAGTGGCATCTGCCGGCCTCCCCTCTTTTCGCCAGAATTCTGTCTTGCCTAAGCTTCTCAGGTTGGGAGTAGCACGATGGGAAGGCGCAGGCTCATGCCGCGAAGCTGGTTCCTTCGGGACGGATCGAATCCGGTGGTGGATGAATTTCACGAGGAATGGGGTTTTGGCGGCAGTGGCGAGAGGTCCCGGGAGGGTTTTGCGGAAGGCGAGGGCGAGAACCTGTTTGGAAGGAGCCGGGCAGGAGTGAGTGGCGCTCCCGAGGGTGCGCGCGGCACGTGTTGGTCGAACAGCTTCCTCGCGACCGGGCTGACGCAGCCGGTGCGCACAAGGGCGACGACGACGACTTTCCACATCGTATGTCTCATGTGACAATCTCCTTTTGGTGATCTTGCTTTGCAGAAATCATGCGGCCCGGCCCAAACCACCTACTGCTCCGACTCTCGACCGCCGACCCGGCGCCGAGTTCGCCGCTTGCATGCGAACAGGTCACAGACCGCTAAGTCCGCTCGCTCACGGTCGCGGCTCGGAATCGGTTCCGAGCCGCGACCGTGAGGGAGCGGACTTAGCGGTCCAGACTCTAGAAAATCAGTTTCACCGCGAGCTGGAGGATCCGCGGTTCCGACGCGCTGCTGATGACGCCGAAGCTGGGGCTGTTGACGGTCGTGCCAGGCGATCCCAGATTGGCATGATTCAAAACGTTGAAGGCCTCGGCGCGCAACTGCACCCGCTTCCGCTCGGCAAACTGGAAGTTCTTGAACAGCGAGAAGTCCAGATTCGAATCCCCCGGCGAGCGCAGTTGCCCCCGCCGCGCCGTGCCGATCGTCCCCAGGGCGTTGGCTGTGAAGACGCTGGTGTCGAACCAGCGCGCGATCTGGTCCTTTTGGAGCGGCCGTCGGACAACTGCCAGGCTCCACCCTTGTAGTCGGCAAAGTCGCTGCTCACGCCATCGTAGTTGTTATCGGCGCCGCTGCGAACGGTTAGAGGGGTGCCGCTCGACGCGGTGAAGATCGCGTTGCTCTGCCAGCCGCCCAACACCCAGCGGACTGGGGCAGTCGAGGTCTTCAATCGCGGCATCTCCCAGACGGCGGAGACCACCAGCCGGTGCGTAATGTCGTATTCGGAAGGTCCAATATTGTTTCGGTGGTTCCAGGGATCGGGCCCGGAACTCAGTGCCCGTCGCGTCCGAGCTGTCGTCGAGAGCCTTGCCCCAGGTGTAGTTGGAGAGAACACTGAATCCCCTGGCGTAACGCTTCTGCACCGTGAACTGGAACGCGTTATAGGTGGAGCTGGACCCGGACTCGAAGAGTTGGAGCGAGCCGATCTTGGGGATGTTCAACGGGCGTCGCGCGTTGACATTGCTGGAGCTGGCGCCGGGGCCGTATATCGCCGCATTCTGTTCATATAGATTCACCAGGTGGGTGCCCTTGGAGCCTACGTAGCCGATGCGTACCAGCAGGTCCGAGCGCAACTGGTGTTCGAGGAACAAGTTCCAGTTCTGAAGGTACCCGGGGCGCATGCCCTGGGTCATGGTGAAGAAGGCGCTGTAAGACGGGAACACCGCGCTGGCGCTGGGTTTCCAGGCCGCGGGATCCAGGACCGGACCGCCCGAGAAGGGATCCGAGAACGACAAGGGGCCGACCAGGGTGGTCTGGTTGGCCCAGGGGAATTGCTGGGTGATCTGGTTGTACAGGATGCTCTGAAACTCGTCGTAGAAGATCCCATAGGCGGACCGAAGCACGGTCTTGCGGGCGAAATTGTAAGCCAGTCCCAGGCGCGGCGCGAAAGCTTTGTACCTATTGGGTATGACGCCCTTTTCGATGCCTTTGTCGCCATAGAAGAGCAACCCCAGGGGCGCATTGGGGAACTGGGTGGACTGCTGCCCCGGCATCCAGGCTTCGTCGCAATTCCCGTACTGGCGCATACCGGCGCGCGGGTCCCAGCGCAACCCGAAGTTGACGGTCAGCTTGCTGGTGAGGCGGACATCGTCCTGCAGGAACAGGGTGTAGTAGCGATGCACCACTCCGCCGGCTCGATAAGACGCCGTCTGAGTATAGCTTCCCAACACGCCCAATAAGAACTCGGCGTAAGCGTTGCCGGCGTTATTCTTACCTCTGTCGCTCAGAAACTGCCCGGTAAAACCGGCCGTTCCGCCGGCATTCGTAAAGCCTTGGGCGCCCGTCTTGTAGCGCCGCGTCTCGCCCCCGAAACGCATATTATGACGCCCGGTGGCGAAGCTGGCGCTCTCGGCGTAATGCATGGCCCGGCTCCAGGTGAAGGCGGCACTGGTGAAACTCGGAGCCGACCAACCGCTGATGCTCACCCCAGTTGGTTGACGTCGGGGGACGCCTTCATGCGCACTCCGAACGTGGACAGCCTTACATCGGGTTCGGCGGCTTGGTTTCGGATCGGTGCGGCGAAGGCATAGGAAAAAGTCACATTGTGCAGCCACCGCGGCGAGATGCTGAAGGTGTGGTTGACCGAGAGGGCCTGGGAATAACCCCACTGGCCGTCCCAACCATAGAGCAGGTTGGTGGGCATGATGTAGGCCGGCCGGTCGAAGCGAAAAACGAAGTAGCGGACCGAAAGCCGCTGGCGGTCGCTGAGCGAGTGGTCCACGCGCATCACCCCCTGGTTGTCGGAGGTGGTCTGCGCGGGCACTCCGAAGCTGGCCCGGTACTGCGGGTTGTTGGAGGTGGGAATCAACTGCAAGATCTTTGCCGAAGCCGGGTTAAATCGACTCACGGGAATCACGTTGTTGGCAAAGTATCCCGTCCCGCCGCTGCTGAGCGGGTCGTGAATGGCGCCCACGCCGGCGGCGGCGAGCCACGCCGAAAAGTCGCCGGCCTTCATTGCCGCGCTGGGCGCGGTGCACGGTGACATTCGGCGTGGAGCTGCTGATGCGGGTGCCTTGATAGGAGAGGAAGAAAAAGGTTCGATCCTTGATCGACCGGCCCCCCGATTCCTCCGCCAAACTGGTTGCGCTTGAGCACGTCCCGGCGGGAGAAGAAGTTGCCTGCGTTCATCTTGAAATTGCGCAGAAACTCGAAAGCCGTGCCATGAATTGCATTGGTCCCGGATTTGGTGACCACGTTGACCACGCCGCCCACGCCGCGCCCGTACTGGGCATCAAACGCATTGGTCTGGATACTGAATTCCTCCACCGCGTCCACATTGGGGAACGGCCGGGGCATGGCGCTCTGCACCTCGTTGTTGTCGGCGTTGTCGAGCAGGAAATTTCCGTTGCCGCCGCGGGCGCCAGCCATGGCCATCGGTGTGTAGTACATCCCTTGGCCCAGATTATAGGACTGGCTGGCAACGTTGGGCACGTTCTTGGTCATGACGCTGGCGTCCAACGAAATCAAGCTCAGCACGTTTCTACCGTTGAGTGGAAGATCGGCCACGCGTTGCTGATCCACTACCTGCACCAGGGTCGAAGAGTTCGTCTGAAGCAGGTTGACCGTTGAACTGACCGTCACCTGCTCGGTCGCCGACTTCACTTGCAGGACCGCCTCCACTTGCACCTGGGTATTGGCTTGAAGCAAGACGCCGGTCTGCAGGAAGGGCGAAAACCCGTCCTTTTCCACCCGGACCTCATAGGCGCCCACGACCAGTTGCGGGATCACATATTGTCCAGTCACGTCCGTCGTGACAGTTCGCGAAAGGTTGGTGCCGGTATTGTTGGCCGTCACCTTTGCCTCCGGAATGACCGCACCGCTTGAGTCGCGGACGGTACCGGTGATAGTAGCGGTTACCTGCGCGCTGAGCAGACCCGGGAGACTGACCAGGACCACCAGCAGCCAGAGAAACCGGAATGAACGAGCAGACATACGCCACCTCCTGTGCATCCTACTTTTCACACCCCAAGCGTCCCCATGATCTTGACCCGAGTCCCAGGCAAAGTCAAGCTTCAATCTTCCGCCGGTCCAAGCGTAAATCAGTTTCGAACCAATTACAGAAATCACGCTCCGCTCCCCGGCCGCGCCACGCCCAAAGGGCACCCGGCACCCCGTCGCGGCTCAGTAACCGGTTGCGGATCAGTAGCGCGTTTCCGAGCCGCGACCGTCAGGGAGCGGTCGTTCGGCGAATTTTGCAGTTGGCCCCAGTTTCGAACTCTACTTCGCCAGCAGCGACTCGAGTTCGCTGGTTTGGCTCTTCACCTTGCGCATTTCGTTGATCGCGGCCCAGTACAGACCTTCGGCGATCTGGCGCGCGTTGCGCTTGTCAACCGTGTAAGGGTCCGTAACGACGGCCTTTTCGACCAGTTCCACCCACTCCGGCGGCCAGGCGTCGATCCCACGCAGCGTGCCGGCCAGGCCGCCCGCCACATAGGCCTTGCAGTCGGTGTCGCGGCCCAGGTTGGTGGCGTACAGAGTGGCTAAGCGCGGCTGCCCGTCCGCTAACTTGAAGCAGGCCAGGCCGCCGGCCAGGATGTCGATGGCATTGGATATGGGCGTGCCCTCATAGAACTTCTGGTACAAGGGCCGGATCTCTTTCCAGTCCTTCGCGTTCTTGGCGAAACCCAGCACCGTCTCCACCTCCTTGCGCGCGCCGGGCGGCAGTTGCGCCAGCGCGGTCGCGATGACCGAGTCCACGGTGGCGTTCGGCCGCATCGCCTCGGCCGTGGCCGCGGCGATGGCGGCGCAGTTCTCCAGCGCACTGTTGTAAATCAGCGTGCTCCTGAACCTGCCGTCCTCGGTCTGCTTGTCATTGCGCCACAGAGGCCGGCCCTGAGCGTCCTTGATGCGGCCCAGATCGAGCGCGTCCTTGGCGGCCACGTCCGGACGGCAGGCGCTGATCAGGCCCACAGGCTGCATCATCTTGGAAGTGCCCATGAAGCCCGGCCACAGGGCATACCGGCCGACCTCATAGGGAGGGATGCCCGCCTTGAGCAAGTCGTAGATGACCCTGTCCTGGGGTCCAATACGGAAGCCGATCCTGGTCGGGTCGATGCTCTCGACCCACTCCCGCGCCAACTCCTCGATGCTGATTCTGCCGCCCTTCTTGATGACGGCGGAGGCCAGCAGCTTGTAGCGCTCCATGCCGTCCTCGGTCCAGCCGGGCTGGTTCGGAACGCCACCCCGGTTGGCTCGGACGTCCGGCCACGAACTTGTCGAGGAAGCCGTAGGTTTTCTCGATCCTCTCCCAGGTCCAGCCCTCGACCGGAGCGCCCATCGCATTGCCGATGTATGCGCCGGCCACCGCGCCGTAGATATGTTTAAAGAGCCGATCGTTGGGCGGTTTGCCGCCCGTCGTCTGGCCATAGCTGACGACACCGCCCGACAGTAGAGCGATGACGAGTAACGTCCGAGCTGAGTTTCTCATTTGATATGTCCTCCCGGGAGTCCGTTATTACGTACCTGCGCACACTACGTCCCACATGCCAACCGCCGCCGCCGGACAACGGGAGAGGGTCGGCCACCGCGGTCAGCGTTTGCCCCCGATTCGTTGCTGCTTGACGAATGTTGACAAAATTATGCCCCGAAGTCAAGACCATTCCGCGATCTCGCTTCGCCGGCGCAAGCGCTGGGTTTCGGCTGAGACAGGCGGCGGATGGTGACTGAACCTAGAAACGGCAGTTGGCCGCACCAAACCATCAATACGCCCAAAGCCTGCAAAAAGTTGGAAGCGCGGGGCTGGTCACCTGTTGGGTGAACTGCGCCGAAGTTGAAAACCTCCAGCCGAAGTTCGTCACCGGACCGCTCCCTGACGGTCGCGGCTCAGTAATTGGTGTGGAATCAACGCTCAGTTTCCGAGCCACGACCGTTAGGTTAGGGAGTGGTTGCATACCGTGCCAACTGCCGTTTCCAGGCTGAAAAATGCACAAGTCCCTATTCTTCAGCGATCCGATCCGAAAAGCGCGGAAGTTCTTACTGCGGCAGGGGCAGGTCAAAAGCTAGTAGTTATACTAGTGGCTATCCGCAGGTTACTCCGGTATTTTAGTAAGGAGAACGATTCGCATGAGCGGCAGGGTACGATCCGGGAGCGGCGGAGTTCGGAGGACGCTGTCCGTCCTCCTGATGACGTCCCTGCTATCGCTCAGCGCGGGGCCGCTGGCGGCGACGCTGGGACGAAGCGAGGACCACCGATGCGCGTGCTGCCCGAAGGGGGCGTGCAAGTGTTGTAGAAGGTCTGACGCGCCCGCCAGCGGCCCTATAATTTCTTCGCGCTACAAGAATTGCGGCTGCGCCGGCATGCCCGCCGGACCGCGCCTGTCCCTGGATGCCCCCGAGGCGGCCGGGGAGTTGACGGTGCGATTCGCGGCTGTGATTCGCTTCTTCGAATCGCCCGCGAATCCCGCCTGCCGCGCTCCCGACCCCCGCCAACAGCGCCCGCCGCCCGGCTAATTCAGCCAAGCTTGCGGGACTGAAGTCCCGCGCGGGCTAAAGCCCGCCCTCCGGGGTGAACATAAACAGGATAATCAGGTCAATAGGTGCGGGATGAAATCGATCATATTACTTGTGGGTTTGGCATGCGTACTGGGAGCTGAAGGGCTCCCGCCCGCGACGGGGCGCGTCGCGGGCGTTCTGAGCGACCCGTCGGGCGCGGTTGTGCCGGGCGGAAGAATCACCGCCGGGAATATTGAGTCCGGTCTGACGAAGGCGGCGTTGTCGGACCGGCAGGGTGGTCACGTCGTCGACGGCTTGCCGGAGGGCCGCTACCGAGTGACGGCGGTAGCGACCGGCTTCGAGTCGTCGACGCACGAGGAAGTGGTGGTCGCCGCCGGCCGCGAGACAACGGTCGGTTTCGCGCTGGCGATTGGCCCGAGCAAGACGGTTGTCGAGGTGACCGGGCCGGCGTCGGCTATCGCCGAGGACGCCATTGCTCCAGCGCGTTCGCGGACCAGCGACACCGCGTTCCTGCTGAGGGACGTCCCCGGCCTGTCGCTGGCGGGCGGCGGGGGCGTGTCGGGCCTGCCCGTGGTGCACGGATTGGCCGATGACCGGGTGAACGTGCTCATCAACGGCATGACCATCGTGTCGGCCTGCGCAAACCACATGAATCCGCCTACGTCCTACCTGAGCCCGGCGATGGTGGGATCGGTCAGGGTGATGGCGGGCATCACACCGGTCAGCCAGGGTGGCGACAGCATCGGTGGCACGATCGCCATCGAATCGGCGGCCCCGGAATTCGCCAGCCGCGGCCAAGGGGTTGTAACTCACGGAGGGGTCTCGGCGTTCCATCGCACCAACGGCGTGGTGAACGGCGGCAACGCCTGGCTTTCCACCGCCACGGAGAACTTCCGGATCGGCTACACAGGTTCGTACGTGAACGCCAACGACTACTGGAACGGCGCGGGCGCCATGGTCAAATCGACATTCTACGAAACGCAGAACCACGGATTGCAGTTGGCGGCGCGCCGCGGCAGCCATCTCGTGACGGTCGATCTCGGCTACCAGCGCATCCCCCAACAGGGCTTTGCGAATGCCCGCATGGACATGACGCGCAATGAAGCGAAATCCTTGAATGGCGGCTATGGCGTGGCCTTCTCCTGGGGCGAACTCGATGCACGCGCCTATTATGCAGACACGCGGCACGAGATGAACATCCTCAGGGACAAGATCCCCGGCATGAACATGCCCATGGAGACCAGGGGCGTCAACCTGGGCTACGCAGTTCAGGCGGAGGTTCGCCTGTCGGTGCGCGATACTCTGCGCGTCGGCAACGAATTCCGCCGCTTCACGCTGAATGATTGGTGGCCGCCGGTGTCGAAGATGGTCGGCAGCATGGGGCCGGACACGCTGTGGAACGTGCGGGACGGCAGGCGCGACCGGTTCGGGACGTACGCCGAATGGGAGACCCGGCGCGGCAGAAGTTGGACCGGATTGGCCGGCATCCGCGGCGAGGTGGTGCGGATGAATACCGGCAACGTGGCGGGCTACAACACATCCGCCACTACAACGGGAAGTGCGGCGTATTCCGCCGACGCCGCCGAGTTCAACGCTCTCGACCACGCCCGCCAGGACATCAACGTCGACCTGACCGCGCTGGCCCGCTACGAAACGCGCGCCACCAGAATGTTCGAGTTTGGCTACGCCCGCAAGACCCGCTCTCCCGGCGTCTACGAACGCTATCTGTGGGTGAAGCGGAGCGCGATGTCGGTCAACATGAACGGATGGTTCGGCGACGGCAACGGCTACACCGGAAACCCGAACCTCGCGCCCTGAAGTGGCCAACACCTTCAGCGCGACCGCGGGCTGGCGCGGGGCGGCGAAGGATGGCTGGGGACTGAAGATCACTCCCTACTACACGCGCGTTCAGGACTACATCGACGTCGATCGTTGCCCGGTGATCGTCAACGGCAGCAACGGCTTCACCGCCGCCCGCTTTGCCGCCACGTCCGGCTTCGCCACGCTGAAATTCGCCAATCACGCCGCGCGGCTCTACGGACTGGACGCCTCATGGCGTGCGCCACTGGGAGGCAACGCCGGCATGGGCCGCTTCGCCCTTCTGGGCGTGTTCGGTTATGTGCGGGGCGAGAATCTCGACAATGGCGGCAACCTGTACCAGATCATGCCCGTGAACGGGATGGTGGGACTGGAGCACCGCCGCGGCAACTGGTCGAGCGCGTTCGACTTTCAGGCCGCCGGCGCGAAGAAGAACACACAGGCTGTCCGGAACGAACTGGCCACCCCGGGCTACGCGCTGCTCAACCTGCGCACCTCCTATCAGTGGAAACTGGTGGAAGCGGCCAGCCTCCGGTTCGATGCCGGTATCGACAACCTGACGAACAGAAACTACGCGCTGCCGCTGGGCGGGCGGTACTGGATCGGCGACAAGACGGGGAACACGCAGGTTCCCGCCATGGGGCGCTCGTTGTTCAGCGGGCTGACTTTCGAATTCTGACGCGTTGCTCGAATGAAGTTGCGAACAGAGCGATGACGTCGAGGGGCAGGCCGTCCGGCGCGCGGGCGCGCCAGCCGGGCAGCCGACGCCGGACTACGGTGTGCTGGGCGTGCCCGAAATGTTCATCTAACCTTACCTGTACCGGCGCGGGGTCGAAGAACAGGTAGTTCTCCGAGTATCCGCTTGCGGGACGTTTGGTTAGTCTGAAATGGAGAACGGCGTCGATAGCCGGCGGGCGCCCGCAGCGAGGCTGGACTCCCAAGGGGGCTCGACCCCGATGTTGGTGCAGGCGGCGCGAATTGGTGACTGAGATGCTCGAAACGAGTTCCGGGATGGTGAGAGGCAACATGGGCCCTCAGGATAAACGGACGCCGGGCGCAATGAGTCGAAGCCCAATGACACGTCATCTGGAGCAAACCGGCGGCTTCGATGAGACGGCCGTGGTGAAGCGGGCCAGGAACGGAGACTTCCGCGCCTTTACCGAACTGGTGGAGCGGTACGAGGCCAGCATCTTCCGGCTGACGCGCCACTTCACGCGGAGCCAGAGTGAGGCGGAGGAGGCACTCCAGAAAACTTTCCTGGAGGCGTGGGAGAAGTTGGGCGCCTTACGCGGCGACTCCGGCTTCCGTCCATGGCTGATCCGGATCGCCGTGAGGCAGGCGCTGACGAGACCGCGCGCGCACCGGGACGGCCGGACTGCCTGGCCGGATGAACCGGTCGAGGTTGAGGGGGAGCCGGACCGCGCATTGGAGAGCTTGCACCCGGATCTCCGCGCCGTCTTCGTGCTTCGCGACGTGGAAGGAATCCGCACCGAGGACACCGCGGCCATGCTCCGGTTGACGGTGCAGGCGGTCCGGGGCCGGCTGCTGCGGGCCCGCATGCAGATGCAGGAGCGGCTGAGCCCGTACTTCAAGAGGAATTCATCCGAAGCGCAAACCGGGCAGACCCAGTTCCGCCCGCCGGTTTGGTCATGATACGGCAATTCTTGTGGGTCACCAAATTACGGAGCGCTCCCAACCGGGCGGCGGGCAAGGAGCCCGTCAGAGATCGGGATCGCCCGGAGCGCGGCCGGGGTGAACCACGCGCCTGGCTGGTTTTAGTACGGCCATCTCTGGCTCCCGATCAACCCCTTCCGCACTGGCGGCCGCATCTGCAATCCGGGGCGGAGCCCGTACCCGACTTTCCCGATCGCCTCGAAGCAGAGGTGGAGTGTCCCTGCCCCTGGGCAAATTCACACGGATTGGTGTAGAATAGTCCACGCAGCCGATGCCGTGGACCGCGCCGAGACGCCCGAGAATTCTGCTGGCCGACGATCACACAGTCGTACTGCAGGGTCTGCGCCGCGTCCTGGAGCCGGAATGCGAGGTTGTCGGAACGGCGACGGATGGGCGGGCGCTGCTGGAGGCGGCCGCACGGCTCAAGCCCGACGTGGTCGTCGCCGACATCTCGATGCCTTTGCTCAACGGCATCGATGCGGTGCGGCAGCTCAAGAAATCCGCGCGGGACGTCAAAGTGGTCTTCCTCACCATGTATGCCGACGTCTCATACGCCGCCAAGGCGCTGGAAGCCGGAGGGTCGGGGTATGTCCTAAAGACTTCGGCGGCGGAAGAGCTATTGACCGCCATCCGCGAGGCGATGAAGGGACGCAAGTACCTGACGCCGGCGCTTTCCACACAGGTGCTGGAGGCGCTGGACAAGAAGAGCGCCCGGCCCGCCGAGAGCGTGGATGCCTTGACCGCCCGGCAGCGCGAAGTCTTGCAGTTGGTGGCCGAGGGCAAGTCGGTGAAGGAGATCGCCGGCATTCTGCACGTCTCTCCCCGGACCGCGGAATTCCACAAGTACCGCATCATGGAGCAACTCGGGCTTCACTCGACCGGCGAGTTGACCCAGTACGCCATCCGGCACGGAATCGTGGGAACCTGACCGGCCGCCTTCGGCGGATCTCCATCCGGCGCCGCACGAAAACTCGTAGTTCTCCCAGAAGTTGACAGCGGTGCGGCCTGTTACGCTAATGCAAGTCGTGCCTGGCCGACCGGGGGCCCAGGGCAGGGCGAGGGGTGTATCCTTTCGACGGCGCGGGCGCCAGTACGCCCGGGTCGAGATTGGATGTTCGACCATCGAGAACGCCACTGTCTACTGGATTCGCGACAACGGCGCCGGCTTCGACATGCGTTACGCGGACAAGCTGTTCGGCGTTTTTCAGCGGCTGCACTCGCAAGCCGAGTACGAGGGGAGCGGAGTGGGCCTGGCGATCGCCCAGCGCATCGTTCAGCGGCACGGCGGGCGCATCTGGGCCGAAGGGAAGCTGGACGAAGGAGCGACGTTTTATTTTACGATAGGAGATGCGGTCCTGGGCGGCGAACCGCGCCAGGACAAGCTGAGCGAGGAGCAGAAATGATGAGTGTGCCGCCCGTGGAGATCCTGCTGGTCGAGGACAACCCCTCCGACGAAGAGCTGACGATTCACGCCCTGAGAGCCGATCACCTCGCCAATAACATCGATGTTGTCCGCGACGGAGCCGAGGCGCTGGACTACATCTTTCGCACCGGCGCATTCGCCCACAGGAACGTCGGCGACCATCCGAAGGTGATTCTGCTGGATTTGAAACTGCCCAAAGTGGACGGACTGGAAGTGCTTCGGCGGATCAGAGAAGATCCGGGCACGCGTCATCGATCCCAGTGGTTGTGCTCACTTCGTCGCGCGAGGAGCGCGACATTGTCGAAAGTTACCACCTGGGCGTCAACAGTTACTTAGTCAAACCGGTCGACTTTTCCCACTTCGCCGAGGTCGTGAGACAGTTGGGGCTATACTGGCTGTTACTGAACCAGCCGCCGCTCGACTAGCGGCGGGAGACGCCGGGATGCCCACCGCCATCCGTGTGCTGATTCTCGAAGATCGTCCGGAGGTCGCTGAACTGATGGCGGAAGAGTTGCGGCAGGGCGGATTCGACCCGCTCTGGCAACGGGTGGAGCAGACCGAGGCGGATTACCTGGCCGGCCTGGCCTGGGGTCCCTCCGTGATCCTGGCCGACTATCACCTGCCGGGGTTTGACGCGGCGCGCGCGCTGCGTCTGTTGCAGGAGCGCGGCCTGGACATTCCTTTCATCGTGGTGTCCGGCTTCATCGGCGAAGACCTCGCCGTCGCCACCATGAGACAGGGCGCCGCCGACTATCTTTTGAAGGACCGGCTGGTGCGGCTGGCGCCCGCGGTGAGCCGCGTGCTGGAGGAGAAACGCCTCCGGGAAGAGAAGCGCGCGACGGAAGAAGCGTTGCGCAGAGCCGAACGAAGATACCGCGAGATTTTCGAGAACGCGGTTTTCCAGCCGACACAAGAAACCCGCAGTATCGCTTCGAGCAGTTGATCGATCATTCAGTGAAGTTCCCGGCGGCTCGTCCGGAGGAAGTCGATATCTCCGCGCAGGAAGAGGGTTCCGGGCGGGTGTTCTCAGTGCGTGACAACGGCATCGGCATCCAACCGGAACCCGGGCGCCTGATGTTTCGGCCTTTTCGCCACCTGTGGGCTGACAAGCACTCGGGGGCCGGCTGGGTTCTGTTCGTTTGAAGTCAGATCGCGGATTGCCACCTTTGACATATCCGGCTTGCGAATGTGGCGAGTTGGGAGCGCATTTCGGGTTCTCGGTTCCGGGGCAATTACCGGCCCGCAGGGTAAAGAAGATCCCAAGGCTTCTTCTTGCGGTCCACCGGTATTAGGAGGACAATACATGAGAAGTCCGCCCGGCGACGACCTCTCACCGAGTGGAGGAGGACAGGCGAGAACATGGGGAGACAATCTAAACCAACACCTCCGGCGCCAAGCGCCTGGGGGAAGGTGCCCACCGGCATCAAAGGGCTGGATGAGATCGTCGGCGGAGGCCTGCCGCGAAACCGCCCCACCCTGGTTTGCGGCGGCGCCGGGTGCGGCAAGACGGTCCTGGGTATGGAATTCCTCGTCCGCGGCGCCTTGGACTACGGCGAGAACGGTGTATTCATCGCCTTCGAGGAGAGCGCCGAGAAGTTGTCCACCAACCTGGCTTCCATGGGATTCGATCGACCTCCTGGTGGCCCGAAATAAACTCTCCGTGGACTACGTCCGCATCGAGCGCAGTGAAATCAAGGAAACCGGCGAGTACAATCTGGAAGGTCTGTTCGTGCGGATTCGGAGCGCCGTCGAGGCCGTCGGCGCCCGGCGGATCGTTCTCGACAGCATAGAGTCGCTGTTCGCCGGCTTGCCCAATCCGGCCATCGTGCGCAGCGAGATGCGCCGGTTGTTCCGCTGGCTCAAGGAACGGAAATTGACGGCGATTGTGACGGCCGAGAAAGGCCACGGCGTTCTGACACGCCAGGGCCTGGAGGAGTACGTTTCCGACTGCGTCATCGTGCTCGAGTACTTCCACCGCCAAACTCATTTCGACCAGGCGCGTGCAGGTGATGAAATATCGCGGCTCGGCCCATGGAACCAACCAGTATCCCTTCCTGATCGGAGCCCAGGGCATCTCGGTGCTTCCGGTCACCTCGCTGAACCTCGCGCACAAGGCGCCCACCGCCCGCGTTTCCAGCGGCATTCCCGATCTGGACCGGATGCTGGGAGGAAAAGGCTATTTCCGCGGCAGCACGATCCTGGTTTCCGGCACCGCCGGATCCGGCAAGACCAGCCTGGCCAACACGTTCGCGGTCGCTACCTGCCGCCGCCAGGAGCGCTGTCTGTACCTGGCCTTTGAGGAGTCTCCCGACCAGATTGTCCGCAACATGAAGTCCCTGGGCATCGAACTCGGACCTGCGATTCCGCAAGGGGCTGCTGAGATTCCATGCCGAGCGCCCCACTCTTTGCGGTCTGGAGATGCACCTGGCGCAGATCCACGCACTGGTTCAGGAGGTGCGGCCGCGCGCGGTGGTTATCGATCCCATCGGGAGCTTGGGAAGCGGTCGGCACTCCGGATGATGTGAAGCTCATGCTGATGCGTCTTGCCGACTATTTGAAGGGATCGGAAATCACTACCCTGCTCACCAGCCTGACCGCGGGCGGAACGGCGCTGGAGGCTAGCGGCGTCGGACTGACATCGCTGGTGGACACCTGGCTTCTGTTGCGCGATATCGAACTGGGCGGGGAGCGTAACCGCGGCCTCTATGTGCTGAAATCCCGCGGCATGGAACACTCGAATCAGATTCGTGAGTTCTTGCTCACGGCCCAGGGGATCCGGCTGCTTCCGGCGTACGTTGGATCGGAAGGCGCCCTTACCGGGTCGGCCCGCCTGACCCAGGAAGCGCGTGAGCACGCCGAACAAGGTACTCGCGACCAACAGCTCCGGCTGCTGCGGCTGCAACTGGAGGCAAGAGAGTCTCTTGCCTCCGAAATCGCCGGGTTGCAGGCGCGATTCCGTCTCGAGGCCGGAACAGCTCAAGGCCGATATCGCCGGCCAGATGCAGCAGGCGGAAGCGGCGGCCGCGGACCGGGTTACCATGGCGGACCAGCCCCGCAGCGGCGCGCCGGCGCCGGCCCGGCGACGGAGCAACGGAGGATCTCCGGCATGAAATCCACAGCCAAAACCGCAAAGACCCGGAACCACCGCGGGGCTCGCCCATCCTGGGAGTTGAGACTCTACGTCGCCGGGGCGACCCCGAAGTGCGGCGCCGCCTTCGCCAATTTGAAGAAGATTTGCGAAGAACACCTGGAAAGGCCAGTATCGCATCGAGGTGATCGACCTGCTGGTCAGCCCCGCAGCTCGCCAAGGGCGATCAGATCCTGGCCATTCCCACGCTGGTCCGCAAGCTGCCCGAACCGTTCCGCAAGCTGATCGGCGATTTGTCGGACACCGAACGCGTCCTGGTGGGACTCGAAGATACGCCCCGCCGCCGTGGAAAGGAAAACCGCATGACGCAGCGAAAGTCCGCCTCGATAGAGCAGAAGCTGGCGCAGGCCGCGACAACGAAGGCGGCAGAGCGCATGTGCTCCGCCTTTATGTAACCGGCGCCACGCCGCAATCCAGGCTGGCGATTCTCAATGTCAAGAAGGTCTGCGAAGAACGCCTGAGGGGACGGTACGATCTGGAGGTCATCGATATCTGCCAGTAGCCGGCCCTGGCCAAGGACGAACAGATCGTGGCCGCCCCCACGCTCATCAAGAAGTTGCCGGCTCCCTTGCGCAGGCTGATTGGCGATCTCTCCAACCTCGAGCGCGGTGCCGCCGGGGCTGGATCTGAAGCCCAGGGCGTAGGTGCCGTATGAGTGGGACCAGCACCAGGCGCTATTTCCTGACGAAGGTGGATGGCCTTCAAATCGAGTTGGAAGAGGCGCGCGAGACTCTGCAAGCGATCATCCGCGGCGAGGCGGACTCGATCATGGTTGATGGGGCGGAAGGGGCACGGGTCTTTACCCTTCGCGACGCTCACCACCCGTATCGAGTTCTGGTGGAGACCATGAACGAAGGGGCGGTCACGCTCACCGCCGATGCGGACATCCTGTACTCCAATAGCAGCTTCGCCCGGATCGTCGATGCTCCCTTGGAGAAGGTGCTTGGCTCTTCGCTGCTCGATTACATCGCCCCGGCCGACGCCGCGCCGCTCCGCGCGCTGCTCAAGAACGGTCTGGAGAGGCAGGCGAAAGCGGAGCTCCAGGTCGTTACGTCGGCCGGCCGGTTCGTTCCCGTCTATTTTTCAGTCAGCCCGACGGCGTGGAAACGGCGCCGACATCCCTGGTGGCCACCGACCTCAGCGCGCAAAGGCAGGCCGAGCGCGTCATCCTGGAGAGCATCAACGAGGCGTTCTGCTCTTTCGATCCGGGTTTCCGCTTTACTTTCGCGAACTCCGAGGCCGAGCGGATGTTCGGCCGCCAGCGCCACGAGTTGATCGGGGAGTCTCTGTGGGAGTGGCCCGACACCAAGGACACCAGCCTGGAAAGCCAGCTCCGCCGCGTCATGAAGGACCGGGCGCCGTTGACTTCGAGTACTTCTACCCGTCCTGGAAGCGTTGGTTCGAAATCAAGGTCTGCCCGACCAGCGATGGCGGGATTACCGGGTCCTTCCGCGACATCAGCACTCGCAAGCGGGCTGAAGAGGAGGTCCACCGCCTCAATCTCGAACTGGAGCAGCGGGTGCAGGCGCCAACCTTCGAACTTATGGCCGCCAACCAGGAATTAGAGGCGTTCTCCTACTCGGTTTCCCACGATTTGCGCGCTCCGCTGCGCGTCATCGACGGCTTCAGCCGGACGCTCGTCGAGAATCACCTGGGCCAGCTCAATCCAGAGGGCCAGCACCGCTTGCAGTGCATTCAGGAGGCCACTCACCGGATGCGACAGCTCATCGAATGCCTGCTCGAACTCTCACACGCCGGCCGCACCGCGATGAATGTGCAGGAAGTGGACTTGAGCGCGGCAGTCGCGCGCATCGCCGAAGAACTGAACTTCTCCAGTCCCGAGCGTAACGCGCGATTTGCGATTGCCGATGGGCTCAAGACCCCGGGGCGATTCACGGCTGCTGCGGGTCGCGCTGGAGAATCTAATCCGGAATGCCTGGAAGTTTACTTCGAAACACCCCGAGGCGCGCATCGAATTCGGCCTCTGCACGGACGAGGCAGGCTCGCCAGCGTACTTCGTCAGGGATAACGGCGCCGGTTTCGACATGGCATACGCTGACAGGCTGTTTACCCCCTTCCAGCGTCTGCACCGGGAAGCGGAATTCCCGGGCAGCGGCATCGGCCTGGCGATAGCCCAACGCATCATCCAACGCCATGGCGGGCGCATTTGGGCCGAAGCGAAGCCGGATGTAGGAACCGACGTTCTTTTTTACGATAGGAGATACGGGTCTGGGGCGGCGAACCGCGCCAGGACGAGCTGACCGGGGAGCCGAGATAATGACGGGACATCCCGTTGAAATCCTGCTGGTCGAAGACAATGCCGCCGACGAGGAGTTAACGATTCATGCTCTGAAGATCAATCATCTTGCCGACAACGTCGAGATCGTCCGCGATGGGGCCGAGGCCCTGGATTTCATCTTTCGCACCGGCGCGTTCGCCCACAGGAACGCCGGCGAACGTCCGAAAGTAATTCTGTTGGATTTGAAACTGCCCAAAGTGGACGGACTGGAAGTGCTTCGGCGGATCAGAGAAGATCCGGGCACGCGATCGATCCCAGTGGTTGTGTCATTCGTCGCGCGAGGAGCGCGCATCGTCGAGAGTTACAGACTGAGCGTCAACAGTTACATTGTCAAGCCGCTGGACTTCACGCAGTTCACCGAAGTCGTACGGCAGGTGGGGCTTTACTGGCTGTTGCTGAACCAGCCGCCGCTTGACTACCGGCTGGAACTGATCATGCCCACCGCCATTCGCGTGCTGATTCTCGAAGATCATCCGAAGACGCCGAATTGATGGCAGACGAGTTGCGGCGGGGCGGGTTCGACCCGCTCTGGCAACGGGTGGAGACCGAGGCGGATTACCTGGCCGGCCTGGACTCGGTCTCTCTGTGATCCTGGCCGACTATCACCTGCCGGGGTTTGACGCGGCGCGCGCGCTGCGTCTGTTGCAGGAGCGCGGCCTGGACATTCCTTTCATCGTGGTGTCCGGCTTCATCGGCGAAGACATCGCCGTCGCCACCATGAGACAGGGCGCCGCCGACTATCTTTTGAAGGACCGGCTGGTGCGGCTGGCGCCGCGGTGAGCCGCGCGCTGGAGGACCAACGCCTCCGGGACGAGAAGTTGGTGGCGGAAGCAGCGCTGCGCAAAGCCGAACGAAGATACCGCGAGATTTTCGAGAGCGCGGTGGAGGGCATCTACCAGGTCACTTCCGGGGCACGGCTCGTAGCGGCTAACCCGGCCTTGGCGCGCATGATGGGTTATGCCTCTCCGGAAGAACTCCTGGCCGCGGCTGAGGATGGCGAGTGTCTGCACATCTTTCCCACGCAGCGGGAGGAGTTCCTTCGCCTGATCGGGGAGCGCGGCTCGGTGCGCGGATTCGAGTGCCAGGTTTACCGGAAGGATCGGAGCGTGATCTGGGTGTCCCTGAACGCCCGCGCCGCCCGCGACGACAGCGGCGAGATGGCCTACTTCACTGGCACAGTGATGGACGTCACCGAACTCAAGGCAGCCCAGGCGGCCGCTCGGCAATACCAGCAGGAACTGTGGGACCTGGCCACGCGGCTGATTCTGGCGCAGGAGACCGAGAGCAAGCGTCTGAGCCGGGAGCTGCACGACGCTCCAGCCAGAAGCTGGCCGTTGTGAGCATCGATCTGGGCTTGCTGCGAGCCAGGCCGCCGGATTCGCCGGCCGTCCTCGGGGTAGCGGCCGGGAACGGTCTGCGAGCGGATTTCGGAGCTGGCGGCGGATCTTCACCAGACCTCCCGGCGGCTTCATCCGGCCGTTCTCGACGACCTTGGATTGGACGTCGCGCTGGCGAACGAGTGCGCCGCCTTTGCCGATCAGCACCGAATCCAGGTGAAGTGCACTTCGAGGAAGCTGCCCGAACGGCTTCCCGAAGGCGTCTCGCTGTGCCTGTACCGCGTGGCCCAGGAGAACCTGCGGAACATCCGCGAACACGCCGGGGCGCGAAGCGTGCGGGTCGCCCTCCAGGGCGGCGGCGGGGAAGTGGTGCTGCGGATCGAGGACGACGGCCGCGGGTTCATCCGCGAGCAGGTGCGCGGCAAGGGCTAATCGGCCTGATCAGGGTGGAAGAGCGCGTCCGGCTGGTGGGCGGCCAACTCTCGATCACCCCCCGGCCCGGCTCGGCGGCGCCCGCGTCGAAGCCCGCGTCCCGCTTCCCCAGGCGGAGGACGATTAGCTGTCGTCCCATTTCGGTTACCTCATCAAATTACTTGACAGGGGCGGGGCGCGCCGCACCTAATTGGGAGGCAGCTCGGTCATAGCCCGACTCCACCGACACCCGCCCGGGCCAGACGTACCGGAATCCTAACGAGAGCCGGTAGTTCGGTCCTTGCGGGTAATCGGGCCGTGCCGATGCGCGCCTCACTTGCCGCAGGACTCTGGCAGAGGCCCGCCAGCGGGCCTTTCTTGCGAACTTGCCTGGCCAGCCGCGTGCGAGAGTCCGGAGATACCGGCCCCAGGCGATGCCGGGATTCCACTTCCCCGTCAGGGAGTCAACTTCGGCGTCGGCGGCCTTGGCC
>CAWDER010000008.1:0-20048 GCA_963801345.1 Bryobacteraceae bacterium
GATGAGCTGCGCCTGGAGAGACGCCGCCTGCACGCGGGTCCAGTGAGTCAGCGGGGAACTGCCGCCGATGGCCGCGTAGCGTTGAGCGTCACCTCCTCCGGCGCGCGCGCGGAGACGGGTCGACCGCCGCGCACGTGTACGAGAGGTACTCCGGGACGTCTTCCACCCGTTCCGGCGCGCCGTGCGCGAGCAGGAGGACGCCGGACTTCACGGGCGGAATTCCCGGACCATCTCGACCACGGCCTTCACGTGCGTCGACCGGCGTTTCGGGCAGGATGCCGTGGCCCAGGTTGAAGATGTGGCCCGGACGCGTGCCGGTGCGCTTCAGCAGTTCGCGCACCTTGGTTCGGAGTTCGGGCAGCGGCGCGAACAGCGCACCGGGTCCAGGTTGCCCTGGATCGCCGAGCGGTAGCTGATGTCCATCCAGGCCTGGTCGATGTTGATGCGCCAGTCGACGCCCATCACGTCGCCGCCGGCCGCGTGCAGTTCGCGGAAGAAGCCGCCGGCGCCGGTGCCGAAGTGGATCACCGGCACGCCGGTGGAGCGGATGCGTTCGATCAGCGCGCGCGAGTACGGCGCGACGTAGCGCACGTAATCGTCGGTGCCGAGCGCGCCCGACCCAGCTGTCGAACACCTGGATGGCGCGCGCGCCGGCTGCCACCTGCAGCACGGCGAACGGCGCCGAGCACGTCCACGAGCTTGCCCATCAGGCGGCGCCACAGCGTCTCGTCGCCGATACATCAACTGTCTTGGTGCGGATGAAGTTGCGCGACGCGCCGCCTTCGATCATGTAGCTGGCCATGGTGAACGGCGCGCCGACGAACCCGATCACGGGCACCTCGCCCGGCCAGCGCGCGCGTCACCATCGTGATGGCCTCGCCCACGTAGCCCAGGTCGTCGGTGTTCGAAGTGGAGAGCGAGTCGACGTCGTTGGAGGTCCGGACCGGGTTGTCGATCATCGGCCCTTCGCCCGCGACGAACTGCAGCTTCAGCCCCATCGGCTCGACCGGCAGCAGCAGGTCGGCGAAGATGATGGCCGCATCCACGTCGAGGATCTCGACCGGCTGCAGCGTGACCGTCGCGGCCAGATCCGGGCGCTTGCAGATCTCGAGGATCCCGTGCTTCGAGCGGATCTCCCGGTACTGCTTCAGGTACCGGCCGGCCTGCCGCATGAACCACACCGGACGAACGTCGGTGGGCCGGCGGCGGCAGGCGTCTAGAAAGCGGCTGGTCATTGGAGCCACGCGCATGCGATCTCCGTTCTGTCTTCGCAAAGAAACACGCGAAATTCCTTGGGTTTGTGGTGCGCCGCCCATTCGCGGCCGTTAATGAAAGACGGGCTTGGTCCACGCCTCGCTGTCGAGCGTCTTCGGCGCAATCACCGAGACCGAAAGCATGCCTTCCGCGGGATACCCGGTACGCGGGTCCATGATGTGGCTGTATCTTCCCTCCGGCCTCGAAGAACTTCTCGTAGTTGCCGGAAGTGGACATCGACTCGTCCTTCAGGTAAACGTCCTGCACGGTCTGCGACGTGTTCTTCGGATTGCTGATGCTCACTTTCCAGCCGCGCGGTTCCGAAGGAGGCGCTCCGAGCGCGTAAATGCTGGATGCCGCCAGCCGAGACCAGTCCGACTCGATACCGCGTCCGGATGCTTCCTACCATCCGGTCCACCGCGTAGCCTTTCCCGATGCCGCCGGGATCGATCTCGACGCCGGGCTTGTGCGAAGTGGACCGTACGGTTCACGGCGTCGAGTTGGATGTTCTTATAGCCGACTCGGGAGAGCGCGCCGCGGATTTCGGCGCGGTGGGGGCAGGCGTCCCGTACCTTTGTAAAACCCCCAGACCTTCATCAGCGGTCCGACCGTAATGTCGAATGCGCCATCACTTACCCGGCTGTATTCAACGCACGCTGAAGGAAATGAAACAATTCCGGCGAGACGCGGACGGGTCGCTAGGCGGCAAGGCGGTTCACTTCGCTCCACTCGCTGGCCGGCTTGTAATTGGACAGCAGGTCCATCCAGCCGGCGGACCTCGTCGAACGCGGCGTCCGCCGCCGCCTCCAACTGTTGCCGGTCCTCGGCATAGGCGATCACCGTAAAGGTGGCCCCCATGGCGTCGACGCTGTCCTCAATCCGGAGCGGTTCGCCGGCCCCGAAAACGGCCACCGCCAATAACAAAAATAGCACAAATTGTTTCATTCTAAAGAACTTTTTTCTTCCGGGACGCCGCCCCTCGGCCTGCCCTTGCGGACCCGTTTCAGAAGCTGCTCGAGCCTCCCCTGGTGGCCGGCCTCGAGGTCGGCTTCGAAAAGCAGTTCGGGCGTCCGATAGAGCCGCAGCCGGCTGGCCAACTCGCGCCGCAGGTAATGGCGGGCGCCCCCCAGGGCCACCAAGGCGTCCGCCTGGGACTTCTCGTCCCCCCCCAGATGCAGCCGCACCCGGGCATGCCGCTTGTCGGGCGTCACCATGACTTCGGTCACGTCCACCATGCCGAGCCGCGGGTCGGCCATCTCGTAGCCGATGATCTCGGAGTTCTCCTCGCGGATAGCTTCCGAGACTCGTTGGGTACGGTAAGGGTCCATTCTGAGATCATTCCAGCCAATCGACGACGGCCAGGACCAGATCCGGCCCCAGCAGCGCCGAGGCTTCCTTCTCTACCGCCTGCAATACCTGCTCGGCCCGGCCATGGTCGCTGGAGACGGTGACCGCGGCGATTAAAGCCCGCTGCCAGAGGTCCTGGTAGTCGATCTCGGCCACTGCGACGTTAAACTTATTCCTCAGCCTCTCCTTGAGCCCCAACACGACATGGCGTTTGTCCTTCAGCGAGTGGGAATACTCCAGCCGCAATTCGGGAGGCTAGAGTCGCCGACGCTCGCCATAGGGGTAGCGCGTCCCGGACAGGCTGAAGGCCTGTCCGACGGGACTTCTTCAACAGCCTGCTAGGCCATGGACTCCACAGCGACCCGTTCCGTCACGTATGCTTCGAAAATCTCTCCGGTTTGAAATCGCCGAAGTTATCGATGGTCACGCCGCACTCGGCGCCGCTCTTGACTTCGCTCGCATCGTTCTTGAAGCGCCGTAGGGACCCGATCTTGCCGGTGTGCACCACCACGTTGTCGCGCAGCACTCGAACCGGAACTGTCGCGCGTAAGCTGGCCGTCCTGCACGATGCATCCGGCCACGCTGCCGACTTTGGTGATCTTGAAAGTGTCGCGGACTTCGGCCCGGCCGCGGTACACCTCCTTGTAGACCGGTTCGAGCAGGCCGGTCATGGCACGCTTCATCTCGTCCACGAGTTCGTAGATGATAGTATGCAGCCGGATATCCACCTTGTCCCGCTCCGCCAGTTGCGCCGCGTTTCTTTCGGGCCGGACGTTGAACCCAATGACGACCGCGTTCGAGGCGGAGGCCAGGAGCACATCCGTCTCCGTGATGGCGCCCACGCTGGAGTGCAGCACCCGAATCTTGACTTTGTCGGTGGAGAGTTTCTGCAGGGCGTCGGAGAGCACCTCGGCGGTACCGCTGACGTCGGTCTTCAGAATGATCGGCAGTTCCTTGGTCTCGCCGGCTTTGAGCTGCTCGTGGAGTTCGTCGAGGGTCAGGCGTTTGGTACGCGCCATGGCCTGTTCGCGCGCCTTCACTTCCCGGTAGATGACGATCTGCTTGGCCTTGGCCGTGTCGGTGACCACCTGGAACGTATCGCCCACTTCCGGGAGCGACTCGAGACCCAATACTTCAACGGGGGTGGAAGGTCCGCCGCCGCGGATCGGCCTGCCCCGGTCGTCGTACATGGCCCGCACCTTGCCGAACACCGAACCGCAGATGAAATAATCGCCCACCGACAGCGTGCCGTTTTGCACCAGCACGGTGGCCACCGGACCGCGCCCGCGGTCGAGCTTGGCCTCCAAGACGTTGCCCATGCCCGGCCGCGCCGGGTTGGCCTTGAGATCCTGCATGTCGGCGACGAGCAAGATCATCTCCAGCAAGAGGTCCAGATTCTGTTTCGCCCGCGCGGAAACCGGTACAAAGACCGTGTCGCCGCCCCAGTCCTCGGCCAACAAACCCCGATCCGCCAACTGCTGCTTGACGCGCTCCGGCTGTGCGTCGGGCTTGTCGATCTTGTTGACGGCCACGATGATCGGAACCCCGGCGGCCCTGGCGTGGTCGATGGCTTCAAGGGTCTGCGGCATGACGCCGTCGTCGGCGGCCACCACCAGCACTACAATGTCGGTGACTTTCGCCCCGCGCGCCCGCATGCGCGTGAAGGCCTCGTGGCCGGGGGTGTCGATAAACACGATTTGGCGGTCGTTCTTGACCACGGAGTAGGCGCCGATGTGCTGAGTGATCCCGCCGGCCTCGCGCTCCGCCACAGTGGTCGAACGGATAGCGTCGAGCAACGAGGTCTTGCCATGGTCCACGTGGCCCATCACCGTGACCACCGGAGGCCGACGGACCAGGTCCTTGTCAACCTGGGCCTCCTGAACCTCCTGGACGGCTTCCTCCTCGAAACTCACCGTACTGACCTCGGCGCCGAACACCGTGGCGATGTCCATGGCCAATTTGAGATCGAGGGTCTGGTTGATGGTGGTAAAAATCTTGCGCTCGAAGAGTTTCTTGATCAGCAGATTGGCCTTCAGCCCGAGCTTTTCCGAGAGCTCCTTGACCGTGATGCCCTCGGCGACGGTGATCTGCTGGTTGACCGCGACGACCGCCTCGGCTTGCCGCCGGAACGCCGGCCGAAGGAGCTTCTCCTCCCGGTCCTGTTGACGCTCTCGCTCGATGGCGGCTCGGGAGGCCGGACGTCGCTCGCCGGGACGGCGCTGCTGATCGGTGGGCGGCGCCGCCGGCGCATCCACCCGTCCAGCGGACGTCGGATGCATCGTCTTGCCTCGGACGGGACGTGCCCCGGGACCCGCGGGCCGGATGGTCTGCCCCGGCCGTATGGGCCCTCGATAGATCGGCTGGCCTGGAATGGGGGTGGAGGCCGGGCGGGTTGGCCGCGGCTGGGGCTGGCCGGGCATGGACTTCGGCTGGCTCAGCCGGGCAACCAAATCCGGCCGCGGCGGCACGACGGGGCGCGCCACTGGCTGGCCCGCCAGAGTTGATCTCGCCGCGGGCCGCCCGAGCGTGGGTGCAGCCGGAGGCGGAGCAGCAGGCATCGGACGACGCTGGGGAGCGCCCGGCCCGGAAAGCGCAGTCGCCGGCAATTCAGCGACGGAGGGCGACAACGGCTGGCGCGGCCCGGAGAGAATCTGGCCAGGTCTGGGGGCCGGCGGCACGGTTTTGGCCTGAATCGCCGCCGGACGGGCGGGCGGCGGAAACGGAAGTGACGGTGGTGGAGCCTCTTCGACCAGCGGGCGTCCTCCTGCCAGCGGCGGGCGCAGCCGCTGCGGGGCAGCACGAGTTGCAAGAAACTCCTCCCGGGAAAGAGCCGCCTCCACGGGAAAGGGCACGCGAACCGTATCCGGGGCCGGTTCGGATGGCGTGAGCGGCGCCGCAGTTACGGCCGGCTTCCCCGCCCCGTGCGGAGCTGCTCCGGGCGCCTCGGGCACCTTCTGAATCCCCACGGCCTCGACCGGCGCCGTCTCCGCGGGCGTTTGCACTTGCCCGGCGGCGGGCTCCGGCTCCGCGGGCAGAAATCCAAAGTGACGGCGCAGCCGATTGGCCAAGTCGTCCTCGAGCGAGCTGGAGTGGGTTCTCTTGTCGGTGATACCGAACTCAGGCAGCAGCTCCAGAAGCCTGGCCGGCTTCACCTCCAGCTCCCGAGCCAACTCGTTGATTCGGATCTTACCCATAAGACTCGCTAAAACCGCCTCTTCCCAAACCAAGGAACCGGATTCCCGGTCGCCTGTCTCCTGCCCATACCTCAAACTTCCGCGCCACACAGGCGCACAGTTCCTGCCCGTAACTTCAATCTGAGTCCTTTATCGTATCAGATTCAACGGGGGACTCCGCAGAATCCGCAGTCTGCGCCAAGCCCACGGAAACCGTTTCCGGCACGGCTTCGACGACCTCGACGGGGACCGGTTCTTCGACCGGCTCCGCACCTTCCGCGCCTTCCCCAACTTCCGGCGCCGGGGGCTCCCCTGCCGCGGCCCCTTCGGCGGTGGGTTCCTCCAGAACCTCTTCAAACTGGAGGTAGTAGCTGTTGACGGCGACTTGGATCCGCTCGACGAGCTTCGGACCGATACCCGGTATTTCCTCCAACTCCTCGGGGGTCATGGAGCCCAATTTCTCCACGGTCCCGATTCCCGCCTCGGTCAGCTTGCCCAGAATGCTCTCCGTCAGTCCGTGCTCCATCAGGGCGGAAATCGGAGCGCCGGGCACCACCAGCGCCGCCATCACGGACTCGACTTCCTGGCGCTTCTCCTCTTCGCTCTTGATGTCGATCTTCCAGTTCATGAGCTTGGCGCACAAGCGCACGTTCTGGCCCTTCTTCCCGATGGCGAGCGAAAGCTGCGAGTCGTCGACGATGGCTTCCATGTGACGCTCGGCGGGATCGACGATGCTGACCCGCGAGATCTTGGCCGGGCTGAGCGCGTGCGTGGCGAACACTACCGGATCGTCGGAGTACTCGATGATGTCGATCTTCTCGCCGCGCAACTCCCGGATGATCGACTGAACGCGCATGCCCTTCATGCCCACGCAGGCGCCCACGCAATCCACATCGCGGTCGCGGCTATGCACGGCGATCTTGGTGCGCTCCCCAGCCTCGCGCGCGCAGGCCTTGATGATGACGGTGTTGTCGTAAATCTCGGGGACTTCCTGCTCGAACAGGCGGGCCACCAGTTCGGGCGCGGCACGCGAAATAATCAGGCCGGCATTCTTGCCCGCCTTCTCCACGCTCTTGATCACCGCACGGATGCGCTCTCCGACGCTGAAGCTCTCCAGCCTCGACTGTTCCTTCTTCGGCAGCCGCGCCTCGGTCTTGCCGAGGTCCACCAGGATATCGGGGCCCTCGAAGCGCTTCACGGTGCAATGCACCAGTTCTCCCACCCGCTCCGAATATTCCTGAAAAACCGTTTCCCGTTCGGCTTCGCGGACTTTCTGGAGAATGATCTGCTTGGCCGTCTGAGCGGAAATCCGGCCCAACAACTCGGTGGGCCTCGGCATCCGGACTTCGGACCCGATCTCCGCCGCGGCATCCAACCGCCGGGCCTGTTCCAGCGTCATCTCGGACCCCGGATCGGTTACGCTCTCGACCACCTTGCGAACGGCAAAAATCAGGATCGATCCTGTGCGCGGGTCAAAATCCGCCACCAGCGCTTCCTCGGTGTGGAAGTGCTTGCGCGCCGCTGCGACCATGGCGTCTTTCACCGCTTCCAGCACGATCTTCGAGTCGATGCCCTTTTCCTTGCTCAGTATTTCGATGGACTGGTAGATCGTTCCCAAACCGTTCCCTCTTTCCGCCATGACCGGGAATCACCACTCGAACTTCAGGTTCGCCCTCTGAATTTGCTGCATGCTGAAGGAGATTTCTTGGCCCGGCGCCGGCTCGAGCGTCAGGACTCCCTCCTGGAAGCGGGCCAAAACCCCTTCCCAGTTGCGCCGGTTCTCCACCGGCTCGCGCAGGGTGATCTTCACCTTCTGGCCCTGAAAGCGGACGAAGTCCTGAGAACGGCTCAGCTTCCGCTCGACACCGGGTGAACTCACCTCCAGTGTGTAGGCGCCCCCCGGAACGGCGCCTTCCACATCCAGGATGGTTCCCACCTGGTGTGAAATCAGCTCGCAATCGCTGTGCGTAACCCCAGTGGGTCTGTCGATGTAAATGCGCAGTACGCGACCGCGGCCGCTTCCGGCCATCTCCACCTCGACAATCTCGATGCCCTCGGATTCGCCGACCCGCTGCGCGACCTCGTGAACCTTGGCCAGAATCTCTTCCCGCATGACGCGAAAACCTCGAACTCCAACAAAAAAGTGGGCTTTCGCCCACTTCCGGGGTTCGACACTCTTTCTCATTATACAGGACTTTGCGGGTCGAGCGGGGCCGAAGGCGTGGCGCGGCTGCAGAATTCGACGAAAGAGCGGTTGCCGATCGAGAAGGCCGGCGGTTTCCTGTCTTGGGCTTGGAGCGGGCAAGTCCCTACGGGGAGGACCGGCTGCGTCCTGGGGTAACTGCAAGATTCCAATGCAACCGCTCCGTTGAAGCCGCGGTCCAAAAACATGTCGGCAGGAGTGCCGACACGGCACGCGTGGGCGCGCGCGCTACGTTGAGCCGCGTAAGTCGCTCTGAAACAACAATAGTTCCTGCGGTGAAAGCGACCTGCTGGACCGCGGCACGTTCATTAGGTATGCTGAATCTTGGCAAATTCGAACTCTTGGAATAGGGAGTGGTGCATTTATGTCTCAGGACCTTTCGCGTAGAGGATTCGTGCTCACCACCGCCGGAGCGGCTTTCACGGCGGCACCCGCCGTGCAGTCCGCACTCGGCGCCAGCGACAAGATCAACATAGGCTTCATCGCGGCCGGCGCACGCGGATACTACCTGATGGAACGGTTGTACAAAGGCTCCGCGGAACTGGCGCAGGTTACGGCCGTCTGCGAAGCCTACAGTGGCAACCTCACCCGCGGCGTGGAGCGGGTTAAGACCATGGGAGGGAACACCCCCAAGTCGTACGTGGACTACCGCGAGGTTCTCGCCGATCCTTCCATCGATGCGGTGGTGATTGCGACCCCCGAGCACCTGCACCACCCGATGACCATGGCCGCCATCAAGGCCCGCAAGCACGCCTACGTGGAGAAACCGATCGCCCACACGATCGAGGAGGGCGCGGAAATCGTGAAGGCGGCGCAGAATTACGACCGCATCATCCAGGTCGGCACGCAGAACCGCAGCAACCCGCTTTACCAGAAGGCCAAGGAGATGGTTGCGAGCGGCATGATCGGCGACGTGCACTACGTGCGGGCGTTCTGGTATCGCAACTTCCCCGACCGCAGCGGCATCCCGGCCGCCTGGCGCTACGTCATTCCCGCGGACGCCAGCGAGAAGACCTGCGATTGGGCCAAGTTCCTGGGCCCCGCCGCGAAGCGCCCCTTCGACAAGCGCCGTTACTTCCAATGGCGAAACTATTGGGATTATTCCGGCGGCATCTCGACCGACCTGCTGGTACACCAGACCGACATTTCGAATTACGTGCTGGGCAAAGCCGTTCCCGTCAGTTGCATGGCCACCGGCGGCATCCTGGTTTGGGGCCCCCCGGAGGACGACCGCGAAGCCCCCGACACACTCAGCGCCATTTACAAGTACTCGGACAAGTTCCATCTCAACTACAGTTGCTTCTTTGGGAACGATCAGTTCGGCTACGGCGAGCAGTTCATGGGTTATGAAGGCACCATCGAGGTTCTGAACCGCACCGAGCTGAATTTTATCCCGCAAAAGTTTGGCGGCAAGGCACCCGCGCGCGTGTCCGCGCGTGCCGAGGTCCACCTCAAGGAACCCCTGGGGGACAACACCAGCGTGGAGAACCACCTCCGCAACTTCCTGGAAGCCATCCGCGGAACGGCCAAGGTCATAGCGCCTCCGACAGAGGGACAGATCGCCGCCCTTCCCGGTCACATGGCGACCCTCTCGTACAAGCAGGGCAAGACCATCAACTGGGACTCGAAGACCCAGAAATACAGCTTCTCGTAGAAGTCCGGAGATCCACCATGTCCACTGTGAAGTCCGGCCGTCTGATTTTGGCCGCCATCCTAGCCATATTGGTTTACGGGATGATCGCCGCCATGCTCGGCACGCTGTTGCCGAGCTTCAACCTCACGCCGGAGCAGAGCGGCAACGTCGCCTTCGCCCAGGCTTTGGGACTGATCATCGCCTCGGTGTCGGTGGGGCCTCTGATCGACAGCAAGGGAAAAAAGGCCGGTCTGATGTTGGGGCTGGCACTGGCCTCGATCGCTTTGTTCCTATTGCCCAGCGCGGGCAGCTACGAAGCCAGATTGGGTTTCATGTTCCTGCTCGGGCTCGGCGGTGGAATCATCGTCACCGGCGCCAACGCTTTGGCGGGCGACGTCAATGAAGCGCGCCGGGCTTCGACCCTCAACCTGCTGAACCTCTTCTTCGGCTTGGGCGGCTTGCTGACCCCGCTGATTGCGAGCCGGCTTCTCTCCGGCGACGCCGTCACCCTGTGTTACCTGGTGGCCGCGTTGACCGGAGTGACGTTGTTAGTCCACACGGCCACGGCCATGCCGGCGCCGAGCGGGGAGCGCGGTTTCAAGTTCTCGGAGATCGGTCTCATCACTGGCAGCCCAGCCCTGTATCTGTTGTCTTTGCTGCTGTTCCTGTACGTCGCGTGCGAGGTTGGGGTCTGGAACTGGCTCGCCAAGCACCTGATCGCGCAGGGCATCGGAGAAAGCCAGGCGCTGACGATTTTGTCGCTGGGCTTCGCCCTCGGCCTGCTGGTCGGCCGCCTGGTGGTTTCGCGAATCCTGATCCGCGTCTCCTCACAAAACGTGACGCTGGCGGCCGCCGTCCTGATGACGGGCACCACCTATCTCGCGCTACAAACTAACGACCCCACCGTGGCCTGGGTTACGGTGTTCTTCGCGGGCGTCGCCATGGCGCCGGTCTTTCCGACCACTCTCGCCATGGCCGCCGATGCCTTCCCGAAGGCGACCGCAACGGCCATGGGCATCGTGATCACGTCGGGTTGGATTGGGCTGGCGGTCAGCTCCAAGATTGTTGGCGCGGTCGCCGGCGGCGACGATAAGAACCTCGGCACGGCGTTACTGGTGCTTCCGGGATTCTCGTTGCTGATGGTGCTGGTGAACCTGGCGCTGCGACCGGTGCTGGCGCGGGCCGGGCGCTGAGCCCTTGGCAGGGCGGCGGGGCGCCTCTGGCGCAGAAGCCCTGCTCCATACGAGCGGCAACACGGTCAATCGCGTGTTACCGGAGAGGCCTTGGCAGGGCCTGGACGCCTCCGGCGGACAGGCCCTGCTCATGAGGACAGGGTTGGACAAAACGGGGGCCGGGCGGAGGTTCGGTTCCCGTTTTGTGTTTCTTGGGGGAGACCGGGCGCATGGGGCAGGGCTTCCTGCATAATGAGATCGGAGGCAGGGCATGACCCTTCCGAGCGGTTTGACACTGCCGATGGGGCGGATTGCGGAAATCTGCCGCAAGTATGGCGTGAAGGAACTGTCCGTTTTTGGATCGGCGGCACGCGGAGAGATGCGCCCCGATTCGGACCTGGACATCCTGGTGGAGTTTCTTCCCGAGAGCAAGATCGGCTGGGAGTTCTTCGAATTGGAGGAGGAGTCAACGCGGGTACTTGCACGGAAGGTCGATCTGGGCTCCAAGCGAAGCCTCAAGCCGTGGGTGCGCGCGGACGCCCTCCGCGATGCCAGGATCATCTATGCGGCGTGAATACGCCTTGCTGATGGACATGCTTACGGCCGCGGATGAACTGGCGGAATTCGTATTGGGGACGGACGAAGCCCGGTTTCTGTCCAGCAAGCCGGAGCAGTCTTTTGTCTTCCATCGCATGGTGATTCTTGGAGAGGCGGCGAACGCCGTGCCCTTGGAGATGCGGGCGCGGTACCCGGAGCTGCTTTGGGCCCGGTTAGTGGCTTTGCGAAAGGTGTTATGGACCCTGGCCTCGACCCAGGTGGAGGGGCTCCGCAAGTCGATTGCGGGCATCCTTCGCGCGGAGTTTCCTCAGCACACCAAGGGCGAAGCCGACCCCGAGGGGACTCCGGGGTCGAAGGATCAAAGCAGGTGACTCAGAACCGGAACAGGTAACTCAGCTTTACGAAGACTTGCCGGCCGGTGTTCAGATCCGGGCCGGAGGTGCGTTGGAGGCTCGGATCGAGACGGTAGTTCTCGTAGAGGTCGGTGTAGCCGGCGTGCAGCGCGGTACCTGGGTTCAGCATGTAGGTGAACAGGGCATCGAGCCCCACGCGCTTGGTCTTCTCCAGGCTGGTCAGCGAGCCGTTGGGCAGAATGGAATTGTAGTCGGCGATGAAGCGTAGCGAGAACTGCCGCGTGAACTGATAGTTCACCTTCGAGCGGACGATGTGGTTGTGGAAGATCGCCGTGCCGGGGGCGGCCCACGCGAGCTTCGATTCTTTCCCGACGCGCAGCCCGCTGTAGATATAGGTCTCCTCGATTTGTAAGTGCGGCTCGGGCCGCATCGTGAAACCCGCGGTGGCCTGTGACGTTCGCCCCAGGAAAGGCGCCAATTGAGGCGCCGGGTTGTAGTTGACGGCAGTCCCCTTCTTGAATGAGGCCTCCACCCAGAACCAGGAGAGCCACTCGGTTTCGAAGCCGATGTCGAAGTGGTGCTGGCGATAGCCACGCCCGTTGTAGAGTTCGAAAGTCTCGTCCCTCTTCACGCTGAGCGCAGTGCCGCGTGTGAGCCGCAACTGGACTTCCGGGACCAGATTCCAGTCTCGCAGGCGCCCCTGGCGGTCGTAGGTGATGTAGGCCCCCACGAGCGGCCCAAAACTTTGCAGCACGCCCTTCTGCCAGCGCCACTGGTAACCTCCCGAGTGGCTCGCCTCGCGAATGTCGAGCCTCGGTATGAACCCGGTCTGCGCCCGAAAGTTCGGGCTGTGGTCGGTGTACTGAGTGGTGGAGACCAGGTTCCTGCCCTGGTAGTACCACATCGCGCGGTAGGCCGGTCCCGCCAGCCGATCACCGCCGAGAGTGCGGGTCTTGCTGGCCGACGCCTGCCCCGCGAAGGTCCAGTTGCGGAGCAGTTGCAGGCGCGTGTCGACCGAGAACACGCGGTTGTAACTGGGGCCGAAGTCCTGGCTGGTCAGCATGGCTCCGATACTGGAGTTGCGGCCGCCGCGCCCGAACTCGCGCTGGACCCGGAACACACCGACCGGAGATTGTTCCCCGCTCAAGGGATCGCCGGGCGCCAGGTTCTTGCCCGGCCCGCGATCGTCAACGAAGAGCGCGCCCATCGACCACTTCCCCACCTTCCCCGTCAGGCGGGCTCCGAAGCGCGGGTCCACAATCCGCCTGGAGAACAGGAGCCGCTCGGGGGTGATGAAGAAGCCCGCGTTCTCCATGAAGAAGGGCCGCTTCTCCGGGAAGTAGACCTCGTAGCGCTGGTTGACCGTGACCTGCGGCTCGTCGGACTCCACCTGGCTGAAATCCGGATTGAGGGTGACGTCGAGCGTGAAGGCGTCCTTCAGCACGACCTTGGTATCGAGACCGGCGCGGGCTTCGTTTTCCGTGGCCAACCGCGCCGCACCGCCGGCGGGATTGTCCAGATACCGCGACCGCGAGAAGAGCCCGTAGGGAGCGAACTGAAGGTTGCGGCCCGGCGAGATGTCCCGAAGCCCCTCCAGGTTTCCGCCCTGTTGCACCCAGCCGGGTTTCCGGCTGCTCAGGCGCGGCCAACCCGAGAACTCGTTATTGCGCTGGATGAAACGCCCCAAGATCAGGCCCCAGGTCTGCTCCGTGCTGGCGGGAAAGCGCAGGCTCTTGAACGGAATGGCCATCCACACGACGTATCCGTCCTGGGTGATGCGGCCCTCGGCGCGCCACAGGGTGTCCCAACTGGGGTCGTCTTCGAGCCCGTCGGTCACGTTCCCGTCCGCCTGAACGCCATAGGGATTAACGTCGAACCAGTACATGTGCCGGTGGTCGTGAAAGGTGTCGATGTTCACGATCACCCGGTCGTCCCGCATGATCTGGTCGTGCTTGGCCACGCGGGCGCGGATCAGTTTGGGATCGTCTTTGCAGACGTAGGCGGCGTAAAGGTTTTTGTCGTCGTAGGAAAGGTAGGCGGTGGTCGGCTGGCTGACGGGGACTCCATCGCCCGGCATAAACTGCCGGAAATCGGTGACGGTAAGTTCAGCCTCGCGCGGGACGCCGTCCACAAAATCGCTGAGCTTGGGCGCCCGGCTGACGCGCGGGATACTAAGCCTTTGCAACTGCGTGTCAACCACACCGATCTGCGCGTGGAGGGACAGCGCACAGAGCAACAGACACAGAAGCACCGCCGGCCAGGACCGCAGCATGAACAACTCGAATTCTAGTAACCTGAACCCCCGGCCGGGCCTGGCAGGGTGCTGAAACTCGAATACAACCGCTCGGTTGAAGACGCGGTCCAAATATAGGTTTGCGTCGACACGAGTGTCGACGCGGCACGCGTGGGCGCGTGCGCTACGTCGTCGGCTTTTTCAGCACTCTGCCAGGCCCGGCAGGGATCTCCGATTATACGTCTGGCCCTGGTGATTTGTCCGGGCGGGGACCTCAAGGTTTTCGCGGTGCTTGCCGATCATTCCAGCAGAGCCTCAACGGCCGGCTGAGAGGCTTTGGCACAACCTATGAGCGAATCCAATGAAATCAAGATTTTGCTGATTGAAGACAACCCGGGCGACGCGCGCCTGATCCAGGAAGCGATGTCGATGGCGGGGGATGCGTCGGAGGTGCAGTGGTCGGACCGTCTCGCGAAAGGCATGGAAATGCTCGGGCGCGACCGGTTCGACGCCGTCCTTCTGGACCTGTCGCTTCCCGACAGCCGGGGGTTCGCGACATTCGAGCAACTGCGCAAGTGCGCCCCTCGCGTTCCGGTAGTGGTGCTCACGGGTCTGGACGACGAGGGACTGGCCCTGCGGGCGGTTCGAGAAGGCGCACAGGACTACCTGGTCAAGGGCGCCGTGAAATCCTCCACGATTCTGAGGATCATCCGCTTCGCCATCGAACGCAACCGGGTGATGGATAGCGTGCGGGAGGGAGCCTCCGCCCAGGCCCCGGGCAGGTCATCGGATTCACGGGCGCGCGGGGTGGTTCGGGAGCGACCACGGTGGCTCTCAACACGGCGGCCGCGCTGGCCCGGCAAGGCAAGAGCGTGGCGGCCATCGAACTGAGCCCCTACCGGTCGGGATTCTCGTATCAACTGCGGCTCGCGCCGCGCCGGGACCTGGCGGACTTGATGAAGCTCGAAGCGGAGGGCATCAACGCCGGTGAAGTGCGGAACTGCCTTGTGGAGTCGGATTTCGGCGTCAGCTTGCTGTTTGCCCCGCAAAACCCAGAGGATGCCCTGAAACTGGATGCCGAGCGCGCCGCGGCGGTGCTTCGCGCGGCGGCGCAGGTCGCGAACTTCGTGATCGTGGACCTGGCGTCGGCGCCGTCACCGGTTCACCAGGCGTGCGCGCGGATATGCGATCCCTTCCTCGTGATCATGGAGCGGGAGGCGACCGGGTTGGCCGCGGGCAAGAGTCTGGCGTCTCTTCTGCAATTCTGGGGGGTGGAGAAGAGTGCCTTGGCGGCCGTCCTTATCACCAAGGACCCCATGTCCGCTTGCGTGTCTCCGGCGGAAGCTCGCGCGGAGTTGGGTTTCCCGATAGCCGGCGTGATTCCGCCCGCTGCCGAAGCGGTGGCGCAATCGTACCGGCGCGGATCGCCGTTGCTGGTAGAGGATCAGGACACGCTGGCCGCCGAGAGCCTGATGCGGCTGGCCGAGCGCCTGGCGACCCCGGTATTGACCGAGGTCGCGTGCTAATGCTCCGACCGAATGGTTGGGCGCCGCGCGCGGCCGTGGTTTGAACCGGGATTGTTGGCGCCACAGCACGCCGGCTATTTTCTCTTGATGCTGAGGAGGATGCCTCCCCTGGCAGTCGGAAGGATCTTGGTTTCGAGGGTGGGGTCACTTTGAATCGCCTTCAGGAAGTCTGGCTGTTGGGACTCAAAGCTGGCGGCGTTGTGCGCGAGGATGGCTCCACCGGGAGAGATCCGCTTCTGCAAGCAGGTCAAACAGCTTCTTGTTCAGCGGCGCGCCCGTGTCCATGAAGACAAGATCGAAATCCCCTTTCAGCGCGGGGATCTCGGACAGGGCGTCGTTGATGCGGGAATCGACGACTGCCTCCAGCCCAGCTTGCCGGATGTTCTCCCGGGCCTTGTCCGCGGTCTCCGGTTCGATCTCGACCGTGATCACCCGGCCACCGTTTTTCTTCATGGCGAGGCCGAGCCAGAGCGCCGCGTAACCTTCGGCTGTTCCGATATCCAGAGCGCGGTGGTACCCTCTTTCCACGATGAGGTCGTGGAACATCCGGCCGTCGGAGGGCGACACGCCCTGTCCGAGCACGCGCTTCAGGACCGGCAACGCTCGGGAATCCTCGAGTCCGGCGAAGTTTTTCTCAAAGGCGGCGCTCGGCGCGGGCCTTTCGAAGCAGCCATCCTCAACGGGCGCATCGTGCCGGATCTCATTGAAGGTGACGGCAATCTGGCCGCCGTGCAGCTTGACCCTGAAGGGGAGCTTGAGCCCGTCGATTTCCCGGTAATCCTCGAAGAACACGCTGTCCGCCAGGGCCAATAGGCCGGTTTGAGCGTCAAAGGCCAAGACCCGCGGGCCACCTTGGACGGGGGCGGCCTCGACGACATAGACTTCCTGCTGCCCCAGTTTCTCTTTGCGCTTGACCGTCATGACGGAGCGCATTCCCCCTATCTTCAAGGGCAACTGGAAGTCCAGGAAGAGCGCCATTTCGGGCTGGTCTCGCGGATTCATATCTTTGATGACGTCGGCGGATTCGCTCCACCCGGCCGCGCCGTTGAATCCCTCCCTGTCGGGGCTCGCACCGCCGGTGTGCAGGGACAACAGCCACTTGCCTGGCGCCTTGGCGAGGGTCTCAACGCGAACGCTCTCCGCATCTTCCTTCAGAACGCCCTTCCTGAGCTGGGTCTTGAAACGTGAGAGCGCCTGGGATCCGCCGATTGCGGCAAGGTACTTATCGAGGACCTGATCCGCGCTGGGCAACGCGGCTTGGTCTGTAGCCGCGCTGGTGGTTGGCGCGGAAGGCGCCGCAGCCGGCGGGTCCGGCATGCGGAAGCGGGCTTGGTCAACGGGCTCGTCGTGGCGGATCTCGGTGAACCGGAAGGTCTGAAACCCGTACCGCACTAAGAACGGGACCTTAACGCCGCCGGCGTCGCGGTAGTCGGCATACATGGTCTTACCGGCGCGGGTGAGCAGTCCCTGGGCCACGTCAAAGAACAGGATTCTAGTGCGGCCCTCCGCGGGGGTGGCCTCGATTACGTAGACCTCGCTATCGCCATTCTTCTCGATTCCTTTGAGCGACAACTTGGGGAAGTGGTCCTGGATTCTCAGCACCCAGTACGCATCGTAGATCAGGGTTTCCTCCAGCGCGGAATCGCGGTCCATCCGGACGGGTCTGCCCCGGTCTTCCCATCCCTGCGCGCCATCGAAGCCATGCTTGAGCGTGCGGCCGTTGGCCATGCGGATGGTGAAGGTCCACCGGTTGGGCGCCTGTGAGGCCGATTCCAAAGGCAGATTCGCCGAGTCCGGGAGGGCAACGCCCTTGCGAGTCTGGGCCGCCAGCTTCTCCCAAGCGGCTCTTCCACCAGTCGCCTGGACGTGCTTCGCGACAATCTCGTCGACAGTCGGGAGTGCGGGGCCTGCCTGGGGCCACACGGGCACCGGGATGGCAGCTACCGCGAGGATGAGCCCTGGGAAAATCCATTTCATATTGCAGCCTCCGAAATCCTATACGGGGCCGCCGGCGGGCAAGTTCCACGGGCAGTGAGGGGGGCGGGTGAAATGCGCTGAGCTGAGGATCGAGAGGGGCGTATCCCGTGCAGTCACACCGTGCCAGCGCAGGCGACGGAAAACGATCGCCTGCGCCACGGGGGAAGCAGGGGCCCTTGCGTCAGGTTACTGGGCGGCCATGCGGCCAGAGTAGGAGCTTAGGACCTTCAGGTAGTTGGCGCGGCTGAAGGCGGTTGGGTCGGCGACCTTTTGGCGGCTCATGCTGCCTTGCATCTGGCGGATGGATTCGTACTCCCTTTCCTCCATCCAGTTGCGCACGTCGGCCAGCATCGTCTCCATGTAGTCGATGCCGTTCTTCAGAATTGCCGAAGTGGTCATGGCCACCTTGGCCCCGGCCATCATCGCCTTCAGAACGTCCTGGGCCGTGTGTACGCCGCCGGTGATCGCCATGTCGGCCTTGAGCTGGCCGTACATCGTGGCCACCCAATGCAGGCGCAGCAACAGTTCGTTGGACTTGCTGAGCTCGAGCGTGGACTTCACATCCAGCGCCTCCAGGTCGAAGTCCGGCTGGTAGAAGCGGTTGAACAGAACCAACCCGTCCGCCCCGGCGTGGTCGAGCTTCTTGAGCACGTTGGCCATGGCGCTGAAGTAGGGCCCCAACTTCACGGCGACCGGAATCCGCACGCTGGCCTTCACATGGGCCACCAGGCTGGCGTACATCTCCTCCACCTGTTCCGAAGTCAGCTTCGGATCGTTGGCCAGGTAGTAGATGTTCAGCTCTAGCGCGTCCGCCCCGGCCTGCTCCATCTCCATGGCGTACTTGATCCAGCCGCCCGTGGAGACCCCGTTCAGGCTGGCGATGACGGGGATGTTCACCGCCTGCTTGGCCTTGCGGACCAACTCCAGGTAGCCTTCGGGGCCGAGGTTGTACTCGGTCAGGTCGGGGAAGTAGGAGAGCGACTCCGCGAAGCTCTCCGTTCCGGCGGTGAGGGCCTTATCGAGGCTCTGGCTGTCCAACGTGATCTGCTCCTCGAACAGCGAGTGCAGCACCACCGCCGAGGCACCGGCGTCCTCCATCCGAAGGATGTTCCCGATGTGCTCAGTCAGAGGCGACGGAGAAACCACCAGCGGATTCTTCAGTTTCAATCCCAAATAAGTCGTCGTGAGATCAAGCATTCTTCACCTCCTGAGCGATCGCTTCCTGCACCTTCGCATCGCCTGGCATGGACGCCAGGTGTTCATAAAGCTTCCAACGCTTGGCCAAATCCGCCTGGGCCAGAGTCAACAGATGCTTGGCCGATTCCGGATTGCTGCGCACCAGCATGGTGTAACGGGTTTCGTTGTAGATGTACTTCTCGAGCGGCAGGCTGGGCGCCTTGGAATCGAGCACCAGCGGATTCTTCCCCTGCTTCACCAAGTCGGGGTTGTAGCGGTACAGCGGCCAATAACCGGACTGCACGGCCGCCTTCTGCTGATCGAGTCCGTGGACCAGGTCGTACCCGTGTGCAATGCAGTGCGAGTAGCAGATCAGCAGCGAGGGTCCGTCGAAAGCTTCCGCTTCCAGGAACGCCTTGACCGTCTGCATGTCGTTCGCGCCGAAGGCCACCCGGGCCACGTAGCAATTGCCGTAGACCATGGCCATCATGCCGAGGTCTTTCTTCGGCTTGGACTTGCCGCCGAAAGCGAACTTGGCCACCGCGCCGATGGGGGTGGATTTGGACATCTGGCCGCCGGTGTTCGAGTAAACCTCGGTGTCGAGCACCAGCAGGTTCACATTCGCTCCGGAAGCCAGCACGTGGTCCAGACCGCCGTAGCCGATGTCATAGGCCCAGCCGTCGCCGCCGAACGCCCACACGCTCTTCTTCACCAGCGTGTCAGCCACCGCGACCAGGTCCCTGGCCTCGCGCGTCCCCAGGCCGGCAAGCTGCGCCTTCAGAAGCCGCACGCGCTCGCGCTGTTCACCGAGGTTCTTCTCGGTCGACTGATCGGCGTTGAGCAGCCCGGAGACGATTTGATCGCCAAGCTGAGAGGAAAACTTCTTCAGCAAGTCTTTGGCATAAAGGTTTTGGGCGTCCACCGCCAGACGAAGACCCATGGCGAACTCCGCGTTGTCCTCGAACAGCGAGTTGCTCCAGGCGGGGCCGCGGCCTTGGGCATCGACGCAATAGGGTGTGGTCGGCAGGTTGCCGCCGTAGATCGAGGTGCAACCCGTGGCATTGCCGACCATGGCCCGGTCGCCGAACAGGCGGGTCATCAGCTCGATATACGGAGTCTCGCCGCAGCCCGCGCAGGCGCCCGAGAACTCGAACAGCGGCCGGAGCAGTTGGTTGTCCTTCACTTGCCCGAGATTGAGTACCGTGCGATCGTTGTCGGGGATCTTCAGGAAGAAGTCCCAATTGACGCGCTCCTGCTCGCGAAGCGCCGGCTGAGGCGCCATATTGATGGCCTTGTGCTTCACCTCGGTCTTGCTCTTCACCGGGCAGACCTCGATGCAGATGGCGCAGCCGGTGCAATCTTCGGGGGCCACCTGCAGGGTGTACTTCTGGTCCTTGAAATCCTTCCAGCGGGCCGCCACGGCTTTGAACGTCGGCGGCGCGC
>CAWDER010000009.1:0-19408 GCA_963801345.1 Bryobacteraceae bacterium
GATATCATCGTGATGTCCAGCGAGCGCTTCGAAGAGACGAAGGACATCATCGGAGGCCTCGCTTACCCGGCCCACAAGTACGGACGCGTCCTCTATGAAGCCGCCTGAGGCCGCTCTCCGCGAGTTGGTCCTGCAATGGCTCGAAAAAGCTACAGCGGACCTCGATGCGGCGGAGCAGCTTCGCTCCCAAGGCGGCCGCTTCCGGGAAATCATCGCTTTCCATTGCCAGCAGGCGGCGGAGAAGTACCTGAAGGCTCTTCTGGTTCGACACCAGATCGAATTCCCGAAGACTCATGACATCGCGAAGTTGCTGGACCGGTTGGCTACGGTGGACCCGAGCGTAGCCGAGTCGCTGCGGGATGCGGACGTGCTCACGCCGTTCGGCGTGGAAGTCCGATACCCGAGCGAAGCGCCGGAGGTGCTTGCGGGCGGTGAGACTCTGGCAATCGACGTCGCCCGCCAAGTGAGAGACGCAGTCATGAGTTCGCTCCGGCCGTACCTCGACGGAGCATAGACCTTCTTCCGCAAAGCCGTGATGCGCCTCGCCTCAGGCCGGCGCGTCCGTGGCGCCTCTCAGCGGGCTCTGCGTTGACGTTCGCCTCTTTGCTCGAACCTGCTGCGGTTGACCCGCATGGGTATCACGTTGGCGGCGGGCCGTTGTTCCTTTAGCAGTTCCGCGCCGACTTCACGCGGAGTGAGGCGGAGGTTCAGGGCACGCTCGATGCGGCGGATGTCACCGCGTTCGCCGCGCGTGCCGAAGGTGGAGGCGATGCCGCGGGCGCCGGCGCGGCCGGTGCGTCCCACGCGGTGGATGAAGTCCTCGGGCACCTGCGGGAGATCGTAGTTCACGACGTGGGCGATGCCTTCGACGTGAATGCCGCGGGCGGCTACGTCGGTGGCTACCAGGACGCGATAGCCTCCGTCCTTGAATCCGTTGAGGGCCTGGTTGCGCTGGTTCTGCGTGCGGCCGCCGTGAATGCGGGCGGCCTTGACGCCGGCCCCGACCAGACTCTTTGCCAGACGGTCCGTGCCATGCTTGGTGCGCGCGAACACGAGGAAAGAGCCGGTTCCCTGTTCTATCAGTCTCTTAAGAAGACTGAGCTTGCGGTCCGACTCGACTTCGTAGACGTGCAGGTCGACCTCTTCAGGGGGCTTGGTGGCCGGTCCGATGGCTACACGGACGGGGGTGCGCACGTACCGAGCGATGAGATGCGCCACCGACTGCTCGATGGTGGCCGAGAACAGCAGGGTCTGCCGGGCAGCCGGTACTGTCTTCAGAATGACGTGAAGGGCGGGCAAGAAACCCATGTCGAGCATGCGGTCGGCTTCGTCGAGAACGAAGAACTTCACGCCGTCCAGTTTGATCAAGCGGCGGTCCAGGAAGTCGCACAAGCGGCCGGGCGTGGCAATCAGAACCTGAGCGCCTTGCTCGACGGCCCGCAATTGACGGGCTTCATTCAAGCCTCCCACCACCAAGGCGGCCCGGATACCCGTACCGGCGGCGATTTGCGCGAACGACTTTTCGGTCTGGATGGCGAGTTCGCGGGTGGGGTTGAGGATGACGGCTTGGATGCCGGTCTGGCCGCTTGCGCCGATTAACGATTCAAGCAACGGAAGAAGAAACGCCAGGGTCTTCCCGGTTCCGGTTTGCGCGGTGGCCACAACGTCTTGGCCGGCGAGCGCCGGAGGAATCGCCTGGGCCTGCACGGGGGTCGGCTGGACAAAGCCCTGCTTTGCCAGATTGCTCTGCAAGCGAGAGCACAGTGAGAGTTCAGTGAAATGGTTCATTAGGTATATTGCGGAAGAAGAATCAGCTAGCCAAATAACAGGAGGGGTTTTGCAGATTGGCTTCCAGTACTCTGTCAGTATAGCGCAATTCCGGCGGGAATGCCGGGCGGGATTGCCATCTCACTCGCCGCGCAGGACCTCGAGGGGACGCTGCCCCAGGATTCGGGCGCTTGCCAGCCAACCGGCGGCGACGGCGATGATCGCCGTCAGGGCGATCGCCAGCAGGATGGGGAGAAGACCGGACGCGAATTCCGCCTCCGCAAAGAGCTTCTTCAGAACTATGGCCGTGAACGCGGTCGCCAGCAAGCTCCCCAGGAGCCCAGCCACGCCGCCCAAAATCAAAAACTCCACCGAGAAGATACTCGCAATGCGGAGCCGGGTGGCGCCGACGGTCTTGAGGATGGCGGTCTCTCTCACCCGCCTAAGACGGGTTCCGGCAACGCTCGCGGCGAGGATCACGGCGCCGGCCAGGACCACAAACCCGGCAACGAATCGTGTCACCAGTGCGACCTGGTCCACCACTCCCTGGGCGATCTCCAACACGTCGGCGATGTTCACGACGGTCACAGTGGGGTAGCGCGCGTAGGCGATTCTCTGCAAGCTTGGAACAGCTTTGGGTTCGACGCGCATCCCGCCGTAGTAAGTCATAGGAAGACCTTGGAGCGCTCCGGGACTGAAGATGAACTCGATGCTCGATCCGGGCCGGATGGCTTCGGTACGATCCAGGCAGGCGACGCGGGCCTTCACCGCGCGGTTCCCGATGTTGAACTCCAAAACGGCGCCCAAGTCAATCCGCAATCTCGCGGCCGTCTCCTCCGACACGGCAACTTGGGGCCCGCCCGCGGGCGTAGGGCTGCTCCACCACTGGCCTTTGACGATTCGTGTGTTGGCGGGAGGGCGATCGGCCCAGGCTACGGAGTGCGAGTGGAAGTCCCCTCTACCTTTTCGGCCGCGCCGAACGGGCCGCTCCACCGGGGCGCCGTTAATTGCAGTAAGCCTCGCTTCGACCGACGCCAGCAAGCGCGGGGCGGCGAGCACCCCGGGCTGGCTGCCGAGCAACTCCGTCAATCCAGCGCGCTCGGCCTCGGTGATGTTCACCAGGAAGACATTCGGCATCCCTGGCGGGGCGCTCTGGATCAGGCGGTCGAGCAGCGACACTTGAACCAGGTACACGCTCAGCGTAAACATGACTCCCGTGCCAAGCGCCACAAACACGGCTTCAGCGTGGTTGCCCGGCCTGTACAGGTTCGCCATGCCGTATCGAACGGGAACCGGCAGCCTGTGCGACCACCGGCGGAGCCACGCCTTGAGCAGCCGCAGCAGGAGCCAGGCCACGCCCGACATCACGGCGAGCCCGAGGACGGCGCCTCCGACGAAATAGCCGGCCACACGGAGCGACTCGCTCAGCCACGCGGCGATCAGGCCGATCCCAGCCAGCAGGAGTGCGGCGGCAGCGAGCGAAGCGCCCGAGGCTCGCAGCCTCTCGTCCCAGCGGGGCTGTGCTTCGGGCATATCCCGGCGCAGGATCACCGTCGGACGAATGCGGCGGACGCTCAGCAAGGCCGGAAGCGAGAACAGCATAGTGACCGTGAGCCCGACGAGCAGACCCTGGGCGGCCGGCACCGGGTCGAAGTGTAAGGGTTGATGGATCGAGAAATAGCGCGCGATCAGTGCCGGGAAGATGCGCTCGACAACCATGCCGAGGAGAATGCCCAGGAGACTGCCTCCGGCGCCGAGCATGGCGGTTTGCAGCAGGTAGATGCGCAGAATCTGGCTGGACCGGCCGCCAATCGACTTCATGACCGCGATGGAGTCCATCTTCTGCTCGATGTGCGCGCGCATGGCCGTTGCCACGCCGACGGCGCCCACGATCATGGCGATCAGGCTCACCAGGCTGAGAAAGACCGTGGCGTCGTCCAGGCCGCGTGTGATCAGGGGGTGGCTCTCGCGAAAGTCGATGATCCGGCCTTCGGGGAACACCTGGCGGAGAGAGTCGCGCACCGCCGAGATGGACGGTCCGGCGGCGGGAATTCGAAACAGATAGCGCTCCGAGGCACGGCTGCCCGCGGCGATCAGGCCGGTACGCTCCAGTCCGGGGCGGCTGATCATCAGGCGCGGGCCGATATTGAGGCTTCCCGTCATCCGGTCCGGTTCCTCAACGACTACGCCCGCTACGCGAAAATCCCGTCCTCCTAGCCGGACACGATCTCCGATCTTCCCCCTCAGCCGAATCAGGAGATCTTCGGAGACCACCACGGCATCGATCGTCAGCTCCTTGGCCAGGGCACCCGGGGGATTCAACCGGACCGATCCATAGAACGGGTACACCGACGGATCGACCGCTTTGACAGATACCAGCAATGGCTCCTGGACAGCGCGCGAGGAAATCATGGAGAGGGTTTCGGTAACCCAGGTGCGCCGCACGCCGCGCGTTTCGAGTTGCCGCATCACGGCAGCCTGGTCCTTATTGGGAGGCTCGAAGACGCGAACGGTCAGGTCGGCGGCCATGAGCGTGCGTGCTTCGCTCAGAAGCGTGTCGCGGAAACCGCGGCTGAAGCTGCGCACGCCAGTCAGAGCGCCCACGCCGACGGCCACGGCGAGCATCACAAATACGAACTTGGCCGGCGCGGCGCGCGATTCCCGCCAGGCGATTTTGAAAGCCGTGCGCCAGGGGAGGCCGTCAGACATTCCCCGCGACCTCGTCGTCCACAATGCAGCCATCGCGGAGGACGATGACGCGATCCGCGCGCGAGGCCAGTTCCTTTTCGTGGGTCACCAGAAGCAGCGTGGTGTGGCGCTTCTGGTTCAGCTCGAGCATCAGCTCCAGAACGAGCCGGCCGTTGGCCGAGTCCAGGTTGCCCGTCGGCTCGTCCGCCATCAGGATGGGGGGAAGCAGGGCGAAGGCGCGAGCCAAGGCGACCCTCTGCTGTTCGCCGCCGGAGAGCTGCACCGGGTAGTGATCCCCGCGGTCGGCGAGCCCGACGCTCTCGAGCAACGCTCTGGCGCGATCCAAGCCGCCGTCACCAGCCAACTCCATGGGCAGCAGCACATTCTCTTCGGCCGTGAGCGAAGGAATGAGCTGGTAGGACTGGAACACAAATCCAACCTTGCGGCCGCGGACCACGGCCAGCTTATCCTCGCCGAGACCTGTGATATCGATTCCATCGATAACAATGCGCCCGGCGGTGGGAGTGTCCAACCCGGCAAGCAACCCCAACAGGGTGCTCTTACCGCTCCCCGACGGCCCCATGATCGCCACGAACTGACCGGCGGGCACTTGCAAATCGATGCCGCGCAGAATCTCAACCCGATGGCTGCCGGTGTCAATTGTTTTGGTGAGGCCGTGCGCCTCGATCATGGGGGTGCCCATCGACATGCTGTCCCGTCCTCGACTATTCTGGCATGGTGTGAGGGTCGCTTTCGTACTCGCGGTTGCATTGCTCTTCGTAGGGTGCGGTTCGAAGCAGCCGCCCGCGTCGCCGGAGACGAAGGAAGGACACCCCCAGGAAGCCCACCCGCTGGAAGACAAGCGGCCGGTGATCGTAGCTTTTGGCGACAGCCTGTCGGAGGGGCACGGGGTCCGCGAGGGTCAGAGCTATCCCGACTTCCTGCAGCGGGAGCTGGATCGCCGCGGGTATGCCTACCGGGTGGAGAACGCCGGCATCAGCGGCGACACCACAAGCGGCGGCCTGGCGCGCGTACAGACCGTGGTAGACATGAAGCCCGCAATCGTCATTCTGGAACTCGGCGCCAATGACGGTCTGCGGGGGCTCCCGATCGCCAGCACACGGGCTAACCTGGAGCAGATCACCCAGGGTTTGCAGAAGGCGGGGATCCGGGTGGTTCTGGCGGGGATGACGCTGCCTCCCAACTACGGGCCGGACTACATCCGCTCCTTTGAGCGCATCTACAGGGAGCTTTCGACGAAGCACAAGGCGCCGCTGATCCCGTTTCTGCTCGAGGGTGTGGCGGGCACTTCCCGGTACATGCAGGAGGATGGCCTGCACCCGACCGGAGATGGAAACTCGCGCGTAGCGTTGAATGTGCTGAAAGTGCTGGAGCCGCTGCTCCATCGGACTGCCGTTCGTCCCTGATTGACGTGAGCGGTTCCACGAGCGGGTCGCGCCAAGGTGTATACTTTTCTGCTGGCCCTTTGGGCACAGGGGAGTAGCCTGGCGTGAAGGTAATTGCATTCAATGGAAGCGCCCGCAAAGACGGGAATACGACGATCCTTCTGGAATATGTTCTCAACGAGCTGAGGCAAGAGGGCATCGAGACCGAGATGCAGCAGCTCTCGGGCAAAAAGATTCACGGGTGTTTGGCCTGCCGTGAGTGTTTCGCCCGCAAGGACGGCTGGTGCGCCCAGAAGAAAGATGACGGCAACGCGCTCATCGACAAGATGATCGCGGCCGACGGCATCCTTCTTGGCTCGCCGACCTACGTGACGGACGTTTCACCCGAGATCAAGGCTCTGATCGACCGGGCGTGCATGGTGACCCGGGCCAACGGCGCACTGCTGCGGCGCAAGGTAGGAGCGGGCGTGGTGGCGGTCCGCAGAGCGGGAGCGATTCACGCTTTCGACACGCTGAACCATTTCTTTCAGATCAGCGAGATGATCGTGCCTTGCTCGTCGTACTGGAATATCGGCATCGGCCGCGACAAGGGAGACGTGGAGAAGGACGCCGAGGGCATCGAGACCATGAAGGTGCTGGGCCGGAACATGGCCTGGCTGCTGAAGAAGATCCACGGCATCTGATATCCTCTTCTGTCTAAGGAGCCCCAAGGAGGCTGCTTAGTGGAGCAAACGAAAAGACAGCAACGGGACTGGCTGGATTCCGAAGACGGGATCTGGAGCGGAATCCGGAAGAGAGAGCGACGCAGGCGGGATTTGCTCTGGCTGCTGGTGGCCCTGCTTTTTCTGTTGATCGGCAGTTTCACGGGGTTCCCGGCACGTTTACTTTTCCGCTAGCCACCCGATGAAGAACACAGCCGTCCTGTTGATCGACTGCCCCGACCGCAAGGGCATCGTGGCCGCCATTGCGAACTTCCTGTACTTGCACAACGCCAATATCCTGCACGCGGATCAACATCAGGACAATCAACTGCAGTTGTTCTTCATGCGGGTCGAATTCGCGCTGGAGGGCTTCGACGTGGAGCCTTCCCGGTTCGCCGGCGAGTTCCAGCCGCTGGCCGAGTCCTTCCAGATGCGCTGGCGGCTGGAATACGCGTCCGCGCCACACTCGGTGGCGCTGTTCGTTTCCAAGGAGCAACACTGCCTCCTCGATCTACTGCACCGGCACCAGATCGGCGAGCTGTCCTGTAATGTCCCGCTGATTGTAAGCAACCATCCCGACGCCCGGCCGTTGGCCGAATTCTATGGAGTACCCTTCCACCACATCCCCGTGACCGCTGACACCAAGGACGAGGCGGAGCGGCAGCAACTGGCGCTGATTGAGGCGAGTGGCGTCGACCTGGTGGTGCTGGCGCGATACATGCAGATCCTGTCGCCCGAGTTCGTGGCCCGCTACGAGCAGCGCATCATCAACGTGCATCACTCGTTCCTGCCGGCGTTCAGCGGAGCGCGACCGTACCGTGCGGCGTTCCGGCGCGGGGTGAAGCTGATCGGGGCAACCAGCCACTACGTGACCAGCGCCCTTGACGAAGGACCGATCATCGAGCAGGACGTGACCCGTGTCTCGCACCGCTACGAGTTGGAGGACTTCGTTGAGAAGGGGCGCGACCTGGAGCGGATTGTGCTCTCGCGGGCGGTGCGGTGGCACCTGGAACACCGCATCCTGTGCTACGCCAACAAGACGGTGGTGTTCGACTGACGGCCTCGGGAGTTACGTTCCCATCATGATGTACTGGCTGGCTCGTAGAAGCTGAGGAGGTTGTCGCCCTGTTTCAGGACCCGCGTGCTGCGCAGGCTGCCGTAGGACTCCTGGAGGGATAGGCGCACCGGATGCTGGACGATGACCAGCGGGGGCGCCATCTTCCCGAGGATGCCCAATGCGCCCTCGTACTCATTCACGAGTTCGTAGGGCGGGTCGAGGAACACGATGCCGGCTTCCAGCCGTTCCAAGTGGGTGAGCGCGCGGCCGCAGATCACGCGTGCCCGAGCCTGCGCCCCGAGCACCTTGAGGTTCATCTCGATCACGCTCGCGGCGGGGCGGTGCTTCTCGACGAAAATGGCGCGCGCGGCGCCGCGGCTTAGAGCTTCGATGCCCACCGCGCCGCAGCCGGCGTAGGCGTCGAGGAACGTGCAACCGGTAACGCGCGTTGCCAGCACGTTGAACAGGGCCTCGCGGAGGCGGTCGGGCGTGGGCCGCAGGGCGTTGCCCTGGAGGCTCTTCAGACGGCGGCTGCGGAACTCGCCTCCGATGATCCGCATCAGGCCACCTCCACCAAGCCGTAGCGGCGCTGCCAGTGGTCTTGCAGGTAGGCGATGGCACTTCGAAATTCCGGCTCGGAGGGCGGATGGGCCACGAAATCTGCCGCCTCCGCCCGCGCCATCTCGAGCACATCCCTGTCCCGCAAGAGATCGGCGACGTGGAGCGCAGGCAGGCCGGACTGGCGCGTGCCGAAGAATTCGCCGGGGCCGCGGAGCTTGAGATCCATCTCGGCGATGTGGAACCCGTCGCTCGATTCCACCAGCGTACGCATACGCTCGCGGGCGCTCTGGTTGAGCTTTTCCGTCACCAGGATGCAGTAGCTCTGCGCCGCGCCCCGTCCCACTCGGCCGCGGAGTTGGTGAAGCTGGGCCAGGCCGAAGCGCTCGGCTTGCTCGATCACCATGACGGTGGCGTTCGATACATCCACGCCAACCTCGATGACGGTGGTCGAAACCAGGATCTTCACCTCGCCGCGCTTGAAGGCTTGCATCGCGGCCTCTTTCTCGGCGGCGGGCAGACGGCCGTGCAGCAGCCCCACTGGAAGGTCCGGAAACACAACCTCCGCGAGATGCTGGTGCATTTTCTGGGCCGCCTTCATGGCCTGCGTCTCCGACTCCTCGATGACCGGATAGACCACGTAGGCCTGGCGGCCCGCGTCCGCTTGCTTCTTCAGAAAACTGTAGACCAGCTCAACCTGAATGTCGTCGACGTGCTTCGTGATGATGGGCTTACGTCCCGGCGGCAGCTCATCGATCACGGAAACATCCAGATCGCCGTACAGGGTGAGGGCCAGCGTACGGGGAATGGGGGTGGCCGTCATGACCAGCACATCGGGATAGACGCCCTTCTGCCTGAGGCGGAGACGTTGCATGACGCCGAAGCGGTGCTGCTCGTCCACGATGGCCAGACCGAGCCGGGCGAACTCGACATCCTCTTCGAGTAAAGCGTGCGTGCCGACGGCTACTTGCACGCGCCCTTCGACCACGCGCTGCTTCAGGCGCGCTTTCTCGCCGGCCTTCGCCGAACCCGTCAGCAACTCGACCTGGTAGCCCAGCGGGGCAAAGAGGTTCTTCAAGTAGAGGAAATGCTGGGTCGCCAGGATCTCGGTGGGCGCCAGCATGGCCACCTGGTAGCCGCTCTCGATGGCGATGACGGCGGCCTGCGCCGCGACCACGGTCTTGCCGCTGCCCACGTCCCCTTGCAGGAGGCGATTCATGGGGTGCGGCTCGGCCATATCGCGGGCGATCTCGCCGAGGACGCGCTTCTGCGCTGCGGTGGGCTTGAAGGGGAGCATGCGCTTGATCTGCTCGCGGGCCTTGGCGGAAAGTTCGAAGGCGATGCCCGTCTGCTTGCGCGCCGTAGCACGCTTGAGTGCCAGCCCGCACTCCAGCCAGAAAAACTCTTCGAAGATCATGCGGAACTGAGACGGCGAGCGGAATTCGTTGAGCAGGCGGAGATCTTCCTCCGGCGGAGGGAAGTGAACGCGCTGGATCGCGGTCCAGCGGTCCACCAGGCCCAGGCGGGCGCGGATCAATTCCGGAAGCGGGTCGGGAATCGGAGGGATCGTCTGGAGGACGTTGTGCAGGAGTTTCCGAAAGACCCGCGTGGTGATTTTGCCGGCCGCCTCGTAGATGGGCACCACGCGCCCGACGTGCAGGGAGGACTCGCCTTCGTCTTCGTCGCCCGAGAGAATCTCAAACTCGGGGTGGAGCATGGCGAGGCCGCTTGCGTAGTTGTCCAACTCCGCCTTGCCGTAGAGGGCGATCTTTTGTCCCGGCTGAATCACGCCGGCGAGGTAGCCGGCGTGGAACCACTTGCCGAGAAGAACGGCGCCGGAAGAATCCGTGAAGGTCGCTTCGAACATTCCCAACTGCCGCCGCTGGAATCCGGCGAGTTGGGCCGTGCTCACGGTGGCGATGACGGTCGCCATTTCACCGGGAGCGAGCCGGGCGATGGGCTTCAGGTTGGTGCGGTCCTCGTAGCGGAAGGGGGTGTGCGCGAGCAGATCCTCAACCGTGCGAATTCCCTTGGTTTCGAGGACGGCGGCGCGGGCGGGTCCGACCCCCTTGACGTACTTGGCTTCCGTTGCGAGATTCACCGAGAAATCCAGTGTACACGGTACAATAGCGGCTACATGCCTGCACTGCTGGAGGGCAAGAGCGCCCTGGTTCTGGGAATCGCGAATCAATGGAGCCTGGCGTACGCCATTGCGGCGGCGTTCCGGCGGGAGGGCGCCCGGCTCTTCCTCACCTATCAGGGCGCGCGCCAGAAGGAAACCGTGGAAGCGCTCGGTGCGGAACTGGGCGCGGCGCGCGTCATTCCCTGCGATGTGTCGCTGGACGAAGAACTCGGGCGGTTGGTTGGAGAGCTGAAAGCGGAAGGCGCGCGGCTGGATGCGGTGGTGCATAGCATCGCCTTCGCCAATCGCGAAGATCTGACGCGGCCTTTCGTCGAGACATCGCGCGCCGGCTTTCTGGTGGCGCATGAGGTGAGCGCCTACTCGCTGGTCTCGGTGGCGCGTGCGATTTCACCTTTGATGACGGAGGGCGGCTCCATCACCACCCTCACCTACCTGGGCGCAAACCGCGTGATCCCCAACTACAACGTTATGGGCGTGGCGAAGGCGGCGCTCGAAGCCTCGATGCGGTATCTGGCCAGCGACTTGGGACCTCGCAACATCCGGGTGAACGCCATTTCGGCGGGCCCGGTCAAAACGGTTTCCGCGCGCGCCATCAAAGACTTTTCAGGCATCCTCGATTTCGTGGCCGCCCGCGCGCCTCTGCGGCGCAACACGGACCCCGCCGAGGTGGGAGATGCAGCGGTGTTTCTGGCAAGCGATTTAGGCCGCGGAGTTACCGGCAACATCCTCTACGTCGACGCCGGCTTCCAGGTGATGGGGCTGTAGGGGGAAAGCGGCCTTGCATGAGGACCACCATCGACCTCAACGACGAGCTCTTCCGGCAGGCGAAGCGGCGGGTGGCCGATGGGCACGCTGCGCTGCGGGAGATCGTGGAAGCGGCGCTGCGGCAGTACCTCGGCAAGCGATCTCGGGGCGGGCGTTTCAAGCTCAACTGGCGCACCGAGGGCGGCCGTCTGCTCGCCGGCGTCCGTCTCGACGACCGGGAATCGCTGTTTGACCTGATGGATGGGCGGCCGTGATCGCCATCGATACGAACATCCTGGTCTACGCGCGCCGCGCCGAGACGCCGTTCCACCGCGAGGCGAAGCGTCTTCTCCGGGAGCTTGCCGAAATGGAGTCTCTGCGCGATTCCCCGTCGGCGGTCCTCATGTGTGCGTCCTGCACCAGGTTGCCGGACGCGCGCCCCGAGACCAGCGCCTCCCATCGCGGCGCTGCTCCTGGAACACGGCGTCCGCGAGGTGTGGACGTCGGACCGCGACTTCTCCAGGTTCTCCGGGCTGAAGGTGCGCCACCCGTTCGACTAGCGATTAGAACCCCGCGCGCGGCCCCGCTGATTGACAGGGGTTCGGCGACATTTCTATGATTGAATTGCAGCCCCGAGCGCGGTAACGGTTTCGCTGCGCGAGGAGTCTGCGCACTCTCCGGGACAAATCTATGATCAAGGTAGAAGGTCTGACCAAGCGATACGCCCGTACGGTCGCGGTGGACGACATTTCCTTCGATGTCGCCAAGGGCAGCATTATCGGCTTTCTCGGGCCCAACGGCGCGGGAAAGACGACCACCATGCGGGTTCTCACCTGCTTCCTGCCGCCGACTCGCGGCTCGGTCGAGGTGGCCGGTTTCGACGTCATCAACCAGCCGCTGGAAGTAAAGAAGCGCATCGGATACCTTCCGGAATCGCCTCCGCTCTACCCGGAGATGGAGGTCATCGAGTATTTGAACTTCGTGGCCGCGTTGAAGGGGATTCCGCGATCCGACGTCCGGGCGCGGGTGAACAGCGTGCTGGAGCGGTGCGCCATCGGCGACGTGCAGAAGAAGCTCCTGGGCAAGCTGTCCAAGGGGTACCGGCAGCGGGTCGGGCTGGCGCAGGCCATCATTCACAATCCCGATGTGCTGGTGCTCGACGAGCCCACGGCGGGACTGGATCCGAAGCAGATCATGGACACCCGGCAGCTCATCAAAAATTTGGCGGGCGATCATACGATCATTCTCAGCACGCACATCCTGCCCGAAGTGGAGCAGGTTTGCGAACATGTCGTCATCATCAACAAAGGCAAGCTGGTTGCGACGGATTCGGTGGAAAACCTGACCCACCGGCTGCGCGGCGCCGAGGCCATTGCGGTCGAGGTGGAGGGCCGCGGCACGGCGCTCGATGCGAACGTGGTGCGGCGGAACTTCGAGCAGATGCCGGGCGTGAGCCGGGTGGTCGCGAAAGCCAGCGACGAGAAACGCTGCGCGTTCGAGGTGGAATGCCTGCCGGGCCGATCGATTCGCGGAGACCTGGCGCGGGCCGTGGTGGAGGCGGGCTGGAATCTCACGGAGCTGCGGCCGGCGGCGTTCAGCCTGGAGGAGATCTTCCTTCAGTTGACGGCGGCCGACCAGGAGAGCCCCGTTGGAGGTGCGAAGTGAGAAACGTCTGGACGATTTATCGCAGGGAGTTGAAGAGCTACTTTGCATCGCCCATCGCCTATCTGCTGATGGTGGTGTTTTCCCTGATCTTCGGCTACTTCTTCTATGTCGCGACGGCAATCTTCGTGAGCCGCGGCATGGAATCGCAGATGATGGGACGCAGCATGCCGATGGACGTGAACGAGTGGGTGATCCGGCCGCTGCTGATGAACGTCAGCGTGATCGCCCTGTTCATGATTCCCATGATCAGCATGCGGCTGTTCGCCGAGGAGAAGCGTTCGGGAACCATCGAGCTGCTCATGACATCCCCCATCCGCGACGTCGAGATCCTGCTCGGGAAATGGTTCGCGGCGCTGACGATGTTCGCGACGGTGCTGGCGATTTCGGCGATTAACCTCGGCTTCCTCTTCGCGTACGGCAAACCGGACTGGCGGCCGATTCTGATTGGCTACCTCGGCCTGCTCCTGCAGGGAGGCGCACTGCTGGCCATCGGAACGCTGATTTCGACGATGACGAAGAACCAGATTGTGGCGGGCGGAGCGACGTTCACGGTCTGTCTGCTGCTCTGGATATTGGACTGGGTCAGTTCGTATGAGACCGCCGCGTGGGCCAAGGTGCTGTCGTACCTCTCCGTGGTGACGCACTACGAGCCGTTCTCCAAGGGAGTGCTGGACTCGAGAGACGTCATCTTCTATCTGTCGGTAATCTTCCTCGGACTGTTCCTCACAGCGCGGTCCATGGAATCGGCTCGGTGGAGGGCTTAAGAGATGAGATTCGGCTGGCTGAAGGCACGACAAACGAAGTACACGGCCTATCTGATCACCTACGTGGTGGTGGTCTTGGCGATTCTGACGGCAGTCAACTGGCTCGCCAATCGTCACAACAAGTCCTACGATTCGACCGCCAATAAGAGGTTCAGTCTCTCGGACCAAACGATCAAGGTCGTCAAGGGGCTGAAGCAGGACGCGAAGATCCTCTACTTCGACAAAACCAGCGAGTTCACGCGCGCTCGCGACTTGCTGGACCGCTACAACAACCTTTCGACGAAGCTCACGGTCGATTATTCCGATCCGGATAAGAAGCCCCAGATCGCCAAGGCGGAAGGCGTGCGGAGTTACGGGACCACCTTCGTCCAGGCCAACGGGAAGAAGGAAGAAGCCAAGAGCCTGACGGAAGAAGAGATCACCGGGGCCCTGATCCGGGCGTTGAAAGGCGGGGCGCGGAACGTATGCGCCGTGTCCGGCAGCGATGAGCATGGCCTCGCCGACAGCGAGCGGAGCGGCTTCTCGGGCGTCAAGGATCTGATGGAGCGAAACAATTACAAGACCCGGTCGATTTCGCTTCTGGAAAAACCCGAGGTTCCTAAGGACTGCACCGTGCTGTTGATTGGCGGACCGCGATTCGATTACGTCCAGCCGGCGGTGGATGCCATCAAGGCGTACGTCGAGTCCGGCGGCCGGGCGTTGTTCATGCTCGATCCGCCTCTGAAGTTGGGCAAACAGGACATCGGAGACAACGCCGCGCTTGCCAAATTGCTGGAGAGCTGGGGCGTGACCCTGAATAAGGACCTGGTGCTGGACGCGAGCGGCATCGGCAAGATCTTCGGGCTTGGTCCCGAGGTGCCGCTGGTAATCGATTACACATCGCATCCGATCGTTCGTGACATGAAGGACATCGCGACAGCGTTCCCCCTCTCCCGGAGCCTCGAAGTGAAAGCGGCGGGCGGCGTTACACCGGAGAAGCTTTTCTCGACGTCCGCAAACAGCTTCGGGAGCAGCAACCTGAAATCGCCATCCGTCATGCTGAACCCGGCTACGGACAAGAAAGGTCCCCTGACGCTGGCTACCGCCGGCTCCTTCAGCAACGCAAAGGAAGGCGCGCAGGGCCGCTTCGTGGTGGTGGGAGGGGCCACGTGGGCGGCGAACTATTACTTGCCGTTCAACGGGAACCGGGACATGTTCATGAACATGATGAACTGGCTATCCTCGGACGAGGACCTCATCTCGATCCGCCCGAAGGAGCCTGAAGACCGGCGGCTGACGCTCACGAGCACGCAGATGAAGACGGTCTTTTACACCAGCGTGATTTTTCTGCCGCTCATCGCGCTTGCTTCCGGTATCGGAGTGTGGTGGCGGAGGAGATAGGCGATGCGGTTTCGAGGCTTGTTGATCGCAGTCGTGGTGCTTCTGGCGCTGAGTGGAGCCGTCTACTGGTCCAACAAAGCTAAGAAGGCGGAAGAAGGCAAGCCGGCGCCGGACGCGCCGCCACAGGTGCTGACAATTCCGTCCGCCGACATCCAGCAAGTCGAGATACGCGTGGCGGGGGCTGAGCCCGTCGTAATCCGCAGGCAGGACGCGGGCCCGTGGAGCATGACATCGCCGCCGCAGTGGCCCGTGGATCAGGATGCCGCCGGCGCAATCGTGTCGACGGTGTCGTCTTTGGGGAGCGAGCGTTTGGTAGAGGAGAAGGCGTCGGATCTGGCGCAGTTCGGATTGGCGACGCCGTCGCTCGAGGTCGACATCGGCCTGAAGAACGGCAAGTCTCGAAAGCTGCTGTTGGGCGATGAGACGCCCACCGGGGGCGGGAGTTTCGCAAAGGTGGACGGCGAATCGAAGGTCTATGTGCTGGGCTCGTTCGCCAAGTCCAGCCTCGGCAAGACGCCTCGGGACTTGCGCGACAAGCGACTGCTCACCTTCAGCTCCGAGAAGCTGACCCGTGTGGAACTCACTGCCAAGGGGCAGACCACCGAGTTCGGCAAGAACGGCCAGGGCGAGTGGCAGATCATCAGGCCCAGGCCGCTGCGTGCCGATGGGGGCCAGGTGGAGGATCTCATTCGGAAGCTGGGCGAGGCCCGCATGGACGCCTCGCTTACCGAGGACGACGAGAAGAAATCCACGGCGGCGTTCAACGGGGCCGCGCTGGTTGCCACGGTTCGGGCGACGGATGCCACGGCCACACAGCAACTGGAGGTGCGGCGGGACAAGGACAAGAACACCTACGCCCGGAGCAGCGTGGTGGAGGGGGCGCATAAGGTGTCGAGCGATCTGGCCGACGCTCTCGACAAATCCCTGGCGGACTTCCGCAATAAGAAGCTGTTCGATTTCGGCTTCAGCGATCCGACGAAGCTTGAATTGCGCGACGGCCCCAAGCAGAGCGCGTTTGAAAAATCCGGCGAGAAATGGATGGCGGGTGGCAAGCAAATGGATCCGGCAGGCGTCAACGCGTTGGTGGATAAGCTGAGAGAACTGGCGGCCATCAAATTCGTCGAGAGCGGGTTCACGACGCCGGTGTTTGAGGCGGCCGTCACCTACAACGACGGGAAGCGGGTCGAGCGGGTGCTGATTTCAAGGCAAGGCGCCAGTTACTTCGCCCAGCGCGCGGGCGAGCCCTCGATCTACGAACTGGACGCCAAGACGGTGGAGGACCTCCAGAAGTCCCTTGCGGACGTGAAGGAGTACCAACCGCCCAAACCCGAAAAGAAGAAATAAGCCGGAAAGACCGTCGGGCTGAGCGGCGCCGTGGCGGGGCTGTAGAAAGTTAGCTCCGCCGGAGGCGAATTGCTAATAGAACCAATCCGAGCCCACAAATACCAAAGGTCGCCGGTTCCGGCACTGCCGACCCTGTGACATCGACAGAGAAATCATCGAAGAAGATACCCGCCGGCTCCTGGCGTCCATTGATTTGCAGGACAGTCGAGGTGGACGTGGCAAGAAGATTGTTAAACGTGAACTGCAACCAACCCGCCTGACCGCCGTTGTTGTTCGGATTCGTGATGTCCTGTACCAGGCTGCCGTTCCAGTACACTGCCATCTCACTATTCGGGCCGCCATTCTCGGTCATCCAAAAAGTCAAGGTGTAGTTCTGGCCCGCGACCGTGGTCAAGGGCTGTCGAAAGTACGCTCCGGAGACTGGATCCATGCAAGAGGCTTGTGAGACGCACCCGGTCACAATCGAGTTGGCTCCAGTATGAAACCAGCCGCTTGTAAGACTGAAATTCGAGACGGTCCAATTGTTCGACCCGTCCTCAAAACTCGGGTTCAAGACAATGTTCCCGGAGCATACCGCTGCGATCAGCGTGAAAAGAAGTACTAATCTCGTGAACATAATGCCGCATTCTCCCTATCGGTCTTAACCAGGATTTCCATTTTCGGTTTCCGGAGTTGCGAACCAAGACGATGGATTAGAAAGCCAAAGGGAAAGTTTACGCGATTTTAGTGTCGCATTACAAGCGGTTTTTGGGAGATTGAGACCCAAAAAGTACGGTATCGGCGGCCGAGCAGGGAAATCGCGCGCGGCGAGCCCTCGGTCTACGAACTGGACGCCAAGACGGTAGAGGACCTCCAGAAGGCCCTTGCGGACGTCAAGGAGTTCCAACCGCCCAAGCCCGCGAAGAAGAAGTGATCAGTAGAGTCCGCGGGCGGCGTGGGTGTCCTCCAGAAAGATCAGGCCGTCGTAGGAACTGCTAAGAACCTCGGATATCATGTTGGAGCTGCCAGCGTCGTCCCGGCTCCAGGCCGCTCCGCATTGGCGAAAAAGGTGAGGCTGTCCGAGCCAGGAAAGAAGCATTCCGTCCCTGGCTGTCACGGATTTCAGGTCGGCAAAGAAGATGGGCAGGCCCACCGCGCTCAGCACGGCAGTGCCGGTCCCCGGTGGCGCCGCCGGCACAGGGCTGCTGGCGAGACCGGACATCCGGGCGCTCTCAAGCGTCATCGCGCGAACGTCACCCTTGTGGATCGCAAAACCGAGAACGTACAACTTGTCACCGAACACCTCACGAAGCCAATTCCCCATGGGACGGGAGGAGCCGGATTTGTCGGCCTTCACGTGGCCGTTGTGCGCCCACAGCACGATCTTCTGATTCGGGAACGCCTCGCCGGCCAGCCACTCGACATTCGCGGCCATCATCTGGTCGCGATAATCGGCGCTGGCCCCGGGCGATCTGTTCCTGGACGCCTGAACCACGATCCGGGCCGCCTGTAGCGCCTCGCGGAACGCGGTCTCGCCAGAGGCCTGCGTCAGCACCTTCCGGCGCGATTCGAGGAGCTTCACGACGCCCTCAGCCTGAACTGAAGCGTCCGTCATTCGCGGATCTTTGGGCTGACTACTCGCGGCGAGTTCCCTCAATACCTTGTACGAGGCCGCCACCGTGGACAAGTCAGCCGGGGCATTCTTCTTGACGTAGTCGATTACCCTCTCGAGGGCGACCGCATGAGGTTTGCATGTCGAAGGAAGTGAAGCTTACCTGCGGCCGGCTGCCGGCTGCCTGGTTATAGGCCCGCATCCACTCGACCATCGCCAGGACCTCCTCGGTTTGCCAGGTCCAGAAGTACATGTCTGCCAGCGCCTTCCTGGGATCGCCTTCCCCGGTCTTGATGTAGCGGTCGACCGCCATTGACTCCGGCCAGTTCGCCTCGATCGCGAAGACCGTGAAGCCCTTCTCCTTGACTAGGTATTCGAGAAGGCGGTGTTTCATCTGAAAGATCTCGCGGGTGCCGTGCGTGGCTTCCCCCAGGGCCACGACCCGGGCGTCCCCTATGGCTTTCCCGAAGGCGGCCAGGTCTTGGTAAGGGTTGCCGGCTTCGGCTGTCGTCAGCGGGACTGCCCGTTGCCGAAGCTCGGCGGCCACGCGTTTCACCGTTTCGGGATCGGTTGGGGGTTGGGTCTCCGCCCCCGACCACACCATCGATTCCTTGAGTCTCCAATCGGTCTCCGACGAACCCACTTGTCAACAGTCGTGCCCTCGAGATGTCTGGGTCGCTGCCGTTCACGGTGATGTTGACCACCTGGCGGACTGCCGACGGTCGCCTCGGAGCCAGACAGGCTCAACGCCGTGATCTCGGATTTTGAACTGAGTTTCGCGCCGGAAGCGATCAGCTTCTTCCACTCCTCGATCACTGCGGCAATCGGCATCTTCTGCTGCGCATTTCCCGCTTGCGCGCCTGGCAGAGCCATGGAGACGGAGCACCTCGGGCTCTCCGCGCCCGTAGGCCGAGTCCAGGCGGGCGTAGAGTTTTCCGATTGCCTCCCGAGCGGCGGCGACGTCCGGGCCATCGATCTTCGGAACGACCGTTTCCCCGACCACACTCTAGGGACACCGCATCCAACCACACCCGGGCTCTCCCAAGCGCCATCGCACCGAAGTTGATGGAGGAGGCGCGTGCGTCAATGTCGCCGGAGATCTCGTACGTCTTCCATTCCGCGGAGCGGATCGGCCGGTCCTGCATGTTGTCAAAGAAGCCCATGCCGCCTCCTGACAAGTCCACTCGGAACCAAAGCTGGCCGCGGCCCTCCGCGTCGAGCGCTTCCACGCGCACCGCCGCCCGAAAGAGAACTCTCTTGCCACGGAGCGGCGTCGCGTCAATCCCCTGCATCAAGTTCCCGAAGCTATTTGTCGCAGGGTTGTCGGGGCGCAGGATGTACCGCGCATCCGGCGCCGGCAAAGCAGCCCTGGCGGCGCAATTCAGCACGGTCGCCCCTATCTTGAAGTATTTGGGGCACCAGCCAGCCGGGTGGTGTCTGGCCCGGTTCGCCTTCGTCGAGGCCCAGGTTCGCGGCCGTGGTCTGAGCTGTCACCTCCGCGATAGATGTTAGGCAGATAAGGAACAGCAGGATCCGCATGAGGCCCTCCGGCACGGATTGTATCTCCAAAAAATGGTCAGAATTCTAACCGGCCAGCCGA
>CAWDER010000010.1:0-146026 GCA_963801345.1 Bryobacteraceae bacterium
CGGCAGCAGCAAGTGAAGTGGAGGAATGTAGATGTCTTGGTTTAGCGGAAAAGCGGAGACGCTCGGCTGAGGAGGAGGCTGCGCGGCGTGAGGCATTTCTTCAGAGGCTTCGGAGCGTGCTTCGGTTGCCTCCTCGCGATCCGGACGTGGTGATGGCCTTGAGTACGGTTGCGCCGCCACAGCAGAGTGTGCGACGGCAACAACACCACCGTCGAAGGTTGCCCGCGAGTTGATGGTCCACGCCCGGGCGACACCTTTGCGCCTTCGCGCCTTTTGCGTGATCCTGCCCCCGCCGGGTGCACATTTTACAGGCGCATCAATCGGCGGGCTTCCTGGACGTTTTGGCTTGCAGCGGTAACCGATTGATTCTGCGGGACTTTATCCGGAAGACAGCCACCTGGCCAGGTGCCGGTTGTACCGACTAGTACCAGAGGTGATTGAAGACCTACAAGCCCGGGCTCAGTCTGAATTTATGCCTGGGATCCAGCAAGTTGCTCATGCTTCTTCGACTTTCCCCCTGGAACGGCGACGCGGACGCCGGTTCCAATTGCAGCCTCAGTTGCCGTCTGTACCCGGAATCTCCGAAGAAAGCGGAGTTTGCCGGAACGGTAATCGACATGAGCCGGTCCGGAATCCTCATGGCTCTTGACTCCCCGCTCGCCTCAGGAGTGCTGAGAGCCCACCAAACCGTTCGAGTCGTGGTAGCTCTGCCTCGACATCCGTCGTTCGCCCCGAGGTGCCTGGATTGCATCGCCACAGTAGTCCGGGTTGTCGATCCGATGACCCAAACCCAAGTGGCACTTGAAATCAAGCGGATTCGAGTTTCGGATCGGTGCGTGACGGGGAATTCGATGCGGGATTGGTCTAGTGCTCCCATTCCGGGGCCGATCCAATGAGGGACTGCAATCGGGGAGTCAGGACTTGACCTCTTAAGGGCCGGGCGCGCTTCGTACGACCTCGCCGGCAGATGATGCTCTAAGAGACGTGAAGAGCCGCCGCTCAACAGCCTCCTCTTGTCCATGAGAAGCCTGCCGCCGAAGCATCGAAACTGCACCTCCGAGACGAACCGGCAGCCTGAGTGTTCCCGCACTTCATCGAGTCTCCACGCCGGTTCTCGCGAAGCATTCCAAGAACTTCTCGATCGAGGATTCGTTCGCCATCGACGTGGACCGAATCCAACGCAGCTTCGACGCACTTGGTCTGGCGTATAACGCCATTCTTTTGAATCGTCTCTCGGGCTCGGATAGCGTCAGCAAAGCCGACCTAATGGGATCCAGAGGGTCGATGTCGCCGCGAACATGTTGAATGGCATGGAGGTCCCTGGCCCTCCGAACTCAGATCCGCCCGAGGTTTGCGGTTCAGCCCTGCAGCAGGTCGATAATCCTCCCAGTTGGATCGACACTGGTCGCTGACCAGCTACCAACGGCTGGTGAAGCCGGCGGTACGCTGGTCAGGCATGCCCGGCACCGCTGGCTGCTTCTGGCCTAGAGTCATCAGACGCGGCGGTGGTCCGGGGCGACGGTGCGGCGGGTCGAGCTATTGTCGGTGCCGGCGGGCTAGAGCGCGCGGGCGGCAGAGGACAATCTGGCGAGTAAAGGAAGAAGCGACCGGGACGCGCGCCTCTGTGGCTCCAGGACAAGCCGCCGGTGGTACACTGGCAATGGCCGCGAGGCCAAGAAGGAAATAGTGGGTAGAACGCCTGTTAGGGAGGTGGTGTATGTTTATCCGCAACGGGCTTGGCGGACTTCTACTGGGGTTGCTGCTTACCGCTAGTGTGGCCCGCCCCCAATCCGGCCTCACCTGTGCCGCTTCAGCCGAAGTGGCCACGCAGAGAACGGAGGGCCTTGCCGAACGGCTGGGTGACATCCTGTTGACGTGCTCCGGCGGTAGGCCAGGAGCGGCGCTAATGGGTGATCTGCACCTCACCTTCAACGTCAACGTTACCAACAAAGTGTCGGGATCCTCTTTCACCGGAATCGTACTGGCGGTTGATACCGGCGGTGGGGGCGTGCCGGCTAACATCCTGGCTCTGCCCGGCTCGGCAAGGGAAGTTGTCTTTCAGGGACTCGATTTCACTGTGCCCCCGGACGGGAAGGTCGGGCTGCGTGTCTCGCACGTTCGTGGAGATACCAGCCAGTTGGCTCCGGCCCAGCCGGTTACGGCGCAGTTGTCCTTCATTCCGGACGGCGCCACCGTCGACAACCCCCAACTCATCGTAGGTTTCAGCAAGACCGGTTTGCTCGCATCGTTCTCGACCGGAGGCGTACCGTGTGCCGGATCAGCATTGCCTGCCACGATCACGATGTCCAACCTGTTCACCCGGGGAACGCGGTTCTTCTCTACGAGGGTCACCGAGGGCTTCACGCAGGCTTTTCAGAAAGCGGACGCATTCTCCGATACCGGCACGCGGATTCGCGTCGTCTATTCCGGCTTTCCACCAGGCGCGCGCCTGTTTGTTCCGGATGCGGTGGCTGGTTCGAGCGCGGTTGAACCCACAGCCGGAGGCGACCTGGGACTGCCAGCTTCCGGCGGCCTCTATATGGTGAGCCCGGCTGGATCGTTGCTTCTGATACGAGTGTTGGGGGCCGACGTCAACGGCGCCGGTGGGGCACTGGCGATGGCGCCCCCTGTTTCGGGAAGCACTTGGCTCGACGGCGCCAGTGAAGTTCTTTTGACCGGCGGCGGCGGAAGCGTGGTTTACGAGGTAGTGGATTCCAACTTTTTCGTTCGCGAAAGCGCGCAGTTCCCGACTTTCATCGGAATCAATTCGTACTCCAGCGAACTGGTGAGCCCGGAAGCCTCAGTGTCCTTCGCTCCCGTCTCTATCGTGGCCACCGCGTCGGCGGCCCCTGTGCCCCGGTTCTTGGATCTGTCGCCGCCCTCCGACTGTGCGGCCGAGGGGGATTGCGATGCGGCCTACTTTCCTCACCTCACGGTGAGGGCACCGGATCTTGAGTTCTCAGTACCGGCCCACAGCTCTCCAATGTGGCTCTCCGGCGTGGACGTGTTGAACGCCGGCGCTGGCGTCTTGAACTGGACCGCGACGGTGACGTATCTGAGCGGCTCCGGGTGGTTGGACATCTCGCCGGCGAGCGGCGTGGATGACGGCAGCATCCGTCTGGTGGCGCATCCTGAGAGCCTGGAATCAGGCACGTATCAGGCAACGCTCACCGTGGATGCCGGACCGTTGACCGGAAGCCGGAGTCTCCCGGTCATACTCGTAGTGACCGCAGCGGTTCCGCCGCCAGTGACCGCAGCGGTTCCGCCGCCCCCGACCGTGACGCGCGTAAGCAACTTGCCAACCCTCTTGCCGGGAACGGCCGCGTCCACGTGGACCGCGATTCAGGGGACGAACCTGGCTTCCACGACTCGCGCCTGGGACCAGTCCGACATCCTGGGGAGTCAACTTCCCACCCAGCTCGACGGGGTCTCGGTGAACATAAACGGCAGGCCCGCTTACGTTTACTATGTCAGTCCGACGCAGGTCGACGTGCTGGCTCCAGACGACGCCGGTGAGGGAACCGTGCCGGTCGAGGTAGTGACCCCGCAGGGAAGAAGCAGCTCCGCCACAATGGTCATGACGAGGTTGTCTCCCGCGTTTTTCATGCTCGGTGCGGAAGGCGGGAAGTACCTTGCAGCCGTCCACACCGACGGAACGTATGTTGGCAAGCCGAATCTAAGCGCGGGCTCGGTGACGCGGCCGGCCAAGCCGGGGGACTTCATCTTGCTTTTCGGTACCGGCTTCGGACAAACCAATCCGCCCGTTCCTGCCGGGCAGGCCTTCCCGCAGGCTTCCCCTCTGGCCATCAGTCCCTCGGTCCATATCGGCGGTGTTCAAGCGAGCGTCGACTGGGCCGGACTGGTTTCTCCAGGACTGTACCAGTTCAACGTGGTTGTGCCGGACGTGCCTGACGGTGACGCGCTTGTCGAAGCAGAACTCGAGGGCTTCCGGGCCCAGAGCAACTCCTACATCACCGTGCAAAGGTGAGCTGAGGGACCTCCATTCGAGTAACCTGGACCGGAGCCTGAACGACGGCAGTCGGAGCCCTGCCGTCTACGAATGACGGGAGGTCTCCAACAGAAAGTCAGGGTTGCCGCCGGCGGTCTAGCCAGTCCGCCCGGCGGACGGGAATGCCACGTTGAAACCTCTGGCTATCGATCCGCCCGGATCGACCAGGCTCCGGACAGCCGCCTGTCACTTCGCCAGGTTCAGGTGACCATCTGATCGAGGGCCGTGCGGAACAGGGCGAACAGCGGGGCGGAGCCTGGCCTGCCGCCCTCTGCCGTCCAACTTCCAGCCTGCTTCCGACCCCCTTCAGCTTCGGCCTGCCACCTGCCCTCCCACTTCTCCTTGGCCTTGCGGGCGCTCCAGGTACCGCTTGCCAGCGGCCTCCCAGCAGGATCCATCAGAGTCCAGGTTCCGACAGCAGCATCGGGCTCCTCATGCGGTCGCTCCGTCCAAGTGCCACCCAGTTGATTCTCCCCAACGATGGCACCCCAGCGCCGACGCAGTTGCTGAGCCGCGGCACTCGGACAGGTTGCCAACAGCAGAAGCAGCCTTCGGCGGGAGGGGAGGCGCACCTGACCCACGTCGGCCATACTGCGCTATTCCGCAACGTACCACTCCGCGATCGTGCCTGGCCTTGGTCGTCAACATTGTCCCAGGCGTCTTGGCGCCTGTGCTGGCAATAGTGCCGCGTCTTGCATCAATATGGCCGTTCATGGTCACTTCACACTTGGGACAATGTTGATGATTTCTGCAGACGCAAGAATTGACGAAGGAAGCATAAGCCCCATGTTCTCATGAAGATCGGAATTCACGATAGGCACAGATCATACAGCTTTCCGCATCTATTGCGAACGCTTGAGGCCAATTTGTGAGTCCTGGCAACCCCTCCCCCCAACCGCCCCCAAAAGGGCCGGTTGCACCCCAAACCCGGCGGCACAATCGGGCACAGGCCCGACCTCGCCGCCAACACCTACTCGACAGACCGCGCCCACCTGCTTTCGAAAGCCAGTAGGTTACTGCCCACCATCGCCAGGATTGTCAACGGCAGCCGCGCCGAGTACAATCGCCACGTCGGGAGATCCCTCCAGTTCTCCCTGACTGAAGCCTACCCCAAACCCGGAGGGTTCCGGAGTCGATCACGACGACGTGTTCGGTGACGAGGTGATACCGGACATCCCCGATTCTCCCGGGGGGATGGGCTTGCGCGTGTCCGTCCGTTAACCGATGCAGGTTCCGCTCCCGGAGTTATTGCCTTCGATCCACTCGCCTACTTCATTCTTCACATCCACAGTGATTTGGAACTCGCAATCCGGATCGAAAGCGCCCAGCGGAATTGGGAAAGCGATGTCTGCTGTGGCGCCCGCCGCGAGTGCCGGCGTCGGCTTGTCCACCTGGCCGAAGCGGCCGAAATCGACTCTCGTCGTGCACGGTCCGGCCGGACCTGTTCCCTGATTCTTCACCGTTACGACCAAATCGCCCCGTGCATTCCTTTTGCAGAAGTTGTTATTGGGGCCGGGCACCGGGACAAGATCGGCCGCGACGTCCCTCGTTCGGCGGAACGGCGTGCGTTCGAGGAACAGCGTCTCGACCGGTCCCGTAGGCCCCGCCGCCGTGTAAACTCCCACCACGTCCAGTTCCACGGGGCTGTCAATCACGACGAAGCCCTTGGCGAAATCGCCGGGGCGATCGAGGTGACCGAATATGTCGTGGTTGTCGATCTCGAACGCCTCATTCGGGCCGAGCACGGCATCAAATGGCTTGGTGACCGGGCCAGGTTTCTCGGACGGGAGCGCCAGACAGATCCGCTTGTGAAACGATATGCGTTCCGTCGCGGAGTTATGGACATTCACAGCCGTCCAGTAAGTTCCCGGAGCAACAAGTTTGCCGTCGGACTTACCACAGACGAACTTTACGGCATATTGAAACATCGTTGCCTCCTTTCCTAAGGCATGCTATCGAACTACGTGCTCTTGACAGGCGTAGGCCTGCCTCTCCCCGCAACCGGTTCAGACCTGGGCCGCGAGCGCCTTGGCCAACTCCCGGGCTAGCTTCTCCGCTGTCCTCGGGAGTTACTCCAGTAGCGCCGTACCAACCAGCCGGCGGATCTTGGATGCTGTGATCTGCCGCTACCGGCCGACTCCACGATTTCACCTCCCCGCTGGATCAGGGGAATAGCAGTCCCCACGCTTGAACCAGGATTTCCGTTTTGGCCTCCTGGCCACCAGCCAGTATACTCCCAATCGTCTCCGTCGGGACCGTTTTTTCATCCGTTCTATCCCGAGCTACTCCGGCGGGCCACGAAGGGGCCAACTCTGGCTCCTCCGGGACGTAAATACGTGGAAGTGCCTCATTTCAAGCGATTTCTCAGACACCTCTCCGTCCCCTCCCTCCTTCGCCCGGCTTGGTTCCTTCCGCCGCCGCACCCTATCCGGCTGGCCCCGGCAGAGCCTCAATCCGCCGCACCATGCTTCCAAAGAGGCGCCGCGTGACATGGCTCTCTGCCAGCAGCAACCAGAAATACCGAGCATGCTTGACCAGGCGGCCACCCGTCTTGACCAACCGCTGTTGGAAGCGCTGTTGGAAGCTCATCAGAGACCAGTTGTCGATCCTCTTCGGCAGTACCAGTCGCCGCCTGTCAAGGGCGGAGTATTTGCGGACGACAGTCTGAATCGCCTATTTCCTTGAGAAAGGCCTTGCATCTTTTATGACCGGGGGTATAATCGAGATGGATTTTCTGTCGCCTAGTAGGCGGACGGTGCCTACTGGGCGGCGCCAAAAGGCTGAGAAATGGAGAAGGGTGGGCATCCCCTCGGAGGAATTCCGGGCTTCTCTATAGTTCACACCCGCAAACTCGCGGAGTTGAACATCACAACAGCCGAAGAATTCGTTTCACTTACTGGGGTTGGCGAGCAGGCGAATCGCGTCGCCGATTTCCTTGGCGTCGGAGCAGATCAGGTGCGAGAGTTGATCGCGCTCGCGGGAAACTCACTGCCCGACGCCGTGCGTAAGCAGATGGCCGAGCCTGTGGATACCCATCTGTTGGGCTTCGGCGCGCTGCCTCCAAAAGCGCGCGAAAAGACCACAGACGAACAAAAGCAATAGGCGTCACTCATCAAGGCAGGGAGGTAAGAGCCTTGAGAAATAGGACTATCGGATCTGCAAGGCGTTAATGGTGCGCCGCACTGAATGTCAGTGCACGAAGGTACAAGCCGGTCTGCGAACAAGTGAGAGGTGTGGTCGGTATTCGCGCTGCCGACCCATGACAACTGAATTGTGGAATTGGAGGTAAGTAAATGCACAAACACGTAGGAATTCCACTCAGCAGTGTGGCTGCTGTGTCGGAAAAGATACAGGAAAAACTGCGGGAACTTCACGTCAGTACGGCCGAAGAGTTCCTCGCCATGGCGGCCGTGGAGGGATGCAAAAAGGGGCTAGGCAAGCACCTGGGCATGACAACTGCCCAAATGACCGGCTTGGTGGCGAAACTCAGGAAGTCGGTGCCAGAGCGCACGGTCGCGGCCATGGAGCAACCCTATGCCCAGGAGCTCGGCTTGGGCGCCATGGAACCCCCGGCCACGATGCGGATGGCTGCCGCCGGACCTTTCGAGTCGGCAGTCAATGTGGCTGCTTTGCCAGCCAACGTAAACCTCATTTCCCGCATGCCGCCCATCAAGAGTCAGGCTGCCCGGGGCACTTGTGTGGGCTTCGCCTGCACAGCGCTCAACGAAGACTACAATACTGTCGTCAAGGGTTCCACGCCAGACCTCTCCGAGCAGTGTCTCTACAAGCGCTGTAAGGAGGTGGATGGCGATCCCAATGCGAACGGCACATTTGTTTATGTGGCAATGGACCTCCTGTTGAACACGGGCGAGCCCACCGAAGCGTGCGAACCCTACAACCCGAACCTGCCTACCAACCAGCCCGGACCTCATCCGCCCTGCTGTGCAGCTGAGTCTCCGAACTACAAAATCTTCAAGAAGATTCAGTTAAACCAAAACTCACCCAATGACATTAAGGCGGCGCTGGCGGACAACAGGGTGGTGGCATTCTCCATCCCCGTCTTCCACAGCTGGTACGACTCGGCGGCCGTCAGGCAGTCTGGTAACATCACGATGCCGCTGCCAGGGGAAGATCCCTTTAACGGCCACGCCATGCTTTTCGTGGGATATCAGGACGATGCGTCCACGCCCGGCGGCGGCTATTTCATTTTGAGGAACAGTTGGGGTACCACCTCTTTTGGTCCCGCCTGCACATATGGCGCGGGTTATGGGACCATCCCCTACCAGTACATGGTCAACTGCGGGTGGGAAGCCTGGACCTACGACAGACCGCCGGTCGTTTGCCCGGTGCGACCGACTTGCCCGGCTCGGCCTATTTTCCGTTGCCCGCCGAGTCCCTGCCCACCGCGGCCGAGGATTTGCCCGCCGAGTCCCTGCCCACCGCGGCCAATTATTTGCCCGCCGAGTCCTTGCCCACCGCGGCCTCTCGTTTGCCCGGCGCGGCCTCTCTACTACAATCCGCACTTCCTGGACTATAGTGACCCTTGGGCTGCGGCTTCCTACCCGCAGGAAAACTACGGGTATCCACAGGCCGGGTACCCCTACGGGTACGATCCGCAGTACGGGTATTACTCTGGCTACGAGTATCCACCGGAGTATTACTCCTCGACAGGGTATGCACCTTGCAGCGGCTACTGGCAGGGCTACGACCCCGGAACTGATCCGGCATCGGTGCCGTTTCAGGCCGGCCAGTTTAACCCAGCCATGAAGGAGAAGACGTGAAATGATGACCGCTCGGAGACCCCGGACAGGCTTCCCGTTCTTCCCCCTCAAGACCGTTGGGGACAAGGAGGGGATTGCTGTTTTCAGCCCCGTTGAGCGCAAGGAGTACGATTTCGACTCCGATGCGCGGGGTCTCCTGCGGCTCTGCGACGGCACACGTTCCGTCGACGAAATCGTTGACTTCATTGGCGGCCGGACGGGCCTCGCGCCTGCGGAGATCCGCTCGGCCGCCGAGCCTCTCCTGGACCGCCTTTCCGACGCCGGAGTGCTTTGGTGGAGACGTGAACGGTTTCAACGGCAGCCGGTGCCGCGGCCCGGTTCGGTGTTCTGGGATGTCACCCTGGAATGCAACCTGCGCTGCGCCCACTGCGTTCTCGCCGCCGGCGAGAAGCGGAACGGCGAATTGAGTACAGCAGAAGCTCTTCGTCTGATCGACCAGATGCCGGGAATTGGTCTTCCCGTGGTCACATTCAGCGGCGGCGAGCCGCTGATACGGCCAGATCTATTCCATCTGGCAAACCACGCGCGGTCTCGCGGCTTGGCGCTCGCTCTTTCCACCAATGGCACCCTGGTGGACAAGGCCGCCGCAGGCGAGATCGCCCGGCTGGAAATGGACGTCCAGGTGAGTCTGGACGGAACAACGGCCCAGGAGCACGAGAGCTTCCGCCAGAGGCCTGGTTCGTTCGATGCTACTCTGGTCGGCATCGAGAACCTTCGCGCGGCGGGAGCAGAGCTTACCATCGGCAGTGTCTTCAATCGCTTCAACGCCGAGAACTTTCCCAAGATGCTCGATTTTGCCATCTCGCTCGGCGCCCGAACATTCCGCATGATCCCGTTCATCCCGGCAGGCCGCGGCCTGTTGTTTCCGGCACTTGAGCCCAGCCCGAGCGAACTCCGGGAGATGACCCGCTACCTTAAGGAGCGCCGCTCCAGTTGCCCCATCCAGATCACTCCCATGGAGATGGAGTTCACACTCGCGCCAGGCAGCCGAACAGAGGTTGGTCCAGGCGTGCAGCACGGCTGTGACGGCGCCCGCTCCAGCTTCTCCATCTCCGCCACCGGCGAGGTTCTACCGTGCTCTTTTTTCACCGGGGTCCGGGCGGAAAACGTGCGGGACCATCCGCTGGCCTGGATTTGGGCTCATTCACCCATTCTGAGTTACTTCCGCGATATGCGTGCAGCCGACATCCAGGGAGAATGCCAGAAGTGCGACTGGTTTGCGGACTGTCTGGGCGGTTGCCCATCCGCCAATTTCTCCTGCGGCAGGATGCAGCGTCCGAACGTCCGCTGCTGGGTGACGGAGACTCTCCCTGCAACGTGAGCTTTCGGCAATTAACCGGCTAGTCTAGGCAGGCCAAGGTGTCTAGTTGCTGCTAGAGGGGCCGCAACGAGAATCTTGTTCCCGTTGCGGCAGATTGAGCGGCGGTTTTGGCGCCAACAGCCTGCAGGAGGGCATCGAGATCGTCGGAGACGCATTGAGACGGATGATCGAGTCGGCAGCGCTTCTCTTCAGCCATGATGCGGTCGCCGCGGAAGGGTGTCAGCAGGCCCGCGGTGAGAGGCGCATAGGTTTTTTTCGAGAAGCTTGAGGAAGACTAGCCAGATGGAGTAGCCCTTGCCGACCAGTCGATAGCGGCGGGAGTGCGGAACCTTCTCGACTAAGCCTTCTGCGCACAGCTTGGAAAGGTATAGCGGAAGGAAGCCAGCGAGCACTGTGATTCGGTCATGCCAAGCGGATCCAAGGCCGGGCCGCAGAGGTGGGCCGTCGTGAACCTTCCGCCTGCGGCGATGTTGGCGAAGCGCACCAGCGAGTGCACGACCGGGAGTTGCCGCGGATGATCCAGCTGGAGGCCCTGTATCCGCTTTCCACGCGGAAGGAGGGTTGGCTCGGCCATTTTCCGCAGTTGTCCCCGGTCAACGAATGTCTCCAGCACATCCGGTTGGACGTTGCGGTAGTTGTCGATGATCTCTGAGATCCTTTCTCGGAGTTGGGGCAGGTTCTCGACGTCTTATTTGTCTCTCCAGCGCTAATTACCAAGGTGGCCGTGGAGAACCCCGAGCGGCTGCGAATTACCAGCGGCGCTTCAGCATGGCCAGGACGATGGCCTTCTTGCTGCCCGTGCGCCCTGGGCGTCGAGTCGTCGACTTTGCTGCCTTTAGCCGCCTCGGGTTTCTTCGGCTCGACGGGTTTCCAGACCACGATGAACATCTGCGGCAAGGCCATGGCGGACACCAAGCGTCAGGCGCACCGCAAGGTCCTCTAGATGGTCCTTAATTCCTACTAGACGGAGGAATCTGCCGACCAGAAGGAGCCGGTCGCGCTTATTCGGAGTTAATGGGAGTTTGTGGCGCGCTCAGAAATCCGCGCAACCTATTGAAAAGATTGGTTGCGGGGGGGTGGGTTTGAGCCACCGACCTTTGGGTTATGAGCCCATTTCTGGGTCGAACCCAGGGCACTCAGCGCGGGTGCGAGTGTACGGTTTTTCGGTAGTGGCTCAATTTCACTTTTCTGCTCCAGCGGTTTGGCAAGCGGATTGCGGCGAGTGTGCCACTGCGATTTAGCATGTGGTAGATTGGCGGGATTGCAGGCCTACAAAGAACAATTAAGGCACTGGCGGCGAAGGCCGTCAAAGAGCGGGGGGGGGGCCTTGCCTCCGGGCAAGAAATGGGGGGAAGCTCTCAGCTTACTGGGAATTGCCTTCGGCTTGGGGGTTTGGCTTTATGGAGTATGGGCGAACCACAGGTGCTCCAGACCGGCCCGGGCAATCTCCAGGCCTGGGTGCAAGTTAGTACCACACCCATCGAACCCGCTGTAGCCAACCAGATCGGGAAACAATTGGCCGACCTCTATGGCGGCGACCCGGCCAGCACCGATTGGCGTCATCTGGGCCGCTTGGCCGGCTTCGCCAATCAGCCGAAATCACCACTCGCCCTACGGCGAGCAGGAGTTCTGCGGAGTGATCGACTCGCCCGCTGCGTCCATGGCAAAACAGTCCAAAACCGAGTACCACGTCCCCGAGCTGCCTCGTGAGACGTGCTGGCCCGCGGCATCGTAAGCGAAGTTGTAGGCTCTTAGCTCGGACACCCGCCCCCGCACGTCGACGACCACACCTTGGTAATCAAACGTCCCGTCGGATGACGAGCAGACGGAGGCCGACGACGTCGCGAGCCCCGGACCGGAGCCGGGACAGCGGGGCTCCGCCCCGGCAGTGCCGACCGTCACGTAGTGCACCTTCCGCGTAAGTGGCCCCACCGTGTGCGTTTTCTCGATCCGCTCGTAGTAGTGCTGATGCCCGCTGAACGCCATGCGCAGCTTCCGGAAAAGGTTCGTCGGCTGCCCGCTGGAATCCATGAACAGTGACTCCAGGCAGGACTTGAGTGTTGCATTGTCTTGGTAAATGCCATAGCCCCGCGGCCCATAATGGACCACGACCACGATGTTCTCGGCGGCCATGGCGCTTGCCCCATCAAGATCTTGCCGCAACCAATTGGCCTGTGCGTCGGTCGTGTTGCACGAGCTCAGGCTATTCGAATCGAGGGCGATGAAATGGGTATTTCCGTAGTCCGCAGAATAGTAGGTCCTCGAATTTCCAGTCTCGGAAAACTCAAAGTACTTCTTGAACAAGGGAGCGTTGTCGTTGTTCCCCAGTGCAGGATAGAACGGATGGCTCGAAAGCGTAAAGGCTCCTCCCGAAAAGAAACCGTTCCAGTCATTCACCGAACCGGTCATGTCGCCGGTATGGAGGATCGGACCTCCCGGTCGGCCAGTAAGCGATTGAAGAGCCCCGGTGAACTCCCCAACCTCCTTCCAGGCAACGCCACCTCCTCCTTGTACATCACCCAACACGGAGAAGCTGTACTCCGTCCCGGCTGCAGGCACGGTGGAAAATGCCCCCGCAGGATGGTTGCCCGTGGCAGCATTGGGAAGCACATCGCCGAGCACGAATTGATAGCGGCGTCCCCGGGCAAGTCCGGTCACTGCCGCCGTGTGGATGCACGGAGGCGCCGCCCCGGCGGAGCAAGACGAGCTTCCCTGAATCCATCGCACCGTATGTTGTGAGGAGATCGGCTCGTTGGCTACCCGGAGCCAGGAACTGGCCATTACGTCCGTCTCCCAGCGAACGATCACGGACGTCTGGGTCGCGCCACTCAGCCACGGGCCCTTTGTAGCCTTTGCAGCCCGCGGGAAGACCCGGAACGCATACGTTGGGGGGTGGAGCGCGGAGGAGAACATGGCCTGATTCGGTGAGTCAGGACTCCACAGCCGAACGATCTCCGTTTTCGGGGGCAGGTACACATTATTGAGGACGCAACTGTCTTTACCTCGGCACGATGCAATTTGGCGGTAGTAGTTCGGCATCAAGAGTTCGGCGATGCATGTGGACGGGTGCGGCGGAGCGCCGGTCGCCCGAATAAATCGGCACACTGCAAAAGTGGCAGCCATGGCTGCCGCACCGTTGGAATTGACTGCGGCGGCGTACTGGTGAGGGCCATTGATCGCCGCTATGTCAGCGGCGACATCCCTCTTTTGCGCCGGTTGGAGCGCGGTCTGGCACCCGGCGAACGACAACATCGAAGTGAGTGCAGACGCGCAAAGGCACAAGTTATGTAGTGTCATGGTTCCTCCTGTGAATGTCGGCTAGCCGAGCTTCTCCTGCTCAGAGCGTCTTTGCGATCCCTTCATCGTCCAGCACGGGCGATACCTGCATCGGCACCAAGTCCAGCCACTCTTGACAAGCCTTCATCAGTGCCACCTGATCATTGGTCTCATAGATCGCCACGCCGCCCTCGGGGCCGTGCCAGCGGCCTATCAGTTTCACGCCCGGCGGCAACTGGCCGCCGATCTGCTTGAAGCGTGCAACGAGCTTGTCATAGGTCTCGAACCGGATCGTCCACTTCACCATGAATGTCATTTGCTACCCCTCATCCATTCAGCCGGGACTTCCATTTCGGCTTCCTGGTCTGCCCGCGCGGGGATTGTGCAGGGAGGTTCGGGAAACGCTCCTGAAAAGGCCCTGAAACGGGAGGGAGTTCGTTTGCCCCGTATCAACGTGTGCGCTGAGCCATGCGGTTCCGGTGCCGCTCCCGGGGCGGAATTCAGACTACTACATCTGTTTTGCCCTGTCAAGGGGGCTTTCACGCCGGGGGCTTTCACGCCGGTCCTCGCGAAGCATTTCAAGAACTTCTCGATCGAGGATTCGTTCGCCATCGGCGTGGACCGAATCCAGCGCAACTTCGAGCCGCTCAAACGCCAGATCGAAAAATGAAAGGGACGGCAATTGTCCACGGCGGTGGCGAAGCTGATCATCTACCAGGCGTTCATCGAGGACGAACTGGAGGTCCCGAAGCACTTGTCCCGGCGGATCCAAGACCTCGACTTCCATCCACAGTTCGAGGATTTCCACCCCCGGACCATGTGGAGCCTGTCGAACGCCTTCACGAGCGCCTTCAAGGAGCTCGACCCGATCCCGCAATACAAGGCAACGGCCAAGTTCGCGGGCTTTTTGGAGGCGGCACGGCTGTCGTGACTGGTCGCGAACGGACGGAGCCGGAATCGCGAGGTTAGTCATCGTCGCGGCGTCCGGCTACAGCCCGTGGCCGAGTTCCGCCAACTGGCCGCGCTGCGATGGGCGCCACTGCTGGAGCCGGAGTATCTCGAAGGCCTCAAAGACCTGGAAGGCTTTGAACGTGTCTGGCTTCTCTACTGGTTTGACCGGGCGGCTGACGGCGGCAAGCTCATCGTGACCCCCTACTTGGAGGACACTCCACACGGCGTGTTCGCCACCCGTGCGCCTGCCCGGCCCAAGCCAATCGGGATGTCGCCGGTGCGGCTCCTCTCCATAGAGGGGAAGGTTCTTCGCCTTGCCGATGTAGACATCCTGGATGGAACACCTCTCCTCGACATCAAGCCCTACGTTCCTCGTTTCGACTGTTTCCAAACCGCCCGCAACGGCTGGTTCGACGGTTTGGGCGAGCGTCGTGCTGTTGCGGACAGCCGTTTCGAAGAGTCATGAGGCGACAGGCGGCCGGTGTGCGATGCGGTCACCCACGCTTGTCGGTCCCTCGAACTGTCGCCCAGGGACGGGCCTCACCCACTAAGAACCCGGAATTCCCACAAAACACGACCAAGTCGTCAGCTTTGCCAGCCGGGGCGCATAGGAACCTGAGTCGGGGAAGACTAGGGGCGTTATCGGCAGCTATTTCGGCCCTAGAGAAGGTCGTCCAGAAGAGTGATGTCGCGCTCGAACCTCTCCATCAGCCCACAGAGAACTCAGCACCAAACCCTGGAAGAACGTTGTCGTCTGCCACCTGCCCTCGCGGTGCCCGCCCTGACCACTCCTGCCGCCCCCGCCATTCGCCCCGACCACTCATGCACCGCTCCGAAGCCGTTGATGTATACTTCCTCCCAGCAAAGGATATCACCATGCCCTTTCCCACCTTCATAGAGGAACTTCGCACCGGAGACGGCGACCCGCTGTTGAGAGAAGTCCAACACGACATGCAGGGCAAGGCATCGCCGCTGGAATTGATGAGTCAGTATCTGGCGGAGATTCGGGGGAGCACTGAAAGCAGGTCCGGGGTCTTGCAGAAGTTGGGCAAGCTCTTCGAACGGGGGCGCACGCCCGCACGACTCGAAGGACATTTCTATGGCGTGACTCTCGTCATCCGGACAGGCGACCTCGAAAAGACCTTCGGAGCGAGGGCCAATCTCCTCAACTATCTGTGGGGCACGCTTCTCGCGAGTCATCCTCCCTGGGTTGGCAAGGGATTCACGCTGGAGGCTCCCAGCACCCCAGGCTCCCCTGCGGTTTTTCGTGGCATCAATTTCTTCAGAGCCGCCAGGACTTCCTTTCTCACGACAATCAGTGTTCGTGTGTTGAGCCTGTGGCTCAAGCTCTCGTCGACAACGGAGCAGGACCGTAGGGCATACGGGTGCGACCGCACGGGCGGGCCCTTTGTGGCAAAGCGGGCCCGATCGGTTGCCCCCGGCCTGGAGCACAAGGAAGTGTTCCAGTTGGACTACCGCGTGACGAGTCTAGGCAACCCCTCCCCCTTCAAGTACCTGATCGACGAGCTGGTGGAGATCAGTGACGGTCTCTACCTTGGCCCGCTCCTGATTGCGACCAAACGCCTCACAGAAACGTATGATCCGTCTCTGGCCGGCGCGGAGTACGGCTACACCAATTTCGGCTACTTCCTCCTGATGGATAGCAGATGGGACAACGAGCGGCGGCGTCTTTTCCCTTACACAGAGGATATGGAGATCACCAAGCACCGTTGCATCGATTGGGCCAACACGCCGAAGTTCACCGAGTTCACCTTCGGCGAGCCGTCGGACGGCAAATGCGACGAAGCCCTTCTGGCCGAGGTGAAGCGGGACAAAGCAGGAAAAGCGACGGTTCTGGACCTGCTGAAGTTCTACGTTGACCACCTTGGGACAAACCCGCCGCCGGATGCCCCCGGTTTCGCAAAGCTCGGCGAGATATTCAATCGGGGCATCGCGCCCCGAAGCATGGACGGCTACTTTCACGGTGCTGTGGTAGCGTTCAGGAACGAGGGCTATTTGCGCGATTTCGGCATCAACGCTTTCAATATGCTCTATCCGTTGGTGAGAGAGCTGTCCCCTTGGACGGGAAAGACGTTCGAGAGAATCGAGCCGTCGAAGCTGAGGGAGGTCACCGACGGCTTCGACGAGGACGCGAGCAAGGCGTTCTGGGGCTCCAACACGTACGCAAACCGCGAGGACAACCAGCGACCCGCCATCGAGGCCATGCGGCTAGCCAATGTGGATATTGAACCGGCCAGCGCCGAAGAGGCCCGGACACGAGGATATGATCTGAAGAGCTTCTTCTTCATCGGCAAGTGCGGTGCGTCCGGCAACTTGGAGAACGGCAACAAGACCGTGTTCCAGCTCAACTATCGGTGGCCGCGCCTTCGCACCATGCCACCCGACAATTTCTGCGTTGATGAGCTGGTACAGATTGCGGAAGGGCTGTACCTGGGGCAGCTTGTGTATTCCACGGCGTTGCTGGAAACGTACGATCCGAACCGCCCCGCTGCCGTGTACGACTATCGGAATTTCGGTTACTTTCTATTGATGGACGATGAGTGGTATGGCCGCAAGCTCGAAATCGGCTTCGATGTGTTGGCATCCGAACGGTAGGGTCACTTCTTAGCGGCGGCCCTCCGCTTGAGCCGGTCGGCGAAATTCGCGGCGCGCAGTTCGACTTCTGCCCGTACTGTCTCCCCGAAGGCCTTCCAAGGCTGGGTTTGACCCCGAAGGTGTGCGCTTACCTCATCGAAGAAGGCACTGTGCGGTGCGCCTGCCGAGAGGGGCTCTTCCACGCTGATGGTGTAGCGCCCTTCGTTGTACCAGCGGATACTCACGGTGGAGAGGTCGTCGCCGACCAGCACAGCCGCCGCGCCGTGCGGTGGCTGTAACTGGGGGGCATCCACGACCCAGCCACCAGTGTTCAGGATGCGGGTCCGATCCCAGCATTCCACGAAGGGCTTGTGGGTATGGCCGAGCACGAACGCCATCGACACGGGCTGGGGCACCTTCTCGGTCTCGAACTGTCGCCGCAGCGGCCCTTCCACGTACCAGCGCAGACCTTTGGCGGCGTCCGGAGTCAGGGGGGCGCCGCCCGCGACCTGGCGCCGTTCCAGGCCGGTCGTGATGCTGCCTGCGGCTTCATGCAGGGCGGCCTTCAGTGTCCATTCGCGCAGGAAGCGTGGCGCCCACTTGGGGACGGGGTAGTTGGACGCGAGGCTCTCGGCCAAGGTGTCCGTGATGCGCTTGAGGCTGTCCGGGTCCTTGCTAGCCTCGTAGACCTCCTCGACATCGCCGCCGATGCGCCCGGAGCTTCCGAGCGTGGACCACATCAGGTCGATCCAGGCGGAGTTCTCCTTCTCGAGGCTGTACACATCCGCGGGGAGGCACTGGCCGGGGAACATGAGGCACGCCAGAGTGGAGAAGAAGTGGTACACGTCCTCGATGAAATGGCCGTGATGGAAGACGACAGCGCGGCCGCTATCATTCGTCACGCCGAAGTTGGGATACGCCGTCAGGATCTCGAAGCGGCGATCGCGAAGATTGGGGAGGCGCTGCGCGATCATGGTCGCCGCGCCGCTCACCAGGCGATCTTCTCCCCCAAGATCCATCATCACCTTGGTCGTGTCCCAGGGGGCCTCAAAGGGCCCGGTGGGCGGCAGCCGGCCCAGGTAGTTCAGGTACTGCGCTTCGCGCGCAGCCTGCCACATGTGGTGGTCGTGATTGCCTGCCATGTAGATGATCTCGCCGAACAGTTCGCTCGCGGGCGGCATCACGCTCCGTAGGAACGGCTCGAAAGCGGCGAGGGCTTGGTCGACGGGACAAAGTGCGAGCTCCAGAACGTCACCGGCCAGAACCAGACTGGGCTTCGGCGCGCCTGGCGGGTTGTGCTGAAGCAATTCGGCCAGGCACTCGGCGAGGCACCGCAGAACGGGGCTGGAGCGGGAACAGTCCTCCGGATCGGTCAACAGGCTATCTTCCTCTCCCAGGTGCAGGTCGGAAAGGCATACATAACGGATGCTGGTCACCTAATCCTCCTCAATCCGGCGCGAGCACGATCTCGCGGAGCATTTCCAGCACTTCCATTTCCCGCTCAGGCTTGACAAAGCCGGACGGCAGATCCGGCACGGGCCTGCCGAGTTGTGGGTACATCGCGAGCCCGAGCGGATTGTAAGGCAGCAACTGCACATCGCCAGCGCCGAGGCGACGGAGAGCTTCGACGAGCGCCTCCAGATTCTCCTTGCCGTCTGTAATCCCCGGGACCAGCGGGATACGCGGGTGGACCTCCACAGCGGCTTCGCTCAGCAGCCTACGGAGGTTGTCAAGTATTCGCTCATTCGACCGCCCCAGATAGCGCAGGCTGGCGGCCCGGTCCATCAGCTTCACATCGAACAGGACGAGATCCAGGTATGGCAGCATCTTTTCCGCGAAGACGTCGTAATCGAAAGCCCCGGAGGTCTCGATCGCGATATGGACCTGCTGCGCCTTGAGCCGTTGCAGCACAGCCTGCAGGTAGTCGGGAAACATGGTGCATTCGCCCCCCGAGAAGGTGACGCCCCCGCCCGAGTGACGGTAGAAAGCTGCATCGCGCATCAACAGCTCCACCAGGCTCTCCTCGGTCCAATACCTGCCGATGAGCCGCAGGGCTCCTGCCGGACAGTGCTCCGCACACTCACCGCACAGGTCGCACCGTGCGCGATCCACGCGCGAAGGCGAACCGAGATCGATTGCCTTCTGGGGGCAGGCGCCGGCGCACGCCCCGCATCGCAGGCACCGTTCTGCGGCAAACGCGAGTTCAGGCCCCGGTCTCTGGGCCTCGGGGTTGTGGCAGAACACGCATCGGAGGGGGCAGCCCTTGAAGAAGACCACCGTCCGAATACCGGGACCGTCTTCGAGGCTGGCGCGCCTCACATCCACGATGAGTGGACCGCGCGTCTCCATCGCTTCTCCGAGCTAGCCTACGCCCAGTTGCAGCGTCAGCTCTTTGGCGAGGTACCCGAAGCGGTAGAGGTTGCTTAGATTCCCCTCCGCGTCCACGGGGTCCGACAGCATCGTTTCCAGGATGTTCTCATCCCCTGCCAGCAGGGAGTTGCGCAGCCCATCGGCATCCCGGAAAGAAATGCGCGTATCGAAAACGGCCCGCGGTTTGGATTCGACAGTGAGGCGCCCGTTCTTGAACAAGGCTGTCGCCCCCACCCGGTCGTCCCTGGTGCGGAAGACGAAGACCGCGTCGAAACCTTCGATGTTTCGGCGATAGGTTCGGCTCAACGCAAACGCCACTTCCATCGCCCTCAACAGAGCCTCCAGAAATCCGTCGGTCACGGCCCCGGTCAGCTCTCTCCGTAAGTCCCCGCAAAACCTCGCAACAAGAGCCTCCTGTACACCTGTCGGCAGAAAGCCTGACGCAACGCGCAACGCGGTTTGGCTAACGGCTCCCATCGGAAGCTCCTTTCGCAAGCGGAACCGCACCGTAGCGGACCGCGCCACCGGTCGAGAGGCGGTATTCCGTCCGATCGATGATCTCCTTCTGCATCATCGGGCTCAGGTCCTTGAAATACGCGGTGTAGCCCGAGACACGAACCAGCAGCTCGCTATAGCGGCTGGGGTCCTCGACAGCCGCAACAAAGTCGGCATGTGAGGTGACGTTGAACTGGATTTCCATGCCGCCCGCCCCGTGATCCTCGGCGGCATCAAAGTAGCCTCTTACGAACGCGACGAGATTCTCGAGCATCCGGGCCGGATCCCCATCGTCCGGCGTGAATTTCAGGTTCAGGGCGAGGCCGTTTGTTATGCACTCCGGGGATAGACCGGCCACCGAATGCAGGGCAGGAACGAGGTTGGGTGTCATGCCCGAACAGGGCGTCAAGCCGCTGGAGAAATTCTCGCCCGCTCGGCGCCCGTTGGGCGTAGCGCCGCTGAAGCGGCCGAAGCCCGCGTGATTCGTCATGCTCCAATACCCGACCCGGTAGTTTCCCCCGCGGTAGTTCGTGCGGTGTCGGATGGCCTCGTGCAACCTCTCCACGAGCCAGGATGCGTGGGAGTCCGCACGCGGATCGTCATTGCCGAAGCGCGGTGTTTTTTCCGGATTCCTCAGCCGGGCGAGCAGCGATTCGTACCCCTGGTAGTTGGCCCGCAGGGCGTTCAAGAAATCGGCAAAGCTGACGGCACGGTCGCGATAGACCACCGTCTCGATGGCCGCCAGCGAGTCGGCCACGTCGGCCAGGCCGATCGCCGCGATGCCCGAGGCGTTGATGATGGCGCCTCCGTCGACCAGGTCTAAGCCCTTCTCCATCGGACCCTCGAACAAGGCCGACAGGACAGGCGTCGGATAGAACCGCTGGTGAACTCGCCCGAGGTGGTCGTTGAGCGCAACGGCCTGATCCATGAGGGAGACCAATTGCGTCTGGAAAGCGGCCTGGAACTCAGCGAAGGCGTTGAACTTGGCCGGGTCGCCCGTCTCCGGGCCGAGCACAGTGTCATCGCCGAAGTTTCGATGGCGGCCGTTGAAAAGCGCCAGCTCCAGAACCGAGGGCAGGTTCAGAAGGACGGCGCCGGAGTGCCCGTAGAACCTCCCGTTGCTGCCGGGCTCGACGCAGCCGATGACGGCGTAGTCTCGGGCCTGGGAGAGGGTGTGGCCGCTCGATGTCAGCGAACGGATCACCACGCGGTCGTTGTGCAGGGCCGGCGTGGCGCCTGTCTTGATGTTGGCGTCGCAGAGGCGGCGGAGGTAGCGGTCCTCATTGACCTCCGGAAAATAGCGCGCATTCAGGTTCGGGTCGCGCAGCTTCATCAGCTCCGTGGCGCGGAGCATGACATAGGTCAGGTCGTTGACCGCGTCTCGCCCCTCGGCATCCACGCCGCCAATGGTGATCGCCTGATTGGAGCCGCTCCCGCCGAAAAGCTGCTCGCCTGCGTTTGGCGCTGACGGCACGTGATCGCCTATCTTGAGCCAGAAGTGTCCCAGCAACTGGACCGCTTCATCTACCGTCAGCCGGCCTTCTTGAATGTCCCGGCGGTAGAGGTCGTAGAGCAACTGGTCCAGTCTCCCGAGGCTGAGGCCCACGTTGGGGTTCTCCAGATGAGCGGCGATCCAGCAGACCCAGATGGCCGTCAGACCTTCGCGGAAGCTAGCCGCCGGCTGCTCCGGGACCCGTCGGTAGATGCGCGCGACTTCCTTGAGAGCGGCCTGCTTAGCTGGATCGGATTGCCCGTCGGCCGCTTTGGAGGCGGCTGCCGACAGGTTACGCGAATAAGCGATGACGCCCTCCATCGCTTCCGCCATGCCCTGGTAGAAGTCCTGCTTGCCCCGCTCGCTGGCGCGCTCCTTTCGCGCCAGGCTGTCATCGATGACGGCGCGGAGGCCATCTCGCACCGCGCGCGAGAAGTCCGGAACCGTATGGGAGATGCAGTTTGGCTTGCTTGCCACAAAGAACAGGAGCCTCTGCAGGAGCTGTAACCGCCGGCGGTCTTCGTCCGTCCCGTTGACTCTAGCCAGTTCGGTGATCGAGTGATTCATCCAGCACGGAAAGACTTCGAAATTCAGGATGCGGATATCCTCTTCGCTGAGCTGATAGGGGTTGGCATTCCGCCGGGAAATTGTCCGAAGTTCCGGCCACAGACCCAGCGCCAGAAACTCAGGATAGAGCGGTACGCCTTTGAACTTGGAGGTGGTGGAGCCGGCAAAGGGCGAGCTGTCCTGGATCGCAAACTCCTGCATACCGTCCGGCGTACGTTTGTACGCCTTGGCATGCCACACGACGGCTGCCCGGGTTTCCAGCACCTTGCGATACAGGCGAGCCTTCTCGAGGGACGTGATTCGGTCCCCTTCGAATAATCCCGCCTCCAGGCTGTAGCGGGTGATCAACCGTGCCCGCTCCGTGCAAATCTCGGGAGCGGCCTGAAAGTACGATTCCCGCAGAAGCCGAAGGGGACGCCCGAACTCGACGTCCCGGAGCGATAGATCGTCAAGGGTGATTGAGCTCATCGCTTACCTGGGTGCTTTCCACCGCCCAGAGGCCGGTACTTCGCGGTCTCCCCGGCGGTTCTTTCCTGCGATTTGACCGATGACCGCACTGATTGACCTTGTTCAGCATCTCGAACCGGAACGGGGCGCATAGCATGGCATCTGCATGGACCAGGCGCGCAACCTGCAGACCGAGGCGGAAGTTGATAATGCGCACGCGCTACTTGTACCACTCCGCAAACGGACCCCATCCCCCTGGCGACATCGAGGCTGCCCCAGCCAACCATGTTGCCCCGCTCCTTCCGACGGTGAAGTATAGGACGTTCGGAGGCTCAGGTCAAGGGGTGCGCTGGACGGCCATTGTCGAGGGCAACCTGGTTCGGTTCACAGCCGCCGATGATAGCGGCGTCACGAGCGGAGTGGCGCGTCGCAGCCCGTAGACGCCTTGCGAAACGGTTGGCCGGATTCAGGGCTTGGACAGACGCGTGATCGCGTTAGCCACGTGGGTGGTAATCCGGCCATCGTAGCCCCGGCGCTTCAGTTCGCCCCGCAGTGTTTCGAACGCCGCGAGCGCCTCCTGCCGTTTGCCCTCCATCTCCAGCAGGCTCGCGCGAATGAAGTCGTGCCGTACCCGTTGCCCCTCCGGTTCCCCTCCGCTTGTCTCCTCTCCCTCAAGCCAAAGGTAGGTTGCCCAGGCCTCGCCTGGCGCAACGGCTGAAAGCGTCTTCGCCAGTTCCTCGGCGCTGTTCGTATGGGGATCGTATTCTGTCAGGATCCGGCGCCTCTGGCGTTCGTCGAGCGGCTCGCCATTTCGCCTCATTTCATTCGCGACTCGAATCAGTTCCCGTCGAGTCTCGAGATCGCGAGCGTAACTCATGGCGCCCAGTTGCAACTGGCGAACGAAGCGGTCTTTCTTTGTTCAGTTTGCCGGCAATCCGGAAATGCTGCAGCGCTTCCTCTGTTCGGCCGCCTGTCTGCATCATCCAATTGCCGAGCATCGCGTGCGCGAATACGTTGGACGAATCGACGGCCAGGGCTTGCCGCAGGTCTCGTTCCGCGGCGGGCCCGAACTCGCGTTCCGCCAGCTTCTGGTTCAGCCAGTGCGCCCAACCCATGTGGGCCAGGATATCGGCGGCCCGCGGTCCCTGCCCGTTGGTTCTCGCCAGCCCAGCGTCCAGCACGGGCATGATCTCCGCTAACGGGGCGCCCGCCAGGTCCTCCACCTTCGCGCCCTCGGCGGCAACCACGTGGAAGTTCTCCAGCCAGCGCATGGCTGCATTCACCTCTAGATCCATGGCCGCGCGGTTAGTCGGATCGATCTTCAAAAGGCCTTGATAGGTCTTAAACGCAGACTCGTATTCCGTTCGGTCCGCCTGCGTTCGCCCCGTGGCGAGCAGTTGAGCAATCGTGGCTTTGCGCGCACGGTATTCACTCCAACGGCCGGTTCCCATCCAGGCGAGTGCGGCGATTACCAAGCCCGATCAGCACCGCGGTCCCCACTAGAACCCCGAATGCTTTCTTATGCCCGGACTTGCCGCCGGAGACTTCTGCCGGCGCCACCGGCTCCAGCCGCAAAGACTTCGCGAGCCGCTGCGCAGTCTTCGCTGAAGGTGCTGTCGTGCAGTTCAGCCGCTTCGAATTGCGACAACACCGAGAGGCCGTCGGGCAATCCGGCAAGCTCGGCCATGCTGGCGCCGCCGACAAGCACCGGGACGATCGTGATCTGGCGCGCGACCGCGGCCTCCACCTCGTGACGCACATAATCGATCTGTTGTTCCTGCGCGCGCTGGCGCAGGATCTCCGCCCACCTCGGGCCAATGACGATCAGGGCTGTGTCGCAGCGTGCCATCGTGTCGTCGATGGTTTGCGCGAAGCGCTGTCCGGGCGCGATGTCCTCGACATCCATGAAGACCCGGTTGGCGCCCACCAGCCTGTTGAGCTGGTCGCATAGCCGGCCCGCGTGGGCTGCCGAGTCCTCCCTGCGATAGCTGATGAAGACGTTGCCCGTGGCGCCTCCTCTATGCGAGACCGTAACGCTCTCGCAACCTAATGGATGCGGTGCAACGGAGATTTGGCAAGCAGGCCCCGCAAGCGCGCAAGCTGATCGGCGGTGCTCTGGATCATCCACGCGGGCGGCGGTGTTCGGGCCGGCTCCATGGCTGCTTTCGGCTTCGAATCGAACGAGGGGGCCGACATATCGACGGCCCTCGCCGCCTCCAGCAGTTCCTGCGCTTTCGCGTCATCGCCCAGACCTGCGTAGGCCTCCGCCATGCTGGCTTTGATCCAGTATTCGTCGGCTCCCTTCGGCCCTGGTTTTGATTCCAACAGGCTCTCGCACAACCGAAGCACGCCGCGGCGAGTCCGTCGCGCGACGACGAAGTCGGCAATCGCCTCTGCGGGATCGCTGTCGGTCTTCAGCGCGGCGCGGACGTTGAGCAGAAATGCCAGGTTGATCCCGTTGTAGTAGTCGTTCTTGACATAAAAGCCCTTCTCATGGGCCCATATCGCCAGGTCCAGATGCGCGGCAGCCTGTGTCGCATCCCACAACCGCTTCTGTACCGAGCCGTAGAGCCCTAGGGTCTCCGTGTCGGTCGAAGTTGCCGGACCCAGGTCCTCCAGGATTTGACAGGCTTCGTTCAGCGCATCCAAGGGAGTTGGCAGCTTGCTCTTATACGTGGCCAGCGCGAGTTTGTGGATTATGAACACATCGTTCGGCATCATGCTCCGAACGATGGCCAGCAAACTCTTCGCCGTAATGAAATCGCTTCGTGCGAATGCCGCCTCAACCTGGTCCATAAGCGCCCGAACTGTCGGCGGCGCCGCGGCCTCCGCGCCCGGATTCGCGGTCAGCGCCGCGCGTTCGGCCTCCGCCTTGGCGATGGCCGGAGGCTGAAGATCCTTTAGAAACGTGTAGACCGGGCTATCGCACGCGGCCTGCGCGCCTACGACCTGTATGGCCTTCTGCAACTCGCCTCGCATGCGCTCCACTTCGCCGAAGTCGATTCCCTCGCCGAGATGGTGATACGTCCGAATGGCAATTTGACCTACGTCAAAGGGAAATACCATCTTGTCTTCGGCGATGGTGATGGTGGTATGTGGTTTTAGCGCATGGCGCACACCCAGCTCATAGAATGCGTTGGGGTTATACGTTGAGACGTCTGCGATCACAACGTCGGCGTTCAGCAACTGCTGATACATCGGAACGTTGATATTTCCGGAATGTTGGATCTCGTCGGCACGCTTACACTCGTAACCGGCGGCCTCGGCTGCTGGCTTGATGATGTATTTGTACGACTTGTCCAGGTCAAGCACCCTGCCGCTCGGGTAGTCGGTCTTCTTCCCAAACCCCATCACCACGAAACACGTTGGCATATGAGCGAGGTTACCACACGAATTCCGCTCCCCCCAGTCCCCCTCAGCGTCTTTGCGCCTTTGCGGGAGCCTCCCCTCAGATCACGTCCGTCCACGCCCCAGCCCTCCCCGCCACCCAAGCTGCATGCGACACCCGCCATCGCTCGCTCTCCGTCATGACGTCCGACACCACGTTGCTCCGGTTCGCCGGATCCCTAAGCACGGCCCCAGGCAACTCGCTCTCCAGCCACCCCAACACCCGCAGGACCCTTGCCGCAATCCCCGAGTCGCCACTCCCACCCGCCAAAGCCGCGATCACCGCCAGTTCCAGGCAGTACGACGGAAAGTACAATCCCTGCCCCCGCCGCCAGATCTTCAGCGCCAGAATCTCGTCCAGGCAGCCGCTCTCGCGCACATACCGCACCTGTTCCACCACGTTGGTCCGCGCCCAGGTCCCCTCCCGCGCCCTCCACAGCGAATGGTCCTCCCCACCCTCCCAACGCCGCCCAACCACCAGATCCACTCTCCGGTTTTCGAAGTTGATCCGCACCGATACGTTGGCGATCCTGGCTTGGTACTCCCGGAGTGCCCCGCACAACTTCCGCTGCATCTCCGCCAGAGTTACGCTCATCTCCGTTGAAAGGCTCAAGAAACAGGTCCACGTCCAAATCGGAAGGCGCCAGCGATACACCCCGGATCGCCGTCCCCTTCGCGTACGAACCCGACACCGTCACCCCCTCCAGCCATTTCCCTCCCCATTGCCGCAGCTTCGGCATCAGCCTGCCCCGCACCATGCGCGGTGTCGCCTCGGAAGATTGGGCCATCCGGTATCTTCCGATCATGGCCAGCAAATACAGATCTTCGAGCATGGTGCCCCTCTTTCACCATACCCCCCAGCCCTGCGTTTCCCGGCCCTTTCCCGCCTCTCCCGAACCTTCGGTCCCAACCGGAAAAAATAAACAAGTCATTTGTTATCAATGGATAACACCGCAGCAACCGCCTCAGCGCGAATTGCCGGGGTTACCCTGTGACCGGGAGTGACCGCATGCCTCGCCATCACGATTCCGGCCGCGTCGACCTCGGCCAGGTCTTCCTCCACATGCAAAGCCGCATGTTGTCGCACCTCAGTGTCGGCAACGCCCTCGAACACGCCACCACCTGCGGTGCCGCCAGCGAGGCCCACTGGCTCAAGCTCTTCAACAGCCACCTGCCCGAGCGCTACCGCGCCTCCAGCGCCTTCATCGTCGATTCCGACGGCCGGCGCAGCCGCCAGATCGACATCGCCATCTACGACCGTTTCTACTCCCCGCTGATCTTCCCCTACGAATCCGGTTTCCTGGTCCCCGCCGAGAGCGTCTATGCCATCGTCGAGGTCAAGCAGGTACTAACCCGGCAATACATGCGCGATGTCGGACGCAAAATCGCCTCCGTGCGCCGGCTGAATCGCACTTCCGTCCGTGTTCCGTACGCCGGAGGCAACTATCCCCCAAAGAAGCCCCACCATATTCTGGGAGTCCTGGCCGCCACCCGCTCCGTATGGGGGGACGCTGCATTCCGCGAGAACCTGGTCTCCTCCCTGGCCCAGCTTGACACCGCCGGAGCCGTGGACCTGGGCTGCGTCGTCACCCAAGGAGCCTTCGAGCTCCCTGGCCCTCGCCTCAGCCACCCCAGTGAGTCTCTGATTTACTTCATGATCCTTCTGATCGAGCGCCTCCGAGCCCTGGGCAACGCCCCCGCCGTCGACCTGATGGCCTACGGCCGCTCCCTCCAATCCCTCTCCTAACCTGTTTGCCGCATCGAGGCTCCTCTCGATCGCCGGCGCCCCGCCGGACGCCGCTGTCGCTCACGCCAGCAGAAACGGCTGCATGGGCGCCCACCGATCCCTCCACACAACCGGCACCAGTTGCTCGGTGATCATGGGCGGCATCCCGCCGGCAAACAACGACCGTTTGTCCGGCGGCAGATTGTGCAGCAGGAAAGGCACAATCAGATAATCCGGGCCCGCGTGCTGCCGCGTGTGCTCCAGGAAGAGCGCATTCAGCCGCAAATGCTCCTCGGCAGGTATGAGGGACGCGAATCGGTCGACAGTGAAGTGCTCTTCTTCTATCCCGATGTGCGGATGCCACAACTCCTCGATCCTCCGCAACACCAAGTTCAGCCTCATCAAAGGCCCGCCAGCGTCGGGTTCGGTGGCGGCCTTTTCGACCTCGGCTTTGGCTTCTTTCAAGAGCGGCTCCAACAGTCGATGCTGTTCGGTCAAGAGGTCATAGGGCGCATCCAACTTCTCCCGAAAGACCGGGAAAGCCAGCGTGTCTTCGGTCTCGTGGTGGATGCTCAGCACGGAGACCAGGCACCGCAGGTAGCTGATGAACCCTTCGCGCGAGGAGGCATCGGGGAAGCCCTGTTGCGCGAAGGCTCCGGTCTTCTCGACTGCCACTTTCAAGCTTCGGGTGATAACCGCATGGATCGAGAGCATTCCCACGATCACGTTGGGTAAGTTCGAATTGGACATGCCTGGCTCCTTTTTTAGAAAGCGCTCCTCGTTGGCCCACGTTCGCTGCTCAGGCGGGATTCCCGTCCTGGTTTCCCGGTCGCGGGTAACCGCGCCGCAGAAGCTGCGGAATGCGGATCGATAACCTCTCTGAGCCTCCGCAGAACCGCCTCGCGCTCCTGTGCGTCCGCTGCTGCGGTGTCTCTCTTCCTTTCGGTACGCCAGAACATCGGTTTCCTCCATCCGTCCATCAGGTTCGGGAATCGGAACCCCGGGCGGTTCCAATGCAAACTATGCACCAGAGCCAGTACTTCGGGCCGGTGGGCCGTAACTCAAATCAATTCAGGCGCTTGCCCGGGAGAAGCTCTTGAGACACAAATTGCGGAAGATGCCGGATGTGCTCATTTCGGCGACGGATGCCGCCGCACCCTGCGGCAGCGCCGGTCGGCGTCGCCGTCGTTGCGCGGAGTCTAATGCGGAAGCTGCTGGAACAATTCTTCCGCGCGCGGGGCGAAGCCTTCGCTCGACTGCTCGGCGCCGGGGCCCTCGTCCCAGGTGACTTCCAGTTTCTGGCGCGCGCTTTGCGCGGCCCACCACGTGTCGGCCAGGATGGCGATTCCCGGCGCCGGCCCCGGATCGCGTACCGCATTGCCCTCCACTTCGAAGGCCTGCTGAACTCCCGGCAGCGCCTTGATGGCGTCCATGCGGGTGCCCGCGATGGTGGCTGCCCTGTGAATCGCCTGCCGGATACGCACATAGGTAGCGCAGCGGCACAGGTTGCCGTGCATGGCGCTGTCGATATCCTGGTCGGTGAGTTAGTTCTGTGTTCTGGCCGCCTTGCGCGGCCCACGGGGGCTATCGAGCCGCTGGCGGAAGCCAGCGGTACTGGCCGGCGGCACCGGCTCTCTAATGGACGGAGCCGCGTCCGGCCGGCGCCTCGAATGTCGCCTCGGTGTTGGAGGATGCCTTCTTCTGGCGTTCCTCCACGCGGACCCGGCGCAATTCGAAGGCCACGGCGAGACGATCCGTTTCCAGTGCATCAACGCGCACGACTACCGCCATGCATTGGAGATGTCTGGGCGCAAAGCTCGGACTGGTGGGCAGGTCGATCTCAAGCGGCGCCGCCTCTCCCACCTTCGGCAGGACTTCGGAGGCATCCACGTGATAGAACCTCACGAGGGCGCCCGTCCGGCTCATATTGAGGGTTGTTCCAGCGATTCGACCGCATCCCCCGTACGGAGATGTAACACGACAGGGCAGCGCTAAGGAAAATCGTCTGCCGCGCCTGGGGTCTCCGATGGCAACGTCCGGAATTACTTGACGTCGAGTTCCAAGCATTTCAAGTCCTCCGCACCGGAAGAAATTGCATCCCGAAACAGACACAGCGGAAGAATGTGCACACTCATGGCGCCATCCGCTTTCACTGGCGCCCTGCAAGCTCATGCATTTGGCTCTGACGTTGTTTCCCGTGCGCCATGGGATCTGCACTTGCAGTGCCACTTCAAAATGAATCGTTCAGCGTCCTCCGCGCCGGAGCTTGCCCGTTGCAGTATCCGGGCGGTGAGACTCAAATGCTAACCCTAACCTGCCCCGCGCCCGTCGGCAGGACTGCGCGCTCCACGGGTCTGGCTGCGGCTCTGCTGCTTTGTGGCGCAGGCGATCGTCCGTTGTCGCCTGCGTCGGCGTGCCACACGCACCAGCCGAATGCCAAGTATTGTGTGGGGCGGGGCCGCCCAGCCCCTTCCTTACGGTGTACCTGTTGCGTCTCGCAACTCCAGCGATTGTTGTTGGGGTTGCTTCTCAATAGCGAACCGCATCGCCCCCTCACTGTATTGAGTTCATCTTGTGACATCGCCCCGGGGAGGCGTCAGTGCGCGGCATTGCTGCGCGTGATTGAGATTCGCAAATCCGAACCAGACGTGGGGGCCAAGCTGAATCTACTTCTGAAGTTCAAACGTAGGGATTCCATGTACCTGCCACCGCTGTCGCAGGACGGCAGCGAGGTTGTCTGCAACGTCGTCCAATTCGATGGCATCTGCCAAATCCGATCTGGCGATCTGCTGCTGGCAAAACGAATTGCCTCCTTGTCACTGGTGGGGTGGCACATTTTCTCGTCATTATCGAAAATGGTCATCGGCCGCGCAATTGGGGCTCCCGTTAATCCGCTCTCCGAGATAGAACGCCGACTCGGTGCTGACGACATCTCCCTGTAGAAGTGCAAAGTCATCTTCCGGCCGGTCGAATCCCAGGGCCTTGGTCTCCTCGGAGCGAATTGTCCTTCTCAGAAGCGCGTTTTCGGCATTAAAGACGTCCACTCTTCGAGCGGTGTCTAGCAGGCCTGCGGGAAATGCCTCAATCGCGTCAATCGCGGCACTGCCGTGAGATAGACGTGCCAGTTCCTCTGCAAGCTCGATGAGTGTGTGAATGCTCAATGATCAAAGGGGACGGGGGACGTTGACCGCGTTCACGTCAATACCATCTTCGGCGTTGTCTCTGCTCTCTTCTTCGGTGATCTGAAACTGTTCATGCCCCTCACGTTCCGGCAGAACCGGGAATTCTCCCAGCATGGACACCGAGCGAAAGAGCAGTTCAAGGCTCTCTTGGTCTTTATGCTTTGCTACGATTCTTCGCCGCTTGCACCACAAACGTGATGCCACTCTTAATTCGATACACCTCCGAGGCGAGGCCCAACAGTTTCTGAAAATCGTCATCCCGCAGGATCCTAAACGTGGCGGTTTTGCCGCTTAGCGTCGCCACCATACCAGGACGAATGCCATCCAGGGACGAACTACCTGACGTCCGAAAATGTTCAAACGAACCCCAATACGGCCCCTGAACAAGGTTGGGGATCCACCCCGAAACCGTTCCGGACACCGCCGTCCATCCTGGCTGCCTCTCTGTAATCGTGGCCAATGGCACGGTGAATTCTCCTCCCAAAACGATTATAGACTACTCCCACTGAAAACACAACGAAAATCGTTGGAACACCGTAACGCCATGACTATACACCATTATCCTGTAATCGAATTGGCAAGTTCATCGCTCCAGCAACTCCACCCGAGTCCGGGAGAATGGGGACTTCCTCGGAAGTCGCGATTTGGAGGACCTGATCGCCGTCGTGGATGGTCGCGCCGCGCTCGTTACGGAAGTGCAGGCGGGAGCCGCGGACCTCAGGGCTTACTTGAACTGGCAACCCAGGGGTTCCTCGACGCCTTGAAGAGCTAGCGTCGGAGTGCATCCGCCCCAACTCGCCCAATTCGTAAACCAATTCCCCTTTGTGTCTTCGTGTCTTTGTGGTTCCAAGGCCCTAAATACTAACCCTCACCTGCCCCGCGCCAGCCGTCCGCCGCAGCCGCGCCAAAGCATGCGCCTCCAGCTCCTGAAACTCCCGCTGCTCCTTAAGCCCCTGCTCGCGAGGCCGAGCGAACGGCACCGGAATCTCTTCGACAATCGTCCCCGGCCGCGGGCCGACCACGTACAGCCGGTCCGCCAGGAAAACCGCCTCCGCCACATCGTGCGTCACGAACAGCACCGTCGCCGCGGTCTCGTCCCAAATCCGCAGCAGCAAGGTCTGCATGTCGTTGCGCGTCTGCGCGTCCAGCGCCCCAAACGGCTCGTCCATCAAAAGCACCTGCGGCCGCACCGCCAGCGAGCGCGCGATCGCCAGCCGCTGCTGCATGCCGCCCGAAAGCGTGTGCGGATACGCGTTCTCGAACCCCGTCAACCCCACGGCCTCGATCAAATGCGCCACGATCTCGCGCCGCTCCGCCTCCGGCGTCCCCTTGATGCGCAGCCCGTACTCCACGTTGCGCGCCACCGTCAGCCAGGCGAACGAGGTGTACTTCTGAAACACCATCCCGCGGTCCGGCCCCGGCCCCGTCACCCGGTGCCCGTTCACCATCACTTCCCCGCTGGTCGGAAAATCCAGCCCCGCGATCAGCCGCAGGATCGTCGACTTGCCGCAGCCCGACGGACCCAGCAGCACCCGGAACTCCCCGAGGTCGCGCCCGTCCGCCGCGAACTCGTCGGCTACTTCGAGATTGACGTCCCGCAGCGCTTCCACCTTCTCGCCCGAGGCGCTGGTGAAAACCCGCGAAACATTCCGCAGCGTGATTTTATTTTTTGTTTCCATGGGCGGAAGAAATGGCCGGCTCGGATTGCTCCCGCGCCGGGCGCTGCCACGGGAACAGCCGGTCTTCGAGTACCTTCAGCAGCCACCGGAACAGAAATGCAGCCACGCCGATGGCGATGATCCCCGCATACACGCGCTCGAAATCCAGCACCTTGCGCGCGGCCTCCACCATGTACCCCACGCCCTTGCGCGCGTTCACCATCTCGGCCAGGATCACGTACGTCCAGCCGATATCGTACAGAATCCGGAACGAGCCGAAGATCGCCGGAAACGAGGCCCGGAACAGCAGCCACAACACGTGATGGACCTTCGCCCCCAGCGTATACGCGGTCTCGAGCAGCGCGTGATCCACCCGGTTGACCTGTTCCACCACCAGCGCCAGCAGGTAGAAGAACATGCCGAAGAACAGGAACCCCACCTTCATGCCTTCGTCCATGCCGAACAGCGCGATGAACGCCGGCAGAAACGCCGTGATCGGCATCGACCGCATCGGCGCCGCGATCGGATTCACCAGGTGGAACACCCACGGAAAGCTGCCCATCAACAGGCCCAGCGGAATCGCCACTGCCGCGGACCAGCAGAAGGCCTGCGCAATGCGCCACCAGCTCTGGAACACATTGCCGAGCAGGTCGTACTCGGTCCACAGCCGCGCGATCGCCTTCACCACGCCCAGCGGCTCGGGCAGCACGAACGGCGGCAGCAGGTTGCTCTTCGTCGCCAGGATCCACACACGCCACCACGGCCGCCCACGCGGCCAGCCCGAGAATCACGCTCACCGGCCGCGCCACCGGTTTTCGGATGCTGGTGGGCTGCGCCATTACTGGCTCGCCGGATTCGGATACACCTTGATGTCCGTGCGCCGGTTCTTCTCGCGTCCCTCGGGCGTTTCGTTGGTTTCAATCGGCTTGTCCGGCCCGTTCCCCGTCGTCCGCATGCGCGCCGCCGGGTAGCCGTACTTGGTCATCAGGTAGTTCTTCACCGTCTCCGCGCGCTGCTTCGAGAGCGTCAGGTTCAACTCGCGCGAGCCCGTCGAATCGGAGTTGCCGTCGATATCGACCACCGTATTCTCGTACGCCCGCATGAACCCGCCGATCTCTTCCACCACCGCCCGCGAATCCGGGCTCAGCGCGGCCGAGTTGGTCTCGAAGTAGATCGACCGGCGCTGCGTGGCGATGGGCGTCGCGCCCTTCGCCGGCGCCTTGTACTCGATCGGCGCCTCCGTCGATTGCGACGAGAACTTGCCCTCCATGGCCGCGATGTAGCGCCGGTCCACGCTGCCCTCGATGTCGGGAGCGCCCTTGATCAGCCGCAGCTCGCGGTACATGTCCTGCGCCATGCCCATCACGTTGGTGTAGTCGGACCCGGCGCCCGTGCCGAAGAACGCTTTGTTGTCGGCGTAATCGGACAACCGCACGCCGCCCAGCATGCTCTTCGCCAGGTCTTCCGGCATGTTGAAGTCCTTGATGGTGCCGATCAGCGTGTACGCCCGCGCCGGCTGCTGCCGGATGAACTCGACGCCCTCCAGCCAGCCTTCCAAGAAGTTCCGCAGCGTTGCCGGCGAGCTGGCCGAGAAACGGTCGCTCACCACCAGCACGTCGGCGATCAAACGGTTGGCGACGCGCGTGTCGTAGATCTTCTTCGCGCCCGGCCGCTTACCCACCGCGTCGGTCATGTCCGGATCCCACGCCACCGCCGCATCCACCTTCTGTTGCGCGAACAGCGTCGCCGGCTCGATGCCGTCTTTCGTGTGAATCGCTTTGTTGAAGATCTCGTTGCGCTGCTCCGTGCTCAGCCCCGAGCTCTTCAGCCCGTTCCACAGCAGGAAGTGCGAGGGCGTGTATTGCGCGAACGCCACGCTCTTCCCCGCCAGGTCTTCGATGCTGTTGATGCCCTGCTTGCCGATCACGCCGTCGGCGCCGCGCGACCAATCCACCATGTAGACGGCGCGCGCCCGGAAGCCCTTATCGAGAAGCTGGCCGTAGTCCTTGGCCCACACGTCCGCGGTCGTCAGCATCACGTCCACGTTGTTCGAGGCCAGCGCCGTGGTGCCCTCGGTCCAGTCGTCGATGATCTTAAAGGAAACCTTCAGCCCCTTCTTGTCGTAGATCGAACCGGCCGTGGTGTCGAGCCCGCCGTTGGCCACCAGGCCGCCCACGCAGCCCACCCAGATGTTCACGCGCACGCGCACCTGGTTGGTTTCCCGGTCTCCGGTGGGGGCCAGCGGCTTCGAAGTGTCCACCGCGGTGGTGGCCGCCTTCTTACCGAATATTCCAGACAGGTTGACGACGCCGTACCGGTCCAGGCCGTATGCCACCAGCGCAAGGCCAATCACGAAGATGAAAGTCCAGCCGCCTTTTTCAATTCGTACCGCCATAGCTTCCTCCGCGGATTACGCAGTCTTCTCGGTGTCCCGGCCCCCGATGGTTTTTTCGGGCGCCGGAGTGGATGCTTCGGGCGAACTCAAGCCCATCTCGGCCTTGAACTGCTTCACCAGTTCGCTGGCGCGCAGTCTCTCGGCCTCTTCTTCGATTTGGAACTTCTGCTGGTCCACGTTGCCCAAGGCCATTTCCATGCGGGCCTCGTTGACCGCCGTGGTTTCTTCGATCTTGCGGACCATCTCGTCGTGCGTCTGGCTGACCCCCGCCACCTCGAACTGCTCCATGGCGTCGGCCACCTTCTTCTGCCACTGCGAGCGGCGGTAGTCGCGAATCGCGTTCATGGCTTCCCGCGTCTTCCGCTCTTTCTCGCGCAGGAACGCGGTCTTCACGTTTTGAGCCTTATCAAACGCCGCCCGAGCCCCCGCGAGCTGAGCCTGCGTCCGCCCCAAAGCGCTGCGCACCTGTTCAAGCTGCACCGCAAAATGCCCCGCCAAATCGTCGCGCCCCGCCTGAATGCTGGCTTTGACTTTAGTCGCCAGATCGTTCACATCGGCCTTATATTTGTTTTCTTCCTTCTCGAGCAAAGTCGCGTTGGCCTTGACCATCGCAATGCTCTCGTTCATCCGAGGCACCTGGTCGTTCATGTCGCGAATATTCTGCTCAAGGATCAACTCGGGATCCTCCGCAACGGAGATGAAGAATCCAAAGAACGAACGAAAAATCCGAGAAAGCCGCTTAAACATGACGAGTCTCCTAAGGCTTCGGTGTTCCTTGTTCTGAGTTCTGAGTTCTGTGTTCTGAATTCTGTGTTCCCGTTCCCGTTGTAATCGGGTTCTCGGTAGCAAACGGCGCCACCGCATCGGCGATCCGTCGCTCTTCCTGCTGCTTCTGCAAGCGCCACGTCTGCATGCGCTCGCGTTCTTTCGCCACCGCGTCGTTGTTCGCCTGAATGCTCGCGCGCAGTTCATTGAGCACGCGGTCCGCTTCCTGCTGGAGCTTCTTGTTCTCGTCCGCCTTCTTAGCTTCCAGTTGATCGAGCGCGCGTTGCTGCACCAGTTCGAAGGTGTCGAGCGCGCGGTCGCGCCGGACGGCATCTTCGATGATCTCCTGCACCTTCACCCCGGCCGCATCGAGCGCCAGCAGCACCGAGCTGCGCTTGATCTCGACCGGCAGGCTGCGGATATGCTCGCTCTTCAGCATGTCCGCGATCTTAAAGATGGTGAAGCCATGCGCCGGAGTGCGCACCTCGGCGGCCGAGTAGATCTGCTCAAAAACGGTAGGGTCCGCCACCGGCTGTGTAAACGCGGGAGTGGCCGCCGTGGACGCCGGAGCGATATCGGCGACAGTCTGCGCCGCAGCGTCCGGGTTTGCAGGATCCACCGAAACGAAGTAGTTGTACCACTTCTTAGACATCAAGCCTCATTCCTCACAGTTCCATGGGTAAGGGTAAGACTATCAAAAGGATGAAGTCAATCGGACGATTGCTCTATGGAAGGCTCACATCCCCACCATACGAACCCACCCAGCAAGATGTTCCCCAATTCGAGGTGGAGCAGGTCGCCAGACCTGCCATGCCGGCGGTCCCGCCGGCAGCAATGCCGCTCTGCTTGCAAGCCCCGTCTCCCGTGCCCCGCCATGCGCTCCCTCCCCAGTCCTCTCTGTAGGGGAGGTCGAATCCGATGGCATGGAAACAGGGTATTTGTGAGCCACGCTCTGCAAGGAGAGCGTGGCGGCCTGCAACTCATCGGGGCTTGGCAATTGAAATTCAGCTTTTATGAACTAGGGGTGGTGGAAGGGGAACGCACCCGGCTCTGGAGCCCCGAACAACGGGGCACGCGGGAGAAGACATGAGCCGGCGGGACCCCGGTCGCGGCAGCGTTTTGGGGCTAACGCCAGTCGCCCTATGGGCTCCTTCCGTTAGCCCCAAAACGCCGAGAAGTGTCCACGATGTGCGCGGCACAATGTGTCCACTATGTTCCGGTCTTGAAATCTCTACCGGATAACCCGCGCGCCTTTGCCTTTCATGGCGGACTCGACCTCCTTGAGCGTCGCCATGGTGGTATCCCCCGGGGTGGTCATGGCGAGGGCGCCATGCGCGGCGCCGTACTCCACCACCTGTTGCGGGGTCTTGCCGGAGAGGAAACCGTAGGCCACGCCGGAAGCGAAGCTGTCGCCGCCTCCGACGCGGTCGTAGATTTCCAGGTTCTCTCGTAGCGGCGCCTCATAGAACTGGCCGTCGGTCCAGAGGATGGCGCCCCAGTCGTTGATCGAAGCGGTTTTCGCGTTGCGAAGAGTGGTGGCGACCGCCTTGAAGTTGGGGTACATCTTGAGCACTTCGTCGATCATCTTCCGGAAGTTCGCCGGGTCGAGCTTCGAAATGTGCTCGTCCATTCCGGGCACCTGGAATCCGAGGGCCGCGGTGAAGTCCTCCTCGTTGCCGATCATCACGTCGACGAGCGAAGCAATCTTGCGATTGACTTCGACGGCGCGGGCGGTGCCGCCCTGCGACTTCCACAGCGAGGCGCGGAAATTCAGGTCGTAGGAGATCACCGTGCCGGCGGCGTGCGCGGCCTCCATGGCCTCGATGGTGATGTCGGCGGCGGTGGCGGAGAGCGCGGCGAAGATTCCGCCGCAGTGCAGCCAGCGCACGCCCTCCTTCTCGAAGAGCTGCTTCCAATCCACGTCGCCGGGCTTGAGTTGAGAGGCGGCCGAGTAGGCGCGGTCCGAGCAGCCCACGGCGGGGCGCACCCCGAAGCCCTTCTCGGTGAAGTTCAGTCCCACCCGTGCCGCGCGGCCGATGCCGTCGTACGGCACCCACTTGACGTGCGAAAGGTCCACGCCGCCCTGCAGCATTAGGTCCTCCAGCAGCCGGCCAATCTCGCAGTCCACGATGGACGTCACAACGGTGGTGCGCTGGCCGAAGCAACGGCGCAGCCCGCGGACGACGTTGTACTCACCACCACCCTCCCACACGTTGAACTGCCGCGTGGTTCGAATGCGCCCGTCGCCGGGGTCCAGCCGCAGCATGACCTCGCCCATCGCGGCCGCGTCCCATTGGCACTGCTCGCGGGGTTTGATGTTCAGCGCCATGGCTACTTGCCTCCCCGGATGGTCTTGATCAGCGCCAGTGTGTCGCGAACCTTGGCCGTGATGCCGTCGTAGTCGCCGGCCTTCAGCAGTTCCTTGGTGACCAGGTTAGAGCCCATGCCCACACACGAGACGCCCGCTTCAAACCATGCCTTGAGCGAGGCTTCGGTGCTGTCGACGCCGCCGGTCGGCATGATCGAGACCCAGGGGCACGGCCCCTTGACGGCCTTGACGAACTTCGGACCGCCTACTTCGCCGCCGGGGAAGACCTTCACGATTTCGCAACCGAGTTCTTCGGCCGCCGAAATCTCCGAGGCGCTGCCGCAACCGGGCGAGTACGGAATCTTGCGGCGGTTGCAGGCGCGCGCCACGTCGGGGTTGAGGATGGGACCCACCACGAAGTTCGCGCCGCAGTTGATGTAGAGAGACGCCGTACCGGGATCGACGATGGAACCGACTCCCAGGATCAGCTCGGGAAGCTCCCGGGCGCAGTAGCGCTCCAGCTCGGTGAAGACTTCCCATGCGTGGTCGCCCCGGTTGGTGAACTCGAGAAACGGGCACCCGCCCGCCATGCAAGCGGCCGCGACCTTCTTGGCGACTTCGATATCGGCGTTATAGAAGACGGGCACCATCCCCGTCTCGATCATCTTATTTAGGACTTTGAGTCTAGCAAATCGTGCCATGTATCGCTTCCTTTCCTACGGCTCTCGCCGGTTGATTCAGGCTATCAGACTCTTCCCCTTAGATGCACCTTGTACGGCGAGACGCGCACCGATATCCAGGACTACCATCGCATCGTCGTGGTGGTGACCGTCAGCACGCCGGTTCCCCTCCCACCCGACTGCCACCTGCAACATCCCGCCATCCACCAAAGCACGGCCCTGGTAGTGCTGACCATGATCCGGCTGCTGGCCTATGCTCTGTCGTTGGTCCTCTACCAACGCCAGATCTGCAGCCATCCCCGAGGCAGTTGCGACAGCTTCCCCGAATTCGCCAAGCGCCTGGCCTATGGGTTCGTCGTGCTTGCGATTAACACCAGTTGACCGTGCCGCAGGCTTCCGCGACGTGTCGAGCCGGCCTCCGCAAACAACTCCCGCCAAATCGGTGCCCTACCAGCAGAGCAACCCCGGGTTTGCGGAATCGCTGGGTATCCAAAGGTGCCCAGTCTGCTGCAGATCGAGGCCGAGTGCCGCAGGGGAGCGTTGGCCAAGCGGATTGGGCCCCTCAGCGCCGACACCATCGGCTATGCGCTCCAACTTCAGTCCCCCTGGCCCGTCTTCACCCTCGGCTGCGACGTGGCTCGCCGTCTGAAACGCAACGGCGTTCTGCGCTCGGATTGGTCCCGCGGCCGGATGGTGGCCCCCGTGGATGGCATTGAAATCTGCAGTTCCTTCGCTCGCTGCTGCGACGCCCGCACCGATATCCGGTATTACCATCGGATCATCGTCGCGGTGGTGATCGTCAGCACGCCGGTTCCCATCCCGCTGGGCATTCGCTTTCAAAAAGATGGGGAGGCGGAAGTCCCCTGCGCGCTTGCATCGGGTCGGCTAGTTGGGGCGCCGCCTCCTGGATCTGCTGGTAGGCGATGCCCTGTATCTGCAAGCGCCCTTTGTCCGGGAAGTGGAACGTTTGGGCCTGGACTGGGCCTTCACTCTGAAAGAGAATCAGCCGGAATTGTTGCGCGAGGCCGAACGCTTCACCACCGGACCGCCCGTTGCAGTCCAGTCGGAGTCTGACCGGGAGCTTCGCTGGTGGCACTTGCCGGAGTCGATTGGCCCGTCGCCGATCGCCTGGTGCGAGTGATCAAAACGGTTCGCACCGACCACCAACGCCAGGCGACCGTCAGGCAAGATGGCGATCATCTAAAGAAAAGCAAGACAGAGGTGCTGGTGGAGAGCAACAATTTCTACGCCACGAATTCTACGCCACGAATTTCGAACTTGGCGCGATCCCCCCGCTGTTCATCCATCAACTGAGCCGCAGCCGGTGGCGCATGGATGCCGAAGTGTTTCAGACCATTACCACCGACTGCCACCTGAAACATCCCGCCGTCCACCAAAGCACGGCCCTGGTAGTGCTGACCATGATCCGGCTGCTGGCCTATGCTCTGTCGCTACCAACGCCAGATCTGTAGCCATGCCCGCGGCAGTTGCGACCGCTTCCACCAATTCGCCAAGCGCCTGGCGTAGAATTCGCCAAGCGCCTGGCGTACGGGTTCGTCGCTCTTTCGTTTGACACCAGTTGACCGTGCCGCACGCTTCCGCGACGTGTCGAGCCGCCCTTCCCGGCGTCCGTCCTGACGCCGTTGCTACCGTATTCCCGCCAGCCCGAAAAACCGACGGCTAAAGGCACCTGTCAACGACCTTGTGCCCTCCAAACGCCATTCCAACTTCGCCCTCCGCCGCCCTTCGCATACAACTCGCGCCAAATCAGCGCCCTACCAGCAGCGCAACCCCGGGTTTGCGGAATCACTGGTCATCTAATACTTGGGCTTGCTATGCGCGCCCGCTTCTGGTATTCTTTCCCTAGGCGTCATTTGCTTCGTGTTCTCTGGGAGCGCAGGAATAGATTTTGCAGGGCACTTGCGCGCCGGGGACAGGAAGTGGTAGAATTTATAAACGGTGACGCACTAGAACAACGGTAGCAGGTTCGGCGGGCGAAAGTCGCCGGTTGACTTCCTGAAGTTCTTTTAGAGTTCCCAAGAATTCTTGAGCGCGGGGCTGTCGGCTCACATAGACGCAGCATCGGCGGTTTGCGCTCAAAACGGCTTTCGAGGCCTGCGGTCGGCCGGGCTTCCATACGGATACTCGGTGAGCCGCAAAGATCTTTGACAATCTGGTTGGACGCACAGTCGATATTCGTTGAAATTGGAAGTTTTAGCGAAATGGCGATTGACTCAATGAGATCAAATGAGAGTTTGATCCCGGCTCAGAATCAACGCTGGCGGCGCGCCTAACACATGCAAGTCGCACGAGAAAACTGGAGCAATCTGGTGAGTAAAGTGGCGTACGGGTGAGTAACACGTGGGTTACCTACCCTCTGGTGGGGAATAACCTTGGGAAACCGGGGCTAATACCGCATAATTCCGAGAGGAAAAAGCCGAAAGGCGCCGGAGGAGGGGCCCGCGGCCGATTAGCTAGTTGGTAGGGTAACGGCCTACCAAGGCAACGATCGGTAGCCGGCCTGAGAGGGCACACGGCCACACTGGCACTGAAACACGGGCCAGACTCCTACGGGAGGCAGCAGTGGGGAATCTTGCACAATGGGGGAAACCCTGATGCAGCGACGCCGCGTGAGCGATGAAGCCCTTCGGGGTGTAAAGCTCTTTCGGCAGGAAAGATAATGACGGTACCTGCAGAAGAAGCTGCGGCTAACTACGTGCCAGCAGCCGCGGTAATACGTAGGCAGCGAGCGTTGTTCGGAGTTACTGGGCGTAAAGAGTGTGTAGGCGGTTTGCCAAGTTCGGTGTGAAATCTCCCGGCTTAACTGGGAGGGTGCGCCGAATACTGGCAGGCTAGAGTGCGGGAGAGGAAAGCGGAATTCCTGGTGTAGCGGTGAAATGCGTAGATATCAGGAGGAACACCTGCGGTGTAGACGGCTTTCTGGACCGCCACTGACGCTGAGACACGAAAGCGTGGGTAGCAAACAGGATTAGATACCCTGGTAGTCCACGCCCTAAACGATGCACACTTGGTGTGGGCAGTTCATTCTGTCCGTGCCGTAGTTAACGCGTTAAGTGTGCCGCCTGGGGAGTACGGTCGCAAGGCTGAAACTCAAAGGAATTGACGGGGGCCCGCACAAGCGGTGGAGCATGTGGTTCAATTCGACGCAACGCGAAGAACCTTACCTGGGCTCGAACGGCTCACGAAAACGCCTGGAAACAGGTGTTTCCCGCAAGGGACGGGAGTCGAGGTGCTGCATGGCTGTCGTCAGCTCGTGTCGTGAGATGTTGGGTTAAGTCCCGCAACGAGCGCAACCCTTGCCCTGTGTTGCCACTCCGAAAGGAAGCACTCTCAGGGGACCGCCAGCGATAAGCTGGAGGAAGGTGGGGATGACGTCAAGTCAGCATGGCCTTTATGTCCAGGGCTACACACGTGCTACAATGGCCGGTACAAAGCGTTCCTAAGCCGCGAGGTGGAGGTAATCGCAAAAAGCCGGTCTCAGTTCGGATTGCAGGCTGCAACTCGCCTGCATGAAGCTGGAATCGCTAGTAATGCAACATCAGAACGGTTGCGTGAATACGTTCCCGGGCCTTGTACACACCGCCCGTCACATCACGAAAGCGGGTTGTACTAGAAGTCCGCAGGCTGACCCGCAAGGGAGGCAGCGGCCCAAGGTGTGACTCGTGATTGGGGTGAAGTCGTAACAAGGTAGCCGTAGGAGAACCTGCGGCTGGATCACCTCCTTTCTAAGAGAGAACGTGGGTGGAGTCACTGAATCAGCGCCGCGAGCGCAAGCGAGCGGACGAGTAGGTGGCAGCCGTTCCACTCCATGGAGCCATTTCGCAGTTCTCCACTTCGGTTTTGATGATGTCGGCTGGGGTTGCGGGCAGGTCCCGCGCCCGGCGTCCAACCGGCCTCGAACTAAAAATAAGGGGCTGTAGCTCAGCTGGGAGAGCGCCTGATTTGCACTCAGGAGGCCGTCGGTTCGATTCCGATCAGCTCCACCAGCTTCCTACGGGTAGCGGGCCTGTAGCTCAGTTGGCTAGAGCGCACCCCTGATAAGGGTGAGGTCGGTGGTTCGATTCCACCCAGGCCCACCAGGTTTCGGCGGCAGTTTGCCGCGCAGATCTTTGACAACTGAATATCGACGGGCAACTACAAGTTAGTTGCAAAGCGCACAGATCCACTCTGTGTCCGATGTAAGTTTTATGGTCAAGCTACTAAGGGCGTGCGTGTGGATGCCTTGGCGCAAGCAGGCGATGAAGGACGTGGCTAGCTGCGAAAAGCTTCGGGGAGCCGCAAACAGGCAGTGATCCGGAGATATCCGAATGGGGAAACCCAACGGGTGCGAACACCCGTTATCGCCATCTGAATACATAGGGTGGCGAAGCGAACCCGGGGAAGTGAACCATCTCAGTACCCGGAGGAAGAGAAAACAACCGTGATTCCGATAGTAGCGGCGAGCGAACTCGGAACAGCCTAAACCGTGCGATTCGAAAGGAAAGCGCGGTGTTGCAGGACCACGACATGGGAAGCGGAACGTTAGTCGAACGGTCTGGAAAGTCCGGCCATAGCAGGTGACAGCCCTGTAGGCGAAAGCGTGAGGCTCTCTAGTGGAATCCTAAGTACCGCGGGACACGAGAAACCCTGCGGGAATCCGCCGGGACCATCCGGCAAGGCTAAATACTTGCTTGCGACCGATAGTGAACTAGTACCGTGAGGGAAAGGTGAAAAGTACCCCTGCGAGGGGAGTGAAACAGTACCTGAAACCGCATGCCTACAAGCAGTTGGAGGGCTATGCTCCGCAAGGAGAATGCCTGACATCGTGCCTATTGAATAATGAGCTGGCTAGTTAATCTCAGTGGCGAGGTTAAGCGAAAGCGAGCCGCAGCGAAAGCGAGTCTGAACAGGGCGTTCAGTCGCTGGGATTAGACGCGAAGCGGGATGATCTACCCTTGGCCAGGATGAAGTCCGTGTAACAGCGGATGGAGGTCCGAACCAGTGTTGGTTGAAAACAGCTTGGATGAGCTGAGGGTGGGGGTGAAAGGCTAATCAAATTCCGTGATAGCTCGTTCTCTCCGAAATAGCTTTAGGGCTAGCCTTGCGTGGTCCGTGACGGTGGTAGAGATCTGAATGAACTAGGGGCCTTCCCAGGTTACCGAATTCAACCAAACTTCGAATGCCGTCAACGTGTAGCGCAGGAGTCAGACAGCGGGGGCTAAGCTTCGTTGTCGAAAGGGGAAGAGCCCAGACCATCAACTAAGGTCCCTAAATTCATGCTAAGTGGGAAAGGAAGTCGAGTGGCTCAGACAGCCAGGAGGTTGGCTTAGAAGCAGCCATCCTTTAAAGAAAGCGTAATAGCTCACTGGTCGAGCAACTCGGTGCCGACAATCCAACGGGGCTCAAGCATGGTACCGAAGTTATGGATTCGCAGCAATGCGAATGGTAGGAGAGCATTCTTTTCCGAGTGAAGGCCGACCGAGAGGACGGCTGGACGGTCAGGAAGAGACTCTGCCAGCATAAGTAGCGACAAACCAGGTGAGAACCCTGGTCGCCGAAAGTCTAAGGATTCCTGAGAAAGGTTAATCCGCTCAGGGTTAGTCGGGTCCTAAGGTGAGGCCGAAAGGCGTAGCTGATGGATACACGGCGAACATTCCGTGACTACCGCGGCTCGATAAAGACCGATGGGGGGACGCGGCCCGTAAGCCCGGTTGCGCAATGGTTTCAAAGCCGGGTGAAGGGAGGTTGGGATTTAAACAAGTCCAGCCGTCCGCCAGGAAAATCCTCTAAGGAGAGTCGAGGTACCCGTACCACAAACCGACACAGGTGGACGAGATGAGTATTCTAAGGCGCTCGGGTGATGGTTTGTTCAGGAACTAGGCAAATTAGCTCCGTAACTTCGGGAGAAGGAGTGCCCTCGCAAGAGGGTCGCAGTGAATAGCCTCAGGCGACTGTTTAACAAAAACACAGGTCTCTGCTAAGTCGAAAACGACGTATAGGGGCTGACGCCTGCCCAGTGCCGGAAGGTTAAAGGGAGGGGTTAACCGCAAGGTGAAGCTCTGAACTGAAGCCCCGGTGAACGGCGGCCGTAACTATAACGGTCCTAAGGTAGCGAAATTCCTTGTCGGGTAAGTTCCGACCTGCACGAATGGCGTAACGATCTGAGGACTGTCTTAACAAGCCGCCCGGCGAACTTGTGGTTCCGGTGAAGACGCCGGATGCCCGCCACTAGACGGAAAGACCCCGTGCACCTTTACTATACCTTATCAGTGAATTATGGGGCGATCTGCGCAGGATAGGTGGGAGGCTTTGAATTTGGGCTCTCGGGCTCAGAGGAGCCAACGGTGAGATACCACCCTGATCGTTCTGTGATTCTAACCTACTCCCATTATCTGGGGGGGGGACACTGGTAGGCGGGTAGTTTGACTGGGGCGGTCGCCTCCCAAATTGTAACGGAGGCGCGCGAAGCTTGGTTCAGGCGGTTTGGAAATCCGCTGTCGAGTGCAATGGCATAAACCAGGCTGACTGCGAGACCAACGAGTCAAGCAGGAGCGAAAGCTGGTCATAGTGATCCGGTGGTTCTGTATGGAAGGGCCATCGCTCAACGGATAAAAGGTACGCCGGGGATAACAGGCTGATCGGAGTCAAGAGTTCACATCGACGCTCCGGTTTGGCACCTCGATGTCGGCTCATCGCATCCTGGGGGTGTAGAAGCTCCCAAGGGTTAGGCTGTTCGCCTATTAAAGCGGTACGTGAGCTGGGTTCAGAACGTCGCGAGACAGTTCGGTCCCTATCTGTGGTGGGCGCAGGAGATTTGAGGGAGCCTGTCCTTAGTACGAGAGGACCGGGATGGACGAACCTCTTGTGATCCAGTTGTCACGCCAGTGGCATAGCTGGGTAGCGAAGTTCGGTTAGGATAAGCGCTGAATGCATATAAGCGCGAAACCTTTCCCAAGATGAGATCTCCCAAGGGGTCAACCCCTCTGAAGGGCCCTGGAAGACTACCAGGTTGATAGGACGGAAGTGGAAGCGCAGTAATGTGTGAAGCTAACCGTTACTAATAGCCCGTTCGGCTTGACCATAAAATTTACTTTGGGCATTGAGTGGATTGTAGCGCCGTCGATATTCAGCAGGGACGAGGGAGAACTCGTCTCTGGAACAAGTTTTGGGTGATTGTAGCGAGGGGGTTCCACCCGTTCCCATCCCGAACACGGAAGTTAAGCCCTTCAGCCCCGATGGTACTGCATGCGCGAGTGTGTGGGAGAGTAGGAAGTCGCCCAAATTAATTCGAGAAGGCCCGGTCGAGAGACCGGGCCTTTCGTATTTCTTGGGGAAGGGGCACGCAAAGGCGCTAAGACGCAAAGGGAATAGGGGGGAAGGTCAGCGCCGCTGGCGCCGGGCACCTGCGGATCTGGTTACGGTCCAGTCAGGGCCGGGATTGGGAGGGATCGCCGGACTATGATCAGAGCGAAGCAGTGTGACCGCCCAGGTTGCGGCGCGTGGCGGGCTGCCCAGGAGGGTGTCCCGGTGCGGGAGCGGGTCAAGATCTAAAGGGAAGGTGTCTTCGCACCACTGCGGAGCTTCGCGGTCGACAGATTGCACGAGGGGATGCGGCCGGTTCCGGAGTTCTGGGTCGGTGATGATTCCGCACACAGATCCCCACGACCGACAACGTATTGCACGGCCTCCAGCGTTGCGTCTGTGCGCACGAAGTCATTCCCGTCTACCGAGGGTCTGCCAGCGTCCGCGGTGCGGAGAGTCAAGTGCCGCGAGTAGAGCACCCTCACGAGGAGGCCCTGCCCATCCGGGTGGAGAGAGGATTTCGGCAACCTGCCAAGGCCGAGTTCAAACGGAATCCGCATGGAACGTGGACCAAGGAGCGTCCTTAGGGCCGGGGCTACGCCGCGTCCTAAGGATGACCTGATCCGCGAGCATGAAGTAGGTCAGCGCGCCGATGCCGAGTTCACCGGTTCTGCCTAAGAGGAAGCCCGCCTGTTTGCAGCGGCGCTCCAGCGCCAGGAGATCGTGGCGTCGAGCGGTCCCGTTGATGAGAAAGTGATCGCGAATGATGGCCTTGGTCATGCCGACTCCGGTATCGGTACAGATGAACCAGTGGGTCCCGTCGATGGCCTCGAGACGCAACTCCACTCGATTCTGTGTGCCGAGCTCCTGTTCCAGGTCAGCCCGGTTGGGGTCGGGTTGACCGAGCCAAGGAGCTGAACGAGTTAATCCGTTACGTCGAGAACAACCCCGTTCAGGCCGGGCTGGTGGCGGATGAAGCGGAGTGGCCCTGGTCCAATGCTCGCATAAGGGCAGACGACGAACTGCGATCGTCTGCCCCACGTAAACCGCCTGTCCTACATCGGAGCCACGTGTGCTCGGTTATTGGGGGTTTCGGGGGTCGGAGAAGAAAACGGCTCCGACGGAGGGGGGCGGATGCATGGTGGAGGGTGGTCAAGAGCCGCCACCAAAGAGCCGGAAGAGCCTGATTCTCCGGGGCTTCCTTGTTTAGTTGCGCAGTGGGGTTGGGGGCTGGCTGTGAGAGCGTTTACATTAAAATTGATAAATTTAGATGTTTTCCTCTTGATATCCGGGTCAGCCCGCCCTATACTTCCACGATAAGCGCATCCGCGTTAAGCGATTTGCGGGTCTCATTGTTTCGTCGGGCGAATCGACATCGCCCGCTATTCGGGGGTGCCTGTTGCCGTCCGCGGGGATCGAGTGGCAGGTCATAGAAAAGGAGAAAGCATGATTCGTATTAGTTGCAGCATCATTGCGGGCCTCGTCGTGGCCTTATTCCTGTTGCCGGCTTCGGCACCGGCGCAGATCACGACCGGCACCATATCCGGACGGGTCGTCGACGCAACGGGAGGGGTCGTTCCCGGTGCGCAGGTGATCCTGGTCAGCGAGACACGGGGCACGAAGAGCGCTCCTGCCGCCACCAACCAGACGGGCGACTACGTGTTTCCGAACGTCGCCGCCGACACGTACAGCATCGAGGTCACCCTCTCCGGGTTCAAGACCACGCGGCGCACGGGGGTCGTGGTTAGCGGCGCCGATCGTGTGGGTGTGCCGGCGCTGACGCTCGAAGTGGGCGGAACGGTCGAAACGGTCACGGTGAGCGCCGAAGCGGCTCTCATCCAGAGCGTGAGCGGCGAGCGGTCGTTCGCCATCACCACCTCACAGATCGAGAGCCTGCCGGTCCAACGGGGGAACTTCACCAGTGTATTGAACTTGACTCCGGGCGTGGAAAATGTTGACGTCTTCAGCCAGGACGGCGCGCGGCTGGGCGGCGCCAGTCAGGACAACATCATGATGGACGGCATCTCGGCCATGGACACGGGCAACAACGGCCAGATGCTGAACATGAACATCGAGTCGATCGGCGAAGTGAAGATCCTCACGCAGGGGTATCAGGCGGAGTACGGCCGGTCGAGCGGGTTGCAGATCACGGCGGTGACCAAGGGCGGCACGAACCTGTTCCACGGGTCGGGCTACGCCGTGTTCACCGACTCGGACTGGAATAAAAACTCATGGGCGGGGCAGTTGAACGGCGACAAGAAGTCGAAGTCGAGCACGCAAATCTACGGCTACACCATTGGCGGCCCGGTCGTGATTCCCAAGATCTACAACGGGCGCAACAAACTGTTCTTCTTTTACGCGCATGAGTTCCGGCCGTCGACGCGGACGACCAACAGCGGCAACCCCATCCGGCTGCGATTGCCGTCGGCGCTCGAGCGCGCCGGCGACTTCTCCCAGAGCAAGGATAACAACGGCAACCCGATCCCGGCGTTGATGGACTACACGACGGGGGCGCCCTTCCCGAACCAAACGATTCCGAACATTTTGCCGTATCGGTATGCCCCCGGCGTGGCGGTGCTCAACCGCTATCCGCTCCCGACCATGGAGCAAGCGGCGGGGACGAACTACAACTACCAGGTGGATGCGGTGTCGTACCCTTGGCTGGCCATGCAGCCGGCCCTCCGGCTCGACTACCAGATATCGGACAAACTGCGGTTGACGGGCAAGTACTCCGGGCAGCGGGAGCGACCGGATGTTGTACCGGGCCAAATTCCGGGCTTCAATGATGCCTTCGCGCCGCATCCCTACATCACCAACTATGGGATCACGGTTAACTACGTGTTCAACCCGACGACGTTCATCGAGGCGACGTACGGCAGAATCCAGAACGAGTTGGCGGGCGGCAACGAAGCCGGCATTCTCACCAACGAGGAGTCCAACCGCCTGAAGAGTCTCAAGGACTTCCCGCTGCTGTATCCGGACGCGGGCGTGATGGATCCGAACTCCTACGGCTTCAAAATGATGGAGTTAACCAAGCCGCCGTTCTGGGACGGCAAGTCGCTGAACCTGCCGCCGGTCTTCAATTGGGGCGGCCGCATCGGGGCGGCACCGCCCCAGCAGCGGTATCCCGGCTGGCTGAACATCAACCGGACGCAAGACGTGGCGGTCAGCATGACGAAGATCGCGGGGCGGCACACGATCAAGGGCGGGTACTACCTCAACCACAGTTTCAAGGCGCAGAACACGAACGTGGCCTTCCAGGGCACCGTGAACTTCGGCAACGACAGCAATAACACCCTCGACACCGGGTTCGGCTACGCGAACGCGTTTCGGGGGATCTTCACGCAGTACACGCAGAATTCGCGGTTCGTCGAAGGCAGCATGTTGTACAACCAGACAGAGTTCTTCCTCCAGGACAACTGGAAGGTGAACAACCGCCTGACGTTGGACTACGGGATGCGGTTTGTGAGTCAACAGCCGCAGTACGATCAGTTCCAACAAATGTCGAACTTCTTCCCCGAGAAGTGGAAGGCGAGCGATGCCCCGGTGCTGTACGTCGCAGGGTGCACCAACGGCGCAACCACGTGTTCGGGCAACATCCGCAACGCGATGGATCCGCGCAACGGGCAGATTCTGACGGCGGTGGGGGCGGCGAACACGCAGGCGGCCATCGGGACGCCGATTCCCGGCACGGGCAATTCGCTGAACGGGATTATCCAGGCGGGCAACGGGATTGTGAAGACGAACTACAAGTGGCCTAAGCTGGTGGTGGGGCCGCGGTTCGGGTTTGCGTACGACCCGTCGGGGAACTCGAACTGGGTGGTGCGCGGCTCCGGCGGGATGTACTACGACCGGCCGGACGGGAACACGGTGTTCGGGGTCCCGAACAATCCGCCGATCGCGACGAGCAAGGACCTGCGCAACGGGCAGTTGCAGACGCTCGGGCAGGGGCTAAGCCCGCAACCGGTGCCATCGCTCCAAGCCTGGCAATATGAAGCGGACATCCTGTCGTCTGTCCAGTGGAGCGTTGGAATACAGAAGTCGCTGCCGTGGGGGATGGCCGGGGACGCGTCGTATGTGGGCCAACACGGCATCAACCGCCTGGGGGGGACCCAGAACGGATCGAATCAGAACCTGAACACGGTGGACATCGGCGCGGCATACCTGTCGCAGAACCAGGACCCGACGCTCGGCACGAGCGCTACCCCCGGGGCGACGGCCTACACGTCGAATCTGCTCCGTCCCTTCCGGGGTTTCTCCAACATCAACCAGAACCAGACGATTTTCTGGGACACCTATCACTCGCTGCAGTTCAACGTGAACCGGCGGTTCTCAAACGGGTTCTCGTTCGGCGCGAACTACACGTATGGGATCAGCCTTAAGGGCAACACGGGGCTGCAACAACGGTTCCAGCACGCGGCCGACGGGACCGTCTCGCTGCGTGCCGATGAGGCGGAGTTTGAGAAGCTCAACGAGACGCTGGATAGGGTGCCGCATTTGTTCAAGGCCAACGGCATCTGGAACAGCCCGGGCATCCAGAGTAAGGGCGTCGTGGTCCGCGAGCTGACCAGGGACTGGCAGATTTCCGCGGTGGCGACGGTAGCCTCGGGGGGGACCTACGGCCTCGGCTCCAGCTACCAGAGCAATGGCGGCAGTGTGAACCTCACAGGGTCGCCAGACTATGGCGCTCGGGTGACCCTGCTCCCCGGGCTCGGCAGCGGATGTTCGGGCGACCAGTACGCCCAGTTCAATTACAAGGCCATAACTCCGCCGACCTTCGGCAGCGTGGGCATGGAGTCGGGCCGCAACTACATGCGCGGCTGTCTGACCAGGAATGTCGACATGTCGTTCGTGCGAAGGATTCGCGTCTCCAGCAGTGAGAGATACCGTGTCGAGCTGCGGGCGGACGTCTTCAACGCGTTCAACATCGTGGACATTAACGACCGGAACACAATCGTTGCAGTTCACCAGCCCGACGAACCTGACGATGGTGAACAGCCAGTTCAATGCCGACGGCAGCCTGAACCAGACCCGGCTGAAGCCGAAGAACGCCGGCTTCGGCGCGGCAACCGGCGCTCGGACGATGCGCAACATTCAGTTGCAGCTCCGCTTCCAGTTCTAAGCTGGGATTTGATACTGAGGCCCTTGGGCCTCACCCCCGAGGGGCACGGCTCGTTGAGCGTGCCCCTCTTTTTTTGGGTTCTGAGCCCGCGGGTCGGGGATCACGGATCTAATACCGAGATGCTGGCCGAGCAAGACATCTTCGCAGGACTGGCCCGCATTAACCGGGAAGTCATCGGCAAGGCAGAATCCGTGGATTCCCCGCAGCGGGTCGCGTTGGACAAGGAGTCGACCGAGATACTTCGAGTCTACCTGCTAGCACCCGCCGCTGCTCTTCAACCGGAAGGCGACTGACTGGCAGAACTGCGCCCAGGGATCGTCCATAGAGCCACCGACTGGGAAGAGTTGCTTCTGCCGGAGATCTACGAGGCGCTGGAAGAGCGGGGCGTGATGCGAGCAATCCGCATCCCGGCCCACGAGAGCCGGGAGCGAGATATCGCTGAACTGCCGACGCGGCCAGTGGGCCGGCCGAGCCAGAAGCCGGCGATCTGGTTCAAGGGTTTTCCGCACCTGGGCCGGTCGCGCGCCTCGTATCCACTGGCCCCCCACTCGCCTCGCTACGATCTTGTGTGAGAAGAGCGGGCTAGGCTTGATCTCCTACACCCTGGCGGGCCTGTGGCAACGGTTGGTGCTGCCCAGGAAGATCGAGAACTGGCCCCCGATCAGCTTGCGGCAGTGGCTGGCGAAGACGGGCGGCAGGCTGGTCCAGCACGCCCGGTACTGCCGGCTGACCGAGGGCCCGTGGAGCCGAATTCGGGGTTTACGTGTACTGTCCCCAATTGTTCGGGGGCTTAGATTGAGATTATTTCATTAAAATTGTGTAAATTTTAACCTTTCCTCTTGATAACCGGGTCGGTCCGCTATATACTTCCACGGTATGTGAACCCGCGTTAATGGATTTGCGGGTCTCATTATGATTCGTCGGGCGAATCGACATCGCCCGCTATTCAGGGGTGCCTGTTGCCGTCCGCGGGGATCGAGTGGCAGGTCATAGAAAAGGAGAAAGCATGATTCGTATTAGTTGCAGCATCATTGCGGGCCTCGTCGTGGCCTTATTCCTGTTGCCGGCTTCGGCGCCGGCGCAGATCACGACCGGCACCATATCAGGACGGATCGTCGACGCAACGGGAGGGGTCGTTCCCGGTGCGCAGGTGATCCTGGTCAGCGAGACACGGGGCACGAAGAGCGCCCCTGCCGCCACCAACCAGACGGGCGACTACGTGTTTCCGAACGTCGCCGCCGACACGTACAGCGTCGAGGTCACCCTCTCAGGGTTCAAGACCACGCGGCGCACGGGGGTCGTGGTTAGCGGCGCCGATCGTGTGGGTGTGCCGGCGCTGACGCTCGAAGTGGGCGGAACCGTCGAAACGGTCACCGTGAGCGCCGAAGCGGCTCTCATCCAGAGCGTGAGCGGCGAGCGGTCGTTCGCCATCACCACCTCACAGATCGAGAGCCTGCCGGTCCAACGGGGGAACTTCACCAGTGTATTGAACTTGACTCCGGGCGTGGAAAATGTTGACGTCTTCAGCCAGGACGGCGCGCGGCTGGGCGGCGCCAGTCAGGACAACATCATGATGGACGGCATCTCGGCCATGGACACGGGCAACAACGGCCAGATGCTGAACATGAACATCGAGTCGATCGGCGAAGTGAAGATCCTCACGCAGGGGTATCAGGCGGAGTACGGCCGGTCGAGCGGGTTGCAGATCACGGCGGTGACCAAGGGCGGCACGAACCTGTTCCACGGGTCGGGCTACGCCGTGTTCACCGACTCGGACTGGAATAAGAAGTCGTGGGCGGCGCAGTTGAACGGCGACGCGAAGTCGAAGTCGAGCACGCAAATCTACGGCTACACCATTGGCGGCCCGGTTGTGATTCCCAAGATCTACAACGGGCGCAACAAACTGTTCTTCTTCTACGCGCACGAGTTCCGGCCGTCGACGCGGACGACCAACAGCGGCAACCCCATCCGGCTGCGTGTGCCGTCGGCGCTCGAGCGCGCCGGCGACTTCTCCCAGAGCAGGGATAACAACGGCAACCCGATCCCGGCGTTGATGGACTACACGACGGGGGCGCCCTTCCCGAACCAAACGATTCCGAACATTCGCCGATCGGTATGCCCCCGGCGTGGCGGTGCTCAACCGCTATCCGCTCCCGACCATGGAGCAAGCGGCGGGGACGAACTACAACTACCAGGTGGATGCGGTGTCGTACCCTTGGCTGGCCATGCAGCCGGCCCTCCGGCTCGACTACCAGATATCGGACAAACTGCGGTTGACGGGCAAGTACTCCGGGCAGCGGGAGCGACCGGATGTTGTACCGGGCCAAATTCCGGGCTTCAATGATGCCTTCGCGCCGCATCCCTACATCACCAACTATGGCATCACGGTTAACTACGTGTTCAACCCGACGACGTTCATCGAGGCGACGTACGGCAGAATCCAGAACGAGTTGGCGGGCGGCAACGAAGCCGGCATTCTCACCAACGAGGAGTCCAACCGCCTGAAGAGTCTCAAGGACTTCCCGCTGCTGTATCCGGACGCGGGCGTGATGGATCCGAACTCCTACGGCTTCAAGATGATGGAGTTAACCAAGCCGCCGTTCTGGGACGGCAAGTCGCTGAACCTGCCGCCGGTCTTCAATTGGGGCAGCCGCATCGGGGCGGCACCGCCCCAGCAGCGGTATCCCGGCTGGCTGAACATCAACCGGACGCAAGACGTGGCGGTCAGCATGACGAAGATCGCGGGGCGGCACACGATCAAGGGCGGGTACTACCTCAACCACAGCTTCAAGGCGCAGAACACGAACGTGGCCTTCCAGGGCACCGTGAACTTCGGCAACGACAGCAATAACACCCTCGACACCGGGTTCGGCTACGCGAACGCGTTTCGGGGGATCTTCACGCAGTACACGCAGAATTCGCGGTTCGTCGAAGGCAGCATGTTGTACAACCAGACAGAGTTCTTCCTCCAGGACAACTGGAAGGTGAACAACCGCCTGACGTTGGACTACGGGATGCGGTTTGTGAATCAACAGCCGCAGTACGACCAGTTCCAACAAATGTCGAACTTCTTCCCCGAGAAGTGGAAGGCGAGCGATGCCCCGGTGCTGTACGTCGCAGGGTGCAGCAACGGCGCAACCACGTGTTCGGGCAACATCCGCAACGCGATGGATCCGCGCAACGGGCAGATTCTGACGGCGGTGGGGGCGGCGAACACGCAGGCGGCCATCGGGACGCCGATTCCCGGCACGGGCAATTCGCTGAACGGGATTATCCAGGCGGGCAACGGGATTGTGAAGACGAACTACAAGTGGCCTAAGCTGGTGGTGGGGCCGCGGTTCGGGTTTGCGTACGACCTGTCGGGGAACTCGAACTGGGTGGTGCGCGGCTCCGGCGGGATGTACTACGACCGGCCGGACGGGAACACGGTGTTCGGGGTCCCGAACAATCCGCCGATCGCGACGAGCAAGGACCTGCGCAACGGGCAGTTGCAGACGCTCGGGCAGGGGCTAAGCCCGCAGCCGGTGCCATCGCTCCAAGCCTGGCAATATAATGCGGACGTCCTGTCGTCTGTCCAGTGGAGCGTTGGCATACAGAAGTCGCTGCCGTGGGGGATGGCCGGGGACGCGTCGTATGTGGGCAAACACGGCATCAACCGCCTGGGGGGGACCCAGAACGGATCGAATCAGAACCTGAACACGGTGGACATCGGCGCGGCATATCTGCCGCAGAACCAGGACCCGACGCTCGGCACGAGCGCTACCCCCGGGGCGACGGCCTACACGTCGAATCTGCTCCGTCCCTTCCGGGGTTTCTCCAAAATCAACCAGAACCAGACGATTTTCTGGGACACGTATCACTCGCTGCAGTTCAACGTGAACCGGCGGTTCTCAGACGGGTTCTCGTTCGGCGCGAACTACACGTATGGGATCAGCCTCAAGGGCAACACGGGGCTGCAACAACGGTTCCAGCACGCGGCCGACGGGACCGTCTCGCTGCGTGCCGATGAGGCGGAGTTTGAGAAGCTCAACGAGACGCTGGATAGGGTGCCGCATTTGTTCAAGGCCAACGGCATCTGGAACAGCCCGGGCATCCAGAGTAAGGGCGGCGTGGTCCGCGATCTGACCAGGGACTGGCAGATTTCCGCGGTGGCGACGGTAGCCTCGGGGGGGACCTACGGCCTCGGCTCCAGCTACCAGAGCAATGGCGGCAGTGTGAACCTCACAGGGTCGCCAGACTATGGCGCTCGGGTGACCCTGCTCCCCGGGCTCGGCAGCGGATGTACGGGCGACCAGTACGCCCAGTTCAATTACAAGGCCATAACTCCGCCGACCTTCGGCAGCGTGGGCATGGAGTCGGGCCGCAACTACATGCGCGGCTGTCTGACCAGGAATGTCGACATGTCGTTCGTGCGAAGGATTCGCGTCTCCAGCAGTGAGAGATACCGTGTCGAGCTGCGGGCGGACGTCTTCAACGCGTTCAACATCGTGGACATTAACGACCGGAACACAACGTTGCAGTTCACCAGCCCGACGAACCTGACGATGGTGAACAGCCAGTTCAATGCCGACGGCAGCCTGAACCAGACCCGGCTGACAGCCGAAGAACGCCGGCTTCGGCGCGGCAACCGGCGCTCGGACGATGCGCAACATTCAGTTGCAGCTCCGCTTCCAGTTCTAAGCTGGGATTTGGTACTGAGGCCCTTGGGCCTCACCCCCGAGGGGCACGGCTCGTTGAGCGTGCCCCTCTTTTTTTGGGTTCTGAGCCCGCGGGTAGAGGGTCGCGAGGCACCCTGGATAACGGCTCCTTGCGACTGGGGGCTCGAAGTGAACTCTTACAAGCTTTCGCAGTCCAAGCTCCGATCGAAAGAGGCGGGGTCCCGCATTTCCACTTTCCTATTTAGCGTGCAGGGCGACAGTCCGGTCTGGCGGGGTCGAAGACGGCTCTCGAAGAGAGGCCCGCCGGACCAGACGATGGCGGTTTGGCTTATACTGAACTAGATCTGGAAGTCCAAGATGGAAATTCCGGCTGAATCTCCACACCGGAACAACTCAGTCAGGGGCTGTGGTTTTGCGAAATGCACCGGGAAAGGCCGTAAAGGACCGCGTGGAGGGAAAAGTGCGCGCGCGCTCCGAAGGGAAACGGGCAGAAATGACGGCGCTTGGCCCGATCCCGCCAGAGGCCCATCCCGCAGGTCCGGGGCCTCGCATCGCAGGCAAAATCGATCTCCGGCGGTTGGTGGAACGCTCACGCTCGGGCGCGGAATCCGTCGATGGGGCCGGGGTAGATTGGGCGAATCAATCTGCGTTTTCTGCTGGTAGCGGTGTTTCTGTATGGCGGCCTCTGGCCGCTCATGAACGTTGCATTCCTTGCGCACCGTTTCCCGGTGCCCTTTCTGGCGGGCACAGCCTTCTATCGCCGGTATTCGAGCGTCATAGGCGGGCCGGTTGAATATTCGGCAAACCTCTTTAGCCAGGCCTATTCGAGACACTGGGCCGGAGTGCTGGCATTCACTCTCCTTGCCCTGGCCGCCTGGGCGATTGCGCGCGGCATTCTGCGCCGTTTTTCCTCGGGATCCTGCAACTGGCCGGCGGCGGCATTTCCCGCCATCCTGTTGATTCTTGCCAGCCGTTATATGGCGGTTTTGTATATCCTCCCGATGGTGGCCGGTCTCGCGGCCGCCTGGTTGTATATGGCGCTCCGCGAAAAGCCGCACAACCGCTGGGCGCAGTCGGCGGTGGTGGTTTTATTCCTCATCGCGTCGATTCCCCTGTATTACCTGCTGGCATCGGGTTTTCTTTACCTTTGCGCGATGTGCGCCCTTTTTGAGTTGCTGATTCGGAAACGTCCGGTATGGTGCCTGGCATGGATCGCCTTCGGCGCGGCGGTGCCTTACGGCATGAGCTACGTTCATTATGAGCCGGACATCTGGGGTCGATACCTTCGCTGGATGAGGATGCCGCAGTTCGACGCGATCACGAACGGCCTCCTCTTGGCCCTGTATCTGTTTGCTCCTGCCGGAGCGGTAGTTGCCTTCCTCACCGGCAAGTTCCGGATCGGCGATCGTTTTACGCCCCGTTTCCGGCGCGCCGCTCAGGTAGCCGGATTCGCAACGCTCGCTTTGTTGGCCTCGCGACTGGTCGCGCTGCATTTCGACAAATCGGGATGGCTTTACGCGGACTACCTTCTGGATGACGGAAGGCCGGAGGAAGCGCTGGCCTCGCTCGCGCAGTCGCCGGACGACATCGACCCGGTGAGGTTTCTGACGTTCTACGCACTGGCGCGCAGCGGGCGGCTCCCCTGGGAGATGTTCCACTATCCGCAACTGGCCTCGTCCGATGCGCTGCTGCTTCGAGACACGATCTGGGATACATTCCCGTGTGTCGCGGATTGGCGCAGCGACCTGTACCTGGAACTCGGCAGGGTCAACGAATCGCAGCGGTGGGCGCATGAGGCTCTGGCGGTCGAAGGGGAAACGCCGCGGGTGCTCGAACGCATGGCGCTGGTCTACATTCTGAACGGCAACCCGGGTGCGGCAAAGACGTTTGTGCGCGCGCTCGAGAGGGTTCCGTTTCAAGCGGCCCGCGCACAGCAGTACTTGGCGGCGCTCGGCCGGGATCCCGGCATGCGGGCCGATCCGCTGGTCGCGCGCATCCGGCCGCTGATGCTGCGCGCGGATTATGTCGGAACCTGGAGCACGGAGCAGATCCTGCAGCAGTGCCTCGAAGCCAACCCGTCCAACAGGATGGCGTTCGAGTACCTGCTTGCACATTACCTGCTCACCTCCGACATGGAAGGCTTTGGCCAGGCTGGCTCCCCGGCTGAAGGATTTCTATCGCGAACTGCCGACGCACGTGCAGGAGGCGTTGCTCGGCTTCAGGAATGTGAACGGGTCGCTGCCGCCGGGCATCGACGGATCGGCGATCCAGAGCCAGACCGAGTCCCGATTTCAGAATTTTGTCTATATATGGACACGGGTCCAGAACGGTCCTGCCGCAGATGCCTGGGAGGCCCTGAAACCCTCTTTTGGCGGGACGTATTGGTTCTTCTATATTTTCGGCCGCAGCGCGGCCGGGGAGCCCTTTCAGCCCCGAGCCGATGGATCCAAGGGAATGGGAAACCCGCAATGAAGTTACCGAATTTGAATCCTTGCCGCCTGGCTTCCATACTCATGCTGCCGGTTTTCCTTGTGCTGTGCGCGTGCCAGGCCCACTGGCCGGAAAAAGCGCAGCGCGTTTCACGCCGTCCGGTCCTTTACCCGGATTATGGCGAGACGGTGATAGCGCCTAACATTGCGCCACTCAATTTTGAGATCAAGGAATCCGGGGTGAAATTTCTTGCACGAATTGCGGGCGAGAAAGGCGGCGCCGTTGAAGTCTCGAGCCGCGACGGCAAGATCGCATGGCCGGCGGGCGCGTGGAAGCAGTTGATTGCAGAGAATCGCGGCGCCGCCGTGCGGGTGACGATCACGGTTCAGGATAAAGACGGCGCCTACCGCAGGTTCGATGCCGTGCGGATCGACGTCGCGCAGGAAGATGTGGACCGCTACGTGGTTTACCGGCTCATTCCGCCCATGGACCACTTCTGGGTGCAGATCGGGATTTATCAACGGGACCTGGGAGGGTTTTCCGAACGGCCGGTGATCGAGAACCAGAACTTCAGCGTCGGGTGGGACGGGTGTGTGAACTGTCACAGCTTTCGCCGCAACCGGCCGGACCGCATGAGCCTCCAGATTCGCAGCGCCAGCTCCGGCAGGCCCATGGTCGTGATCAAGGACGGAGTGCCGCGGACAGTCGACACGTCCGCGTCCGGCTTCAGCAAGTCGCCGGCGGCGTACCAGGATTGGCATCCGGACGGAAGGCACATCGCCTACTCGGTGAACAAGGTCATGCCTCTGGAACACACGATCGGCGAGCACCGCGACGTGTGGGATGACGATTCGGACCTGGCTGTTTACGACACAGATGCCAACCAGGTGTCGACCACGCACGATATTGCCGATCCGGACCGCCGCGAAACCTGGCCCGCCTGGTCCGCGGACGGCCGAACCCTGTATTTTTGCAGTGCGCCGCAATTGCCGATGGCGCAACTGCAAGAAGTGAAGTACGACCTGATGCGGATCTCCTATGACGCGGCCACCGGAACATGGGGCAAGAGGGAAACCGTATTGTCCGCCGCCGATTCCGGCATGAGCGCGGCGCAGCCGAAGGAATCTCCGGACGGCCGCTGGCTGCTGTTTTCGCTTGCGCACCACGGCAATTTCCCGATCTTTCAGCCGACGTCCGATCTGTACGTCATGGACCTGAAGAGCGGGGGGCCAAGGCCTTTGACTGCTGCGAACAGCAAGTGGAGCGATTCGTGGCATAGTTGGTCAAGCAATGGGAGATGGATCGCTTTTGCCAGCAAACGCGAGGGGGGTGTCCTGGCGCGGATCTATTTCAGTTATTTTGACCGGAACGGCCAGGCTCACAAGCCGTTTGTCATGCCGCAGGAAGATCCCTCGTTTTACGAATCGTGTACCCTGACCTACAATGTCCCCGAGCTCATCATCGAGCCGGTGCCGGTGAGTCCTTCCCAGTTGGGCCGCGCGATCACGGCGAAAGCTGCTGTGCCCGCACCGTCGCTTGTCAGGAAATAGACGAAGGCGAAGCACCAGGAAAGGCTTCAGCGGCCGGCCGGCGAGAAGGGTCCGCACGTGGCGCTTTGAGTCGGTAGTTTTTACAGCTCCGAGGCGGCAGACTACGGGACGCCGGTTGCGTCCCTGGCTGCGGGGCGCTACCTCTTGGGTGGCGAGGGCGAGGGCCGCCGGCCGGTGAGGATGGCGAGATCGATGGCGTCGGCCATGGCCTGGTAGCCGGCGTCGTTGGGGTGGAGGTGGTCTCCGGGGTCGAATTCGGCGCGAATGCGCCGGGGGTTGGCGTTGTCGCGGGTGGCGGCGTCGAAGTCCGCGACTGCATCGTAGGCGCCGCGGGAACGGATCCAGGCATTCAAGGCTTGACGGACCGCTTCGCCTTCCTCCCGGTAGTAACCGGCTCCCTCATAGGGGGTCAACGTAGCGCCGATGACCTTGATGCCGTGCGCATGGGCACGCTCGACGATCTGCTGGTGAGCGAAAATGAGTTCCTCGGCGGTGACCGCTTCGGCCGGTACTGTGGCTCCCCTGCCGATGTCGTTGATCCCCTCGAGCAACACCAGCCATTTCACACCGGATTGACTGAGGACGTCCCGGTCAAAGCGCGCGAGCGCACTGGCTCCCGTCCCGTCCTTGAGCAGACGGTTCCCTCCAATCCCCATGTTGGCAACCGCGAAGTTGGCGGTATCCTTGCGCGAGGCCAGCCTGGCGGCGAACAACGCCGGCCAACTGCGATCCGAGTCCGGGGTGGAGCGAGCTCCATCCGTGATCGAGTCGCCGAGAGCGACGATGAGCGAGGTTGCCGCCGGCGCCAGTACATCGATGCCCGCCAGAAAATAGTAGGACTGAGTCGTGATCGGATCGGCGATCGACGCCGCTCCCGTGACATCTCCCTGCTTGGAGATGTAGGTTGTGTGCAAGCCGGTGGCGTGGGTGGATGGGGGGCCGGTCTCAACGGGGAAGTACAGGCTTATCGCCAGATCGGCGAGCGCAGGGAAAGCCAAGTCCACAGGGTCGCTCAGAATCACCATCCCCGGTCCCACGGCGCAGCCGGGTTTGCCGCCGAAGGTGACTGTCCGGTCCGATCCGGGGACGATCTCGGACCCCTTGCCGCGCAGCGCCAGATGCGCCGCACCGAGGGCCACCGGCGGGCCTCCAAAGGCGTTGGCGAGTTTGATACGGAGTCGTTTGCCGCCGATGCTCACGCGCGCGATCATGCGCAGGGTCTGGTTGTTGAAGCCCCGAGAGCCGATCGATTGGGCGGGGGGGCCGGCCGGGCCTGATGGCGTCACCGGCAGTGCGGCACGCGTCAACAGTTGCGCGGTGGTCCAGGTCGCCACCCAGTGGTCCGAACCCGATGGTTGTGCCTGTACCAGCGCAATCAGGCCGATCTGGGCAAGTACCCACAACAACGCCGTTCGCCTTTTCATGCGACGATCTCCTCTCCTTCGAAGATTCCCATGCTACCGCAGTTGCGGGGGCGCCCCTCTCTGGGGCAAGCTCACGCAAAGACGCAAAGGCGCAAAGAAGATTGTTGGTGGTCGCGGGGCGTGATATTCTGGCGCTTCGACACTAGCGGTGCAATGATCTAACGAGGTTCCGTCATCATGAAGATCGCAACTTCTATTCTGGCTGCATTTGGTTTCACCGGCTTGCTTCAGGCTCAGGTCAGGGAGCGGCCCATCCCTCAGGTAATCAAGAAGGACGGGCGTTTCGCTCTCATGGTGGATGGGGCTCCTTTTCTGATGCTGGGGGCACAGGCGCACAATTCGAGCGCGTGGCCGGCCATGCTTCCGAAAGTGTGGCCGGCGATCGAGTACCTGCACGCGAATACGCTGGAGATCCCCATCTACTGGGAGCAGTTCGAACCCAAGCCAGGGCAGTTCGACACCACGGTGATGGACACCATCATCAGCCAGGCTCGCGCGCGCGGCGTCCGGTTGGTGCTGCTGTGGTTCGCGACGTGGAAGAACGGCAGCCAGCACTACATGCCGCAGTGGATGAAGGCGGAGCCCGAGCGCTATTTTCACCTAATCGATAAGAACGGGCGCCCGGCGGATTCGCCATCGCCGTTCTGCACCGCGTCCATGGAGGCGGATGTCCGCGCGTTCACCGCGTTCATGCGCCACCTGAGGGCGTTCGACCCGCAGCGCACGGTCATCCTGGTGCAGGTTCAGAACGAGCCGGGCACCTGGGGCCCCGTGCGGGATTACTCCCCGGTCGCGCAGAAGGTCTTCGAAGCTCCCGTCCCGGCGGCAATCCTCAAGGCGATGAACGCGCAGTCGAGCGGGTCTTCCCCGAACTGGCAGCAAGCCTTTGGCGTCGAAGCGGAGGTGAACTTCCACGCCTGGGCTGTAGCCACCTATATCGAAAAAGTGGCCGCCGCGGGGAAGGCGGTCTATCCGCTTCCGCTTTACGCCAACGCCGCGCTGCGCGATCCCATCAAGCCGGGCGCTCCGGGGAGCTACGAAAGCGGCGGTCCCACGGACAACGTGATTCCCATCTACAAAGTGGCTGCGCCATCGCTGGATATTGTCACGCCCGACATCTACATGAGCGATCCCGCCCAGTACCTGAAGGTGCTGGAGCTGTACCACCGGGACGACAATGCTCTCTTCGTGCCGGAGACCAGCGGCGGCGCGAACGTCTCCCGGTTCTTCTTCTCCGCACTGGGGATGCAGGCGATTGGGTTCGCGCCGTTCGGTTTGGACTACAGCGTAAACCCGGCCCCGCCAGCCGGGGCTCCCGTGCCGGCAGACAACTTCCTCGAGCCGACGGCGCAGAACTACCGGCTGATTGCTCCGATGATGCGGGAGATCGCGCGACTCAATTTCGAGGGCAAGCTGAAGGCGGTTGCGGAAGAGAAGGGCAAGGTTACGGAGACGCTGCCGTTCGGACTATGGAACGCGGTGGTTTCCTACGGCGCGGCCCGGAACAACCGGGCGGTAGGGAATCCGCAGCCGACCGGGCGGGCGCTGGTGGCTCAACTGGGGGACAACCAGTTCCTGGTGGCGGGGCTTTCCGCGCGCGTGGATTTCACTCCGGCCGATGCGGACAAACGGCGCCAGTTCATGCGGGTCGACGAGGGGACTTACGAAAAGGGGGCCTTCAAGTTCATTCGCATCCTGAACGGGGACGAGACCGACTGGGGGCTCAATTTCCGCTTGGCGCCGGTAGTATTGCGGGTGTCCCTGGGGGTTTATTAGACTGCGTCGACAAGAGTGTCGACGCGGCACGGGGGGGCGCGTGCGCTACGGTGGGAGTTTACGGGTGTGTCGCACAAGGCTGTGATACTCTGGGCCTAAGGGGGCGGTGAACTCCAATGCAACGCAGGGACTTTATCAAGGCCGGGCTGCTGGCCGGAGGCGCGCTTGCGGCCGGCCGCACAGCGATTGGCGCGGCCGGAAGTGTAAAGCGGGCCACGGACATTATTACGCTGGGCCCGGACAAGATCCGCCTGTCGCGGTTGGCGATGGGGACCGGAACCAAGGGGCGCGGCGGGACCACCAATCAGACGCGGCAACTGGGCATCCAGGGGCTGGCCGATTTGCTGCAGGCCGGATTCGATAACGGGCTGACCTACATCGACTCGGCCGACGCCTACGGCAGCCACCCGCACGTTAAAGAGGCCTTGAAGCGCATTCCGAGGGAGAAGGTTGTCATCATGACGAAGACGCGCTCCCGGACGGAGGAGGCCATGCGGGCCGACCTGGACCGTTTCCGGCAGGAACTGGGGACCGACTATTTGGACATCGTCCTGCTGCATGCGGAGATGAATCCAAACTGGCCGGAACTTCGCGCGGGCGCGATGGATGTGCTCTCCGAAGCGCGCCAGAAAGGGATCGTACGCACGCACGGGATTTCATGCCACTCGATCGGGGCTCTGCGGACGGCGGCGAAGACGGACTGGGTACACGTGGACCTGGCGCGCATCAATCCGGACCAGATAATGATGGATGCGGACCCGGCGACGGTGATCAGCGTGCTGCGCGAGATGAAGGCCGCGGGCAAGGGCGTCATCGGCATGAAGATTCTAGGGGAAGGCGCGATGCGTGAGCGCGTCGACGAGGGGCTGCAACATGTCTTGGCGCTCGATTGCGTGGACTGCTTCACCATCGGCGCGGAGACCCGGGAAGAGCAGGCAGACCTGATCAAGCGAATCCCGGCGAATTCACGGGCGGCATAGGCGGGAAGCGGACCGATCAGAACTTCTGGAGGCTGCGGAGGAGGACCATGCTGTCGCCGCCACCAGGGATCTCGACGGAGTCGACGGGCTTCCAGTCTGTGTTCATGGCGCCGATGTAGCGGGCGTTGGTGCGGTCGGGGCCCATGAGGATGAGGGTGTAGGGCTTGTCCTTGAAGCGCAGGAGGCGGTACTGCAATTCGCCGGTGTCGGAGCGCCAGCGATCCTCGGAGGGAGGTCCGGCATCCAGTTTGCGGACCACGGAGGGGTAGTCGTCAGTGGCATTGAGCGATAAGGCGTATTGCTCGATGCTTTGGAACTTCACGGGCCGCAGCCAAAAAACCAGCGCCACCAGAATCAGCGCCACGCCGACCACCAGCACGCCGCCAATCAAGCGCCCGACTTTCATCTCCGGCCCGGCGGCAAAACGGCTCATAAAGGTGGGAGGCCGGGACTCGTAATGGCGGTCGGGGTCCTGCGGGTAACTTCTGGGGCGGTTCTGGGGCATCTTCAGCATGCGCCGATCGCGCGGCCAGACGGCGCCGGCCTTGAATTCGAGTTCCTTCTTCAGACCGACGATGACGACGGGGTCTTCGGTGCTGGCCACCTCGCCGATGTAGCGGCGGGGGACCCACACCTCGTCGCCGCTTTTGCAATTGCCCACCAGGATCTCGGACCACTTCAACTCGCGCACAACCCACTCGTTGTGTTCCACGTTGAGGATGGCCGGATAGAAGGAAAAGCGCCGCTCTCCCAACTCGTCGATGGTCGGCACTATGGGTTCTGGCATAGACCTGCACTCATATTAGCTCAGACGCTCGCGGACCCGGCCGCCGTTACCCGAGGGGCGATTTACGGCTACTTCATCTCAGCCGGGATGGGCAGCGTCACATTGCCTGTCGCGGCCCACTCGGCGCCGCGGGTAAAGGTGGTCACGAAGGCAGGGGTATTCACGGCCGGAGCGTCATGGCCCAGCATGGTAGCGAACACGCGGCCCTGCCCATATTGCAGCGTCCAGAGCATGGGCTCGTCTTTGCCGGGTCCGGGAATTGGCTGGCGAGCCTTGCCCAGATAGAGGGCGTGGTCGTCGTAAGCAGTGGCCAGCACGCGATAGGTGCCGGCGGGTTGCCACTTGAGGTTGGCGTAGAGTTCGTCCTTGGGCTGCGGGAAAGACTTCTTGAGACCGCGCGTGATGGGATGGTCGGCATCCGTAATGTTCACGGTGAAGTCGTGGGCGGCGGAGTGGTGGCCCTGGTTCGGGCGCCAGTTGCCGCCGGACATTTTCTCGTACTCTTCCCAGCCGACGAAGGCGGCCACCGCGAAGTGATACATGACGACGCCCTTGCCGGAGCGGGCGAAATCGAGGAGCGCGTTATTGGCCCGGTCGCCCCAGCGTTGATCGGGCCGCCGGTCCTGGTGGTTGAGCACGACGAGGTCGTAGGGGGCCAGGGTTTCGGGTCCGGCGCCACGAAACTCCTCCGTGATCCGAACATCAAAGCGGCCGGTAGCCTCGAGGACCTTGCGCAACTCCGGCGTCACGGAACGCCAGTCGTGGGCGTTGTCGCCAGTGATGATCAAGGTCCGAATTTTGGCCGGCGCCGCCGGTTGCTGCGACAGCAGGGGTACGAACAGAATCGAAGACAGTAGAAGCAGGGCCAGCTTTTTCATGCGATCCTCCAAAGGTTATCGGTGATGCCTGGGATTTCCACTGCGGGTTCCCATTGGCTGACAGTATAGTCCAACACGTGGGGCAAGTCTGGGCGTCGACAGGATTGTCGACGCGGCACGCGTGGGCGCGCGCGCTACAACTCAGACGCGCCACTGCAAGTTGCGAAGGGGCTAAGATCTAGTTTGGAGAGGATTGCACCCCATGGCCATCCGTAAGGAAGACGCGCTGGAGTACCACGCGTTGCCGACGCCGGGCAAAGTGGCGGTTGTACCCACCAAGCCCTGCAGCACACAGAGGGACCTGAGCCTGGCGTACACGCCGGGGGTGGCGGTGCCCTGTCTGGAGATCCAGCGCGACCCCGCCTCGATCTACAAGTACACCGCCAAGGGGAATCTGGTGGCGGTGGTGACCAACGGCACGGCGGTGCTGGGGCTCGGCAACATCGGCGCCGCGGCCGGCAAGCCGGTGATGGAAGGCAAGGCGGTGCTCTTCAAGCGCTTCGCCGATATCGACGTCTTCGACCTGGAGCTGGCCACCGAGGATCCGCGCGAAGTTGTGCGCGCCTGCCAGTTGCTCGAGCCGACCTTCGGCGGCATCAACCTGGAGGACATCAAGGCGCCGGAGTGCTTCGTGATCGAGGCGGAGCTGAAGCGGACCATGAAGATTCCGGTCTTCCACGACGATCAGCACGGCACGGCGATCATCTCGGGGGCGGCGCTGTTGAATGCGGTGGAGCTGGCCGGCAAGAAGATCGGCGAAGTGAGGATCGTGTTCAGCGGGGCGGGGGCGGCGGCGCTGTCCTGCGCCGCGCACTACGTGCAGTTGGGCGCCCGGCAGCGGAACATCATCATGAGCGATGTGCTGGGGGTGGTCTACAAGGGCCGCACCGAAGGCATGAACCCCTACATGGAGCGGTTCGCGACGAAGACGGACTGCCGCACGCTGGCCGAGGCCATGGAAGACGCGGACGTGTTCGTGGGGCTCTCGGTGGGCAACGTCGTCACGCCCGAGATGCTGAAGACCATGGCGCCCAATCCGGTGATCTTCGCGCTGGCCAACCCGGACCCCGAGATCGCTTACGAAGCGGCCGTCGAGGCGCGCCCGGATGCGATCATCGCCACCGGCCGCTCCGATTGCCCCAACCAGGTGAACAACGTGCTGGGCTTCCCGTTCATCTTCCGCGGGGCGCTGGACGTGCGAGCCAAGGCCATCAACGAGCCGATGAAGCTGGCCGCCACGCGGGCGCTGGCGGCGCTGGCCAAGGAGGACGTGCCGGATTCCGTGCTGCGCGCCTACGGCGTGGAGCGAATCGAATTCGGACGCCAGTACATCATTCCGAAGCCTTTCGACCAGCGCGTGCTGATCTCGGTGGCCCCGGCGGTGGCGCAGGCGGCGATGGACAGCGGCGTGGCGCAGCAGCCGGTGAACATCGAGGAGTATCAGGAGCAGTTGCGCCGCCGTCTGGGCAAAGCGCACGAGGTCATGCGCGTGATGGTCAACAAGGCGCAGCGCGCGCCGAAACGGGTGGTTTTCCCCGAGGGCGAAGAGGGCAAGATCCTGCGCGCCTGCCAGATCCTGACCGACGAAAGGATCGCCAAGCCCATTCTGCTGGGCGACGAGGAGCGCATTTGGGCCAAGATCTCCGAGCTGCACCTGCACCTGGACGACGTGGTAGTCGTCGATCCGGCGCGCATGCCGGTGCGGGAGGCCTATGCCGAGGAGTTCTTCCAACTGCGCCACCGCAAGGGAGTGACGCGCAGCGAGGCCGCCGAGCTGATCTCCAACCGAAACGTGTTCGGCGCCCTCATGGTACACATGGGCGACGCGGACGCGCTCATCAGCGGGCTCACCGAACACTATCCGGATACGCTCCGGCCGGCCCTGCAAGTGCTGGCGGTGCGGCCGGGGCTGCGCAGGGTCAGCGGTCTGTACGTGTTGATCACCAGCAAGGGCGGCCTGTTCTTCCTGGCCGACACGACGGTGAATATCGAGCCGGACCCGGAAGACCTGGCCGAGATTGCCATCACTACGGCGGAGATGGCGCGGCGCTTCGACGTCGAGCCGCGGGTGGCGATGCTGTCGTTCTCCAATTTCGGCAGCACGCGCCATCCGCTGGCGGCGAAGGTCCGCCGGGCGACGGAGATCGTGCGCCAGAGGATGCCGGGCCTGATGATCGACGGCGAGATGCAGGCCGACACGGCCGTGATGCCGGAGATCATCGATCAGACGTACGCCTTCAGCAGCCTGAAGGGAGGGGCGAATGTGCTGATCTTCCCGAACCTGGAAGCGGGCAACATCGCCTACAAGCTGCTGATGCGGATTGGCGGAGTGCGAGGCCATCGGCCCCATTCTGATGGGACTATCCAAGCCGGTACACATTCTGCAGCGCGGCTCTGAAGTTAATGAGATCGTGAATATGGCCGCCATCGCGGTGGTGGACGCGCAGGAGAGTAAGTCGCGGTCGTTGTTTGAGGCGAAGGCATAGGAACTTGGACACGGCGGGAGAGGTGATAAGACCGCTCCCTTACGGTCGCGGCTCTGTAATTAGTCGATTCCAAGGGTTTCCAGATGCGCTTCGAGGTCGGCGGGGCGCACTTGGACTTCGGCCTGCATTTGGCTGGGGGTGGGCCTCTCGTCGAAGGCCTGGAACAGAGCCATCTTGACCACGGCGTAGCGTTCGGCGGCGGCCAGGGGGCGTGAGTGTCTCTGCTCCCAGGATTCCACTGCGCCATCTGCGACGAAGACCGGCACCTGGAAGAAGGTCTTCGTATCCGCGGCAGCCTCAAAGACGTATTCGACGCCGGTGACTCCGTCGCTCGAGGCAGGACGATGCCCCCGGTAGAAATAGCGGTAGACGTAGCCAGTTTGGGCAGAGTAGTTTTTCTGGCGGGGTACGGGGGGGGCGCCCGCCAGCGGTGGTGGAATCTTCGGATGCGGGGACCAGAGAGGCACTGGATCTATCTTACCGGCACCGTCACCGCCGGAGCGCCGACCCCTCCGGCCGACAGAACCAGATCCTGCAAGCCAGCCGGGGCCTCGGGCGGAACGCGGAAGTTCACCTGGTAGACACCCACCAGCGCCGGTGCGAGTCCGGCGAAGGGCACTTCGCAGTTCAGACCCGCCAGACTCACCCGCGCGCCGGCCAACGCCGTGGCCAGCGGGGAGATGGGCCCTCCGCTTCCTGTCGCGGGCTGGTTCGCAACGCGGCCGAGCCCCGTCGCGTATACGAAGGCGAACTCTCCTCTCACGAGCGGGCGTTCCCCGGTCACCAGTGTGTAGTCCGCGGCGTGGACCACGATCGCGCGCACGCCGTCGCTGGTGTAGACCGCGGGCTGGAGTTCGAGTACGGGCACTCCGGCCGCGGTGCTCACCGCACCGTCGCGCGCCACCGCGACCGAGGCCGCCGCCGAACCGGCGATCTCGAAGGGCACCTGAAAATTGACCTGTTCCACTCCATTGACATTGGCCACTGCCAGAACCGGCGCGGGGCGCCCGTCTACCGATACCGAGACGCCGTTCAGGCTGGACGGGAGTGGAATCCGCTCCGCCCCAACGATGCCCGGATCGTCCAACACGCCCGCTGCGAACACCGCTGCGAACGACCCCGCCGTCATCCCCGGGGCGTAGCTCGCGGGATTGACTACGGATGCGGCCGCAAAGCGCGGCGCGCGGCTGCCGGTGATGCGGTGGATGGTGCCGTTGCCGGCGTTCGCGACGTATATCTCCCCGGCTTCATCTTCGCCGAAGGTGCTGATTGAAAATCCGGAAGAAAGCAGCAGCCGGTTCACCCACTGCGTACCCTGGCGCTCCACTCCCCAGATCCGGCCGCTGCAATAGTCGCCGTAAAGGAATATGCCGCGCAGGCCCGGCGAGACCCGCCCGCGATAGACGAACCCGCCGGTCACCGAACAGCCTTCCGCGTGGGTGTACTCGGCCACCGGAAGGGTCAGGTCCTGCGTGCCGCACCCGGCGACGAAGCAGTGCGCGCCCTCCATCCGGTTCCAGCCGTAGTTCTCGCCGCCGTGGCTCGAGGCGGGCTGAAAATCCACTTCCTCATAGGTGTTCTGCCCCACGTCGGCGATCCACAGATCGCCCGTCGCGCGGTCGAAGGAGAACCGCCAGGGATTGCGGAGTCCGTAGGCCCAGATTTCGGCCCGCGCGCCGGCGGTGTTCACGAAGGGGTTGCCGGGCGGGATGCGCACGCGCCCCGGATCGCCCTCTACGTCGATGCGCAGCAGTTTGCCTAGCAGCGTCCCCAAGCTCTGGCCATTGTTTAGCGGGTCGCCCCCGGAACCGCCGTCGCCCATCCCGATGTAGAGATAACCGTCCGGGCCGAAGCGCAACTGGCCGCCGTTGTGGTTGGCGAACGGTTGCGGGATATGGAGGAGCACGATTTCGCTCGCCGGATCGGCGGCGTCGGGATTCGCCGAAACCTGGTACTGCGCGATCACCGTGTCGCCGTTGAGGTCCGTGTAGTCCACGTAGAAGCGCCGCGCTTGTGCGAATCCGGGCGGGAAGGCGAGCCCCAGGAGTCCCCGCTCACCGCCGGCGCTGGTCTTGCCGCTGATGTCCAAAAATGGCTGCGGCGCGAGCGTGCCATCCCGCAAGATGCGCACGATCCCATTCTGCTGCGCCAGAAACAGACGTCCCGAACCGTCGCCGGCGTTCTGGATGTCCGTGGGCGCAGGGACGCCCGACGTCACCTGTACGGTCTGAATCTCCTGCGCCAAGACAAGTTGCGCGAGCACAATCCCAGTTGCGGCAAGCATCCGCATGGCCCTGCCCCCCTTGTTTTCATTTTCGCACTCTTGGCGGACACTGCCGAATAACCCCGTTCCAGTGGGGTTACCTGCATCAACTGGTGATGTCAGAACTTACCGGTGGTGACTTAGCAAATTACTCTGAGGGGCGGCCTGTGGGCTCGCCGCAGGAAAGCCGTGCGGCACTGGACGGAATTCGCGGGGAACCGCACCTTTGAAGACGCGGACAAAAACACGTCGACACGAGTGTCGACGCGGCACGCGTGGGCGCGTGCGCTACGTGGAGGCTGCCGCACTACGGTAGAATCGCAAGGGCATGGGCAAGTTGGTTTTGGCGGCGGCGGTCGTGGCGTGCGGGATTGCCGCGGGGCAGGAGCAACGCGCGCCGCTGGTCAACGCCGGCGCTCCGATGCGGGTCGAACTCGAGTGCGCGCCGAGCGACCTGGAAGCCCTGGGGCTGGCTTGTCCGCCGGGTTCCCCGTGCGAGGCATACCTGGAGCTTTCCGCGGTCGAGTCCGCCGGTGCGCGGGTCTTCGTGATGGGCAACATCCACACGGATTCCGTGACGATGCAGTCCATTCTGCTGGCGACTTCGGATTCGGCGAAGACGTGGAACGAACCATACGCGCGGGTTCGCGGCGCCGCGCTCGACCGGGTTCAGTTCTTCGACAGCGAGACCGGCTGGATCGGCGGACAGGTCGTGCAACCCCTGCCGCGCGATCCGTTCCTGCTCAAGACCACCAACGGGGGGGAGACCTGGCGGCGCTACCCGGTCTTTTCCGAAAGCCGGCCGGCGGCGGTGGATTGGTTCCGGTTTGACTCGACGACCAGCGGCTTGCTGTGGATCGACCGCGGATTCTCCGGCGAGCCCGGGGGGCGGTATGAGCGGTATGAGTCGGCGACCGGCGGCGAGAGTTGGATGCTGCGGGAGGCGGTCAACCGTGCGCCCACCGAGCCGGCCGCTCGACGGGTGCAGGCCGTGTGGCGCCTGCGCCCCGATGGCGCGGCGCGGGCCTACCGGCTCGAGAGATCCGCGGAAGGGAAATGGCTCACGGCGGCTTCCTTTCTCATTTCCCTGGGACAGTGCAAAACAGAGCCAGGCGCGCTTGCCGAGCCCCCGCCGGAACCGGCCCCGGAGACGCCCGCCGCGCCGGGCGGAAAGCGGCCGCCCGCCCCCCGCACCAAGAAATAGCCTGGGCGGGGGGTGCGGGATCGGTTATTATGGTGAGTCGCCTCCGACAGAATTTGGACGCCCCAACACAGATCGCCGTGCCAGAACGCAAATCGTTTCACTTCAGCTCCCGCCAGTCCATCGCCCTGGTGTTCCTGTGCACCGTATTCGGGGCCGCGGCGCAGATCTTCTTCAAGTTCGGGGCAAATGCACTGGTGAGCGGGAACCCGCTGGCGATGATAAAGAGCGTACCGCTGTTGGCGGGATGCAGTCTCTATGGGATCAGCACGGGCTTGCTGGTGCTCGCCCTCAAGGACGGAGAACTTTCGATTCTGTATCCTGTGATTTCGCTCACCTACATCTGGGTTATGTTCCTCTCCCTGGCGTTCTTCAAAGAATCGATGAGCGCCTACCGGCTGCTGGGGGTGCTGATCATTGTGGCGGGCGTGGCGCTCATCGGCAAGGACACCCGGCGACCATGACGACTCCGGTATCCTCCATGTTGCTGGTGCTGGTGGCCTCATTCATCGGGTCGTTCGGGGCCGTCTTCCTGAAGCTGGGGGCAGGGAGGCTGCACCTGGAAATCCGGAGTCTGCTTCTCAACTGGCGGCTGCAATTCGGGGTGCTCCTGTTTCTCGTCGGAACCGTCTTCTATGTGCTCGGCCTGCGACGGGGGGAGTTGAGCATCCTCTATCCGATGATCGCGCTGGGCTACATTTGGACGCTGTTTTGGAGCCGTCTCTTCTTCGGCGAACCACTGACGCGCAACAAGTTTCTGGGGATCGGCATGATTCTGGCGGGGATCGTGATCCTGAACCTTGGGAAGTGAGTGGGGCGGCCGCTACTCGAGTTGGCGCTTTGCCGCCAGCATGACGGTGAGGCTGCGGTCCACATCGTCCTCGGTGGTCGCCCAATTGCAAATGCTGATGCGCATGGCGACACGACCCTGCCACTTCGTCACACCGCACCAGCAGGTCCCGTCGCGTTGGACTTGCTCTATGACGCGGTGCGTCATATCGGGATCGCCGAAGGAAACCAGCACCTGATTCAGGACGACGTCGTTGAGGATTTCACAGCCGGCCGCGCGGAGGCCTTCGGCGAATCTGCGGGCATGCCCGCAGGTCCGCTCGATCAGGTCCGCCAGGCCGGAGCGGCCCAGTGAGCGGAGCGCGGCCCAGATCTCGATGCCGCGCGCCCGGCGGGAGAGCTCCGGAGTAAACATGCCAGGATCGCGATGCTCGGCGACCGGTATGTAGGCGGCCGTCAAAGCCATCGCCCGATGCAGGGCGCGCGCGTCGCGAACGAAGGCCAGACCGCTGTCGTAGGGGACGTTGAGCCACTTGTGGGCGTCGGTGGCCCAGGAGTCGGCCTGTTCGACGCCGGCTACCAGGTGCGCCAGTTGCGGGCTCGCCGCGGCCCACAGTCCGAACGCGCCGTCGACATGCACCCAGGCGCCGCCGGCATGCGCCAGCGCGCTGATCTCGCCGACGGGGTCGATCGAGCCGGTGTTCACGTTGCCGGCCTGCACGCAGACGATGGCCGGAGGTGCGAGCTTGGGGAATTGCCGCATGCGGATGCGGCCTGTGGCGTCGGTGGGGACAGCCAGCACCTTCCCGCGGCCCAGTCCCAGCAGGCCTAGCGATTTGAGGACGGAAGGATGACTTTCTTCGCTGACCACAACCGTGATTGGCGGCGCGCCGGACAGGCCCTCGGATTCGACGTCCCATCCGGCCCGTTCGAGCACGGCAGATCGGGCGGCGGCCAGGGCCGAGAAGTTCGCCATAGTTGCCCCAGTCACGAAGCCGCAACCGCACTCCGGGGGGAGCCGCAGTACGTCGAGGAGCCAGCGCGAGGTGATTTCCTCGAGGGAGGCGCCGATGGGGCTCGAAATCCACAAGCCTGCATTCTGGTCCCAGGCTCCGGCCAGCCAATTGGCGGCCAGGGCGGCCGGCAGAGAGCCGCCATGCACGAAGCCATAGAAGCGCCGGCCCGCTGTCGCGGCTGTGGCCGGGGATCCGAGGCGGTCGAGCAGTTCGAGCACGCAGTCGGCGCTGGTGGGTCCGGCTGGAAGCGGTTCGTCCAGTTCGGCGAGGTTCTTCAGCGCTTCCGGGGCGGGGGCCACAGTGCGCTGGTCCATTTCTCTCAGGTAGCGGCCGGCCCGGGTCGCGACGTCCAGGAGCAGGTTTTCCATTCCACTAGGTAGGCTACTATACGGGGCGGGCTGGGGTATTGCGTACGCGTGGGCGCGTGCGCTACTTCTGTGCGATCAGGCGGGCGATGCGCTCGGGGCGCCAGGACCAATCGGCGCTCGCGCGCGCGTCCTCGTAGCGCAGGATGCGGAGGGTCTCGAAGACCCTCAGGAGTTCGTTGGGGCGGGGCAGCCAGGGTGCGGCGCCCTCGCTGCCCGATTCGTCCATCAGGTGCTCGAAGACGAGGACGCCCCCGGGTTTCAGCGATTCGAGGATTCGTCCGATGTACGGCGCCCGCAGCGGGACCCAGGTGTAGCTCATGACGACGAGGTCCCACTGCGCCCGGCCGAAGTCGAAATCCTCGTGGCGGCGTTCGAGAGCGGTGAGGTTCACGCCCGCCTTCTTGGCGGCTTCCCGCGCGGCGCGCACGCCCTCGGCTGAAAAATCGAAGCCGGTGACTTCCCATCCCTTCGACGCGAGGAAGACGGCATTCCTGCCTTGCCCCATGTCGATGTCGAGCGCGCGTCCGGGCTTGAGATCGCGAACGGCTTCGACCATCAGGGCATTGGGCTCGGTATTGAAGCGCGGCGCGGGGCTGGAGTAAGTTCGATCGAAGAAAAGGGGGTAGAGTTCCTCGCGGCGCTCCCGGGCCAGGCGCTCGATGATCTTCGAGCGCTGTTGCACCTCGGCACCGGCCATGCCGGAGCGCTTGAGGTGGTCGAGGTAGGACCCGCGCGGATCGGAATCGGAGACCGGCTGCGTCCGGTACCACGCGACGTACTCGCGCCAGATTCCCTCCTCGTCCGTCGCGCCCCAGGCCAGGCCGATGGCGGCAACGCAGATCAGGAGGGATCGTCTTCGCACGCCATGATTATAGCTTCGCCGGTGAATTATCGGCCCGCCGCGGGCCCAATTGCGAGATCGAGGCCGGCAGCTTCGGCGAAGGCCTGGAAGTCGCGGTCCCGGGTCAGGAGAGGAATCCCGCGATCGATACAAGTCTGGGCGATCAGGGCATCTCCGAGACGCGCCTTGCGGCGCTTTGCCAGCACCTTCGCGCGCAAGGCGCCGGCCCTTCGCCAATAGCCGGGTCTGATCTCGATGAGCGGCAGTTCTGAGAGGGTTTGTGAAACCTCCGCAGGGAGCTTCGGGTCACTCAGTACTTCGGTGAGCACAACGGGCGCCATGAGCACCTGCCGGTCCTGGAGAGCGCGATCGAGCAGTTCTGTGTCCTCGCCGCGATCGCCTTGCAGAAAAGAAATCCAGGTGCTGGTGTCGGCCGCGATCACCGGTCAGCCTTGAGTTCGGCCAGCGTGCGCGTGAAACGCACCTTGCCCCGGAGTTGACGCAGCCGGGCGTAGGTCTGCGATGCGGCGACCAGTTCCAGGCCGGCACGAACGGTCTGGGTGATGCCGGTCCCGCTAGCTCGCCGTGCCTTTTCGAGTAGCTGCGGCGGGACGATGACGGTGATCTTGCGCGCTGTCTCCATGACATCCCAGAATACCATAATGAACACCAGCATCCGATATGGTAAAACCGATCGCGGCCGGGGCTGGCCGCGCGGCGCCGACCAGTGGCGCATAATGGCTGCTGATGGAACCCGAGCTCATTGCCAAGGTCTTTGAACGAGATCAATTCGCCCGCGCGAACGGGATACGGGTGGTGCAAGTCCGACCGGGATTCGCGCGAACGGAGATGACCGTCGAGGCGCGTCACCTGAACAGCGTGGGGGTCTTGCAGGGTGGCGCGTTGTTCACGCTCGCCGACCTGGCCTTCGCGGTCGCCTCAAATTCGCATGGGGTGGTGGCGCTTGCCTGCCAGGCGGACATGACCTGGTTCAAGGCCGTCACCTCGGGAAAGCTGACCGCGACGGCGGAGGAAATCGCCCGTACGCGCAAGCTCTCAACTTGTGTTGTCCGGATCACCGACGAAGCCGGGGAACTGGTGGCGCAGTTCAAGGGATTGGCCTACATCAAAGGAACGCCGCTCGAACCGTAGGCTGGGGCGCTACTTCTCAGTGACCAGGCGCGGGCACTTCCGCTTACTTCGCGCCGAACGAAACGTCGAACATCGCTGGATCGATCTTCAGATTGGCTTGGAACCTTGTGAGACGCATCCTCCATTGCAGCATAGCCCTTGGACCCTCAAACTGCATTTCGTAGCCATGCGGCAGCGTAAGGCCGCCCTCCACGAGGAAGTCGGAGAACCTCTCCACGATCTGGTGGGGCAAGGTGTCGGCGGCCAAGCCGCTAAGTGCCGTACTATAGCGCGTTATGACGTGGCGATAAGTGTCCGGTTCGAAGTAGAGGTGGACTGTGAAATCGGACCCGCCGCCGCGCGGCCGGAACTCCACGTCATGAAGGCTGCGGCCCTCTATCTCTCGCAGGCCCTGGTACCTGATGAGCCTTGGCTTCCTGCCCTCCAGATCCAGCAATGGCCAGCCCTGCGTCAGAGTGCCTCCCAGCAGCCCTTCCCCCATGAATATCCGGTTATCGAAAAAAAACAACCCCAGCACGGAATACTGTGCCTGCGGGAGCCTGGACACCTCGACGCTCTTGCCGTTGAAAAGAAACCTCTCACCGGGATAGGAGACGTTGTTGAACTTCATCGCGATGAGCCTCTTGCCCATCGCAGAGGCGACGGTAGCGGGACCCTGAATGCTTCCAAGGCAGCCACGCTGGCATGTAATGGAGCCCGTTCCGCTAATGACGAGGTTCTCTGCCGCGCGGCGGCTTTCCGCGGGGCCGATCGACTCGAGGTGCCTCTTAATCAGGTCATCGAGTTTCACTGGTTGGGCCAGCGCGTTCGACGGGATCGCTCCAAGGAACGCAGCCAGGATTCCCAGGAAAGCGGGGACCCCCGCGAAGTCAAGTAGGTTCTGGAGGCGCATGGCCCAATAGTAGTCAAGGCACCGTAAGATTGCAAGCCAAAAAGTACCTTGCGCTTCCAGAGCAGGCCCGCATCATCACGTAGTCCAGGATTCCCACTTTGGCTTCCTGGCCAGGCTAATCGGCGGACACGAAACCAGAAGTATGCTGGAGGGGTACAACATCGTCAGCCTGAAAGATCTTCAGGATGCCGGGGCGAAACTGGATGCCTGGAGTCGCCAGATGCAGAACACGAGCAATCCGGCGATCTCCAAACCCGAAACAAATCCGCCAAAGACAGCTACACAAATTCCCCAAAAGGAACCTAGTCTATCAATCTCAATGTTTGGATCTAAGTGATTTATTGGTGCGGACGAAAGGACTTGAACCTTCACTCCCTTGCGGGAACTGGAACCTAAATCCAGCGCGTCTGCCAATTCCGCCACGTCCGCAATCGAGGGGCGTTTCGACCTTATGGTAACATTCCGGGGGCGCTCAGTCGGCCGCACAGGATGACTTGGCCTCGACAGGATTGTCGAGGCTGCACGCGTGGGCGCGTGCGCTACTTCGGAGTCGGGCAGGCGGAGGGGGCGAGGGGCTTGCGGCGGAGTTCGACCAATCGAGGGCCGGGGAGGCCGCAGGGGCAGGGGGCGTGCTCCAGGCGGCCGGACATGCCTGTGGCCATGCGGAGCACGGGCCGGCGGCGGTCGACCAGGGAGGTTACGAGCAATTCCGGACCGGCTCCGGTGTGGTCGGTCTCGAAGATGGCGGAGTCGCCGGCGACGTGGTAACCCTGGTGGGCCTCGCACTCCCAAGCCAGCAACTCGCAGGAAGGGCTCATCATCTGGCCGAAAACCGGCACTCTGAAGACGCGCCAGAACAGGTCCCGGGCCTCTTCGCTCAGGAATGCCTGCGGCAACAGCGAGAAGGCGATTAAAGAATGAACCGGACGGGGAATGGCGATCAGGCCGTTTTCGACCAACTCGGCCAGCCGGCGCAGTTCCGGAGCCGGTCCGGCGAGGGCCTCCGGGGCGAAGCGCATCCAATCGATCCGCTTCTCGCCGCCGAACACCTTCAAGGTGCGGTGCTCCCGGAACCCCTCCATCAGGACGGCGGTTCTAGCGGCTGGCGGCAGAGGCCAGTACAACTCGCGAAGCGGGCTGCGCGGTTCGTTGCCGTTGAGCAGGGCTCTCGATCCTATGCCCGGCACGGGCGGACACACGCGTGGGAGTCTCGCCAGGGCAGCCTCGGCGGGCTCCAGCCCGGCGATGCTCTCCGGAGTACCCAGCTCGGCCGATTCCAGTAGAGGACGGTAGAAGTGAGTGTCAAGAGCTGCCAGCAAAACCGCTCTCAGCTTCCACCCGCGGTCCCCGGCTGGGCCTCGCGCCGAGCTGGGTTTCCAGAGGATGTGCACTCTCAGTGAGCTTCCTAAAAAGCTTAGTGAGCGGAGCCCGGATTTATTCTCAGGGGGTGTTGTCGGGGCTGAACGGGCGATGCACGCCGGTCGAGAGGGCCAACTGGGTCAAGGAGGCTGCGTTGGTGACGCCGAGCTTCCTCATCAGCGTCTTGCGGTAACTGCGGACCGTCTGCAAGCCGAGGTTGAGCAGGGCCGCGATCTCCTTGCTGGTGTGCCCCTCCGTTACCAGCCGCATCACTTGCAGTTCCCTGGGCGAAAGGGAATCGAGCGGCGCGGCGCCTGGCGCGCCGGCCAAGTCGCCTCGCTGAATGCGGCGCAGCAACCGATCGGAGACTTGCGGGCTCAAATAGGAGCCGCCGCGGGCGACGGTGCGCAAGGCGTCGAGCAGGTCGTTCGCCGAAGCCCTCTTCAAAACGTAGGCCCGGGCTCCGGCGCGGATGGCGCTGACGATGGACTTCTCGTCGTCATACACCGACAGGATGATCACCCTGGTCGCCGGGTGGTGCCGCAGTAACTCGGCAGTTACCGAGATGCCATCGACACCCGGCAGAGCGATCTCCATCAGAACCAGGTCCGGGCGCAACTGCTTACAGATACCGATCGCCTCCGGACCGTTGCCGGCTTCCGCGACGACCACAAACTCCTCCTGGCGCGCGAGGATCGCTTTGACGCCGTCGCGCAGGATCTGCTGGTCGTCAGCCAATACGACGTTGTAAGGCATGCCGAGGTCCTGGCGCTACGAATGCAGATCGCCGGTTACTTCTTGCGTTTCAAGACGCGGTGTGCCGCCGCGATGACGTCGCGGGAGCGCAAACCGTACTTATCCAACAACTCGTCGGGCGTGGCGGATTCGGCGTAGACGTTTTCGATGCCGACAAACTCCATCGGGCACGGCCGGGTCATGGCGGCTACCTGCGCGACGCGCACGCCGAGTCCACCGTCCACCAGGTGCTCCTCGGCCACCACGATGGCGCCCGTTTCGGCGGCGCGTCGGATGGCATCGACGTCGAGCGGCTTGATGGTGTGCATGTCGATGACGCGGGCCGAGACTCCCTCGCCGGCGAGGTGCTCGGCGGCGCGAATCGCCTCGGCCACTAAGAGGCCGGTGGCGACGATGGCGAGGTCCGTTCCTTCCACCAACTCCTCGGCCTTGCCTATGGTGAAGGTGTGGCCGGCCTGGTAAATCACCGGCACCTTCGGGCGGCCGGCGCGGATGTAGACGGGGCCCAAGTGAGCGGCGGCGGCGCGGATCAGCGCCCGCATCGACACTTCATCCGCAGGGGATAGCACCGTGAAGCCGGGCAGGGAGCAGGCCAGACTGAGGTCCTCGATGGCCATCTGAGAGGGGCCGTCTTCACCTATGGAGATCCCGCAGTGGGTCCCCACGATCTTCGCGTTGACGTCCGGGTAGGCTAGCACGACGCGCAATTGCTCGAAGCCCTTGTTGATAATGAAGCTCGAAAAACTGGCGGCGAAGGGAATCTTGCCCGCCGACGCCAGCCCGGCGGCGATGCCCACCATGTTCGACTCGGCGATGCCACAGGAAAAGAATCGTCCCGGGAACTCCTTGGCGAACAGGTGCGTGTAAGTGGATTTGGACAGATCGCCGTCGATGGCCACCACGTCGGGGTTCTCCCGGCCGAGTTCGACCAGCGCATGGCCGAAAGCCTCGCGGGTGGCCATGCCCATCTTGAGTTCAAACTTAGTATTGGCCGGCATGGTCTACTGAAGCTCCTTGAGCGCGATTTCCATTTCCGCCGCCGTGGGAGCGACCCCGTGGAATTTAGGGTTGTTCTCCATGAAAGAAACGCCCTTGCCTTTGACGGTATGGGCGACGATCACGGACGGCTTGCCCTTGAACGAGGCGGCCTCGGCGAAGCCGTGCTGCAGCGCCGCAATGTCATGCCCGTCCAACTCAATGACATGCCAGCCAAAAGCGCGCCATTTTTCGGCGAAGGGTTCCAGGTCCATGATGTCCTTGACGAACCCGTCGAGTTGGATCCTGTTGTCGTCGACAATGCAGCACACATTGTCGTACCGATGGAAGGCGCCGAACATAGCAGCTTCCCAGATCTGCCCTTCCTGACACTCGCCGTCACCCAGCACAACATACGTGCGCCACGAGGCACAGTCCAGGCGCGCCGCGGCGCCCATGCCGAGCGCCAGCGACAGTCCCTGCCCGAGCGAGCCCGTGGATGCTTCCAGGCACGGCAAAAAGCGCCGGTCCGGGTGGCCCTGGTAGGGCGAGCCCAGCTTCCGCAGCGTGTTGAGTTGGTCGACGGGCGCGTAGCCGCACTCGGCCAAGACGGCATAGAGCACGGGAGCCGCGTGGCCCTTGGAGAGGATGAAACGGTCGCGCTGCGGCCAGCGGGGTTGCGAGGGGTCGTGCCGCAGGGCGTCGTAGTAAAGCGTGACCAGGATTTCGACCGCCGAAAGAGAGCCGCCGGGGTGGCCGGACTTGGCCGCGCCGATCATTTCAATGATGTGGCGGCGGATGCCTTTGGCGATGGACTGCAGTTCGCCTACGTTTTGTGTCTGCTTCATGGCTCGAACGTTCCAATGTACCATAGGGGGCGGAGGCGACCATGGCGCAAACGGTTCGCAAGATCGACTACTACTACGTCTCGGTTTCGGACAAGCCGGGGGAGGCGTCGCGGATTCTGTCCGGGTTGCAGGAAGCCGGGGTGAATCTGCTCGGATTCAGCGGGTTTCCGGAGGGTGCGCGCAAGGCGCAACTGGATTTCCTGCCGGAAGACCCGGCGGCATTTGCGAAGGCGGCACGCAAGGCGGGCTTGAAGCTGAGCAAGAAGAAGACGGGGTTCCTGATCCAGGGTGAAGACCGTCCCGGCGCCGTGGCCGGACTGCTGGCAAAGCTGGCCGGGGTGGGGATCAACGTGACCTCGGTTCAGGCGGCCGCCGCGGGTGCGGGACTTTACTGCGGCATCCTGTGGGTGAAGGCGGCGGACGTGCGCAAGGCCGCGAAGGCGTTGGGCGCGGCCTGAGCGTTATCCCTGGTGGCGCAGGCGATCTCACGCCAAGACGCCAAGGCGCAAAGAACTCAAGGTATTCCTTTGCGTCCTTGCGGTTTTGCGTGAGGGAGAAGAATTGGAGCTGCTGTAGTACCCCTAACCCAATTTCCGGAGCGCGAAGGCGCAGGCTCCGACGGCCACGGCCTGGCTGGTGCCGAGGCGTGAAAGGCCGACACCCGTTCGGGGCATGGGGTCGTGGCGGATTTTGCGCGAAGATCCATAGACGGTGATCTCGCGCTGCTCTCCGGCCAGGAAGGCTTGGAGCTGAGCCGGGTCCTCCAGGTTGAACACCTTTGGAACCAGGCGCCGGAAGCGGCCGCCGGTACCTTCGAAGTCGGCGTTCGCGGCGTCCACCAGCGGGGGCAGGAACAGAGCGCTGGCCCCGGAGATGCCGCCGCCGATCACAGCCAGGCCGTCCACCAGGGTGAGGGCTTGCGCGAGCACGTCGCCCGCAACCTCTCCCATGCGCCGGAATGCCTCGATGGCCGCGCTCCGGTTGCCTTCGGCCCGGCCCATGCCGATCTCGAAAATGTCCTTGGGCTCCGGCGCAATCTCAAATGGCATCCCGCATTCCTGGGCGTAGACACGGCGCACGGCGCGAATGGCGGCACCCTCCTCCGCGTTGATGGTGGGGTCGAGCTTGTTCCGCGACAGCCAGACTTCCCCGGCGTTGGAGTTGTCCCCGATGAACAACTCGCCGTCGCGCACGATGCCGCCGCCCAGGCCCGTTCCCAGCGCGAGTCCGAAGAGGATCTTGTAGCGCTTCGGACTGCCGGCCTTTTCGAGCAGGCCGTTCACATAGGGAAGGAAGCCGGCGATGGCCTCTCCATACACGAACAGGTCGCCGTCGTTGTTGATGAATACCGGAATCCCGAACCTGTCCTCGAGGAATGCGCCCAGGGCCACTCCGCCGCGAAACGCCGGTAGATTGCCGATGTTCATGATGATACCGGCGGGATAGTCGGCCGGTCCGGGGAAGGCGAAACTGATCGCCACGGGCGGCAGCGGCACAAGGTCTTGTATGATCTGGAAGCCCTTGACGATGTTGCCGAGGCAGCGATCGAGGTCGTTGGCTTCGGACGGAATCGAGATCGGGCCGGCCAGCAATTGGTCGCCGCGAATGGCGGAAAATTTCAGGTTCGTGCCGCCGGCGTCGAGTGTCAGTACGATGCGCGGGTCTTTGCTGAATTCCATCTGAATGGTCTCCCCTGTTGCTGCCTAAGCCGCTGCCGGCGCTTTCCGGAAACTCATCAAAGCCACCCACAAGATGTACAGGATCGCCATCAGCGGCACGAAGAAGCCCGTCTGGACGGAGCCGGAGGCATCGGCCAGCCAGCCCATCAGCGGTGGCACAAAAGCGCCGCCGACAATCGCCATCACCATCAGGCCCGACAATGCGTTGGTGTGTTCCGGCATGCGGTCGATGGTGATCGAGAAGACCAGCGGGAAGATGTTGGCGAAACCGAGCCCGACCAGGAAGAAGCTGATTCCGGCGACGGTGCCGCTGGGGATGAACAAGCCCAGCAGCCCCACAACGGACAGCACGCAGGTGATGGCGAAGAACACCTTCGGCTTAAGCCAGTTGAGGATCACCCCGCCGGAGAAGCGGCCGATCGTCAGCGCCAGGAAGAACAGCCCCGTGCCAAGCAGGCCGACCTTGTTAATGTCCACGCCGAAACGGTCCTTCAAATAGAGGGGCGCTCCGGAGCTTACGCACACCTCAGCGCCAACGTACAGGAAAATGGCGAGCACCATCATGGTCACGTAGCCGCTCTTCAGCAAGGCCAGACAGGAGCCGACGGTGGCCGGCTTGCGGCCGTCGGGGGCAGAGGCGGCCGGCACTTTCAAGGTCAGCCCGGCGATCAGCGCGATGGCGATGGCCACGCTGTAGACCGGGAAAACCACCTGCCAGCCGAGGCCGAAGGCACTGGCGGCGATCACCGGGATCAGCGGGCCCGAGAGCGATCCGATGGCCTTGACGAACTGAGCGAGCGAGAGGTTCCGGGAGTACTTATCTTCGGCCGAGACGTCCCGCATCAGGGGATTCCCGGCAACCTGGAGGGTAGTGCCGCCGGCGCCCAACAACAGGATGGTCAGCAGAAAAACCGGGAACGTCGACAGCCCCATGAGGGTGGGGATCAGCACGCTCCCCAGCATGATGGCGAGACCCAGAATCAGGATGAACTTTTTGCCCTTCTTGTCCTGATAGATCCCCATGGGCACCGCCAGGATTCCGAACATGATGAAGCCGGTGAAGGCGACCAGTTGGGCGGTGAAGTTTGAGAGATCGAACTGCTGCTTGGCCTGGCTGACGAAGGGGCCCACCGCGTCCAGGAATCCCATGGCGAGAAAGGCCAGAAAGACGGGGACTGCTTGTGCCGGCGAAACTGCCTGGGCGGGGGCTGAACGTGATGACATAGGGACACGGTAGCACGAACAGAGAATTCAGAACACAGAACTCAGAACACAGAATGCCGCCCGCGCTCCGGAACTCCGGCTTCCTAGTTCTGGGTTCTGAGTTCTGTGTTCTTCTTGCCGCCCATTCCTCATTCCTTGTCCATGCGCACCATTTTCCAGACGCCGTCTTTGTCCTTGGCGAGCAGGATCTTCGGGCCGGGGAATTCGCCCTTCTCGTACTTGCTTTGGAAGCGGATGCTGATGCCGTCTCCGAGTTCCATGGGGAGCCCTGCGATGTACTCGATCTGCGCGGCCTTGCGCGAAACCACTGCGCCGCGCTCGGCGGCTTCGAGGCGGCGCAGTTCCGTGCACAGACCGGCCCAGGTCTCCCGTGAAATCTTCCCTTTCACTACGGAGTGCATTCCTTCCCACGCCTGGCCGCAATCGCCGGAATCGAGAACCGCTGTCCAGGCCGTGGCGGACTTTATCGCGGCATCGACGGGGGGCGACTGCGGGTCCGCCGCGCCGAGGGCCACCGGGGCGCCCGATCCGGCCTGCTGCGCTGCGCCGGTTCGGGCGTCCACCATGAAAACAACACCGAGCACGAGCAGAATCGCCACGGAAGCGAAAACAGATGCGTGCTGACCTTTCTTGTATGCGGCCACCATTTGAATCCTCCTTTTAACTTGATTGACATCCTCGGTGATTGCCGCCAACGAGGGCAGGCGCTTCGGCTGGGCCCAGGTGTTGAGCAAATCGAGGATGGTGTGTCCGTAATCGCCGGACTCGTTATCCTGCAAGCGCGCGAGCGCCAGTTCGTCGCACGCCAGTTCCCTGTCGAGGCGCGCCTGCTGGAAGGCGAGCCAGACCAGCGGATTGAACCAGTGGAGCGCTTGCGCTCCAGCAGCCAGCCAATTGAGGGCGATGTCGTGTCGCTTGAGGTGCGCCAACTCGTGCAGAAAGACGTGCCGTAATCGATCCTGGCTCAGGGTGTCGAGGATGCTGGGCGGGAGGAGCAGCCGCGGCCTGATCCAACCAAAGAGCGCGGGAGCCCTCGTGTGGGGCGTCTCGACGATGGCCAGGTAGGTGCGAATCCCGAGTTCCTCCTTGCAGTCCTCGAGCAGCTCGAGAATGGCTTTATCCGTGACGGGTCGACGCCCGCGAAACGCCAGGATCGTCGAGACCGCCTGCGCCAGCAGCCAGATTGCGAAGCTCGCCGCGCCAATCAGCCAGACCGCCGTAATGGCGCTGACGCGCCCTTGGTCCGGCGAGACGGCCTTGCTTTGCACGACGACGTCACCGACGAGGGTGGTAACCGCGGGCGGTCGTGCCGTGGCTGTCTGGATCGGACTGGGGACGACGCTGTATATGGAAAAACGGCTCGACGGCGTCCATGGGAGAAGCAGGCGGAGTAGTACCAGGAGCCAAAGCGCGTGCCGCCACTGGGCCGGCATGCGCCGCCCGAGCAGCCAGCGAACCAGGAACACCGCGCATATCAGCAGGCTGGCCTGCCACGACATCTCCAGCAACCTGCTGGTGAAGGTCCCCATGGCTGGAATCACGGTTTTGCCTTTCCGCCCTTCGGGCCCGCCGGCTTCTTCTCGTCCAGAATCCGCCGCAGCTCCGCGATGTCCTGTTTGGTGAGGGTGGTCTCCTCGACAAAGTGGGCCAGCATCGGCTGGACCGCGCCTCCGTAGACCCGCTCGAGAAACGACCGACTCTCGACTCTCACGCACTCGCGCTCGGCCACCTTGGGGTAGTACAGGTGGGTGCGCGCCTCTTTGTTGAAGCCCACGGCGCCCTTGTCCACCAACCGGTTGATGAGGGTGAGGACGGTCTTTGGATTCCAGCGAGTGTCCTCGTCGAGCGCCGCGACCACATCCCTGGCCGTGGCCGGGGATTTTGCCCAGAGCACGCGCATGATGAGCCACTCGGCGTCGGAGATCCGTGGAATAGAAGTCTTTTCGCGCGTCATGGATTACAAGTGTAATCCATGTACGGGTTGCTGTCAAGAGAAAAGTATTTCGACTACTGGGGGGCGCCGCATTGGTAGAATTGAGGCTGGATGACGAAGCGGGAGCAGTACGCAGAGCGAGGCCGGCAGTGGGCGGCGTTTCACCGTTGGGAGGCGGAGCAGGCCCCGGTCGAGCGGACGCCCGCCGCTATTCTGGCGGACATCGGGGCGATCCGGGAATGGCTCCCACGCGAGGCGCAGATGGCGGACCCGGATCCGGAAAAACTCGGCATCCAGAAGATGCGGCAAGGGCTGGCGCGGCTCGGCAGGGCTCGGTGACCGAACTCGAGGCAGCGCTGGGGGAACTGGTATCCTCCCTGGAGGCCCTCGGTATTCCTTACGCCTTAATCGGCGGGCTGGCGGTTTCCGCGTTCAGCCCCTTCCGAAGAACTCCGTGGAATTCGTGCGGGCCACCCACGTGGTGCCTTTGACGACCCCCCAATCGGTGCGGGCCGACGTCGTCTTCGGCATCCTACCGGTGGAGGAGGATATCGTGCAGCGCGCGACCCGTGAGGATCGCGGGTGCGGCGCTCGAGTGGCGTTCCGATGGAGTACTCCGAGCCGACTGAAGTCGGCCTCGAACGGGTACGCCATCTAGCAGACGCCGCCTGTTGCTTCGCCGGCTAGCCTCAAGATCGACCAAGAATCAAGAGCCCAGGCTCGCGGACCTCGCAGAGAGGCTGGCCAGCGAACCGGCAGATCTGTCACGCATCTTGGTTGTCTGCGATCAAGGCCGGTTCCGGTATCGACTGTCCCCGGTTGAACCGTTCTGCCCAGCCGACGCAGGCGACGGAAAACGATCGCCTGCGCCACCAGGGGTCAGCGTGTACTGTCCCTGGTTGTTAGTCGGTGTTGAAGCCTTCGATTAGCATGCGCGGGGGTTCCCGGCGCGCGTCGGCGATCTCGAGCTCGGTCAGGATGGTGCGCGATTCTCCCGGCATCAGGGCGATGTAATTGTCGCTGTAGATGGCGGGGAGAATGCGGTCGCCGCTCCTAGCACGGACGGCCTTCAGCCGGATGAGCAGCGCCGGGGTCTTGGACGGATTCTTCATCGTGGTGCTGAGCTCCCAGCGGCCGCCCTGCTGGGCGGCTGTCGTCCTGGCCTCAAGTTTCACCTTCGGCAATTCGCGGATGGCGCGGAAATCGCCCTCTTGCACGCCGCGCATGTAGAAGTTGCTGGAAACCCTCCGGGCGCCCTGGTTGAGAGTCATGCGGAGGAAGTGGGTGGGCGAAAGGCCGGCCGGGAATTCGAGCTTGATGGGAGATGCAACGCTGTCTTCCCGACTGTCGAGGGTAGCCGTCTTCTCCCACTGGCGCGTGCCGTCGATGTTGAGGATCTCGACGCGCGCGGTCAGCCCGGTCTGGTTGCCGGCGCTGTAGTTGACGACTTCGACGGCGTCCGTCGAGGGGTTCCACTGAATGTGCAGCGGCTCGGAACCCTTCTTCGCTCCGAAGTAGGCGGCGGTGGGCTCGAAGAAGTAGTCGTAGGTCTGCCACACGAAAGTCGGCCAGGATGGATGGCTCATCCAGATGAGCAGGCCCATGCGGTTCTTGCTCTGCGCCTCGAACATGGCGCGATGGCCGTCGTAGTTGACGAACTGGGCCAACTCGGCCCACTCCTCGGCGCTCTTTGCGCCGCCGTAGCCCTTGTCGATGGTGTCGCGGAAGGACTGGCCGCCCTGGGCGCCGGCGGTGGTGAAATCGTGCAGGCCCCACACGGCGGCCTGAGGCCACATGTCCTTCTCGGCCATGGTCAGGCGGATGCTGTCCAGGGTCATGATATTGGGCATGCCCATCTCGCTGTGCAGCTTGGGCGTGGCGCGCTGCAGGAAGTAGTTCTTGAGAGGCTGCATGCGGTAGGGACCGCCGCCGCTCACCACTCCCATCGCGGAGTTCGAGATGTAGTGGATGCCGGGGTGGATCTCGGGCAGCAGGGCCCGGATCGGTTTGTCGATCTCGGGCGGCGGGTCCCCCTCGTTGCGCCCGACGTAGATTCCGATCGAAGGATGACTGCGGATCTTGAGAACGTAGTCCTTCACGTTGGCCATGAAGAGGGCGGGATCGTCGGGGTTCGGACCGTCGACGGGGTTGGCCAGCCAGAAGTCCTGCCACACCATGATGCCGTACTTGTCGCAGGCGTCATAGAAGGCCTCGTCGCCGGTCTGCCCGACCCAGTTGCGGATCATGGTGAAGTTCATGTCCTTGTGGTACCGGACGGCGACGTCGTATTCGCGGGCGCGGTAGCGCAGGTTCGACTCGGGGTGGCCCCAGTTTCCGCCGCGGGCGATGAAGCGCCGGCCATTCACCCAGAGTCTGAGATTGCCGCCCTCCTCGCTGTGAGTCATCTGGCGGACGCCGCTCCGGAAGGACTTCGAATCGGAGACGGTCTTGTCCGCCGCCACGAATTCGAGTTTCACCGGATAGAGGTACTGATCGCCGTATCCGTTGGGCCACCAGAGCTTGGGATTGGCCAGCCGCAGCGCCGGCGTGGTGGATGGATCGAGCTTGACGGTCTTGGTGGCGGAAGCTTCCAGCGTTACCGGCGCTGCAAACGCCGTCGTTCCGAACGTGCCCCGGAGGGTTCCCGCGACCGGTCCGGGCCTCCAGGTTCCGCAGGGTCGCCTCGACGGAAAGGTCCGCGCGCGAGGTGTCCGGCAGCGGCAGCGTCGAGTTCACGAACGGATTCTCCAGAGCCACGGCGCCGGTCGAGGTGAGGTAAACGTCGGCCCAAATGCCGTCGTCGCGGCCGCGGACCGGCGGAATCCAGTCCCAGCCGACGGTGGCGTGGTAAGGTCGGATTGTCGGCGCCGAGCGCGCCGCCGTTCAGCCCGGTGCTCAGAGCGGTCTTCTCCTTGATGCTGCCCGGGGTGGCGTTCTTGATGACCAGAACCGCGATCGCGTTCTTGACGCCCGGCCGGATCTGTTTGGTCACGTCGAACTTGCCGCGCATGAAAGCCCCGTCGATGCGGCCCACCTTCTCGCCGTTCACGTAGACGTCGGCCTTCCAGTTGATGCCGTCGAAGTTTAGCCAGACGTGCTTGCGGGGGCCGGCGGCAGGCGCGACGAACTCGTTGCGGTACCAGAAATCGGCGTAGAAAAAGGAGTCGGAAATCTGCAACTGGTTGTCGCCGAAATCCGGGTTGGGGATCGCGCCCACGTTCAGGTAGCTGACCAGGGTAGTGGCGGGCACGGTGGCAATCACCCAGTCGGTGTCCTGAAAACCGACCTTGGAGATGGCGTCGGGGCCGCCCTTGACGAGGGAATCGCGCTGCACGCGCCAGGCGCCGCCGGCGAGCAGGCGCCGGCCGCCGGCCTGCGCCAGCGGGGCCGCTTTGGGCCGGGCCACGGGGCCGCCGCGGCCGAAGACTTCCAACTCACTTAAGACGTAACCTTCCGGAGAAGCGGCCTGGGTCATCAGAACGCGGACGTAGCGCCCCTTGGCCGGCTGCGCCAGCTTGATGTCGTCTGTCAGGCCAGGGCCCGAGGGGAGCGCTTGGAGGGTGGTCCACTTTGCGGCATCCTCGGACACCTGCACCGAGCCAGCGGAGGCGCGGCGGATCCAACTCAGCGTGACGCGGTCGAAAGCGCAAGGCGCGCCGAGATCGACGTACACCCAATCCTCGCCCGTGCCCGCGCTCATCCAGGCGCTGGTGAAGGAATACGGACCGCCAATCTTCACCCGCGCGCCCTTGTTGAACATGAACACTTCCGAAAAATTCCAGCGGGTGTTCGCGGGACCCGTCAGCTCCAGCCGGAAGAACCGGCTGCGGGAAGGCGAATAGAGCTGGACGGCCGGCCGGAATCCGGGTCCCATAGGACGCTCGCTGCCGCCGGTCTGTCCCAACTCCTTCCAGGACTGCCCGTCGTCGGACCCGGACACGAGGAAGGTCCAAGGACCCGGCTGCGGCTGCGCGGCTGGTTGCGGGCCACCGCGTCCCGGGAAGCCGCTAAAGCCGGCGCGGGGAACCACTTCGAATTTATCCACCTCGAGCGGTGCGGCGCCGCCGCGCAATTCGAATTGGATCCACACCTTGGGGCCGGTGATGGCGGTTGCGGAGGTCACATTGTCATCGAGCAACGTCTCGCGATCGATGCGGGAGAGCTCACCGGGCGTGTTGTTGGGACCACCGGCGCTCGTCGAAACCGCAATCGTCCGGGGCATCACCGTGTCTTTGATCCCGTCGGTGATCAAGGTCGCGGTCAGGTTGTAGTCGTAACTCGAGGAGTGATAGGCCGCGCGTCGCAACGCCAGGTTGCGATAGTTGGCCGAATCGATTGCCATCGAGGGCCCAAAGAACTGCCTCGGATCGCCGGGATAGACGCCCAGGCCGCGCGTGAAGTTCTGCGCACTGATCATCGACGCCGACATCAGGATCAAGGCGACGGCATGTTTCATTTCAGAATCACCTCGTTCGGTACGCACGTAAGACAGGCGGTTTCGCCTGACTACCCGAATCAAAGAGCACGCGCGGCGGCTTTGGCGAAGTAGGTCAGGATGACGCCGGCGCCGGCGCGGCGGATGGAGGTCAAGCTCTCGAGCATGGCGCGGTCGTGGTCCAGCCAGCCGTTGCGCGCCGCGGCCACGATCATACTGAATTCGCCGCTCACCTGGTATGCGGCGACGGGCACGTCGAAGCGGTCTCGAGCCTGGCGGATCAAATCGAGATAGGGCATGGCCGGCTTCACCATGATCATGTCGGCGCCCTCTTCGATATCCAATTCGATCTCGCGCATGGCCTCCCGCCCGTTGGCCGGGTCCATCTGGTAGCTGCGCCGGTCGCCGAACTGGGGGGCCGATTCGGCGGCTTCGCGGAAGGGGCCATAGAAGACCGAAGCGAACTTGGCGGCGTAGGAGAGGATGGGAGTCTTCTGGAAGCCGCTCTGGTCGAGGGTCTTGCGAATGGCGGCCACGCGGCCGTCCATCATGTCGGAAGGCGCGACGATGTCGGCTCCGGCCCGCGCGTGGGAAAGCGCGGAAGCGGCCAGCCATTCGAGGGTGGCGTCGTTATCCACGTCGCCATCCACCACCTTGCCGCAATGCCCGTGGCTGGTGTACTCGCAGTTGCAGACGTCGGTGATCACGACCAACCGCGGGACCTCGCGCTTGATGGCGCGCACGGCGCGCTGCACGATACCGTCTTCGGCGTAACCCTCCGAGGCCCATTCGTCCTTGGTTTCCGGGAGGCCGAACAGCATCACGCCGCCGATGCCGAGCGACGCGGTTTCCGCGCATTCCTTGACGAGCTCGTCGACGGAAAGCTGATAGTTGCCCGGCATGGCGCCGATCTCGCGGCGCACGCCTTCGCCCGGGCAGGCGAACAGCGGCAGCACGAACTGCGAGGGCTCCAGGTGGGTTTCGCGCACCAGGTTGCGCAGGGATTCGGTGGCGCGCAGCCGCCGCATGCGTTGGATGGGAAAGGCCATACTCAGGATTCTAGCGCGGTGCGGGGGGGGCTAACGATCAGGGGACCGGCCCCCGAGGTCGATTAGACCCACGCTAATTCCAAGCGCCTGGTCCACTCTCCGCATCGTGCCGGCGCTGGCCCGGCCGACGCGCCGGATGAGACGCCGGCGGTCGACGGAGCGGACCTGGTTCAAGACCACCGCCGATCTTTGCGGCAAGCCACTCTCCTGAGGTTCCATGACGACCTCCGTTGGATACGGCGGGGCGCCGAACTTCGAAGTGATGGCAGCCACGATGGTGATAGGGCTATACCGGTTGGCGATGTCGTTTTGGATCACCAACGCCGGCCGCGTCTTCTTGATCTCGTGCCCTTTCGTGGGATCGAAGTCGACCAGGTAGATGTCACCACGGCGGGGCTGGGCTACGGTTTGGTTTTCTTCAGCTTTCGGGGCAGCCATGCTTCCTCATCGAGCGTGAACCAATCCTCCGCAATCTCCAGATCCCGCTGGGCGCTGGCCACGGCGCCCCGCTTTAGCCGCTTGGCCAGATTGCGCTTGGCATTGGCGGTCACGTAGTACGTCACCGCCTCGGAAATGAGGCGGCTCCGGCTGCCTCTGGGAGCCAGCCGGTCAAGCACTCTGACGGTCTCCTCAGGGAGGAGGACGTTAATGCGCGTGTTCATGGGGATACATCCTGAACTGATCCTACACACGATTCGTGTGGAGGTCAATCCCAGCCGGTCCGTGAGAGCTGCAAGCCAACTGAGCGGCCCGTGGTGGCCGGAACTGTTACGATGGGATTTCCATGGGCAAGGCCGTCCCCTCAGGTCCGCGCATTGCCCGGCGGTACCTCGTGCGGGGGCGCGTGCAGGGGGTGGGATACAGGTACTTCGTTGAGCGGGCGGCCCACGAGCTGGGGCTCGCGGGATATGCGAAGAATCTCGACGACGGACGCGTGGAGGTCTACGTGACGGGGCCGGCGGGTCCGGTGTCCGAATTCAGCGGTTATCTTTCCAAAGGGCCCCGCTGGGCCGATGTCAGGGGCGTCGATGAGCAGGAGGCCCCGATGATAAAATACATAGGTTTTCACATCGAGTAAGCATGGAACATCTCAAAGAGATCATCCGGGAGGTGCCGGACTTTCCGAAGCCGGGCATCCTCTTCTACGACATCACGACTCTGCTCAAGGATGCGGCAGGGTTCAAGAGCGTAATCGACGCCCTTCAGGCGCACTACCGGAACACGCGTGTGGACCTGGTCCTGGGCATCGAGGCCCGCGGGTTCATTTTCGCTCCGGCCCTGGCCTACGCGCTGGGCGCGGGCTTCATCCCCGTGCGCAAGCCGAACAAACTGCCGGCGAAGACGGTCCGGGAGACGTATCAGCTCGAGTACGGGACCGACTCTCTCGAAGTCCATGCGGACGCGATTCAGCCGGGCCAGAACGTCCTCATCGTGGACGACCTGCTGGCCACCGGCGGCACGGCGGCGGCCGTCGGGCGGCTGGTGGAGAAGTTGGGAGGCAAGGTGGCGGGCTTCGGGTTTGTGGTGGAACTCGATTTTCTCCACGGTCGCGAGAAGCTGCCGGGCTACGACGTGTTCTCCCTGCTGCAATACGACAAATGACGTCAGGACCTCGCCGGGCGACCGTGGATGCGCTCGCGAAGATCAATTTGGGGCTCAAGGTCCTGCATAAGAGGGCCGACGGCTACCACGAGCTGCGCACCGTTTTCCAGACCATTTCGCTCGCCGACAAGCTGGAGGTGGAGTTCGTTCCGGCTCGCCGCACCAAGCTCGAGCTGGAGTCCGACCTGGACATCCCCGACAACCTGATTCTGCGCGCGGCGCGGCTGGCGATGGAGGCCATGCGCCGCACGGGTGTGGTCAGGTTCCGGCTCCAGAAGCGGATTCCGATGGGGGCGGGCCTGGGCGGGGGTTCGAGCGACGCCGCGGCGGTGTTGCTGGCGTTGCCCGCGCTGGCGGGCCGGCGGATCCCCATGGACGTGCTCATCGGGCTGGCAAGCGAGCTGGGCAGCGACGTGCCATTCTTCCTGGTGGGAGGGGCCGCGCTGGGCATCGGGAGGGGCAGCGAGGTCTACCCATTGCCGGACCCGCCGCGTTCGCGAGGCCTGCTGGTGGCGCCCGCCATCCACGTTTCGACTCCCGAGGCCTACCGTGGGCTGGGCCGGAGGTTGACATTCGACGCGCCAGGAAATATGATAAGTAGTTTCCAGTCTAGAGTTTGGCGCAATACTGCCGGAGTGTCCGGGGGGACCGATTGCGGGTCTGGGGAGAACGATTTCGAAGAGGTCGTTTTCCGCCGGCATCCCCGGCTGGAGTCGATTAAGAAGGCCCTGTTGAGGCTGGGGGCGGACCCGGCGCTGCTGACCGGCAGTGGCGCGGCGTTGTTCGGGATCTTCCGCACCCGGGATGAGTTGAAGGAAGCCCTCCCACATTTTCATGAGGAGAGAGTCTTTCCGTTTAGTTTCGTGAGCCGGGCGAGCTATCGCGCCCGCTGGTGGCGCCGTCTGGAGGCTCACGTGGATGAGGAGATATGGCCGCCGCAAAGTCGCGACGCCAGGTAGGGTTCAAGCGCTTTAAGATTTTCACGGGGACGGCCAACCGCCCCCTGGCCGAGGAGATCTGCGCCTGCCTGGGCTGTGAGCTGGGGGTCGCGGATGTGAAGACCTTCTCCGACAGCGAGATCTACGTGCAGGTCAAGGAGAACGTCCGGGGCGCGGATGTGTTCGTGGTTCAGCCCACCTCCACGCCGGTCGAGCGGCATCTCTTCGAACTGCTGCTGATGATCGATGCGCTCAAGCGCGCCTCGGCCGACCGTATCACCGCCGTTCTGCCCTACTACGGCTACGCGCGGCAGGATCGCAAGGACAAGCCGAGGGTGCCGATTTCGGCCAAGCTCATCGCCAGCCTGCTGGAGCGGGCGGGGGCGAACCGGATTCTGGCGCTCGACCTGCATGCGGCGCAGATCCAGGGGTTCTTCGATGTCCCGGTGGACCACCTTTTCGCAACGCCGGTGATGATCGAGTACTTCAAGGAGCAGGAGCTCGGGAACCTGACGGTTGTGTCGCCGGACGCCGGCGGCGTGGAACGCGCCAGGGCCTTTGCCAAGCGGTTGAACGCTCCCCTGGCCATCATCGACAAGCGGCGCGAAGCCATGAACGTGGCCGAGGTCATGAACATCATCGGGCGCGTGAAGAACCGGAATTGCCTCATCGTGGACGATCTGATCGATACGGCTGGTACCCTGGTGAAAGGGGCCAAGGCGTTGCTCAATCAGGGGGCCGTCAGCGTGAGGGCCTGCGCCACGCACGCGGTTTTGTCGGGGTCCGCCGTCAAGTGCATCGCCGAGTCGGGGCTGAAGGAAGTGGTTTTCACGAATTCGATCCCTCTACGGGAGGAGGCCCGGCGGTCCAAGCATATTCGCAGCCTCTCGGTCGCGCCCCTGCTGGCGCGCGCGATCCAGTCGATCCACGAGGAGACCTCGGTCAGTACTTTATTCGTTTGAGAAAGGAGCCGGGCAACGCAGCCCACGTCCATCGGACCTGCGCCCCGGTACTAGGAGATAGGAATGAGGAAGGCGATCACGGTTGCCGCCGAAATGCGGACAACCAGGGGAAAGAACGAAGCGCGCAGGCTGCGCGCGAAGGGCATGGCCCCGGCGGTTATCTACGGGTCCGGCGCGGAGGCGGTCGTGGTGGCCGTCGATCCCAAGCAGGTTTTAAAGATCCTGCGCAGCGACTCCGGGCACAACACGATCTTCGATCTGGCGATCACCGGGGGCGAAACCACGCCGGTCATGATCGTGGACTGGCAACTGGACCCGGTCAAGGAGTTTGTGTTGCATGTGGATTTGAAGCGCATCGATCTCACCAAGCGCCTGCGGGTCTCGGTTCCGGTCCATACGGACGGAGAGCCGGTGGGCGTCAAGCAGGAGGGCGGGTTGTTGACGGTGGTGACGCGCGCGATCGAAATCGAGTGTCTGCCCGACGAGATTCCGGGGTTCTTCACAGTCGATGTGACCGGGTTGGGGATGGGACAGGCGTTGCGCGCTTCCGACGTTCCGCTGAGCGGCTTCATGCGACTGCTCTCGCCGCCGGAGGCGGTGATTGCGCACGTGGTTGCTCTGAGGGCCGAAGAGGTTGTAGCCGCGGAGGTGGTCGTGGAAGGCGCAGTGGCGCCGGCGGCGGAACCCGAAGTCGTGAAGAAGGGCAAGAAGGAAGAAGAGGGCGCGGCGACCGAGGAGAAGGGCAAGGAGAAGGAGAAGGGCAAGGAGAAGGAGAAGGGCAAGGAAAAGGAAAAGGGCAAGAAGAAGTAACTCGCTCGGCGGGAGCAGGTTGGGTTCTGCGGATTGTTGGAAGTGGAAGAAAACGCGGCAAAGCCGGAATCTCCTCTCACCTCCCGCGCTCCACATGCCGCGGCTGGCGGCCCGCCGCCGGCCATCCGTCTGGTGGTGGGGCTGGGCAATCCGGGGCAGGACTACGAGTCTACGCCGCATAATCTGGGCTTTCTGACGGTGGACCGAGTGGCGGAGCAAGCGGGCATCCGGATTCGCCGGAAGGAGTGCCTGGCGCTGGTGGGCCAGGGGGTTGTGGAAGGCCGCGCGGTGGTGCTGGCGAAGCCGCAGACGTACATGAATTTGAGCGGGCAGTCGGTTCGATTGCTGCTGGAAAAGCACGGGCTGACGCCGCGGGAAATGGTTTTGGTTTTCGACGACCTGGACTTGCCCTGGATGTCGATGCGCATTCGGGCGAAGGGGTCTCCCGGCGGCCACCACGGAGTGGAGTCGGTGGGGCGCGAGGTCGGTACGACGGATTTTGCCCGGGTCCGGCTGGGGATCGCCGGTTACCGGGTGGAAGATGGAGCGCGCTTTGTGCTCGCGCCGTTCCGGCGAGCGCAGAAGAAGCAGTTGGATGAGCTGTTGGACCAGGCGGCCCAGGCAGTGACATCCGTAATTTCCGAGGGCGTCGAAAAGTCCATGACGAAATATAATCGTCGCGCCCGCGGTGAAAAGACTGAGGAAGAATGAGAATCTACGAAGAGTTGTTTATTTTGAAGCCGGATGCGGCCGAAGAGGAAATCGAGCAGGTCATCGAGCAAGTCCGGCAGGTGATCACATCGCGAGAAGGGGTTGTCGACAAGGTGGACAAGTGGGGCATCCGCAAGCTGGCTTACCGGGTGCAGAAGCTGAACGAGGGCTTCTTTGTCCTGATTCAATTCACGGCGACGCCCGAGACGGTAAAGGAGATCGAGCGGCGCCTGCGCGTCTCCGACCTCGTCCTGAAATTTCTGACGGTGCGCATCGACGAGAAGCTGAAGCGCATCGAGAAGCGCAAGAAGAAGCGGGAAAAGAGGGCCTCGCGCAGGCCGGTGCAGGCGGCGCCCGCGCCGCAGGCGCCCCTCGGGGAGCCGGTTGCGCCCATCGCGCTTCCCGGATTGCCTGAAACAGAAACGGAGCAAGTTTAATCATGGCGGAACAAAGAGGAAGACCACTGAGTGCGTCGCAGCGGCCGACCGGCGGCGACAAGGCGATGGCGGGAGGCAGAAAGCAGTATTTCCGCCGGAAGAAGGTCTGCCGTTTCTGCGTCGAGAAGATCGACGACATCAACTACAAGGACATCCGGCTGCTGAATGCCTTCATTTCGGAGCGCGGGAAGATCACGCCACGCCGGATCACGGGCGTGTGCGCTCCTCACCAGAGGCGCCTGAGCGAAGCGATCAAGCAGGCCCGCAATATCGCGCTGCTGCCGTTCGCGGCGGCAATGTAAGGAGCCAGCCATGGATTTAATCCTCAGAGAAGATGTCGACAAACTGGGCAACCGCGGAGACCTCGTCAAGGTGGCCGACGGCTACGCCCGCAACTATCTCCTTCCCAAGCGGCTGGCCGTTCTGGCCACGGAATCCAACAAGAAGATCGTCGAGCAGGAGCGCCAGGGGCACCTGCGCCGCGAGGTCAAGCTGGTGGGCGAGGCGCAGGACCTGGCCACGCTGATGAGCGGGGTCACGGTGACCATCGCCCAGAAGGCCGGCGAGATGGACCAGCTCTTCGGGTCGGTGACCTCCAAGGATATCGCCGAGGCATTGGAGAAGCAGGACTATCACATCGACCGGCGCAAGATTCAGCTCGCCGAGCCGATCCGGCAACTGGGCGAGTACAAGGTTCCCGTGCGGCTGCATCGCGATGTCACCGCCGAGGTCCTGGTAAACGTCGTTAAAGAAGAGGAATAGCGGCCCAGGCGCCGCCGAACCCCCGTGCTGCTTCATCCGGATCAGTACGCCACCCTAGCCCCGTCCGTGATGTTGCGGGCGGCCATGGACGGCCGCATCGGCATCGACCAGCGCTTCCTCCGGGCGGTCCTCGACCGCTTCGAGGAGTTCCTGCCGGAGCTGGTGCGGACCGGTCTCGAAGAGCGCGAGGCCCCCGTCCCGTTGGAGGACGACCTCGTCGCGCTGTTTCGTTTCCGGCCGCGCGTCGAGGCCCTACCTTTTCTTATCGAAGTCATCCGCCGCTATCCGTACGACATCCAGGAGGATCTTCTGGATGCGTTCTGCCGGCTGGGGACTGAGGCTCTCAGCCCGCTGCTCGCGCTCTATGAGGAACTCGGACCCGAGGAAGGGACCGAGCTCGCGTTTTTGCTGGCCGCCATGCAGGTCCGGGACCCGCGCGTCTTACACCTGCTACTGGAGCGGCTTCGCGAAGATCCCGACGGGGGCGCCTTCCTGCTCGGCGTCTACGGCGATCCCGCGGCGCTCCCGGAACTTCAGAAGGCGCTGGACGCCGAGGACGGACTGCCCACGGCGGCAGCGGGTGAACTACGCTACGCCATCCGGCGGCTGAACGAACCGGAGCCCGCCGCGGCACTCGACCCCTACGACCTCTGGAGCGACTATCCGGAAGTGGAAGGTCCTCGCTTCGATCTGCTGACCGCCGTCGAGCGGCTTCAATATCTGGAATGCCCTTGGGCGGAGTACCGGCGGGATGCCATCGCCAGCTTCGATCACGACGAACTGGAGGACCAGGCGGTTCGCCAGCGCATTTTCGATCTGGCTTTGAAGGACCCCGAACCCTCGGTGCGCGGCAAGGCCTGGGAAGCGCTCCGCGGATTCACCGAGAAGAACGGGATCGGCGCCGCCATGCTGGAGCGCCTGCAGGATGCCGAGGCGCCCATCGCCGAGCGCTGTGGAGCGCTGCTGGGGCTGGCGTTCACGGACGATCCCGCGGTGCAGTCGTCACATTCTGGAGTTCTACGAAAGGCCGGAGGCCCGCGCCGCGGCGCTCGAAGCCATGTGGCGGACCGCGGACCCGGCGTTTGCGCCGTTCTTCTCCCGGCACCTCGATGATCCCGATGTCGAGCTCCAACGCCAGGCGATCATCGGAGTTGGGTTCCTGCGCCTGCACGCCGAGGCGGGGAGACTCGAGAAGTTCTTCTTCCATGAGGATCTTCGGACGGAGGCTCTGTTCGCGTACGCCGTCGGCGGTTCCCGGCAAGGTGACGGCGCTGCATGCGCGCCAGGTGTTCGCGAAGATCCAGGATCTGGCGGACGGGCTCTCCCCGGAGGAAGATGATCTGGTCAAGTCGGCGCTCGATCGCCTTCTGGAACTGCACGGCAGGAAGAAGATCTTCGCCGGGGCGGACGCGTTGGACGACACGGAGCCCGCGCCTCAAGCGAAGGCCGGCCGCAACGATCCCTGCCCCTGCGGCAGCGGCAAGAAGTTCAAGAAGTGCTGCGGCGGGTGATTTTTCACCACCAAGGCACAAAGACACTAAGAAGACGAACTTTAGCCTGTGGGCCTTTGTGGTGGTCCCCATTCTCCGTCACCGCTGGCGCGCCGTTTTGAGCCATACTGGAGACGGACGCGTCCACCATGACCTACAACTTCAAGGTGATCGTTGAGCCCGACGGAAACCGCTGGCATGCCTACTGCCCCGCCTTAGTTTCGGCTGGTGCCGCCACCTGGGGCTACACCCGCGCGGAGGCGCTGCGAAACATCCAGGACGTCGCGCGCATGGTCGTCGACAGCCTGGTGGAACACGGCGAAGCTCTGCCTTCGGAGCCTTCCGATCAAGTCCAGATCCTGGCCGAGCCGCAGGTCGCGGTCATAGTCTGATCGATGGCCCTTGACTACTCTCGCCTTCGCAGCGTCACCGCGCGCGAGATCATCTCGGCGCTCATCCGGGATGGTTTTTCTCTCGACCGTCAGTCCGGAGCGCACCGCTTGTATCGCCACCCCGATGGGCGCCGCGTCACCGTGTCCTTTCATCGCGCCGGAGAAACCTTCGAGATCAAGACCTTGCGGTCCATCCTGGAATTGCAGGCCCTTTGGGGCGAGAACGACTTGTCCCGGCTCCGCCTAATTTAGTCCTTTCTTCTCCGTGCCTTTGTGTCTTCGTGTCTTTGTGGTGATCTCCGCCCCCACCCGCCGGCGTGGCACAATCGGATGGAGCGTACCACCATGTTGCCAGGCCGGACCGAATTCACAGCCTCCTACGACCGCACCACCAAGATCATTTCGGCCGGCGTTTTCGCAGTCCTGCTATTCGCCGGAATCCTGACTCAGAACATTCTCGTCGGGTGCCTGTTGGGCCTGGTCGTGGTTCTGTCCTTTGCGTACTCCCCGCTAGGCTATGCGGTGTCGGAGCGGTCGATCGTCGTCAAGCGGCTGATTGGCGGGGCCCGGATCCCTTTGGAACGTGTGCGCGAGGCAAGACGGACGACATCGGATGACCTGCGGGGCTGCATCCGGCTGTGGGGCAGCGGTGGAATGTTCGGGTACTACGGTCTGTTCCGAACGTCGGAGTTCGGGAAGTGCTGGTGGTACGTGACCAATCGCCAGAACACGGTCGTTGTGATTACCGATGAGAAGACCGCCCTGTTCAGCCCCGACGACGTAGACGGTTTCTTGGCGGCGATCCGGGCCCCAGTGCAAGTGCCGGAGCTGCCGGCGGGACAACTGGAGCCCCGCGCTGCCGGGAATTCGGCCGGCATGTGGATCGGAGTCGCCATTGGAGCCGTGTCGCTTGCGGCCGTCGCGTTGGCCTTCTTGTACTCGCCCGGTCCCCCGAGTCTCACGTTGACTGCCGATGCACTGACGATTCACGACAGGTTCTATCCGGTGACGCTAAGAGCAGCCGATGTGGATGTCGCCCGCATGAGGCTGGTGGACATCGCGGTGGACCGGGAGTGGCGGCCGACGATGCGCACCAACGGCTTCGCCAATTCGCACTACCGCTCCGGTTGGTTCCGGGTTGCCAACGGTCAAAAGGTTCGCATGTACCGGGCCGACGGCACGCGACTGCTGCTGCTTCCACCGAAGGGGGACGGTGCCGCGGTCCTAATGGAAGTGAAGGATCCCGAGAAGTTCTTGGACGAACTACGGCGCCAGTGGGGCAACCGCTCGTAAACAGCGGGCATGCCTACCGCACCAGGCGGCGGACGTTCAGGAAGGTGATGCGTTTCTGGGATTCGGTCCGGGCTAGCGGCGAGTAGTAGTACCAGAAGGTCGCCTCCACTTGTGCCTGAACGCCGGCTTTGAGCGGGAAGGTAAATGTCTCGACACGCTTCTCGTCGGGCGCCAGACGGTTGTCGGCGACGTTCTTGGCGCCCCGCAGGAACGCATACGGTTCGAAGGTGACGGGCTTGTCCTGCTGGTCCACCACCGTGCGCCGGTAGGCTCTCTCCTGGCGCATTTCAGCGCTGCCGAAGGGCGCCGCCGTCACTTCGAGAATCAAGCTGCCGCATCGGCGAGCCTGTCGGAACGTAGTGTCCGGCGGCGACGTTCTCCACCTGGACCGTCACCTTGAGCCGATCGCCTTCCCGGGACGTTGACATCTGGGCCTTGATGGTCTTGTTCAACTGCTCGATGGAATGACTGCCGGGCATGGCGTGAAGATTCACCTTGGCCTCGGGCGTCTTCTTGACCTTGGGGTCCACCACATCACCCGCTACCTGGTACATGTGACAGGACTGGCAATCCTTGCCCTCCTTGGCATAGCGGCTCTTCTGCCACTCGGAGTAAGTCGTCAGGACTGCGAAGCCGAGCGAATTGCGGTATTCATGGCAGGGCGCGCAAATGAGCGAAGAGGTGTGGACGGCCGAGAACTGCGTGCCGTGCGACGGCGCCACAACGTTCTTCAGGGGACCGGTCTTTACGAGCGACAACTCGACGGTCGCCTTCCAGTTGCCGTTGACCGACGAAATGGCGCGCACGGAGTGGCAGTAATCGCAAGTGACGCCCTCCCAGCTCACCTTCTGCCGCAGTCTGGCGTCTTGGATCAACGCCGCCAGCGGCGCATGGCAGTCGAGGCAAACTCTGTCCGATCCCGCTCCGAGGGAGGCCGCGGTCATCTCCAGGCCCTCCTGGAAGATCGGGCTCTCCATGGCCTTCGCATGGGCCGAGGTCTTCCAGGCCTCGAGGATGGCCCGGTGACAACGGCCACAAAACTCAGCGCTGCTGGCGGGCTCCAGTTTCTGCCCCCACAGCGTGCCGGCAAAGATGATGGCGAGGACCGCCGATGCGAACCGCATACGCCCCCTCAACGCGGCTTGGCTTCGTGCCGCCGGATGGCCATCCACAGTCCGGCCATCGTAATCAAGATCGCAACCAGCGAGACTCCCAGTCCGACACGGCGGCGGCCGCGCTCCTGCATGGCCCCCACGCCGGCCTGATAGGTCTCCGCGGCAATCTTCAGCCCATCATTGACGGGCTTCTCCACTGCATCCGGTTGAAACGCGTGCACCGCGACCCGGGCTTTGACCAGGGTCTCCTTGGCATCCTCCTCCTTGATGACCGCTTCGGAGACTTCCATGCCGGCCTTGGATGCCTCCTCCAGCTTGGCATCCGAGCGCGCCAGGGCTGCGCGAAGTTTCACGATCGAGCCGCCCATTTGGGCCGCCGCCAGCCCTCCCTTGGAGGTGGCCTCGTGGCAGTTGGAGCAGACCGCGTCCGGCCCGACGAGCATGGCGGAGGATGTCCTCAGCACCGCGTGATTGCTGTGGCAGGTGGTGCAACTCCCCACCCCCATGCTGGCGAAGGCGGCCTGGTGCGGGCTCTTCGCGTAAAGGTTCTCCATCAGCACATGGCAGGTGCCGCAGACGGCGGACACGGAACTGACGCCTGGCGGCGTGGCGCCGTGGTTGCCATGGCAAGAGGCGCAACTGGGGGCCGAAAGATCCCCGCGCTTTTCGAGCGCTTCCCAGTGAACGCTCTTCCGGTATTCGGCGAACTGGTCCGTGGGGATCTTATACTTCGCCATGTGCTGCGGGTCGGCATGGCAGCGCGCACAGGTCTCGGGCAGCCGCAACGGGTGGACGGGCGACAGACTATCTTTCACGCCCGCGAATACCATGCACGCCGTGGCAGTCGGTACACACCGCCGCCCCGCTATCGCCCGAGGCGATGCGCTGGCCGTGAATGCTGGTCACGTACTGCGCGTATTGATCCACTCGCTGTTGCGGCTCGTACTTGTGCATCAAGGCCGCGTCCGCGTGGCAGCGCGCACAGAACTTCGGGATGGCGGTGCGGGCGGGCTTGCCGAGGAAGCCGCGGCCCCGGTTCATGGCGACCGTGGGGTCGTCGGCGCCGGCGTTGCCGCCGTGACAATCGGCGCAACTGAAACCGAAGCGCTTGTGGATGTCGTTCTGCATGCCGGCGACGGGCGCCTGGAGCGGACCTCCCAGCGCGGAGTGGCAGTCGGTACAGGAATCCTTCGCCCCGAACGCGAGGCCCGTGAAGAGGACCAGCAGCGGCCAGATCTTGTGTGCGTGCCTCATCGCCAGTACCCCAGTGCGGAGAATGTGACCAGGTAGCCGATCAAGACTACGCCGGCCCCCGTGACCAGCTTGGTTCTCGTCACGCCCGTCCGGCCCACCGCCCAGAAGGGCAGTACGGCCCAACACGCGACGAGCAGAGAGAATCCGATCAGCCCCAGCAGTTCGCCCTCGATGAAAAGCACGTGGCTGGGGATCAGCTTCAAGGTGTAGAAGGGCGCCAGAAAATACCACTCGGGGCGGATTCCGGCGGGCGCCGAGGCGAACGGGTCCGCCTTGGCGCCCAGTTCCCAGGGGAACAGGGCGGCCAGGGCGCCCAATACCGCCAGCGCTCCGTACCAGGCCATCAGCTCACGCAAGAAGAAGTTGGGGAAGAACAGCATCTGCGGGACGCTTTGCGACTTGAGCCGGTAAGTCTCCTCCACTTTCGGAGGCGTGCTGATTCCGAACTTCTGCACCAGCGCCAGGTGCACCAGCAGGAACAGCGTCGTGAGACCGGGCAGCACCGCCACGTGGAATCCGAAGAAGCGCGTGAGCGTCCCGCCGCCGACATCCTCTCCTCCGCGCAGGAAGCGTGCCAGCGGCTCGCCAATCCAGGGAAGGCTGGCGGCCATGTCCGTGCCGACCTTCGTGGCGAAGTACGAGATCGTGTTCCAAGGCAGCAGGTAGCCGCTGAAGCCGAATCCCAGCGCCAGCCCCAGCAGCGCGATGCCGCTGAGCCAGGTCAGTTCGCGCGGCTTGCGGTAGGCGTGCAGGAAGACCACGCTGAACATGTGCACGAAGGCCGACAGAATCATCAGGTTCGCCGACCAGCTATGCACCGATCGCACCAGCCAGCCGAACTGCACGCGCGTCATGATGAACTGCACGCTCTCGTACGCCTCCGAGGGCGTCGGCCGGTAGTACAGCAGCAGCAGGATGCCGGTGAGTACCTGGATGACGAACAGAAACAGCGTGATGCCGCCGAAGTAGTACCAGGCGGTTGCCGAATGCACCGGCACGCTCTTATGACCCAGGAACTCGCGGACGCCGCCGAGCCCGAGACGCTCGTCCAGCCACTCCAGAACGGCTTTCTTGTTGGCGGCCAAGGACACGCTCCCTCTTCTCCCGCTACGCACGGCGCGACACCACGACGGCTTCTCCGCGGACGTGTACCGTGTACTCTTCCAGAGGTCTGGGCGGAGGTCCGGAGATCACCCGTCCATTCAGGTCATAGAGACCGTTGTGGCACGCGCACCAAATCTGGCGGCCGGCCTCCTGATACTGGACCGTGCAATTGAGATGAGTGCAGACCGCGGAAAACGCCCGCCAGTCGGTCTCGTTCAGGCGGATCAGCAGCACCGGCCGGCTGCCGAAGCGTACGATCTTGCCGCTGTTCGCCTTCAGATCCGATACCTTGCCCGCGGCCACCTCGTTCACGGCCGCTTCCGGCACGGCGGGCGGATTCATGAAGCTGAGAGCGGGATACAGGAATGAAACGATGGAAGCGGTGAACCCACCACCCAAAATCCAACGAATGAGGCTACGCCGTTCCACGGCCATGCATCCCTCCCCCTTTGGGCCACGGTATTAAACATTGGGGGGCAATGTCAAGCGCACCAGTAGAGCCGAAAACCCGAATCCCCTCGTTTCCGCGGTAGGGCAGGCGCTTCCGCCTGCCCCCGCCAGCCACCCGCTACTGCCTGTCGAAAGCTAATGTCTGGGTCACAGGCTTTCCGTCGGCGTCGATGCCTGAGGAAGTCTGCGTCAGCGTTTTGCCGTCTTTGGAAATGGCGGTTCGACCTGTAAAATGGTACTTCCCGCCAGTCTTTTTCACTTCCCAGCTCGTCGTGAGCGCATCGATCCGTTTGACGGTAATGGTGTCAAACGGTCCTCCCGTGACCGGATATTCCTTGCCATCGTACTTGTAAACAAATGTGTAATTGAGGGGAACACCACCCATCGTCTGTCCGCTCCGTGTCAACTTCAGCCCTCCGTCGGGGGTTGCCTCCCGCACATCGGTTTGGCTCTTGACCGGGTCTGTGCTCGTGGTCTTGGATTTGGCGGCATTGTACTTCCAGGTTCCGACCGAACTGTCGGCCCCCAACATCCCGATGGCCGTGATCGCCACGCCGATAAATAACTTTGTTGCGATGCGTCGCATAGTCTTAGCCTCTCTGATTTTGATTTTTCCCAGGTACTCCAAGCGTGGCTCGATCATAGCACGGCCAGGAGCCACCGCACGAGCGGTTACTGGCAATTTACTGCAACTTGCTTCGTTACTGGCCCGGTGGGGCAGACCATCGCAGTTTGTGGTCTGCCAATCGCAGCAAACCGCTATGCCCGCCCACGCAGGGGACAGACAACGGGCGCCTGCGCCACCAGGGATAATGGGCATTCTGCTTGGCCCAGACCACTACCGCCCTGGCCGCACCATCGGCACAAAGCGCACAGGGAAGACGGACCGTTGGCGGATCTTGCCGTCGGGGCCTTTGTCGAAGACGACCAGTTCCTGATCGAGCGCGCTCGCACCTACCGGAGCCACTAACTTGCCTCCGGGCTTCAACTGGTCCAGCAGCGCCTTCGGTATCTCCGGCGGTGCGGCGGTGAGGATGATCCGGTCGAAGGGGGCCTCCGCGGGCCAGCCCAAGTAGCCATCGCCCTGCCGGACGGTCACGTTCGCGTAGCCCAGCGTCTTCAGAAGGCCCGCGCTCTGCTGGGCCAATTCCGGCACGATTTCGATTGAAAAGAGCCGGCCCACCAGCGGCGATAGCACCGCGGCCTGGTAGCCGGAGCCGGTGCCGATCTCGAGGACTTTCTGCGTTTTCGCGGGCGCGAGCAACTCCGTCATCACCGCGACGATGTAAGGCTGCGAAATCGTCTGGCCATAGCCGATGGGCAGCGGGGTGTCCTGGTACGCCTGCGGGCGCATCGGTTCCGGCACGAAGAGGTGCCGCGGCGTGGCACGCATCGCGCGCAGGACTTCGGGACTGCGGACGCCACGCTCCTGGATCTGCTCGGCGATCATCCGGTCCCGCTGGGCCTGGTAGGCGTCCCCAGCCGAGAGCAGCAGGCCGGCGGGAAACCAGAGCAGGAGCAGCCCGACCATACCTTGATGCTATGCGGCTTGGCGTACAATGTCCAGGTGACTCCAAAGAAATCGGTTCTTGGCAAAACTTCTTCCATCGGTTCGCCCGGACTCCTACGCCAGTTGGGCGTCGTCAGCGCGACGGCGCTGGTCGTCTCGAACATGGTCGGGACGGGCATCTTCACCACCAGCGGTTTTCTGGCAGGCGACTTGGGCGCTCCTTCCCTGGTCTTGAGCATCTGGGTGGTGGGAGCGATCTTCGCGCTGGTGGGAGCGTTTTGCTATTCGGAACTCGGCGTCAATTTCCCAAGCTCCGGCGGCGAGTACGTGTACCTGACGCGCGCGTACGGTCCGACCTGGGGCTTCATGACGGGATGGGTCTCGTTCTTCGCCGGATTCTCGGCGCCCATCGCCGCCGCCTCCTTGGCTTTCTCCGACTACCTGGGCTACTTCTTCCCCGCCGTGAGGCAGGCCAACGCGCAGATCACCATCGGGTCGGGCGATTATTCCTTCAAAATGGGCGGCGCGCAACTGGTGGCCGCCGGCCTGATCGCGCTGTTCACCGTCCTCAACTTCTTCGGAGTCCGGCGCATTGCCCGCATCCAGAATGTGTTGACCGCCACCAAAATCCTGGTGCTGTTGGCCTTCATCGGGCTGGGGTTCGCCATTGGCACGGGAAGCTGGGGCAACTTCTCCATGACCACGGCCCGCACTTCCACCACGTCGCTGCCGGCCCAGTTCGCCATCAGCCTGTTCTGGATCTATGTCGCCTACAGCGGGTGGAATGCGGCCACCTACGTCGCCGAGGAACTGAAGAAGCCCGAGCGGACGCTGCCCGTCGCCCTGGCCGTGGGCGCCGGCCTGGTCGCCGCGCTCTACATCGGACTGAACCTGATCTTCATCTACGCCGTGCCCCTCGGCGAGATGAAAGGCGTGTTGGCGGTAGGCGCTCTGGCGGCTTCGAAGCTCTTCGGTCCGGGCATTGCGGGCGTGTTCAGCGCTCTGATGGCGCTCTCGCTGATGTCCACGGTGAACGCCATGGTCACCATCGGTCCCCGCGTGTACTACGCCATGGCGAAGAACGGCGCCTTCCTGCCGATGGCCGCCAAGGTCGATCCGCGCTGGCACACTCCGGTCGCCGCCATCGTGCTGCAGGGGATTTGCGCCGTACTCATGACGCTCACGCCGTTCCCCCAACTGGTTATTTACATCGGGTTCACCCTCAACTTCTTCGCGGTGATGTCGGTCAGTTCGCTCTTCCTGTTCCGGCGGCGGCCGGATTGGCAGAAGCTGCGCGTGGTGAGTTTCGCCTGGCCCCTGTTGCCGGCTCTCTTCCTACTGGTGGGCGGATGGATGACCGTTTACGGTTTCCTGCTGCAACCCAAGGTCTCGCTCGCCGCGGTCGTCACCGTGGCTTTGGGCGCGTTGGTTTACCATTTCAAGGTCAGGCAGGCCTAAACGCGCCTCCCGCTAACCGAACCCCGGCGCGCAGCATCTTAACTAGTAGGCTGGGCATGCAAGCGGAACCGAGCGCCGGGAAGAGGAGTCGATTTGTGTCATCGCGGGGACTCGGCTTCATCCTCCTGCTGTTGGTTTTTACAGCAACGGCAGCTGCTTCGAAACCCGAGCGTCAGGCGATCGTCCTGCGCGGCCGTCCGCAGATCCTCTACCATCTGGCCCCGGCGGCTTCCTCGGAAGTGCAGCACCCCCCGGTTCTCTTCATCCCCGGAGACGGCGGCTGCAACCGAGCCGCCATGAAGATGGCCCGCATGATCTCCTCGCTCGGATACGAGGTGTTTGGTCTGGATGTGCGGCGCTACCTTTCCACTTCCACCCACGGCCGCAAAGTGCTGACCGAAGACCAGATGGCCGCGGACATGGAGGAAGCCATCCGCGCCGTGGCCGGGCCGGAGCATCGCGCGGTGCTGCTGGCCGGCTGGTCGCAGGGCGCGACGATGGCGGTTTTGGCCGCGGCCCACATGCGGGACCGGCGCCTTCTGCAAGGCGTCCTCACGGTTGCACTTCCGGAAGCCGGCACTTTGGGCTGGCGCCGGCTCGACACACTCCTGTTGCTGTTTCGCAAGGGGCCCCATGAACCTGATTTCCAGGTGGCCCCGCTGTTGCCTGAGGTTGCGCCAACTCCACTGTGGATGGTGTACGGAACCCGCGACCATTTCACCCCGGCGTCCATCGCGCGGCGCCTCGCGGCCAGGGCGCGAAGGCCGAGACGCCGCCGGGAAATCCAAGGCGGAAACCACACCCTCGACAATCAAAGCTCCCGTTTGAAGAGTTCCCTCGCGTCGGGGCTGGCCTGGCTGTCCCGGTCACGGCCCGTGCCCCAGACCGGACGCCCCTGACGCGCGACAGTGGAGCAGACGATCGTTTTTTGTCGTCTGCTATGCCTGGCAACTCGCAAAGGGCAGACCACAAACGACGATGGTCTGCCCCACGGCCTCCGCCTCGCTGTTATCCTGCGATACAGATGGCACAGATCCTCGACGGCATCCGCATTCGTGACCAGATTCTGACAGAGTGCAAATCGCGAGTGGAACGGCTGGCCGCGGCGGGCCGCGTGCCGGGTCTTACCGTGATCCTGGTGGGGGACGACCCCGCCTCGCACATTTACGTGCGCAACAAGATCAAAGCCTGCGAGGAAATCGGAATCCGCAGCCAGAAACTCACGCCGCCCGCTAGCATCACCACGGAGGAACTGCTCGGGCTGATCGCGGACCTTAACCGTGAAGAAGCGGTGGACGGCATCCTCGTGCAGATGCCCTTGCCCCCGCACATCGACTCCAAGCGAATTCTGCTGGCGGTTTCTCCGGAGAAGGACGTCGACGGGCTGCATCCTCTCAACGCCGGAAATCTGGTCACCAACCGTCCCGGGCCCCGCCCCTGCACTCCCTCCGGAATCATGCAGATCCTGAAGCGGCACGCCATCCCCGTCTCCGGGCAGCGCGCGGTTGTGGTGGGCCGCAGCGACCTGGTGGGCAAGCCCATGGCGTTCCTCCTGCTGCATGACCACGCCACCGTCACCATCTGCCACTCGAAGACGGCGGACTTGCCGGGGGTCTGCCGCGAAGCCGACATTCTGGTCGCCGCCATGGGGCGGGCGGCGCTCATCACGGGGGATTTCATCAAGCCGGGCGCGACCGTCATCGATGTGGGCACCAACCGCGTCAGCGATCGCGATCGGGCCGCCGCCATCTTCGCCCGCAAACCCGAAAGGCTGGCCGATTTCGACAAGAAGGGCAGCCTCCTGGTGGGCGACGTCCACCCTGTCGATGTCGCCGAGCGCGCCGGCGCCTACACCCCGGTTCCGGGCGGCGTAGGGCCGCTGACCATCGCCATGCTCATGGTCAACACCATCGAGATCGCCGAGCGGAGACGCCACGGATGTTGAAAGTCGGCCTGACGGGCGGGCTGGCGAGCGGCAAGAGTTTCGTCGGTCAGGCGCTCGCGGACCTCGGCTGCCACTTGATCCAAGCCGACGAACTCGGGCACCAGGTGCTGGCGCGCGGGGGCGAGGCATTCGATCCCGTCGTGGCGGAGTTCGGCCCAGGCATACTGGCGCCGGACGGGTCCATCGACCGCAAGCGTCTGGCCGCGGAAGTCTTCACGCGTCCCGAGCGGCTGGCGGCGCTCACCCGGCTGGTGCATCCTCCGGTCATCCGTAGGGAGAATGAGTTGACCGCCGAGATCGGCGAGCGCGAGCCGGGAGCCATCGTTGTGGTGGAAGCCGCTGTCATGATCGAGGCAGGCAGCCACACGCGTTTCGACAAATTGATCCTGGCCGTGTGCACTCCGGCGCAACAGGTGGAACGCGCCATGCTGCGCGACCGTATATCTCGAGAGAAGGCGCTGGCGCGCATGGGGCGTCAGATGCCGCTCGAGCAGAAGCTCAAGTTCGCCGATTACGTCATCGACACCTCCGGGGACCAGGCTGACACCCTGCGCCAAGTCCAGGAGGTCTATCATTTGCTTCGGAGCGTTGCATGAAGATCCGATCTCTTCTGATCGCCGGCCTGCTGGTCGCCGGCTTTGTTTACATGACCTCGGTTGCCAACTGGAGCCCCCGCGGGCTGTGGCGGGGCGCCTCCGCCGGCGGTCCCTTGTGGTCCGGGCCCGAGATCGCCCGTTCGGCCGGGCTCAGCACCGACGAGGTGAACAACATCGAGATCTACAAGGCGGCCAATCAGGCCACCGTCAACATCAGCACGGTGGTCTACCAGGAGCGGTGGTTCGTCGGGGTGGTTCCGGTGGAGGGCGCCGGCTCCGGCTTCCTGCTCGACGCCGACGGGAGGATTCTGACCAACAACCATGTGGTCCAGGGCCGCAACCCGCAAATCAGCGTGATCCTGTCCGACCGCACCCGCTACGAGGCCACCGTTGTCTTCCGCGAACCGGAGAACGATCTGGCCCTATTGAAGATCACTCCGAAGAAGAAGCTGCCCTTTTTGAAACTCGGCGACTCCGACAGCCTGCAAGTGGGCCAGAAGGTGCTGGCCATCGGCAACCCGTTCGGATTGGACGGCACGCTGACGACGGGGATCATCAGCTCGCTGCACCGCTCGGTTCCGAGCGAGGAGGGCCGCGACATGGCGGACATGGTGCAGACCGACGCCGCCATCAACCCGGGCAACAGCGGAGGGCCGCTCCTCGACAGCCAGGGGAATGTAATTGGAATGAACACCATGATCGTCGGCGCCGCCAACGTCGGCATCGGCTTCGCCCTTCCCATCAACCGGGCCAAAGGGATGCTCGAGGACTATCAGTTCGAGGGCCGCTTTGGCCGTTCCACGTTGGGGGTGAATTCAAGCCAGGTACTTCCCGTTTCGGGAGAAATGGCCGTGGCTCTGGAATTGCCGGCCGAGGGCGGCCTCCTGGTGGTGTCCGTGGATCGCGGTTCGCCGGCGGCTCAGGCCGGCATTCGCGGCGCCCGGCAGCGGGTCGCCGTGGGCGGCTACCTGATCCCGTACGGCGGCGACCTGATCCTGGCCATCGACGGGCGCTCCGCGGATACGAGCACCGCTCTGGACCGCGCCGTCCGAGGCAAGAAGCCCGGCGACTCGGTCGTGCTGACCATCTACCGCGACGGCCGCACCCTCAAGGTCCCCGTCAAACTCGGCCAGGCAGCGCAGCCCTTGTAGGGAGGAAGCCCGGCGACTCGGTCGTGCTGACCATCTACCGCGACGGCCGCACCCTCAAGGTCCCCGTCAAACTCGGCCAGGCAGCGCAGCCCTTGTAGCGCACGCGCCCACGCGCGCCGCTCGAAGCTGACCCAGAAGCCGGTCCGTTCCCGACCATCGAAACTCCGGTCTTATAGGCCGGATTGTCTTTGTAAAGATCTTACTTCGCTATACTCCAAAATATCTCCAGGCTGACATTCCAGCGCTTCGCAAATCGCTTCCAATGTTGATAGCCGGATCGCTTTTGCCTTGCCGTTTTTCAAGATGGAAATGTTGGCCATCGTGATGCCGACTTTCTCGGCGAGCTCGGTGACGCTCATCTTCCGCTTCGCCAACATGACGTCTATGTTGATTATGATCGCCATAGCATTTATACGGTTAAGTCGTTCTCGGACTTTATATCCACGGCGTTCTGTAAAATCCTTTCAAACATCGCCGCCGCGGTGGCGATCACGATCGAACCCAAGGTAATGAGGACACCCATGAAAACCCCGCCTGCGGCATCATCACTACCGTGGGTCAACATGATGAAAATTTCTTCCACCACAACAAAACCAATGATGGCTAGTGCGCAATATTTTATAGTCCGCAGAGCTTTTACGGCCGCTTGCGAGAATACCTTATTTTGTCCGGCATATCCCAACACCTTGAACGCCTGATAGAGTGCTGCGAAAAAAGGAATAGATCCTATGTAGACAAGCGCTAGGAAGGGATCTTTGAAGTATATTTCAAAGTTCGTGGCGTGCGCGTTTCTGCCCTCAATGTGGGGTTCCCAAAGCAGGAGAGCAAGAGCGCCGATGCCGATGAGCACAATGACCACCTGAAGAAATATTGTTGAGCTTCTTTTCATGGTTGGTTCCCAGCTTAATCTATTGCTTATCGTTTGTCAATACGTATTTATCGTTATTTGCGGATAAGGGTGGCAGAAGCTTTTTGCTTCGCCCCTTTCCCTCGTACGAGATAGGCGGTCAGAGCGGCCCGGACCGGTCAAGGGCGCAACTAGTCGGCGCGGCGAAGCGAACCCTTGACGGGGAGGACCGCTCTGGAAGTTCAGGACTGAGGGAAAGGGGCGTCCAGGTGGGCCTGCTACCAACTACAAAGCCGGAATTCCCAAGTTCTGAGTTCCCGTCAGGCCAGCAGTTCCTGGGCCCGGATCAAGCGCGCGCGCACCTCCACCCCGTTGGGGCAACGCACCGAGCACGTCGCGCAGTCGGCGCAGCGAATTTGCCGGGCCTGTTCGTCCAGCTCGAGGAAGCTCTGCCGGGCCAGCGGGAAGTCGCGGTAGCCTTCCGCGTAAGTCAGGAAACGCAGCGTATCGGCCACGGGGACACCCTTGTCGCAGACGCCGCCGCAGGCCCCGCACATGCGGCAGTAGATCGGGCGCAAGAACGCCAGCTTCGCCCCCAGCAACTTCTGGTCGTTTTGAGAGTAAGGCTGCGAGAGCGCCTGGACATTCGCTTCCACCTGGTCGTAGTCCGCCATGCACACGGCGGAAGTGTCCACCGATTCGTTGCGCAACGCCCAACGGATGGCGGCCGTCATGGCCCCGGGCTGCTTCAGGGTGCTGCTGAGCGCCGCGGGGCTTCCCTCGAAACGCGGTGCGCTGTTCTCTATCCTGGAGAAACCGCCGGCCAGCACTTTCATGGCGACGATCCCCATGCCCGCCCGGCGCGCCGCGCGAATCGACTCCGTCACCTCGGGCTGGAACGTGAAGTTGTAGCCGGTTAGCACCACATCGCAGCCGCCGACCTTCAGCATGTGCGCCAGCATCACCGGCACGTTCAGGTGACTGGTGATTCCGACAAACCGTACTTTCCCGGATTTCTTGGCCTCCTGCAAAACTCCCAGCAGCTCATCCGTGACGTCCTTGGGATCGACCTTGCCGTGCAACTGCCAAATGTCGATGTAGTCCGACTGGAGATCGCGCAAGCTGGCGTCCAGGTCCGCCAGGGCATCCTGCCTGGTTTTCGCGGCGGTCTTGCCGGCGATGATGACGTTCTTCCGCTGCTCCTTCAACGCCACGCCGATCAGACGCTCGTTGTTGGCGTACATGCGCCCTGTGTCGAAGTAGTTGATCCCCAGGTCGAAGGCGCGCCGCATCACTCCGGCCTCGGTCGTACCGCGGCCGCCGAACCCCAGCGGCGTCACTTTCAGCCCGGTCTTGCCGAGTGTGCGCCGGCTCATGCCAACGGGCTTCTCCGATTGCGCGGCGGCGAGCGCCGGAAGACCCAGACCGGCGGTCAGAAAGCCACGGCGGGATGCCATGATATCCATACAATGCCCCCCTTACTCGAAGTACACATTATCCTTCACCAGGGCCTTGCGCAGGTCGCCATAGGCGAGCTCGCGCGTGCCGCAGTTCTTTGCCGCGCACAGCGCCGCCGCGGTTCCCACCGCCTGGCCCTGCCCCATGCAGCTTACGGTGTTGCGTGTGGACATGTGGGCGTCGTGATTGGAGGTGATCAGCATGCCCGCCACCAGCAGGTTCTCCAATCCCGCGGGCCGCAAGGCGCGGTACGGGATGCCGTAGGTTCCGCCGCCGCCGACCTGGAGCCGGGGCGCGGAGTCATGGAATCCGTAGACGAAAACGTCGTCGTCGAAGTGCCGGGCTTTGAGGATGTCGGGGAGCGTGATGTCGTAGTCGCACGCGATCAGCCGCCCCCTGCGGATGCTGAATGAGGGACTGGTCCTGGCGATGAAGGCCCTCTCACAACCGGGCACGTGCTTCTTCATCAGCTCGACCGCCTGGGCCTGGCGCTGGCGCAGTTCCAGCTCGGTCTTCGCGGACGCATCGCGGTTGGTGGGGCTGACGGGCATCTGCAGGTTCAGTTTGATGAACATCATGTAGTTGTCGTGCACCGTGGTGGTGATCATCGACAGCCCGAGCTTCCTCGCTTCGGCGTTGAATTCATCCGAAAACGACACCGACTCGCCTCCGAACCGAACGATCTGATCGTCCTTCCCGCTGCGCCGCCCGCGCGCAAATTGCGTCAGGCTGTTCTTGGACTTGAGGAAATCGCACATCTTCTCGATGTCCACGTTCCCGATGCCGATGCTATTGGCGACCGCGTAGTCGTTCGGTTCGGTGAACTTCGCGCCCGCGTGCGCGGCGAGGTCTCCGAAACCGGTGGAGTCCACAAACGCCCTGGCGTAGATGGCTTCCCGCCCGGAGCGGCTCTCGGCGATCACGCCCGTCAGCCGCGAGCCCGATCTGATCGCCCCGGCCAGGAATGTGTTGACCCAGACCGTAACGCCGGCCTCGGCCAGCATCTGCATCGTCACCAGCTTGTACATCTCGGTGTCGATGGCGGTGCAGACGGAATCGTAATCGTAGTGGGCCAGCATTTCGGCATGGCCTGTGCAGCCCCCCACGCGCATGAGGCGATCGACAATCTCTTGCGGGATCCCCTTGACCACCTGACGTTTCTGTACGCCGGGGAATCCCTTCCAAAGATTGAAGAAGCTGTGCAGAGCGGTTCCGCCTTCGACGGCCACGCCGCCCGTGTAGCCCTTGGTTTCAAGCAGCACGGTTCGCGCGCCTTGCCGGGCGGCGGCGAGGGCTGCCACCACGCCGGCCGTTCCGCCGCCGGCAACCACGACGTCGAACCTGCGGACCGGCAGCTTCCTGGCAGCCTCCTGATAGGCTTCCGGGTCCTGCGCGCGGGTTGGATCCGCGAACGCGCCCAGGCCCAAGGCAAGACTCCGTTTGGAGAAATCCCGACGGTTCATGTGCGACCTCTTTCTGCAAGGCTAAGCGAAGGTTTTTGCTGGAGAAGAACACTTTATACCATGCCGCGCCGTGTTGCCGCGCTTTGCCGCGGTTTATACTACACAGGAACGATGGCTGGTGACGATCAGATTATGCGCTGGCTCCTGGCCGGCGATCCGTCGATCCGGTGGCAGGTGATGCGGGACCTGGCCGGCACGGCGGGCCCGGAAGTCGAGGCGGAGCGGGCGCGGGTTTCCCTCAAGGGGTGGGGCCGGCAGGTCCTCGCGCTACAAGCCGTCGACGGGCGCTGGGCTGGTGGCCTGTATACGCCGAAGTGGACCTCGACAACCTACACTCTCCTGCTGCTGCGCTGGCTGGGGCTGGCCCGCGACGACCGCCGGGCCAGAACCGGCACGCTCCTGCTGCTCGATGCCGGGCTCTACCGGGACAACGGGATCAACCTGTGGCAGCCGCGAATCAGGCGCAGCGAGACTTGCGTCACCGGCATGGTGCTCGGGCTGGCCGGCCGGTTTGCCGCCGGCGACGACCGGCTGGAGCGGCTGACCGAATATCTACTCGAACAGCAGATGGCCGATGGAGGATGGAACTGCCAGCGCCCGCAAGGGGCCACACACAGCTCGCTCCACACCACCATCAACGTTCTGGAGGGGCTGCTCGAATACGAACACGCTGGGGGCAATCGGGCCGCCGAGACTCGCCAGGCACGCGAGCGGGCGCACGAGTTCCTGTACCGGCACCGGATGTTCCGGTCGCACCGGACCGGCGCGGTGATCGACGGCCGGATGACCCGTTTCACGTTTCCGCCGCAGTGGTACTACGACATTTTGCGCGGGCTGGATTACCTGCAGTCCGCGAGAGCCCCGTGCGATTCGCGGGTGAACGAGGCGATCGAATGGGTGAACCAGCGCCGGACTGCCGAGGGAACCTGGCTGGTGCGGAACGCGCACCCGGGCAAGGTCCACTTCGTCATGGAAGAGCCTGGACAGCCGAGCCGGTGGAATACCCTGCGCGCGATGCGGGTGCTGCGCTGGTGGAACAGCAGCCCACGTGGGGCAGACGATCGCAGTTCGTCGTCTGCCGATTCTGTGGACCTCGCACCCGGCAGGCCACAGAAAGCGATGGCCTGCCCACGCCTCCCAAGTGATCCAGGACGGGCGGTTTGGCCTGTCCTGTCAGGACCGCTGGCCGGCGGGCTTGTGCATCCTGGCGGCGAGCGCCTCGCGGCCTCGCGGAGGTTCGGCGGGCGCGGCGGCCGCTTCGGCTTCCGGCTCGGGCGCCTTCTTCGGGCGCGAATCCAGCCGGATCCGAATCAGCTCCTCCTTCGCCTTCTTGAACTTACTCGTGCCGGGCTCCAGTCCGGTGACCGCCACTTCTTTTTCGGTGACCTCCAGCGCCGCCGGCAGATACTTCTGGAAGTAGTTCCTGATTCTGTCCTGAACCACCCGGAGATTGGAGTTCACGTACAGAAGGAGGATCTGTTCCCCGGGGGCCGCCGAGAGAATCTTGTAGATCTGCGAAGCCTTCCTGAGCTTGGCCGACTTCAACTCCCCCTCGAGCTTCTTCGCTCCGGCTGCCAGGCGGCTGCCCAAGCCCGCCTCCGCCGCGCGCATCGCAGTCGACTTGGCCAGCGCGGCCCTTTCTTTGGGGGAGAGCTTCTCGGTCAGCAGAAAGAGGAAGAGGGCGAGGTTGTCGACAGGCAGGTCCGCTCCGAAGGGGACCAGTTGCCTGGCCTTGTGCAGGCGAGCGAAGCCGGCCAGGTTGAGCTTGAGGCCGACCAACGCCGGCGAGAACAGCGCCAGGAGTTTCTCCTGCTCCAGCAACTGCAAGACTTCGCCGGAGTTGGCTTCGGCGGCGATCTCAGCCAGCTCGGCAAACAGACGCCTGCCGGTGAGGCACTTCTCGAGTTCATCGAGCCGCACGTTTTCGTACTGCTGCTGGGTCCTGGGGTCGACGGTGAAGCCGAAGCGCACGCGGAAACGGATCAGCCTCAGGAGGCGCCCAGGGTCGTCATAAAGGGCGCGGCTGTAGACCGTGCGCAACTCGCGATGCTCCAGGTCGGCGAGACCGTTGGTGGGATCGAGGATCAGACCGAGAGAAGCCCGGTTCAGGCTCAGCGCGACCGCGTTGACCGTGAAATCCCGGCAGCGCAGGTCCTCGTGGATGGTGGCCGGCGTGATGATCGGGCGTCCGCCGATCTTCAGGTAGCGCTCCTGTCTGGCCATGGAGATCTCGGCGGTTGCGCCGCCGGGGAAAAGCATCTCGACGCTCCGCCGGTGCTCGTCCACGGCAGTCATTTCGGCTCCCGCTTCCTTGGCAACCGCCTTAGCGAGCTTCAGGGCGTTGCCTTCCACGGTGAAATCAAGATCCCGAATGGGGAAGCCGCCGAGCATGTCGCGAACGGCGCCGCCAACCAGGAAAAGGTTCACGTTGGCTTGAGCCGCCGCGCGCTGGACTTGCTCAACGGCGCGGTTCTGACTCGCGCTAAGGTGACTCTCCAGCATGAACATGTAGTCGCTCATCTCAGTCGAATCCCCATCTCTGTGACTCCGATCGGCTTAGTCATGCCCGGGGATGGTGCTCCTCCACCGTCTTCTTCAGCCTCGATCGGAGAACGTGAGTGTAGATCTGGGTCGTGGAGATATCCGCATGACCCAGCATGGTCTGAACACTGCGCAGATCGGCGCCGCCCTCCAGTAGATGGGTGGCAAACGTGTGGCGCATCACGTGTGGCGTCAGCCCATGAAAAATGCCGGCCTGCCGGCCGTGAACCGCCAGCAGCTTCCAGAAGGCCTGGCGGGTCAGCCGGCCGCCCCTGGCGGTAACGAACAGGTAGCGGCTGGCCCGCCCCCGCAAAAGACCCGGACGAGCCGATTCCAGGTACTGACTGACGGATTGCAGGGCAGTCCGGCCGACCGGGACAATGCGTTGCTTGCCACCCTTGCCTGTGATCCGCAATACTCCCATCTCGGGGTTGAGGTCGGAAAGCTCAACCTGGCACAGTTCGGACACCCGCAGGCCGGCCGCATACAGCAATTCCAGCATGGCGCGATCGCGCACGCCGGTGAGTTTGGCGTTCTTCGGCGCCTCCACCAACTTATTGATCTGCGAGGAGTTAAGGTACTTTGGCAGATTCGTCCACTGCTTTGGGGCCACCAGGAAGGCGGTGGGGTCCTCCACGATAGCACCCTCGCGCAGGAGGAAGCCACAGAAGCCTCTCAGGGTGGCTAAGTGCCTTGCAATGGAACGGCTTGCGAGCCCAGAACGGTAGAGGGAATCGATGTAGCGGCCCATCCCTTCGGGGCCGGGAAGCTGCCCCTCGCATTGATCGCCCAAGAAAGCGGTGAACTTCTCCAGGTCCCGGCGGTACGCGGCCAGCGAATTCTCGGCCAACCCCTTCTCAATTCGACAAAAATCGAGGTAGGCCTGAACCTGGCCGCTAATTGTGTCAACTCCAGGCATCGTGCCAATGATACAATACCACCGGAATTGTTTGGAACAAAATTCGGGAGGATCGGGTTCTTTTGGCGGCTTCGACCAACAAAAAAGTGATTGTGAAGCGGTTCGACCGCGAATCCGTCTCCGGTTATGTAACCCCGGGGACGTATTTGCGGCCGGAAGGAGTGGAATTGATCAGCGCCGGCGGGTCTATCTCCTTGCTGCCCTACAAGGACGTAAAAGCCGTTTGTTTTGTTAGAGATTTCGACGGAGCTGCGCACGATCCGGAGCAGCGGCTCTTCCATGCCCGCCCCAAAATGGATGGGTTGTGGGTGCGCATGCTCTTCCGGGACGGGGAATTGATGGACGGGTTGCTCCCCAACAGCCTGTTGGAGATGGACTCGGCCGGTTTCACGGTGGTGCCGCCGAATCCGTCCTCGAACAACCAGAGGGTGTTTGTCCCAAAGGGCGCTCTGCGGGAATTCCACGTCCTGGCGGTCATCGGCAGCCCCCTCCGCCCCCGCAAAGCCAAACCCGCCCCCAAGACCCAACTGGAATTGTTCGAGTAACCAGGGACAGTACACTCAAACCCCGATTTCCAGATGGACTCGGCCGGTGGGCCTTCTTGCCCTCACGAGTTGGCTGGTGCACCTCAGGCGCCGAAGCCGGAGAGGAATTAGGATTGAGGACATGGGGCGAATCCACAAAACGGAAGCCGACGTGGCGCGGGACTTCGCCGCCGTCATCAAGCCGGTGCAAGGTCCGGGCCGTCCCATCGATGAATGCATCGCTCTCGCGAGGGCGCACGGCTCCGGTGCGACTCTGGATGAGGACTTCGCAGAGGATCTCGACGAGATCGTTGCCAACCGCCGGCCGCTCGACACATCGGCATGGGACTGATTTCGGACTCCAGCACCGCGCAGCTATGGCTTCTTCGGTGCAGGGGGCCGAGGCGCTTCCCAGCAGGCGGCCACCACGTCCTGCCGTCCGTCGCCGTCCATGTCGGTCGCGTTTAACCGCATGCCTACCCCGACCACGTAATTCGGATTGCGAATTGGCTGCGCGAAGCCGCGAAGAACCCGATCACTGTACAATTTACTCATTCGAGTCGGAGGTGCCTGTGCGAATTGCAGTGCTTGGGGTGTTGCTGTCGGTGCTGCCGGTTTCGGCCGCGCGCCAGGTTGCCATTGTCGTCGAGGGCCAACCGGGGCCCCCGGCCCAATACGGCGTGGCCAGGCTGGAGCAGGCGCTCACGGCCAAGGGGTTTTCCGTGGTCCGTGCCCAGCCCGGCCAGCCCGCCAAAGCGGATTTTGTCGTGGTGGCGGGCCTGGGCAGCGGCGCGCCGCAGTCCCTCGCGATCCGCCGCTCGCGCTACCAGGGTAAGCCGGCCGTCCTTCTCTCCGGCGGCGATTCTCGCGGGCTGATGTACGCCGCTCTCGACACGGCCGAGCGCGCCGGCTGGAGTACCGCGGGCGGCGATCCGTTCGCCAGGGTGCGGGACGTCTCCGAACAGCCCTACCTGGTCGAGCGGGGCGTTTCGATGTACACGATGCAGCGGGCGTACTTTGAAAGCCGCCTGTACGACGAAAAGCACTGGGAGCGCTATTTCGACATGCTGGCGGCCAGCCGCATCAACAACTTCATCCTGATCTTCGGCTATGAGAACGGCGGGTTCATGGCGCCCCTGTACCCGTACTTCTTCAATCTCCCGGACTACCCGGGCGTCGAACTGGTCGGCATCACGCCCGCCCAGCAGGCCCGCAACACGGCGGCGTTCAAGGCGCTGATGCGCATCGCGCACGAGCGCGGCATCGACGTGACCGCCGGCATCTGGGACCACATCTACCGCGGCGGCGTCCAGGGCGGAGGCATCCCGGGCGCGGCGGAAAACGCGGGCAAGCGCGTGCCGGGCCTGGTCTGGGGCGTCACGGCGGACAACCTGGCCGGATACACCAAGGCGGCGCTGCGCCGGTTCCTCGAAGTCTTCCCGGAAGTGGACGGCATCCAGTTCCGCATGCACGACGAGAGCGGGCTGAAGCGCGAGGAGATGGCGGGGTTCTGGCACGAGGTATTCGGCTTCATCAAAGCCGCGCAGCCCCGCATGCGGATCGATCTGCGGGCCAAAGACCTGCCCGACGCCGTCATCAACGACGCCCTCGACCAGGGTCTCAATGCGCGGGTGAATACGAAGTACTGGATGGAGCAACTGGGGCTGCCTTTCCATCCGACGCACGTCAACGTACAGAACCAGCGCGACCGCCGCCACGGCTACGCCGACCTGCTGCGCTATCCGCAGCGGTACCGGGTCCAGTGGCAAGTGTGGACCGCCGGCACCACGCGCGTTCTGCTGTGGGGCGATCCGGAGTACGTGCGGCGCTTCGCCGCGAGCGCCCGCCTCTACGATGGCAACAGCTTCGAGATCAACGAAATGCTGGCGACCAGGATGCTGGGCGAGCCGCACGACGAGAGCCCGCTCGCGATTCTCAATCCGCGCTACCGGTATTACGAGTACGAGTTCGAGCGCTATTGGAACTTCTACCGGCTCTGGGGAAGGCTCACCTACAACCCGCGGACCCCGCCGGAAGTCTGGCAGCACGACTTCGAGGCGCGGTTCGGCGCCACGGCGGGCGTCCACGTCATGAAGGCGCTCGAAGCCGCAAGCCAGGTGTTGCCGCGGATTGTGGCGGCAGCCTACCGCTACGACTATTTCCCGACCACGCGCGGCTGGCCCGAGATGAACCGGCAGGATTCGCTCCCGAGATTCGCAACCGCGGAGAACAGCGATATCCAGCAGTTCGAGAGCCCGCGCGATGAGGCCCGGAGGATTCTCCAGGGCGGGGATACGCCCATGCGGCGCCCGCAGGATACCAGCCGCTGGTTCGCGCAAGTTTCCGGCGAGATTCTGACCGAGCTTGGGCTGGCGGAGAAGGCGATCGGGAAGAGAGCGGGAAACGAGTTCCTGTCCACGGCGGCCGACCTGAAGATCCTGGCGGGCCTGGCGCGCTACTACGCGGCGCGCCTGCCGGCCGCGGTCGCCTACAACTTGTACAAAGAGTCGGGTGATCCGGCGGGCTTCGACGAGGCGATCGCGGGCGAGAAGCGGGCGCTCCAGGCTTGGCGGGAGATCGTCGCCGCCGCGGGCGATATCTATAGCGACCACCTGGCGTTTGGCGCTCGGGCGGTCGGGTTCCGCCAGCACTGGAAAGAGGAGTTGGCACTGCTCGAGAAGGACTTCGAACAACTGGCCGCCGAACGGGCCAAGGCCGTGCCGAGGCCGGACGCAAAACCCCTTCCCAGCGCGGCCCTCGATCCGAATCTGAAGCCGCCCGCGGTCACGCTCGAACCGGCGCAGACGGCTGAAGCGGGGCGAGACCTGCGGATCGCGGCCAGGGTAGCGGCTCCGGCGGGGGTGAAGTGGGTGCGGCTGCGCTACCGGCACGTCTCGCAATTCGAAGATTACCAGACCGCCGAAATGGCGCCCGACTCAAAGACCGGCCTGTACGCCGCCGCGATTCCAGGGGCCTTCATCGACCCGAAGTGGGACCTGATGTACTTCGTCGAAGCGGTCGGCAAGGACGGCGCCGGGCGCATGTACCCGGACCTGGAGCGCGAGATGCCGTACGTCATCGTGCCCGTGAAGCGCTGACGACACCCCATCCCCAGCAGCACAATACGGGAAATTCTAATCGAATCTTGACGACATACGATTTTTGTCCTTGACATACGAGAATACTCGTTGATTCGCCGGGCCCAGCGCGCGGCGACTGGAGGCATGAGGAGCGGGAGGAATTAGCCTTCTCATGAACCGCCAGGGTCGCTCGGGACGGAAAGAACGAGCGAAGCGGCTCGAACCGAGGCGGTTTGGATGTAGGTATGATAGATGGCGGCCCGGCAGGCGAAGACGCTGATTCTGGCAGAGAGGTTCTTCGTGAGCACAAGGTTGTGGAGCGTGCTGTTCGCACTGATTCTGGTCAACAGTCAATGCGTCTTCTCACAGGAAATTGCGGCTGAGAAGAAGAACCTAGCGACGCTTCAGGGGCGAGTGGCCAACTCGGTGACCGGCGAGCCTTTCCCACGCGAGAGCCTTACACTACGTGAACTGCCGCCTGGCACAGACGCTTGGGTCGTACAGTCGGACGCCGAGGGACGCTTTTCCTTCGCAGAGATGAAGCCCGGCTCTTACATCCTTTGCGTGAGACGCTTCGGGGACGATGGGATGCCTCTGAAGTTGTTGGCAGGTCAAGTTCTGAAGGACATCGAGTTCAAAATCATTCCACCGGGAGCCATTCGCGGCATTGTGGTCGACGACGAGGGGAACCCCCTGCCGAACGTGCGTGTGCGTGCGAGTGGCGGTGTTGCAGGGCTCTTGCGGGGCGATGTGCCCACCAACAAGGCCGGAGAATTTCGATTTCCCAGCCTGGTTCCCGGAAGCTACGTGCTCTTGGCCACGGCCACCGAAGGACGATTGGCACCAGCCGCACCAGCGTCTGACGGAGAACCAGGCAAAGCCGAGGAGCGTCTCCGCCCCACGTATTACCCCTCGGCAGCCGACGCGGCAGGGGCGGTTCCGTTGGAGGTTGCGCCGGGTCAGGAACTCCAAGACATCTGGATCGTCGTTCGTAAGGGTGGCGTGCATCACGTTCAGGGAACAGTCGTGACCTCCTCACCGGACACACCGCTTGTGGACGTAAGACTCTCGATGAGGCCGCGGGCGCCTGGCCCGCCCGAGTCAGCCGACGCAGAACTACGGCGCGATGGGTCCTTCGACTTCGGTGATGTTCGGCCGGGATCGTATGATCTCATTGCCTGGCGCCGCACCCCCGCCCCCACGGTAACGTTGGGCCGCGCCGCGGTGGAAGTCAACGATGCCGACGTGACCGGCGTCGTTCTGAGAATCAAGGCACCGCTACAAGTCCAGGGCACGATGAGGATGGAGGGACAGGATAAGCCTGACTTCACCAGTGTCCGAGTCCAGCTCGCGGGGCAATTGCGCGGCGCCACCCCGGATGCTGAGAACATTTTCACGCTGAAGGATGTGCCACCTGATAGGCAACTGGTCGTCGTCACGGGGCTCCCTGAAAGGGCCTACGTCAAGTCCATCCGGCTGGGTGGCTTGGAAACGATTGACTCAGGCCTGGATTTGTCGGGCATGCAGACCGTGCCACCGCTGGATATCCTGATCAGCCCTAACGGGGCGACGGTTGTAGGGACCGTGAACCAGGACGACGACAAGCCTGTGCCGGGAGCATGGGTGTGTTTGGTCCCCGACCCTGCTCGCCAGGGGCTGATCTCCATGATCAAGTCCGCGACATCTAACGGCGATGGCGGATTCACCTTCGCGGGGGTGGCCCCGGGCGATTACAGGCTTTATGCGTTTGAACGTCTCACGAGAACGCCATATGGAAGCCTGGGGGTGGAGTTCCTCAAGCCCCTCGAGGACAAAGCCACGAAGCTCACGCTGAAGGAGGGCGAGCGGAAACACGCCAACCCAAAGGCCCTCGAGCTTGCGGAGATAGGTCCTGGCGGTCAGTCCAACTTTTAGGCCGCCCGCATGAACTCCGGCAACATCCTCTCCCAAAATGCAACGCGGCAGTGTTGACACAAGATCCTCAACTGCCGCATGATCGCCCACTCTTCCAGCCGACAACATACGATTTTTGTCCTTGACATACGAGAATACTCGTAATATGCTTCCGTCGTGCCCCCCATGCCTACCGACGCCGAGTTGGACATCCTGGCCGTTTTGTGGCGGCGCGGCGCCAGCACGGTGCGCGAAGTCCACGAGGAACTCGGCAAAGAGAGCGGGTACACTACCGCGCTCAAGCAGATGCAGGTGATGACGGACAAAGGACTGCTGGTGCGCAACGAGCGCTTCCGCTCGCATGTCTACGAGGCCGCCGTTCCCAAGGAAGAGACGCGGCAGCAGATCGCCGGAGACCTGCTGCGGCGCGCGTTTGATGGCTCGGCTACGAACCTGATGCTGGGCGCCTTGAAGGCGCAGCCTGCCACGGACGAGGAATTGAACGAGATCCGCGCCATGCTGCGCGCGTTCGAGAAGAAGAGGAGGCCCCGATGAGCGCGCTGGAGTTGGTGTTGCGGCGACGAGAAACTGGAAATCGTCGTGGCGACGAATCCGGCGCGCGTGTCCGGCGTCGTGCGGGATGATCAGGGGAAGGCACTGAACGGCGTTGTGATTCTGATCCCCGATCCGCCACAGCCGCAGGCCGCGTCACTCTACCGGCGGGCCGAGACGGACGAGAACGGACGTTTTCAGTTCCAGGGGCTGCGGCCTGGGAAGTTCCGGCTATACGCCTGGGAAGAACTCGAAGATGGTGCGCAGTTCGATCCGGACGTCACCGCGCCGCTCCAGGCTCGTTCGTTGGCGGTGGAAGTAGCCGAAGGCGAGCGGAAGGAAGTCGAGGTCACGCGCATCACGGTGGACGAGGTGGAGGCGGCGCACGCGCCACAATAGCGCTGGTGGCGCTGCGCCGCTGCGCTATTGCTCCTTCGGTGCGGGGGTCCGGGGCGCTTCCCAAGCTTTGTGCGAGGGGTACGAATCCCGGGCGGGCAGCCAGTTGGTGCCGCGCCTGCGCTGCGGGGTCCCTTTGTTCAGAAAGATGTACAAGCCGGTCTTGCAGGCCACCACCACGTCCTGCCGTCCGTCGCCGTCCATGTCCGCCGCGTTTAACCGCATGCCGACTCCGACCACGTAATTCGGCGGCGGAGCGTTCTTGTTTTCGTCTCCGAAGTACGGCTGGAGGTAGCTGTACGAGAGGATGTGCCGCTCGAAGCGGCCCTTCTGAAACTTGTAGTAGAAGACGAAGATGGGATCGAATCCGCCGACATCGTCGCCGTTATGCGCGAACAGTTGCTTGCCGGTGATCAGTTCCTGCCTGCCGTCTCCGTCCAGGTCGGACAGAACCATGGTGTGGATGGTGGGATAGTCGGTCTCAATCCAGTGGGTGACGAAGCTGCGTTTGCCGCTTTCCACTTTCTGTTCGAGCCACGCCAGCCCGTAGCCATGGTCCGATCCGATGAGGATGTCGTTCAGGCCGTCGCCGTTGGCGTCGGTGATGAGAATGGGCAGTCCCGCGCCGCCCGGGCTGGTGGAACCGAAAGCCGAAAACTGGTAGTCGGGATGCCAGATCCAGGGGTCCTCCGTGGGTCGCGGCGGTGATTCAAACCAGCCGCTGGTGGTGACCGCGTCCATGCGGCTATCGCCGTTGATATCGCCGATGCCGTTGCCATGGCTCACGCCCACGTGCTCGGGGCCCAGCACATGCTGCTTGAACCAGGGAGCCTGGTTGAGATGCTCGTACCAGATCAGGCTCCGGCCGGCCTTCCTCGCGAAGTAGTTCACCAGAACGTCCTTGCCGTCGCGGCCGGCGAGGTTCCCGATGACCATGCCTTCCAGCCCGTCGGCCGCGTGGAGTTCGTGCGACGCCCACTTCACCCCGAGCTTCCCCGGATTCTCGTACCAATAGATCCCCTGCCGGCGCATCCAACCGGAGCTGAGGACGTCCGGATGCCCGTCGTTATTGACGTCCATGGTGCCCTCGTAGTTGTCATCGACATCCGGTCCGTTGGTCTCCGCGCCGTCGCGATAATCCGCGTAGCGGGTCCACGCGGGCGCGATGTAGAGATTCCGGCCGGCGGCGACATCCAGTTTGCCGTCGCCATTGGCGTCCAATACGGAAGAACATTCGGCGAACGGACCGAACCAGTAGGTGTGCTGGGCGGGATTGTGGACCGGGCCGTCGATCTTGAGCGGCACGAACACCAGTTCCTTAGCCGCTTCGTCGATCGATTCGGGAGCGGCGGCGCCGCTGAAGCGCGGCATCAGAAACCACGCGCAGGCGCAAGCGGCCAGAGGCAGCCACAGCCATCGTTTCATCGTCTATCCTCCGTTACGTCACGTTGTAAGCGGAACCGGCGATCTCCCGCAGGTCCCAGCCGCGCCGGTATTCGCGGGTCAGATACGGGTTGGCCTCCTGGCAGTTGGTGATGCGGAAGGCCAGCGGGTCCCACTCGATGCGGTGGCCGACGCGCAGTGCGATGTTGCCCAACTGGAAAGCCTCGGTGAAGGGTCCGGCATACCCGAAGTGGCAGGGCGCGGGTTTACCCGCCTTTACGGCGACCACCCAATCCTGGTGGACCTCCTCGCGGCCCCAGTCCTTCTCCGGCGGCGTGGGGTACGGGTCCGTCTGCTTGCCGTAGTAGGGCCCGCGGCCCACCGGCAGGCTGCCCTTGGTGCCGATCCAAATCACTCCGGCTCCGCCTTGCGCCAACGGCCGCTGCCCCGCCTGCGGCGCGCCCGCGCCCTGGGGCCGGCGCACCGAACTGGCGATCTGTTCGGGCGGCCGTTTCCCGCCGTCGTACCAGAAGATCTTCAGCGGCGGGTGGGCGCCGCGCCCGGCATAATCGAACCGGAGGACGCTCCAGTCGGGGTACATCTCCTTCCGCATGCCGGATGTTTCCAATACCTCGACCGCGGACGGCGCGCCCAGATCGAGAGCCCAGAAGATCACGTTCATCTGGTGCGGAGCAATGTCGCCCAGCGCCCCGCTGCCGAAGTCGGTCCAGCCGCGCCAGACGAAGGGATGGTAGGCGACCCCCAGCGGCGGAACCGGATCGAGGCCCGCCACTTTGAAATCGGATTGATGCCTCTTCTCCGGCGCCGGATTGTACACGGCGTGGCCTTCCGGGTACATCGACTTGAACGGCCGCATCGGCGCGGTGCTCAGCCACAGGTCCCAATCGAGTGTGGACGGGACCGGATCCTCGCCGGCCGGGCGGTCGTATCCCTGGGGCCAGATGGGGCGATCGGTAGACAAATGGATCTCGGTGATCTCCCCGACCGCGCCCGACTGAATCAATTCGACCGCCCGCATGTTCGACCGGTCGGCGCTGCTCTGCGTCCCCATCTGCGTTACGACTTTCGTCTCGGCCGCGACGCGGGCCATGACCCTGGCTTCGTGCACGGTCTTGGTGAGCGGTTTCTGACAGTAGACGTGAAGCCCATGTTTCATGGCCCACACACTGATGTAGGCGTGGGAATGGTCGGGCGTGGCCACCACCACGCCGTCTAGTTTCTCCTTCTCGATCATCTTCCGAAAGTCGGTATATTTCGCGGCCTTCGGGTACTCCGCCCCGCGCCTGTCGAGCATGGCGGAATCCGGATCGCAGAGCGCCGCGACGTTCTCGCCGAGCTTGGTGAGCGTGGCCGCGTCGATGGCGCCCATCCCGCTCAAGCCAATCACCCCGACGTTCAGTCTCTCGTTTGCCGCGTAGCCCCGCGCCAGGCCGGCGGGCAGGATCAGGAAGGCCCCGGCGGCTCTCTTCAGGGACTCCCGCCGCGTCATGCGGTTTCGGATATCGTTGGATTGCAAGGCTGTGCCTCCCGGTTTGAAACCAGGGATAGAATAACCGCGATCCGCGGCAAAATCAAGGCCCGAGCGCCTTTTATTCGGACTCCGGATCAGGTACGATCTCTGAGGAGGCGATTCATGTCAGGCTTCGAAGGTTTCGACTGGCCATCCTGCAGGCCGCCGCTGGAATCGTACACGCTCGATTACGGGATCGGGATCGTGGGCTATGCGGGCATCGTGCGAGCGCAGCAGTTGCCGGCCTACAGGCTGGCAGGCTACCGCGTCGTGGCTGCCGCGGACATCCGGGCGGAGCGTCGCGAGCTCGCCAAACTGGATGGCATTGCGAATGTCTACGAGGACTACCGGGAACTCCTCAAACGCGACGACGTGCAGATTATCGACTGCTCGGTGGACCACTTCCGCCCTGAAGATATGGATAGCCGCGTGCGGATTCTGCGCGATGCGGCCAAGGCCGGCAAGGCGGTGGTCATGCAAAAGCCGATGGCCACGTCGCTCGAAACCGCCGAAGAGATGGTGAAGATCGCCGAAGAGCACGGCATCCCGTTTGCCGTGAATCAGAACCTGCGGTTCGACCCGGCCATCTATCTGGCCAAGCAGTTCCTGACTCCGGAACGCTTCGGAAAGCCCGGACTCATTCAGTTCGCCAACATCTCCATCGAAGGCCCGCCGTTCGGCTTCGGGCCCGATGGGGTGGTGATGGCGTGGCAGATCCACGGCCTGGACTCGGTGCGCTGGCTGGCCGGCGGCGAGCCGGTGTCGATTCTCGGCACCAACCGGAATCACGCGGCCATGTATCACATCGAGTTCTCGAGCGGCGCCGTCTGCAACTACTGCGAGTATCACAACGAGGACAACTTCCGGAGTGAAACGCCGCTGCGCATTTGGGCGGAGAAGGGCGCCTTACGGGGGAATCACCGCTGGAATCCGGGTTCGCGCTGGGCGAGGGACTTGATGGAAGCGCGCGCCTATGCTTGGCCCAAGGAAATCGGGTGGGTCGCCTACAATCTGCCGGATGAGCAGACCAACCGGGACGTGTTTGTGAAGCCCTGTTACGATATGTGCGGCTCGCTGAGCGGCTTCGTCGGGATGATGGGCGAGTTCATGCAGTCGCTGCACGAGAAGCGCCCGGCCTTGACCAACGCGCGCGACAATCTGCTTTCGCTCCGGATGTACTTCGCGGGCCAGCTCTCGGCCGAAACGCGGCGCCCGGTGGATCCACGAACGATGCGCGCCATTTAGAGTGGGGCAGACCATCGCTGTTTGTGGTCTGCCGCCTTGTGCCAACGCACGCAGGCGACAACGAACGATCGCCTGCGCCACTAGGGACAATGAGGAGACCAGTCCATGAGCACGACACGACGTCGAATGTTGCAGACCACGGCCGGTTCCAGCCTCGCGTTGTTGAGCGGTGCCGGAATCGGTAACAGTCAGACCGGGGCGGCGGGCGCGCGGAAGAAGCGCGTCCTGGCCATCCTGGGAGACGCCTACCACTGTGTTGCCCCGCTCGACTCGGCGCTGGTGGGGCGGCTCCGGAGAAGCGGCTATGAGGCCGTGACGATCATGGACTACGCCGTGCCCTGGAACGATTTTGACAAGTTCGACCTGATCATCATGAGCAGGGAGGGTCACGAGTACGTCCAGTTCTTCAAGGAGAGAGACGGGGTTCCTCCCAATAAGGGAGATGCTCGCTGGCTTACTCCCGCTCAGGAGCAGAAGTTCGAGGATTACGTGAAGGCGGGCGGCAAGCTATTCCTCTACCACGATGGGATCGGATTCTATCCCAAGGACGGCGCCATCGCCCGAGTCGCCAAGGCCTATTTCATCCGGCACCCCGCCATTGTGAACATCGAGATCACGCCGACCGGAAAACTGCCCGAGCTGACCCAAGGCGTCACGGCGTTCAGCGTCCCGGATGAGGAGTATCAGTTGGAGATGGACGAGAGCCAGACCACGGTGTACCTCGAGAGCCGTTCTCCGGAGCACGGACGCTCCGTGCAGGGTTGGGCCCACACCTACGGCAAGGGGAAAGTAGCGGTCTTTATTCCGGGCCACAGCGCCGCGGTCATCGCGCATCCCATGGTCCAGCGTTCAATCCAAAACATCATCGCCTGGTTAGCGTAGCGGGTCGGGACGATAGCGTCGCGATCGCGCGCCTCCACAGGCTGCGGCGCGTCTGGAGGAGTTCCCGGCGTTTCATTTCCAGGCCGCTGCGTTGGTTTGGGCGAATTCCCGGAAGCTGGTCGGCCCGCGGCCGGTGACTTTCTCGAAATCGGGTGTCACCGCCGCCGTGTAGCCTCCGCGAACCGCGCTGTAGAGCGCGGTCACATAGCCGATCGCCGGCTCGGGAATTCCCATTGCGCGGGCGCCCGCGATCATTTGTTCCTCTGTCAACGCTTGATAGGCGACCGGACGGCCGGACACCTCGCTGATGATTCTGGCCGCCTGAGAGTGGTCCAATGCCTCGGGGCCGGTCAGGTTGAGTTCCTGGCTGGTCAAAGGCTTCCGGAAGGCGGCGAGCGCCGCGGCGGCTACGTCGCGCACGGAAATGAAACTGGTCTTGCCGTCGCCCGCCGACAGGAAGATGCCGTTCTGCCCTTTGATATTGGCGGCGAGAAATCCTTCCGAGAAGTTCTCCATGAAGAAATTCGGCCGCAGGATTGTATAGGGGATCCCGGAATCCATCACCAGGTGCTCGACGATGCGCAGGGGAGCCTGCTCGTTGTAGTTGACTCCAAGAGCGGAGATGAAAACAACCTGCTGCACGCCGGCCGCTTTCGCGCGCGCCACCACCGGCCCGAGCTCCGCCGGCGCATTCGGATCGAGCGAGGGCGCCATCAAAAGCAATCCACCGATGCCGGCCAGCGCCGTAGCGAAGGTTGCGGGTTGGGTGTAGTCCAACCGAACGGACTCCACCCCAGGCTTGGCCTTCTCAGGATTGCGAACCGCCTGCCGTACCGGAAGACGGGCCTCTACAAACGCAGTGACGAGGGCGCGCCCCAGGACGCCGGACGCGCCGGTGACGAGAATTGGGTATTTCATGGTTTCACCTTTCCCAATTCTACCCGGCAGGTCCTCGATCGGATTGTCGATAAGTGGACCGTGCTCACGATTCGAAGGCTCTCGCATGGGACAGCCTGGAGCGTGACGGCATCGTGACCCGGCGGATCTACGCCAGCGTGCCGCCCCGGGTGGAGTACACGCTGACCGACCTGGGCCGGTCGCTGTGCGGCTTGGTGGAAGGCCTCTGTGGCTGGGCCGAGGCGAATATCGAACAAGTGCAGGAAGCGCGGGCCGTTTACGATCAGGCGGCCGCCGCCTGAAGTATCAACTGGCTTTCCGCGCGTGTTGCGCGAGGTGGTGCTGATCGAGGGACTGTCGGACGAACGCCTTAATCACCGCCTGGCGGCTCACGTTCAGTTCCGCCGCGGCCTGGTCGAGCTCCTGCAGCATCGATGCCGTGAAGTCGACGTTCACCCGCTGAATGGGCCGCATCATTTTGCCGCGATTCGTGAAGAAGCGCGACACGTCCTGGCCCCGGTCGGCCCTCCGGGCGATGGACTCGGCAGATGGGGCCTTCTTGTTTTCACGAGTTAGCTTCATATAACTCCCGCTCCTCCCGCGTCGAGCGCCACAGCGTTACCAGGTGGCAGTAATGGCCGAGCGTGAAGATCTCCTGCGCCTCTTCGAAGCCGACGCCTCGCTTTGGATTGCGCCTCAGCGACTGGCTCTTGACTTTGCTGAACTTGAAGCGCATGGCAAAGTGGTATGACTGTTATACCACATCAGGGCAGGCGGCGAGGCTACGGGCGAAGCTCCGCGGGGCGTTGAAACCTAGGCACGCGGATTTCCGTTTCGCGGTTGCGCGTTTGGGCGATATCGTAGGAGGCCTGCATCCGCATGAGGGTGTCCATCTTCACCCCGAACGCTTTTTCGATGCGCAGCGCCATGCCGCCGGACAGGTCGGCTTTGCCGTTGAGCAAACTGGACAGGGCCGGGCGGGAAACCCGTAGCGCGGCGGCAGCGGCCGTGACGGTCAGGCCCGCGGGTTCGACGATCTCCGTCCGCATGAAATCTCCGGGATGAGGCGGCTTCTTCATTGGCATGGGTTCTTGCTCCTGCAGCCTAATGGTATTCTTCAGGACGACCTCCATGGTGGGAACGGGGTGGACCGAGTGGCCGCTCGACACAACCCGACAGAATCCGACACTTTTCGCACCTTTTGGGATTGGCGGCGGCCGCTATGGGCGCGGCGTTGATCCTATCGGGGATTCTTCCAGGTCGACCCAGCAGAAGAGGTTGATGGCCTGTACGAAGGTCGCCCGGTCTACCAGGAAGGACCGTTTGTGGCGGAACTCCGCCCAACGGTAGTGCGCATGTTCGAAGACGTCGGGAACCTGCTCGGCCGAAATCTGCTGGGCCAGGGTCACGTGGGGGTGGAAGGGGAATGACTCGGCGAAGGGGGCCGCGGCGGCATTGAGGTCGTCATGCAGTTTGCGCATCTCATCGGCGCCCTTGGAGAGCGCCAGGTACACCACTGAGGACATCGTGAAGATCTCGACGTGCCCCAGCCGCAGTTCGAAGGGCTCGAATTCGGCGAGCTTGGACCGGATCTTCGCACCGGCCTCCTCCGCCGGCTGCGAAAGAGGGCGCGGCGGAAGCACTGTCACGTGCGCCCGCAGCGCGCAGCCGGGAACCAACTCCCCGCGGAGCTCGTCGATGAAGCTGCCGAGCGGCTCGGGAAGGTAGGTGACCAGAGAGAAGAGGTTGATGCGTTTTTCCCCTGCGCGGGGATCAAGAGCCATACTTTAATCTTATTGCACCGGACGGGGGGAAAGAGCCTTGCTTCCCGCCCGAGGCGGTGTCACACTGGGTTTTCTTTATGCGCGCAGGCGGGCAAGCTCTCCGGTTCAGTCGCGTCCTGGTGAAGAACTGGCGCAACTTCCTGGGGTCCTACGCCGAACTCGGGCAGCGCACGTTTCTGGCGGGACCCAGCGCCGCCGGTAAATCGAATCTGCTGGATGTCTTCTGCTTCCTGCGCGACGTGGCGACGGCCGGGGCCGGATTCCAGGAAGCGGTCCGCCGCCGGGGCGGGGTTCCCAGGCTGCGCTGTCTGGCGGCGCGGCAAGACTCCGCCGTGGGCCTCCTGGTTCACGTGGGCGCCGGGCACGACCCCGCCGAGTGGGAGTACGAACTCCAGTTCAACCAGGAGGGGCAGGAGCGCCCCGCGATCCAGCGGGAGCGCCTCAGCCGCGGCGGCGAGGAACTCTTCGCGCGGCCCGATGACGACGACCGCGCCGACCCGGAGCGGCTCACCCAGACGTTTCTGGAACAGGGGAGCTTGCGAAAACCGGTGCGCGAGTTTGCCGGCTTTCTATCCACGGTCCGCTGGGTCAACCCGGTGCCGCAAGCGATGCGGGAACCGGAGTACGCCACGGCAGCACGGTATCGGGCCCTCGGCGCCGGCGTGCTGGAGGAGATCGCCGCGCTGCCGGAGAAGTCGCGGAACGCCCGGCTCCGATTGATCCTGGAAGAGCTGCAGGCCGCCGTGCCGCAGCTCAAGCAGTTGGAGTCGCTGCGCGATGCCGACGGGCGGCCGCATCTGCGGGCCCTGTTCGAACACTGGCGCCCGCGCGGGGCGTGGCAATCGGAGGCGCAGTTCTCCGACGGGACCCTGCGTCTCATCGGGATTCTGTGGGCGGCGCTGGAGGCGGGCGGGCCGCTGCTGATCGAGGAACCCGAGCTTGGACTCCACGAGCAGATTGTCCGCTTGATCCCCACGATGCTCGCGCGCCTGGGCCGGCGCAGCGGCCGGCAGCTCATCCTGACGACGCATTCGCTCGACCTGCTTTGCGCGGAAGGGGTCGCGAACGAGGAGATTCTGCTGCTGTGCCCGAGCGGGGACGGCGCCTACATCCGGCCGGCTCTGGCGCTCGCGGAAGCGGCGGATCTGCTGCGGCTCGGAACGCTCAGCGGCGAGCCGCCGCCACCCGCCGACGACCGGCAGATGGCGCTGTTCGGAGAACCGCCAACGTCGGAGCCGTCCGAGTAACTCGCTCAGAACACCAGCTTGTTGCGCCGCAGGTAGGCGGGCGTGTCGAGGTCGTCTTCGTCCGCGAAGGCGGCTGACGCCGGAGGCGGCATCGTAAGGACCGGGGGCGGCGCAGGCTCGCGCTCGGCTTCGGGTTCGGGTTCGGGTTCGGGCGCGGCGTGGACGAGTTGCGGTTCCACTTTGCGCTCTACGGGAGCGGCCGCAGCGGGATTGAAGCCCGTGGCGATCACGGTGATCTTCACCGAGTCGCCCATCGACTCGTTGAGCACCACGCCGAAGGTGAGCTGCACGTCGTCGCAGCCGGTGGCCTCCCGGATCAGGGTACAGGCCTCGCTGACTTCGTGCAGGCCCAGCTTGCTCGATCCGGTGATGTTGATGAGCACGCCGCGCGCGCCGGCGATCCCGCCCTCTTCGAGCAGCGGGCAGGTGATGGCCTGGCGGGCGGCTTCCACCGCCGCATCCGGGCCGCCGGCTACGGCGGTGCCCATCATGGCGAAGCCCATTCCGGACATGATCGACCGGATGTCCGAGAAGTCCCGGTTGATCAGCCCCGGGGTAACGATGATGTCGCTGATTCCCTGGACGGCTTGCCGCAGCACATCGTCGGCGGTCTTGAAGGCCTCCATGAAACTGGTCCCGCGGGGCAGGAGCTTCAGCAGGCGATCGTTGGGGATGGCGATGACGGTGTCCACCGTGGCGGCCAGTTCCAGGAGGCCGCGCTCGGCCTGCTGCTTGCGGCGCGGGCCTTCGAAGGCGAAGGGCTTGGTGACCACCGCGACCGTCAGCGCGCCGAGTTCCTTGGCGAGCGATGCCACCACCGGCGCGGCGCCCGTTCCGGTGCCGCCGCCGAGGCCCGCCGTTACGAAGACCATGTCGGCGCCTTGGAGGCACTCGATGATCCGCTCGGTGTCTTCGAGCGCCGCCTGCTTGCCGATGGCGGGGTCGGCGCCCGCGCCCAGGCCGCTGGTGAGCTTGGCGCCAAGCTGGAGCTTGTGGGGCGCCCCCGACGATTGGAGCGCCTGGAGGTCTGTGTTCATCACATAGAACTCCACTCCCTCCAGCCCCTCGCCCATCATGCGGGCCACGGCGTTCGAGCCGCCGCCGCCCACCCCGATCACCTTGAACTTGGTCCCTTTTGCGGACTCCTCTTCCATCTCGAACTTCAACCCTTCCAGGTTCATTTCGAGCAGCGCCATCGCAGGCCTCCTCTTTCGAAAAGCACACACCGACTTCAATCCCGGCCGAACAAGCGGTCCCACAGGCCGGGGGCGTCCGTTCTTCCGGCGCTCCGCTGTCTGAGACGAGCCGAGTACAGCAACAGTCCCGCGGCCGTCGTCCAGGCGGGACTCATGAACTCTTCCGGCCAATCCACAATTCCTTCGGCGAGCCCGGTGCGCGCCTGGCAATTCAAGACGCGTTCGGCCATCTCCCACATGCCGGGCAGCAGGGCGCCGGCGCCGACCAGCACCACGCTGCCGAGCGGTCCCTGGTCCATTCTGACCTTGGAGAGCTCCCGCCGGACATACAGGAAAAGCTCTCCCGCGCGTGCCTCCAGGATGCGGTTCAACTCCAGCCGGGGCGCCTCGCGCGGCGGCCGTCCTTCCGGGGAAGGCACCTCGATGGTGCTGTTGTCCGCGGTGAGACCGAGCATGGCGCAGCCGTACTCCAGCTTGAGCCGCTCGGCGTCTTCGCAGGAGATGCAGAGGCCCTGGGCCACGTCCCGGGTGAAGTGATCGCCGCTGATGGGGAGGCTGGCGGAGGCCATCAGGGCATCGCCGTGGTAGACCACCAGACCGGTGGATTGCGCACCGATGTCGATGACCGCCACTCCCTCGCCTCGCTCCTCGCGCCGGACGGCGGCGTAGGCCGCGGCGAAAGGTTCGAACACCGTCTCATCGACGGCCAGGTGGGCCTGATGCACCGCGCTCACCAGGCAGTTATGTTCGTGGCAGGAAGTCGTGACCAGGTGCACGAACGATTCCAGACGCGAACCCGTGGCGCCCTGCGGATTCCAAAACTCCGTCTGTCCGTCGACCATGAAGTCCTGCGGGGCCATCTGCAGGATCATCCGGTCGGCCGGCATGTTCACGCGGAGCGCCTGTCTGACGGCGTAGGAAGCGTCTTCTTCGTGGATGACGCGCGGCCGGCCCATTTCGTACAAGCCGCGATTGTTCAAGCCTTCGATGGAGGCGCCGCCCATCCCGACGACGGCGGAGGGAACCGACACGCCCGCGCTTTTCTCGCCTTCCCGGACGGCGCGTTCGAACGTCGAGATCACCGCGCGCTGATCGGCGATGTGCCCTTTGAGCCAGCCTTCCGCCTTCGAGAGTCCCGGCCCCGATCAGGCGCAGGCGCGAGTGCTCCAAAGCGCCGATGAGATAGCGCGAACGAGTGCTGCCGGCTTCCAGCGCGGCCACAATTTCGACCTTAGCCACCTCGCTTGCCCTCCCCCACGGCAGTGATTCTGTCGTCCAGGCGCAAATCGAACGTCGCGGCCTCCGGCCGCTGCTGCTCCATGGCCTCGAAGTAGCGCAGGAAGTTCTGGAGCCGCGACAGGAAGTTGCGATTTCCGAGCTGCAGCGTGACCACCCGGCCGCTGGCCTGCAGCACCACTTGGACGTTCTCCGGGGCGCCGACGTCGATTTCGGAAAGCGAGCCGGCCAGGCCGCCCAATTCCGAGATGAGCCGCAAGGCGATCGCGACCCGCTGCTGTCGCGTCGAACGGCTCTGCTCGCGCCGGATGCCGGAGATCGCCGGCAGGGTGAATTCGGCGCGCGCGGGCTGGCTCAAAATAACGCCTTCCACGTCCACCAGCGCGACGCTGCTCGAAGCCGGATTCCTCGCCGACGGCAACCGGAGAAACGCGACCGGTTTGCGTTCCCCAATGCGCACCTCGAGGCGGTTCGGCCAGAGGCGGCTGACCGTGGCATCCCGCACCCAGTCGATTTCGAGCAGGGCCCGGCGCCTCTCCTCGAGTGGCAACAGGTAGACGCTGCGGCCGAAGTCCTCGGAAAACACTCTGAAGATTGCGGCACGCGGCGTGTGCAGCGCTCCGACGATTCGCAGCGCGGCGCTTTCTCCGTCGGCGGCGGACCCGGCCAGCGTGAAGCGCGGGTCGCTCGCCAGCATTTGGTCCATGCGGGCATAGAGGAACATGGCGCTCGCCAGCAGGAGGAGAACCGCCGCCGAGTAGGATGAGTAGCGCAGCCAGCCGCGCCAGTCGTGACGCCCCGGCTCCCGGTCGGGATCTTGCTTCCGGCTCATGCCGACGGTCCCCCCCTCAATCGTTCCAGGATCCGATCCCCTGCCTGCCACACGTTTCCCGCGCCGAGGGTCAGGATGAGGTCGCCGCTCTCGGCGCGATCGAGGACTGCCTCCACGGCCGCCTCCAGAGTGCCGGCATATTCGGCAGAGCGGTGGCCGAACGCGGTGATCCGGTCTACCAACGCGGCGGCGGTGACTCCCTCGATGGGTTTCTCGGAAGCCGCATAGATGTCCAAGACCAGCACCGAGTCCGCCTGGTGAAACGATCGGGCGAATTCCTCCATGAGCTGATCGGTGCGCGTGTAGCGGTGCGGCTGGAACAGGACGTGAATCTTGCGGAAGCCTCCGAGGCGCGCGGCCGCCAGCGTGGCGCGAATTTCGGTGGGATGGTGGCCGTAATCGTCCACCACCGAGACGCCGCCTTCCTGGCCGCGCAACTGAAAGCGCCGCTCCACTCCGACGAAGGTAGCGAGCGCCTCGCGGATGACGGTCGCCGGGATTTCAAGCTCCAGGCCCACGGCCACGGCCGCCATGGCGTTCAGTACATTGTGCGGCCCGGGAGCGGGCAGATAGAACGAGCCGAGAGGCTGCGAGCGGAGGTGCAGGTCGAACGTGCTGCCGGCGGGGCCGCAGACCACTTGCGCGGCGGACAGGTCCGCCTGCGCGCTGGTGCCGTAGGTCAGGACGCGCCGGTTCACCGAGGGCAGAATCCGCTGCACGTTTTCGTCGTCCAGGCAGACGATGGAGGCTCCGTAGAACGGCACCTTGTGAACGAACTCGACGAAGGCGTCGCGGGTGTCCTCGATCGAGGCGTAGCAATCGACGTGCTCGCGGTCGATGTTGGTGACCACCGCCAGAATCGGCGCCAGCTTGAGAAAGGAGCGGTCGCTTTCGTCGGCTTCGACGACCAGAAACTCGCTCTTGCCGACGCGCGCGTTCGAACCGCCCATCAACGCCGCTTTGCCTCCGACCACCACGGTCGGGTCGAGGCCCGCGTGGCAGAGGATGGTGGCCACCATCGAAGTGGTGGTGGTCTTGCCGTGGCTGCCGGCCACGGCGATGCCGAACTTGAGGCGCATCAATTCGGCCAGCATCTCGCCGCGCGGGATGATGGGGATCTGCAAACGGCGCGCCTCCCGCACCTCGGGATTGTCCTCGCCTACGGCGGAACTGACCACCAGCGCGCGGGCGCCCGCGAGGTTGGCGGCGGCGTGACCCTCGACGATGCGAGCGCCCAGCTTCGACAGGCGCTCGGTAATCGGGCTGAGCTTGGTGTCGCTGCCGCCGATCTGGTAGCCCAGATTCAGGAGCACCTCGGCGATGCCGCTCATGCCGATCCCGCCGATTCCGGTGAAGTGCAGGGGCTGGCGCTTAAAGAACATTTTTCCTTTGTATTGTTTCGGCTTTTTGCGTTCTTGTCAATGCCCGCGTTTCCTTTCCGCCAACTCCTCTAACAGGTCGGCAGCTCGTTGGGCCGCCCGGGGACGCGCGAGCGCGCGCGCCGCCTGTCCCATGCGCTCCAGCAGACCGTCTTCGGAGGCCAGTGTTTGCACCTCCCGAAAGAACCTTTCGCCGGTGAACTCCATGTCGAGCGCCAGCCGCGCCGCGCCGGCCCGAGTCATGGCCTCGGCGTTGCGCAGTTGATGCTGATCGGCGGCAAAGGGGAAGGGCACCAGGATGGCGGGCTTGCCGGCCGCCGCCAGTTCGGCCACGGCGCCCGCGCCGGAGCGGCACACGATCAGGTCCGCTTGCGCGAAGGCCGCCGGCATGTCCTCGATGAAGAGCGCCACTTCGCCCGCGAGGCCGCTCGATGCAAACTCCCGCTGTAAGGCGGCGTGGTCCTCCTGCCCGCTTTGATGCAGGATCGAAACGGGACGGCCGGCGCTCCGGAAGAGCGGCCAGCTCTCCCGCGCGGCCTGGTTCAAGCGGCGCGAGCCCCGGCTGCCGCCGGTGATGAGCAGTGTGAGGACGTCGCCCCGCGGCTTCGGCGGGATCGAGAAGAACTCCTCCCGCACGGGCAAACCGGCGACCTCCGCCACACCGGGCGGAAACTGCGGAACGGTTTCTTCGAAATTCACGAGCGCCCGGTCCACAAGTTTTCCCATCCACCGGTTGGTCATCCCGGCGACCGCATTCGGCTCCATCAAGACCATGGGAATTCGTTTGAGCCAGGCCGCCGCCATGACCGGTCCAGCCACGTAGCCGCCCATGCTGAACACGGCGGCCGGACGGCGTTCCCGGATTGCCGCGAGGGCGCGCCGCACGCTCCCGGGGAGCTGCCACAAGCTGCGCAACATGCGCGCCCCGCCCACTTGCTTCAACCCTCCAATCTCGATCCACTCGATCGGAAACCCCGCCGCGGGAACCAGCCGGGCCTCGATGCCGCGGCGGGTGCCGATAAAGAACGGTCGATGGCCGCGCCGGCGCAACTCGCGCGCCACCGCCAGCGCCGGGATCACGTGGCCCCCAGTGCCACCTCCCGCCATCAGGAACGACCACGGCGTCTTCATCCCGAATGTTCGCCCACGCTTTGCAGCAGGCCGAGGGAAATCAGGGTGCTGAGCAGGGAACTGCCCCCGTAGCTCACCAGAGGCAGTGGAATGCCCTTGGTGGGTGTCAGGCCGAGCACGACGCTGATGTTCATGAACGCCTGGACGACGATCATGGTGGTGACGCCCAGCGCCAGGTACTTCCCGAAGTCGTCGGGGGTTCTGAAGTAGGTGCGCAAGCCTCTCCAGAGAATGATCAGATAGCCGGCCACGGTCAGGAGCGCTCCCCACAGCCCGAGCTCCTCGGCCAGCACCGCGAAAATGAAGTCCGTATGCGCCTCGGGCAGGTAGAGCAGCTTCTGCCTGCTACGCATGGGCCCTCTTCCCAGGGGGCCTCCCGAGCCCACGGCGATGAGGGACTGGCGGATGTGGTAGTCGGAGTCGCCCGTGGGCGCTGCTCTTTCGGCCCAGCCTTTGAGTCTTCCCTGGGGATCGAACTGGCGCACGACCGGCGAGTCGAGGCTGCTGTAGTCGGGATCGAAGTATCCGAAGATCCTCGCAATGCGGTAAGGCTTGGTGGCGATGGCGATGACCAGGAACACCGAGAGCACGGCGGCGGCCACAACCACATATCTCAATTGGAGCCCCGCCACCAGAAACACCACCGCGGCCGTAGCGACCATTACCACGGCGGTGCCGAGGTCGGCCATCATCACCGCCCCGGTTACCAGGCCCACGATCACGGCGGCCGGCATCAGGGTGTACCGGGTGTTGATGACGGAGACGCGGCGGGCGACAAAAAAGGCCAGGAAGAGGATCAGCACCGGCTTGGCCAACTCGGAAGGCTGAATGCTGAACGGGCCCAGCCGGAACCAACGATGCAGGCGGGGATCGAGTTTATAGACCAGTGCCAGCGTCACGAGGGTGATCGAGATGGCGGGAAACGCCCACGCGGGCGTGTTGAACACACGATAGTCCTTATTCTTCAGGTACATCATCAGCGGAACGGCGGCGATCGCCCAAGCCGCCTGGCGCAGAAGGAAGTAGTAGCTGGTCCCGTAACGCGGGTTCTCCGCCATTACCGATGACGCGCTCCAAAGAACCAGCATCCCGCAGGCCAGCATGCAGAGGATGGTCGTGAAGAGGATCCAGTCGGTCTGTATTCGTTGCGCCATTGGTCCCTACCCGTGCCCGGCCGCCAGCCGGGCCACTGACTCCTTGAACACCCTTCCACGGTGCTCGTAGTTCTGGAACTGGTCGAAACTGGCGCAAGCGGGCGCCAACAACACCGTGTCGCCGGGTGCGGCGTCCCGAAAGGCCGTCGCTACCGCGCGCTCGAGCGTGCCGCATTCGACGACCGGCACGGCCCCCGCGAGGCGGGCGGCAATCAGCGGCGTGGCCGCTCCGATCAGGAGCGCGGCATGGGCTTTGGCCTGGAGCGGGGCCACCAGTGGCGAGTAGTCGCTGCCTTTATCCTTTCCGCCGAGGATGATCCACAGACGGCCGGGAAAGGCGTCGATGGCCTTCAAAGTCGAATCCACGTTGGTGGCCTTGGAATCGTTGTAGAACTCCACTCCCTCGACGGTGGCGACGAACTCGAGCCGGTGCTCGACGGCGCGGAAACTCCGGATGGCCGTGGCGATGCCCTCCAGGGGCGCTCCCGCCAGGGCGGCTGCCGCGGAGGCCGCCATGACGTTTTCGATGTTGTGCCGCCCGCGCAAGGGGATGTCCCGGGCGTCGAGCAGCGGTTTCCCGTCGAAGCGCAGCAGGTCCCCATCCAGCCAGATGCCGGGTGTGACCTGGCGGGTAAGGCTGAACCAGAGGGGGTGGCCGGGCGTCTTCGAGGCGTATTCCGATGTGACCGGATCGTCGGCGTTTAGGACCGCCCAATCCCCAGGCGCCTGGGTTTCAAATAGGCGCGCCTTGGCCGCCGCATAACGTTCGAAGCTGTGGTGCCGGTCCAGATGATCCTGGGTGACGTTGAGGGCCACGGCGATGTGGGCATGAAACCGCTCGATGGTCTCCAACTGGAAGCTCGACAACTCGAGCACGTTCCACTGGCCGGGGCGCGAGGTTTCGAACATGGCGGTGGCCGGCGCGGTGCCGATGTTCCCTCCCACCTGAACGGGGATTCCGCATTCCGCGAGCAGGTGTCCTACGAGCGCCGTGGTGGTGGTCTTGCCGTTGGAACCGGTGATGCCGATGATGTCTCCCTGGAGATAGTAGCCCGCCAGTTCGACCTCGCCGATCACCCGGGCGCCGTGGCGGCGCGCTTCCTCCAACAGGTACAGATCCGCCGGCACACCGGGCGAAACCACGATCCAAGCCGCGTCCGCGAGCGCCTCCCGCGATTGGAGCCGGAAAGGCACGTGAAGACGAGCCAGCGCGGCTGCGGCGGCCACTGGCAGCCGGTCCAGGGGCTGCGCGTCGCAGGCGGATACTTTGGCGCCCTTCGTGGCGAGAAGTTCCACAGCCGCCAGACCCGACTGGGCCAGCCCGAGGACGACGACGTTTACTCCCCTGCAGTCCAATTCTCTTACCTCAACTTCAGAGTGGTCAGCGCCAAGAGGGCCAGGATCAGTCCGGCAATCCAGAAGCGCACGATGATCTTCGACTCCTGCCAGCCCAGCGCTTCGAAGTGGTGGTGCAAGGGCGCCATCTTAAAGATGCGCTTGCGGCGCGTCTTGTAGCTGGCCACCTGCAGAATCACGGAGAGCGCTTCGAGCACGAAGACGCCGCCGACGAAAATCAGGAGAATCTCCTGCTTGATCAGCACCGCCACGGTGGCCAGAGCGGCTCCGAGAGACAGCGAGCCCACGTCACCCATGAAGATTTCGGCCGGGTGCGCGTTGTACCAGAGGAAGCCCAGCGACGCTCCGGTCATGGCTCCGCAGAAAATCGTCAATTCGCTGGCGCCGGGCAGGCGCACCAGGTCGAGGTAGGTGGCGAACTGCGCGTGGCCGCTGGCGTAGGCGAGCACCGTCATGGCGCCGGACGCGATGATCATGAGGCCGATCGCCAGGCCGTCCAGGCCGTCGGTCAGGTTGACGGCATTGGAACTGCCGACGATGACGAAGATCAGGAACCCGAAGAAGAAGATGAACGCGAGGGGATAGGTGAGAGGCGTTGCCAGCCAACTGTCCACCAGCATCGAGGGCTTCAACTGCTTGATGAACGGGACATTCATGGTGGTGGAATACAAGCCCGCGGCGTGCAACCCCAATAGACACAGACCGATCAGCAGCGCCGCCACCACCTGCAACAAGAACTTCTTTCTGCCGGTAAGCCCCAGGTTTTTTTGGCGGCGAAGCTTGAGGTAGTCGTCCCAAAACCCGATGGCGCCGAAGCTCAGCGCGCCGAACAGCGCCACCCACAGGTAAGGGTTGCGCAAGTTCGCCCAGAGCAGGGAGGGGACCACGATCGAAACCAGGATCAAGACGCCTCCCATGGTGGGCGTGCCGGCCTTCTTCTGGTGCGACTGCGGGCCGTCTTCGCGGATGTGCTGGCCGATCTGAAGCTGGCGCAGCTTGCCGATCAGCCAGGGGCCCAGGAAGATGGAGAGGATCAGGGCCGTGATGCTGGCGAACGCGGTTCGAAACGTCACGTAGCGGAACAACTGGAAGGGGATGACCTTCGGATAGAGTAGTTCGTAGAGTAACCAGTACAGCATTTCAACCTATCTTCACGAACCTTTCAAGCGCCTTTTCGACGTGGGTGCCTCGCGAGCCCTTGAACAGGATCGCGTCACCCTCGCGGGCCTGGCCGCGCAAAAACTCGCCCGCTTCGACGGGATCCTCGAAAAAGAACGCGGCGCCGCCCGGCATTCCCGCCTTTACGGCTTCCTGCAACATGTGACTGGCTGCGCCGCGTATTCCGATGAGCACGTCAATCCCGCACGCCGCGGCGTGGCCTCCCACTTCGCGGTGCAAGGACTCGGACCAGCGTCCGAGCTCGAGCATCTCCCCCAGCACAGCCACCCTGCGCCGCGCCGGTTCGGCCCGGAGCAGCTCCAGCATGCGCTGGGCCGCCTCCGGGTTGGAGTTGTAGCAATCGTCGATAATCGTGATGCCCTGGTGAGAGAGCCGGCGGCCGCGCTGGTCTCCCGCCGGGATGGAACGGGCCCTCTCCGTCAGACGTTCGGGTTCGATCCCGAGCACGCCCGCCACGGCGATTCCCGCGAGCAGGTTCAACACCCCGTGCTCGCCCTCGAGGGGAGCCTCAAACCAGGTCGAATCCCCGACGCGGAAGCGCACCTCGCCGGCGCGGTATGCCACGTCACAGGCGCGCACTTGCGCCTCTGGAGACAGGCCAAAGGTCACCGAGCGGCCGGGATGAACGGCGGCAAAGCGTGCCACCCGGGAGTCGTCGGCGTTCAGCACCGCCACTCCGTCGGGCGGGAGCGACTCGATCAATTCCCGCTTGGCCAGCGCCACCTGCTCGATCGAATCGAAGAACTCGACGTGCGCGTGGCCCACGTTGGTAACCACGCCGACGTTGGGCGCCGCGATGGAAGCCAAGCGCCGGATCTCGCCGGCGTGGTTCATGCCAATTTCGACCACGGCGACGGGCGCCTCGGAGGGCAAACGCAGGATCGACAGCGGCAGGCCCACGTGATTGTTGAAGTTGCCGGCGGACCGGCCCACCGGCATCACGCCCTCGAGGAGCCAGGCGATTACTTCCTTCGTGGTGGTCTTGCCGGCGCTGCCGGTAACCGCGATCAGCTTGCCTCCCCATTGCCGGCGGGCCCAGGCAGCCAAAGCCTGGAGCGCCTCGAGGGAGTCGTTGGTTTGAAGCAGCGTGCCGGCCGCCTCGACAGGGCGATCCACCACCGCGGCGAGCGCGCCTCTGCGAAAGACATCCTCGACGAACCGGTGGCCGTCGTGATGGGGTCCGCGGATGGCGAAGAACACGTCGCCCGGCTGGACGGAGCGCGAATCGACGCTCCATCCGGTGGCCGGCAGGGAAGGGCAGGCGGCGGATAGTGCGCCGAGCGCGGCGGCGACGGCGGGGAGCGGGAAGTTCATGGGTTCTCCCGCCGGTAGCCGAAGCCGTTCAAGATTCGGCGGACCACGGCACGGTCGTCGAAGGCAATGGTGCGGTCGCGCAGAATCTGATACGTTTCGTGGCCTTTGCCGGCGATGAGAACGATGTCTCCCGGGCCCGCCTCGGCGAGCACGGCGCCGATGGCCTTCTCGCGGTCCGGCTCGGTGATGTATCGCACATCGTGCCGGCGCACGCCGACCATGGCGTCGTTCATGATCGCCAGCGGGTCCTCCGAGCGCGGGTTGTCGGAAGTGAGCACCACGAAGTCGCTCAGTTCGGCGGCTGCCGCTCCCATCAGGGGGCGCTTGTCCCGGTCGCGGTCGCCACCGCAGCCGAACAGGGTGAGGACGCGCCGCGGGGCGAGTGCGCGCGCGGCTTGAATCACGTTGCGCAGCGCATCGTCGGTATGGGCGTAGTCCACCACGACCGTAAACGGCTGTCCTTCGTCCACCCGCTCGAAGCGACCCGCCACCGCACTGCACTTTTCTACACCCCGCGCAATTGCTTCCATGTCCAAACCCGCGTTGAGGCCCGCGCAGCAAGCCGCCAGGATGTTATACAAGTTGAACTTGCCGATCAGGGGCGAGCGCACCGCCACACTCCGCCCGGCTACGTGCATGTCGAATTCCAGTCCTTGGGCGGTCGAACGGATTCGGGATGGCCGGACGTCCGCGCCTTTCTCGAGGCCGTAGGATAGCCGCTGCGACCCGGGGGCGACGCGGATTTGGCGGCCATAAGGATCGTCGACATTGATTGCGACGTGCGCCGGGGGCGGAGCGCCGCAGCCGTCGAACAGTCGTTGCTTGGCCGCGAAATACTCCTCCATCGAGTGATGAAAATCGAGGTGGTCCCTGGTCAGATTTGTGAAGACCGCGGAGTGGAACCGGATGCCGAAGACTCTCCCCAATGCCAGCGCATGGGAGGAGACCTCCATTGTGACATGCGTGCCAGCGCGTCCGGCGAGATCCTCGAAGATGCGGTAGAGGTCCAGCGACTCGGGCGTGGTATTGGCGGCCGGGCGAATCTCGCCCGCCACGTGGTACTGGATGGTGCCGACCAACGCCGTGGTGTAGCCGGCCGCGCGCAGGATCGAGTCCACCAGGGAGGTCACGGTGGTTTTCCCATTGGTGCCCGTTACCCCGGTGATCCATAGACGCTGTTCCAGCCCGGCGTACAGGTTCCGGCAGGCGATCGCCAGCGCGCGGCGTCCGTCGTCGACTTCGATCCAGGCGCCTTGGAAATCAGCCGGCCTGGGCAGGTCGCTGGCGACGGCGCGGGCACCGCTTTGGATGGCGCTCTGCGCGAAGGCGCTGCCGTCGGCACGCTTTCCCTGAAAGGCGAAGAAGAGCGCGCCCGGCTTGACCCGCCGGGAGTCATACTCGAGGCTCTCGACGGGCGCGAGAGCCAAGTCTTCGGGGAGGCTGGTGCGCAGCGGGACTCCGGCGAGAATTTCTTTGAGCGTCATTCCGCACTATCGCGCAAACTGAACCTGAACCCGCTCCCCGTGAGGAAGGATGCCGCCGGCCGCCGGCGTCTGGGCCCTCACGATGCCGCTGCCGGTCACCACCACGGGCACGCCCAATCTGGACGACTCCTGCATGACCGCCTGCAGGGTCTTGCCATAAAAGTCGGGGACCTTGGGCCCCCACAGCTCGAGCGCCTCGCCTTGCCTGGGGAGCTCCGGCTCCGTGAGCTGCGGATCCGGGGACCCCAGGCCGGCGATCGCCAGGTCGTTCAGCTCGACCGGCGTGTCTTTCCGAGGGGGAGGAGGCTCGGGAAGATCTTTGGGAATGTTCAACAGCCGCAGAGCTGTCGCAGCCACTTCTCGAAAAACCGGCGCGGCAATGGTGCCGCCATAGACGGACGCACCGTTGATCGTTACTACGACCACCACGGCGGGCTTGGCAAGCGGTGCGAATCCGGCGAACGAGGCGTTGTAGAGATGCGTGTAGCACTTGCACTTCGGATCGAAGATCTGAGCAGATCCCGTCTTGCCGCCGGCCGTGTAGCCGTCCAGGCGCGCCGCCGTT
>CAWDER010000011.1:0-163492 GCA_963801345.1 Bryobacteraceae bacterium
CCCGCGGGTCATGCAGGGCTTCGACAGTCCGGGCCGAGTGCGGGGCGCTGTAGCCGGCACGCTGGGTTTGAAGAAGGAGCCTCTGGTCATCATCGGCGGCAACGATGCGGTGCTGGCGGCATACTCCATCGGCATCAAGGAACCGGGCGACTTCGTCAACGTCAACGGCACCTGCGAGATCAGCATGGTTTCTACCTGGACCGGTGCTACTCCTCGACCAAGTACAACATCCGCGCACACGTAATCGCGGGCCGGTGGGTGACGCTTTACGTGATGAACGCCGAGGGCAAGGCCTTCGAGTGGTTTCGAAGCGTCTTCTGCGGCGAGATGGAGTACGAACGGTTTTATCAGGACTTCATGCCGGGGGCCGTGGATGGCTGGCTGGAGCGCGGAGAGCACGGTCACCTACACGCCCTTCCTCATGGGTTCGCGCTACAGCCAGGAGCCGCTCAAAGCGGAGTTCCTGGGAATGACGCCCGAGACGACGCGGGAGGAGTTGATGGCTGCCATGGTGAGGGGACTCGCCCAGTACCAGCGCGAGCACCTCGAGGAGATTGCCCGCGTGCAGCCCATCAAGCCGGTGGTACACGTCACCGGCGGCGCGGTGAACCCCGCCCTGATCCGTGCCAAGCGGAAGTGGATGATGCCGGAAGCCGAATACGTGTTCGAGGAACAGTCGTCCATGAAAGGCGCGGCGATGCTGGCGCTGAAGAATCTTCAGGCATCCTAATCCCGGCCACTGCGGTACAATTCTGGCGATGAGCACACCATTTCGCTTGGATGGGCGTAAGGCCCTGATCACGGGAGCTGCCAGCGGTATCGGGGAAGCGACAGCTCGAGTTCTCTCCGCGGCCGGCGCCTCCGTGTTTATCGTGGACATCGATCGGCCCCGCGCGGAGAGGCTTTCCTCGGAGTTACCCGGCTCCACGGCCCTGGCTTGCGACATCACGGACGAAGCCGCGGTCGGGCGCCTGTTCGCCGGGATCCCGGCCCTCGACATTCTGGTCAACAACGCGGGCATCGGCCTGGTGGGCAACCTCGAGGAAACCGGACTCGCCGACTTCCAGCGGGTGATCCGAATCAATGTGGAGGGAATGTACCTCGTCACGAAGGCCGCCATGCCGCTGCTGTTGGCCTCGCACGGCTGCATCGTCAACATGGGTTCGGTGGCCGGCCTGGTCGGCGTCAAACGCCGGTTTGCCTACTGCGCCAGCAAGGGCGCCGTAGTGGCGTTGACGCGTCAGATCGCGGTGGACTACCCCACCCAGATTCGCGTCAATTGCATCTGCCCCGGCACCGTGGACACGCCCTTCGTCGAGGGCTACCTGGAGAAGTATCACAAGCACGAAAAGGAAAAGGTACGCCAGGAGCTGAACCTGCGTCAGCCCGTCGGACGGCTGGGGAGGCCGGAGGAGATTGCCCATCTCGCGCTCTACTTGTGCTCCGGAGAAGCCGGGTTCGTCAACGGCTCGGTGGTGAGCATCGACGGCGGCTGGACCGCTGCCTGAGACACCCGGCCTCTAGGCAGGGGCCGTTTTGAGCTATGATAGGTCCCGAGGGTGACCCTTTATGAACCGAAAACTGCTTTTCGTAGGCGCAATACTGCTTGCCGGTGCGTTGGCCGTCATGGCGGCCGATAACATCACTGGCAAGTGGACGTATGAACAGGTAGGTCGCGGGGGTGGCGGTGGTGGTGGTGGTACGCCCCGCATCATTACGCTTGACCTGAAGGTTGCCGGAGGCGTGTTGACCGGCACGATGCTCCAGCCCGGCCGTGGCGGCGCGGAGCCGACTCCGGTCGAAATCAAGAACGGCAAAGTGACCGGCGATAGCTTAACCTTCGATGTGGTTCGTACGACTCAAAATGGAGAGATGACCACGAAGTACGAAGGGATCGCGTCCGGCGGCACTTTGAAGCTGAAGATCACGGCGCCCGGGCGGGGCGGCGGCGATCCTACCACCACCGAGGTGGTCGCAAAGAGGGCCTAGATTTCAATACGCCGGCGGTTGTTCCGGCGTGCATGTCTCAGCGGCCTTCGACGAGAATCTGCGTGCGAAGGCCGCTGTTCGAAGGGCTACCTGGGTTGATCCGAGCCGTGATCGTCAGGGAGCGGGCCACGTGCCTGAAGCACTCGGCCGTTTGTCCCCCACCGTTTGTAAGCTACGATAGGTCCCGAGGGTGACCCTTTACTGAACCGAAAACTGCTTTTCGTAGGCGCAATACTGCTTGCCGGTGCGTTGGCCGTTATGGCGGCTGATAACATCACCGGCAGAGTGGACCGTATGAACAGGTAGGTCGCGGGGGTGGCGGTGGTGGTGGTGGCACGCCCCGCACATCACGCTTGACCTAAAGGTTGCGCGGAGGTCGTCGATGCCGGCACGATGCTCCAGCCCGGCCGTGGGACGCGGAGCCGACCCGGTCGAGATCAAGAACGGCAAAGCGACCGGCGATACGCCTAACCTTCGATGGTGGTTCGTACGACTCAAAATGGAGAGATGACCACGAAGTACGAAGGGACCGCGTCGGCGGCACTTTGAAGCTGAAGATCACGGCGCCCGGGCGGGGCGGCGGCGATCCTACCACCACCGAGGTGGTCGCAAAAACGGCTAGATTGCACTGACGCCGGCGGTCGCTTCCGGCGTGCATGTCGTCAGCGGCCTTCGACGAGAATCTGACGCGCGAAGGCCGCAGTGTTGGGCCGGCTGGTTCGAGGATGAAGTCTTCCACGGTCGCGCGGCAAATCCCGTCGTCTCAGGGACGGAGACGCCTGCGGGGACCACCGAAGTATACAAAGCTGCCACGCGGGCTGAGTTGCGTCACCAGCAAAGTCACCGCGTGTGTAAACGGCGGGACCGATCCAACACGCCGTTGCGCCAGGCTGTCTGCCGGCGGGAGTCGCCTGACTCGGTGCCGGTGTGGGAACAGACGTGCGGCGAATCGCGGCGTCGCCGCCGCCGAGCGGATAGGGCACGGCGGCGAGGAAGGGCGACTGGCGTGCTATGCTGATGCTGGCCGGAAGGCCAAGAAGGAGAATCTGGTTCATGTATCGCTTGGTGGTTTTGCTGTGCGCTCTGTTCTTTGTCCTCGCAGGCCCATCTCTGGCGGCTGCCGTCGGTGTTGCCAAAGCCGGCGGCACCGTGGCGGCTCCGATGAGCCCCGGGACGCCGCTCGAGTCCGCGCCCCAGCCGCCGCCTGATGCCCAGCCGCCTTTCGAAATGAGCGGGTGCCTGGAGCGGCGCCAGGATCGGCTTGTGCTGCGGGACACAATCTCCGGCGCGGTGGAGGAGGTGCAGGGGAACCGCCTGCAACCTGAAGTCGGCAATACGGTGCAGGTGACAGCCAGGGTGGTCCCGGGAGTCACGCCGATCGAAGGAGCCGCGGAAGTAATCGCAATCATTCGCCTTAGGCGCATCTCGAGAGGGCTGCGCTTCCGCGTCCCCTGCGGCTGGAGACGCCGAAACAGGGAATATCGCGTCGTTGGAACGGCCACGGCTTCTTCTCAGCGGGCGGTAGTCTTGCGGAGATCGGAGGACGTTTCGAGGGCGGCGGTGGAGCGGTGGAAGCGTTTATCGGGGGAGGCGTCGCCGCAGGCGCTGAAGTGTCGGCGTTCCGGGATACATATTACGGCGCAGGCACAATGAGGAACCTCAGCCATGTTGGCGCCAACGTGTCCTATCACTTCGCCGGCCGTGAGAAGACCCGCGGCGTGGACCCATTCGTCTTGTTTGGCGTCGGCCGTTTCTTCCCCGGGGAGTCCCGGGTCGTGGTCCACGGTGGCGGCGGCTTCACCTACTGGTTCAAGCAGCGGGTCGGAGCCCGGTTTGAGTTTCGGATCGGGGAATGGCAATACGCTGAATATACTGCCGGCGCATTCCGGCTGGGAATCGCCTTCCGCTAGCTGCGCTCCTGCTAGTTGTGTCCCAATGAAGAGAGTGGCGGGGACGACGGGGCTCGAACCCGCGACCTCCGACGTGACAGGCCGGCGTTCTAACCAACTGAACTACGTCCCCGCGAATCGAAAGGATTTCTCAACTATCCTAGCACGCGAAACGGGCGCGCACAACGCCGCGCGCGCCCGTGAGACGGTGTTCAGATCTCCAACTTGCCGTTGAACTCCATGTCCTTCAGCTTGAACTTGCGCTTCATCTTCAGACCAGGCATGTTCACGACGACTTCAACCTCGCCGTCCTCGACCTTGAGGAGGTGGGCGCCGGGTTGCGCCTTCGGGAACACCAGAAAGATGTTGCTCGGGGGCGCGCCCCGGCCGGTGGGAGCACCGGGCGCCACCTCCACCTGAGCGGGCGAGATCGGCGGCACGCCCTTGACCACGAGTTGGGCAGCGGCCGTGACAGCCTCCGGCGTGAGCTTCCCGGGATAGCCTTCGATCTGCGCGATGTAGTACTGCTCCTCACGACCGAGCCTCTTGGCCGCATCCGGGGAAGTGCCGGCTTCCTTGCCGTACTGGCGAACGACGTTGGCCTGCTTGATGGGGAGCGCCGTGATCCACCTTACGGTGAGTTCGATTTCCGGAGCGAAAGTAGCCCCGCCGCCACCGCCGCCGCCGCCTCCGCCGCCGCCACCACCACCGCCGCCACCGCTGGGAGCGCCACCGCCACCCCCTTCATCCTGGGGCAGGAACGCCATGCCGCCGCCGCCCTTGCTCGCCACCACCGCCGCCGCCACCCATCGGGGGCCTCGGGATGGACACCTTTTCGGCCCAGGGCGAATCCGCAAGGATCTTCAGGACTTCCTTGTCGCTCCATTCCGTGAATTTCTTCGTCTGCCAAAAGTCCGCTGCCAGCAGGGTACAAACGCCCCCCGCGAAGAGCAACGAAACCGCGAGAATCCTATTCTTCATTAGGCACAACCTCTACTTTGTGGATTTCTATGCAAGCATACGCCTTGCGGAAACGGTCCGCAACTGTCGCGGTCCGCGCAGTCCGCGCACCAGCGTTACTTGGATTTGGGTAGCGCTTTGGTGGCGCCCGGTAGGGTGGCCGCGGGCTCCTTCAGAAGCGTTTCCAGCGTGCTGCGGATGTTCTTTTCCGGATTCTCGAAAAACTTGTCGTCGCCAACGTACTGGCCGCGAATCATCCCCTGGCGATCGATGAAAACCATGATCGGCACGTACGTCTGGATCGTCAGGGACCGTTGGAGGTAGGAAAACACGGATTCACGCGCGCCGTAGCCGACCGGAAACGAAGCGCCCGTCTTGCTAATGAAGCCTGGGACCAGCATCATGGCCATGTCATTGAAGGCGACTGCCATCGTCTGCAAGCCCCGAGGGCCGTACTCTTTCTGGATTCTCTCCATGAGCTGGGATGTGTCCTGGCAATGCGAGCAATCCGTAGAGACGAACATCAAAGCCACCACTTTGCCGCGGTATGAGCTGAGCAAGAGCTGCCGCCCGGTGGTCAGCTTCACGGCGTACTCCGGAGATCGCCGCGGAACGGTGGCGCCCTCGAGCGGGGCAAGCAGAAGGATCGGGGCTATGAAAACTCCTAGCAAGAATCGTCGCAATTCGTCATCCTCTAACCACCAGTTTATCGCACCGGCGGCCTCGCTTCCCCGGGGGCGGCCAGACCCTCCAGAGAAGTGACTCGCACCCCGGTCAGACGCAGTTCGAAGTATCCGTCGTCGCCCCGTCCGGCCAGGCGCTCGCCCTCCTCCGTGCCGACTTCCATGGTCTTCCACTTCCCTCGCAGCACCTTGCGGTACAGGCCGAAGTACTCCCTGGCCGCCGCCGCGTCAACCCAATCGGAGGAGTATGCCAGGACTGTGCGTCCGTCCTTTTTATGCTCGAGCAGGCGGTAGCTGCCACCCTTCCAGCGGAACGCCACGGACTCCGCCGCCGCCTGTCCCGCATACTGCTGCAGCAGAACCGCGTGGTCGAATTCGCCGATCGAACCTTCCGCCAGTACGCGATACTCGCTCTGTGCGGGCACGGCGGGCGCAGGGGAGTTCGCCGGATTTTCCCCGGCGAAGTACTTTTCGGGGTGCAGAATCTGTTGGGTGCTCGCGGGAGGCCGCTCGAAGACCCGGGCGAAAGCAGCCTGTCCGTCCTTCTCGACGACAGCCTGCTGGAACAGCATTCCTCTGGTGTACGGAAACAACAGGGACTCTCGCAGATACAGGGGAGCCCCATCGAAGACTGGAAACTGGCCGGCAGCCGCGCCCATCTGCGCGCTCATGGCACTCACGATCGCCGGCGACGTTTTCAGGGACATCCCCATCCGCCGCGCCATGTACTCCGACATCAGCCAGGTTGCCTGTCCCTCCATGACCGCCATGCGCGCCATGGCGCCATCGTCACTCTCGTTGTCGCTCTGGATGTACTTTGCGAGGTTGAAGTGCTGGTCGGCTAGCGCATGCGCCAACTCGTGTACCAGCGCTATCTCCTGCACCCCCTCCGGGGCTGAATCCAGGATGTAAAGCCTCTTCTTGCGGTAGTCATAGAAGGCTGCCGCTTGTTCTGTAAGCAAATCGACGGTGGCCTTTTTCAGGTCGAAGTCCGCCGGGACGAGGCCGAATTTCTTGAGAGTCAATTCCTCGGCGCGCAGTTCTTCAGGCTTGATCTCCTCTTTGATGCGTTCCTCGAGAAACTGCTTCACCTGCGCCCTCGCGATGAACTCGTGGGGCACAGGTCTAAGCGATTTCAGACCGGTGATTTCCTGCAGATCGGCGACAATGGTCTCGATTTCGCGGAAAAGCCGCTGCCGGTCGTCTTGCACCGGCGGCTGCGCCACCAGCGCCGCGGCCAGCAGCATCACAGCCAAGAGGCAAACAGTAAGAAGTCTCTTCATGTCTGGTTCAGTCTAAGGATATCCTAGTCGGGGAGAGCGGCCATGGAGGACGAGCCCGTCCGGATCCCGGTCACGGATGTTTTCGACTTGCACAGCGTGCCCGACGCCGACGTCCGGGCGATCGTCGAAGAGTATCTCATCGAAGCCCGACAGTGCGGTTTCCGCCACCTCCGCATCATTCACGGGCGCGGCATCGGTGTACGCCGCGAGATGGTGCGCGCGCTGCTGGCCCGCACGGAATTTGTGGAATCCTACCGCGACGCGCCCGTGGAAGCAGGCGGCTGGGGCGCCACGCTGGTCGAACTGTCCGCGGCGGACTAGTCCAAGGACCCCACGGCCGCCTGCACGCGTGCCGCGGCGCGCAGCGGATGAGTCAGAATACGGTTATGGCGGATTTGCGTCATTCGACAGCGCCGACTCCCGCGCAACTCGGCTTTTCGATGCCGGCCGAGTGGGAACGGCACGAGGCGACGTGGCTCGGCTGGCCGCACCATGCCACCGACTGGCCGTACAAGCTCGATACGACTCGCTGGGTGTATGCGGAAATCGTGCGCAAGATCGCGCCGGGCGAGACAGTGCGGATGCTGGTGCGGTCCGCAAATGAAGAGCGGCTGGCTCGCCGGTACCTCACGCGAGCGGGAGCGGACGCTGGGCCGGTGGAGTTCATCGTGCATCCGACCAACCGGAGTTGGATGCGGGACAGCGGGCCGGTGTTCGTGCGCCAAGGGCGGGAGACCGCCATCGTGCATTTCCACTTCAACGCCTGGGCCAAGTACGACGACTGGCAGCAGGACCGGCGTGTGCCGGAGGTCGCGGCCAAACATCTTAAGAAGCGGTTGTTTCACGCCCAGGTGGGAGGACGTGAATTCGTGCTCGAAGGCGGCGGCATCGACGTCAACGGGCGCGGGACGCTTCTTACGACCGAAGAGTGCTACCTGGACCCCGATACGCAGGTGCGCAACCCGGGACTCGGCCGGGCGGAATTCGAAGCCGCGCTGAAGGAGTACCTTGGCGTGACGAATGTGTTGTGGCTGGGGGGCGGCGTAGTGGGCGACGACACGCACGGCCACGTGGACGACATCTGCCGGTTCGTGAATCCGAAGACGCTGGTGCTGATTCGGGAAGAGAACCCAGAGGACATCAACTACCGGCCCTTGGCCGAGAACTGGGAGCGCGTGCAGGGCTTTCGTCTGGAAGACGGTTCGAAGCCCGAGGTGGTGGCGCTGCCCATGCCGGGGCCACTGCACTTCGAGGGAGAGCGGCTGCCGGCGAGTTACGCGAATTTCTATGTCGCCAACGCGGCGGTGATCGTGCCCACCTTCAACGACCCGAACGACCGGGTGGCGCTGGGGATACTGGGAGAGTTATTCAAAGACCGCCCGGTCGTGGGTATTCATGCCGTGGATCTGGTGCTGGGCTTCGGTACGCTGCATTGTCTGACGCAGCAGCAACCGGCGTGCGGATCCGAGGGGCGCTGACCGCGATCCGGCTACGGGCGGGAGCGGGTGTTGGAGTTGCTTCTGGAGTCTTCTCCGCGGGGGGCTTCGCGCTGAAGGGAAGTCCGCAGCAAGGAAAGCCTTGATACGCCATCTGCTCGAGCAAACGCTGACCAATAACAGACGACCGCGCGGCCGGTTCGTCGCACGGAGGCGCCGGAACTCTCACCAGAGACGTCCTGTCGGAGGCAGGCGGCAGCTTCTTCACGATCAACGGGTCGACGTCGTCGGGCGTGAAGCGGAGCAACGGTATGGAGCAGACTGAGGACGGCAGCGCGCTGACCGGCGGCAGGTCCTGCGGGAAAGCGGTGGCGCCGGCGAGGCACAGCGCGGGAATGTAGAACAGAGCACGCATAGGCGCCTCCGCCCATAGTATGCCACCAGAGTACGGGCCCTTTCAAGGACTTTCCAGACTAACTAGCCAGGATACGGAGGATCTCCTTCATGGAGTCGTGCGAGGCCTGGATCTGACCTTCGCCGAAGATGTGCGTTTCCAGGCCGAAGTTGCCGGTGTAGCCGTCCTTGGTCATGGTGTCGAAGATGGCCCGCCAGTTCTGCCGCTCCGGATAGTCGAGCACGCTGCGGCCTTTGATGTGCACGTTGCCGATGCGGTCCTTGGGCAGCAGGTTGTAGCCGTCGGGGAAGGGCACTTCCTTCAGGCCCATGCCGTTGGTGATGTCCCAGTTGACGCCGATCCACTTCGACGGCATCAGCTTCATGAGCGCGGCGAGCTCGGCGGCGGTGGCCACGTTGCAGGACGCCTCGTTTTCGACAAGCAGTTGGAGTTTCTCCTTCGCGGCGAGCTCGACCATCGGCTCGAGAACCTCGGCGATCCGGGGCAACAGCGCCAGCGGCTCCGCCACCCGGCCGAAGGCGAAGACGCGTATCTTGTCCGTACCCAGGATCTTGGCGGCGTTAATCGATTTGCGAATGTGCTCCATGCGGCGCTCGAATTCGGCCCCCTCGGCGGCGACACGTTTGGCGCGAGCCACGTCGCTCTCCGGGCGCCGTCGTGGCGGTTCGGTACCCGGCAGGAAGTACTTCATCGAACCCGCGTCCAGGAAAGAGATCTTTATGCCGGCGTCCTGAAACTCCTTCGCGGCGGCCCGGAGTTGTGCATCGGACAAGGCCTCATCGTAGGTCCCGCCGCCTCCCGGGACCTCGCGCAACTCCGCCAGGTGGAGCCCGTACTGCTTCAGAAACTCGATCGCGCCTTGCGGAGTCCGCGCGCACTCGTCCGTGAGCGCACTGATGCGAGAGCGGTCGACCGGCGGCGGGGTCCTCCCGCGGAGCGCGGAGGCCGACAAGGCGGAGGCGACGAATCCCCTGCGGGTGATCATGGTGATTATCATACCTGAGACGCCGCCGCGCGGAGCGGCCATGCTACTATGACTCCCGAGAGGCAACCATGCGGAACACTTTGGCACTCATGTTTCTGGCCTTGAGCCCGGCCTTCGCGGCCGACGCGGATTTCAACGGGCGGTGGGATATCAGCTACCCGGGCGGCTCGGATCGCGCCTCGTGGCTGGAGGTGCAGGGCGCCGGCACGGCGGCCCCTAAGGTCAAGTTTGTCAGCGCCTTCAACGGTGATTTGAATGCAACGGATGAAGTGGCCGTAAAGGGCGGCGAACTCGTCTTCGGCTTCCGCAACAAGGTGCGCCGCCAGCGCGGGGAGGAACCGGTCGAGACGCACTACGTCTACAAGGCCCGGCTGAGCGGCGCGCGACTGATGGGGACCTCCGAAACGGAAGGGTCGAACCGGGAGCCTACAAAGTGGGTTGGTGTGCGCGCTCCGGAGATCAAAGATAAGGACGATGGTACGTGGCGCGAAGGCAAGCCGGTTCAACTCTTCAACGGGAAGGACCTCACCGGGTGGGGGCCGCTTGAGAAGAACCGGCAGTTCGGGTGGACGGCGGAGAACGGCGTACTGAAAGCTCCCGGCGGCGGCGCAAACCTGGTTTCAACCGCCAAGTTCTGGAATTTCAAACTGCACATCGAGTACAGGATGGCCTCCGGCAGCAACAGCGGTATCGGACTGCGCGGCCGCTACGAGATCCAGGTTCAAGACGATTACGGCAAGCCTCCCAATTCGCACAGCAACGGCTCGCTGTACAGCCGCATCGCTCCGCGGGTCGAAGCCAGCAAGCCCGCCGGAGAATGGCAAGCCTACGACATCACGCTCATCGGACGGGACCTCACGGTGGTTCTCAACGGGCAGAAGTTGATCGACAAGCAGGTGGTCGAGGGCCTGACCGCCATGGGGCACGACCCGAACGAAGGCGAGCCGGGGCCGCTCTCGTTACAGGGGGACCACGGGCCCATCGAATTCCGGAATATCGTGCTCACGCCGCTCGCCAAGTAGGCGGCACGCCCGGCCGGGAGCGTTACCAGGGCCGGAATGCCAGGGCGAAGTCCATCACGTGTTCGCCCTTGCCCGGCGCCATCTTTATCTCCATTGCAGGCTGCCGCTCCAACTTCAAGGCCTGCGAGAAGAGGGCCAGGAAGTCGCTCGGGTAGGCGTAATCGAAAGGATCGCCGGGCCGCAGACTCCAGATTTTCCGCGCCTGCGCTTCCTGCGCCGCGGGAAGGCCGGCGATACTGAGTTGGCCGAAGTGGTAGAGCGGGCCCAGTTGAAAGGGAACCTTCAAGTCCAGCACGCGCCGGCTGTCATCGAGGTTCCGCTGCGGCACAGCCGTGGCCTCGAAGAACCCCGTCCGCTTGACGATTCTCTCCATCTCCCAGAGGCCTTGCTGAATCGCGGCCCAGTTCGCGGTCTGCCCCTTCTTAAGCTTCGCGGCGCCGAGCATCGGCCCGGCGGGTAGTCCTTCGCCGACAATTTGAACGTCCCCCAGCGTGAACCGCGGGCCATCCTCCACACGAACCGTCACCGTCGCCGAGGCAGGGTCCGTGAACTGCGGCGTAACGCTCAGGAACCGCACTCGGTACATGCCGCGATCCTCGTAGGCGCGGCGAACGTTGAAGTCGAGCAGCTTGCGAAAACCGCGATCTGTGTATCCTTCCGGCACCGTAGCCTTCCTCAGGATCTTGCCGAGTTCTTCCGAAGTGTATTCTTCCTGCCCTGTAAAGGTCACCGATCCGATGCGCGGCAGAACCTCCGGCTGAAGCGATACCATGACCAAACCTCCCCGGCTGAGATCGCCTTCAAGCCGCGGCACCAGACGCTGCCCGTTCAGCCTTGCTCCCAAGTACGCCTCGAGTTTGCGCGCCACGAATTGCTGCGCGCCTTCATTGCCGGGCAGCTTCCGATTGAACGAAGGGTAGCGCTTTGTCAGCCACTGCCAGAGTTCCTCCTCGCCGACTCCGGGCACATCGATGAAGGCGTCCATCATCGGTCCGTGGTCGGTCACCTTCAGGGTGAGGGCAAAACCGCCCTTGGAACCTGTCGCGTAGCGGTATTCGAGGCTGGAGAACAGGCCGCTCTCCTGGAGTTTCAGGCAGGCGGCTTCGATGCCCGCTTTGTCGATGGGAGCACCGACAGTCAGGCCCGCTACTTCCAGGACCATCTCCTTCGCCAACACGGTGCCATCCACCACGACGGACTCAAGGGGAACCCCTGCCGCGAGAGCTAACATCTCGCAGGACAGAATCAGTAAGAGGACCAGCGCTCTCGACATGTTGGACAGTATCTTACACCTTGTCGACTGCTCGGTGGGGCAGACCATAGTCGTTTGTGGTCTGCCATTTGCAGACCGCCAGGCATAGCAGACGACAAAAAACGATCGTCTGCTCCACTTGCCTGGTCTGCGCAGAGGTTCGGACTCTATTAGCCCAAAGACCGGGCGGCTTGCAGCGCGCCTTCGTAGTCGGGGAAGTCGGCGACTTCCTTTACATACTCGACATAGCGGATCACGTTATCCTTGCCCACGACGAAGATGGCCCGGCTTTCGATCCGCAGTTCCTTGATCAAGGTGCCGTAGTTGGCGCCAAATGACCCGTTGCGGTGGTCGGAGAGCATCTTCACCTTGTCTACGCCGAACGCACCACACCAGCGCTTCTGTCCGAAGGGCAGGTCCATGCTCACGGTATAAATGTCGACGCCGGGAAGCTTGGCGGTCTCGTCGTTGAACCGCTTGGTTTGCGCGTCGCACACGGGCGTGTCGAGCGACGGAACCACGCTGAAAATCCGGACTGCGTTGCCGGTCTTCCCCAGATTGACGGGGTTCAAGCTATTGTCCACCACATCGAAGTCCGGAGCTTTGTCGCCTTCTTTCAATTCCGGCCCGACCAACGTTAACGGGTTACCCTTCAAGGTTGCAGCGCCTGGTCTCTCCATGAGTATCTCCTCGATCCGCGTCGCGGACTACAGCCATTGTAGCAACTGGTGTATGATCGTTTTCTTCCTGGGGAGGGCGCATGAACCGGCGGCACTTCTTCTACAACTCGGTATGGCTCGGCGGCGCAGGAATCGTGCAGGCCGCGGATCCGAAATCGTCAAAGAGCGTGGCGGACGCCCAGGCACGGATCGCGAAGGCGACGGCGGCGGCGCTCGCCATGCAGCGCCGCGATTGGGAGCAGGGGGTGCTGGCCCACGCATTCCTCGAAGCGGGCGACGAACGAAATGTGATCCTCATGACCAAGGCTGCCATCGTGCAGAAGGCGCCCGACGGCCGGCTGGCGGTGGTCGGCAGCGGCGGGCCAACCGACCCTGCCATGGGCGGCGAGGCGTACTGGCGCGCCGGACAGTTGACGGGGGACGTTCAGATTCAGGAGGCTGCCCGCGGCTTGCTGGACTACCTGCTCAAGCAGGCGCCGCGGGCAACGGACGGGACGCTGTACCACGTCTTCCGTCGGCCCGAAGTCTGGGCGGACGGCTACAACGGCGCACCACCGTTTCTCGCAGCGACGGGGCATCTCGACGAAGCGCTCAGGCAAATTGAGGGCTTTCGCAAACGTCTGTGGAACCCCGAGAGGAAGCTGCTCTGGCATGTCTGGGACGACACGAAGCAAGACTACATCCGCAAGAATCTATGGGGCGTCGGCAACGGCTGGGCGGCGGCGGGCCTGGCGCGCGTGATCCGGTTGCTTCCAGAGAACCGCAAGGACGACCGCATGCGCCTGGCCGCCTTCGTGAAGGACATCGTGGACGGCTGCCTCGCCTATCAACGCCCGGACGGGTTGTTTCACGATTTCGTGGACAAGCCGGAGACCTTCGTGGAGACGAATCTGGCCCAGATGCTGGCGTTCGCGATCTACACCGGGGTCCTGGGAGGCTGGTTGCCGCAGCAATACATCGTGCAAGCCGATCGCATGCGCACCGCGGCACGGGCCAAGATGGACGCGTTCGGCTACGTGCAGGGCGTTTGCGGCGCGCCCAACTTCGATCGCGCCGGCACCGCCACGGAGGGCCAGGCGTTCTGCATCATGATGGAAGCCGCGGGCATCAGATATGAAGGGAAACGGGGCAGGTAACCGGCAAGCGGAAAGGAAACCGGACGTGACCAGGCAAGTTTCTCTTGCGTACTCGTAGGCATGCTGCTCCTTCAGTCCGCCGCCTCTGGCCGTGAGGTGGTGCGCGCGGACTGGGGCGTCTTCAGGAAACAGGTCGAAGCCCGTGGACTGATGGGCCGTTCGGCGCGCATCGTTCTAACCGGCGGCGATACGTGTGGGAACGACGATTCTCTCAGTCGACGACACGGCGCTCGAAGTCCGCTCCACGGACGGCACGAGGAGTTGGGACACGGGGAACGAGAGAGCTCGAATCCCGCAGGACCAAGTGCGTTCCGTGCGATTCAACGGCCGGATGAGAAACAAGGGCCGCCTGACGGGCGCTCTGCTCGGCCTCGGCGGCGGCACAGCGGTTGGCGCGGTCGCGGTTCACGGGATCAACCACGACGAAGGTTACGCCATCGTCATCGTGCCGCTGATTGGGGCGGCAATCGCCATCGGCGGACTGGTGGCCGGGTATTTCATCGGTCGCCCCGCCGACAAGCTCGCCCCCGAGTTTGTGATCGAGCGTTAGCGGAGCAGGCGCTCGAGCTCAGCCGGGTCGTTCACGGGGAGACTGCACGTGTAGTTCTCGCAGACGTAAGCCGTCGCCTTGCCGTCGAGCGGCCTCATGTTCCCGACCTCCGGCAGGAAGCCTGCCAGGCGCTCCCGGTTTCCTTCCGAGTCGATGAGCAGCGCGATCTTGTACGGCAGAAAGCGGCGGCGCACGGCTCGCAGCATCGCGCGCGTGTCTTCGCTCTCGGCCTCGCCCGCAATCACGATCTGTTTCGGCGCCGCCAGACTGTAGCCGAACGCCGCCAGCATCAGTGGCAGTGCGCCGGGCGCTTGCGTTCAGCGTGCCTGCAAACGCACGGAAGATCCGGGCGGCGCATTCGCGAAAATCCTCCCGGGCGGTGAACTGCGCCAGGCGAAGCAGATTCAGCGCCGCCACCGAATTCCCCGAAGGCTCGGCGCCGTCATCGGAATCCTTCAGGCGCAGCGCGAGGCTGGCGTCGCCGGCGGCCGAGGCGTAGAAGCCCCCGTCCGCCCGATCCTCGAACAACCGGCGCTGCTCTTCGGTGAGACGAATGGCGGTCTCGACGTAGGCCGGATCGAACGCGGTTTCGTAGAGGTCGAGCAAGCCCTGCACCAAAAACGCGTAGTCTTCGAGGAAGCCTGGGATGGCCGCCTCGCCTGCCCGGTAGCGGCGGAGCAGCGGGCCCTTCCGCTCGTCGTGCAAGCGGGTGAGTATGAACCCCGCGGCACGCTCGGCCGCGCTCTGGTAGCGGGGCTCGTCGAGCACTTGTGCCGCCAATGCGAAAGCCGAAATCATGAGCCCGTTCCACGCGGTCAGAATCTTGTCGTCCCGATCGGGCCGTGGCCGCTGGTTCCGCATGGCGAGCAGCCTGTCCTTTGCCGCAGGGTCGGGGAGGGCCGCTTCGAGCGCACCCTCCGGCCAGAGATAGAACGCCCCTTCCGTCTTCACCTCGGGCTGGGCGGGGTCGACGGCGCTGTCGGCGTCCTCGGCCGAATAGAAGCCGCCCTCGGAATCGGTCATGTCGCGCAGCACGTATTCGAGAATGCCGCGCGCAACCCCCGCGAAAAAGTCGTCGCCGGTGATTTGGAAAGCCTCCAGGTAGGCGACGGCGAGTTGAGCCTGGTCGTAGAGCATCTTCTCGAAGTGCGGCACACGCCATTCCTGATCGACCGAATAGCGATGGAAGCCGCCGCCCAGTTGGTCGTGGATGCCGCCACCCGCCATGGCGCGCAAGGTCTGAAGCACCATGTCGAGCGCTTCCTGGTTTCCGGTGCGGGCATGCTCCCGCAGCAGGAAGCTGAAGACCGAGGGACGGGGGAACTTCGGCGCTACGCCGAAACCGCCGTGCCTGGTGTCGAACGTGCGGCGAAAGTAATTGAAGCCGCTTTGGAGCGTGCCGGCGTCCACGAAGCCGGGGCCCGGGGCGGCGGACGGCGTGGCGGTCGAGTTCGGCTGCGAGAGCGGCACCGGCCGCGAGTATGTTCTCGCGGTCGCCCTCCCAGGCGGCTGCAATGCCGGTGAGCACGGCAGCGAATCCGGGGCGGCCGTGGCCATCGTCCGGCGGAAAGTACGTGCCGCCGAAAAACGGTTTGAGATCGGGCGTGAGCCAGACGGACATCGGCCAGCCGCCGCTGCCCGTGGTCGATTGCACGAACAGCATGTACACCCGGTCCACATCGGGACGCTCTTCACGGTCCACCTTGATGGACACGAAATGCCGGTTGAGCAATTCGGCGATGCGCTCGTCTTCAAACGATTCGTGCTCCATCACGTGGCACCAATGACAGGTGGAATAGCCGACGGAGAGAAAGATCGGCTTGTCCTCGGCGCGAGCTTTGGCGAACGCCTCCGGTCCCCAGGGGTGCCAGTCCACGGGGTTGTGAGCGTGCTGGAGAAGATACGGGCTCTTCTCGTTGGCCAGCCGGTTGGTGTGCATATGCCGCCGCTATCTGTCCGGGTGCGCGAACGCCTCGACGCTGGGAAGGCAGCGTGCCTCTCTGAGTTTGTCGAGCACCGCGGCGAGTTTGGCGCGGGCATCCTCCGTCATCGGTCCCACGGGACGGCGCGCGTTGCCCACGTTCATCCCCACCAGGTTCATGGCCTCCTTGATGACGGCAGGGAAGGTGCCCAGGGAAAAGGCCTGCCGCAACGGTTCCACCAGGCCTTGCAGGCGGGTGGCCTCTTCGAGTCTCCCGGCCTGGTAGGCGTCGTAGAGATCCACGAAGGTCCGCGGGATCAGGTTGGCGCAAGCGGTCACCGCGCCCACGGCTCCCATGCGCAGGCCGTCGAGGATCAGATGATCGCGTCCCATGAAGACCAGCACGCCGGCGCGCTTCCATTCGGGGATGAGGTCGAGCTTGCCGCCCGAATCCTTGAGGCCGATGAAGTTGCTGTTGGCCGCGGCCACGCGCCGCAGCACGGCGGGCGTCAATTCCACGCCGGTGCGATCCGGGACGTTGTAGGCCAGCACCGGCACCTGCACGCTGGCGCAGACTTCCGAGTAGTGGGCCACCAACTCGTCGGCGGAAGGCCGGAGGTAGTAGGGCGTGATGACGACGAGGTAGTCGACGCGGTCCTGTTCCGCCTTCTGTGCCAGCCGCACGGTTTCGGCGGTGGTGACGGCGCCCACGTTGGCGTAGAGCGGCAGCCGGCCGGCCACCGTCTGCGCGGAGAAGCGCACGGCGACGTTCCTCTCCTCTTCGGAGAGTGCGTAGAATTCGCCCTGTCCGCCCAGGACGAACAGTCCGTGCACGCCGCTCGAAATCAGGAATTCGATATGGCGCTGGAAGACGGAGTAGTCGATGGTCTCGTCCTCGCGAAAGGGCGTGATGACGGCTGGAACAATTCCTCGGGGCGGAGCGGCAGGCATGTTCTCATTCTAGCCCGCTACCGGGGGGTGCGCGGACCGCTTCATTGCGGTTGCGGCCGGGCGTTCCGAAATGTGCTATTGTCGCCTTACGATGAAGCGACCTACTGTAAACTCTCTCCGTTGGCCGGTGGCCGCGGTGCTGCTTTTGGCGGGCGTTTGGGCGGCGTTCACTCAGACCGCGCGGCCTCGACAGACCACTCGTCCGGTCGTTCGCGGCACGCATTTTGCAGCGGTCTCCATGAAGCCGGAGGCCACCTTGGCGGCCGAACGCATCCTGCAAGCGGGTGGCAACGCCTTCGACGCCATCGTTGCCGGACAGGCGGTTCTGGGCCTGGCGGACGCTGCCATGAACGGCGTCGGCAGCGATGCCGTGGCGCTCATCTACGAAGGACGCACGGGCAAGGTGTGGTCGCTCAATGCGGAGGGGACGGCGCCCAAACTGGCCACCATCGAGTGGTATCAGAAGAATCACAAGGGCACCCTGCCGGTGGACGACACGCTGCTCGCCGGCACGGTGCCGGGCATCGTGGATGCGTGGTACATGCTGCTCGACCGCTGGGGCACCATGAGCTTCGCCCAGGTGCTGGCTCCGGCAATCGAGATGTGTAGCGAGGGCTACGCGCTCAACGACCGGCTGGCCAGCTCCATGCGCGGCTCGAAGAAACTCCGCAAGTATCCCAGCAGCATGGCGGTGTATGTGCCAGGCGGAAAGGAGCCGCGCGCGGGGGAGATCTTCCGCAATCCGGACCTGGCAAATACGCTGCGCCGGCTGGTGGAGGCCGAGAATGAGAACGCGGGCCGGGGACGCCGGGAAGCCTTGCGCGCGGCGCGCGACCGCTTCTACAAAGGCGACATCGCCCGCGAGATGGCCCAGTTCGCCGAACAGAACGGCGGCCTGTTCCGTTACGAGGACTTCGCCGCATACACCGCCAAGGTGGAGGAGCCGGTGTCGGTGGACTATCGGGGGTACCGCGTCTATAAGAACCCCTCCGCCACGCAAGGACCCGCCGAGTTGTTCCTCCTGAACATCCTGGAGACCTACGACTTGAAGAAACTCGGCTGGAACACGGCCGACTACATACACACCTCCGCCGAGGCCTCCAAGCTGGCTTTCGCCGATCGCGACAAGTACCTCGGAGACATGGACTTCATCCGCATCCCGTACGAAGGCTTGCTGTCGAAGGACTACGCACGCAGCCGCCGCGATCTGATCGACTCGCAGAAGGCGTCCCTCGAGCTGCGCCCCGGCGTTGCCGAGAAATTCGCGCCGGGCATGGAACTGCTCGAGCGCCCCCTGGACTACACCCTGGTCGGCGAAGGTCAGCACGAAGGCGATACCAGCTATATCGCCGTGGTGGACCGCGACCGGAACATGGTCACGCTCACGCCCAGTCTGCATTCGGGATTCGGAACGGGCGTGGTCATGGGCCGTCTGGGGTTCCCGTTCAACTGCCGCGGCGACTACTTCTCGCTGAAGCGCGGCCAAGCCAATGCGCTCGAGCCCGGCAAGCGCCCCCGCAGCACGCTGCAGAGCACGCTCGTGACTAAGGATGGCAAACCCTTCCTGGTGACGGGCAGCCCCGGAGGCGACGACCAGTGCCTGCGCACGCTACAGACCTTCCTGAACATGGTTGAATTCGGCATGAACGTGCAGCAGGCCATCGAAGCGCCCCGCTGGTCCACGCGCGCCTTCCCGTCGTCTCCTTTCCCGCACGTGATGTACCCAGGCGACCTGATGCTGGAGAGCCGCGTCCCCGAGGACGTGCGCAAGGCGCTGGCCGCGAGAGGACACAAGATCCAGCTTCAGGGCGAGTGGTCGCTGGGTTCGAACGCGGCGATCGTCGTGGAGGCAGAGAGTAGCGTGCTCAGCTCCGGAGCGGATCCTCGCTCCGACGCGTACGCGCTGGCCTGGTGACCAAGCCCTCAGCCCCTCGGCGTATGATCGAGGTATGGGCTACTACGAGACCAACCGACAAGCCTTCCTGGAGGGGCTGAAGACATTTCTCCGGATCCCCAGCATCAGCACGTCCATCGAAAACAAGCCCGACATCCGCCGCGCGGCGGAATTCGTGCGGAACGAATTGCAGGCCGCCGGGCTCAATCAGAGCTGAACTGATCGAGGGCGAGGGCAACCCGCTGGTGTATGCCGAGTGGCTGGGCGCGCCGGGCAAGCCGACGCTGCTGTTCTACGGCCACTACGACGTGCAGCCGCCCGATCCGCTGGACGAATGGAAGTCGCCGCCGTTCGAGCCGACGATCCGGGGCGAGGACCTGTTCGCTCGCGGGGCCTCCGACGACAAGGGGCAGACCTACATCCTGATCAAAGCCGTCGAGGGATTTCTGAAGACGACGGGCAAGCTGCCGGTGAACGTGAAGTTTCTGGTGGAGGGCGAGGAGGAAGTGGGCGGCGAGCACATCGAAGCGTATGTCGCCTCCAAACCCGCGCGGCTCAAGGCGGATGCGGCGGTGATTTGCGACACCGAGATGTTCGCGCCCGATTTGCCGACGTTGTGCGTGGGGCTGCGCGGCATCGTGTATCTCGATCTGGTGGTGCAGGGCGCGGGCCACGATTTGCACTCGGGTGTCTACGGCGGCGCGGCGCCGAATCCGATCCAGGCCATCGCCGAGATCCTGTGCGCGCTCAAGGACCGCGACGGGCACATACAGATCCCGGACTTTTACAAGCGGGTGCGGCCGCCGAGTCCCGAGGAGCGCGCGGCTTGGGCGCGGCTGCCCTTCAACGAGGAGGAGTATAAGCACAAAGAGATGGACGTACGCGAACTGGTGGGGGAACCCGAGGTGAATGTCCTCGAGCGAACCTGGGCGCGGCCGACGCTCGAGGTGCACGGCATCCGCGGCGGCTTCACGGGCGAAGGCGCGAAGACCGTGATCCCGGCCCGCGCCACGGCGAAGATCAGCATGCGGCTGGTGGCGGATCAGAAGCCCGAGGAGGCGCTCGATCAATTCCGTAAAGCGGTCGCGAAAGTGTGCCCCAAGGGAGTCACGGCCGAGGTGAAGCCGATCCACGGCGCGGCGCCCTCGCTGGTGGATCCCACCAACGCGTTTATCCAGGCGGCAGCGAAGGCCATGGGGCAGGTGTTCGGCAATGAGACGGTGTACATCCGCTCGGGCGGGTCGATCCCGATCGTAGGTTCGTTCGACAAGCACCTGCACATGCCCAGCGTGCTGATGGGCTTCGGTCTGCCGGACGACAACCTGCACGCACCTAACGAGAAGTTCCATCTGCCGAACTTCTACCGCGGCATCGAAGCGGTAGCGAAATACATGGAGTTACTGGGGTAGGGGTATGCCCAGAGCGTAGCGCGGCCCTTGACTCGCCGGGGGGAGGCGCCATGGCCGACACCATCTTCTATGACGGCCACTGCGGGTTGTGTCATCGTCTGGTGCGCTTCGTGCTTGCCGTGGACCGGAAGGGCGTGTTTCGGTTCGCCCCCCTCGACGTCCGGGCTTCCCTTCCAGAGAGCATCGTGGTGCGGACGGCGGATGGCGAGGTGCTGGTGCGCTGGGCAGCCTCTCTCTATATACTCCAGAGGCTCGGCGGGATCTGGCGATTGATGGGGAGCACTCTCGACCTGCTCCCGCGCGGCTTCCTTGACTGGTGCTATGACCGGGTGGCCCGGGTGCGCAAGCGTATCTTCCGCGAACCGGAGGACGTGTGCCCACGGGTGCCGCCGCATCTCCGCTCGAGGTTCGATCTGTGACAATGGTAGCCATGGTTGTGGAGATCGAAGGCGTCACCCTGCATTTGGCTCATCCGGATGAGCTGCCCGCGCATTGGGTGGGACAAGAGGAGCCGCTGCGCCAGTTGATGGCGGCGTGGCTGGTGATCGACCCGCAGGATCTGCCGATGAACCCGCGCCTGGTGGGCAAGCCCGGCGTGGGGAAGACGACCCTGGCTTACGCCGCCGCCAAGCGTCGCGGGCGGGACGTCTACATCATGCAGGCCACCGTGGACACACGCCCCGAGGACCTGCTCATCACTCCGGTGATCGAGGGCGCCGGGCAACTGCGCTACGTGGCTTCGCCTCTGGTGACGGCCATGATCCAGGGCGGCGTGGTCATCCTGGACGAAGGCAACCGGATGAGCGAGAAGAGCTGGGCCAGCCTGGCCCCGCTGCTCGATACGCGCCGCTACGTCGAGTCGATTGTGGCCGGCATCAAGGTCAAGGCGCATCCCGACTTTCGCTTCGTTGCGACATTGAACGACGACTCCTCCACGTTCGATTTGCCCGAGTACATTCATTCCCGCTTACAGCCGCAGATCCTGATCGAGTTCCCCGAGCGCGACGAGGAGTATCAGATCCTCAAGGAGAACCTTCCGTTCGGCGAGGAGCGGGTGCTCCAGTACGTGACGGAGTTCCTCCAGCAGGCCCACATGGCGGACGAGCGCTACACAGTGCGGGACGGCATCAACATCGGGCGCTACGCCATGAAGCTGATGAGCGAGATGAGCTACCTCGGCGCTTGGGGGGCGCTCGAAGCGGCGATCCTCAAGACGCTCGGCGAGGAGGCCCTGCGGTATGCCCCACGAGTCCGTTCCTGACGCCGGGAGCCTGCGCCGGGGCCGCTTCCTCTACTTCCCCGTAGCGCCCGGGCGTCTGGAATTCTCGATCGAACTGCGGCGTGCGCTGCTCGCGGAGAAGCCGCAAGTGGTCGCCGTGGAGCTGCCGGCCTCGCTCGCGCAAGCTTACCTCGATGCCGTCGCGCGATTGCCGCAGATGTCGGTGATCCTGTATCCCGAGGAAGGCAACGACGAAGACGGCGTGGTGTACGTGCCGGTGGAGCCCGCCGATCCGTTCACGGAGGCGGTCCGGACGGCTCGGGAGATTTCGGCCGAGGTGATCTTCTCCGAACCCGGATCCGCCGAACGGCCGCACCTGCCCGACCTTTATCCCGATCCGTACGCGTTGCGGTATGCCGGCGTCGACAAATACGTCGAAGCCTACCGCGTCTATCCGCAGGCGCGCTCCGAAGAGATCGCCGCGCACGCCGCCGGCATCGCCTGGAAACTGCAAGGCACGGACCCGCTGGCAACCGTGTTCGTGGTGGTGTCGTTGAACCTGCTCGACGCGGTGCTCGACGCGATGGAGGCACCCCAATCGCCTCCGGCAGGACGCCAGTCGCGCCCGGGGGTGGAACTCATCAACCCGCACCCCGACTGCCTCGCTGAAATCACGGTGGAGTATCCGTATCTCCAGTTTCGCTACGAGCAGTACCGGGCCGACATGGCGGATGATACGGCCGTGGACCGGCGCCGCATTCAGTTCGCGCTCCTGCGGGATGCGGAGGCCGCTTACGAGAAGGCGACAGGCGAGCGGGTGGTGCACTGGCAGAGGCGGCTGCTCGGGCGTTATACGCGAAACCTGGCGATCGTGGCGGGCGCGCTGACGGCGAATCTATTCGATCTCGCGGTGGCGGCTCGATCCATCGTGGACGACAACTATGGCTGGGATGTCTGGCAGACCGGCGGCCAGTACCCGCCGCAACAGGCCGCCTGCGAACTCGAGACTGTGAACCTCTCGGGCGAAGCCGTGTGGCGCAATACCCGCAAGATTCGCTTGCGGCGACGCCTGCCCAAGCCGAAGCAGCAACTGCGTTCGCTCGGGCTGAAGCCTCGCAAGAAGGAGAAGTTCCCCGGCGAGTGGGCCAAGCAAATCGACGGCAACGCCATCTGCTCGTATCCTCCCGAGGACATCGTGGTGGAGGGCTTCGGGCGAATCCTTCAGAAGAAAGCTAAGAGCATCCTGTCCGAGGAACGGGTTCGCGTGGAGCCGTTCACCACATCGGTGCTGGACGGCATCGACCTGCGCGAGACCATCCGCCACTGGCACGAAAGCAAAATCTACGTCCGGCAGTTCGACAAGATCGCGGGCGAGGTGGGATCGGTGGTGGTGATCTTCGATGAAGACCGCGACGAACGCTACCCGTGGCTCACGACATGGCTGGGGGAGCACTCCAACGAATCCGACATGGCGTTCTATTCCACCGACCCGTTCGGCAACATGGTCGGGCCGGGGATCGGGCGGGCCGAGTACGGGGGCTTTCTGATGAGCCTGCCGCCGCGGCGCATGCTGGACGTGTGGAACGACCCCGATTACGAGTTCGCGCTGAACAAGCCGGAGCGGCTGCTGCTAGCGGGCCTGGACTACTCGATCCACCGCCACGTTGTATACGTGGCGGCGAGGCCTCCGCGCTCGATCTTCCGCACTATCGCGGGACGACTGGGACGCTCCATTCTCTACATCCCCATCGGCCAGCTCTCTCCGCCCAAGCTGAAGAAGCTGCGCGTCGTTCACGTGCTGGACAGCTACGCGCGCCGCAGCGAGGCGAAGGAGTACATCTGGTAGGGCGAGTATGCGCCGTAGGATAGACTGGAAGGGGACGAGAGCTAAGTTCGTCTCCAGGGAGCTTCAGTGAATAAGATCTTGCTTGTGTTGCTGCTGGCTGCGCCGGTTGCCTCCGCGCAGACCCTCTCCTTCGGCGTGAAGGGGGGAGTGCCCCTCACGAATTCGCTCAAGGTCCTCGACCAAGCGACGTACACCTCTAGCAAGTCGCCCATCGTTCTTGGTCCGGCTGCCGAGTTGCGCTTGCCGATGGGGCTGGGAGTCGAGGCCAACTTGCTCTACCGGCGCCTGCAGTTTACGACTGGAGCGAATGTCAAGACCACAGGTCAGGGATGGGAGGTTCCGCTGCTGGTCAAGTACCGGGCGCCGGGTGTTCTGTTGCGACCCTTCGTGGCGGCAGGCTACTCCCTTCGCCGGCTGTCGGGATTGGAGTTGAGCAACCCCTTCAAGACGGGGCCGACCCTGGGAGGCGGGCTGGAGGTGGGCGTGCCGCTGGTCCGCTTCTCGGCCGAGATTCGCTACACCCGCTGGGGAGGCTCCGGTTTCAAGGCGGCGCTGGGAGGCCTCGCGACCCAGTTGAACCAGGCGGATCTGCTTCTGGGGATAATGTTCAAGTGACCTTCTGGAAGCGGAAACGTCCCAGGCATGACGTTGACGAGGCGCCCACCATTCGATCCAGAATCGCTATTTTCGGGGGCACATTCGATCCCATCCATAACGCTCACCTGATGGTGGCCCGGGAGGCGTCGCAGCAGTTCGGCCTTTCGACGGTGCTCTTCGTGGTGGCCGCCAATCCGCCACACAAGGCGGGCGCCGTGGTCGCCGACTACGAGAACCGCTATCGCATGGTCGAGCTGGCCTGCCAGGGTGAATTGGGCTTCACTCCTTCGAGAATTGAGGAGGACGAGGGGCTCAGCTATTCGATTAACACCATCGAGAAGGTCAAGACCGTGTCGGGTCCGGAAGCCCAGGTCTACTTTCTGATCGGGGCGGATGCCTTCGCGGAAATTCAGAGCTGGTATCGGTGGGGCGACGTTGTACGCCAGGCGGCTTTCATTGTCGTGACCAGGCCCGGGCACCACTACCGGACACCGCCGGGCTGCACGGTCCACCGGCTGGACACCCTGGCCATGCCGGTCTCCTCTTCCGACGTTCGCGCCAGCCTGGCAAGGGGCGAGGACCCGCCGGAGGTGCCACCCGCTGTGTTGGAGCACATCCGATTCCTTGGCCTTTACGGCTATCCCGTGGACAAACCTTGACTCCGGCCTGCGCTTTCACGCGAAACTAACCAATTCGTCATGGATCTGTAACCAGTTCTGCGCTACTTTCAAGGTGATCGGGTCCCCATGAAGAAAATCGTGTTGATCGAGGACGACGCGGACCTCTTCGCGCTGCTGAAGTACAACCTGGAGAAAGAGGGCTACTCGGTGTCGGGATCGCAATCCGGCAAGGGCGCGATCGAGTTGTGCCGCCGGGAGAAGCCCGGCCTGGTTATCCTGGACATCATGCTGCCCGACGCCGACGGGCTCGAGATCTGCCGCGCCATTCGCGCTCATCCGGAGTTGTCCCAGATCCCTGTGGTTTTCCTCACTGCGAAAGCCTCCGAGACCGATCGCATCGTCGGGCTCGAACTGGGCGCGAACGACTACATCGTGAAGCCGTTCTTTGTGCGGGAGTTGATTGCCCGCGTGAAGATCCAGTTCCGCGACAAGGCTTCTCCGCCACGGGTTCTGCGGGCTGGGCCTCTCGATCTCGACCGCGAGAGCCTGCATGTCCGGCTGCGCGGAGAGCGTTTGTCTCTGACTGCGACGGAGTTCAAGCTGCTCGAGTTTCTAATGAGCCGGCCGGGGATCGTCTTCAGCCGCGACCAACTTCTGGATGCGGTCTGGGGCCACGGGCGGGCTGTGACTGCCCGCACCGTGGACGTTTACATCTTGCGGCTTCGGCAGAAGATCGAGGCCGGCACGGACGCCGCGGAGTTCATCCATTCCGCGCGCGGGTTCGGCTATAGTTTTTCTCAGCCTGACGCCTAGGCGTTCGCCAGAAGCTCGTTGACTTTGCGCATGACTTCGAAGGCGTCGGCGACGTAGAGGACGTCGGCCTTGCCGCGCGCCCAGCCGCAGTTCGGATCGAGGTTCACGGCGCGCCGCTCGGTGACGAATCGCCAGCCCACCACGTGGGGCTCCTCGCCGTGGCAGCAGGTGGCCAAGCCCTTGGGGTGCCGCGGCGTCGAGCCGGTCTGGCCGACCTGGTTCAGATGACTGAGGAACGGCAGAATGGCTTGCCCCTCGCCGCCGAGGTCCACCAAGGATTTGCTGCTGCCGAGAGAACTCTGCGTTTTGCGCAGGAAGTCCAGAATCAGGACCGCGGCCTCTTCCACGTGGGTCTTGCCGTCGGGCTGCTTCTTAGTCCAGCCCGCTCCGGTGACGAAAAGGAGCTCCGCATCCGGCCGGATGGTCTGCTCGCCGGACTGCGGGACACGGAATTCCACGAACCTGGTGCGCCGGAGCGATTCCGGCAACTCGACACTGACCGATTCCACCGTTGCGGGGGCCGGGTCGCCCGCCCAGGGCTCGTGGCAGCCGATGTCCAGGAGCACGAACCAGGGGCGCTGGGTACGTTGGAGAAGCGCTTCCATGCGCTGGCGGTAGTACCAGCGCGCCACGTTGAGCTGACCGTCCATGACGGCGGCTCCCGTGATGTGCGTGTCGATTCTTCCGTTCAAGCGCTGGGTGACGCCCGCCAGACTGCGCGACCAGCGTGAGGTGGCGGGGGCGAGGATGAGCGTCGCGCCGGCCGCTCGCACGAGGGCTTCGGCGGCCGCGGCATCGCTGGCGTAGCGGGGCTCCGCAAACTCCGCTCCGGAGACGCCCAGGAAGCGCAGCGCTCCGCAGGAGCCGATCTGGTTGGCGGCGGCGCCGGCGTCCGCGCCAACCAATCCCACCGCGAGGGTGGAGCCGGAAAGCTGGTGGCGGATGGTCCGGGCAGCGGTGATCGCTTCGAGCGCCGGCTTGGCCAGCGAGCCATCGGCCTCGACATGAACGAGTAGAAGAATGGTTTCCATGGCTTATCTCCCGGCTTACCTGGCCTTGATCCAGTCCACGATTTCCTGGGCCACTTCGGCGGCCGGGAGGTCCTTCACGATCTTGGTTTCGCGGCGCTGGCTGGGCACCTTGACGCTCCCGAAGGAAGGGCCTTCGGCGGGCAGCTTCACCGGCTTGGCACGCTGCAGCGCGGGCATGATCGTCCGCATGTTGGCCATGCCGATCTGCGGATTGTTGGGCGGCTCGGGCAGGTTCCCGGTGGCCCAACCGAGCAGAGCCGGCGGGCCGGCGCAAGCCGAGAACTGATGCTTCCCTCCATCGACGCGTTCGAGAATGCCGAGCGTGCCGTCTTCGGCCACGGTCAACTGGTCCACGCCCTGAAACTGGTCCACGATGCCGAGGCGTTCGCCCACCATCTGCATGGTTGCGCCCGCTCCGCGGGTGGCCGACTCCCAGCCGCCGAACAGCAGCAACCGCGAGCGGTCCAACCCGGCGATGCCCTGGATCGCCTCGGCCAGCGCCGCGGCAACCTCGAAGGAATCCGTGAAGCCGCTGGCAGGGCCGTCGAGCGCGACCAGCTCGAAGGGGACCTTCTGCGCCACCGTCATCATCACCTGCTGCAGCTTGGCCTTGGGGCCCAGGCTGACCAGCCAGACCTTGCTGCCCGCCACCTGCTTCGCCAGGGCGGCGGCTTCATAGAGCGCGTGCGCGGCCCAGGGATCGAGCACCGACGGCAACATCATCTCGTTCTTGAGCGCCGGTCCGGCCGGGCCCGGCAATGGGTTCCAGGGTCTGTAACGGATCGGGAACAATGCTCCCGCAGACAACGATATGGACAGGCTGCATCATTTCAGTATAAGCGGCGTGTTTTCGTCCTACCCGGCTGCCGCGGGAGCCAGCAGCCGAACCCGGTCGTAAACGGTTCGGGCTCTTGATTCGAATCGGCCGTCCGCCGTCACGAAATCAGCCTGCAGCCGCTCAGCCAGTGCCAGGTACAGGCAATCCTGCAAGGGGTGGCTGAGGGCCAGCGAAATCGCAAACCCACGGACAAGATCCAATTCATCGGGAACCACAGCCACACCCGAGGACGATAGAATCCGTTGCCAGAGCTGGAATGCCAGCCCGGCGTCCGCCGGCTCGATTTCCCCAAAACGCGCCTTGCGTGAGACGGCGGCGGCGACCTCCGTGCGCACCAGTGCGGGCGCCTGGAGAATCTCGCCCGACTCCAGCAGCGCCTGCGCCTGCGCCGCGCCGGGTTCGGGAAAAAGCCACTTCACGGCGACACTCGCGTCGACGACGGTCATCCGCGGGCCTCGCGGTCCTCCCGAATCCCTTCCGTGCTATCGGACAGCGTCCCGTACTTCCGGCGCAGCATGGCCCTGAGGGCCTTCACCTCGGCAGCTATCTCGCGTTGAGGCTTCTTAGCGGCGTCCATGAGCAGAATCCGTAGTTCCTCTTCCAGGCTGCGGCCAGACTGCCGAGCACGGCTTTTGAAAGCCGTTACCACCCAGTCTGGGAGTCTTCGGACCTTTACGTCGGGCATACTTTCATTATGACCCCATGGGGTCATGGGGTCAAGCGGACCGGCTCTCGGACTTGAAGGAGAAGAAGCCGCTTACGTTCTCCCACAGGAGCACGGGGAACGATTTGTCCAGGTAAGAGCGGATCGAGACATAGCACTGGTCGCAGGCGTTGGTCTTGGTGAATTCCTCGATCATGCGGGGGCGCTCTTCGAGCGTGTACTTCTTGAACTGCATCGAGCAGGGCTGGAGCATGCCTTGCGGGGTCACCACCAGAAAGCGCAGGCCGGCTTTGCAGCCGGGGGCGCCATCGTTCTCGAAGTAGCGGCGGGTGGCATCGAGCGTAGTCGGCGAGTTCACGACCCAGTTGGTGGAGTCGCGCCGGGCTTCCACCCGGTCAAACTCGCGGTTGAGGGTGGCCAGTTGTTCGGGCGTATTCAGGAAGTAGTCCCGGCAGCCGGTGCGCCGCGCCGAGTAGGCGCTGTAGCACATGTTCACGCCCCACTCCCGCGCCTTGTCGGCCATGGGGTTAATCTCGTTGAGGTTCTCGCTGGTGATGCAGGAGTTCAGCACGATGTTGTCGAAGCCGTGCCGGGCGCAGCGTGGAATCAGGTCGCTGATGTGATCGTAGAGACCGGGGAGCCCGCGAAAGACGTCGTGGCGGTCGTCGGGAAAGTCCAGGCTGACCGAGAACTGGTGGACGCCCGCGGCGCAGAGCTCGAGGTAGCGCTCCTCGGTCATTTGGGACCAGTTGGAAACCAGGATGGTGTAGGGCATGCAGCCGTCGTACTTGATGTTGCGGACGATTTCGACCACGTCGTCGCGCATCAGCGGCTCGCCGCCCGAGATCTGGACCACGCAGGGGCGGAGGGTTTCCACATAGCGGCGATAGTCCGCCGGCTTGAGATTGCGGGATTCGTCCTTGGGTCCGCCGTGGTCGCAGTGCTTGCAGTAGCAGGTGCAACTGTCGGTGACCTCGAAAGAGACCACGATGGGTCTCTGCGCGAGCCAGTTCACCGACCCGCGACCGATGACTCGAAGGGACTCGACTAGGGAGACTTTTCTCATTCCAGGGCCAGGACTGCCAACCTTTCGGGATGGTAGCAGAGCGCCACCGCAAATCGCAAGAAGTGGGCAGCGATCAGTGGTTTAGGGGGGCCCGGCGGGGTCGGTTCCGCGCCGAACGGGGAGTGCAAGGGGGGGAGGGTTAGCGGGACAGCAGGGGGGGACGCCGGGCGCCGATGGCGAAGGAAAAGCGAATTTTTCGGAACAAAGCTAAAACTTGCCTTTGAAATCAAGGAGGTAGGTTCTACCGAGAAGTAGAGAAGCGCTCAAGAGGGCGCGGGCTCCATTGGTTCTCGCCGATATTGCTGGTCGTTTTGAAGCCAGTGCTCTCATCCATCCTCAGTGTACTATAGGGCTGGGCGGCAAATACCATTAAGTTGTTTATAAACAATTACATAACTGTTGTGAACGGGTTTCAGGGAAGGAACGTGAGACAACCTGGGTCAATGGCCACGGATAAAACGGAGATGCACGGATCCAAATGATTATAAAGGCTATACGGCCGGAGAGGGCCTTCCGTACAGGGGTCATTCGACGCGCTCGTGATAGGTGGAATCGGGATGGATTAGCAGGTTGCTGCGAAGAGAAGGAAACGACCGGGAGACAGGCAGGAACTGGTAGAAAGGAGCGGCGTCCCCAGCTCCGCGGAGTGGGTACCTGCGCTAGGTGCGCTTCCGACCTTGCGATCCCTGTAGCGGACAGCGCGTTCGAAGATCAGATATCGTGCCAGGCTGTTCCAAGGTGCGAAAGGAGAGAGCGGGCGGTGGGCCGAAGCTCCGCGTATTCAAGATTCGTAAGCAGCGCAACGCCCACCTGCTGTGCTGGATACAGAAGCAGTAGTCCTCTTGCGCCGCTCTGTGCCCCGCCATGCCAAACACGAAAGGCATCTCCGCTTCCCGCCACATACCAGCCCAGACCATAGCCGGTGCTTTGTCCTGCGCCGGTTCGCTGCTGGGCCCACATGCTCTCGATGGTCCGCGGGCTCAGCAGTTGTGCGTTGAGAAGCGCGACTCCAAACAGCGCCAAGTCTTCGGTGGTTCCACAGAGGCCTCCTCCGGGGGCAATCACCGAGGTGTCCTGATACTCGGCGTTCCGGATCTCCCCGTTCTGAGACCGGAAATAGCCACGGACTCGATTTGAGACCAGTTCGAATGGATGATCGAGGCGGCTCCTGCTCATACCGGCAGGACCGAGCACCTGCTTTTCGATCAATGCGGCAAACGGCATTGCCGATACCTGCTCAGCCATGCAACCGAGCATTGTGTAGCCTCTGGTCGAATACAAATAGCGTGTTCCGGGCTCGTAGAGTTGAGCGCCAGGGAGGGAGGCGGCAAGCGCGTTCGATAGTTTCGAGTAATACACGGTGTTCAGGGCTTCGGCGCGGTCCCGGTGATGTCTGATTCCTCCCAGATGGCCGAGGAGTTGGCGAGCTGTCACGCTCCATGGCAACGTTTGCAGCGGGGGGCAGAACGACGCCGCAGGAGCATCCAAGTCCAGTTGGCCCGCTTCGGAAAGCCGCAGGATCATCGTAGCCGTGAGAGGCTTCGAAATGGAGGCGTACCGATAGACCGATTTGGTGGAAGCCGCCACTCGATTCTCTAGATCCGCGAAACCACACGCGCCGCTCCACAGCAACTTTCCTCTTTGGATGAGGGTCGCCGACAACCCGGGGGCATCGAGCTTCCGAGCGCACTCACGCAACAGGGAATCCAGCGTTGCCGATTGTCCGGCTCGTGCCGCGACCACCGGCAACAGAGCCGGTCCGGCGAGACTTGTCATCAGCCAACGGCGCGTCATGGCTGAATCCGCGCCGCGAAGAGAGAGTCCTGAAGCGGGACGTCATGTCGGATCGTGTCCAGGCGCAGAATACTCTCCGCCGTCTTGGTTTGTGTCCGGATGGTGTGGGCCAACAGGAGTTCATCGACTCTCCTGTAGTCCTCAAGCACAACCGTCACCGGCACAATTCCTTGCGGCCCGCCGTCCAGTTCTTTCTCGATGCGGACCAGCAGGTGCGTCGCCGGGTCGAAAGCCCACGTCTCGGCTGTGCCATCGCGCTGCGTCATTTTCAATTGCGACCCGCTCAACCGCTCACGTTTCGGGAACCTCTCTACGATGTGACTTAGGGAACTGGATGCCAGCGCATACTCCTCCGAAAACGCGCTCTGCGCCTGCGGCGACATCGGACGATAGCCGGAGATTGTGCTGTCCTCCCATCCCTGGGCACCGTCAAAGCCCCGACGGATCGTGCCCCTGGGGAGGCGAAGCTCAAGGAGCACCCGATTGGGCGCCTTCTGCCGAATGGTTACGCCCGCACGGCCGCTGCTGGTTTCGAGCCACCCTTCGCTAACGCGATTCTGAAACTCGCTACGCTGCGTGGCCACACCGGCTGCCGCGAAGTAGCGCGCCAGGATCTGGTCCGCGGATTCTTCCGCGAGGGCGAGCGGCGCCAGCGTCAAGAACACTACAGGAAACAGCATCGATGTCTTCATTTTTGTTATCCTCTCCACGGTTAAGCCTCCTCTTGGAGCGAGGCCAGGATCTGCTCCAGCCGCCTTCGCCGGGGAGCGAGAGTTCGCCGATACTTCAGCCATTGGAAAGCTACATTTACACCCAGGATTAGCCCGGAGAAAAGCGTAAAACTCAGCGCCGCCTTGAGGTCCATCTTCCCGGAGGAGACAAGTTGACTGACCGAGAAGGCGAGCAACACCACGACCGTGCACGCCAGGTAGAGCAGAAGGCGGAAGCCCCGAATCTCGCTGTTCACGTTGGACAGGCTAGAACGGGCCGCCTCTCGAACCGTGGAACCGGCCAATTCTAGTGCGCGCCGACGCGTTTGCTGACGCCGAATCATCACCACCAACCCGAGAGTCAGGACGACCTGAAGTCCCAGGGCCGGCAGCAACTCGTTCCACGCCGGAGAGCGCCGGGAAAAGAGGACACCCAACGTGAACAGGAACGCCACAACCGCATTGACCGCGCAGATGGACAAAACGATCCGGCTCCTGCGTTCGGAACGCGTCATGCCGCGGATCAGGCTGTCCAATTCTGTCCGAAGCGGGGCTGCCGGGCTCGTTTGTCGCCACGCGATTTGATACTCTTCGATGCTCATCTAGGTTTCCACCTTTCCTGGGTGCTCGCTTTGCCGCAACTGTTCGGCAAGCCGCTTCTTCGCGCGACTCAGCTTGACGCCCACATTGGTTTCCGTAATCCCGAGGACCTCGGCGATTTCGCAATAGCTCAGGTCGTCGAGGTACAGCAACACCAGAGATCGATCGGCTTCTGGGAAGGTCGCAAGCGCCGCATAGAGCTGCTCCACCCGCCGATCCTGGTCGCCGAGGCTGTCCGGCCGCGCGTTTGGCGTAGCGGGCAATGACCTTGCGGTTTCGTCCAACTCAATGTGCCTTCGCAGGTATCGTTGCCTGTTGCGGGTCCAGTTCAAGGCACAGTTGAGAGCGACACGGTAGATGAACGTCGACGGCTTGGCCTGGTCGCGATACAGAGGCACCGCGTGCCATAGCGCGATGAGCAGATCCTGGTGCAGATCCTGGCGCTCGCCGAAGGACGCATAGGTGCGTGCGATTTTCCAGAGGATCGCATCGTAGCTGAGTATCCATTCGAGGAATCGGTCGTTCTGCTCTTTCCGGATCACTCTTTTTGCGACTCCACTAGATATGAACCCGCAAGTTGGGATTCCTTACAGTAACGACGGGAAGCAGTTGCGGCGGCGAGCCTTCCGGGCTGACTCGCGCGCGTCCCCATGAACGCGCTACTCACAGAACGAACCAGCTCGCCAGCATCGCCTACAAGGATACGCGCATCGTTTCCCCGCCGCGGTGGTTACGCATTTGGACGCCACGCAGGCAGAACCGACTTCACTGTGCCCGGCGACCATCACGCGCAGCGAACCGGCGCCCAATTGCCTCGCAGACTTCCTCAGTGCACTTCTGAGAGAGGACACCATGGAGAGGCGGCGACAATCGCTTCGCAAGGGCCTCAGCCGGGTTAGCGGAGGCGCAATAGCCATAGGGGCAGAAATGTCGCGGCAACCGATCCGGCGGCGGCGCCGAAGCACCAGAGCCATTTGTCCGCGACTCGGGCTTCGGCGGCCACCTCGGGCTGGACGAGAGCCGCCGCAAGCCCCGCAATGAGGGCCAGTGCGATCCACACTGCCCGGCGCCAGGGGAAGGGAATCGGGGGTGGGGTCGCGGCTTCCTGGCGGATCCGGCGCATTACCCGCGCCTGGAAAGCGGCCGAAGGCTCGACCGGTTCCAGGAGAAGGCCGCGCTTGATCTGATCTTCGGTCATCGTCTCCCTCCTGCCCACCTTCTCAAGCGATCCCGCAGCAACGCCCGGCCTCGGGCGAGCCGCGATTTGAAGGTTCCCTCCGGCATTCCCAGCACGGCAGCCGAAAACGCCAGATCTTGCTCATGGAGATAGTACTGCATGATCGGGTCGCGATACTTGCCAGGCAGCGCCGCCACCGCCGCGCGAACGGCCGACGCGATCTCCCGCCCGCCGAGCAATGCTTCCGGGTCCGGGCCCCCGGCCACCACAACCTGGTCCAGGGATTCCGCGCGCGGCGGCAGCCGCTTCAGCTCCGTGCGATAGAGGTTCGACGCCAGCGCGAACAGCCAGGTGGAGAACGCCGCGTCCCGCCGCCAGGAGCGGAGGTGGCGGAAGGCACGCAGAAACGCCTCTTGCGCGAGATCCTCCGCCCGGCCGCGGTCGAGGCAATACCGGTAGGCGAGATTCACCAGAGGCCGCTTCCAACGTTCCACGATGGATTCGAATGCATCGGCATCTCCGTTCAGGACCGCTTGCACGGCCGCAAGATCTTCTGGGCTTGTCAAAGTTCAGCCTGCCATCGGTACGACCACGCCGGGGCCGCCACGGTTGCATTTTCTTCCGGCCATTTATTTTTCCCACATTTTGCAACCCGCCGGGCCGGCTGGAGGTCTGACTGTTTGCGGCCGGCAGATCGGCCGCGCGGCAAAAGGAGCCCCGCACAACCATGGCTGAAACATTCATAGTTCCGGGGATTGGCATCGTCGCCGTCTTCGGATGGCTCGCCGTCCACGAATGGGTCGAGTCCCGGCGCAAAGAGCGCGAAGTATTCTACAGGAGTGAGACGCTGCGCCGCTTTTCCGAAAGCAACCAACCGGACATGCTCACGCGGTTTCTGGCGGAGGAGAAGGCGGCCCGCCACGAAATGAGGGTGCAACAGCGGGAGACTCTGCGCCTCGCCGGGCTGGTGACCATGATGGCCGGCATCGGCCTCGGCGTGATGGTGGCCGGCATTGCACCCTATGAAAGGTACTACCTGTTCGGCTTGCTTCCGTTCCTGGTCGGCTTGGCGATTCTGATCTATGTTTATCTCCTGGCCCCGCAGGCGCCTGCCAGCGAATAGAGGGAGAGTGACGGAGGCCCGGTTTCGTAGATCGTAGTCGCCGGCCGTACAAGAGCGCGGATGATAGCGCCCAGGCCGGCGCCGATAGCGGCACAGGGGACGCTCCCCGACCGGGCGGCCCGTCCACGACCTGAGTCACCAGGCGAAGACGCCGTTGCGGCTGCCATGGAGCCACCGCCCACGGCCAGCCCAATGAGGGCTTCTCGGAGGGGCTGACGGCGGGTGCTGTACCGATGGGGGGATTCCGTGTCTCTTGCGGCAATCTCGGCTTGCAAACCGGGGTGCGCTCTCAACCATGCTGGTTCAGAGCGTTGGCCTCTCTCAACCACTCGAATTCTCCAGTTTCTCCGTTGACGCCTTCGTCGAAGTTGACAGCCCTGTTGAGAAGGGCTCCCGCTCGGCACATTTTCGAACTCGGCCTGTCTCGGACTATCATAAGAACTAATGGGCGTTGATGAATCGGTACTGAGCGAAGTCGTCCGCCGCGTACTGGCCGTGGCGAGGCCGGACAGGATTATTCTGTTTGGGTCGGCCGCAACGGGCCAGATGACCAAGGACAGCGACATCGACATCTTGATCGTCGAGCCGACGCCAAAGAATCGCCACGAGGAGAGCGTTGTCATCACGGACGCGATCGGCGATGTCCGCTTCCCGGTTGATGTCAAGATCATCTCTTCGGAGCGATTCGAGGCTACGAAGAACATCATCGGCGGCATCGCCTACCCGGCGCATAAGTACGGCAGGGTCCTCTATGAGGCAGCCTGAGGAAGAGATCCGGCTGCTGGTGGGCGAGTGGATCAAGAAGGCGGATTTGGATTTCAAAACTGCCGTCCGCCTCAGCGCTGAAGGCGAGTTTCGGGACACCGCCCTACCTATCGCAGTGCCCTACGTACCACGAATCCAGTTTCCATACTCCGGCTTGTTCAGCGTGCCCGTGGTGACCAGAAGCGGTCTGGAAGTTATCACGGTCACCTTGTTGACGACGGCTGGGGGCAGAGTCCCGTCGGGCATTGTGTCCGGAGTGCCGAACAGGTTGGCGTGCACGCAAACGTCGGCATCGAAACCCATCACCACCAAGGCATCGTGCCGAGCCACGAACGCGTCGAAATAGGCATTGAAGAAGCCTGAGTGGTGACGCCCTTGCTCGTGACAGTCCACCAATCTCCCCGCTTGGAGGACCTCGGTAAGCGGGCCGCAAGCAGGGGGGCCTTGCATGTAAAGAACGCAGTGTTCGAGGTTGCGGTGGATTGAGGTCCGGATCACGGACCTCATATGGTCAACTGCCTTCCAGCCGCAGTAGGTGCGGTTCATCGCCGCCTGGAAGTTGGACAAGTGGATTAGCAGCACGCCGAGAGAAAGGTCGGGGTGCCTTAGGATGAACTCCTCCACCGGAACCCCCAGGTTCACGCAGATCGGGCGCACGGGGTTGACGAACAGAGGATTGGCCTGCGGTGTCGGCTTCAGCCCTGTCTTCATGTACATCACGGCGACGGAGGCGCCGCAGTTATCGGGTAGCGCCTGCACGGGACCAATGCCCGGATAGGTGCAGGCCAGAAAATACAGCGCGTCCTTGTACTTGTTAGCTTTAGTTGTAAACTGGGCATCGCGAGTCGACGCGAGCAGTCCGATCTGCTGATTCACCTTCTGCGGAGTGCAGTCCTGTTTCTGCAGAAGATCCGCCAGCGGGGTTAGGGAGCTCCGGACCCAACGGGCGTAACTGGAATTGGCAGCACTGACGAGTGCCATGAAGTCGTTCAGACGGGTGTACTGCGGCATCGAGTCCTCCCCACCGAGTAAGTGGCCAACATCCCGCGGTTGCGCCTCTCGATCGGGATTCGCTGTTCGGACTTCCTGGCCAGCGCAACCGCACATAGGATGAGGCTTGAGAAACGCTCCTGGAAACACCCCCGAGGGAGAGGAACTCCGTCTGTCTCGTGCGAACGTGAGAGGAGAGTCATGAGGTCCTGGTACCCTTCACGAGGCAAATCCGAGATTACTACTCCAGTTGTCCCCTGTCAAGAGAAGGTTATGCGCGGCAGCGATTTCACAAGGTGGGGTGGCGCGGGGAGATAACGGACATCCATACAGCGCCGCCCCAGCCGCTCCGGAAGTTCTTTCAGTAAAGCCAGCGAACACGCCACTCGGTTTCGCCAGCGTAACGGCCGAGAGGGGGTGATAGTACTGCGGGATCAGTCTTGCCGGGAACGGGTCAACTCCGCACTGGCGTTGCCGAGGGCGCGTGGATGGGCATTCGGGGTTTGAGTGTACTGTCCCCGGTTGTGCACTAGGGCTTCTCGAGGTCGCGGTGGGTGGCTTTGACGCGGAAGCCGTGGGTGGCGAGGCGCTTGCGCATCTCCGCGGCGATCATCACCGAGCGGTGCCGGCCTCCCGTGCAGCCGAAGGCGATCGTCAGGTAGCTCTTGCCTTCGCGGATGTAGTGCGGAAGGAGATAGACCAGGAGCTGCGAGATGCGTTCGATGAACTCGACCGTCTGCGGAAAGCTGCGGATGTAGCGGGCCACGCTGGGGTGGCGGCCGCTCAGCTTCTTGAACTCCGGGATGTAATTGGGATTGGGCAGGAAACGCACGTCGAAGACCAGGTCGCTATCGAGCGGGACGCCGTAGCGGTAGCCGAAACTGATGACGTGCACCATGATCCGGGATTGTTCGCGGTCGCCGCGGAACTTCTCCGAGATCAGCTCGCGCAGTTCGTGGACGTTGAACTTGGCGGTGTTGATGGTATGGCCGGCCAGGGCGCGAATCGGAGCGAGCTGGCGGCGCTCGCGGCGGACGCTGCGCAGGACGGAGTCGCCCGTGCCGAGGGGGTGCGGACGGCGCGTCTCGCTGAAGCGGCGGACGATGGTGTTATCGTCGGCTTCGAGGAACAGCAGCGTGCTGGGGAGAATGCGGTGGAGCTTCGCGTACACAGCGGGAAAGCGCTTGAGCGCCGCCCCCTCCCGGATGTCCACCACCAGGGCGGCGTGCCGGATGTTTGGAGAGTCGCGCACCAGTTCGGCGAATTTGGGAAACAGCTCCACGGGCAGGTTGTCGACCGAGTAGTAGCCCAGGTCCTCGAGGCACTTCAGGACCGTGCCCTTGCCGGAGCCGCTCAAACCCGTAATGACGACAAGCTCCGGCGGCGGGGACTTTGCGGAGGAAGCGGCGCGCTTGGCCATGCGGTCCGCGGTCAACCGTCGACGATGTCGAAGTGTCCGTCGCGCCGGCGAAGGAGCACGCTGACGCGGTCCGTTTCGGAGTCGCGGAACACCACGTAATCCCGTTTGCGGTCCATTTCGAGGAGAGCTTCCTCGATGGTCATGGGCTTGCGGTAGTGCTGTTCGTCCACGCGAAAAACGCGCTTGCCGCCGGGCTCTTTGGAAGAGGCCTCCACCACGGCCGGCGCGGGCCAGGGCGCCTTGGACTCGCGTTTGGTGTCGCGTTGCTTGCCACGCAGCTTGAGAACCTGCTTCTCCAGCCGGTCGACGGCGGAGAGAATGGAAGTGAACTGGTCGGCTTCAGCGGCCACTCCCACCATGGGGTGGTCGAAAACCCGGACCGTGATTTCGGCGCGGCGCAGGTGCCGCTCCGAGGTCAGAATGATGTGCGCCTCCCGTTCTCCTCCCTTGAGGTCCAGAAGCTTGCCCAGCTTGGCGAGCTTGGCGTCCAACTTCTTCTTCTGCGGTGGTGTGAACTGCTCCTGTCGTCCTGTGTATGTGACTTTCATTGGATCCTCCCTCGGTTGCGCGGATCATTCCCGGACCCGCCTGTGGTGGGTGGACGGAATCTTCATGTCTTCGCGATATTTGGCGACGGTGCGGCGGGTGACCAGGATGCCTTCCTGCTCGAGCCGCGCCGTGATCTGCTCGTCGGTGAGCGGGTGGGCGGTGTCTTCTTCGGCGATCATCTTCTTGACCCGGCGCTTGAGCAGCAGCAGAGGGGTGACGCTTCCCGAGGGGCCCTGCACCGCCTCGGAGAAGAAGTAGCGCAGCTCGAAGACCCCCTGCGGCGTATGCGCGTACTTGCTGGCGACGGCGCGGCTGACGGTGGAAGGGTGCACGCCGATCTCCTCGGCGACGTCCTTGATCATCATCGGCTTGAGATGGTCGAGGCCCAGATCGAGCAGGTCGCGCTGGCGCTGCACAATGGCCTGACAGACCTTGAGAATGGTCTGCTTGCGCTGCTCGATATTCCGGATCAACTGAATCGCGGATGCGTAGCGCTCCTTGACATAGTTGCGGACTTCCTTGTCGGGCTCCTGGCTGCGGTCGAGCATGCGCCGGTAGTCCCGGTTGAGGCGGAGCTGCGGCAGGTCGTCGTCGTTGAGGTCGATGATGTAGTCGTCGCCATCCTTGGAGATGTAGACGTCCGGCTGGACCACGCGGGCGCCGGGGCCGGAGTAGCGCAGGCCAGGGCGCGGGTCCAGAGTGCGAATGACCTGGTAGGCGATCTGAATGTGCTCGAGCGGCCGCCCGAGGACGCGGGCGAGTTCCTTGAACTGGCGGGATTCGATCAGACGCAGATGATCGCCGACGATGCGCCAGGCCAGACCACCGCGGCCGTTGCGGCTTTCCAACTGGAGCAGGAGACATTCCCGCACGTCGCGGGCCCCGACGCCCGACGGATCGAGCGAATGTACCACCTTCAGGGCAGCCTCGAGGTTGGGGAGACCGGCCTCTCCCGTGTCGGTGAGTTCCTCCAGCGCCACGGTCAGATAACCGTTTTCGTCCAGGTTGCCGATGATCCGCTCGGCGGCGTCGCGCAGTGGTTCCGACAGCACCAGCACGCTGAGCTGGGAATTCAGATGGTCGGCGAGCGTTACGGGAGAGGAAAGGAAGGTCTCGAAGGAGGGCCTCTCGACAACTTCCGAGGCGGGGCTCTTGTAGCCGGGATCGAGATAGTCGTCAAAGAACGAGCCGAAGTCGATCTCATCAAAAGGATCGGTGGTGGCCTTCGCCTCGGGGATCTCAGCGGAATCGGCATCGGGAGGCGTAACGCCGCCTCGATCGGCCGGTTCAGGCCCGCCTTCGGCAGTCTCCTCGGCTTGACGGACATCCTCGCTAATGCCATCGAGGATTCCCCGGTCGGCCGCGATCGGATCGGCGATGTCCCGCTCCGCTTCGAGGAGCGCTTGCACTTCTTCGGGCGTGAGTTCCTCGCTGCCGTCGGCGACCGCCTCTTCGAGGACGGGGTTTTCGGCAATCTCCTGGGTGATCATCTCCTGCAGCTCCAGCCGGTTGAGCTGGAGGATGGTCACCATCTGCACGAGGCCGGGAGTCAGGATCTGCTTCTGCGCGACCCTCAGTTGCAGTCTGGGCGAGATGAAACTCATTCGGCTTCATTTTAACAGACCGGGTCGGTGGGAACCGGAACCGGTCGGGGCAGGGGTGTGCGGCACGGAAGTGGCCCTTCCATGGAATCGCGGCAAATGGGCCGTGTTCCCGACGAAGCTGTACACGAAGCGCTTGTAGCGCACGCTCTTAGCGTGCCGCGCCGACAATCGTGTCGGCGCCCGGCGCGGGCGACCCGCTTCGCCCGCATCGACGAGGGCGTCGATGCGGCACGCGTGGGCGCGTACGCTACAACCGGCTGGCGGCTTCCAGATCTATGTCGCACACCTCGGAACCGGTCAGGGGAGGAGCGGGGCGCCGAGTTGGAAGCCCTCGCCGAGGTAGATGCGTCTCACGTCGGGATCGCGGCCCAGGGCCTCGGGGCTGCCCGCGCGAAAGATCTTCCCGTTGTGGATGATGTAGGCACGGTCGGTGACAGCGAGGGTCTCGCGGACGTTGTGGTCGGTCACCAGGATGCCGATGCCGCTGCGCTTCAGGTCGGAGATGATCTTCTGGAGCTCCAGAACCTGGATGGGATCGATGCCGGAAAACGGCTCGTCGAGCAGCAGGAAGGAAGGTTCGATGACCAGCGAACGCGCGATCTCCACGCGCCGGCGCTCTCCTCCCGACAGGGCGTAGCCTTTGTTGGAGCGAACTTTCTCCAGGCCAAGCTTTTCGATGAGCGTCTGCATCCGTTCGCGCCGTTGCCGTCTGGAAAGTGGGAGAGATTCCAGGATGGCGAGCAGGTTCTCCTCCACGGTCAGCTTGCGAAAGATCGATGGCTCCTGCGGGAGGTAGCTGATTCCCCGGCGCGCCCGCCGGTACATGGGAATCTGCGTGAGGTCCTCATCATCGAGCAGAATCCTGCCGGAATCCGGGCTGATCAGCCCGACAATCATGTAGAAAGAAGTGGTCTTGCCGGCCCCGTTGGGTCCCAGCAGGCCGACGACTTCACTCTGCTCGACCAGAACGGAAACGCCGTCGACGACCCTGCGCCCGGCATAGGACTTCGATATCTCGGCGGTTTGCAGCTTTCTCATCGGTTCGGTCAACGGCGAATGCGGCCGCTCGCGGGCACGTCCTTGCGGCCCTCGACGACCGTCTGGTCCTTTTCTTGATACCACGTCAGCCGGTCGCCGCGTTCCATGCCGCGGAGGCTGTCCTCGAACTGCGCCACGCCGCCGTACAGGATCACCTTGGCCTCGGAGACGTAGTACTCGGCGTGTTCCGCCGCCCCCTGGCGGGTGCGATCCGGGGCCTTCTGGACGATCCGAACCTGCCCGTCCGCGTAAGTTGCGTCGAGCCGGCTGCCGCCGTCCTTGACGACGAACACACCCCGGAGTTGAGAACTGGTCACCTGCAGGCCGCCGCGGAGCATCGTGACGCCGCCTTTGAACAAGGCCGTGCGGTTCTCCTCGGTGTAGAAGAGTTCGGGCGCCCGGATGAACGTAGTGACGGGCATCTTTTTCGCGGCGCCGGCGGCGGGCTCTTCCACCAACCGGCACACGACGTTTTCACGGGCCGACAGGCTGTGCTTCTCCCGGTCGATTTCGGCCCAGCCGGCTTCAATGCGGTTGCCGCCCTGCCACAGAACTACGTTGCCTTCATAACGGATCACCTTCTTGCCGCCGGGCGCGAACATGCGCGCGGCGCGAGCGTGGAAGGGCTGGCTCTCGGAGATCACGGCGGTGGGTTTGGCGGCGCGGTCCGATTGGTGCGTGGAGGCTACGTTGCCGGTGGCCGTGACGTCGCCGCTGCCCTGGTCGGTTGCGATGATGTCCGCTGCCAGGGACCCGGCGGGGTCTATCGTGCGGGCGCCGCCTTCGAGTGTGATCAGGTCCTTCCTGGAATCGAGCGTGGCGGAATCCGAACTGCCCTTGCGGTCGCCCTGCTCGAAGCGGAAGTCGCCGCGCTGCTGGATGCGGGTAAGTTCGCTCGACTTCGGGTCGAAGTCGGCGCTGAAATCCCGGCTCCAGGTCAGCATGACCGGAGGCGCGGACCGGTTGGCCGGCTTGGGGGACTCGGTGCGGGTGGCGACTTTCGTGGCTTGCAGAGCCCGTATGCGACTCTCGGCGCCATAGAGGATCGAGATCCGGTCGGCCTCCATGCGCCGCCGGCGCTGGGTGGGAGTGCTGGGGAGGAACTCGACGACGCCGGGGGCGTGGGTCACAACCGAGTCGATCTCGCGCCCGCCGGGCCGCATGCGCAACTCCACAGCCTCGCTGCGGAGAACCCGCGTTTCGCGCTGGGGGGCGGTGGCCAGGGATCTGGCGTCGACGACAACGCGTTCCGTGGCAACGGCCGTCTGAAGCTGGCTTTCGCCGCCCGAGGCGTCGAATTGGAGTTCGATACGGTCCGAAGTCACCGTGGTGCGGGTGGTGGTGTCCACCGAAGAGAGCGTCGTGCTATCGTTTCCGTTGATGCGCTTCACTTCGCCGCCATCGGAGAACGCGAGGTTGAGGGTGCCGGCCGCGAAGTCGAGTTGACGGCCGTCCTTGGGCTGATTGGAGCCGTGCGCCTTAGAGGCGGTGACGCGTTCGATGGCGCCCTCTTTGAGCGTGACGATGGCGGAATCGCCCGCCATTTTCAGGCTTCCTCGCACGAGCTGGCAGGAAGAGGAGAGCACGATGGCCGAGTCCTTCTCCTTGAAGACGATCTCCCCGGCCTGAATGTCCATCGGCACGGACTTCGGCCCGCTACCGCGCCACTTGACCCGGGCCTGAGAGCGCAGCTTGAGTTCGCGGGTGTTCGGGTCATACGATGCGCCGACGGCCTCGCCCTCGCCCTGGTCGAAGAGGAAGGTTGCGCGGCGGTCGGTGCTGGCTATCTGCGTCGTTTGATCGAAGGTGAGGCCGGAGGTCTTGATCCGGACCTTGCGACGGGCCGGGGGCGCCGGGCCGACAGGCTCTCCGGTGACGATCTCCACATCCCCCTCCGCCAGAAGCGTACCGGCTTGGTTGTCGAAGACCGCGCTGGCGGTCTTGATGTGGTCGAAGGTCAGACCGTCTTTATCGAGCACGCGGACCTCGACCCGATCGAGGAGGAGGCGCGGCGGGTCGGCGAGCGCTTGGAAGCCCTTGGCGGAGAGCCGGTAGACCTCGACCCCCGCTTCGTTCAACTTCACGCGCTCCCAGTTCAACTCGGTGGCTGTGGTGTTCGGCGGCAGGGGTTTCGACTTGGCGGGGGACTGGCGTTGCTCGACGCCCTTCTGGACGTAATAGATGCCGGCAACGGAGGCCAGGATCGCAGCGATCGCGAGGAGGAGGAGCGGGCGGAGGCGCCGCATGGAAGAACCAATGTAGCAGACTGCGGCGAGGGCAGAAGGCCGGATCGAGAATGGGGCGGATCCCGAGGGGATTCTCCTGGAATCCGGAAATTGTAAAGCATATCATATCAAGTGTTTACGAGAATCTCTTGTCACTCCATGGTCGAGTGTGCTAATAATAGCTAGTGGACTTCGACGCTCGGTCGAGTCCGTTTCTCAGCAACCCAAATCGAATCACGGAGGTTTTAGTCGATGAAAATTCGTCCGTTGCATGACCGCGTAGTGGTCCGACGAATCGAAGAGAAGGAAACAGTGCAGGGGGGGATCATCATCCCCGACACCGCTAAAGAGAAGCCCCAGGAGGGCGAGATTCTGGCGGTTGGCCAGGGCAAGCGCCTGGATGACGGAAAGATCTTCCCGCTGGACGTAAAGGTGGGCGATCGGGTCCTCTTCGGGAAGTACTCTGGCAGCGAGATTCCCGTCAAGATTGAAGGCGAAGACGTTCTGATCATGCGCGAGGACGAGATCCTCGGAGTGATCGAAGGCGCTTCGAAGAAATAGGCGATTAGGTTAGAGACGAGGAGAATAGTTCATGGCAGCAAAGCAAATTGTATACAGCGAGAATTCCCGTCAGGCGATTCTGCGCGGCGTGAACCAGCTTGCGGACGCCGTGAAGGTGACGCTGGGCCCGAAGGGACGCAATGTGGTCCTCGAGAAAAAATTCGGCGGCCCGACCATCACAAAAGACGGCGTGACCGTTGCGAAGGAAATTGAGTTGAAGGACCCGCTCGAGAACATGGGCGCTCAGATGGTGCGCGAAGTGGCCTCGAAGACCTCCGATGTGGCGGGCGACGGTACCACGACGGCCACCATTCTGGCGCAGTCCATCTTCAAGGAAGGCGTGAAGAGCGTAGCCGCCGGTGCGAATCCCATGGCGCTGAAGCGCGGGATCGAAAAGGCCGTGGCGGCCGTCATCGAGGATCTGAAGAAGTACAGCCAGCCCGTAACGGGCGATGCCATCGCGCAGGTTGGAACGATTTCCGCGAACGGCGACACCACCATCGGCGAGCGGATCGCCGAGTCGATGAAGAAGGTCGGCAAGGACGGCGTCATTACGGTGGAAGAGTCCAAGACGCTCGAGACGACCACCGACATGGTCGAGGGCATGCAATTCGACCGCGGCTATCTGTCGCCGTACTTCGTCACGGATGCGGAACGGATGGAAGTGGTGCTCGAAGAGCCCTACATCCTGATCCACGAAAAGAAGATCAGCAACATGAAGGACCTGCTACCGCTGCTCGAGCAGATTGCGCGTAGCGGCAAGCCGCTGCTGATCATCGCCGAGGAAGTCGAGGGCGAAGCCCTGGCGACCCTGGTGGTGAACAAACTGCGTGGCACGTTGAACGCCTGCGCCGTGAAGGCCCCGGGCTTCGGCGATCGCCGTAAAAACATGCTCGAGGACATTTCGATCCTCACGGCCGGCAAGGCCATCATGGAAGAGACCGGCATCAAGCTGGAAGGCGTCCGCTTAGAGGACCTGGGCCGCGCCAAGCGCGTGACCGTGGACAAGGACAACACCACCCTCATCGAGGGCGCCGGCGACGAGAAGGGGATCCAGGGCCGCATCAAGCAACTGCGCGCCCAGATCGAAGAGACCACCTCCGACTACGACCGAGAGAAGCTGCAAGAGCGGCTGGCGAAACTGGCCGGCGGCGTGGCGGTGATCAAGGTCGGCGCGGCCACCGAGACCGAGATGAAGGAGAAGAAGGCTCGGGTGGAGGATGCTCTGCACGCCACTCGCGCGGCGGTCGAGGAAGGCATCGTCCCAGGCGGCGGCGTGGCCCTGTTGAGGGGCGCCATGGCCCTGGAAGGCCTCAAGCTTGGGGGCGACGAGCAAATCGGCGTCAACGTGGTCAAGCGCGCCTGTGAAGAGCCTCTGCGGCAGATTGCGCAGAACGCGGGCTTCGAGGGTGCTGTGGTCGTCGAGAAGGTGCGGGCCAACAGCAGCCCGAACTACGGCTTCAACGCCGAGAGTGGCGAATACGAGGACTTGGTGAAGGCCGGCGTCATCGATCCGACCAAAGTGGCGCGGACCGCGCTCCAGAACGCTTCCTCGATCGCATCCCTGATGCTGACGACCGAAGCTCTGATCTGCGAGATCCCGGAGAAGAAGTCGGCTCCCATGCCCGGCGGCGGCCATGGCGGAGAGATGGACTACTAGGAAGTACTTCAGAAGGTCGGAGAGGGCGGGCGGCATGCCCGCCCTTTCCATTTCTTGCGGAACTACTTTGTGAGGGTTATGGTGTCCGAGGAGAATCGCATGTTGCCGTCCGTGACAACCTTGTAGTCCGCGGGCACTTCGAACAGGCTGGGGGCAGGTTCGCCGAGCTCGACCTTGGTGAGGCGGAAGATGGTCTCACCCATGCGCGGGTCGCTCTGCTTGCTCAGGACGATGGTTTGAAGCTTGGGGGAATACCAAGACTCGGAGATGGTCTGCATGGGCAGTTCGTTTCCGAGCTGGCCGGCGGGGGTGGTCACCGTCACGCGCGACCCTTCGGCCTCGACACCCTCGATGACTTGCTTGCCGAGAGCCTCCTTGTTGGCGTCCCCGGATTCGGTGTGACGGATGAGGACGCGAACCCCGGCGGTGTGCGGCAGGGCCGCCGATCCCGGAGGACCGGAGATCTCCACACGCCGCTCGAAGAACTCACCGCCGCCCACCTTGTCGGCGGATGGGGAGTGCGTCATAACGTTCACCGTTGGCAGCTTCCGGGCGGTCCGTGAGGCGGCGTCAAGAATGTAGTTCACGCCGCTGACAGGGTCGTTGATGGTAACGGTCTTCAGGGGTTCCTGCGATTGCAGGCCCAGGGGACCGATCGCTTCGAGGCTCTGCTCGCGCCGCGTGCGGCCCTGGCCGTCGCGATATACCAGGGCCGAACTCTTGCGGGTGATGCGGTTTCCGTCGGCCAGGGTTTGCCGGGTTTCCGTTACTTCCTCCGCCGAGTAGGGCGCGTCTTTCACGATCTTGCCGCCGAACTCGGCCGCCATGTACTCCACTTGCATCTGGGCGTCCGCGGAGGGGGCCGCCAGCGCCATGATATGCGGCACTGTCGAACCCATGCCCGGGGGGGCGGCCTTCACTACGTCGGTTTGGATGTGCTGCTGGGCTGACGCGAATCCGCCAGCCACCAGCAGGGTCGTGATACTCAGGATGACTCTCATGATTTCCTCCTTGTTCAGTTCAACTCGTTCATTGCACAAACCGGATCGCTCGCACGACGCCGTCCTGGCTGACGATCACGTCGGCCCGGACGGGCTCCGCAGCGAGGTCGGCGTTCATCGGTAATCCAAAGGAAGCCAGGGACGTCCGGGGAAGCCGGACCCGCAAAATCTGACCGCTGGTCCCCGGCTGCCAGGTCGCGGGGTGAGCAACGGGAATGAAATCCGTCGCGATTTCGGCGGGCCTGGCGGGTGGCGGGGGAACTCTGCGCGCAGCCCGCTGCGGCCGGACCGTCGCGGGGTCCAGCGCCACGGCGGGAAGCGGCAGCGCCGGTGCGGGGGCGACGGCGACGGATAGGGGCTGCGGGGAGGGAGCCGGCTTGGGGCGGAACAGGCCCACTGTCACAGCCAACAGAAGCCCAGCCGCAAGACCGGCCGCCAGCGCCCAGCGCGGCCAGACCACGGACCGCCGCGGCGGCGCGACACGGGCATGCTCACGGAAGGCCGCGACGAGCGCCGTCTCCACCCGCTCGGGGGCGGCGACATTCCGCATGGCCTCCTTGAGGTCTCGCAGCTTCTCGTTCAACGCGGCCTGGTCGGAATCCGGATAACTCATATGAAACTCCTGACAACACCGGCATCGCCTTGCGCCGTCCGGGGTTCGCCCGTCAGGCGCAGCTTCCCGGCCAGCAGCTCACGCGCCCGATGCAGACGCGAGCGGACCGTGCCGACGGCGCAGCCCAGCACCTGGGCGGCCTGTTCGTAGGGCATTTCGTGCAAGTCGCACAGCACCACCGTCTCCCGGTAGTGAGCGGGCAGCGCCAGAACCGCGTCGCGCACCGCGCGGATACTTTCGCCGCGCGTGAGCTCCTCCAAGGGGCCGGCATCAGGGTTGGCGGGCTCGGCGGCGGTTTCCTCCGCCCTCGATTCGCGGTCGAACGACCGCAGGACCTTGTTGCGAGCGATGCCGTAGAGGTACGCGCTGACCGAGCCGCGCCGCGGGTCGTAGCCTCTCCCATCGCGAATCAGCGCCAGGAAGACCTCCTGCGTGACGTCCTCGGCCACCACCTCGGAGCCGCTCATCTGAAGCGCAAAGCGGAACAAGCCGGCTTGCCGGCGGCGATAGAGAGCCGTGAAGGCCCGCTCGTCGCCGTCGAGCATTGCGCGCAACAGCTCTTCGTCCTGAGGCTCGGCGGCATGCATTGGCGACGTCATTCCCGGATCACAATAGAGATTCCCGCGACGAGGCTGGAAAGTTCCCGCAATCTTGAATGATAGGATGAACTGGATGCAAGGTCCGTTTCGGAAGTTCGCGCTGACGTTGACGACCGTCTGGCTGGTCCTGGCCGCTGGCGGAGTGGTGTACGCGGGAATGCTCGACCTTCCGGCCCGGCTGGCCGCACCGGTGATTGCAGCTTTCCTCTGGGAGGCGTCCTTTTATCTTGTGCCCGGCTTTCCCGCGTATCCGGGAGGCCGCTGAGCGGCGCTGGCGCCCGCCGGTCCTGGCTGTGGGACTGGTGGCTAGCGCGGTGGCGCCGTATCTGGTCTGCACTCTCCCGACCGGGACGTTTCATTGGGGTGCGGTGATTTTGCTGGCAGCCGTGACGGCCACGGCCTGCTTCTGGTTCCTGCTACTTCCTCGGAACGGTTTCTCGGACGCGGGGTTCATCCTGTTCATGGCCGCGGTCAAGCTGTTGGGCGTGTTCGCCTTCATCTACCCCACGGTAGCGCCGAAGGTCCCCCTCGAGATTCTCGGTTTCCTGATGTGGATTCGTTTGGGAGTCATGGCCGTCCTATCGTTCCGTCGTGCCGAGGGGATCGGCTTCGGCTTCATCCCGACCAGGAACGATTGGCTCATCGGCACTCGGGAGTTCTTCCTATTTCTGCCGATCGGGCTGCCGGTGGCGCTCGCCATTGGGTTTGTTCGCTACCGCCCCATGCCGCTCGATTGGTGGCTGTGGCCGGGCGCGGCGCTGGGGACCTTTCTGGGGATGCTCTGGGTGGTGGCGTTGGCCGAGGAGTTCCTGTTTCGGGGTCTGCTGCAGCAGCGGTTGTCCCTCTGGCTCGGCAGCAGCACCGCCGGGTGCGTTATCGCAGCCATCGCTTTCGGATTGGTGCACTTGCCCTTCCGGCAGTTTCCGAACTGGAGGTTCGCGCTGGTGGCCGGCATCGCCGGGTTGTTCTATGGGAGGGCTTACTCGAAATCGGGCGGGATCCGAGCCGCCATGGTGGCGCATGCGCTGATGAACACCTGCACTCAGATGTTGTTTCCCGCGTTAGCAGGCTTTAGCAACGACAGGCTGAAGCCTGTCCGACTTAGTGCAAAATATGCGTACTATGTCCAGATTTGGGAGTTCAGGCGAGCTGTGGCCGTGCAGCGGAGCTGGCTCGAGTTGAGAAAGCATGCGAAGGATGAGGTTGAGCTGGGTAAACTGCGCAAGAAAATTCAAAAAAATGTAGAGAAGCCTATTGCATTTCGAAAAACCATATCCTATAATTAGAAATAAGCCGGGGAGGCAACTCCCACCAAAGCGAGACTAACCTCTAAAAATAAGACCCCTGAAGCAAATTCCTCCCCGGCACCCCAAAAGAGGAAGGTCTTACAAGCGGATCAGAGGCCACCAGGCGAATCAGCGGTTTTTCGCAGGCATCCCGCGAGCTAATTCTGACTGAAACGGTGGTATGATGCTTGTTGGCGTTCCTGTGAGCTCGGCCTCATGCGGGCAATTACAATCCTAGGTTCCACGGGCTCTATCGGCAAGAGCACCCTCGATGTCATCCGACGCAACCGGGAGATTTTTCGCGTCTTCGCTCTAGTAGCCGGGCAAAACGTAGACGAACTGATCGAGCAGATTCTCGAATTTCGTCCGGAAGTTGTTGTAGTTGCTACGGATGAGGTCCTTACGCGGCTCATGAGGCGCCTCCAGGAACGGGGCCTCCCAAGACCCCAGTGGCCCCATCTCGGAGCCGGCGGGCATGCCCGGGTGGAGGCCGCCGTGGCGGCCGGGGTGGCGTTCGTCATGTCCGCGATCGTCGGTGTGGCCGGCATGGAGGCTACGCACGCAGCGGTTGCGGCGTCGAAGACGATCGGTCTTGCGAACAAGGAACTGCTGGTTTCGAGCGGTGCGCTTCTGATGGACGCCGCCAGGCGTCACGGGACTGAGTTGATCCCTGTGGATAGCGAACACAACGGAGCCCACCAATGTCTTCGTGGGGGTCTCCGCGAGGAGGTCGCGGGGCTGATTCTGACCGCTTCGGGGGGCCCCTTTTGGAACGTGGACCGGGCGGATCTGGAAAAGGTGACACCGGAGCAAGCTCTCAAGCATCCAACATGGCAGATGGGCAGGCGCATCAGCCTGGATTCCGCCACGCTGATGAATAAAGGGTTTGAGGTCATCGAGGCCTGTTGGTTGTTCGGCTTCTCCCCGTCCCAGGTGGAAGTGGTTGTGCATCCGCAATCCACGGTACATGCGATGGTCGAATACGTCGACGGGAGCGTGCTGGCTCAGATCTCCGCGACAGATATGCGGTTGCCGATACAGTATGCGCTCACGTACCCCGACCGGAAGGCTGCCGTGGTGCCTCGCCTGCGGTGGGACGAGATTCGGAAATGGGAGTTTTATCCGCCCGACCATGAGAAGTTCCCGTTGTTGAGACTGTCCTACCAGGCACACGAAGCGGGAGGTTCGGCGACTTGTACGCTGAACGCCGCCGATGAGATTGCTGTGGAGGCGTTCCTGCAAGGGGAGATCACTTTCCCCGGGATCGGCGAGGTTGTCGAAGAGACGCTAGGGCGGGTAGGGACGAGTTCCATGCATTCTGTGGCGCAAGTGATGGAAGCGGATGAGCGTGCACGGGAAGTTGCCCGAAGTATAGTTAAGAGTAGAGGAAGGGACGGCGTCGCCTCGGTTCTGGTCGGTACGAGGGCGGCGGCGACACGACCATGCTAGTTGTCGAAAACATTCTCTGGCTGCTGGTTCTGATTGGGGTGATGATTCTCGTTCACGAACTGGGCCATTATTGTGTGGCGCGCTTCTTCGACGTGCGGATCGAGACCTTTAGTTTTGGCTTCGGGCCGCGTCTGTGGGGCGTACGCAAGGGCGAGACGGACTTTCGGATCTCGGCGATTCCCTTCGGCGGCTACGTGAAAATGGTCGGTGAGCAGCCCGGTGACGAGCGCACCGGCGATCCCCGGTCCTTCCTGGCCAAGCCTCGCTGGCAGCGGCTGGCGATTGCCTTCGCGGGTCCCTTCATGAACGCCGTGCTGGCCGTGGCGCTGCTGGCCGGCTTGTTCATGTACAAGTATCCCAAGCCGATGATGGAGGACCTGAGCGCGACCGTGGGGCACGTCATGCCGAACTCGCCCGCCGCCAAGGCCGGCTTGCTCGAGGGGGATCGCATCATTCAGCTCGACGACAAGTCAAATCCTACGTGGGAGGACCTCAGCATCGCGGAGTTTTCGAACGCCTCCCGTCCGCTCCGGGTGGTATTGGAGCGGGGCGGCAAGCGCATCGAGACCAGCGTGACGCCAACCCTCTCGGAGAGCTCCGGCGTGGGCTACGTGGGGTGGTCGATGCAGGCTGAGATTCAGGTCGTCGAGACGGTGCCTGGCATGCCCGCCGAGAAGGCAGGGCTGCGGCGGGGCGATCTGCTGCTCAAGATCAATGGCCAGCCGATTCGATCCCTCCTGAAGTTCCACGAGTCCGTCAGGGCCAGCGGCGGCCAGCCGGTGAAACTCGAATTCCTGCGGGACGGGAAGGCTCAGAGCATCTCCATCCAGCCGGTCTACCCGCAGGACGAGAAGCGCTGGATGATCGGAGTAGGCGCCGACCGGCGGATGGAGTACGTGCAGTTGAGTCTCCCGGCGGCGGTTTCCGAGTCGGTCCGGCAGAACGTCCGCGGGGCGTCGCTCATCTACGAACTGCTGCGCGGGATTGTGGCTCGCCGCATGTCCGCGAAATCGATTGACGGGCCGATTCGCATCGCCCAGTTGTCCGGGCAGGCGGCTCGCGAGGGGGCCTACACCTACATCAACCTGATGGCGGCCGTCAGCCTGAACCTGGCCATCATCAACTTGCTTCCGATTCCGGTGCTCGACGGCGGCGTGATCCTGCTCCTGTTGTTTGAGATGCTGATCCGCCGCGACCTGAGCATGCCGGTCAGGGAGATGGTGTTCAAGTTCGGCTTCGTTTTTCTGCTGATGGTGATGGTTTTCGCGATTTACAACGACATCACGAAGCTCATCATGCCCGCCGGCTAGGCGGCCGCTGGTGATGTAGCGCACGCATGGGCTGCGCTACAAAAAGCGCCGATCCAATGGGGGGCTAGCGCACCGGCGAGTAGGGCGCGGCGCGGTAGATTGAAATCTGATTGTTGGCGGTCATCTGGCCGTGCTGATCGATGGATTCCTGCCGGACTTTGACCCACTCGGGGTCCGCTCCAAATGCATTCCAGGCCTTTTCGCGGGCCGCCAGGTTCTCGAACGGGATCACGTAGGTGAGGTTGGGCATGTTCGGCCCTATCACGCATGAGGTGTAGAAGATCGGGTGGACCCCGTTGCGCGCGAAGATCTTGGTCTCCGGGCCGGCGAAGCGCTCATGCAAGAACTTCAGGTGTGGCCAACTCGGCGCGTGGTAGACCCGCAGTTCGAAAATGCGGGGCGCCTTCGGAGGAGGATCGAGCGGGACCACTTCGGGAGAGTAATCCGTCGCCTCGAGCAGCGCGTTGCTCTGGCTCTCGAAGGGCGCCTCCGGACCCGTCTGCCATGTTTCGAATGCCTTCTCGAGTTCCTTGTCCTGATTCAACTTTCCGCGAACCGACCAGAATTCCTCGACAGACTGGAAGCCCAGCACCAGGATCACTTGCGGCGTGTGCGGGGCGATCTGAGCCTCCAATACGATCTTGGGGCCCTGGTGGATCTTGCCAAGGGCCGGAAGCGCGCTCTTCTCGAGGTATTGGTGCAGGCGGGGAAGCTGAGTGCCGGCTTTGAGATAGAACGTCTCCATCAGGTAGAGGCGCGTCTTCTTCTCGCCGCCGGCTTGCGCGAATGCCGTTGCCGGCAGGGCGCCGACGCCGCCCAGGACGCCTACGAAGGATCTTCGGTCAATGTGTAGAGGCATAGTCCAAATTTTGAAGATACCAGAACGGGAGCGCGAAACGTATCAGCGCGCCGCTTAGAATCACAGTCACGCGCGCAATGAAACCCTGCTACTTCTTAGGTTCTACCTTGAGGTTGATGGTGGCCTTCTTGCGCGAGTCAAAGACGCTCAGCGTTTTGACCGGGCTCGATCCACCCCGGAAATCCGCTTTGAGCTCGTAGTCCACGTCCTTGCTCAACCCCAGGAAGTTGTACGTCCCCTCTTTCTGCGTAATGAAAGAACGAACCTGGAGGGACTTGGTGTTCTTCAACTGCACCACCGCCCCCTCGACCGGATTGCCGCTGGGGTCCTCAACCGCGCCCTGTACGGACCGCACATTGGGATCTTCGCGCGGCGGCGCCGGAGCCGCGGCCAGTGCAGCCGCCATGACCAGCAGCGGCGCAAATAGGATGCTTGATTTCACTCGCATGCCCGTCGACCTTTCAACACCAATATATCGCACCTGTGCAGGGGAGAGGCTCAGCGCCGTCTCTAATGCCAGCTCTCCTCCTCGTCCTCTTCGTCGGGGTCGATCTCGTCTTCCTCCTCGTCCTCATCTTCGACCTCTTCCAGTTCCAGCGGGGCCACGCCGATCACCCGCAACTCCGAGCCGCACTCCTCGCACGTGACGATGTCGCCCTCCTCGAGCTCTTCCTCGTCCAGATCGAGCCGGCTGTCACACTCAGGACAAGTTGTCATCAGCATTCCTCCACGAATCGAGCAGCAAACTCCTTTATACGAAAATCTCCGCCCGTTGCCAACCACTTTCTACGAATATTTTCAACCGCCCGGCGGGAGGCGTCAAATCAACCCGGCCAGCAACTCCGGTCGCGGGTTGGGGATCACCACCTTGTTGACCAGCAGGCCCTTGGCGCCGATGATCCGGGCGCCCGCCTCCACGGCGGTCCTCACCGCGGATACGCTGCCGGTCAGGGATACGAAAGCCTTGCCGCCGAGAGCCATGGCCAGGCGGATCTCGATCAGCCGGACATTAGCCGATTTGGCGGCCGCGTCGGCGCCCTCCACCAGCGAGGCGACCGAGAAGGACTCGAGAATCCCCAGGGCCTCCAGCCGCTCCACCGTGGCCGTTCCGCCGAGGGCAGGGAACACCGATTCATGCACGTTGGGGATGACGAAAGTGTCGATCACCGAAAAACCGCAAGCCTGGGCGGCCGCGGCCACGCTGGATTGCACGGCGGCGACATCGCCCCGCACCATTGCGATGTACTTGCCGGAACAAATGGAGCGCGCCAGCAGAAGCTCGACGTCCGCCGCCTTCAGCATGGCGTCCGACGCTTCGAAGCCGGAGGCGATGCTGCCCAGCTCGATCAAGCCGATGGAGTTCCTGGCCATAGAATCACGCGTCAATCTCAACGAACTTGTCCGTCACCTGAACAACGGTCCCCGCGATGCTGGCATGGACGTCGGCGCCCAAGTCTTTCGCCGGCACACGCCCCACAACAGACCCCAATCCTACCGTATCGCCCCGCCCGACCACGGCGCTGGCTGGAATTCCCGCGTGTTGGGAGAGCATAATGCGCACCCGCCGTGGATGATGCTCGACCGGTGCGAAGGGAGTCTCGACTTCGTAGTCTTCAATCCGAAGGCGGCGCCGGAGTTGCGCCAGCGGCACGCGCCGGTGCTCCTTCATGGGATGCACCTCGACCGGTTTCTGCTGCAGGAACTTCGTTCCCGCCGCGCGCAGATTACGCTTGGACTGGTCGCACGCCTCCTTCGGATAGAGATCCTCGGGGCAGGCATACAGCGTACACAGGCCGCAGGCGCAGCACAATTCGGCCGACTGGTCCCAAAGGCCGGCGCCCGCGAGGGTGAATCCGAGGCCGCGCATCACCTTGTGCGGCGTCACCTCGTACCCCAGCAGGTAGCGCGGGCAAAGCTCGGTGCAGTAGCTGCACTGGTCGCACGCCGACTTGCCGATGCGGTGCATGGCCGCCTCGGGCCGCTCCTTCCGGGACACCAGGTAGTGATCCCGGGGCAGCACGATCAACCCGGCGGTCGTCTTGACCACCACATCCTCCAGATCGAACGACAGCCGGCCCATCATGATCCCGCTTACGAACATGCCGAACTCCGGCGCCGTGGCGCCGCCGGCCAGTTCTATCAGATCCCGGAAGGGCGTGCCCACGGGAACCCAGAACGACTTTGGTTCCCGGACCGCGCCGGCTACGGAAACGAACTTCCGGACTACGGGGTTGCCTTGGGAGGCCTGGTACACGTTGTACAGCGTCTCGACGTTGTTGACCACGCAGCCGGTCTGGAGCGGGATGCCGGCGGGCGGGATCAGCCGTCCGGTGGCGGCATAGACCAATTCGTACTCGTCGCCGGATGGATAGAAATCCCCCAGCAGCACCAGGTCGACGGCGCCGGCATCCAGGCGCGAGCGGATCGCGGCGAGCGCCGCGGCGTTCTTCGCCTTGAGCCCGAACTTGCCGCGCCGGGCGTGGACGGACTGCATCATGAGCGCCAGCCCCGAGAGAATCTCCGCGGGAAAGTGCTTCATGAGCTCGGCATCTTTATGCAGGAGCGGTTCGCATTCGGCCCCGTTGGCAATGACGAACTCCACTCTGGCCGCCGCCTTGACCGAGGTAGGGAAGCCGGCGCCGCCCGCCCCCACCACGCCGCACTCCCGGAGGCTTCGATCCAGTGCCATCGTTACGAACCGTCTTGTGCGGAGTATTGGGCGAGTTCCGAAGGTTCCACGGTGACCAGCGCTTTTTCGAAATCGGATCCGGTTTCGATCATCTTCGCCAGGTGCCGCGCGCCGAGCGCCATGCACCAGGAATCGGTCAGCGGGCGGCCGGCCGTGCGGCTCAGATCGAGCAGATCCGGATGGCGCAGGGAAACCACCTTTTCGATCCGGGTATCGCCGCTTGCCAGCAGGAACTTCACATCGATGGAATCGCTGTGGCGGATGGAGACGGCTGTCTGGAGCCAAAGGAAATCCACCTGCCATGTGCGCCCAGCCGGGTCCGGCCCCAGCGTAAAGTGCCGGAAGTTTTCTGTCATCTGACCCTCATCCTAGCATGCGCGTCGCGGCCGCCTAAAAGTTCAGCGAACTGTGCGCCACCAGGGAGAGAAACTCGTCGCGGGTTCCCTTGTTGTTGCGGAAGGCGCCGAGCATGCTGCTGGTGACGGCCCCGGAGTGCTGCTTCTCGACGCCCCGCATCATCATGCAGAAGTGGCGCGCCTCGCACACCACGCCCACGCCGAGCGGAGAAATGGCCTTCTCGATGGTCTCCGCGATCTGCTGCGTCATCCGCTCCTGCAACTGCAGCCGGCGCGCGAACATATCGACGATGCGCGGCAGCTTGCTCAGCCCGATGACTTTCTTGCGCGGGATGTAGGCCACATGCACCTTGCCGAAGAAGGGGAGCATATGATGCTCGCAAAGGCTGAAGAACTCGATGTCCTTGACGATCACCATCTCGTCGTAGTTCACGCTGAACAGCGCACTGTTCACAATCTGCTCGACACTCTGGGTGTAGCCGCTGGTGAGGTACTGGAGAGCTTGCGCGGCGCGCTCCGGCGTTCTGCGGAGTCCTTCGCGGTCGGGGTTCTCACCGAGCCCGCGGAGGATCTTCTGGAGTTCCGGGATCAGGCTCGGATTCCCGGCGGTCACTCGTTTCGGTTTGGGAATATTTTTCATGGCAGCTTGGATATCTCAAACAGGTTGCGGCGCGTCTCGTGAATGCGGACCCGGTCCAGCGCGGGCCGGCCGTCCGGAAAGGTCCGCCCCCAGGAGGCCTCCAGCATTCTCAGGATGCCGGTGGCCAGGTTCTCCGAGGTCGGGACCAGTCCGGACAGTTCCGCGGCCTCGGTATTCAGATCGCGGTGGCGGAGCTTCGAGAGCACCTCCGCTTCCACCAGCCGGTCCAGAGCGCGTACGTCCATCACCCGTCCGGATGCCGGGTCGGGCATTCCCGTGACGCTCAGCTCCAGAGAATAGTCATGCCCGTGCCCGTGGGGGTTGTTGCACTTCCCGTAGGTGGCGGCGTTTTCAGCGGCGGAAAGCGCGGGCGAGTGCAACTTGTGCGAGGCCGAAAACCGGTAGCGGCGTGTCAGACGAATCATCCCTGGGCCTCGAAGCACTCGACGTACAGGTCCTCGGACTCGGCCACCCGGACGGAATGCAGACGAACCGGCGTCCCGGTGAAGTGGGGCGCGACGCGCCGCCAGATCTCGACGGCCAGATTCTCGATGGTGGGAATGACGCGGTCGAACGGCGGCGTTTCCACGTTGAGGAAGCGGTGATCGAAGGGGTCCACGACCTCCACCTGAAGTACCTGCTTCAGTTTCTTGAGGTCGTACACCATCCCGGTCACGGGATCGGGCTCGCCCTCCAGAGTCACGTCCACCGCGAAGTTGTGGCCGTGGCCGCGCGGATTCGCTTCGGCGCCGTAGAGCGCCTCGTTCTCGGTGTCCGTGAGATCAGGGTTGCGGCACAGGTGCGAAGCTGAGAACTCGATCTTGCGCGTGATGAGCATGTTTTTCTGTCGGATTCCTCCCTGCGGCTCCAGGATACTCTAAGATTATAGGAAAGGGCGAATGGCTACCAACAAAGCTGACATCTTTCTGCGAATCTCCATCGGAGTCCTGCTGGTCGTGCTGGCCGGCGTCATCGTGGGATCGTTGCGCGAGACCGTAGTTCTTGTGGGCGACACGGCGCCCGACTTCGAGATCACCACGGACAGCGGCCAGCGGATCACCAGGGCGAACTTCGGCGGGCGTCTGCTGGTGCTGAATTTCTGGGCCACCTGGTGCCCGCCGTGCGTCGAGGAGATGCCTTCCCTCGACGAGTTTCAGAAGCGGCTGGCATCTTCCGGGGTCGTGGTCCTCGGCGTGAGCGTGGATACCAGTGAACCCCAGTACCGCGAGTTCCTGCGGAAGACAAAGGTCTCCTTTCTCACGGCGCGCGACCCGCAGGCCGTCATCAGCGCGGAATACGGCACGTTCAAGTTCCCGGAGACCTATGTCATCGACTCCCACGGAACCGTGCTGCAGAAACACATCGGCGCCCGCCTGTGGAGCGAAGAGAAGCTGATCCAGGAGATCCAGGCACTGTTGTAGGGGCAGGGAAGTCCTCCAGGCCAGCATGAACAAGCGGCTCTACGTCATCATTCGTGATCTGCATTTATATCTTGGCCTTTTCCTCGCCCCGTTCGTGCTGATGTTCAGCATCAGCGTCTTCTTCCTGGTGCATGCGTGGGTGCCAGGCCAGAAGAACGCGCCCGGTCCGCCGCGGGTGGTTACAGACGTGGCTCTGCCTGCGAATCTCGAGTCGCTCGACGGACGTGCTCGCGTGGATGCCTTGCGCACCGTTTTACCTGCGATGGGCGTCGTGGGGGAGATTAGCTTCGTCCAGTACAACCCCAAAGAGAGACGCCTGGTGTTTCCAGTCTCTGTCCCAGGACGCGAGACCACCGTCGAGATGAACCTGGCCACTCACACGGCGAAGATCACGCAGCACGACTCAGGCATCTGGGACGGCCTCGTGGCTCTTCACAAGTCGCCCGGCCAGCACCTGGTCGCCATCCGCATGAATTGGTTCCCGATGCGGGCCTGGCGGTGGTTTGCGGACGGTACGGTCTACCTGCTCTTCTTCATCTCCATCAGCGGCGTCTATCTGTGGGCGGTCCTGCGCGCCGAGCGTGGCCCGGGACTGGCGCTACTTGCCGCGGGTGTTCTGTCCTTCCTCGGAATCGTCTATGCCGTCATCCAATGAACAGCCCGCATCCGGCAGGATGCCCACCCGTCGTCTGGCCGGCGCTATGGTTGTCTGGAACCGCAAGCTGCACTACTACAGCGGCCTGTACCTGCTGCTTTTCCTCTGGCTGTTCCTGTTCACTGGCCTTCTGCTGAACCACCCGCAATGGACTTTCGCCGAGTTCTGGGCGAATCGCAAGCAATCCACCTCCAGCCAACAGCTTCAGCCTCCGCCGCAGGGAGGGGACTTGATCCAGGCCCGGGACATCCTGCGCCAACTGGGAATTCACGGCGAGATCGAATGGACGAAGACACGATCCGATCCGAGCCGCCTGGACTTCCGAGTCAGCCGCCCGGGGCACATCTTTGAAGTCAACACCGATCTGGAACAGAACCGCGCGACCGTCCAACGCATCGATCTGAATGCCTGGGGCGTGGCACGTCTTCTACACTCCTTCACGGGCGTGAGGATGGGCGACGCGGCGAACCGACGCGACTGGAGCATGACGACCATCTGGGCTCTCTCGATGGACGCCCTGGCGCTCGGCGCGATCCTCATGGTCTTCAGCAGCGTATACATGTGGTGGAGCCAGAAGCAGAACCGCCGCTGGGGACTCGTGGCAGCGGGCCTGGGCGTGCTGAGCTGCGGTTTCTTCGTTTTCGGGCTTCGCTGGTTGTCCTGAGGATCGCCTCAAAGTTCAGTGAACGGCAATGCGACGACCTTCGGCGCCAAGGGTAGCCGGACATTTCCGGGGTGGACTACAAACCCGAGTCCCGCCTCTTCCCTGAGGTCTTCCTGGAAAGCCCGAATCCCACTTGCCATCGCCGGGCGAGGTGTTGCGGAGAGCTTTACTTCAATCGGGATCAACTTGCCGCGAACCTCGACAACCAGATCTACTTCCACTCCAGCCGAAGTCCGCCAGAAGTGGATCTGCGGCGCTTCGCCGCGGTTGACGAACGCTTTCACGATTTCGAGAAGGACAGCGGTTTCGAAGATTGCCCCGCCCAGCGGACCCGCTGACGCGTGATCCGGATCTTTCAAACCGGCCAGGTAGCAAAGCATGCCGGTGTCCGTGAAGTACACCTTCGGCGTTTTAACCAGGCGTTTGCCTACGTTGGCATGGTACGGCCGCAACACGATGACCTGGAACGTGGCTTCAAGCACGGAGAGCCACGCCTTCGCCGTGTTCACCGCTACCCCAAGATCGCGCGCAACGTCGGTGAGGTTGAGCAGTTGGCCTGCCCGGACCGCGAGTGCGCGCAGGAAGTTCTGGAACGAGATCAAGTCCCCAACTTGACGGAGCGAGCGCACATCGCGCTCCAGGTAAGTCTGAACGTAGCTGGAATGCCACAGCGAGATGTCGCGATTGGGGCTGGCGACAAGTTCCGGATATCCGCCGCGCAGGAAGCTCTTCCAAAGATCCGACGGCGCAATCTGTTTGACGGCATGGTGCTTCTTCGGTGGCTCCCATGGCAGCGGGTCGAGCGCCCCCCCGAACTCCTCGCGTTGGGATACGGGCAGCAGCCGCAGCATTGCCGCTCGGCCAGCCAACGACTCCGTGAGCTGTTCGGTCAGGAGCAAGTTCTGCGATCCCGTCAGAAAGTACTGGCCGTGCGCGTCCCGGCTTTCATCGATGCGCTCTTTGATGTAGGGCAACAGATCCGGCGCGTACTGGACTTCGTCGAAGATGACGGGCGCTGGGTGCATTTCGAGAAAACCGCGCGGGTCGGCCGCCGCCGCCGCGCGCACGTCGGGCGGCTCGAGCGAAACATAGCCGGAAGTTTCGCCAAAACCGTGCTTCAGCAATGTGGTCTTGCCGGACTGGCGTGGTCCCGTCAGGACCACAGCAGGGAACTGCGCAGCAGCCTTTCGAAGGACTGGCTCCAACGCGCGCGGAATGTAACGGTGGCTCATCGGTGGACTCCTATCTGCAATTATGCATTATGAATGCATATTTGCAAGTGGCGCCCGCTGGGATGCGCCCTGGAGAACCTCCCAAGAGGGCTGAGAGAGGAGCCGCCCGCTCGGGCTAAACAATCTCCTCGTTCACCGGGTCCCACTTCACTCTGCGCTCCTTGAAGTAGGACTCCACTGCCATGACCACGGTCACTGCCTCTTCCCAGGCCCGGTCGACGCCGCAGCGCGGAGTCTCGCCCGAACGGATGCAGTCGAAGAAGTCGCGCTGGTGGCTGGTCAGTTCCAGCTCACCCGGTTTCATGGAGTAGTCCGGCAGCACGACGGCATCGCCCGCTGGCCTGCCCGCCGCCTGGGCCGCCCGGCGTGCCGCCGTCAACTTGGCGGCGTACTCGGGCTTCCATTCCGCTCCGAACAACCGGCACCAGGCCGCTTCCACTTCGATGGTCGCGTCGCGGCCGAAGATGTACGTATTCGTGCCGTGATGCTTGTTGTGGAACGAGCAGGCGAACGTCATGCTCAGTTCTTTCTTCGGATACTCGAACATCACGTGCCACTGGTCGGGCACTTCGCGGTCCTGCTTCCAGAAATACAACCCGCCCATGGTCTGTACAGCCTCGGGAATCCCCATGCCGAGGATCATGTTGATGCCGTCCCACTGGTGGCTCATGAGGTCGCCCGCAATGCCGGTGCCATATTCCCACCAGCAGCGCCAGCGGAAGAAGCGCTCGGCGTCGAACGGAATGTTGGGGGCGTTGGCGATCCACCGCTTCCAGTCGATCGCCGCCGGGGTGGCGTCCTTGGGTTTCTGCTGGATGTCGTACGCCGTGTAGAACTGCCATTCCGGCCAGGCGTTCGAGCGGTCGATGTAGGTCCGCGCCAGCGCTACTTTGCCGAGCTGGCCGGATTTGTATATCTCACGGGCCTTGGCGAAGTAAGGGTCGCTGTTCTGGTGGTGGCCGAGCTGCAGGACCACCTGGTTATCCCGCACCGCCTTGCGGATGGCTTTGGCCTCCGGCAGGGTGCGGCATAAGGCCTTCTCGACATAAACGTGTTTCTTGTTCTCCGCCGCGCGCACGGCGATCGGGGCGTGCCAGAAATCGGGTGTGGCGACGAACACCGCGTCGATATCCGGCGATGAAACGGCCTTCTCCCACTCTTTAGTGACCTGGACTTTCTTGTTAGTGGCCCGGTCGGTGGCGCGCTTCAAGTTGGAGTCGTAGAGATCGCAGATGATGCGAACCTCCGTGTTGGGGCACGCCTGGACTTGCTCCAGCAGGTAGATTCCGCGCGTGCCGACGCCCACCATCGCCACGCCGATGCGCTGGTTGGCATTGCGCTGCGCCAGGATTGCGGGCGCCGCGGCGAGCGAGGCGGCGCTCGAAAGCAGACTGCGTCGAGAGAGACTATTGGCTTCGTGCATGTGGGTCACCCGGTCCAGGACGCCCACTCAGCCCTGGTTCGTCTCCAGTCTACACCGCTAGGTCCACGCTTGCGCGCCGCGGACGAAACGAGCGTGCTCTCTTAAGTGGCGCCCACCGTGCGGGTTCCGGGGTCAGCGGAAGCCACGGGTTTTCGCTCGTCGAGGAGCAGTCGCCTTAGGGTCCGGAGATCGTTGAGGATGCGGCGGCTCTTAGTAATGTGGCTGGAGAGCTTGTTCAGGTTCAGGGCTACCAGTTGCAGAGCCTCCGCCCGGCGCTCCCGATCCGGGCCTGTGGACATCCGGATCTCTGAGCCGACGTCGCGCCGCGTTTCCTCGATTGCCTCCAGAAGCAAGTCGATGTAGTCGTGTGCGCTTTCGATTGTGTCGAACGGCGTTACCGTTGTATCTAGCACGGAATCCCTCTGTCGGAACGTCCATGAGTATAGCGTACGGGCGTGTCAACCGGGGAAGCGTGGCTTCACTGGCCTCGGGCGAGGGCGGCGGCGAGCACCAGCCACGCCGCGATGAAACAGAGGCCTCCAATGGGCGTGACCGCGCCCAGCCAGCGTGTTCCGGTCAGAGCCAGCAAGTAGAGGCTGCCGGAGAAGAACACGATGCCGGCGAGCAGGAGCGCGCAGACCAGCGTTCCGGCCGGCGGTCTCAGCGCGTTCATGCGGACCAGGATGGGCACGACCAGCAGTCCGATGGCGTGGATGAAGTGGTAGAACACGGCGCGCTCGTAGATCCCCATGGCGTAGGCATCCAGCCTCCCTCGCAGCCCGTGCGCGCCAAACGCACCCAGCATCACCGCCAGTCCGAGGCCGGCGGCCCCGATTGCGCTCCATAGCATGGCAGCAGTTCCTCTTTCCTCAGGGTCTCACGATCCACCTTGGATTGTTAACAGTCCGCGCGGCCCGATCCGGAATCCTACTTAAGTAGCTAGGTCATTTGTGGCACAAAAGGTTAGCGTGTCGCATCGATGGGAGGAAGCATGAAGAATTCGCTGTTTCGCTCAATCTTCGGGTGCTCGCGCATAGTCGTCGGGGCACTCCTCGTGGCCGGAGTAGTTTGCGCGCAGAAGTACACACAGACGAACCTGGTTTCGAACACGGCTGGCCCACAGCCGACGACGGATGCGAAGCTCGTGAATCCCTGGGGCCTGTCACGTTCGTCATCCAGCCCCTGGTGGGTGTCCGACAACGGGACCGACTTCTCGACGCTGTATAACGCCGCCGGCGCTAAACAGGGTCTTGAGGTGACCGTGCCAGGGGCACCGACGGGAACCGTTTTCAATGGAAGCGCCGATTTTGAGCTCGCACCGGGAAAGCCTGCCCGGTTTCTCTTCGCGTCCGAAGACGGAACAATCTCGGGCTGGAACTCGGGCGTCCAAGCGACACAAGCCGTGGTGGCCGTCACGACCCCTGGCGCGGTCTACAAAGGACTCGCGATCGCGGTGGTGGACGGGAAGCGGCAACTGTACGCTACCGATTTCCACGGTGGGCACGTCGACGTGTTCGACGCGAGCTTTCAACCGGTGACGCGGCGGCATGGGGATGGGGATGATGACGGCGCACCGTTCCGATTCAAAGGCCGTATTAGAGGCCTCGCCCCGTTCGGCATCCAGAACATCGGGGGCAACCTGTTTGTCACGTTTGCGAAACCGGATGCGGAAGGCAAGGATGACGTTCACGCGCCGGGCAATGGCGCAGTGGCCGTGTTCACGCCCGCCGGCAAGCTGATTCAAATCTTCGAACATGTCCGGGACCTCAATTCGCCCTGGGGCCTCGCCCTCGCGCCGGGCGATTTCGGCGCGTTCAGTCACCATCTGCTGGTCGGCCAGTTCGGCAGCGGCGAGATCCTGGCGTACAACGTGATAACGGGCGAATTCGCCGGCAAGATGCTGAATTCGAGCGCAAGTCCCATTGTGATCGATGGGCTTTGGGGACTCAGCTTCGGCAGTGGGGGGACGTCGAGCGGCCCGGCCACCACCCTGTTTTTCAGCGCCGGTCCGAACGATGAAGCAGACGGTCTGTTCGGCACACTGACCGTGGTCGCCGCCGAATTGGTTGAGGGTAACGGGAACTGAGCGTCAGCCAAAGTGCTAGCGCGGCACGGGGTAGGCGGCCACCTGCGGCCCAGTTTGCGCATAGAAGAACCCGCCGGCCGCGGCGACGGGTTGGATTCGCAATCGCGGATCAGGGGTTTCCTTTCCCTTGAGATACCGCACATTGCGGATCCACAGGCCCTCCGGTGGCGGGAAGGCAAGCACCCCGTCACGCCACGCCACGAGCAGCATTGATCGGGCCTCGTCAGCAACCAGTGCGCCTCCCAAACCTGGCCGCCAGATGGATCGCCCTATCTCCACAGGCCGCGATGGTTCCTGCAAATCGTACCGCCGCAGCATGGGAGGCCGGAAGAATTCCACGTACAGCCGGTTGCCTAGGCAGGCGATCTTCCTCTCCGTTGGCAGCAATGCCGCATCCTGAAATTCCGTCGTGTGGACCACCTTAGGATTGGAGGGATCTCCCAGGTCCAGAGTCACTAGCCCGTTGTTTCCGGCCACGTAGGCATATGCGCCTCGGACCGCCAATGTGGATGGAGGCACACCACGGATGAGCCTGCGAATATCAGTTAGCAGAGGCCAGTGCTCAATCAGGACGTCGGCTGTCTGAAGCGCCGGGCCATCCGCGGAAAGTTCGAACACCCGGAGCCTCGATTCCTCCCCAGCCCTTATTCCCAGGTAGAGATGCCTGCCAATCACATAGGGCTCCCCGATCCATGCCTGGCTGTCCCAAGGGCCCAGGCTCACGATCTGGGTCGCCTCCCAGTTCCCCGCCGCGCGCATCCGCACGCGCAGGACTCCCGCCGTGTCGACAGGGATATCTTTGTGGCGTCCCGCCAGGTAGATATCGTCCCCCACGATCCTCCGGCGCTCGATTGTCCACAGAGGCAAGCGGATCTCACCGAGTTGGCGGGGATGCGCAGGGTCGGAGAAATCGATCACGCCAAGTCCCTCCTTGGTTACGACAGACACCCGGCTGCCGTCCGCTACTGGTCCCCAGCCGGCGCGCGTCTCGATTGAGTACGTGCCCGTGGGCTGCACCTCCACGGCAGGTGCGCCGACGAAGTTCGGCCCCACCCCCATCACGATGAACAGCAGCCCTATCACCGGCCAATTGAGGCGCATCTCCCAGCGCCGCTCAAGAACCAGCGCCGCCACGGCGGCCACTAGAATGGCGAGGACGCTCCAGACTGCCGCGACCGCAATCCAGAGGGAAGTCTCCATGACCAACGTGAGCCATGTTAGCTCCACCAGGGCGAGCGGAAACCAGATTTCCAGCGCCATGAGCGGCCACATATAGGGTGCGGTCGAAGCGACCATCAGGATGCCCAATACGCCAGCCAGTCCACCCGCGATCGCTTGCGCGCGCTGCTCCACAACGGTCGAACACAGCAGAGTGCATGAGTACAGGAACCAGTACATCGGAAACTGGTACGCGAGCAAACGGACGTACCCAAATTGCGTGGCCGCCACCGACCAGTTAGTTTTTCTCGCCAGGCCGTGAGATCATGTCAGGCGGAGCGCACACGATGACGAAAGCGGAACTTCTGGCGGCCGAGATTCGCGCCTATTGCGAAAAGCACACCGACCCAAAGCAGGTTGGGAAGTGGGCGCGCTACTTCAAAGAGGGCTACGACTCCTGGGGCCTGCTCGACAAGGAGCACCCCATCTGGCACGCGCAGGAAGAGGAGTGGTTCGAGAAGTACCGTGGCATGGGCTCGCGCGGCTTTCTCGCGCTGGGGGAGATCCTCTTCCAGAGCGGCAAGTACGAAGAGGGCGCGCTGGCCGTTCGTTTCCTGAAGAGGTTCCGGGAGGAACTGGGCGAAAAGGCCCTGCCCGGGCTCGCCAAATGGTTCAAGGCGGGCATTGGCAACTGGGCGCACACCGATGTTCTGTGCGGTGAGATCATCGCGCCCCTGCTGGTGAGCGGCGCCGCTCCCCTCAGCGCACTTGCCCCATGGCGGGAATCCACGTTTAGATTCCAGCGCCGCGCGGTGCCGGTGTCGATGCTCGGCCTGGTGAAGAAGGGCGACGACGTCGGCCCGCTGCTGGAGTTCATTCGCCCGATGATGCTGGACGACGAACGGGTGGTTCACCAGGGGCTCGGCTGGTTTCTCCGCGAGGCCTGGAAGAAGCAGCCCAAGCCGGTGGAGGCTTTTCTGCTGGAGTACAAAGACACGGCGGCCCGCCTGATTTTCCAATACGCCACCGAGAAAATGTCCGCCGCCGCGCGCGACCGGTTCCGTCGCGCCAAGGCGCGGGCTGTTTAAGGCCGCACAGTCTTCAGGCATCCCCGGTGGCGCAGGCGATCGTGTTCTGTCGCCTGCATCGGCCGGGCAGACCACAAACAGCGATGGTCTGCCCCACGCGGCATCAGGCCGCTACGGCTGCGACGCGCCTTCGGTGATCTCGGAGACCGCCCCGTCCACATCCTCGATCCGGATGCGCAGGCCCTTCCGGGCCACCAATTGCGCTTCCGGGATGTCGAACTTGGCGGCGATCATGCGGTCAATGGTCTGGTGCGGGTCCAGCCGCGCGCGGGCGACCAGGGAGTCGTTGTACTTCTGGCCGAGCAACGGAAAGTACTCGAACAGACGGGCGGCATCCACTTCGGAAACGGTAGAACCGGGGACCGTGTGCCCTTGCGCGTCGGTCACCGAGACATCCACTTTGCGGATCACCCAGCGGTAGTCGGCCACATTCACGAAGCGGAAGTCGACGATTGCCACGGAGCCGTTCTCGTCGGTGGCCACCGTGCGCACCTTGCTAACGGAACCCTGCAACACCAGGTGAGCGCCGCGCTGGGCATAGAAGACCCAGGCCACCGCCGCCCCCAGCACAACCACGCCGACCAAGCACGAAGACGAGTAGTCGCAATCTCATTCTGGATTCCTCCCGGGCTCAGTCGCCGAGCAATCTCCCGTACGATCGCAGGCTGCCGACGTTGTCGCAAACCGCCTTGATCGCCGCCGTAAGGGGGATCGCCAGGATCAGACCCGCCGCGCCCCAGAGCACGCCCCACACCATCAGCGCGATCGTCACCACCAGGGGATTCAGGTGTACCCGCGCGCCGACGATCTTCGGATACAGCAGGTTGAGCGCAACGAGATGCAGAACCCCCACGGCGCTTCCGATCAGGATGTACGGAGGCAGCGTCTGGTGGACGGGCAGGGCGGCGAACAAAGGCGGCAGCATCGCCAGCGGCAAACCAGCGTAGGGGATCAGGCTCAGAAATGCGCTCAACGGGCCCGTCAGCAGTGGATAGGGGAGGCGGAAGAGCATAAACATCATCGAACTCATAACGGCCAAGAACATGCCCAACGCGAAATTCCCCACCACGAAGCCGCGTACCATGGAGGCGATTCTCTCCAGGCTGTTACCGGCGATCAGGCGCGACTGATCCTGGAACAAAAGCAGGAACGCCCGGTGCAAATGATCCCGCCAGCTCAGCATGAAATAGACCAGAAACGGCACGAAGGAAGACATCAGGAGGATGTCGTACACCGACCCGAGATGGGAGAAAAGGTAGCTAACCAGCAGTGTGCGCTCCTGCAGGATCCGCACCTCCTGGACGGGCGGAGGCCCGAGGGGGGCCGGGGGCTCGACCGAACGGCGTCTCTGACCCGCTTTGGAAGCGAGGGCCCGCGCTTGCGTCTCGGCCTCCTGTTGCTTCTGCCGCTCCTGATCGCGCTTTCCAACCAAGAGGCGGTAGGTCGATTGCTCCATCTCCTCAACCCTCGAGGTCACCACCCCGACAAGCTCGGAGATTCTGCTGCTGTAAGTTCCGATTTCGCGGTACAGGCTCGCCAGTTGCGCGTACAAGCCGAGGCCAACCATGTATAACACCAGTAGAGCCATCACGCAGACCACAAAGCTCGCCAGCGCCCTGGGCAGCCGGATGCGCATCAACGCGACGACAAACGGTTCCAGAATGAACGCGATGATGATCGCTACAATGAGGGTCACCCAGAGGAGTTGTCCGAAATAGAGGAGGGCCGCGGCGCCCGCCAGCGCGGTGAAGACGGAGGAGAAGTTTTTCGGCTTAAGGGTTACTGGAGATTCAATGTCTTCCGGCACAAGAGAACTCACCCCGCGCACCAACCAATCGCTACTCTAACATGCCCCGCCCTATAATGAAATCGAAGCCGTGGAACCCGAAGAGCAAATCCCGAGAGGAAGAATCCTCGCCCTCGACGTGGGCGCGCGCCGGATCGGCTTGGCGCTGAGCGATGAGCTGATGCTGACGGCGCAGGGGCTGGAGACTCTTCAGAGGACCACCCTGCGGGAGGACATCGCACGTTTGGCGACGCTGGCCGAAGGGCACGGGGTCACCCTGGTTCTGATCGGAAATCCGATGAATATGAGCGGGAACGAAGGCCGGCAATCGGGCTGGGTCCGCGATTTTGCCGATAAGCTCCACGCGCGTAGTGGTCTTGCGGTTCGGCTGTGGGACGAGCGGCTCACCACCAAGGAGGCCGAGAGGGTCTTGCGCGCGAGCGGAATCAGCCGGGTGAAGCGCGGCCAGGCCGTGGATCGCCTGTCGGCGGTCATCCTTCTCGCGAGCTATCTGGAAGCCCTACCATCGGGGGACGACGGCGGGGACCAGACTGCATGAAGTTGCGGCGCGTCGTGCTGGCTCTGCTGTTGGTGACGGTGGCCGTGTCCGTGTTGTCGCTGGGTGTGCCGTACAAGGGTTTTGTGGCGGACGTGTTCGTCGATATTCCCGTCGGGACCAGGAGCGCCGAGGTGGCCGCTATGCTGGCGGAGGCGGGCGTGCTCCGCTCGCGCTGGGAGTTCCTCGCTGTCCGGGCTCTGCGCCCGAGGGAGAAGCTGCAGGCCGGCGAGTATGTCTTCCGCGAGGCCGCTAGTCCCTGGAACGTCTTCCAGCGCATGGCCGCCGGCGACGTGTTCTACTACGAACTCACCGTGCCCGAGGGGAACAACTCGTTTGACATCGCGGCCGCGGTCGGGAAGTTGGGTACCATACGGCCGGAGGATTTCCTGGAGGCCAGCCGCGACAGTTCCCTGATTCGCGATTTGGCGCCGGAGGCCGCTACGCTCGAAGGCTACCTGTTCCCGGACACCTACCGCGTCACCCGGCACACCACAGCCGCCCAGTTGTGCAGAAGAATGACGGAGAGATTCCGGGCGGCCTGGGCGAAGCTCGGCGCGAAGCAGCCCGTGCATCCCGTGGTGACGATGGCGTCGCTCGTCGAAAAGGAGACGGGGCGGGACGGAGAGCGGCCGGTGATCGCCTCCGTTTTTAGGAACCGCCTCGCAAAGGGCATGCCTCTGGACTGCGATCCGACCGCGATCTACGCCGCGCTTCTGGAGCGCCGCTACTCCGGCGCACTGAGCCGCTTCGATTTGGAAAGCAAGAATCGCTACAACACCTATCAGTACGCGGGGTTGCCGCCGGGGCCGATCGCCAACCCTGGACTGGCCGCGCTCGATGCCGCGTTGCACCCCGCCGAAACGGATTACCTTTACTTTGTCGTCAAGCCGGATGGCTTGGGGACCCACACTTTCTCGGAGAATCTCGAAGCGCACAGCGTCGCCGTCGGGAAATATCGTCGTGCGAACCTCAAACGAAACCAAGCGGGCGCGGCTAAGCCAGTACCTGGCCGCCAGCCGTCCCGCCCGAATCACTGAGACCGAGTTGCGCGACTTGCGCGAGCGGCTGGCGCCCATTTCCGGCGCCTACCTCCAGAAGCTCGTGCGGGCCTCGGGCTTCCCCATGGACCCCGTTGTGGAGGGCGTTCGTCAAGACTCATTGGAGGAATTGGAACGTACGCTGACCGGTATTGGCGAGGAGTACGCCAAGGCTGTGGAGTCCGGCGACGCCGCACGCGCCGCAGGCTGCCGCCAGGCCGTGATAACCGGCAAGGAACACGCGCGGCTGGCGGCGCACCGGCGCGGCGTCGCCCCCGAAGCGCGGGCTCTCAAAGAGGAGATGGCTGCCTGGATGCTGCTGTGGCTGGAGAACCCGGCCATCTTCCCCACCTGGCTCTCTCTCCGCAAGAAGAAGGGACAGTCCGCAGGGTCCCCGGCTTCTCTCGAATAGGTAAACAGTCCGCGCATGGGCTTGCTACGAGGGAGGCGACTGCTTATACTAATTTTTTTCGGGTCCTGTATGCCCAGAGCCGCTGTCGAACGTGTAAACGAACCGGATCTGGCCACGCCCCAGCGCGAGGCAGCCTTGTTCTACGGGCTATTCCTGCGCGGCCACTCGGTGGAGGCGTTACGCAGGGACATCGACGTGCCCCCGCCTCTGCTCGAAAAGTGGCTCAAGCGGCGCCAGTACGAGCCGGAGTTCCGCACCGCCCTCAAGGGTGTGTACAACTATCGAAAGCTCGTGCTAGCCATCTTCGACGAGTTGGTGCTGAACGAACGCGGCCGCCTGCGGGTGCAGTAGGAAGCGCCTGCCCCGTTCCGTACCCACGGGTTTGATCTGAAGTGTTGCGCAGGCGATCGTTTTTTGTCGCCAGCGAGGCAGGCCACAAACAGCGATGGCCTGCCCCACCGGGTTTGCAGAGCACTACGGTTTCTGTGAGTCCCCCGGCTTGATCAGGGTTGCGTCAACCTGCGCTTTCTCGCCCTCACCGACGGTCACTGGGGTTGCCTTGGCTTCGAATCGCCTGAGGAACTCCGGGTCCGCGAGCACGTCGGTCACGGGTTCCACCCAAGCATATAACCTGTATGCGCCGGGAGCGACGCCCGTAATGCTGAACCGCCCTTTCTCATCCGAGGTCGCGTTTCTCCGGCGTTGGGAAAGCTCCGCACGCGGTGGGTCGGGCTCCAGAGTCACATACCGTCCCGGCGCCGGCGTCCCGCCATCCCTGACCGTACCGGCCACGCTGGCGCCTTGCCGGCTGAGAAGAACTTCGATGGCCGCCCCCGACCGGATCTGGGTCAAGTCGAGCCCCTTGTCGACGACCTCCCGATCGCCCAGTCGCACCGACTTTATGTAGTAATCCCGGAGCAACCGGTCCTCAAAAACTATCAGGTACTTCCCCGGAAGGACGCCATCGATTCTGAAACTGCCCCCGGCGTCGAGACGCCCTTGCGACGTCCCTAGAATCGGATCTGCTTCGAGCGGGGTCAGTAATACCTGAGCCGGCCCCAAAGTGTTCTTTTCGCGGCCCTCCACGCGCACCGTCCCCGACAACTCCAGGGTGCCGCCGAGCGGCACCAGTACGCCGCTCACATCGCCACCGGCCACATTGACGGGGACGCGCCCGAAAGCGTCCGTCCGGCGGAGTACCCGCATGGCGGTCAGAAAGTAGGCGCCCGGCTCGACGTTTCCCAACTCGAAGGAACCGTCGGCGCTCACCCCACGCGCGCCGCCCACCCGCTCCGCCATTGCCAGCACCGCTGCCATCTCCGACGGACCCCGCGCGTCACGCGGAGTCAGCATCAGCGTCATGTCGGAAGTCGAAGAACCCGGTGAGACGCCGTTGACCTTGCCCTGTATACGATACACGGGGCCTCGCCGCAAGGCGATCGTAATGCCGGACACAACCTGTCCAGGAGACAGATTGATCGCCTCGCCGTAAGACGTGGGAAGTGTTGTTACCCTCGCCGCCCCGCCCGGCGCCGGGCCCCCGGGCGGCATGACCCGCAACGAATACCGGCCCGGGGGCAGGTTGTAGACTCGAAAGTCACCCAGTTCGCCGGCTGGAACGCGGGCACTGTCCACGGCAGCCACCGTCCCGTAGACTCCAATGAACGTGACCGCCACCGAGGCGCGAGGCACGGGCGCGCCGGTAACTGAATCGATCACGCGCCCTTCGATTCGGCCCAGCCGCTGCGGGTCGGCCTGGCCCCAGAGGCAGGTGGCCGCCAGAAAGAACGCAAGTAAGAACAGTTTGCTGTGGCCCGTCATGCAGATGGGTGGGGGACCCGCCCCACGAAACCTACTGCCTGTCCGCGTCTCCCGGTTTCAGAACCTTCAGCTCGGCGCGCTCCGTGGAGCTCTCCGACACCTTCACCTTGACTGCCTTGGATTCGAAGGGTTTGATCAGTGCCAGGTCCTGTGCGATCTCCGGTTGGGACTCTTCAAAGGCATACAGCCTGTAGTCGCCGGGAGCCAGACTCTTGATTGTGAACTTGCCGTCCTGGTCCGAAGTCGAGGACCGGTTCAGGTACGGCTGACCAGGCCGGATTGGATCCGCCAGGAGCATGAGGTAGCTGCCCGGGGCGGCCTTGCCGTCATCCACGACCGTTCCCTCCACGCTGCCGCCCTTGGTGCTGAGGGTTACGTCGAGCATGACCGCGCCTCGGGCGCCCGTCAGGTCGATGCCTTTCTCGATCACCTCCTGACTATTCATTCGAACCGACTTCACATAACTGCCCTCGGGCAGTCCACCGAAAGTAACATAGTAATTGTCCGGCGTGACGGCGGCAATCTTGAAGGCGCCTTGAGTGACCCTGGCATTCGCGCCGCCTCCGGGCATCCCCGGGATGATACTCAGCCGGGGTAAGCGACAGGCTCATGGCCTGCGATTCCGTGCCCTGCGTCTGCTGGCCTTCCACTTTTACCGTGCCGGTTACGGGCACCGGATCGACCATGGTGACGATGACGTTGGTGACGTCGCCCGCTCCCACGTCGACGGTGGTCCGTCCGACCTGGCCCGCGCCCGGGCCTCCCCCGCCGGGCCCTCCCCTGCCGCCGCGGCCCCCGCCTCCCATGCTCTGAGCGATGAGATAGTAGCTTCCTGGCTGCACCCTGGCCACCCGGAAGCTGCCGTCCTGGCTGACCGCGGCCGCCGAGCCTCCGCCCATGAACATGGAGGTCGCGCCGCCCTCTCTCGGCACCAGGTTGACCCGTACCCCGCCGGCATCCTGCGCCGTCACGCCCGTGACCTTGCCTTGCACCTGGTAGAGTCTGCCCCTCCGAAGTGCAATGTTGACGCCGGCCATCTCCGCCCCTGGGGAAACCTGCACCGGCGCCGCGGCGGCTGCATCCAGGCTCGATGGATAGTAGGTAGGCAGCAGGTCCTCCTCGACGGCGGCCGCGGCTGCCTGTCCTCTCCCACCGGGTCCGCCCATGCCTCCGCGCCCTCCTGCTCCCCTCCCACCTTGGCCGGAAGCGATCACCACATAGTTGCCGGGGGGCAGGGCGGCGATCCGGTACTGGCCAACGTCGTTGGTGTTGGCCGAGCCGCCGGTCTGCTGCCCGCCGCGCCGCGCGCTGGTCATCGAAGTGGCCTTACCCATCCGGTAGGCGGCCACCGTGGCGCGCGGCAGCGGGTCGCCTTCCTCGTCGAACACCGCTCCGAGAATGACTCCCTGCGGTGTCATCTTGATGTCCAGATTCCTGACCGTCTGGCTCTGCGCCAGGTTGACCGGGGCTCCGGTGCCGCCGGGAGTCTGCGCGCCGTACTGCTGCCGTAGGAACCCGACCCTGTCGGCGGTGAGGCGGTAGGTTCCGGGCTGAACCTTGTCAAAGGTGAACTTACCCTCGTTGTCCGTTCTGGCGGATCTGCCGCCGCCACCCCCCTGACCGCCGCCCATGTTCCCTTGGGGGCCCATGAGCGTCAGCGTCGCTCGCTGGACCGGCTCCCCGGTCGAGGCGTTCAGGACGTGCCCCTCGAGCGTGCAAAGCAGCTTGGGGTCCGTGATCGCTTGCGTGTTGGTCCGCTGCTGGCCGGTGGTTCCAACCGCACCGCCCCCTTGGTTGCGCCCTCCCGCGCCCTGCGCCGGTGCCCCCGCCCCGCCGCCGCGCTGGCCCCAGGCGGCGGTAGCGCACAGAAGAATGAATACCAGTCTCAGACGCACAATGCCCCTCCACTTAAAGAAGGCGTAACGCAACCGGCCAAGGTTGCTGTTTCTTGCTCTTCCAGTGTAGTGCGCCGCTGCGGTACAAGTGTAGAATGCGCATCCCGCTCTATCAGATCGACGCGTTCACCTCGCGACTGTTCTCCGGCAACCCGGCGGCCGTCTGCCCTCTGGAAGACTGGCTGGCAGATGGCGTCCTACAGGCCATCGCCGCCGAGAATAACCTCTCGGAAACCGCCTTCTTCGTCAAACGTGGCGAGCGCTACCACCTGCGCTGGTTCACGCCCACCCTGGAGGTGGATCTGTGCGGGCACGCCACGCTGGCTTCGGCCTTCGTGATTCTCAACGAACTGGAGCCCTCGCGCGACGCCGTCGCGTTCGACACCTTGAGCGGCGAGCTGCGGGTGAGCCGCGACGGCGGCCTCCTCTCGATGGACTTTCCCGCGCGCCCGCCCCAGCCGTGCGAAATACCTCCGAAGCTCGTCGAGGCCCTCGGCAGGGCGCCGCAGTCCGCGCTGGCCTCGCGCGACCTCATGGCGGTTTTCGCTGCCGAAGACGATGTGCGCTCGCTGGCCCCCAAGATGGACCTGTTGGCAGAGCTCGACACCTTCGCCGTGATCGTCACCGCGCCGGGCAGGGAAGTGGACTTCGTCTCGCGGTTCTTCGCCCCTCGCGCCGGCGTCGACGAGGACCCCGTGACCGGATCGGCTCACTCGACGCTGGTTCCCTACTGGTCGAAACGCCTGAACCGGCCAGCGCTGCACGCCTTGCAGGTTTCTCCCCGAGGGGGGGAGCTATGGTGTGAGGATCGCGGGAAACGGGTGATTATCAAGGGAAGCTCCGTGAAATATCTGGAAGGATTTGTGGAGATCTAGCGAGAAGTTCGGATTCCCCCTCTTGATTTTCAGGGCCATCGCACGTAAAGTTGGTTCGGGGAACAGTCTGCGTCATGAGGCCCATTCATACCTTCAGCGTCGTCCCGTCACTCCCGCACGTCCTCGAACCGCTGCGGAAAATCGCCTACAACCTGCTTTGGTCCTGGAACCAGGAGGCTGTAGAGCTTTTCCGCCGGCTCGACAGCGATTTCTGGGAATCCAGCGGGCATAACCCGGTTCAGATGCTCGGTTCGGTCGATCAGAAACGGCTCGAAGCCGCCGCCGCGAATGAAGCGTTTGTCGCGCACCTGGATCGTGTCGCCGATGAGTTGGACCACTACGTCAGCCACGAGACCAGTTGGTGCCGGCGCACGCACCCGGAAGTAGGGGCCTGCGTGGTGGCCTATTTTTCCGCCGAGTTCGGCCTGACCGAATGCCTGTCGATCTTCGCCGGTGGCCTGGGGATTTTGGCCGGGGATCACCTGAAGTCGGCGAGCGACCTGGGCGTGCCCCTGGTGGGCGTCGGCCTGCTCTACCAGCAGGGCTACTTCCGTCAGAACCTCAACGAGGCCGGCTGGCAGCAGGAGAGCTATCAGGACAACGACTTCCACAACCTGCCGCTGGTTCCGGTGAACTCATGCCCGACGGCTCGCCGCGGACGATTTCGGTGCAGTTTCCGGGGCGCGACGTGGTGGCGCGCGTCTGGCGCGTCGATGTCGGCAGAGTGCCGCTCTACCTGCTGGACACCAACATCCCGGAGAATCCTCGCGCCGAGGATCGGGATATCACCGACCAGCTCTACGGCGGCGACAGCGAGACGCGACTCAAGCAGGAGATCCTGCTCGGCATCGGCGGCTATCGCGCGCTGGAAGCCATGGGAATCCAGCCCGGCGTCTACCACATGAACGAGGGGCATTCGGCGTTTCTGTCGCTCGAGCATACGCGCCGTCTGATGGAAGCCGAGCAGCTCACGTTCGACGAGGCCCGTCAGTTGTCCGCGTGCGGAGCGGTGTTCACGGGCCACACCCCGGTGATCGCCGGTCACGATGCTTTCCCCGCGGATCTGATGGACCGCTATTTCTCGAGCTACATACCCGGGCTCGGGCTCGGCCGCGCCGACTTTCTGGGCCTGGGCCGGGTCAACCCCGCGGACCAGTCCGAGCCATTCTGCATGACGGTGTTGGCCCTCCGCATGTCGGCCTTCCGGAACGGCGTCAGCAAGCTGCACGGCCAGGTGGCCCGCCAGATGTGGCGGGGTCTGTGGCCGGGCGTCCCGGAGGACGAGATTCCCATCAGCCACATCACCAACGGGGTCCACTTTCGCTCCTGGATCTCGCAGGAGATGAACCAGCTCTACAACCGCTATCTGGGCCCGGACTGGCGCGAGGAACCCTCCGACGGGACCGTGTGGAAACGGGCTGAGAGCATTCCCGCCGAGGAGCTTTGGCGCTCGTCACGAGCGGCGCCGGGAGCGCCTGGTCTCGTTCGCCCGCAGCCGGCTCGCCAGACAGTTGGAAAAGCGCGGAGCCCCGCAATCGGAGATCGACGCGGCCGAGGAAGTGCTCGATCCGGACGCGCTCACGATCGGCTTCGCGCGCCGGTTTGCCACTTACAAGCGCGCGACCCTCTTGCTGCGCAACCCCGAACGGCTCGAGAAAATTCTGAACAATCCCGGTCGTCCGGTGCAGGTCATCTTTGCGGGCAAGGCACACCCTCGCGATGACGCCGGCAAGGAGCTCATCCGTCAGATCGTCTCGCTCGCCCGCTGGAAGGAGTTCCGGCGCCGGATCGTTTTCCTCGACGAGTACGACATGAGCGTCTCCCGCTACCTGGTGCAGGGCGCCGACGTCTGGCTGAACACGCCCCTGCGCCCCATGGAAGCCAGCGGCACCAGCGGCATGAAGGCCGCCGCCAACGGTGGACTGAATTTGAGCACGCTCGACGGGTGGTGGGACGAAGCCTGGAGGGAGTCGGACTCGCGGTTGATCGGCTGGGCCATCGGCCGGGGCGAAAGCTATTCGAACCGGGACGTGCAGGATCAACTGGAGGCCGATGCGCTCTACGAACTGTTGGAACGCGACATCGTTCCCGCGTTCTACGATCGGGGCGCCGACCGGGTGCCGCGGCGCTGGATCGAGCGCATGAAGGCCTCCCTCGGAACGCTCTGCCACAACTTCAACACCCACCGCATGGTCCGCGAGTACACCGAATGCTACTACCTGCCCGCGCATGAGCGCTTCGAGGCACTGGCCGCCGGTCACGCCGCACGAGCCCGGGCGCTGGCCGCCTGGATCGAGCGCGTGAGGCGCGCATGGCCCGAAGTCCGCATGGTGTCGGTCGAGAACCACTCGCCCGTCTCGTTGCCCGTGGGAGAGCCGGTTCAGGCGCGGGTGCGCGTACACCTCGGCTCCTTGACTCCCGAAGATGTGGCGGTCGAGTTGTATCAGGGCCGGCTGAACGCCGACAGCGAAATCGTCAACGCGGTCGCCACTTCCATGCGGCCTGCGGGACCCGTGGAGGCCGGCAGTTGCATCTTTGAGGCCCAGCCCGTTGCCTGCAGGGATAGTGGCTTGCACGGCTTCACGGTGCGGGTCCTGCCGTTCCACCCGGATCTTCCCGATGCCTTGATCCCCGGCCTGATCTCCTGGGCGTAGCGGTCTGCGGTGGGGCAGACCATCGCTGTCTGTGGTCTGCCAGGCGGCCGCGAACCGTTGTGCCCGGCATACGCAGGCGACGAAAAACGATCGCCTGCGCCACGCTAGCCTGCCCCTACTCCTCGTCGTGCTGCGCCGCCAGCCGGTTCACCACCGCCATGTCTTCGAGCGTGGTGACGTCGCCGGTCACCGAGTGTGTCGTGACGATCTCGCGCAGCAACCGGCGCATGATCTTGCCGCTGCGGGTCTTCGGCAGTGCATCCGTGAAGCGGATTTCCGCGGGTTTGGCGAATCCCCCGATCTCGTGGCCGACCCACTGGCGCAGACTCCGCGGCCAGATCGCGGTGATCGTGGTCGCCCGTCTTCAGGGTGACGAAAGCGCAAACAGCTTGCCCGGTGATCTCGTCGGGCCGGCCCACCACCGCCGCCTCCGCCACCAGCGCGGGTGGCGCACCAACGCGGACTCCACTTCCATGGTGCTCAAGCGGTGCCCGCTCACGTTGATCACGTCGTCCACGCGCCCCAAAATCCAGAAGTACCCGTCTGCATCCTGCCGCGCGGCATCGCCCGTGAAGTAACTGCCGGTTACTCGACGCCAGTACTGATCCTCGTAACGTTTTGGGTCGTTGAGGATGGTGCGGATCATGCTGGGCCAGGGCCGCTTGATCACCAGGAAACCTTTTTCGCCCGTCGCCACCGGCTTCCCGTTGAAATCGACCACTTCCGCGATGATGCCCGGCATCGGGAGCGTGGCTGATCCCGGTTTGGCCGCCACGGCGCCCGGCATGGGCGAAATCAGAATCGCGCCGGTCTCGGTCTGCCACCAGGTGTCCACGATGGGGCAGCGGTCCTTGCCGATCACGCGGGAGTACCATTCCCAGGCGGCCGGGTTGATCGGCTCGCCCACCGAGCCTAAGAGCCGCAGGCTGGAGAGATCGTGCGCGTCCGGCCACTGGTCGCCATGCCGCAACAGCGCGCGGATGGCGGTCGGCGAGGTGTAGAAGATGTTGACCCGGTATTTCTCGACGATGCGCCACCAGCGGTCGACCTGCGGGTAATCCGGCGCGCCTTCGTACATCAGCGTGGTAGCGCCCGCCGACAGCGGCCCGTAAACGACGTAGCTGTGCCCGGTGACCCATCCGATATCCGCGGTGCACCAGAAAGTGTCCTCATCGCGCAGGTCGAAGACCCACTTCATGGTCAGCGTGGTTTGCAGGATGTAGCCGCCGGTCGTGTGCAGGATACCCTTGGGCTTGCCCGTGGTGCCCGAGGTGTAGAGAACGTACAGCGGGTGTTCGCTATCCAGCGATTCGGCGGGGCATTCCTCCCCCACGGATTCGTCCAGCTCGTGCCACCAGCGATCGCGACCCGGCTTCATTTCCACCGGCCCGCCGGTGCGCCTGTAGACGATCACGTCGGGCACCTCGATCCCCTCCAGCGCTTCGTCTACTGCCGCCTTGAGCGGGACCTGTTTGCCGCGCCGCCAGCCGCCATCGGCCGTGATGATCACTTTGGCGCCCAAATCTTCGATGCGCGCCTTGAGTGCTTCCGCCGAGAAGCCTCCGAAAACGACGCTGTGCGTGATGCCCAGCCGCGCGCACGCCAGCATCGCCACCGCCAGTTCGGGGACCATCGGCATGTACAGAACGGCGCGGTCGCCCGGCTTGAGACCGCGCGCCTTGAGGACGTTGGCGAAGCGGCACACCAACCGGTGCAGTTCCTGATAGGTGAGCGTGCGCTGATCGCCCGGCTCTCCCTCCCAGATGATGGCGGCCTTATTCTTCCGGTGCGTCGTTAAGTGCCGGTCCAGGCAGTTATAGGAGACATTGGTCTTGCCGCCGGTGAACCACTTGACGAACGGTGGACTCCATTCGAAGACGTTCGACCACTTCTCGAACCAGTGCACCTCGCGGGACGCCATCTCCTCCCAGAAATCCTCGGGATGCGTCTCCGCGCGCCGGTACAACTCCCGGTAGCTCTCGAGGCCCTGCACCTGCGCGCGCCGCACGAACTCCGCGCTCGGCGCATACACCCGCTCCTCACTCATTACCCAGTTCCCCTCTGATGAATTGGACTTCTAATTGGATTCTATCAGAGGCGCATGGGACTCATTCGTTGAATCCTCTGGCATTGATATGATTGGACGAATGTATCGATACGTTGAGGTCAGCCATCCCATCGAGGCTGGGATGAAGACCTATCCCGGCCTCCCTGAACCGATCGTCGAAGTTCTGCTGGACTACAGCGCTTCTCGGGAGCGCTACCAAGGCAAGGCGGAATTCCTGATCGCGTCGCTGCACCTCTGCGGCAACACAGGTACGTACGTAGACTCCCCTCGACACCGCTATCGCGACGGCGCCGATCTCGCCGGGATCCCGCTGGAAGCCGTCGCCCACGTGCCGGTGACGAAGATCGACGCGCGTGCTCATTCTGTTCGAGGCATTGGCGCGGACGTCTTCCGGGGGTTGAATGCTCGCCGGAAAAGCGGTGCTGGTCAACACCGATTGGTCGCGGCACTGGCGAACCGACCGTTACTTTAGTGGGAACCCGTTTCTGACTGCCACGGCCTGCGAACTTCTGGTTGCTTCCGGTGTTCGCTTTGTGGGAATCGACTCGCTGAACATCGACGATGTGGAAGATTTCTCACGGCCAGCGCACACGCTGTTACTTGGCGCCGGAATCCCCGTCTGCGAGCACATGACGAACCTCGAGCAACTGGCTCCCGGGGGCGGGTACATTCATGCGGTTCCGATTGCCTGGGTGGGAGGCGCTACCTTTCCGGTGAGAGCGTACGTGATCTACCCAGCACCAGGTGAGTAACTGGAAAAAGGAGGTTGGCCCAATGAACCCGAGAAGGATTGTCGCTGTTGCCCTCACGATGCTCTGTGCGGTCACCGCGGCGGTAGAACCGCGTTTGCTCGAGCTCACCGGGGACCTGGGAGTACACGACCCGGTCATCATGAAGGAGGGCGACACGTACTATGTGTTCTGCACAGGGGGCGGTGGGAGGACGGGTGCCATCCCAGTCCGCACATCGAAGGACATGCGGACCTGGGCGCTGGCCGGCTACGCCTTCGAGCGGCTCCCCGAGTGGGCTACCAAGGAGATTCCTAAAGCAAGGGGCGCCTGGGCGCCGGACATTTCGTTCTACCACGGGAAGTATCATCTCTACTACTCGCTGTCGTCCTTCGGAGTGAATGAGTCGGCGATCGGATTGGCCACCAACACGACCCTCGATCCGAAGAGCCCGGACTACAGGTGGGTCGATGAGGGTCTGGTGGTTCGGTCGCGTCCGGGTCAGGACGATTTCAACGCCATCGATCCTAACCTCGTGGTCGAGGACGAGAACAACGTGTGGTTGAACTGGGGCAGCTTCTGGGGCGGAATCAAGATGCGGCGAGTCGATCCTAAGACCGGCAAGCTCTCCACCACGGACACGACCCTGTATTCGCTATGCAGCCGGCCCCGTCTCAAGCCGCAAGCGACTCCACCGGAAGCGGGGGCGGTGGAAGCACCGTTCATCGTCCGGCGCGGCGGCTACTGGTATCTGCTCGTGTCTTATGATTTCTGCTGCCGCGGCGTGAAGAGCGACTACAAAGTGGTCGTCGGCCGTTCCCGCAGCGTCACTGGCCCTTACGTGGACAAGACCGGGAAGCCCATGACCCAGGGTGGAGGCACCTTGGTGGTCGCCGCCGCCACGGCGAGCTGGCACGGCGCCGGCCACGAAGCCGTCTATCGGGAGAACGGAGTGGACTACCTGGTGTTCCACGCTTACTCCGTCGCCAACAACGGCAAGTCTCAACTTCAGATCTCCACCATGGTCTGGGAGGACGGCTGGCCACGGGTCGCGGCACTCCCCTGACTATCTCTCCCCACTCTGGCTCGCCGTCAGGCGGTACCCCGCGTAGGTGATGGAGAGTTGCGACCGTCCGAAGATGCGCAGTTCGGCTTCGCTGGTGAGGCGCACTGGCAGCCAGAACCCTCCCAGCGGTGCGTACTCGTGTACGAAGTGCGACTTCTTAACCCAAAAGGACGGCGATTTGGCCGGCTCGCCTTCGATCCGGCGCACCGCGAACGTCTCTGCGTCGATCCACACCGTGCCCCGGAACAGGTACGGATTGGCCGTGCGCGGCTGCACGTGGAAAGTGTAGACCCGCGCTGCGTCGTCGAATGACGCGAAACGGAAATCGTAGTTGCGGCGTGTGATGTCCACGTCGCGACGCGCCTTGCCGCTGTCGGTCTCCGCCGCCATCAGCGGCTCGATCACCATCAATTGCACCGTCTTCGATCCGCTCCGCTGCCGGATGCGGAACTCCTTGCGCGCCGGCGCGCCGAAGCGAAAGTCCGCCGTGACTTCGGCGTGCCGCCGCAGCGTCTCATTTCCCGCCGTGTAAGTGCGCACGCACTCGAAGCCTTCCAGCCGCAGTCGGCGCTCTTCGTTCGATTGCTCCATGCGCGCCACCACTTCGTTCGGGTCCGGCGGCGGCGGCGCCGCGGCCCCGCCCGCCGCCGCGCCCACCATCAGCAACAGCAGCGCGGCGGATGCCATGGTCCGAGCCAGCTTCTCCGAGCAGAAGGACAGCAGCCCGGCGAACCAGCCATTGCGTTCGGCCACCTGGCGGCAGGCGTCGCCCGGACGCGTGTTGGCCTTCCACCACAGCCCCGCCATGTCCGGCCAATTGCGCGGTTCGAGCCCCTTCTGCGTGATGTAGTAGCAAGAGTAGGTGCAGCCGCTGCACTCGCGCCGGTGCGGAAATCGGCGTCGTGGAGCTTATGCGCGAAGTCCGGCTCCAACACGTTCAGCGGCTTCTGCGCCGGTTGGTCCTGGCACGCCCACACGTCGCCGTTCGGCTTGACGTCGAAGAATAGCTCCCCGGCGCGGCAGCCCCAGTCGTAGACCTCGCGCTGGTACTGCTCGCGTACGCCCGCGTCGTAGAAGGGCGCCCGCAGCAGCGTGGGCGAGTCGCACGCTTCCGCCGCCGCCGGGTCCACCTTGATCTGCGTCAGGCTGCGCAGTTTGCCGGTTCCCGTCACCACCGGGTTGAGCCACACCTTGGCGTTGGGGTACTCGCGCGCGCAGTAGGCGACGATGTTCGGAATCTGCGCCCGGTTGGCGTCGGTCACGGTCACGTTAAGCGTCAATTGCTTGCCCACGGGCAGGTGGTCGTGAAGGTGCCGGATGGTGCGCAGAATCGCCGGACCCGTGTGGCTGAAGGGCAGATCGTTGCCCTCCACGCCGTCGAGCGAAATCGAGATCTCGCGGATGCCGCTGGCGAGCAGCCGGTCATACCGATCGCGCGGCATCGTGCCGTTGGACGTGATCTTCGTGTACAGCCCTTTGCCGGCCGCGTGGTTGATGATCAAGTCGAAGTCGTTTCGCAGCAGCGGTTCGCCCCCTCCGGAGATGCTCAGCACCCCCACGCCGATCTGGTCCAGCACGTCGATTGCGCGCTTCATGCTCGCGGTGTCGAGTTCCTCGAATTGCGTTTCCTGAATGTGGCAAAACCGGCAGCGCAGGTTGCATTTGTGAGTAAGTGCCAAGTGCGCGAAATAGGGACGATTCCGTAGAACCACGTTGCGTAGGGTCCGGCGAATGAATTTGGCTGACATCTTACTGCCTCCTTGCTGTCAAAGGTAGGGCAGAATCGATGTTTACTTGTCACCGCGAGCGTTGCTCAATGCATCGCGCCGGCACTGTTCTTGTCAAGGAATTGTAAGTTCGGCGCAGCCTGCAGTTTCTTACCCGATGAACTTGTAGCCGACGCCGTGCACCGTGCGCAGGTGCGCCGGGTTTGCCGGGTCAAGTTCGATCTTAGCCCGCAGCGTGGCCACGTGGTTGTCCACCGTGCGCGTGGTGGGATAGTTCTCGTATCCCCAAACCTCGTTGAGCAGTTCGTCGCGCGTCACCACTTCGCCGCTGCGCGACGCCAGCAGCCGGAGCACCTGAAACTCCTTGGGCGTCATCTCCAGCGGACTTCCACCCTTGCGCGCCTCATAGGATCGGAAGTCCACCTCGACGTCGCCGAAGCGCAGTTCGTCGGGCAGCGCCGCTGCTGGCTGCGCGCGTCGCAGGATCGCCCGCACCCGAGCCAGAAGTTCGCGGATAGAGAACGGCTTAGACACGTAATCGTCGGCTCCGAGGTCGAGTCCGAGCACCCGGTCCGCCTCCTCGCCTCGCGCCGTCAGCATCATGATCGGCGTGGTGATGCCCGCCGCTCGCGCCTTCCGGCACACCTCGTAGCCGCTCATCCGCGGCAGCATCAAGTCGAGGATCAGGAGGTCGGGCTTCTTCTCCGCCAGAAGCTTGTACCCGGACTCCCCGTCCTCCGCCGTCAGCACTTCGTACGACTCGAAGCGCAGATTGTCCGTCAGCCCCCGCAGAATCGCGGGGTCGTCTTCAACCACCAGAATCACGCTCATGACTTTTCCTCCAGCGGCAGCAGAAGCGAAAACGTGCTGCCTTCGCCCGGAGCGCTGCGCACCCGCACCTCTCCGCCGTGCGCCTTGACGATTTGCGCGACCAGCGCGAGCCCCAGTCCCGTGCCTGGGATGTGCTCGTTCTCCGGCGTCGCGGCGCGGTAGAATTTTTCGAAAATACGCATCTGCTCGGCGGCGGCGATGCCGGCTCCGTGGTCGGTGACGCTGATTGCCGCGCGGCCGTCTTCTGGCTTCACCGCCACTTCGATGTCGCGCGCGTCGCCGGAATACTTCATCGCGTTGCCGAGCAGGTTGAGCAGCGCCTGCTCCAACGCGTCGTGGTCCCCGCGCAACCGCGGCAGCCCCGGCTCGATCTCGATCGTCAGACGGAAACCTCTCTGCGCCAGCGCATACTCGAGCGACCGCGCCGCCGCGTACAGCGGCTCCGCCGCCTCCATCGGGCGGAAGTGATAGACCATCTTGCCCCGCTCGGCTTTGGAAAACAACAGCACTCCATCCACCAGGCGCGACAGGCGCTCGCACTCGTTGACGATGGTGTCCAGATATTCGCTCTCCGTCTTCGCATCGCGCCCGCGCCCCATTTGGAGGGTCTCGGCCAGCATGCGGATGGACGTAAGCGGCGTCTTCAATTCGTGCGACACGCTGGAAACGAACTGCGAGCGCAGTTCCGAGACGCGCAATTCGCGGCGCAGGTCGCGCCCCAGCAGCCAGGCGATGAACAGCGTAGCGCCGCCGAGCGTGAGCACACCCAGCGAAGCGTAGATCGCCCAGCGCGGGAACCTCGCGCCCGGCAGCAGCGTCACCCGCAGCCCGGGAAACTCATCGCCGGCGGCTTCCCCGGGTGCGCCGCCGCGGGTTTCGAATTTCACTCCCAGCCGCGACTCGATATCGCGGAAAACATCCGCCGCCCGCACCACCAGCACCGCCGCGCGCTCCCCGGCACGGGACTCCAAGCCTACCAGCCACGGCTCGTCGCCGTAGGTGATCCACAACCCCGGGCGCCGGGCCAGCCCCGTGCGGGCGAAATCGGACTGCAGCGCCCGCGCCTGATCGCACAACCGCACCTGCGCCAACCCCCGTCGCCGCACCTCCTCCACTTGTTCCAAATTGGCGGCATTACTCCCCAGGTGGTCGGCGATATCGTAGGCGGCCAAGCAAGCCATCGGCGTCAGCCACGGCCGCGCCGCCATCACTCCGGCGACCGCGCCCAGCGCTGCCCGCGCGTCCGCTTCGCTCTCCAGTAAACGCTGCGCGGCGAGCAGTCGCACCGGCACTCCATCTTCGTTGCCGGCTTCCGGTGGGGCGCCCAGCAGCTCGCGAAACACACGCAATGCCTCCGACGGCCGGCCCGCGCTGTCCAGGGCGCGCGCCCACTCCAGTCTCGCGTACGCCGTCTGCACCGCGTCGGCCGCCGCCTCGGCCGCCTGCCGGTAGCAGTCCACCGCGCGATCCGGATTGCGCGCCCTGCTCACCGCCGGCTCGCAGGCGCGGATGCGGTCGAGGAACTCAGGGCGGAAGCCCGCCTGTTCCTCCTCCCACGGCAGCACCAACTCGTCCTTCTGTATCCAAGCCACCAGCGCCGTCTCCGAGTGGCGATACCGGCCTCCGGCGGGCAGCGGACCCAGCACTTCATCCCGGCGGATGGCCTCCAGCCGCGCCAACAGAGCCCGCCCCGCTTTCCCTGCTATCTCGCGCGCCTGCTGAGCGCCCTGGTCCTGGCGGACCTCCATCACCAGACGGACGGCGAGGACGATCAGCACCGCCGACGGCAGCAGGATCGCAGCCAGGAATAGGATCAATTGCCGCCGCATCGTTAGTTCCCCGATTTGGCCCGCGGCCGCCCTTTCTCAACCGCCGCGCGTGTCGCGCGAAGCGTGTCGGCCATGCTCTGCTGCGGCAACTGGCGCACGATCGGATCGATCAACCGCGCCAGTATTCCCGGCACCGTGCGGCTGAGCGACACGACTTCGCACTCCACGTACGTGCCGCCATCCCCTTCGTGAAATCTCCAATAGGAGTTCAGACGCCACATGAAGCCGTGGTCCTTGCCCGGATCCCGCACTTCGCGAACGCTCGTGCTGGTGGACCAGCTCTGCCAGCAGGTTGCCCCCAGCCTTTCGTACCTGACCTCGTGCTCCGTGTCCAACACGACGGTGATGACCTTCCGCTTCAATAGCCGCAGCAGCACCTTGTACTCGTCTCCGTTTTTCGACAGGATCCGCGACTCCAGGACTTCGGGGCGATAGATTTCCTGGTGGTGGTTGTAGTCGCGCACCACCTTCAATACATCGTCCACCCGCGCCGACGGGATGTATATCGCGCCCACCCAATCGTGAATCAGGCCGGACGGCACCGGCACGTCGCCGCGGCGGTTTCGTGGCTGGCTGAGAATCCCCCCCTGGCGCAGACGAAGCCCGTTCGGCCGCGCCCGCCCACATGAAGACCTCACACCCTCGCGGCAGCGCCGCCAGCTTCGACTCTGTCGTCCGTACGTAGCGTGCGAACGCCTCAATCGTCTCCGGCTTCGGGCCTCCAGCGAGCGGAACCGCCTGACCCGCCAGCGGAACCACCGCCAGCGCAACCCACCCGGCCAGCCACGCCATCCGGCTCCCGATGTCAGCCGCGAGCAAGCCCAAGGTAACCACCGTCTCCCTTTTCGATTCCTGGCCCCCAGAGATTATACTTCCAACCGCCTCCATTGGCGCCGCCTGTCTCACCTTCTTCAGCCCAGGCGACTCCGGCACTCCGGATACAGGCCAGCCGCATCGATCTGGCAAATGAGGGGCGCAGGCACTGCATATCAGGAGCACCCCCCGCTTCCGCAAATTGCAGCGGCTACGCCGAGCAGGATTCCAACTGCGACGCCTACCCCGATCGCTATCTTGGCCGCGACCTTCATTCGCTTGGGCTTCAATTCAATTATCTGAGCATAGGAGACGCTCACTGGCCCGCCCTCGCCGATCTTGATGTAGAGTTGCTCCGCATCCAACCTGACAATCCTCCCAAAAAGTATGTTTCGATCTTGGGTCCGCACCCGCACCTTGGAGCCAATTCCGAGGTTCTTCGCCACCTGACGCGCCGCCACCGGATCGGAAGTGTTCGGTCCTTCCGCCTGATAGGTCTTCTCGCGCTCCCCAGCGGCCGTTGCCCGAGCCTCCTGCGGAGATCCTATCGGGAGAAGACACTCCGTCAACGCAAGTGCCACGAACTCTTGGAATCCCGTCATCCCTGCCTCCAATTCGCCTTCCCGGCCACCGGGCAGCACACATCCAACCGCCTCCATAGCGCCCGGTCGCCGGGACAATCGCCGCCTTACTTGAACGCCACGCCCAGACGTATCCCGTACATCTGCCCCGTAATGCCCTGTTCACGCGTGATGTGATCGCGGAACTCGACCAGCAGACCCACCCTGGAGGCGGCCCAGTAGGTGACGCCCCCTCCGAAGTTGCCCCAGTTGTGGCTGGACTCGTCTCGGAATGTGCGAGTGTAACCCCCGGTCACAAACGGCCGCAGTTTTGCATTGCTCGTTTTGAATACATAGTATGCGTTTGGGCTGAACACACCAATGACGGCGTCACCGAAGTGTTTTTTCGGGCCTGCCGCGCCGATATCAACCCCGAATCCCAAGCCGCTCTTGGCGATGTATCGCCCACCGCCCCCAAAGTGCATCGCGAACGCCGAATGGCCCAGAGCGCGGGCCTGCACCGGCGCGAAAAATGTATAGCCATCCCCGGACTGCCCAAATGCCAGCGGGCAAAAAACGAGGAATAGTATTACAGCAGCAATGTGTTTCATCCGATGCGTCCTACAACCCGAGCATACGGACCTTGGGGGTTTCAGGCTCCAGGGAATCGCAAATTGTTTGTCTGGAAATTGTAATGTGGCGCAACCAGTGTAGGGTCTGTCGCCGGAGTGGGACTCAGTTGTCCTTTGTCGCCTGGCGCTTGTGCCAGTCTTCTTCGAAGAGATTGAAGCAGATGTTCTGGCGCGGGTGCTCGGCGATGAAGTCCTCCCGCAGGATCACGCCCAGGCCCGGCTTCTCCGGCAAGCTGAAGTAACCGTCGACCACTTCGGGATACTCTTCCACGGCGCCCTTGACCCAGGCGTCGGCGAAGTCGTTGAAGTGCTCCTGGGTTTTGAAGTTCGGCGTGCAGGCGTCCAGATGCAGCGTGGCCGCGGTAGCCACCGGCCCGCCGACATTATGCGGCGCCATCAGCATGTAGTAGGACTCGGCCCACGCCGCCAGCTTGCGCGCCTCCGAGATCCCGCCGAAATGCGACGGATCGATCTGCACGATGTCGCAGGCCTGCAACTCGAACAACTCGCGGCACTCGAAGCGCGTATGGAGCCTCTCGCCGGTGGCAATGGGTTGGTGTACGGCCTCGGCGACCTTCTTCAACGCTCGCAGGTTCTCCGGCGGCACGGGTTCCTCGATCCAACCGGGCTTGAACGGCTCCAGCTCGCGGGCGATCTCGATCGCCGTCGCCGGATTGAAGCGCCCGTGCATCTCAATGAAGATATCGAAGTCGGGCCCCACCACTGCGCGCACGGCCTCCACCAGCGCGATGGAGCGCAGCTTCTCATGCCGCTCCAGTTCGTAGAAGCCGGCGCCGAACGGGTCGAGCTTCGCCGCCTGGTAGCCCTTCTCAACTACGCGCCGGGCGGCCTTGGCGAATTCCTCGGGCGTGCGCTCCACCGTGTACCAGCCGTTGGCGTACGCCTTGATCTTGTCGCGCACCGCGCCGCCCATCAATCGATAGACAGGCTGGTTCAGGGCCTTGCCCGCGATGTCCCAGCACGCCGTCTCGATCGCCGCGATCCCGCTCATCACGATCTCTCCCGTGCGGCCGAAATCGTTGAGATACATCGACCGGACGATGTGCTCGCGATTGAACGGATCCTGTCCCAGGACGTAATTGGGTGCGGCCTCGGCCAGGTACCCCAGCAGCGCGTCGGTGCGGTTCAGCATGCGCACTTCTCCAACGCCGCTCAGGCCTTCGTCGGTCTCGACGACAACAAATGTAAGGTTGCGCCACGGGGTGCCCATTACCAGCGGGCGAACGCGAGAGATTTTCATATGCCGGCTCCTCAGTGCCTAGAGGCGCGATTATCGCACAGCGGAGCCGCCGGCGGGAAGGATTGCAGGTTACCGCACCGGGCCGATCTTCTCGAGCGGCCAGTATACGAACACCGCCTTGCCGTAAATACTGGCGCGCGGGACCAGCCCCCAGTTGCGGCTGTCGCTCGACGACGAGCGGTGGTCGCCCAGCACGAAGTAAGCGTCGGGCTTCACGGTCGTCTCGGGCGTAGATTGACGATCGCGATAGTCCTCGGGGACGTAGCTCTCCTCGATGCGACGCCCGTTCACGTAAACGGTGCCCTCCTGGATTCTCACCCGGTCGCCCGGCACACCGATCACGCGCTTGATGTAGGATTTCGTCGGGTCGCCCGGAAACCAGAAGACCACCGTGTCGCCGTGCTCGATCTGCTCGATCCCCAGCCTGTAGGCAAGCTTGCTGATGAACACCCGCTCCTGATCCGCCAGGGCGGGCATCATACTGGTGCCCTCCACCTGAACCGGCTGATAGATGAACAGGATCACGACGGCGGCGATCAGCAGCGAGAGGGTGAGGTCCCTCACCCACGCGACAAGTACGCGCGCGACCGATCGTCGTGGCTCTGGCAAGCTCTCCATACGCCCATTGTATTAGACGCACCTGGCAGGACAGGCGGTTCCGCCTGTCCCTTCACTCCCCCAGTGCCTTGCCCGTCAGGATGCGCGCCAGGGCCGGCAGCGGGACCGCGCCTGGCGTGAGCGCCAGACGGTGGAATTCCGATAGCTGGAAGCCCGTTCCTTTCGCCTGTTGGTACTGCGCCCGCACCCGCTTCCAATCGCGCCAGCCCACGTAGTAAGTCGGCAACTGGCACGAGGAGAGCTTGGCCCGCCGCAGCTTGCCGGTGGCCTCTTCGGTCTCCTGGAAACACTGCTTGACCATCAGGTCCAGCGCCTCCCGATCGGTCATTCCCGCGGTCTGGAGACGCACGTCCAGAATGGTGTTGGCCAGCATGCGCAGTTGCTGCTTCAGGAACGTCAGCCGCAGTTCGGGACTGCCGCCCAGGTACCCTTCGTCCAGCATCATCTCCGTGGCGTACACCGCCCAGCCTTCCACGTACGTCCCGCTCCCGAAGACCGTGCGGAGCACGCGGCGCGACTCCGGCTGCAGGTTGTTGGAGTATTCGAGCTGCACGTAGTGGCCCGGCATCGCCTCGTGAATCGTCAGCAGCTTGAGGCCATAGAAATTGTACTCCCGCAGTTTCGAATCGATCCGCGCCTGCGGCCAGCTCTTCGGAATCGGCGTGAGCCAGTAAAACGCGCCCAGTTGCGGCTCCAGGGCCGGCGCCGACACGAACCCGCCCACGGAATAGATGCCGCGCATGAACTCCGGCGTTTCGATCACCTGCAGGTTGTCTCGCGGAGGCAGCGGCAACAAGTTCTTGCTTCGCACAAACTCGCGAGTCTCTTGCAGATCGCGCCGGGCGTCGGCGAAGTACGTCTCGGGGGTGGCGTGTTGCGCGGCGACCTTGGCCAGCGTTTCCCCGACAATCAGGTTCAGATCCGGACGGTCCCTGTGCGTGGGATACATCTTCGCGTGAAGCGGCATGGACAGTTTGAACATCTCCTCCCGAACTGCCTTGAGCGCTTCCTCGGCCCCTGCCAGCACCTGTTCCGGCGTCTGGTCCGTCTCGAGCACGTAACCGAACTTCTTAGCGTATTTCTCCTTGCCCAGCCGCCACTCTGCCGGCCGCTGCGCCAAATCGGTCTTCAGATACTCGTTGAAATCGCGTAGGGCATTGATCGCCGCGCCTGCGGCCCTCCCGAACTCCGCTTTCAATTCCTCGGGCGCGCCGGCCCGCAGCGTCGCGTCGATCAGGCCGATGTTCCCGTCGTTCTCCTCCATCGCCACGGTGGTCCAGATCTCCGGCGCACTGGCAAGGTTCTTCTTCGCCTGCTCGACCACGCCGGGTATCTTCTCCAGCCGCGCAATAATGTGGCGGTACCGCTCGGGATTGGGCGCGTAGTCCAGGGACCACGGGTAGAACAGGCCGTTGCCGGCCATCTCGACGTAGACCGTCGGGTTGTGGCGCCAGTTCTGTATCTGGTCCAGCTCGAGCAGTTGCAGCGAGATCACATCGCTGATGAGGTTGTAATCGGCGCGGTCTTCCGGCGTCAACTGCTCCGGCTGGACAGTCTTCGCCAGCCGCTCGCGAAACTGACGGAAGAACTGGCGCTGCTGGTCCAGGGCATCTGCGCTGTAGTCGTCGAGAAGCGCATCCAAGCGGACGCCCTTGTGTTGGTGGTACCCGGCCTGCGTCGCCGTCGTGGGCGAGAAGGCCAACATCTGGTATACGAATTCGTCGCGCAACTGAGACAAACCCTCCGGTGCCTTCCGGCTGCACGCAACGGCAAGAACCAGCAGGGAAACAACCAGCGCCATCCTCATCATGGTCCTGATTGTAGCTCCGTGGCGGACGTGAAGGGCGCAGTCGGGCGCGGCACGCCCGCCGGCGACTCGTCGCGCATCGGCGCCGAAGTTGGCCGCTATAATAAGCACATACCTCTCCAAATGAGATCCCGCGAGAGCAGTATAAGTGTCGAAGATCAGCCCGAGCTGGCCGCAGCCACACGCGCCGGCCTCGTCTCGCTCGTGTTGCTCTCCTGCGGCCACTTCTCGGTGGATCTGTACTCAGGCGCTCTAGGGGCCCTGCAACCATTGCTCATGGAGAGGTTTCATACCAGCCTGACGCAGGCTGGCATCCTGGGCGGCGTCCTGGTGTTCTCCGCATCCGTGATGCAGCCGGTGTACGGTTATCTCTCGGACCGCTTTCATTCGCGGTTTTTTACCGTGCTGGCCCCGGCCGTGGCAGGGCTGTTCCTCTCCGCCATGGGGCGCGCCTCCTCGTACCACTTTCTGTTGCTGCTCGTGCTGTTGGGCGGGGCAGGTGTGGCGTCGTTCCATCCGCAAGCGTCCGCCCGGGCCGTCCTCGGCGAGGAAGGCAAGCGCGCTCGGGCGATGGCGATCTTCATCAGCGCAGGGACGCTGGGCACCGCTCTCGGCCCCATTTACTTTTCGGCGATGGCAACTCTTGGGGGGCTTGATCGACTGCAATGGGCCGCCGTGCCGGGTGTGCTCATGACGGTGGTCCTGTTTCTGATTCCGACTGCGGCCGCCTCCACGGCGCCCGCCCGCGGCGGCTTCGAGTGGAAACCCCTCGCGGCGGCCTGGAAGCCGCTCACCTTGCTGTACCTGTTGGTGTTCATCCGGTCCATTCTCCAGATCGCCTTCGCTCAGTTTTTGCCTTTGTACCTGCACCTGGATCGGGGCTTCGGCGTGGTGCGGGCGAACTACGTTCTGTCGGCGTACCTCGCGGCGGGCGCGGTCGGGGGATTCCTGGGCGGACATCTGGCGGACCGCTTTGGCGGGCGTCTGGTGACCCTGTTCTCGATGCTTGCCTCGGTGCCATTCCTGGTGCTCTTTTTCGCGACGAGCGGCTGGCTGTCGATCGCTGGTCTGATCGTCAGCGGCTTCATCCTTTTGTTTACGATTCCAGTCAATGTTGTTATGGCACAACGACTTGCTCCTGCGCAGGCCGGTACCGTTTCCGCGCTCATGATGGGCTTTGCCTGGGGCATGGCCGGGATGGTGTTCATCCCGCTGATCGGCCTCGCCGCCGACTACTTCTCGCTCGATCGCGTCCTGGCCAGCCTGACCATTTTCCCGGTAATCGGATTTCTGCTTGCCTGGAAGTTGCCCCGATGAAGCAGCGACCCAGAGCAGTGTGCCTGTTGAGCGGCGGGCTCGATTCCGCTACGTGTCTGGCGTACGCGCTCCAGGAGAACTACGAGTGTCACGCGCTCTCGTTCGATTACGGCCAGCGGCACCGTGTCGAATTGCAGGCGGCGGCGAGGGTTGCGGCGGCGCTGGGGGTCGCGCAACATCGGATCGTGGAGGTGGATTTGCGGGGCTTCGGCGGATCGGCGCTCACCGCGGACATTCCGGTTCCCAAAGACCGCTCGTCCAGCGAGATGGGGCAGGGAATTCCGATTACCTACGTGCCCGCGCGCAACACCATCTTTCTCTCCTTCGCGCTGGCGTGGGCGGAGGTGCTGGAGGCCTCGGACATCTTCATTGGCGTCAACGCCATCGACTACTCGGGCTATCCGGACTGCCGGCCCGAGTACATCGAAGCGTTCGAGCGCATGGCGAATCTCGCCACCCGAAGCGGCATCGAGGGCCGCACGAGAATTCGGATTCACACACCGCTGATCCGGCTCAGCAAGGCGGAGATCGTGAGGCTCGGCGCTTCGCTGGGTTTGGATTTCAGCCTCACGCACAGTTGCTATGACCCTGACGAGGGGGGCCGGTCCTGCGGTGCATGCGATTCCTGCTTGCTTCGGCGCAAGGGTTTCGACGAAGCTGGTATCGAGGACCCGCTGGAGTACCTTTCTTGAAGATCTCCGAGATCTTCTACTCGATCCAGGGCGAGGGCATGCTCGCCGGCACCCCGAGCGTGTTCGTGCGCTCGAGCGGCTGCAACCTGCGCTGCTCCTGGTGCGATACGCCCTACGCTTCCTGGCAGCCCGAGGGCGAAGAACTCGCGCTCGAGGAGATTCTGGCGCGGGTCGCGCGCTTTCGCGCCCACTACGTCGTCGTGACTGGCGGCGAGCCGATGATTGCGCCGGAAATCGTTCCGTTGACCGAAGCCCTGCGCCAGATGCGCCTGCACGTCACGGTGGAAACCGCGGGCACGGTGTTCGCGGCGGTGGACTGCCATCTGATGAGCCTCAGCCCTAAGCTCTCCAATTCCACGCCGTTCGAGCAGGAAGGAGGGCGCTGGGCCGCACAGCACGACCGCCTGCGCAGCCGGCCGGAAGTGCTGAAGCGCTTCATGGCCGCATACGATTACCAACTCAAGTTTGTGGTCGCCGAAGAAGACGACATCGTGGAGATCAAGGCCCTGGTGACAAAGCTGCAAGCCAATCCGCAGCGCGTGGTCCTGATGCCGGAGGGCACCGACGCGGAAGTCCTGCACGAACGCGCGACGTGGATTGTCGAGATCTGCAAGCAGGAAGGCTACCGCTTCAGTCCCCGCCTGCACATCGACCTCTACGGCAACCGGCGCGGGGTGTAGCCAAATGAGCATGCCGGTGGACGCTGACGCACCCAGGGAGTACGAACAGCGGCTTGCTGCGCACGCGCAGGAGTTGGAACGCCTCGAACGCCTGCACCTCAGGATCGGCAACATCCAGATCGGGCTCGCTTCGCTCGCTGTCGCGGGAGCCGTGCTGGCTCTTGGCTGGAAGGCTTTCTCGATTCTCTGGGTGCTCGTTCCCATTGTGGCGATCGTGGCGTTGGCCGTGGTGCACGAGCGCGTGCTGGGGCGGCGCACGCGGTCCCGGCGCGTGGTGGCCTTTTATGAACACGCTCTCGAGCGCGTCCAGGATCGTTGGGCGGGTAAGGGCGAATCGGGGGACCGCTTCCTGGACCCGCTGCACCCGTATGCCAAAGACCTGGACCTGTTCGGTCAGGGCTCGTTGTTCGAGTACCTTTCGACCGCTCGAACCCGCGGCGGAGAAGAGACGCTGGCGCGATGGCTGCTCTCACCGTCCGAGCCGGAGGACCTGAAGATCCGTCACGAAGCTGTCCGGGAGCTGACGTCGAAACTCGATCTTCGGGAACAGCTCGCGGTGCTGGGCGAGGACATCCGGGTGGGGGTCAATCCGGAAGCTCTGGCCGCGTGGGGGGAGGAGCCGCCGCAGTTGGTTTCGCGCGGGCGTTGGGTCTGCGCGGGGGTTCTTTCCGTGCTGGGAATCGGCACTCTCGCTCTTTGGATCGGCGCCGGAGTGGTTTCGCCTTTCGTGGCGATCTTTGTCCTGGCCCGCGTCTTCACCTTCCGGCTTCGCCGGGACCTGGAACACTCCATCGCGGCGGTGGAACGGCCCGGCCACGATCTGAGGCTGCTTTCCCAAGTGCTGGTGGTTCTCGAGCGGCAACGGTTCACATCGCAGCACCTGGCTAAGGTTCAATCGGGACTGGTCATCGAGGGCCGCCCGCCCTCGCGCCGCATCGCCCGGCTGTACCGGCTGCTGGATTGGCTGGATTCGCGCGACAACATCGTGCTGAGGATCATCGATCCGATAGCGCTGTGGACGGTGCATATGTCTTTTGCCATCGAAGCCTGGAGGCGGAAGTCCGGGCCGCACCTGAGGGAGTGGCTCGATGCCGTGGGCGAGATGGAGGCGCTCCTGTCGCTTGCTGGGTACCGCTACGAGCATCCTGCCGACCCGTTCCCGGAGTTCACCGACGAATCGCCGTGCTTCGATGGCGAGCAACTCGGGCATCCGCTCATCCCCGAGGCCCGCTCGGTGCGCAACGATCTGCGGCTGGACGGCGGCCTGCGGGTGCTGGTCGTCAGCGGCTCGAACATGTCCGGCAAGAGCACCTTGCTTCGAACGGTGGGGACCAACGCCCTCCTGGCCATGGCGGGCGCGCCGGTGCGCGCTGGAGGCTGCGCATCTCGCGGCTGGCGGTCGGCGCGTCGATCCGCACGGTGGATTCGCTGCAAAGCGGGACCTCGCGTTTCTACGCCGAGATCACGCGTCTCAGGCAGCTCGTGGAGTTGACCGGGCAGAGCCGCCCGCTCCTGTTCGTCCTGGACGAACTCCTGCACGGCACCAATTCGCACGACCGCGGCATCGGCGCGCAGGGTGTGATTCAAGGGCTGGTCGCGCGCGGGGCCATCGGCCTGCTGACGACCCACGATCTGGCTTTGGCGAAGATCGCGGACACGCTCGCCCCGCTCGGCGCAAACGCCCATTTTCAGGATCAGGTCGAGGACGGGCGCATGCGCTTCGACTACCGGCTTCGCCCGGGCGTCGTCGAGCACAGCAATGCCTTGGAGCTGATGCGTTCGGTCGGCCTGGAAGTGTAGGCGCGCGCCGGCTACAGCAACTTTCGGATCGCCTGATCGACCACCGCTATGTCGGATTCGCCGATGAAGGATCGGGCAAGCCGGCCATTACGGTCGTACAGAAACAGCGCGGGCAGAGCCCCGCTCCACTTGCCGTCCACGGAGTCGATGAACTTCTCATCCTCGACGGCGCGCTTCAGATATGCCGGCTGAGGCGCCTGGTGTTGTGCGAGAAACTGCCCGGCTTTGAGCTGGTCTTCAGGCTCGTCGCAAGAGACCGTCACCATACGCAGTCCCTTGCTTCGGTGCTTTCGCTCCAGTTGCACGAGCAGAGGCATCTCTTCCCGGCAAGGCGCGCACCAGGTGGCCCAGAAGTTCACCAGCAGAACGCTCCCCTTGTGCGAAGCGAGAACCTGCGTGTACGCTTTCTCGCTCAAGGGGCGCAACTCCAACGGAGCCAGGGCAGGGAGGCTCGCCCCCGCCAGCGCCAGACACGCCAGGACTCTCACGACGCGCGTTTCGCCCTCTTAATGGCGCAGCCGAACGCCTTGGTCTCGGCCCGGGCGACGCTCTGTCCGGAAAGGACGGCGTCCAGCGCCATACGCAGACCCTGCGTCTTGATGTTGGCGGGGTTCTGCGAGTCGTCGATGGAGCCATGGTAGAGGATCTGACCGGACTTGCCGACCACAAACGTCTCCGGCGTCACCTGGGCCCCGAATCGGTCGGCGACGACGTTATCGACATCTTTGTAAACAGCGAAAGGAAAGCTGTGCGTAGCCGCGTGCAGGCGAACCTCGTCGGCTGGTTCGGTCTTATTGGAGTTAATGGCCACGAACTTGACGCCCTTGGCGGCATACTCGTTGTAAACTGCCTTCATCCGGTCGTTGTATGCGTTCGAGACCGGACACTGCGTCGCGACGAACATCAGCACCGTGAGGTCGCCCCTTACGCTCGAGAAATTGACGGGGGCCCCGCTGAAATTGGAGACAGTGAAATCCGTCACCGACGAGCCCAGCCGGAACTCCTGGCCAATCAGGCCAGCCGACAGAAACACTCCTAGAGCCACAGACAGCACAGCTTTCATTTTTCCCTCCCAGGTTTCGCGGACGCGGATATCCCCGAACGCGATCTTGGCTTCCCAGCTACTGTCTGTTTGGATGCGCCCGCCGCCCCGTTGGAACCGTCGCGCTCATCTGTTTACATCTGGAGCGGCTCGGCGGCCCAACTTCCGCTTACCGACGCCGACAAGGCCGGTCTTGAACGCCGTCCTCAACCTGGTCCGCGCCAGCCGCCTCCGGCTGGGCTCCTCCACCAGTGCTGCCAGGTACTCCCGCACCAGTTGATTCACGCTGGTCCGCCGATCGAGTGCAACTTTTCTGGCCGCCAGGAGTAGATCTTCCTCGACAACCAGCGTCACATTCTGCCTGGGCTTCGCCATGGCCCCAGTGTAGTACTGTACCTGTGCCGCACGGCTGATGAACCACGGCATCCACCTGGACCAGGTTCACGGTAACGCGCAGGGTTGTATCCTGTGGCGTCTGAGAGTAGACGGGGGTCAACAAGACCAGAGCAGACAGGAGCAGCCAACGCAACAGGGCGAGCGCATACTGATCCCTGGGGTCTGACATTGTCACACGCTACGTCAGCCCCCCGCCCGACTGCGTTTGTGCAAATTGGTGCGCTCCATCCCCGGGGTGCGGGCGGCGGCGGAGACGTTCCAGGCGGTGGCGTCCAGGGCGCGTAGTAAGTGCGCCCGCTCGGCGGTGTCGCGCGTGCGTTGGAGGGAAGACGGGAACATAGGAGTTGGAGACTCAAGACCGAGACATTTTCGCTTGCGGAATGGACTCCATCCCTTCAAACACAACCTTCAGCCGCCCTTGGTTTGGTGAAAAGCTGAAGGTGGAGGCGTAGTCTATGGAGCTTATGCTGCTACAGCGTACGGTGATCCTCAACGGATTGGACAGTAGCTCCACGTTGATCCATCTGTAAAGCTCGTTGACAGTGCCAACTGTTCCATGGTGTCCTTCTTTGAGCTCGAAGGGTAGCTCGTGTTCCTCACCCGGCGCTATCACGGTTTCTCCATATTCAAAGCGCAGTTCTGCCCCCTCGGATGCGTACCCATCGATGGACACGTTGAATGCTGGCCCCGTGCCTATGTTTCTAAGCAGCAACTTGTTTGTCGCCATCACGCGTGGGCCGCATACGGCGATTGCAAGAATTGGCATCACTGCCACTTCATTCTGCTGCCGCGCCTGTTGTACAAGGTCCATCGACGTATCGTTCTGCTCTTGCGCTTCCTTCAGAAGATCCGCCGTTGTCTTCGTTTGTGCTTCAGTCGCCTTCCTGAGCCTGCGTGTCTCCCACGAGTACCAAATCAAAGCGAGTAGCGTACCCACGATGGCAGCGGTGCCGACCCGGTCCAACACCCCCTTCTGGTGGCCCGCTGCCAAACGGTCCAAAGCACGGACTATTGAGTCGAGGTCGGGATTCATGCGCCAAACCTAGCACCATTTGGTGCTGTAGCGACGAAGGCAAGATCGACGGATCGCACTCAGCGGCGACTCTGCGGCGCCGGAGTGCCACGCAAGAGTCCAGCCACGCTCAAATCCTCATCAATGTCAGGCCAGTGGATGCCTTCTCCATCGCCGAGCAATTCGAAGTGCTGCCGCTGAGCCGGGTTGGCGTGCAGCAAGCGGGGAAACCAGGTCAGCGGCACAGAGATCCTGCGCCCGTCGGCAAGCACGATGCTCAAGTCGTCATCGGTAATAGCCACTTCCATCGCGCGGGGGCGCGCTTCAACCGCCAAAGAACTCATTCCAGGCCTCCAACCACGGTTGGTGGTTCTCTTCTACCATTCGCTCCATCTCGCGCAGTTCGTGTGCGCGAAAGCCTGAGGCGGAAGCTTGCGCCACCGGGGCCAACCAGAACTTCGCTAACGCTGTTCCCTTCTGGATGTGAACATGAGGCGGCTCCACCCCGTTGTTACTGTAAAAGAACACTCGATACGGCCCCGCTCGGGCTATTGTAGGCATCGAACCTCAGAGGTCACCTGCCCATGAGTATATCAGCAGTCCCTGTAGGTCCTACCGCTTGAATCCCAGCGGAAGAATGCGCCCGTGGAGATTGGTGCGCTCCATGCCGATGGTGCGATACGTTCCAGCCGAGCGTCCAGAGCGCACGGGTGTTCCCGCTCGGCGGGCCTCAGCCTCTGCTGATATCATACGCACAGCCATGTCTGCCTACCCTGCTTCCGGTTTCAATGCCGCCAGACTCCTTGAGTACCTCCAGACCGAATTCCCGCTGCGGCTTTGCGAGGTCGAGGCAACCCGGTGCCGTCGGGGCCAGCCTCCAGACCGACATCCGCGCATGGTCAGGAGGTACCTCTTTCGGGGGGAATGCGGAGATCGGCCGACAACGGTTTCGGCCTGCTACAGGCCTGCCCCGCCAGGCCTCGATCAGGAAGACGACGATGAGGTCGAAAAGTTGGTTGGCTCCATCGCCGATTGGCTTCGGGAAGATCTTCGTCTGCTGGACCACGATGCATTTGGCTGGCTGCAGCACCTGGGGCTGCCTACGCACTACCTTGACTTTACGGGCGACCCGGAAGTTGCGATTACGTTCGCCGTAGGGGATCCGGACTCAAGCTCGGTAGGCAGTGGGCGGGTCTGTGTCTTGGAGCTTCCGGCTGCGTACAGCGACGGTCGGGGGCAGGTGGCTGAACTGTTCGAGCACCCTTGGTGTGGGAGGGCCAAACGGCAAGTTGCATACGGCTATTGCCCGCTCCCGAACAGGTTCGACGACCTTAAATCGCCCCAGGCCAAGGCTGACCACGGTGTGGTGGATTGGTTCAACTTCACAATTCAGCCAGACGACCGAGCCCACTTCGGGGACAAGTATCGCGCATTGATGGAGACTCGCACGGATCCTGTTGCTGGACTGCCCCGGCATTTAATCAACCGCTACACTGCAAAGTTTGGGAAGCTCCGCGAGCGGGTGGCCAGTTACTGCGCTGACCATGTGCCGATGGTTCCCCTCGTCCGTACGATCTGTGAAGGGCAGCATGTTTACCTGCCCCCCGGTGAGCACCCCGGCTGGAATGAGGGGGACGAAAGGAAGTGCAGCCTGCGCTATTGGTCGAAGGAATTCACGGAGACCCTCCGCACGGACTATTTATCAACGCAACGACCGGACTCCAACGGCATCCTGGTTTCCCCCGCGACGTACCACCCGTCCAGGAACATCGATGTGAACCTGCTGCGCGGCGGCGACTGATCCTGGCTTGGCAGACAACATCACCGGGATGGTCTGCTTCTGAGAAGCGCTCATGCGAGGCATTGTGGCGCAGCTCGTTCGTGCCTTTACCGTTTCAGTCCCAGCGCGCGGATGCGCTTATGGAGATTGGTGCGCTCCATGCCGAGGGTGCGGGCCGCGGCGGAGACGTTCCAGGCGGTGGCGTCCAGGGCGCGCAGCAAGTGTTCCCGCTCGGCCGTGTCGCGGGTCTGTTGAATGGTGGAGGGCGCGCCGTCGCCTGCCGCTGATGTGTACTTCCCTGGGGATCGAATCCGCGCCAAGCACCGGCCCGGGCGAGAGGATGGCCATGCGTTCCACGATGTTGCGCAGCTCCCGGGCGTTGCCCGGCCAGGCGTACTGCTCGAAGACGGCGAATACGGTATTGTTGAGAGTCTTAGGCCTGAAGTTGTTGCGCCGGCAGAACTCTTCGAGGAAATACTCGGCGAGCGGCAATAGGTCCTGCGGCCGCTCGCGCAAGGCCGGCACCCGAATCGGCACCACGCTCAGTCGGTAATAGAGGTCTTCGCGAAACTGCTGGCGGGAGACCAGCGCCGCCAGGTCCCGATTCGTCGCGGAGATCACCCGCACCGTGACGCGCACGCTCTGTTCGCCGCCTACGCGGTGGAACTCGCCTTCCTGAAGCACTCGGAGCAGTTTCGCCTGTGAGGCGGGATGCAGGTCGCCCACCTCGTCGAGGAAAATCGTACCTCCGTCGGCGAGTTCGAACTTGCCGCGCCGCATGCCGGCCGCGCCGGTAAATGCCCCTTTCTCGTGGCCGAAGAGCTCGCTCTCAAGCAACTCGGTGGGAATCGCGGCGCAGTTCACTTTGACGAAGGGTCCCGCGGAAAACGGGCTCGATTCGTGGATGTGCGTCGCCAGCAGTTCCTTGCCAGTGCCGGACTCACCGATCAGCAGGACGCGGGCGTCGGAGCGGGCCGCCAGGGTGGCCTGCTCGACCGCGCGTTGAAAGGCGGGGCTCGGGCCGATCATGCGCGGCGCCTGCTCGACCAGTTCCCTGAGACGCGCATTCTCCGTGCGCAGCGCAACCTGTTCGAGTGCGTTCTTCACTGCCACCAGCACTCTGTCGCGGCCAAGGGGCTTCTCGAGAAAATCGAAGGCCCCCGCGCGCGTGGCTTCCACGGCTTCGGTGATGGTGCCGTGCCCGGAGATCATGACGACCTCCGCCGTGTTGCCGGCGGCGCGCAGCTCGCGCAAGAGGTCGATACCGTTTCCGTCGGGAAGACGTACATCAAGGAGGAGCAGGTCGCTACGGGCCGTCTCCGGGTGCGCGCGGCACTCCGCGAGGGAGCCGCACACGGCGACGACGTAGCCCTCCCGCTCCAGGATCAGCCGCAGGGAGCGGCCGATGTTCGCCTCGTCGTCAACGATCAGAATTCGGTTCCGGGGCATGCCTGGGCAGCAAAACGCGGAAACCCGCGCCGCCGAGTTCTCCTTTCACCAGCAAGATATCACCCCCCACCAGGAGAGCGCTCTTCCTGGCGATGGACAAGCCGAGTCCCATGCCGTGCCTCTTGAAAGAAATCGTGGGCTCGAAGAGCGACTTCCGCGCCTCCGGGCTGAGTCCGGGACCCGAATCGTGCACTTCGACCGCGATCTTTCCGTCGACGAGCGCGGTGCTGGCGATCATACGGCCTCCCGCGCCGGCGGCCTCCGCGGCGTTCTCCAGGAGGTTCGTGAGAATGCCCTTGACTAAGTCGGCATCCGCATAAGCCGGAGGCAGATCGGGCGACAAACGCATCTCATAGCCCAGCCCCGGGTGGCCGCTTTCAAGAAACGTCTTCCGCTCCGACACCAAAGAGTTCACGTCGATCGCTTCGGGCCGCATGGGCGGCTCCGCGGCGAATTCGGAGAAGGCGCGGACACGGCGTTCCAGGCTGTCCACCTCCTCGATCACGATCTCGGCGGCCTGCTCGGTGAAGGCCCGATCCCCGCCGCCGGAGCGAGCCAGCATCTCCTCCATGGTGAGGCGGATCGGGGTGAGGGAGTTCTTCAATTCGTGGGCCATCTTGCGCGCCAGCACCTGCCAGCTTCCCAGTTGCGTAAGGTAGACCAGCCGCGTTCGCTGCCGTTCCAACTCCTCGGCCATGTGGTTGAACGCCCGGATCGCCAGCCCGACCTCGTCGTTGCGATCGGTGGACACACGGACCGATGGATTGCCCGAGGCGAGCTGGGTCAGCCCGTCGGTGAGGTCATGAATGGGGCGGCTCACGCGGGCGGCGAAGTACACCAGGAGGGCCAGCGGCACGGCCCAGGTACCGATCGCCAGCAGCAGGAAGGTCACCAGGAAGCCTCGCCGGAGATCTCGCGTGGCGGCTGCCTCCAACACCTGGCGAGCCTGCCGCAGTTCGGCGGTGATCCGCTCCATCGCCACCGCGCCCAGGGGCCGGGTCCAGACCAGCACTTCCGCTTCGCGCCGCACCAGGTACTCCAGACGGTCGCCCTCCAGGCCGGCCAAGTGAAAACGCTCGTCCTGCCCGCTCTCCCAGAATTCCCGAACTTCCTCCGGCCAGCCCGCACTATCGCGCTGCGCGTATCGCAGCGCGGTCAGGCGTGCGGCCTGGGCGTCGTTCTTCAGGGCTTCGCGGGAACGCTGATAGAACTCGCGGGCGGTGCGCTCCAGGGAAGTCGAAACGGCCGCGAGTTCGCGGGTGGAGGAATAGCCGCGGCTGACTTCGAGCAGGGAAGCGCCCAGCCACACCGTGGCGGCCAGGGGCAAGAGAGTCGCGGCGAGGAATAACAGAATCAGCCTGTCGCGCAGACGTCTCATGGGTGAACCGGCATCAGGGTGTGGGGCAGACCATCGCAGTTTGTGGTCTGCCATCTCCAACGCAGGCGACAGAAAACGATCGCCTGCGCCACTTGGGCCACACTGTTAGTGCAGATCCTTGAGCCGGAAAGGCCCGGCTTCGGCTCGCTTGTGGGTCTCCCCGAGCCGGGGGGGCCGGCTGAACAACTCCACGAGACGTGCCAGGGTAACTCCAAGATCTTCACCGAGGGGGGGACTTTCGTTGGCTTCCTCCGGCCGAACATCCAATCTTACCCAAAAGGAAGAATCCGGCGAGAGCCCGCCCGAGGGCAGGATCAGGTTGCCCAGACACCAGGCCTCGGCCTCTACGGCCGAGAGGTGGGACGCGTTCTTGCGCACAGCGCCCAAGCGCGTGACGGAGAAACGTTCCTCCCAAAGGTCGAAACTCACGGCGAAGCGGCCGGCCGACCGCCCCAGCATCGTGGTCCGCGACGCGCCGAGTAAGGTCAACTGGATCGCGAAGGACACGGAAGCGCCGTTGTGGAGCTTGTCGAGTTGCCGGCCCACAAGGAATTGGGGCGTCGCGGGAGAAACCCGCACGCCGCCCCGCGTCCGGACGGACGTTCAGAGTCTGCGCGCTTAAGCTGGGCAAACCTATCGCGAGTGCTGCCGCCAACCACCAGCGTCCGCCAGCGCGCGATATCAATGCCATCAGAAGGCGATGCCCGTCATGAAGATCGGCTCTGCCCGGCCGGACTTGATCGGGAACGCCATGGCCATGAAAAACCCGTCCTTGCTCCCGAAGCCCACGCCGAGCGAATGTTTAATCTCCCCGCTCTCCTTTTCGTTCCAGAGGGCGCCTGTGTCGTAGAAAACCTGGAACCCGCGGTAGTCGTACTCGAGCGAGCCGTGCGCCACGCGGGTCCCACCGAGCGGACTCAACTGGTACTTATCCCAACCTCGCAGCGTGCTGGAGTTGCCCAGCACGAAGCGTTCGAACAGCGGCACTTCGCCCGTGCTTCGGCCGCCGGTGAACTTTACCTCAACGCCCTGGTGATGCCGCCGGTAGCCGTATTCCGCCTCGACGGCCTGCCTCGCGTAGACGTAATCGGAGTCAAATGTTTTGGTGGCCGCGCGCAGGCTGTAACCTGCCGCAAACTCATGTTTGTTCCCCTGTTTATCCTCCAGCCGCCGTGAATAGCGCAGAGTGGTTGTCACGGCGTTGGCGGCCTCAGTGTGCGCGGCCGGAAACTGTTGCTGAAAGCGTTGGAAGGACGTTCCGACGGTAATCGTCAGCGGCTCGATGAGCGCCAGAGTAACCGACGGCGCGAAGTCCTGACGCGTTCTGTAGATGCCCGAAACGTCCGGCGTCGCCGCGAGATCCGCCAGGGTTTCCCGGTTCCACTGCGTGTGATAGCTGGCAAACTGGAAGCCCAACCGTACCTTGTCGGTGCCGACGTGGGTGTTTTCGTATCCCGCCCGTACGCCGGCGAACCGCTCGATCAGCGAGTCCCCGTCGCTGGCTACGCCGAGATTGAACCGGCTGTCCCCGACGCCGAACTTGGCGTCCAAGACGCCGCTCCAGCCCTGCCGGGAGTGATAGATCCCTTTCGGAAGATTGAGGTCGAAGTTCTGACGGGGGCTCTTACCTTTGACCTCGAACAGTACAATGACCTGCTCGGGCTGCGTTCCCTTGGCGATCTTGGGCGATACCAGACGCGCGTGCAGTTCGTTGCGCATGCGCCGGGCCACTCTCTCGAGCGAGTCCTGGTTCACCTTTTGGCCGACCAGGTTCTCCAGTTGCTCGCGAAGACCACGGCTGATCTGCGTCTTGCTGCCGCCGGCGATGTCGACACTCTCCACCAGGTAGCGCGAATTGACGTTGACCTCCGACTGGGCCCAGAGCAGGCCGCCAGCCGTCCAAAGCATCAAAGCGAATCGTCGGGCACTCATGCGCCCAGACCGTTGCACACCGACTGCCAAAGGTAAGTCCTTGATTTTTAGTGTACTAAACGCGCCTTCCTGTGAACCGGGTTCACAGGTGTGCGGGTGGTGCGGAGTCCATACGTGGCGAACAGGAGGCGGCCGGCGGGGGGAGTCTCAGTGCCCCGCCGCGGGCGGAACGTAGTCCGGCGGCACAGCGGCGCCTTCGCCGAAGAAGTACTCCTCCATCTGTTTGAGAACGAACTCCTGCGCCTCGCGCGTGCCCAGGTTCAAGCGGTACTCGTTCATGATCATCTTCAGGCGGTCCACCCACATCTGCCACGCCTCTTTGGATACGTTCTCGTAGATGCGCTGCCCCAGCGGATGCCCGTCGAACGGCGATTCGTCCAGACCATCCATCTCCCGCTGAAACTTTACGCAGAATACTTTCCTGGGGCTGCTAGCCATGCGTTGATCCCTCGTCTCCAGAATAGCGCAGCCGTCATTCCGCCGACTTGCGTCCCAGGTACTCGGACAGCTTCACCGGAGCGGTCGCGCCGCGCTCCATCTGCCGCTGCACCGCCCTCTGATACCGGCGCAGCGTGGCGTCCTTGGAGGACTCCCGCAGGCGGCAGTCCTCGATGTCCAGGAGCAATTCCACCTCCCACGGCCGGAACGTGTTGCGGTTGATCTGGCCGCGCAGCAGTTCACGGATCAGCCGGTTGAACTGGCCGAGAATCTCCTCCGCGCTGGGCGCTTCCTCGGTCATCTCAGATGCCCCCCCAAAAGCTCCGCCAGCTTCGAGCCGGATTTCAGAATGGTTTGATCGCGTTCCGGTCCCGTGGAGATGCAGCCGATTTCCACGCCGGAGCTCGCTTCCAGGAAGTCCAAATACTCGCGCGCCTTCTGCGGCAGCTTCTCGTATTCGGTGATCCCGGCCGTCGGCATCGCCCAACCCGGCAGCGTCTCGTATACCGGCTCTACCGCTTGCAGTCCATCCGACGTCGGAGGCATCTCTTCCATCAGCTTGCCGTCCACACGGTAGGCCATGCACACCGGAATGCGCTCCATCTGGTCCAGCACGTCCAGCTTGGTCATTGCCAGACTGACGAATCCGTTGAGCATCGTAGTGTAGCGCATCAGCGGCACGTCGAACCATCCGCAGCGCCGCGGTCTTCCTGTGACTGCCCCGAACTCATTGCCGATCTTCCGCAGGGTTTCGCCGTGCTCATCCAACGACTCGGTGGGGAACGGCCCGGCGCCCACTCTGGTTATGTACGCCTTCGCCACCCCCACTACCCCGCCCAGCCGCGCCGGCGGGACTCCCGTCCCCGTCGAGACGCCTCCAGCCGTCGCACTCGACGACGTCACGAAGGGATACGTGCCGTGATCCACGTCCAGCATGGTCCCCTGGGCGCCCTCGAACAGCACCCGCTGGCCTGCGTCGATCGCCCGGTTCAGCAGCACCGCTGTGTCGCACACCATCGGACGGATGCGATCGGCCAGCTTGGCGTACTCCTCCTTGATCCGGTCGAAGTCCAGCGGTTCCCGAATGTTGAACGCAGCCGCAAGAATCTTCTTGTCCTCGGCCAGGTCCTCATACTGGCTGGAGAAGCCGGCGCTGTCCACGAATTCCGCCATCCGGATGCCGCGCCGCCCGATCTTGTCCTCGTAGCAGGGACCGATCCCGCGCGATGTCGTCCCGATCGCCACGCGGTCCGCGCGTCCTTCGGAGATTTTCTCCACCAGCCGGTGGAACGGGAAAATCACGTGCGCGCGGTTGCTGATGGCGAGCTGCCCCTCGACGTCCACGCCCACCGCTTTCAGCGCCTCGATCTCCGCGATCAGCGCCGCCGGGTCCACCACCAGCCCGTTGCCGATGACCGCTCTCACGCCCGGGCGCAGAATGCCCGACGGGATCAGTTTCAGGACGAACTTCTTCTCTCCGATGCGCACCGTGTGGCCGGCATTGTGGCCTCCCTGGTAGCGCACCACAATGTCGAAGTTGCGGGAAAACAGATCGACGATCTTCCCTTTGCCTTCATCGCCCCACTGCGCGCCCAACACAACCATGTTGTTCATAGATTCGCGCTCAAAACTCCTCATTGTAGCGCAGGCGGTGTGCTACGCTGGCCTGGATGCTGCTTTCTGAGATCTTCTTGAAGCTGGGCGAGGACGATTTCTCCGCCCTCGCTCGCGGCGTGTCCATGGGAAAGCTGAGGACTTACCAGATGTTCGAGTCCTTCAAGACCCGTGCCCGCCTCACCAAACTCAACACCGAGGCCCTCCGCAAGGCCATTCCCCGCTTCTGGGCCCGGCTCGCCGAACACGACGAGGAGTTCGCCAAGGATATGGCGCAAGTGATTCTGCTCTCGCACCTGGACCTGATTGGCGCGGTCCTCGACTTCCTCGCCATCCCCAACAACGGCGGTTTCTTCGACAAGGATCTCGACGCCACCGCCCACCTCGCTCCAGGCTGGCAGGAGCGCGTTCACGAGCGGTTCAAAGATGCTTTCCCCGCTCCCGCCGTGCTGTTCTACATCAACCACCTCGGCTGGGAACTCGACAAGACCGCGGACTACTACTTCCCCGGCGCGGCCGCTGCGCCGGAAAAGGACTAGACGCTTGGCCTACCGGCTTTTCATCAGGGAGTTCTTCCGCAGCTTCGGCGTCACGGCCTCTTTATTGCCCAGCTCACGTTTCCTGGCGGCGGCCATGCTCGATCCGGTCGATTTCCGGACGCCCCGCACCATCGTCGAGCTCGGCCCGGGCACCGGCGTCATGACTCAGGAGATCCTGCGCCGCATGACGCCGGATTCCCGGTTGTTCGCCTTCGAAGTGAACCCTCACTTCATCCGGCATCTTCGCGCGCAGTTCCGCGACCCCCGCCTCACCGTCCTCCACGCCGATGCCTGCGAGCTGGCCGATCACCTCCAAGCCCACAATGCGGGCGCGCTCGATGCCGTGATCTCCTCGCTCGGACTCACCAGCATGCCCCACAGCATACGTACTCGGATCGTGCAGCAGGCGGAATCCTGCCTCGCCCCCGACGGCGTCTTGACGCAATTCCAGTACCTCACCTCGCGGCGTCCGGTTCCGGAAATACCTGCCCTGCGCATCAAGCCGTTCCGGGAGAAGCAGTTCCTACACACCTACTTCCCAACCATTACGACGAGGCGCGTCCTGCTGAACTTCCCCCCAGCCGTGGTCTTTGCCTGCTACAAGTGATCGAAGAACTCGATGTTCTCGACGATTATTTTCGTGGTTCGAAGCGCACTTCAACTTCGGTCGCCACTCTGACAGGCTTGCCGCCCTGGACTGGGGGCTGATAACGGAACTGCGGCCACGGCACGGACTCACAGAGTTGCGAGCCGCTGTCGAGCGCCGAGATCTTCCCGTCAGCGCCGATGAGGACTTTGCAGCGAACCGTTCCTCCCGCGGGCTCCCAAAGGGGCGCGGGCAGGACGGTTTTACCCTCGATCAGAAGGGCGCGTTGCGCATCCGCCGCCACCGAGACTTCCGGGACGTCCTTCTCCGCGGCAGCGTCGCCGCCTCCGGTAACGGGCGTCAGCCGCGTGACCAGGAACACGGGCCTGGCGGGATACCGTTTCACTCTGGTACGCAAGACCGAGACAAGCCCATCGGTCACATCGAATGCCAGGCCGCTCCAGGCCATCCTGACGACACGCTCGCAGCTTGATTGGAGCGGATAGCCGTTCTTGCCCTGGTCGGGATCGCCGATCTCGTCAATGACCCTTTGCGCGTAGACGCCCTCGGCAATATACTCCTTCCCAGGGTCGATCGTAACGGGCGCCTGGAAGAACAGGCGGTAGCGACGTACGCCTTCCCAAAGGTACACGGAAGGTCCGCCCGCGTTCATAGCGGCATCCGTCGCGGTCGTTTCCGCCAGAAGTACCTGGGTCTTTCCCTGGATCTTGTCTGGCGCCGTCGCGGCTTTCTTGGAATCCTTAGAGGCTGGCCCGCTAGAGCAACCGGTCAACCCGGCAAGAGTGAGTACCAGAAAACAAAAAATGTATGCGTTGCGCTTCATCCGACGTGCCCTCGCTTTCGAGATGATATTATCCGAACCTAAAGGTATCACGGGGCGTGGCCGCTGACAACTGATCCAGCCTCCCAACCCGCTGGCTTCGCCAGATGGGCTCGCTCTAACGCGTACGGACGACACCCCCGAGTAACGGCCGCAACGGTCGGGGATTGGCTACACTACGGTTTTGCCGCGCACGCACGGACGTGTTTGCGGCAACTCGGAGGCGCCCATTTGGAGCAGGCGGAACAGCAGGGTTCATCCAAACGCGGCAGTTCCCGGTGGACCGATGGAGGGGTCCTGTTTGCCGTCGTCGCCATCTACGTGGCCGCCAGCTCATGGCATCTTACTGCGATCTGCCTCGACGGCGATGAGATATTCAGCGTCTTACTGTCGCGTCTCGGCTGGAAAGCCCTGTTTGACGCGGCCGCCGCCGATTCGATCCATCCTCCGCTATTCTATTACCTGCTGAAGCTTTGGGTGATCCTCGGAAACGAATCCCTGCTCTGGCTGAGGCTCCTGCCGGCGGTCTTTTCGATTCTGTCCATTTTCCCCCTGATCCTCCTGGGCCGGGAGTTACGACTGCGGCCCCTCGAGATCTACTCCGCAATCGGCTTGGCCAGTCTGAATCCATTGCTGCTCCAATACGCCCAGCATGTCCGCATGTACAGCCTGCTGCTGCTGTGCGCCCTCACCTCGTTGTGGCTGTTTCACAGGGCAATCCGGACCGGCGTTCGCCAGGCTGTTTTCGGTTTCTCGGCTTTGACTCTGGCGAATATCGTTCTGGTTTACTCGCACTACTACGGCTGGCTCGTCGTAGGACTGGAATGCCTGTATGTACTCTTGTGGAAACGTGAGCGCTGGAAGCGGGCGCTCATGTCGGCGGCGGTCGTGTTTGCCGCGTTCACTCCCTGGCTCTACGCGGCTGTAACGCGCGCTATCGCAAGAGGCGGTCTGCGCTCGAACCTCGATTGGATTGCGAAACCCACTTTCCAGGATGTCGTCGTGCTCTTCGCAAGCATGACGGGATTCGGCGATTTCCCGGACCTTAGGCGGCGGGCCGGCTCGGCGGTCGCCCTGTTGATTGTCGCGGCGATCTGGGTTCAGTGGGGGCGCCGCCACACTCCGTCGCTTGGTCATGCGTCTCGCTTTCTGTTGTACTTCACGCTGTGCCCCGTCGCGATTTCATTGGTGGCTTCTCGCATCCTGCCGAGCTCGGTCTGGGGCCGTCGGCATCTGATCTTCGTGGCGGCCACCATCCTGCTTCTGCTCTCGCTAGGTTTCTGGCGCCTTCGATCCCGCGCTTTGCAACTAGTGGGCAGCCTGGTCTGCGCGGCGTGGGCGCTTGCGGTGATCTCGCTTCTCATGAACCCCGATGACCGCAAGGTACCCTTCGACACATTCGTGCTCCGGATGCTGGCCCAAGAGGGAGACCGGCCGGGACCCATCGCCTTCTTCGTGGTCGACAGGTACCTCCACTATCCGGTCTGGTTCTATCTGGAGACCCTCGAAGCCAAGAAGAACACGGGTTTCAGCGTGCGCTTGACCGCGCCTGAGCTCGACCATCTGTCCAAGAACGCCGCCGCCGTTCAAGTACACCGCACGGCGACGATCGAGGAAGCGCGTGGAACCCATTTCTGGGTCGCCACCGGCACCGATTCGTGGAAGCGGAACGTGACGCCACAGGCCATCTTGACCCAGCGCGGTTGTCGGGTTGGCCCCGAACTGAAAGCCGGCGACCGTTACCAGACTATGACCGCCTTCCCCGTTTGGTGCCCCCCCGGATCCATGCACGTGAAGCAGACTGACAGCCCGCGGCGCGTTGGCAACCCGCCCGGAGTGTAATGCCTGTCACGTAACTCCCCTCCCACACTGAAGTACAATCGAGTGCTGCAACCCGGAGGCATACGTTTGGAGCAGGCCAAGGATCGTGAGTCGTGGACTAGTTCCCGTAGGACAGGGAGGTGGCTTCTATGTGCCGTCATCGCCATTTACGTGGCTGCCAGGATGTGGCATCTTGCCGCAGTCTGCCTCGATGGCGATGAAGTATTCAGTGTCTTACTGTCGCGCCTCGGCTGGAAAGCCCTGACTACCGCGGCCGCCGCCGATTCAGTCCATCCTCCGCTTTTCTATTACCTGCTGAAGGTCTGGGTGTTCATCGGAAACGAGTCCCTGATCTGGCTCAGGCTCCTGCCGGCCCTCTTCTCGATCTTGTCGATCCTGCCCCTGATTCTCTTAGGCCGGGAATTGCGTCTTCGGCCCATCGAAATCCATTGCGCGATCGGCTTGGCCGCCGTGCATCCATTCCTGATCTACTACGGTCAGCATGTCCGCATGTACAGCTTGCTGCTGCTGTGCGCTCTCACCTCGCTCTGGCTGTTTCAACGGATTCTCCGGGCCGGCGCCCCCCCGTCTGGTTTCAGTTATGCGGCTTTGACTCTGGCGAACATCGTTTTGGTCTACTCGCACTACTACGGCTGCCTCATCGTAGGGCTGGAATGCCTGTACGTGCTCCTCTGGAAACGAGAGCGCTGGAAGCGGACTCTGCTGTCGGGCGTGGTGGTGTTCGCCGCATTCGCTCCCTGGCTCTACGCGGCCGGAACCCGCGCCTACGCCAAAGGCGGTCTCCAGTCGAACCTGAATTGGATTGTGAAACCCACGCTCCAGGACCTCGTCCTGCTCTTCGTGGAGATGACGGGGTTCGGCGATTTCCCGAAAGTCGGACGGCGCGTCTGCGGGGCGCTCGTTCTGCTGGTCTTGGCGGCGCTGTGGGTGCAGTGGAGGCGCCGCCACACCCGGTCGCTCGGCCACGCATTGCGCTTTCTGTTGTTCTTCACCCTGTGCCCCGTCGCGATTTCGTTCGTCGCTTCCTGTCTCATGGCGAGCTCGATCTGGGGCCGCCGCCATCTCATCTTCGTGGCGGCCACGCTCCTGCTTCTTACCTCTGTGTCCTGCTGGCGTCTGCGATCCCGCGCCGTGCGGCTCTTGGGAGCCCTGGCTTGCGCGGCGTGGGCATTTGCGGTGATTTCGCACCACCTGGCGCACGATGTCAGAAAGGCGCCGTTTGACACGTTTGTGCTCCGGATGCTGGACCGCGAAGAAGACATCACCGGTCCCATCCGCCTCTTCGTGCTGGAGAAGCACCTGCACTTTGCGCCCTGGTTCTATTTGAAGACGCTCGAAGCGAAGAAGACCGCTGGCTTCACCGTGCGTCTCACTGCGCCTGAACTCGAGCGTCTCTCCAGGAGAGCGGCCGCCTTTGAAGTACGCCGCGAGGCGACGATCGACGATGCTCGCGGAGCCCACTTCTGGGTCCTCACCAGCACCTATTCCTGGAGACAGAAAGAGACGCCACAGCAGATCATGACCCAGCGCGGCTGTCAGGTGGGCCTGGAACTTACCATCAGCGACCGTTACCACACCATAACCGCCTTCCCCGTCTGGTGCGCCCCCTGAGCCCCGGCAGGGGCGCGGAGAGTAACTGGATGGCCGGTTAACCCCGCAACAGCGCCGTGGAGAGAGTATACCCCGGTCCGCCCGTGCTCGCGGGGTCAAAACAACCGGCGCGCCGGTTCGGCGCCAGACCGCCCTACCGCCCGTCCTGGGCGCGGATTTCGCGGAACAGGGCGCGGAAGCAACTTACTGCTTCGCTCACGGCGACGGTGGGTTGCTTCACTTCCTCGAAGTAAGCTCCGGCGAATTGGCCGATTCCGGTCCACGTGGTTTGAAGCACGCCTTGCATGCGGTTGGCAATCGGGGCGGTCGCGCGCGCGCGGATTTGCCTCACCGTCTCCAGTTGCGACAGCGCAACGTCCGGCTTGCGCCACGGGCAGGCCAGCACGGGGAATCCAAGCACCGCGAAATACTCTAGCGTCGGCAGCGGCCGGTCATAGTGCCAATCGCAGATCATGATGTCGCGGGGCACAAGCTGAATCGCGGTGTGGGTCTGGTTGGCGCTGGCTTCCCACTTGCCGATACCGGTGGTCTCGCCATCCAGAAAACGATCGCCCCACATCCACATTGTGCGCTTCCTGTTGAGGAGGTGATCGTGCAGCGTGCGTACTTCCTGGGCAAACAACTCGGCCTTGTTCTTGCCCTTGCAACGCGGGCAGTCGTCCTCCCCGATCAGAAATACCTCGTCCATCCCTACGTGGAAAGCCTCGGCCTCGCAGTCGTCCGCCAGCTCGTCGATCAGGTCGAACAGCACGTCATGGACCTGCGGATGCAGCGGGCAGTAGCTGCGGCAGTAGATGCCTTCGTTCCCGGGATACTTGCCGGGAGTCTCATCGAATTCCGGGTGCGCGCGCAGTAGAGTCCCCGTCGATTTGGACCAGGACTGGTGACCCAGACAGTTGATGAGTGGGATCAGGTTGACGCCCGCTTGCTTGCTGGCAGCCGCCAGTTTCTTCACGTCGTCGCGCGAGAGGCCTCGCGGATCGGCCATCTCAGGCCGCTTCGTGAACTGGTAGCGGTAATTGAATTCGAGAACCAGCACGTTGACTCCCTCCTTGGGAAGGGCTTCCCGAATGAACCGGAGCGCCAGGGCGAGTTCATCGGGACCCGGAGCCGACATGTGCAGACCGCGGATGGGCGGCGCGGGCGGGGCGGCGTTCAGTTGGAATGTCAGGCAAGAAGCTAAAGCGGCCACCGTAAGGAGCCTTGCGAGCGAAGTCGTCATGGATTGGAACATATCACTCTTCGCGCTCCAGGACAATGCCGCGGCGTGATTTCTCACACCCCTGCGCTTAACAACGGTGTATACTGCCAGGTTACCGGCAGGAGGTCCCATCATGAATCCCCGTGTTTCCCGGCGTGACATCGTCCGCTTGGCGGGCGCCGCGGCTGTCGCAACATCCGTCGCCCCTGGCGCGCCGTCTCGCTGGCCGATTACCGAGACGGCGAACACTCCCAAGCTCTGCATGCTCTCCGGCGCCACGCCGAACGAGCGCGGCATGCGGCGCATGAAGCAGATCGGCGTGGATTACGCCATCCTGGGAGGACCGCGGATTCCCTGGGAAGAGAGCCAACTGCGCACCATCCTGGAGCGTCATAAGGCCGCCGGCCTGACCGTGCTCAACATGATGATTGGCGGCTTCAACAATGCCATCTACGGACGGCCGGGGCGCGACCAGGACATCGAAAACGTTCAGAAGTCGGTTCGCGCGGCCGGCCGCGCGGGTTTGCCCATCATCGAGTACAACTTCTACGCCCATCGGGCCACGGAAGGGTACTTCGACGAGCCGGGCAGAGCGGACTCCGGCATGCTCTCCTTCGACTACGACAAGATCAAAGACCTGCCACCGCTTCCGGAAGAAGGCGCGCATACCATCGACGAGATGTGGAAGAACGTGACCTACTTCCTGAAGGCTGTGGTTCCGGTGGCCATCGAATCGAAGGTGCGTCTGGCGCTGCACCCCAACGACCCACCGGCTCCGATCAGCCGCGGCTCCGGGCAGATCATGGGGAGTCTGGAGGGTTGGAAGCGCCTCGTCGATATCGTCCCGAGTCCTTACAACGGCATCACCTTCGACTGTGGCGTCACTCGGGAGTTGGGCCACGACCCGGTGGAGGTCTGCCGCTACTTCGGAAAGAGAGACTGCATCAACCACATGCACTTTCGAAACGTGCGTCTGAAGGTGCCCCGCGAGAAGTACACAGAAGTGTTTCCGGATGAAGGCGAAGTCAACATGTTCGCCGTCATGAAGGAACTGGTGCGTCAGAAATACCCCCGGCTGATCTACCCGGAGCACCCGCGCGGACTCGACTACGACCGCGAGCAGGCCAACTCAGGCCAATACGCCGGCTGGGTCTTCAATGTGGCCTACGCGCGCGCCATGCTCCAGGCGGCGCTCGAATCCCGGTAGCATCTCGCTGTCGCCGGATTGGGCTTGGGCACTCCCGGTTTCCCGCTCGAATGTACAATGGGAGGCGGCAAGAGGCCAGTTCTGAAATCCTGGTTTGCCCGGAGGACTTCGATGCAACGTCGCGACTTGCTCAAAGGTTTCGCGCTTGTCCCGGCTGCGGCGGCTCAGCAATACGAAGCTCGCACCCGCGGCTTGGCGCCCCTCACGATCAAGGATGCCAAGGTCATCACCACCAGCGCCGGGGGCAACTATCGCTGGATCTTCCTGAAGATCATCACCAGCGAACCCGGCCTTTACGGCATCGGATCGGCCAACAACAACTACCAGGCGTATGCCGTGGTCGAGGCGCTCGACAAGCACCTCATCCCCTTCCTCCTCGGCAAGGACGCGGACCGCATCGAAGACCTCTGGCAGAGCGCCCACCTGCGCACCTACTGGCGCAACGGCCCGGTGAACAACTGCGTCCTCAGCGCGATGGACATGGCCCTCTGGGACATCAAGGGCAAGCGTGCCGGAATGCCCGTCTATGACCTGCTCGGCGGCAAGGTGCGCGACGCCGTGCCCTGTTACGACCACGTTGCCGGCAACGACGTCGAGGCGGCCGCGGCAGCGGTGCAGAAATCGGTGGCCGGCGGCTATCGCCACGTCCGCGTGCAGTTCGGCGGCTACGGTGGAGGCGGCTTCATTCCCGCCGGGCAGGGAAGCCGCCCGGAGGGGGGATCTTCGCGTAGCGCCTTCGATGAGGAAGTCTACGTGGACCGCGTTCCCAGGATGCTTGAGCAGGTTCGCGCCAAGGTCGGCGCCGACCCCAAGCTTTGCCACGACGTCCACTCGCACCTGAGCGGCATCAACGCCGTCGAGTTCAGCCGCCGCGTGCAACCCCTCCAGATGTTCTTCGTCGAGGACGTTCTCGCGCCCGAGCAGATCGACTGGTACGCCCAGATCCGCAAGATCTGCTCGACGCCGCAGGCGGTGGGCGAGGTTTTTACCCACCCCTACGAGTACGTTCCGCTGATCACCGCACGGCTCATCGACTTCGTGCGCTGCCGTGTGGCGGCGATCGGCGGCATCACTCCGGCCAAACGCCTGGCCGGTTTGTGCGATTACTTCGGCGTGAGGACGGCCTTCCAGGAGGGAGGAGAAAACGATCCTGTGAATCAGATCGCCGCCTACCACGTGGACATCAGCAGTCCGGCGTTCGGGATACAGGAGGAAAACCACTTCCCGGCGGTGGTCGGGGAAGTGCTGCCCGGGTGTGGGGAGATCCGCAAGGGATATCTTTACGGGAGCGGCAGGCCAGGGCTCGGCCTCGATATCAACGAGACCCTGGCGGCCAAGTATCCGTGGACGGCCATGCAGCGGGGCGGGCAGTATGGGCTTGACCGCACCATGGACGGCGCCGTTGTCAGACCCTGAGACCGGGGACAGTACACTCAACCCCCGTATTGCGCTCAGCGAGGAATCAACGCGTCCCGAATCGGTTCGACCCAGCGGTCTTCGTTGATGTTGTAAACGATGAAATCGCTATCGAATTGCCAGTAGGCCCAGCTCCAGCCCAGTCTCTCCGCCGTGCGGCACACAAAAGCCGTGTATCGGGCGCGCGATTCCATCGGGCCCTTGTCGTACGCGCCGAACTCTCCCAATAGGATCGGCCGGTCCTGCGCCTTCGCCGAGGCCTGCGCTCTCTCGAAGTTCTGGACGATGGCTTGCTGCTCCTGGGGCGTGCCGAGCCACTCCACGCCGCTCTTATCCCGATTCTCCGCCGACCACGCCGCCCCCTGGTGCGTGAACGCCATCGGTAGGTAGTAGTGAATCGTGAGAATGATATTGCGGTCCTTCTCGGGCAACTTCAGTTCACCGAGCGCGTCGAAGCGGTTATAGTTGGCCGGACCGATGATCACCGTGCGGGTCGGATTCGTCTGGCGGACAATGGCCAGAGATTCCGCCAGATAAGTATTCCACAACTCCGGCGATAGTTTGCGCGAGGGTTCATTCAGAAGCTCGAACATCACGTTGGAGGAGGCGTTCTGGAAACGCGGCGCGATCTGCCTCCAGAATGCGAGGAATCGTTCGTGATTGCCCTCCGGGTCGTTCCCCATGGCGGTGAACTCGTGGCAGTCCAGGATGACGGCGAGGTCGTTATCGAGCGCGCCGCGCACCGCCCAGTCCAACACCTTCAGCCATGCTTCGCTCAGTTGGTGGTTGTTCTTCGCGTCCATGGCCCGGAAGGGCGCCAGGTTAATGCGTACCGAGTTGAAACCCGCGGCCCGGATCAACTGGTAGTGCCGCAGAGTGAAGCGGGCCTTTTCCGCCGACCGCCAGATGGGATCGTAGCCGATGATGTTGACGCTTCTTCCGATCTTCTTGTTCTGGCTGAACGCATCCACCGCTTCGGCGCCGCTCGATGCCGCCGGAACGAACGCAACTGTGAATAGTAGAAGGAACGGGATTGCGGTTCTCTTATTCCACCCTCTCGCCATGCTGGTCTTCCTCCTGGGTTGATGTGAGCACGAACGCCGGATCTCATTTCCCGGCTGCCTTTCAGTATGCTCCCAGTCGCGTCTTCGGACGATCCCAGCGGTGTACACCTGTTCTAAAGAACTACTGCCTGAGATTGCGCCGCAGAAACGCGCCGGCCTCGTCGATGGCCGCTCGCGCCACTCCCAACACGCCAGGCATGCTGAAGAACCCATGGATCACGCCGTCATAGCGGCTCAGTTCGGCCGGAGTGCCCGCCTCGACCAGCCTTCGCGAGTACGATTCGCCCTCATCGCGCAGGGTATCGTACTCCGCGGTGATGACCAGCGCCGGCGCGAGGCCGCTCAGGTCCGCGGCAAATAGCGGGGAGGCCCGCGGGTCTCTCGGGTCGGCTCCGTCCGGCAGGTACTCATGCCAGCCGCGCCGCATGTCCACGGCACCGGGTCCAAAGCCCTCGGGGAACTCCCTATACGACGGCAGGCTGCAGGTGGCGTCGATCATCGGATACACCAGCAACTGGCAACGCAGCGCGGAACCCTTGCGCGCGATCGCGGCCACGGTTGCCAGGTTCGCTCCCGCGCTATCGCCCGCCACGCCCGTTGGAACGCCTTGGGCCAGCGCCCAATCCACGGCCAGGCAGGCATCCTCGACGGCCGCGGGGAAGCGGTGCTCGGGCCCCAGGCGATAGTCGACCGCTACGATGCGACACCCGCCGGATAACGCGAGATTCCGGCATAGCGTGTCGTGGCTCTCGAGATCGCCGCTGAAAAACCGCCCCCCATGGAAGTAGACCACCAGCGGCAAATCGGATTCGAGCGCGGGCCAGTAGTCGCGTACGCGCAACGCGCCTGAGAGAATGACATCCTCGACGCGGGGAAGCGGGGGCGGCGTGCCTGCCAGCGCAGCACCTCGGCGCATCATCTCGCGCGTGGCGGCGACGTCGAGGGAGGATCGCGGCGGCAGGCCTTTCTGCCTCTCCAGGAGCGCGGCGACCTCAGGATCGAGAGGCATCCTGTTTGCTCCCGAGGCACGCAAAGACCTCGCGGTAGAACTCGGGATGCGACTGCCAGGTCTGGCCGGTCACGATGCGGCCGTCCCGTACGGCTTGCTCGGTGACGTAGGTCCCGCCGGCCTGTTCGGCTTCGAAGCGCACCTGCTCGTAACAGGTGATCCGTTTGCCCGCGGTCAGCCCGGCGGCGGCCAGCACCTGGATGCCGTGACAAATCGCGAAAATCCACTTGCCGGCGCGGTCGAAGGCGCGGACGATGTCCAGCAGCACGGCGTCGTTTCGCAGGTACTCCGGCGCACGGCCTCCTAGGATTAACACCGCCTGGTATTCTTCGACCCGCACATCGCCGAACGACTGGTCCGCCTCCAGGCCGTAACCTGGGCGCTCGATGTAGGTGTCCCAGCCCGGCTCAAAGTCGTGCATGACTAGATGCAACCGGCGGCGCGACGGGGCCGCGACAACCGGCTCCCACCCCGCCTCGCGAAAACGGTGGACCGCGTAGAGCGCCTCGTACGATTCGCCCGCGTCCCCGGTGACAATAAGAATCTTGGCCATCCTTACACTCTAATCGGTATTCACAGCGGAGGTCACCTTGTGTAGACCGCGAGGAAGTAGACTGAGAACGGGAGGTGCGCATGGACAGGCCACGCCACCCGCAAGTGTTCCGCCCGTGGAAAGTCGAGCGGCTCCAGCAGAGGACCCAGGGCGGAAAGCCTGTCTCCCGAAAAGGCACGAAGCCGAAACCGGCAGGGAAGGCCTGAGACGGGAGATATGTCCTCGTTCGGACGCACGCTCATCATTATCGGGACCATCTTCCTGGCGCTCGGACTGCTCGTCACCTTTGGCGGGCGCTTGCCCCTACGCATCGGGCGCCTGCCGGGCGACATTCTGATCAAGGGCAAGCATTCCGTGTTTTACTTTCCTCTGGCAACAGGCCTGCTGTTGAGCGTGCTGTTGAGCCTCGTGCTGTGGCTAATCAACCGCCGGTAGCCGCCGCGGGAGTATTCGCGATTCCGCAGGCCGGACAGAACCACGGGGGGGCGCCTTCTTGCGCGCCTCAGAGTCGTTCCAGTGTCATGGCGTCGGATTCTCCGCCATAAAACTTGTCCAGGGCGTCCTGGAAGATCCGGTCGCCGGGCGTGACGCGGGCGAACAGGGTCAGCGAAGAGCGGAACTTCAGATCGTCGGGATAGCCGAGGATCTCTTGGATAGTGCGTCCCTCCACCAGCGTCAGGAGCCGGGTGCACTCCCGCAGCCTCGGCCCGAGAATCGGGTGATCCAAATACGCCTCGGCTTCCTGCCGCGAGGAAATCGCGAACCTGGCCGCCGTGGCACTGTGGCCCAGGCCGCCGATCTGCGGGAAGATGAACCACATCCAATGCCCTCGCTTGCGTCCCTGCCGCAGTTCTGAAATCACCTGTTCGAAAACGGGACTCTGGGCGTCGACAAATCGTTGCAGGTTGTACGGGTCCGTCAAGGCGGTGGCCCTCCGTTCCTCGCGCGAGCGTGGGGGGCAGCCCGAATTATACCCTGCATAGCCGGGAGCGGAAGTGGGAATGCCAGGCGGACACCGATATAATGAACTTCGAGCTCGGGCCTGGCCAGGGAGCTGGGATCGAAGCGAGTTGGGAGGACGTGTCATGGCCATCCGTTTCCGGCGGCGCGACTTTTTTCAGTTGATCGGCGGGGGCGCCTTGCTCGCGCCCAGCGATCTGGCGGCCCAGCAGGCGCCGCCGCCGGTCCCCGCTGTCCCGATCGGCGAATACAGGCCGCGCTCCACGGTCGCGCTGGTCCACGGCGAAGACCGGCGGAAAAACGTCCACGACGCGCTCCTCGCCATCGACAAGCAGATTCTGCCCCTGTTGCGGAAGAAGAAACGTGTCCTGATCAAAGTAAACGCTGTCAACGTCAAGAATCAGCTCTCCTGCACCCACGTCGACGCGCTGCGAGCCATCCTGGACTATCTCGCGCCCCGATACAAGGGACCCGTGGCGATCGCCGACTCCTCGCAAGGCATCACCACGACCGCCTTTGAGAATTTCCAGTATGCGAAAGTGATCGGCGAGTACAAGTCCCTGTCCATCGAGCTGGTCTGTTTGGATTCGGAGGGCAAGTACATTACCGCGCCGCTTCTCACCAGGGACTTGCATCTGGTGCCGGTTCGACTGGCTGCCCGTATGCTCGACCCCGAGGCATTCCTCATCTGCGCCACCTGCATGAAGGCGCACGACGTGGTGGTGGCAACGTTGTCCGTGAAGAACATGGCCGTCGGCGCGCCCATCAAGAGCCCCCCAGGGGCGGCCAGCCGGTGGAGCGACAAGCGCCTCTATCACGTGGGTCCGCACCTGGCCAACTACAACATCCTGGTGACGGCGCAGGTCCTACAGCCCTATTGGGGCGTGACCGTTATCGACGGCTTCGAAGGGATGGAGGGCAACGGACCCATGTCCGGCACGCCGGTGCCATCCAGGGTCGCCATCGCTTCCACGGACTATGTCGCCGCGGACCGCGTGGGGGTCGGATGCATGGGACTGGATCCCAATTGGGTCGGCTACCTCCAATACTGCGGGCAGGCCGGCCTCGGGAACTACGATCTTGCGAAGATCGACCTGCTGGGGCCTGCCATCGCCACGGTCCAGAGGAAATACGCCCTGCACAAGGACGTCGAGCGGCAGCTCCAATGGATGGCCCCCGCCAAGGTGGCCGAAGGCTAGGGTAGTATGCCGCGCCGGCTGGCAACATCGGAGCCAAAGTCCAGCGTAACCGTCCCCTCACGGCATCACATTCCGCTCGTGGTTTGGATCCTGGCGGGGCTGCTGGCGCCCGCCGCGTGGGGGGCCACGGTGCGCGTCGAGAATCCTTCCGGCAACACCGCCGTACACACACGGATGGGAGCTGAGAAGGTGGAAGTCCGCGCCTCGCCCCGCGGCCGCGCGCGCCGCCCGGACGACGTGAAGCGCACCGGGAATCCGGACACGCTGCTGATCCAGTGCCAGCCAGCGGACGGGGCGGTGATCGACCTCGACATCACGCTCCCCCACTCATCCGCCCTGGAGATCGTGACCGGCAGCGGAGCGATCTCGATCGACGGTTTGATCCGGAGAGCCGTCCTGGTGACCGAGGCCGGCGACATCAAGCTGACCCTGCCTTGGTCACTGATGCGTATTGGGGTGATCTCGGAGACCATCCCCAAGGAGGTCGTTCCCGCCCAAATCGAGGGCCTGGAGTTCGCCGTTCAGCCCATCGGCGGATTCTGGACCCTGCGCGACAATCCAACCTATCGCTATTCACCCGCTCTGCCGGCTATACGGCAGATTCCCCAAGTGCGGCGTGTCGGGCCGGAAGGCCTCCCCGAACTGATCGCCGACGAGCGCACGGTTACCTACGGCGTAGTTCAGGTGAGGGCCAAGTCACTCGGGCGGCTCGAATTGGTCAACGCGCCGTTGCCGTTGGATTCCTGGGTCAAGCCTCCGAAACTGGCGGCCGCCGCATTGGCGGCTCTTACGGATAAAACCCCCAGGCAGAAGGCCGCGGCGCAGCCTCCGCGCGAGGACGCCGTGATGCAGGGCGGCATGCCGGTCTTTGTGTCACAGGTGCGGATGGTCAACCTCTCGGTCTCCGTCAGCGACCGCGAAGGGCGCCCGGCACAGGGCTTGCAGGCGGAGGACTTCGAAGTGCTCGAGGACGGTGCGCCCCAAAAAGCCTCAGTCGCGAAGCCCGGAGCGACGCCGTTTAGTCTGGTATTGCTGCTCGACTTGAGCGCCAGCACGAAGAAAGATCGCCCCTCCATGATGGAAGCGGCGAAGAGGTTCATTCAGATTGCAGGCCCTCAGGACCGCGTGGCGATCTACATCATGGCCCAGGATCTGCTGGACGTCGTCTCTCCGCTGACCGCGGATCGCGAGCGGTTGTCGAGACTGATCGAAACCATGCCCCCGCTGGGTGGCTCGACACCCCTGTACAACGTGATTGCCCTCTCCCTGGTCCAGGAGTCGCTGCACCTGAGCGAGGAGCGCAGCGCGCTGGTAGTCATCACCGACGGGGGCAATAACATGGCTCCCTGGCCGGACGCGCTGGTTGGCTCGGGGATAGCATTTGATGCGCTGAAGGACGCCATGGCCAAGTCCCCGGTTCTGTTGTACCCGATTGTCCTGCGCGGCTCCAATATCTTCTCGAACGCCAATCTCACCAGGATGCAACAACTGTCCCAAACCACCGGCGGGCTCGCATTTCCCGCCGAGTCCATTCGGGATCTGGAACCGGTCTACCCGCTGATCGCCGAAGAACTGCGCAGTGTCTATACGGTCTCCTATTATCCGGGGAACCAGGATTTCGACGGCAGGTGGAGGCGGATTGAAGTTCGGGTCAAGCGTCCGGGCTTCAAAGTCCGGACGCGGGAAGGCTACTACGCCCGCTGAACAACCGGGGACGTACCTCAAACACCGAGTTCCGCTCCACGAGCCTTCGGTGGGCGTTCTCCGTAAAGCGAAGTTACCTTCTTCTTTGAGGGCTTGCCCTATGGCTTGAACGGCAGCGCGACCGCCCGGCCGGTCTTCACCGACATCTTGGCCGCCTCCAGCACCTCTTGAACCTTCACGTTCAGATCGAGCGCCGACATGCCATCCAGCGGTTGCTTGTTCTTGATCCGGTCCACCATGTACGCGATCGGCTCGGCGCGCTCCGGCGGCAGCGGCTGTACGGCGAGCGGGTTGCCTTGCTGAGCGCCCCGGCCGCCGCCGCTCGCGGCAGGTTCGTCTGTCTTGCGGATTGTGCTCCCGACGATGCTGCCCTTCATCCCGTAGATTTCACTGCCGAGGCGTTGCGCGGGCGGCAGATCCCAACTGGCCTCCAGGATCGCGAGGCCGTCTTTGTAATTCAGGATGATGGTCGCGTTGTCTTCCACTTTGGGGAACAACTCCGGTTTCAGGTGGTTCACGGTGGCATACACGGACTGGGGCATGCCCTTCAGCCACAGGCTCCAGTTCACGATGTAGCAGCCGAAATCCACCAGCGCGCCGCCGCCGTTCTTGACCGGGTCGGCCAGCCAGGCCACAAAGGGAGACGTTTTCGGATCTCCGGGACCGCCGTGGCCCTGGACCGCGTGCAGGCGCCACACCGGGCCGATCTCGCCGGCGTCCACCGCGGCCTTGGCCGCATACGTCGATGCCGTCCATGTGGAGCCGAAGTTCGTCATCACCAGGATGTTGTGCTTCTTCGCCAAAGCCTGGATCTCCAAGGCCTCTTTCAGGGTCGCCGCCAGCGGTTTCTCCACCATGACGTGGATGCCGCGCGGCGCGCAGTAGCGGACCACGTCGACGTGCTCGTTGGTCGGAGTGAACGCCCAGACAAAATCCGGCTTGGTCTGGTCGATCATCTTCTTCCAATCGGCGAAGATCAGGGACTCGGGCACATTGGCTTTCCTGGCCTGTTCGACCAACTGGGGTAGAGTCTCGGAAATGCCCACAAATCTCGCCTTGTCGCCCTTCAACATGTTCGTCAGGTGCCCGCCCACATGCGCGTGCAACATGCTGACCACAGCTACTTTGTATTGCTGCCCTGCCAGCGGAAGAGCCAACAGGCATAAGAAGAACACAATTCGTTTCATCAAAGTCTCCCTTAATGCAGGCTTAACGAAGCAGGGCGCCGTTACACGTCAAAGGCGCTACCCGCGATCTCCTTCAGATCCCATCCCTTCCGGTACTCCCGCGTGAGATACTGATTCGCTTCCCGGCAGTTGGTGACCCTAAATGCCAGCGGATCCCATTCGATGCGGTGTCCAACCCGCAAGGCGACGTCTCCCAACTGGTAGGCCTCTGTGAACGGACCGGCATAGCCCATGTGGCAACCCGGCAGCGCACCCTTCTTAACCGCAACCACCCAATCCTTGTGGACTTCCTCCCGGCCCCATTCCCTTTGGGGCGGCGCGGGATAGGGCTCCGTCTTCTGGCCGAGAAACGGGCCGCGAGCTTGCGGCAAGCTGCCTTTCGTGCCGATCCAGACCAACCCGCCTCCTCCACCGCCGGTGATCTCCTTGGGCAGGATCTTGCCGCCGTCATACCAGTAGATCCTGAGCGGCGGATGGACACCCCTCTGAGGCCAATCCCATCGCACGATGCTCCACTCCGGGTACATCTCCCGCCGCATACCGCTGGTCTCAACGACTTCGACAGCCGAAGGGGCGCCCAAGTCGAGCGCCATGAAGATCACGTTCATGCTGTGCGGGGCGATGTCGCCGATGGCGCCACTGCCAAACTCAATCCAGCCGCGCCAGGTGAAAGGATGGTAGAGGGGAAGTTCCGGGTCCTTTTGGTAGATGAAGCGTTTCCAACTCTCGGGGCTGTAGACAGGGTGTGCCTTCGGCCAGTTGGCCTGGTAAGGCCGGGCGTGCGCCGGGCCGAGCCACAGGTCCCAGTTGAGGTTGCCCGGCACAGCATCCTCAAGGGTGGGGCGATCGTACCCCTGCGGCCACACCGGGCGATCGGTCGAGAGATGTATCTCCGTTACTTCGCCCAGCGCCCCCGATTGGATCAACTCGACCGTCCTCAGAGTGCGGGGCTCGGAAGTGCTGGCCGTTCCCATCTGCGTGATCGCTTTCGTCTCGGCCGCCACCTTGGCCATGACTCTGGTCTCATGAACGGTCTGGCACAGCGGCTTCTGACAGTAGACGTGCAGGCCATGCTTCATGGCCCACACGCTGATGTAGGCGTGGCTGTGGTCGGGCGTGGCGATGGAAACAGCGTCGAGTTTTTCCTTTGCGATCATCTCGCGGAAGTCGGTGTACTTCTTGGCGCCTGGATACTCCGCCCCGCGCTTGTCCAGGATGGTGGCGTCCACGTCGCAGAGGGCGGCGATGTTCTCGCCGAGGTCGGAGAAGGTCTTGACGTCAACCCCTCCCATGCCGGTCAGGCCGATGATGCCGAGGTTCAGCTTTTCGTTTGCCGCATAGCCTCGCGCCAATCCGGACGGCAAGATCATAAACGCAGCGGCGGCCTTCAGAGATTCACGCCGCGTGATGCCCATTCCATCGGAGCTTCGCTGCAAGGTGCTACCTCCCAAAAAGAGCTTCACTATTCCGGTAACGGGAAGTATACACCCACTGGACTCTCTCGAACCGGCAGCCGTGCAGCCGTGCAGCCGTGCAGAAGCGTGAGCCTCAGTATCTTCCAGGCACAACGATTGTGGTATGCTGGCGCCGCGGAGATCCCCTCCCCCTCGCGCGAGCAGCCAGTGAGATGAGGCTTACATGAATCGACGCAACTTCTTTAGAGCATCGGCCGGGGCTGGATTGTCGTTCGGGCCCGCGGGCCGCGCTATGGCCGCACAGGAGACGGTGGTCCCCGACTGGGAGAAGCCAGTCTTCGATCTGCACAAGTCTTTCACCTCACCGGTGAAGATCGCATCCATCGAGCTGCTGCGGGCGGGCAGCAGCTACTTCGTTCGCACGCGGTCCACCGACGGCGCTACGGGTGTCATCGAAACCAAGGACATCGCGGATTACATCCCAATCCTGTTGCGGCGCGTGATCCCGGCCTATCTGGGCAAGGATGCTCGCGACCTGGAGACGCTGGTGGACGACGTCTACGTGGCCAACTACAAGCTGGCGGGGCAGCCGTTCTGGTGCCCCGTGGCCTACGTGGAGCAAAGCCTCTGGGATCTGCTAGGCAAGCTGGCGGGCAAGCCGGCCGGCGAGTTGATGGGCGGGGTTCTCCGCAAGGAGATCCCCGTGTATTTGTCGGGATCGGGGCGCGATACCACGGCGGAACAAGAGGTCGACGTCTATGTCAAGGCGGTCGAATACACCGGCGCCAAGGCCGTGAAGTTCAAGATCGGCGGGCGCATGAGCCGCAACCGGGACACCTATCCGGGACGCACCGAGACCCTGATCGAGCTGGCGCGGAAGAGGCTCGGCGACAAGATCACCCTCTACGCCGACGCCAACGGCTCCTTCAACGCAGCCAAGGGCATCGAAATCGGGCGGCTGCTCGAAAAGCAGAAGTACGCGATGTACGAGGAGCCCTGTCCGTGGGAGGAGTTGAGCGAGCAGAAGAAGGTGGCCGACGCGCTCACCATCCCGGTTGCCGGAGGGGAGCAAGATGCCAGTCTGTGGCGCTTCCAGTGGATGATCGACAACCGCGTGTTCGACGTGGTCCAACTCGACCTCAATTACGGCGGAGGCTTTGTGAGGGCCGCGCGCGTGGCGAGAATGGCGCGCCAGGCCAAGATGCTGATGACGCCCCACAACACCCAGACCGGAGCCGCCTCGGTCAACATTCTCCTGTTCGCCTCGACGACCCCCGGCATCGGCCCCTACATGGAGTACCCCTGGCGCGCGCCGGAAAAGCCGGTATCCTGGTACTCCCCGAATTTCGAGGTGCGGAACGGCGTGCTCAAAGTCCCGACCGGCCCCGGCCTGGGCATCGAGATCGACCCCGACTACCTGAAGAAGGCCCAGGTCATCAAGGCGTAGGGCGGGGGCTCCCTACGGCCAACAGGCCTCGATCCACATCTTGAGCGTAGTCCGGTGCCAGGTTGCGGTTCGACCGGTTATGTAGGGCTCCAACTCGGCCTCGAAGCGAGAGACGAGGGTATCGCGGTCGATCAGACCCGCTTGGGCCAAGAAGATGACGTCGCGGATATCGCGTTCGATGCTGCGTTCCAGCTTCGTGAGCGCAAGGTCGTGCGGTTCAAGAGCCCAGAGCCGGACGTTGGGCCAAACGGGAAATGCGCGGACCAGCCGGCTTTCGTAGTTGTCGGGGTAGTTCGCAATTCCGACGTGGTCGATGCACACTCTGTGCTTCTCGTGCAGGGCAGATCCCTTGCCCGCAAGTTGGACCACGCGGCTGGCGACTTGTCTCGGAATCACGCTCAGGACGTCGAGGTCCGCAGTTTCCCTGCCGAAGCCCAGGTACAGGCTCACTACGAAGCCGCCGATACAGTGGAAATCCGCAGGCTCGTCGAGTTGAGCGTCCAATTCCGTGAGAAACGAGAACCATGGCTCGGAGGGGCGGTCAGCCGCCATGGCTTGAATCCTCGGGCCGCAGCGTGGATAGCACACTCCAATGCGCCGCCAGAACGGGCCGATTTACGCGCATCCAATCCCGAGTCGCCGTGGGCATGGAATCCCAGCAAAGGGTGGATTCTTGGAGCAGCCGCGCGCGCTCAAGTTCTTGAATCACGGCCAAGAGATCCGGCGTCTCGGTCCCCGCTGTCTGAAGCACGAAGCCCAAGCGGTTTTGCAGATTCTGAAGCTTGGCCTGCCGGACCAGCCAAGCCAGATCCAATTGAGCGGCATAGCGCCGGACCAACCAGGGTAGCGCCTCAACCACCCGCGAATCCACATCTGGTCGTGCGAGAACGGACAGCAGCAGGGCGTCAGGACTGGGCCGCGGCCGCGAAGGCGAGACGTGAGCAAAGCCTGGATACCCAAGCGCACTCAACCGGGCCCGGAAGGCCTCGCCGGCTGAATCCCTGCACTGAGTGGGATGAATCACCCTCAGGCGGTTCCGCAGTTCCGCCGTCAAGGGCCGTGCACCCTTCTCCAGCAGCGAGAGGTAGGGCTGCGAGACCCCGAGCAGAGTTGCCGCTTCAACCTGAGTCAGGCTGTTTCGCCGCCGCCATCGCTGGAGGTTCGCGGTCATCGTGCCACTTTCATTGTACTTTGTAATATTACAATGGGCAAGCGGGGTCCAGCGATCCCTGCCCGCCCGCGAGCCGGAACGTCCGACGCGGTGTGACTCCACTTCACCTCACACCGTCTCGAATCCCGCCAGCGAGACTGAGAAGGCATCAAAACCCGGCTCGTCAGGCGACAGTTGTTGAATCCAACTCACTACCGGATCCGGCCATCAGCCAGCCGCAAGGTGTCACCCAAACAGCCAGCCCAGTCGCACGCTCCCCAATATTGTAGCGTTCAGCTTCCGATTCGATGGGCGACGGAGATGGCTTGGCGCAGGCGGTTCCAGTCGGTGGTTTCGGGCACGGTGCAGTCGGCGCCGAGGATGATCTGTCGCGGGGCGCTTTTCACGACCCGCCGGACCTCGCTCTCGATCTGTTCGGGCGTTCCGGTAGCGAGAATGCCGGTCCGTTCCAAGCCGCCCATGTAGGGGCGCTTGAACAGTTCGGAGATGTCCTGCAAGGAGAGCTGCCGGTCCACGAGTTTGGGGTTGCAGTTGATTACCTGGCCGGGGTAATCGCGGACGGCATCGTAGCTGGCGTAGGGCGCGACAAAATCGCAGACGTGGAGGATGTTGAAGGGGCAAGCCGCGCTGACTTCCTTCATGGCTACGAGGTCGAAGGGTTTCACGTAGCCGGTAAAGATCCTCGGATTGGTGAACTGTTTGGCTTCCGAACCCTGCGTGGACATGTAGAAGCCATCGACGCCCGCCTGTACGCAGGCGCGCACGAAGATGAGCTGGCTCTCGGTAAGAATCTCGAGGCCGCGCTTCACGGCGTCGGGATCCTTCTCGAGGTGCTGCCGCAGAACGGGCGTGGTCGCGCAGTGGCCGGCGCACATATAGGGCGAGTAGAGGGTCATGAGGATCAGGGCGTCTCTCTTGGAGGCCTTGACCAGTTCCCGAACAGTCTGGAGCAGGGGTTCGTAGAAATCGCGTTTCCGGAGAGTCAGTTTCGACCAGTCGGAGGGGTTTTGGAGAAACGCCTGCCGTTCGTAGGTCTGCTCGAACTGGATCTTCACGAAATCCATGTCGGTGTGGCGGAAGAACTCGAGATGGCGTTTGGCGGCGGCGGAACCGTTCTTGTACTGCGGGCCGAAATGGAGGAAGAAGGCGGCCGGGGTGTAATTGGGGTCCGTCTTGCCCGCAAGCCATTGGAGCATGCGTTCACGCTTGTTGGCCGGCCCGGCGCTGAATGAGGCGGCGAGAGCGTCTCTGCCGGCCAACAGCGAGCCGGCGCCGAGGGGCGAGAGTCGGAGAAATGTGCGTCTGTTCATATGCGAAAAACGCTGTGGCAGCATCGCAGGAGCCTTTCTGGTGCCTCGATCGGCGCGCCGAGAATGGTGCTTACTGTGAACATCATATGCGATTGTGCGGCGTCGCGCACGAGACGAACGGTCTCATCGGACGTTATCATCCGGCGTCAGGTCGTGGCGATCGTGCGCCGGCTTCCCGGAGCCTCGCGGCATTGTGCATCCATCGATTAAACTTCCCGTATGCCCTTTTCGCGCAGCGCGCGGCTGAGCTTCATGATGTTCCTGAATTACGTCGTCTGGGGCGCCTGGTACGTGACACTCGGGACGTATCTGACGGCGACCCTGCATTTTTCGGGGACCCAGACGGGAGCCGTCTTCGGCACGACGGCGCTGGCCAGCATGATCTCCCCGTTCTTCGTGGGCATGATCGCGGACCGGTTCTTCGCCACCGAAAAGGTTCTCGCGACCTTGCACTTGGCCGGCGCCGTGCTCTTGTACGCCGTGACCCGGGTGACCAGCTTCGGGGCCGTGTACGGCCTCATGCTCACCTACTGCCTGTGCTATTTCCCTACGATCGCACTGACGAATTCGCTCGCCATGAAGCAGATCCAGGACACCGGCGGGCAATTCCCGCGGATTCGCATGTTCGGAACAGCCGGCCACATCTTCATCGGGCAGATCGTCGGATGGCTGGCTGTGGAGAAGTCGCCGGCGATGTTCCTGCTCGCCGCAGGGGCGTCGGTGGCGATGGGACTGTACAGCCTTACGCTGCCCCACACGCCGCCGGCGGCCGCGGGGGAACCGGTCACGGCGCGCAGCCTGCTCGGCCTCGACGCGCTGGTGATGTTGAAGCGGCGCACGTACCTGGTGTTCATCGTCGCCATGATCTTGGGCTGTATTCCGCTGACGTTCTACTTTTCATTCACAAACGCGTACCTGAACGAGGTCGGCGTTCGGAACGCGGCGGGAAAGATGACCCTGGGCCAGGTGTCCGAAATCCTGGCGATGTTGCTGATGCCCTGGGTTTTCCGAAAGTTAAGCGTTCGGGCAATTATCATCCTCGGGCTGCTCTCATGGTCGATGCGCTACGGCCTGCTGGCGTATGGGAATGCGGGAACGGGGATGTGGATGTTCTATCTCGCGATCCTGCTGCACGGAGTGTGTTTCGATTTCTTCTTCATGACGGGTCAGCTCTATGCCGATCAGGAAGCTCCCCGCCACTTACGCGTAACGGCGCAAGGTTTTCTGACCTTTGTAACTTACGGCGTGGGGATGTTCAGTGGCTCCCTGCTCTCGGGCGTCGCGCTCGATTCCTTTACAACCGTGGTGAACGGGAAGGAAGTCCATCAGTGGACGAGCTTCTGGCTCTGCTCGGCGATCGGTTCGGCGGCGATTCTGGTGATGGTGGCGCTGTTGTTCCGGAGCCGGACACGGATCAGCACCAGAGCGTGACCGGCGTGTGTCTAGCCGGCTCTCTAAGCTCGGGCCTGCCGTCTGGGGTGTTCGGTTCATTCCGCGAAGTATACTGGACCGTAATAGGAGGTGCCCATGTTCGAATCTTCGCAGCCGGCGCGCCGTGCTTTCTTGAAATCCGCCGGCGGAGTGCTTCTGCTGCAACCGCAGACCGTCTTCGGATCGCAGACGAACTCGACCATCGAGGTCGGTATCGTCGGCTGCGGCGGGCGGGGTAACTGGATCGCCCCGTTTTTTCCGCAGCACGCCGGTGCCCGTGTCGTCGCTCTCGCCGATGTGATCCGTAGGAACCTCGACTCGACGCGCGAGAAGCTGCAGGTCGATGCTTCACGCGCCTACTACGGGCCGGAGGCATTCCGCGAACTGGCGCAATCGAAGCTCGACGCGGTGGTGATCGAGACGCCTCCCTACTTTCATCCGGCACAGGCAGCCGCCGCGGTGGAAGCTGGGAGGCACGTGTACTGTGCCAAGCCAGTCGCCGTGGACGTGCCCGGCAGCCTGGATTTCCAGGCGAGCGGCGGCCGGGCGCAAGCGAAGAGCCTCAGCTTCTGGGCGGATTATCAGACCCGCGCGCGGCCCGTGTTTCAGGAATTGGCGGCCCGCCTGGCCCGCGGCGACATCGGGAAGATCGCCATGGCTCAGATCGTTTACTATGCTGGACGGCCCTGGGTGGACCGTTCCACGCCGGGCATGGACGCCGGACAAAAGCGCATCGTGAACTGGATAGGCGATCGCGTGATCAGCGGCGACGTGATTGTGGAGCAGAACGTTCACGTCCTCGACATGGCCAACTGGTTTCTTGGCGGTCACCCGGTCAGGGCGATCGGAGCTGGAGGACGAACTAGTTGGGCGGGTACACGCAGCGACACCGGCGATGCATGGGACCACTTCGCCGTCACCTTCTGGTATCCCGATGACGTCCACGCGAGCTTCAGCTCGAATCAGCTCACCGACCGGTTCTCCGACCTGTGCGTGCGCTGCTTCGGGATCCATGGCTGCGCGGACACGCACTACGGCGGGTTGGTCCGCGTCACCAGCGATGACAAGACCAAGGTCTGGACAGGGGCGGACAAGGACGATACGTTTACCGGCGGGTGCATCGCCAACGTCATGAATTTCATCGAGAGTATCCGGCTTGGGAAACCGATCAACAACGCGGTTACGGCGGTGGAGAGCAATCTGACCGGGATACTCGGGCGGATGGCTGCCTACACGGAACGCACGGTGACATGGGCTGAGATGCTGGCCTCCACCGAACGGTGGGAAGCGAACCTCGAGCTGAGGTGGTAAGCCTCGCCGCGCGCCGCGGCCCTATTTGTCCGGAATCCAGGCTACCAGCTCGATCTCCACTCGAGTGACATCGTCGGGAAACTGCACGCCGACGGCCGAGCGAGCCGGAGCATCCTTCGGGAAATACTTGGCATACACCTCGTTCATGCCGCTCCTCTCGTTCTTTGGGTCGGCCAGGAAGACCGTGACCTTAACCACGTTTTGCAGGTTGCTTCCAACCGCCTCCAGGTTCTTCTTGTGTGCCTCCAAGGTCCTCTCGGTCTGCTCCTTGATGTCGCCCGCGGGGGCGGAGGGGTTATTGCGGCGCTCGGGATTCACTCCCGTCAGGCCCCCGGAGAAATAGAGATTGCCCACGCGGATGCCGCCAGGGGCGCGCGTGCGGCCTCCCGGAGCGTCTGCCGCACTGGCCATGGCGGCCAGCGCCGCGCCGCCTCCCACGCCCACGGCGGATCTCAGAAACACTCGTCGCTTGTTCATTTCAGCTTCTCCTCTCATCAGCTAACCTTAGTCCCGTCGGCGCTTAGCTGCATGCGGCGCCCTTTGTGAAACGCGATATTTGCCAGATGGGGTGCCGAAACTGCGCTGGCTCCCACCTCGACGGGGGCATTCGGCTCTTTGCGGCTGCGCACGCAGTCCATGAAATTCTGAATGTGCGGCTCGATTGGGATCGGTGCCGCCATCTGCTGGACCGGCTCCGGATTCTTCGGCACCGGCTCCTTCCAGATACGGAATCCCGCGTTGTCCATGATCATGGTGCCCTGGTCGCCCTGGAATTGAATGGACCAGTCGTTGTCGTACGAGTTGCAGTAGTTCAAAGTCCAGGTCGCCATCAGGTTGGGATATTCGAAGACGGCGCAGAAAACATCCGGCACCTCGGAACCGGTGTTCTTAGCCGCCTGCCCGTAGCAAACCGCCGAACGCGCGAAGCCGGCGTTCGTGAACCACTGCACCACGTCCATCAGGTGCGTCCCCTGGTCCGTCATGTTGCCGCCGGAATAGTCCCAGAAGTAGCGCCAGGAGCGGAACCTCATGGGCTCGAGGTCGCGGCCCTTCGCCGGTCCGAGGAACCGCTTCCAGTCCAGCGTGCCGGGCAGCGGCCGGTTGTTCAGCGGACCGGAGACGTTCCAGTTCCACATGGGCTTCACCAGCGTGATCTTTCCCAGGATGCCGCTGTCCACGATTTCCCTGGCCTTGAGCACCGCCGGAGCGCTGCGGCGCTGCATGCCGATCTGGACCACCTGCGCGGCTTTCCGCACGGCTTGAATCATGCGCTGGCTTTCCTCGATGGAATGCGACATCGGCTTCTCGAGGTAGACGTCCTTCTTTGCGGCCAGCGCCGCCATCAACATCGGGGCGTGCTGATGGTCGGGTGAGGCGACTACCACCGCGTCAACTCCGGACTGCGCCAGCAGATCGTGGTAATCGACGTAGCCTTTGGCGTTGGGGGAGTTCTTCAGGCCGGCTTCAAGGTTCGGCGCGTAGACTTCGGCCACCGCCACGCACTCGGCGCCGAGTTTCTGGAAGGAGTCGCTCAAGTAGCGGCCACGGCCCCCTGAGCCGATCAGGCCGTAAGCGAGCCGGTCATTGGCGCCCCACACGCTGCGCGGCACGAACATCGGCGCCGCCGCTAGCGTGGAGGCGAGAAACTGTCTGCGATCCTGTTTCACAATGCGTCTCTCCTTTGCGGTTCACAGTGGAGAAGAGTATACCCCAGACCGGCAGAGAAATGCGGCTTCAAGGGAGGCCGCCCGGTGTAGAATCGATGGTGCCCAGGATGGCGACACCATCGTGGAGACGCTGACGAAGGCGTAAAGATCGTCACGTAGCAGGAGGGGCAAATGCAACGCAACCAGATTAGCCGGAGAGCATTTCTCAACGCAGCGGGCGCCGGGTCCTTGGCGATGCTGGGAGGGGGGCTGGGGACCCCGGAAGCACGCGCAGCCGCTGAACGCGTGGGCCCCCTGAAGATTACCAAAATCGAGGCCGTGCGTTTCAGGCCGGATCTGCGCATCCAGGGTATTGCCCCCAACTGGACCTGGGTGCGCCTGCACACGGACAAAGGCATCGTGGGCATCGGCGAATCATACTCGGGCGCGGGCCATGAAGCAGCCGTTGCCGTGCTGAAATCGTTCGCTGGGATGGTCCTCGGGAAGGATGCGACCAACATTGAGCGTCTCTGGCAGGATCTCTTCTATCGCATCTCGTACGCGCCGTGGGGCGGGAGCGAGACGCGCATGCTCACGGCCATCAACATCGCCCAGTGGGACATTCTCGGCAAAGCCTCGGGCCTCCCGGTCTACAAGCTGCTGGGCGGCAAAGTCCAGGAGAAACTGCTGGTGTACAACACCATGAACGGGTGGCCCATCAACGGCATGCGGGAGCATGACGCACCCGAGAAGATCACCGAGTTCCTGCTCCAGCGGGGCATCAAGGGCGTCAAGCTCTACCCGTACGACCGCGGCCCGGTGAATGCGCTGGCGAGGCACGGCGGCACCTTCATCACCCAGGCGGAGCTCAGGCAGTCCCTCGATCCGATCCAACGAATCCGGAAAACGGCGGGCGATGAAATGGAAATCGCGGTCGACCTGAGCAGCCGGTGGAACCTGCCTTGTGGGCTGCAAATCGCGCACTCGCTGGAACCGTACGGGATCATGTATCTCGAAGACGTCATGCTGCCTGACAACCTCGAGGCGTACGCCACGCTCGCCCGTGAAACATCCATACCCATTTGCATCAGCGAGCGGCTTGCGACCCGCTTCCGGTATCGGGAGATGTTCGAACAACACGCGGTCGACGTGGTGATGTGGGATGTGACCTGGTGCGGCGGGATCTCGGAGGCGAAGAAGATTTCGGACCTGGCGGATACCTACAAGATACCCACGTCTCCGCACACCGGCGGCGGACCGGTGCTCTGGTTCGCCTCAATCCACACGGCAACCGCACTGGCGAACTTCTACATCATGGAGAGCGTGTACCACTTGTACAATGACGTGTATCCGCACTTCATCAAAGACGTCCCCACCCCAGTGAACGGGTATGTTACGGCGCCCGACGCGCCCGGTCTCGGAATTGAAGTTCGTGAAGAGGCGTTCCGCAATGGCGATGCCGTAATCGAAACGATTGCCGAAGCGTAAGTGAGAGCGCACCCAGGGTCGCACACCGCATCGGCGGACTCACCTCGGCGCCCCCTCGAGCCCGCGGGGCAGGGAACTCCCCGCCCTCTATCGGGCTGCGAACCTGTGCTCACCTAGCGCGCAACGTCAATCGTCTTGTGCTCGTGTTTCCCCTTGGTAGCAACCAGCAATAAACCATCCTGGCCGGGAACCCAAATCTCGGAGAGGGTGTAGACTTCACCGACCCTGTCGAACACGAGGTGGGTGTCCTGCTTGGTTGTGTGAATCGCTGCCCCCAGCAGAGTAAGAATCGGCACGAGGGAGGTTGCGCCCTTGGCAGTCCCGGTGACTCTTACCATCTCCCCTGAGTTGTCGCGGATGAACTCGTACGACCCGGCGGGAAGCGTCTTGCCGCCGGCGATGAACGGGAACGTAATGTTCGCTTTGACAAGTGTTTGACCGTATGCGCCAGCCACGGCCAGCAGCATGAAAATGCTTGAGAGTAACAGCAGCTTGGTTTTCACTCAAAACCTCCTTTGGACCCCGGTGGGGCAGACCATCGCTGTTTGTGGTCGGCCGTTTGCGAGCCGCCAAGCATAGCAGACGACAGCAAAACGATCGTCTGCTCCACGCATCATAACCGGCATTCTGCTTGACTCAGACCGCTAGCCGGTTGACCAACTCCACACAAGAGCACGCTCATGGCCCAATCAGGGATGGTGTCGGCGAGCAGCGGCGAAGAGCGCAACCCATTCATTTTCTAACAGTTACCGGTCGAACAACTTCGAACCTCGAATTCGGGAACGGAAACACACCGCGCACCCCCGCGACAGATGGTGCAAAATCGAGCGAGGGCCCCGTCTCGCGCCGCTCGCCGAATGCGCCAGAATCAGTCAGGAGAGAGGGCCGAGCCACAATGGGATTCCGGTGGAGTTCGAGCCGGCATGCGGCGGATCGGGTTCGCAAACAGCCCGTCGAACGGGGTCACATTCGATTGCGGGCTCCGCCGGCTCTTCTCAGGCGCGCCACTCAGCGATCAGCTTCCCCAGCCGCTGGTAAGCCGGCTTGGGGCGAAGCTCGCGCGTGACAAAGCCGCCGTTGGGCATGTACCCGGGGTCCGAGAAATCCCACCACGTAATCGCTTCAACCTGCGGCATGCTGTAGCAGAGCGTGTAGAACTGCTCCACCCAGTCCGCCTGGATCTGCTCGCTCCACTCGCTCCCATGCCAAACCGCGTCGATCGGGTAAGGGATTCTCCTTCCCCTCTCTTCATAGGTGCTGACCGTATCGCGGTTGTTCGCCGAAGGAATGCCGAGCTCCGTGATATGCAGCGGCTTGCCGAATGCGGCAAACCGTTCGATGTGCCGCTCGATCTCCAGCATGTCGCGCCCGGGGCTGTAAATCTGGAGTCCGATGGCGTCGTATTCGATGCGCGCGTCTCTCACCGCCCGCAAGTATTCGAGCGGGGTCCGGGACGGCCTGTCCAGAGTACCCGCACCCGACAACCGCGTGGCCACGTATTCGGCCCACAGGCAGCAGTTGTTCACGATCCGGAAGGCCGTTGGGTCCGCGAGACGCGTGGTCCGTGAGGCCAGTGCCGTGAGTTCCAACAATTGCTGGGGGTCGTGTTTCAACTCGTTCGCCCAGTCGTGCGCTTCATTGATGACGTCCCAGGTGGGGATGCGGGACCGGAAGCGGCCGACGCTGCGCAGAATGTAGTCGCGGCAACTGGCCTTCACTTCTTCCCAGGATTTCTTCCTGAGGAAATCCGGCACGCTCGCGCGGTTCATCCAAAGCAGCGGATGGCCCTTCACCAGTAGCGGCGTGCCTGCTGTTTTATCCAGGATTGCCTGTACGCGCGAGTAGTCGAGCTTGCCCTCTGTGGGTTCGACGGTCGCGCGGTAGAACGGCAGTGTCGCGTAGTTCAGGAGCGCATTGAACTGCCGCGAGTATTCTTCCGAGCGGGCATAGCCGAAAGCATTCGCGCCAAACAGGAAGCCCGGACGGGGACCGTTCCGCCGGATGCGATGCCGGGCCCGTTCAAGCGCGGCCATTTCACCCGCCCACATGGTTTCGGCGAGCGAATCGTTCGAGTGTCGCACGCGCACGGGAACGTCGCTGGCCGACGTTGCCCGCTTCAGAGCCGCGTCACCGGCCTCAAGCCGCTTCATCAGCCCGGCGCTAAAACCGACTCCCTCGGCCTGTGCCGCCTTCAAATACCGGCGCACAAATGCCGCGCGGCTTCGTGCAAACTCGTAGTTCAGCAGGACCTCCGGGCCGCGGACGTCATCGGCATACAGATACACCTCACCGAAGTCGCGGACCGGCAGCCGCATCATTAGCTCGTACTTCTGGTTCGGCTGGGCGATAGTGACGATGCCGTCGCCCTGAATTTGTGGAACAAGTTCAAATGGACGGCCATCGGCGTTGATCAGCAGCAGGGATTCCAGTTGCCTGGATCCTGCCGGCTTGCCCGCCGGGTCGAACGCGCGAGCCGTCAGGACGCCGCCGGCGGCCCCCCACAACGGTACGGCCGCGGCGAAAGACCGGAGTGCCTCGCGGCGAGTCAATATCTCCGTCAGGTTTGGCATCGTTGTTGACCTACAGTGTACATCCCGCCGCGGGATACGATAACTCCTTCCCGCAGCAGCCGCGCTCGCACAGCACGGGCGATCTCGACCGCTTGGGGCGTGTCGCTATGGATGCAGATGGTCTGGACTGAGCCGCTGCGCGCGATCCGCAAGGCTTGCTCCGCGGCTTGCGCCGCATCGGTGATCAACGCTCCCGGAAGGCTGCGCGAGCGAAGCGTGCCGTCGGCCTCGTAGGCGCGGTCGGCAAAGGCCTCCGCCAGCACGCGAAACCCCGCGCTCTCCCACGCTTGTAGCATGCCGGAACCCGCCAGTCCCACCAGCGGCGCCGCCGCGTTCCAACGGCGTACGCCGGCCGCGATGACCATGGCGACGTCGCGGTCGCGGGCCGCGACGTTGTAAAGCGCGCCGTGCGGTTTCACGTGCCGCAATGCACATCCCAGGCGTTCCGCCACCCTCGCCAGTGCGGTGATCTGCTCGAAGACCGACCGTTCGATCTCCTCCAGCGTCATCGCCAGCTCGATGCGCCCGAAGTTCTCCTTGTCGGGATAACCGGGATGCGCGCCGGCAGCGACGCCGTGCCGCATCGCCAGGCGGATCGTCCGTTCCATCATGCCGGGATCTCCGGCGTGCCCACCGCAGGCCACATTGGCCGAGCTGACGAGCGGCATCAGCAACTCTTCCGGCGCGTTCGCCAGCTCCCCCATGTCGCAGTTGAGATCGATGGTCATGCGAGTTGCTCACCTCTGGTTTCCGGCAGCAGCCAAATGAGCCCCGCCGCGGCCAGGAAGAACAAGGACGTTACCGCCAGCGCGGGACCGATCCCGTAGAAGTCGGCCAGCCTGCCGATCACCAGAGGCGCCAGGCCTCCGGCAGCTCGTCCCACGTTGTAGCACAAGCCTTGCGCCATCCCTCGGACCGAGGACGGAAACAGCTCGGCCAGCAAGGCCCCGAAGACACTGAAGTAGCCATGCCCGAAGAAGCCGACCAGCGGACCCAGCAGCATGAGAGCCATGGGGTAGCGGCCGCACTGGCCGTAGAGCGGTGTCAGCGCGGCGGCGCCCAGAACGAAGGCCATGAAACTGGGGCGTCGTCCAAAGCGGTCGGAGAAGTACCCGAAAGAAGCGTAGCCGAGGAATGCGCCGGCCTGCACCGCGATGATCCAGGTCGAAGATCGAACCAGGCTCAAGCCCGCACCGCCGCGCGCCAGCGGGGTGGCCAGGTACGCCGGCAGCCAACTGAACAGCCCCCAATAAGCGAACAGAACGGTGGTGGCGAGCAGCATCGCCACGCCGGTGTTTCGGACCAGCGGAGGGCGGAAGATGGAAAGAGCGCTGGCCGGGGTCTGTCTGGCGCTGCGCCTCGCGGATTTCCAGATCTCGGGTTCCGCCACGCTGCGCCGGACCCACGCGGCCAGCAGCGCGGGAAACAGGCCCACCACGAACAACGGCCGCCAGCCGTACGCCGGCAGGATGGTGGCCGCCAGCAGCGCCGCGAAGATATAGCCGATGGCCCAGCCCGACTGCATGATGCCGATCACCTTTCCACGATGCTCCGCCGGAAAGACCTCCGCCACCAGCACGGACCCCGCCGACCACTCCCCGCCCAGTCCCAGCCCCACCAGCGCGCGCCACACCAGCAGTGCGCCGGCCGAGGTGGCGGTCGCCGTCATCGCGGTGAAGACCGAATACGTCAGGATCGAGTAAGTGAGCATGCGAACCCTGCCGTAGCGGTCCGACAGCCATCCGGACAAGATGCCGCCGGCCGACGACGACACCAGCGTTGCGGTCATCAACAAGCCCGCCGTGCCCGAGCTCAGCCCGAACTCCGCCTGGATAGACGTCAGCGCGAAGGCATACAGCATCACGTCGGTGGCGTCGAGCATCCACCCGAGCTGGGCGGCGGCCAGGGCCTTCCACTGCTCGCGTCCGATGGACTCATACCAGCGCACGGATCAGCTCCTCCTGATCTCGCAAAGCAGCCAGCGCTTGTTCCAGGGAAACCATCTCGAATCTGACCTCATCCCGCGGGCGAAGCTGGCCGGCCGCGTGAAGATCCGCCGTGATGACGTTGGCGATCTTGGGGTAACCGCCGGTGGTCGGATGCTCCACGAAGAGGATCATCGGCTCACCGCCGGCAGGTACCTGGACCGCGCCCAGCGATGCGCCCTCGGTCACCAGTTGGTCCGTCCGTTGCAAGACAGGCGTTGGTCCCGAAAGCCGGAGAGCCATGCGGTCGGATTCTTCTTTTACTCGATAGACGCCGCTGAGACTGTCCATAAACCAGTCCGCCTGCGGCCCCGCGGTAACGCGAATCGCATCTTGCTTTGGAATCCCGACTCGCATGCGGCCAGGGGCGCGCACGGCTTGGTCCCCGACCGCCAAAACGTCGCCCTTCTTCAGCGGACGGCCGTCGAAGCCGCCGAACCCGGCGAGAACCAGCGTGGATGCGCTCCCCAGCACCAGCGGCACATCGATGCCTCCACGCACGCAAAGGTAACAGCGGGCGCCGGATCGCGTCGGACCGCACCTCACCCCCCCGCCTGCCGGGATTTCGATCGGCGTGTAGAGCGGGATGCTGGCTCCGAAATCGGAGCCGGTCAAGACCACAGTGGCTGCCCGCTCGAATTCGAAGGTTCCACCAACCAGCGTCATCTCCAGCGCGGGCGCGTTCTCCTCGTTGCCTGCCAGCAGATTGCCGATGCGCAGCGAGAGAGCGTCGGCGGCGCCGCCGGGCGCAATCCCCAGATGCGCGTAATGGTAGCGCCCAAGGTCCTGAACCGTGGTCAGGAAGCCGGGCTGGCTAACGTGAAGCCGGTTGCGCCCGTTCATATTCCTCTCTGGTGATCGGCACGAACCGCAGGCGGTCGCCCATCCAAAGCAGTGTGGGCGGATTCCGGTCCGCACGGAACAGCCGGAGCGGTGTTCGGCCAATGACGCGCCAGCCCGCCGCCGATGCCACCGGGTAGATGCCGGTCTGGCTGCCGCCAATGGCGACGCTGCCCGCGGGGACCAGTTTGCGCGGCACCTCGAGCCGGGGCGTGGCGATGGCGCGTGGCAGGCCGCCCAGGTACGGGAAGCCCGGACTGAATCCCAGGAAGAACACCCGGTACTCCGCCGACGAATGTGTGCGGACCACCTCGTCGCAGGTCAGCCCGTTCGAAAGTGCCACGGTTTCCAGGTCCGGGCCGAATGCGCCGCCATAGCACACCGGGATCTCGATCAGGCGGTCCTCGGCAGAAGCCGCAGCAGCCCCCAGCTCTTCGCCACAGGTCCGAATCAACTCCCGGATGGCGGCGTGAGTAACGCGACGTGGATCGAAGCTCACCAGCACGGACGAGTAGGCCGGGTGGATATTCAGAATCCCAGTGGATGTGTCCGAGGCGCGATCGAGCAGCCGGCGGGTGATGGCCGCGACCTTCTGGTGGTGTTCGAGACGCGATGGTATCGCCGAAGGATACCTCGGCGGAATGATCGCTGGTATTCAGGATCCGCACGGCCGGGACCTCTACGCCCCCACCACCCGTGGCAGCCGGGAGAGTTCTTCGGGCGTGCTGCCATCCGGGACGGAGCATCCGGGGGTCAAGATGAACTTGGGGCCGGCCGCCTTCGACGCGGCTTCCCACTGCCCCCGCAACTCGTCCAACCCGAGCGCGCGGTAATCCACCTCATCGATGCCGCCCGCGAGGACTGCACCGAACTGGCGGCGCATCTCAGCCATGGGAATCCCTGAAACACGTTGCGAGTAGTTCAGGATCGCGGCCGGGAAACCGTGGAACAGTCCAAGGTACTCAGGCTCGACGTGGAGGTGCAGGACATTCAGCCTCGCCCCCGACACGGCTTCCAGGATGCGCTGGTCGAACGGCGCGCTGAACTTCGCGTATTCCTCCGGAGAGAGTTCCGCGGCTACGGCGCCGTCCACCGACAGGAACACCCCCACGGCGCCTGCGGCCAGCGCCAGCCTGGCGTGGTTGATCTCCGATTGTGTGATGGCCTCCAAGGCGTCAAGGAGAGCCTGCGGCTTCTCCTCCTTCAGCTTCCGCACCTCCTCATTCGAAGAGAGCTTCTGCGCGACACGCCATGGGTTGAACACCGTCTCGATGAAGTAGGCCGCCCCCTGGAGGCCGTCGCGGATCAACTCGAGGGCCCGGATTTGTTGCGGGAACGGATTCGCCTCGGGCCTCAGCTCGTACCACTTGCCGGCCGGCTTCGGGTACGGAAACTCGCTCATCACCTTCACCAGATCCGTCCGATAACGGCGGTGGAAGTCGAGCGTGGCCTCGGCGTGCGCTTCGGCCGTTCTCAGGCGGAAGTGCTGCCAGAAGCTGAACGGCACCCGGTCCACGTCCGCGCCCCGCATGGCCCGATCGATGCGTTCTTTGCGGCCCAGGGCCGCACCACCCGGTGTCGCCGGTCTAGTTGTCATCCCCAACTCCCTTTTCGGCCTTTCGGCCCATTCTACTGAATCCACCAACGCATTTCCGTCCCTTGCGGATGGGGGTATACTGATCGGTTCCGGGAGTCCAAGATCGAAGTCCCGGCTGAACGATGAGGTACATGACGATGCTCCGAAAGGCAGTTCTTGCAGGTCTGATTCTCTTAGTGGTTTCGGCGGTCGCACTGGCGGCCGACGCGGTTACGGGAAAGTGGGTCTGGGAGAGCCAGGGCTTCGGTTTCGGTGGTGGGGGCGGGGGCATGAAGACCACCCTGACTCTGAAGGCCGATGGCGCCAAGCTGACCGGAACGATTACGGTTCCCGTCTTCGGGGGCGGGCCGCCGGATCCCGGCACCCCGCCGCAGATGCAAGAAATCCCGATCTCCAACGGCAAGGTCGACGGCAACAACGTCACCTTCGAGGTTGCCCGCGAGATGATGGGTAACACCCGGACGACGAAGTACGAGGGTGTTCTTTCGGGCAGCGACCTGAAGATCAAGATCATCCAGCAGGAAGTCACCGCCAAGAAGCAGTAAGTAGCAATTTCGTAGGATTGAGCCGCGTGCGCATGGCCCTGACGCTGATGGGGCCGTGGGCTTGCTCGCTGACAAGTCAGTCTGCTGCCGACCCATGTCTTTTCCCAGGCGGCCGCGATCGGGTCACACCGAGTTCTTTGCGTCTTTGCGCCTTTGCGTGAGCCTCAGCGCGACGGGTACGGCCCAAAGACCTTTAAGACGCGGTGGCTCTCGGTCGAGTCGTCCACGACGATCACCCGGAATTCGCCTCCTCCAGGCGACACCCGTAGGACGATATGTCCGCGGTCGCTGGCCAGCTTTTCGATGCCGCTGATCACCGCCCGGACGCCGGCGTGAAGATCGGTGGCGAAGACTTCGCGCGGTCCGGGGTAGAGCCGTGTGGAATTCAGGCGCTGCCACACCGCCGACGTCGGATGTCCCGAGTCCCAGACCGAAAGCGTCCACACGCGCGGGCGCAGCGTGGCGATCAGGAATTCGTTCATCGAATCGATGTAGCCGTGATGGTTCAGGATGGCCGCTTCCACCGGTCCAACAGCCTTGGCAACCGGAGTCTCGACGTCCTGCCACCCGGGAAAGCCCGGCGCGGGAATTCCCGGGATGTCGGCGCCGTTGAAGTAGTCGAACTTGCCGTAGCTGATCCGGAACGACGTACTGCACATGTTCTCGCTGGGCCAGTCCGCTCGCGGCACTGTGTCCAGGGGAGGGAAGTGGTTGCGGGTTGCCGTGCCCACTCCGGTCCAGACCTCCCCGTTGGCGCCGACGTTGCGGAATTCGAAATCGGGATACCTCTTCGCGTCGCGAAGCAAGACCACCTGATCGTTGCGCCCCGGCGTGAAGCGCTCCACTTTCAACCCGTTGTTTTGGGTCTGCCATTTCACGAACGCGCGATAGTTCGTCGTGGCCCCGTCCTGGAGAGGAGCCGGGTAGTTGTAATCCGGCCAGCCGCGGTCCAGCAGTTTCCCGATCTTGAGGCTTTCGCCCACGTACGTCAATCCCGCGAGTTTGTACGCGCCGGACTTCGACGCCGGGGAAGCCGCGGACGGGTCGCCCATGTGATCGCCGTGGAAGTGCGTCAGCAGCACCGTAGTCGAGCGCCGGTTGCGCGTCGTGCCGCAGGGCTTGCCGGATGTAGCGCGCGATCCACTCGCCCGCCGGGCGCGAAGCATCCGGGCGATCCGGAGTATGCCGCGGCGTCTTCTGCGCGTTTTCGCCCGCGTCAACCAGCAGCGTGGTGCCGTCGGGAAAGATGTACAGGCCCGAGTTTCCGCGGCCGGTGCTGATCTGGTGTATCTCGAGCATCCCCGGTTGCCACGGGGAAAGCTCGCGGCCAACTGTGTCTTGCGCCAGCAGCACCGGCGCCAGCGCCAGGAGCGGTAATGCGAACAGTTTCATTCTCAAAGACTATCCCAACGGCGCGCCGCCTGCTTACAGCCCCTTCACTTTCCAGCCGGAACGGTAGCTTCCTGCGGACGCGCTGGGTCGCTTCCTTCGAATTGCGGAATCTCAGCTTGGCCGCGTTCCATTCCAGGGTTGTCTTCGGGAAGAAGCTGGCCACCGGGCCCAGCAGCACGGACTCGGTGAGCGGGCCGGAGTAGTCGAAAGCGGTGGTCGCCTTCACCTTGCCCAGGACGGCGTCCACGAACTGGAAGTAGTGGTTGAGAGGCTCCAGCTTCGCAATCGGAAAGTCCTTGAACTGCTCGGCCGGCAGCAGCACCGGCATGGCCGTGTGCGGCAGCAGCAGGATCCCCTGGGTTCCGATGAAGATCGATCCCTGGGCAGGTAGCCTTCGCGAGCCGATCAACGCCTGGATTTCTTTGGGCGGCCGTTCGTCTCCGTCGTACCAGGTGACGTTGACCGTCTTGCCGTCGCTGAATCTGGTCCCCGGAAAAACGTACTGGATGATCGTATTGACGGCCCAGTTGTGCCGGTTAGGCGCGGGACCTTCCGACCGCACTGTCAGCGGCGCGGTCAGTTCCAGCGCGGCGAACACAGGGTCGTAGATGTGGCAGCCCATGTCGCCGAATGTCGCCGTGCCGAAATCGATCCGCTTCCGCCAGTTGCTGGGATGGTAGTAATTCTCGATATAGGGTCGCGGCGAGGCCACACCCAGCCACTGATCCCAGTCCAGCCCCTCCGGAACCGGGTCGGAGGAAGACGGCAGCGGGTCGGGGTCGCCCCACTTCTTATTGCTCCAGGCGTGGACTTCCCGGACTTTGCCGATGGCGCCGGACTGCACCAGTTGTACCGCCGTGCGGTACTCGGCACAGGAGTGCTGTTGGATGCCCATCTGGGTCACCAACTTCTTCTTCCGCGCCATGTCCTTCAATTTGCGAGCCTCGTAAATGTCGTGAGTCAGAGGCTTCTGGACATACGCGTGCAGCCCCAGTCGCATCGCGCTCATCGCCATGGGCGCGTGCATGTGATCCGGCGTGCCTACGCAGACGATGTCCAGGTTCCGCCGCTCTCGCTCGAGCATGCGGCGCCAGTCGGTATACACCGTGGCGTCGGGATACCTGCCTCTCAGCGATTTCAAGCGGGTCGAATCCACCTCCGCCGCGCAGACCAGCGTAACGCTGGGATGGCGCGCGATGCCGAACAGCGTCTCATAGGCCATCCCGTCGGCGCCGAAACTGGCCAGGCGCAGTTTGCCGCCGGGTGGCGCCGAGATCAGGTTGCGAACGAAGAAGGGGGCCGCAATGCCGCCCGCGGCCGCCTGCTTCAGGAATCCACGACGATTGGTCTCGCGTATTTGGTCCATGGCTAGACCATGAGCATACAACAACCGGTGTATACTGGCGTAACTCAGGATGCCAAAACGGAAACTCGTTCGAATCGAGGAGGACTGCTATGAACCGGCGTGGATTCTTGACTGACACCGCGCTTGCGCCCTTTGTCGCGCGAGCGTCTTCTACCCCAGCGGCCCAAGCCGGGCAGCCGGCCGGCAACCAGGTCAGCCTGAAGGACAAGTTCCTCGGCTGCATCGTCGGTTGCCATATCGGATCTTCGATGGGCGCTCCCTGCGAGGGCTGGTTGTATGAGCGAATCGAGGAGAAATACGGCACCATCGACCGGCTCATGCCCTACCTGCATTACAACAACGGCTGGATGCGCGAGCCCGGCACCACCGAAGACGGGTGCGAGCGCCAGAAGCTGATGATCACCGCCATCATCGAGAAGCAAGACCGGGTGACGGCGGAAGATGTCCGGAAAATCTGGGTGCGGGACATCAGCCCCAAGGCGGCGGGAACCATCTCCGAGCCTTTTGAACTCCAGTTGCTCGAGATGGCCAAGAGCGGCATCCCGGCCTGCGACATCGGCCGGTACTGCGATTACGCGGGCCTGAACTCGTTCGCCCGCTCCTGCCATCCCATCGGGCTGATCAACGCCGGAGACGTCGCCAGCGCCGTGGCGGATGCTTTCGAGGTTGGGCAACTCTATCAGACCACCAACAGCCGCGGACTCCAGTGGGCCTGCGTTACGGCTATGGCCATCGCGGCGGCGACCAAGCCCGGAGCCACCGTGGACAGCGTGCTCGCCGCGATCCTCAAGGGCGACCCGCGCTTCGCCAGCATCCCCGCCCAGCAGAGCGTGGGGCGCGAGATCGAGCGCAACCTCACGCGCACCAAGAGCTGCAAAGATTTTCGGGAGATGCGCAAGGTCTTCGACGGCCTGTACAGCGGCACTGGGACCCCCTACGCACAATCCTCGGCGAACGAGGTGGTGAGCAAAGCCGTCTGCGTTTTCGCCATGACTCGGGGGAACGTGCGGGATGCCATGATCGCAGCCGTGAACCTCGGACGGGACACGGATTGCCTGGCCGCCATCGCCGCGGGCATTTCCGGCGCGCTCAACGGACCGGCGGGAATCCCCGAGGAATGGATCAAGCAGGTGGATTTCGCGACCACCAAGATGCCCGTCACGAATTCGCGCAGAACTCTTCGGGAGCATGCCGGCGGACTCTATGAGGCATACCGCGCGCGGCTTCGGCGGATGCGGAGCCTCGCGGACGAGATGGAACCAGCCTGAAGGGAGGCCTTACCATGAATCGACGTGGTTTCTTGCACAACGGCATACTACTTCCCGCGCTGCAAAGCGGGCAATCCGAAGCTCCCGTGCGGCAGGTGAAAGACATGCCCAGGATGAATCTCGTGATTGGGAGCGATCACGCCGGCTTCCCACTGAAGGGCGCGGTGATCGACATGCTCAAGGTTTGGGGCCACACGGTCAGGGACCGCGGAACTTTCAGCACCACCCCGGTGGACTTCCCCGATATCGCCATGCCGTTGTGTGAAGACGTCAGAAGCGGACGGGCCGAGCGCGGCATCCTGGTTTGCGGCACCGGCGTCGGCGCCGCCATCGCCGCCAACAAAATGCGCGGCATCCGCGCGGCGTTGTGCCATGACCCATACTCGGCCGGCCAGTCCGTCGAGCACGACAACGTGAATGTGCTCTGCATGGGGGCCTGGATCATCGGCCCTAAGACCATGGAACAAGTGCTGAGCGCGTTTCTGAGCGCGAAGTTCAGCACGGAAGAGCAATTCCGCCGTCGGGTGCAAAAGCTGGACCAGATGGACAACCAACGCTGCAAGCCCTGAACCCGCGCGCCGCGGCGCATTGTAGCGCACGCGCCCACACGTGCCGCCTCGACAATCCTGTCGAGGCAAGCCAGCCAGCCGCCTGGGTGTACACTAAATAGATACTGGGATTCAATATGGCTGCTTCCGTTTCCTTCTCATCCCTCCCAAACAGCAATCGTTCCAAGAACATCGAGAAAAAAGAGGAGGAAACCGATGAAGTACATGATCAGTTGGTTCGAGCGCCCGCAAGGGTCGCCCGCGGAGTACGAGAATGCCCAGAAACGGATCCTTGACGTATTCGGTCAATGGAAAGCGCCCGCCAATTTCAAAATCGAGATGTTCGTGGTGCGTGTGGGCGACTGGGGTGGGCATATGTTGGTGGACTGCGACGACCCGTTGACAGTTCACAAGGTTTGCTCGACGTTCCCGGCATTTGAATTCCAGGCGCGCCCCGTAGTGCCCGTCGCGGACGCGGTCCGGGTCGAGCTCGAGGCAATCGCCTGGCGCGACGGACTGAAGGGCAAGTAACATCCGATCGGATTCCGTCGCATTCACGGGCCCATTGGCCCGCTGGTTCGGAGGCGCTTGCGCGCGGCGCGTCTTCTGGTTCAAGATAAACCCCATGCGCAAGCGCCTCGGCTTTCTCCTCTTCGCCGCACTTTTAGCGGGTGCCTCCCGCCCCGCCGCGGCCCAGCTTTCCCCCTCCGCGGAATGGGCTGTACGCGCCCTCAACCAGTACCAGGTCTTCCCGAACCTGACCTATCTGGTCGCCAACAACTACGAAGCCAAGCTGGATATCTACAAGCGGCGCGACGTCACCGGCCCCCAGCCGACGCTCGTCTGGATCCACGGCGGCGGCTGGACCGGCGGATCCAAGGAAGCCGGGCTGATTTCGGTGCTTCCCTGGCTGGAGATGGGGTGGAACGTCGTAAACGTGGAGTACCGTCTAGCGCGAGTGTCGCTGGCCCCCGCCGCGGTGGAGGACTGCCTGTGCGCGCTGCGCTTCGTGGCCGCGCAGGCGCAAACCTACGGGATTGACACCGCGCGGCTGGTAGTGAGCGGCGATTCGGCCGGAGGCCATCTCTCCCTCACCACCGGCATGATCGGGGAAGAAGCCGGTCTCGACCGCCAGTGTCCGGGCGTTCCGCTGCCCAAAGTCGCGGCCATTATCAACTGGTATGGCATTACGGACGTGGGCGATCTGCTCGATGGCCCCAACCGGAAGACCTACGCGGTGGCCTGGCTGAGCAGCCTCCCCAATCGCCAGGAAATCGCGCGCCGCGTCTCCCCGCTTTCCTACGTCAGGGCCGGGCTGCCGCCCATCCTCACCATCCACGGCGACGCGGATCCCACGGTTCCCTACAATCATGCCGTGCGGTTGCATGAGGCCCTCGGCAAAGCCGGCGTGCCAAACCAGTTGCTGACGATCCCGGGAGGCAGGCACGGCGGCTTCACGCCCGAAGAGCGCACCAAAATCTACACCACGATCCGCGAGTTCCTGACCAAGAACGGCCTCGCCCCGCGCTAGCCGAGGCGTGGGGCCGACCATCGTCGTTTGTGGTCTGCCGCTTGAGCTTTGCCGTCGGAAAGACCGCCTGAAGACGCGCGCACCGGCGCAATCCGAAGCGCGACCGTGAGGGAGCGCTTGCCTTCCAATTCCGCAACTACCTCCACTTCACGCCACCTAAGCGTCACTGTGAACCGTGCAGGCGCCCGGTTCTGCCGCGCGCCGGCCGAAGCAATGCGCTACTGCTTCGCGGCCACCGGCGCCGCGGGCGCATCGGGATTGGTCATGTCATCCACGATCTTCCAACTGCCGTCATTTTGTCTGGCGTAAACCGTTAGATACTTGCCCGCCTCCCGCAGGATCTTCTTCGACTTCGGATCCGTCATCGTCAGCGTGTACGCGCCCCTCGTATAGCCCAGTTCGCCCGACTTGCTGGCTTCGACCTTGGCCGTGACGAACTGCATGGAGAAATTCGGGTCAGCCATCATTTCCTTGAGGACAGGTTGGATGTCCGCGCCTTTGACTGTATGGGAGTTGGTCATCATCAAGGCCGCGTCCGCCGCATAGAAGGATGCCGACTGATCTGCGTTGCGCGCGCCGAAGGCCCGAATCGCGGCCACCTCGGCAGCCCGGATCTGCTCGATCGCTTCGGCGCGGTGATCCACGACGGGCGGCGGTGCTGTGGCGCATCCCGTAAGAACCGCGAATGCAATCATCCCCAAAACTGAGTTTTTCATTGCTAGATTCTACCCAATCCGCGATCGCCACCCCGTCTTGCCCTCACTGCATGGAACCTGCGGCTTCGACCCGGCTGATGCCATGCGTTCGTCGCCGGCGGTGGAGCAGGTCGCCAGACCTGCAATGCCGGCGGTCCCGCCGGCAGGACCGCCGGCGTGGCGCGCACGACTGCGCGCTCCAGTGTGCCCAGCATGGGCAGAATCTTATTGGATGAAAGGAGCCAATCGGAGCCGATGACGGCAACCGTAGCGAAACGCAAGGCGTAGCCGCGAGGCGAAGCTGAAGGAAGCGCGTAGCAAACTTCCGACCGTACGAACAGAAATTAGCAGAGAGGCCGGATGCGGGCGGTAAGCTGGCTGGAAACAGCGAAGCCCAAAGGTCATCAAGACGCATCAGGTAGAGCCGGACGGCACGGGAGGACAGATTCTGCACCTTACCTGGGGAGAACATGGAGAGCTGCTAGACGCGTTCTGGTCGGTTCGAATCCGGATACCAGACAACCCCGAAGCGCGCGCGAAGAAGGTGTTCACGTACAACCAGGGCCGCGACGCCCTATCATCCTGCCGCGTTGTTGCAGAGGAGCTATTGGGCGTCATGGGCTTGGTGATCGACTCGGCCGTCCGACCGACGGACACCACTGGTCAATCTGGCCAAGGTTGAGAGAAGGGTGTCTACTTCGCGTTGCGCGTAAGGCTGGGAGATCGGCGTGTCCAGACAAGGACACATCGTCCAAAAAAGGACTCAGGCCGCGTAGCGCGCCAGTCCCTTACCCGACAGGGGACTTTCCGCTTCGTCAAACAGAGCTACAACCTGGAGGACATCCCCGTGATGAAGTACCAACGGCTGAAGAACTTAGTCGTGCTCGTCACAGCGTCCGCCTACTTTGCGGCGACCTTCCTCGGCCAGAAGATGAAGGTTACCCGAACCAGTCCAGATCCCTGGGCACAGCCGCCCCCCAAGTCAGCAACTCGAACTCATGTTCGGCTGGGAGGGCCATAGAATCTGAGGAAACTCCTGAATCTCGCCCTTGACAGCAGGTGTATAATCGAATCTGCAACCAGGACCCAACGGTTGGAATTCTGGCTGGCAGGCTTCGTGGACTCAAGTACGATACCCAGCTAGCGTCACAAGTTGACACGAGGCTAACTAACTCCTTCCCGGCTGTTCGGGCCTTTTTAGGAGCACTATCCCATTCCATTGCAGGATGTTTCCGTAAACGCGGACTGTGTCTAGAGGGCCAGACTGAAACTCTAGCCGATTGACCAGGCTGCCAAGGCGGGAAGCCAAAGCGGAAATCCTGGCTGACTTGACGAAAGGAGAAGTCAATGGCAAAAGACAGCGAAAATGGTGGGCAAGGATCGGGCGACACTCCGACCGGCGCGGTGCAGGACAACATTAAGTCGCCTGTGCGAGCGCTGGAAGCCGCAGCAGCCGAACTCTGGACCGTTGCAGATTTTCTGGACGCCCGACCGTATCCTCTCCCCGAAGTCAATGCAAAGGCATTGTCCGAAATGGAGGGGGTCGCAGCGGAAATGGGGCCGCCTGTTCCCGTGTTGGGGAAAGGGGGCCTAGAAGTCGGTGGTGCGCCCACAGAAGGCTCTCCGACGGCCGAAGCACCGCTCGCGAGCGCCGGCGGGTATGACTATCCGCCACCCTTCACACGCTATAACGTCGAAGCTATCGGCCCGTACACAGTTTATCCTTATGTCACGGTAGGCAAGGTTTTCTTCAAGCAGAACGGCGGATCCTGGGTTGCCTCGGCGGCATCGATCGGAAACTACGCCATTTGGACGGCCGGTCACGTCGTGCATGCGGGGGACAATAAGACGACGGGCTGGTCTGACAAGATGGTTTTCGTCCCCGCCTATAGAGACGGCGCCGCACCTTACGGCCAATGGGCCGTAGCGTGGCTTGCCACCAAGACGGATTGGTACCAGAAGGGCAATCCGAACGGCCTGTTCGCAGATATGGGAGGCGGAGTTTTATACCCCAACAGCGCCGGCCAGAAAATCAGTGCTGTGGTGGGCTGGCTGGGATTCGCCTGGAACTGGTCGAAGTTCCAGCATTGGCACGCAGTGGGCTACCCGGCTGGCGCTCCGTTCACTGGCGGGCGTATGGTCGATACCCAAGCTTCCTACGCTTATGACGGAAGCGTGCCCGGCAGTCCCAAGCCGATCGTCATCGGGTGCGATATGACGGGCGGCTGCAGTGGTGGTCCGTGGATCTGGCAGTTTGCCACTGGAAACTACGTGAATGGACACAATAGTTTTCGGCGCACCGCCAATCCGCTTGAACTGGCCTCTCCGTATTTTGATGACCGCGCCAAGTCTTTGAAGGATTTGGTCGTCGGCGGAAAACCGTAAGGAGTGCGGCTAGCTGCTAGCCTCGTTTACCTACGAAGAAGCAGACACTCATGAGGGTGGGGCCGGCGCCCCACCCGATGATTTGTTGCCTGATTTTCACGCGTGGCTGGCGCGGAGCAGCACCCGGCTGCCGTGTCAGGGTGTGCAAAATGGAAGGGGGTGTTCAAGTGCCAGACCCGAAATGGTTGAGCTACAGGAATCCGCGGTGGCGGTTCTCCATCGCGTATCCCGATAGCTTTGTGCTTCTACCCGAGAGGGAACGGCCTGAACCGGCGATACCGTCGTTGGCCTGCCGAGTCAGCTTCGAGGATCGCCAACTCGCTGCCGCCGAGACGGCAAATCTTGAACTGCCTCAAGCCACCGTGGACGTCTTCCAGAACGAGAGCCAGTTGCCGCTGGAAAAGTGGCTGGACATCCATGGTCCAGCCGGCTTCCGTGCCCCAATCGTCGCCGGAAATCTTCAGGGAACTCGGATTTCGCTCAACATATTGCTTGCTCCAAACGAGTTCGTGTATTTCGGTTCCTCGACGTTCATTTACAGGCTGACGTTGCTGGGCCCATTTGCGCCGCAGATAATCCAGTCATTCAAGTTCTGGTAGGCTTAGTGGCCGAGGCTGCTAGTCGTGCTTGCAAGTTCAATGGAGCGCACGATCCAGCCCGGCGAGCACAAGGTGCTGACGTTGTGGCCACCCGCCGCATCTCCTTCCACCACCAAACACCCCATCTCTGAATCCATCACCTTGACCCTCGACTCCTCCGAGGTGGAGTCCACGCCATGGCCATTGCTATGATGCGCAACGATTACATTCCCACAACGGTAGAATAGGTCTACCTCAGGAAGGTGGCAATGTCGGGAATTTTCGTAAGCTACCGGCGGAGCGACAGTGACGTTGCTGCAGGGCGGCTCGCCGACGATTTGTCGGAGATCTTCGGGCGTGACTCGATTTTCCGGGATGTGGACACATTGGACCCAGGTGAGGACTATGAGAGTGCGCTGGACCGAGCGCTCGACTCTTGTGCAGCGCTCATAGTCGTGATCGGCCCACGCTGGTCGGCCGTAACCGACCATGACGGCCGTCGCCGGCTAGACGATCCAAAGGACTGGGTACGGTTGGAGATCAGCCGGGCGCTGAAGCGTGGGATCCGTGTGATACCCGTCCTAATATCGGCAACAATGCCGAGCGAGACGGAGATACCCGCGGATCTGGCACCGCTGCTTCGACGCCAGGCATTTGAATTCAGTGACCGCCACTGGAGGCAAGATGTGGAGCTCCTGGCGCGGGCATTGGAGAAGGTGGAAGGGATCGCAAAACCTGTTCCCATCTCCCGCTGGTCTGCTCCTATAGTGAGCGGGCGCAAGGTGCTAGTCACAACTGCGGTTCTGGTAGTCCTCGCCACCGCGGGGTGGTTGGGGTGGCGATATTGGCGTCCCGTCGTCTCCGTCGCACCGGCAGATTTGTCTCAGTGGATCCGTATCCGCGACTCCGGACCGGAGGGTGCCGTGGCGGGACTGGCGGTTGTGGTGGCCATGGAAGCTTCACTCGCGCAGCAGAGGCGTCCTGTAACCCTTTCGGCCCGGTATCTCTACGAGAAAGCCAAGAGCTTGGACCGCTTTGGGCCAAAGACCGAAGGAACCGATATGGCTGCCGCGTTATACGTTGCAGAGACCTTTGGTGCACCGCCTGAGGATCGCTGGCCCTATATCGCTGGTTCAAGAGGTTTGCCCAAGGGCATGACTTGGCAGGAATTGGACTCGGCCGCCGCTATGTTTCGCGCGAGAGCATTCCGGCTTTCAAGCTACGAAGACATCCCGCAGCAACTCGCACAGGGACGGCCGGTTTTGGCAGAGGTCAACGTCACGGATGAGTGGATGTCCGATGAAGCGGGCAAGACCGGCATCATCAGACTGGGCGACAAGGGGACGCTTGTAGGAGGTCACGCCGTGGTGATCGTGAGCTTCGACGCCGCCAACGCTTCGATCAAGTTCGCTAACTCGTGGGGTGTCGGTTGGGGTGTGAACGGTTTTGGCAGGATTTCTGGAGCGGATGCGCAGAGGGTGCTAGAGGCGATGTGGGCGATTGATGTTCCCTCTGCAGGACCTTAGAGCCAAGAGGGCGCAGGTTTTCACGAGTACGCCACGAGATGACCTCACGCTCCGTGAAGCGGCGTGTTGTGCGCGCGCCGGTTCACTTTTGCGTCACGCCCCGAGATCAAGAATCGGGCCATGTTGAGCGGAGCAGGCGTTTGATCACGAAGCTGGCGACAAATTCCCTTCTGACCGGTCGGCGCTCGGGTGTCCGCCCCCCGCCGGCCGCCCGAGGCGGCGCAATGCGGGCTACAATGGCCGAGGATTCACCCGGTGCCACGCCAGTTCGATGTTGTCATTGAGCGCGACGCGGAGGGCTATTACATAGGCTCAGTGCCGCAGTTACCCGCGTGCCATACCCAAGCGCGATCTCTCGACGAGGTCACCGACCGCATCCGCGAAGCCATAAAGCTGTGTATGGAAGTCGAGGGTGCGCCCGATCAGGATTTGGAGTTTGTGGGCATCCAGCGCGTGACCATCGCGGCATGAGCCGGATTCCCCGCGTCACTGGTCCTCACCTCATTGCTGCCCTCGAATAGGGAGGCTTTCGCGTTCTTCGCGTCAACGGCAGCCACCACTTCCTGCGTCACGAGGATGGCCGCAGCACGGTTGTGCCCGCGCACTCCGTCCAAACCATCACTTCCCCCCGTCAAGCCAATGCTCGGTGGCTCGCTACGTGACGAGGGTGCCCGTTGGATGATCTGTGATCTCTTCGCCTTTGTCGCCCCGCGGAAGGTCTTCGCTGAGGCGGAAGACGCGCGCGTCGACTTTGCGCGTAAGAACAATCTCCACCATGGTGGTTTGGTTCGGGCGGAAGAACTGGCGAATGCCGCCGGTGTCAGACTGGAATTCGGCGACTTGATAGAAGGCGAGCCCCTTGTCGGGGCGGGCGTTGACCTTGAAGCCGATGCGGCCCTCGGCGCCTCCCCTGCGGAGTTTGTCGAGGGCGTCGTAGTTGAGGTAGTACGTGAGTTGTCCGGGGCTGCGGGAGTTGCGCTGCCGATCGACGAAAAAGTCGGTGGGGAGGTCATCGGGAGAGTAGTCGGGGCCGGCAGTAAGGATGAGGTCGTAGTCGGGCAGAATCTCTCCGCGATCGCTGCGCAAGCGGAAAACCACCATAGAGTAGCGGTAGGTGTAGTATTTCTGGTCCGGTTGGAATTTCTTCTCGACGACTTCGAGGCGTTCGTTCTTCTGCGTCTGAGCGCAAAGCTCGTCAAGCTCCCTGGCGACTGCGTCGTAGGCGGCCACGTTCTCGACGCCGAGGCAGCGGAGTACCCAAGTGAGGGTGGGGTGATCGCCGGTGGCCTTCACGCTCCTGATAATGCCGATGCCGGTTCCTGAATGAGCGCACCCAGGTAGAATACCGAAGGCCGTCGGGCGAGTCTGTTGCTGAGAGTCCAGCTCGAGTCTCCCCCCTTTTTGGACGAGGCGAACGGATTGGTAGTTCAGGTTTGCCGCGGCGACGCGGACCACCCCGTCGGAGCCTGGCTCGCCGGTGTAAGAGTTGAGGTGGTCGTACAGGGAGCGATCGATCCTCTGGCCGGTGAGGGTGAAGACCCAGACTCCGGCGGAGGCGTAATCATGCTCGAGCGAGCGGATATTGAGATCCCAACTGAGATCGGAGCCCAGTTCGAGCCAGTCCAGGACACGTGTTCCGGGATCGGCGCCTTCGAAGAGGAACTTGATGCGGCTGAGGCGGCTCTTCCCGAGCTGGGCCAGAGCCGAGCCGTGGTTGGCAGGCGCGAGCATGACTAGGTGGGACATGGGGCAGCCTGCGAGGCGGTTTTTGCCGTAGAAGAGCTCCATCCAGAGACGGACGGCGGGGCCACCGGTGGAATGGGTGATACAGGCGAATTGGGTCCACTGCTTCTTTTCGGCGTCGTATAACTTTTCGCGGAGCGCGAAGTCGAGGGCACGGGCGATGTCGTCGAGAGTGACGGCGTCGTCGAAACTAACGTACTGGCCGAGGTAGACGTTTTCCACACGGACACTCTTGCCTGTGGACTGGAAGGATTTCTTGAGCCGGGCCGGGAGTTGTCCGTAAGTGTTGGTGTTGCGGACGCTCCAGCCATGCACAAAAACGATGACCATGGGGTAGCTCCTCAGCAGATGATGGTAGATCCGCAGTCTAAAGTCAATCGATCCTCGCTGAGACGCAATCTCGGAATTCTTAACAGCCTATCTGTAGTCCAGCCAGAATGGACTCCCATGCCGAGTGCGGCTTCCACCGAGCCGTTGCCCGGAGACGTCCGTTGGCTGAAAACCGTGCCAGCTTGCCTGCAATTTTCGGCAATTTCAGGCGTTGTAATCCTCCTCGCTCTGACGTATTATGTGAGCGAAGAGTCTTGAAAGGAAGCGTTTGCATGCCACGCCAGTTGCCAGGAGGCTTCGCGGTTATCCTGACCCTGTCGGCGGTTGTCCATGGGCAGCAAGCGGATCCGCCCCCGGGCGATCAACCCGCCCCCTCCGCGCAGACGGTGCCCGACTCCGAGAAGAAGAAGGCTGAGGAGCCTGAAGTTGCGGTGCAGGTGAGTGGCAAAGTCGTTGACCGGAGCGGGAAGGGCCTGGTCAACGCCGACGTGACTATCGAGGGGCCGAGGGTTACGGCAACTATGAAGACGGGGTCCGCCGGCACCTTCGTTTTCAAAGTGCCGCCCGGAAAATATACGATCACGGCTAAGGCCAGCGGTAAATCCGTTAGCATTGTGGCCAAAGTGTCGAAGAGCACGGAATTGAAGCCCCTGGTGCTCAACACTGAAGAATGACCAGCGGATAACGTTACTCTTTGGGGGGATAGAGATGCGATGGATGCGAACCATTCCGGCGCTGATTCTGTGGACAGTGCTTCTCTTGTCAGGTGTTGCTACGGCGCAGCGGCAGGTTTCCGGTAGAATCGTCGATCGCAACAGCTCCCCACAGGGCCGATGCCTCGTCGAGTTCTTTGTCTACCCGGTCTACCCTAACCAGCCTCCGGTGTATCGGATCATCGCGAACAACGAAGGGTATTTCTACCTGTCGGATCCCAAGCCCGGGAAGTATAACGTTCGGGTCAGGCTTGGCCAGCGGCAGCATCAGATTGACGTGATGATCGATGAAAAGGGGCTCCAACCTTCCACTATCGTCGTGAACTGGTAGACCCTCATCGACCCTTACGCGCTTCGCAGTCGGCGTAAGCGGAGCCGGCCCTGTTCTCGGACTCGTCAAGGAAACGAACCCGCTCCGATGGCGTGAGACACGCAGTGCTTGCCCCTTTCATGTAGTCCAACAGTTGACCGACATCTGTTCGCCACACGCGCACCCTGCCATCGTCGGCCCCGGTGACCACTTCCGTGGTTCGGGGTCGAAAGGCAGCCGCGCGCACCCCCGCTGGATGGGAAAGGGTCATTAACAATGCGCCGTGTTCGACGTCCCAAATCTTCGCGGTGTTGTCAAGACAAGAAGTGACAAGCAATTTCCCGTCGGAACTGAACGCGATTTGCCACACCTCTTTGGAGTGGGCGAACTCTCTCAGAAGCCTACCGCTGAGGTCCCAGATGCGCACTTGCCCGTCAGCCGAGGACGTGGCGATTCTGCTCCCGTCCGGGCTGAAGAGTGCGCTAAATACCCTGTCGCGGTGAAGGAGGGTGATGGGAGGATCCTTGACCGCCCACTTTCCCGGCTCGCGAGTCCAGATACGCGCAGTGCCGTCAAAAGAAGCCGTAACGATCCTGGAACCATCCGGGCTGAAGGCGACGCAGAAGACCCACTGTCTTTCCTTTTCGATTCTCAAAAATGGCTGGTCTGCTGAGGGATTGGCGGGCCAGACCTCGACGGTCGGGCCGCCGGTTTCGCGAGTTCCCGTTATGATCCCCGCGGCGTCAGGTGTGAACGCGACGGTGAACAACCCCGGAACCTTCCGGAACTGCTTTCGGCCGGTCTCAAGATCCCATAGGCCCGCTGTCTGATCCTCAGAACCCGTGACCACAGTTCTCCCGTCCGGGCTGAAGCCAACGCTGCGGACCCAGTCTGTGTGACCTTTCAGAGTTATGGGATTGATGGATCCGGCGAGAGTCCAGATTGTAACCGTGGCGTCGCGGGATGCGGTGGCGACCTTGTTCCCGTCCCGGCTGAAGACGACCATTTCGATGGGTTTAGTGTGGTTGCCGAGGATCCGCGGTTCTTTCGATTCGCTCCACCAGATCCGGGCTGTACCGTCGTCCGAGGCGGTGAGGATTCTGGATCCGTCCGGGCTGAAGGCGACCGCCCTGACCGGACCGGTGTGGCCCCTCAGAATCATCGGCGATACATCTGAGTTCAACCTGGCCCCCCCAGCGCCGGCCTCGAGGCGCAAATCCCAGACTCTGGAGCTTCTATCTTCGGACCCTGTAACGACCTTAAGACCATCAGGACTGAACGAGGCGCTGATGACCTCTTTGTCATGTCCCTTCAGCTCGACGAAATCACCCCTTGTTTCGCTATTCCAGATGAGCACGGCGCCATCCTCGAGTCCGCAGATCACCCGCTTGCCATCCGGACTCAGTGCGGCGCTGTATATGCTGCGTAGCTTATCGTCCCGGAACACTGCGAGCGGCGTTCCGGGCCGGTCCACGGCCCAGATCTTGGCCGTGCCGTCCAACGAAGCTGTAAGCACACGTTCACCCCGAGCATCGAATTGAAGGCTCATTATCTCGCCAAGGTGTGCCGGCTTTGGGCTTCCCAGGACCGCAGCGTGGACGCCGTCACGACTCCAGATCCTGACGCTGTAATCCGAGTAGCTTGCAAGAATGCGCTCGGCGTTGGGGCTCAAGGCCAACGCGGTGACTTTCAAGTGCGATTGAGGAATGCGAACGACCTCGGTCCCGGAAACGCGGCGGAGTTGTAGATCGCCATTCTCGAGGCCAGCGGCAACCCACTGAAGGTCCGGGCTTACCGCCACTGCAGAGAGTCTAGCCCCGCCTGTAATCTGGAGAACGGCCGGCTTGCCGCTGCCATCAGCGCTCCACAGTTTCAATGTCCCGTTCTCTGAAACGGTCGCAACTCGCCGGCCATCCGACGTGAACCACGCGCCCAACAACGGTTGGCCGGGCGCCTGCGCTTCGCGATCACGAAGCACTGCGGCAGGGATTGCGGCAACGGCGGCCTGACGTACCTCGGCAACTGCTTGCCGGGCGATGCGGGAATCGCCCAGTTCGCCTAGTGCCAGGGCGCTGGTCAAAGGATCGTCGGCAGAAAGGGCCTTCCGGAAACGCAACTCCTGTGCAGTGCGGGACTGAGCTGCCAAAAACCACGCGAGAGGAAGCAAGCTGACCGCAGCTACGACCGCGCACGCAATAAGAAGCCTCCGGCGGTGCCGCATCTGCCTGTCGTGATCGAGCACGTGATTCCGCCACGCGGACAATACGGGGATGAACGCGTCATGCTCGAGTTCATAGCGCCGGCCGCGATGCTGGCGGGTGCGCAGGATGCGCGCCTGGCTCAACCTCTCCAGTTCGTCGGCGATGGCTGCTGGATCCAGGCCCGTCATGCTCGACAGGTCCTCGACCGTATAGGACATTTTCAGACCGCTGGGGGGAGCGAGGGGGACCAGCAGACGCGCGGTCAAGCTCTGCTCGCGCGAGCGCTTCGGCATGAGTTCGCGGACGTAGCGGTCGATAATACGCTGTGCGCCTCCCATGCTCTCGTAGAGCTCCCGCGAGAGTTGGCCGTCCGTCGCGTGCTTCCACAGCTCCTGGCAGACGAGTTGGAGCATCGGAAGCTCCACGAGCGGGGGACCGCCGGAGGACCGGTCATCCTGTGCTCCGCGCAGCTCCTGGATCAACTGATCCGCCATATCCTGCCTGCAAGAGCCTCCGAATTCCTCGGCAGGACGGCGAATGGCGTCGCGGAGGTCCGGTTCGGAGAGGGGTTCCAGACGATAGGCGGACTGAAACAGGTTCAGGATCTGCTGGCGGAAAGGCTCCAGGGCCGCCAGAAACTCCTCACGCAGCGAGAGCACCACGGCAGCGTCCACGCGCGGCGCGCGAACGAGTGCCGCCAATTCGTCGCGCAGCGGGTCCAGCGCTTGCGCGTGATTCACCAGGAACTCCTCAAACTGGTCCAGGATCAGAACGACGCTTTGCTCATCCACGTTGTTGAGCAGACGCACCAGTTCGACAAGCGTCGGAGAGCCACGGCCCGCGTCCGTCACGCCGATAGCGGAAGCCAGCCCGATGAGCTCCTCTTTCAGCGCGTGAAGCGGGTCTTCCTGCGCCCAGGAATCGAAGTAGACGACACGGGCATGGCCCTCCTCCAGCTTGGGAATGGCCAGGGCCCGGAGCAGAGACGACTTACCCAGCCCCGATTGCCCGTACAGGATGGTCAACCGGCCGGAGAGGGTCCGATCGCAGAGGATCTGCGCGTCCCGGTTGCGGCCGAACAAGCGGTTGCTCTCGTGCCGTTCGAAGGGCCGGAGCCCGACGTACGGAAGCTCATTCCCAGGTCGCGAAGGCACGGCCGGCGCGGCGTGTGACATGGGTGTTCTACTCCGCGGCTCTTTCGAGGGCCTGCGCGGAACGCGCGAACTGGTTGGGGTCCATACGAATGAGATTGGTGTTCAGGCGATTCCACGCGAGCTCTTCGATTTCGGCATCGGGAACGCGGACCGCCAGCACGGAGGCATTCCGGCCCTGGTGGCCGGCGGATTGAAAAATCAGCATCATGAGCCGGTACTGCCAAACGTCCATCGTGTAGCCCAGAAAGAGCAGCGGGGAGCGCCGGAAACGGATGCGAAGCGAATTGGGAACGCCGGTTTCCGGGCTGGCCAGATGCTGCAGAAACACTGCGTGATCGGTCTCGGTGACGACCACGGTATCGATCTCGAGGTTCGGATCCAGGCCGTCGTGGAGAAAGGGGGAGCCCAGCGGCTTGTAAAGCACCAACTCATCGGGCGCGAAACAGATCAGGTTGGCGGTGCAGTACTCGGAAGGCATTCCGGGCCGCAGGACGAGCACTTTGCGGTCCTCCCGGCCTTCATAGGACCGCAGGACATGCGAGACGACAACGTATTTCCGACCGGCCCGTTCCAGTCTCTCCTCGAGCAGCCGGTCGTAGGTGGCGGAGACGATCAGAGAGAGGTTCTTCGAGGCCGGCCAGCCAGTCGAGCAGCGGAGGAGACGCCGCTTCCGCGGCCTGCTGTTCGAGGATTCTCCGGAAGCGCATGAGGAACTGCTCGCGCGAGCCGTCGAAGCGTTCCCGGTATTCGGCGGCGGTGGCCAGCGGCAGACGCTCCTTCGACAGTCCGCCAGGGGCATCCTCGCTTCCCGGCAGGAGCGACTTTAAGAGCGACTTCACAAGTGCCTGGGAACTGAGCGGGCCGTCGCCGTAAACTCCGCACCCGAGCACGGGGATGCTCGCGCCTTCCAGCAGCCCGTCGCGGGCGCTGCGGAAGAACTCGAAGCCCGGGGTCTCCTGCTCGTCAGGCGGGATTCGTTCCTTGAATGCCAGCAGGTTCTGCTTGACTATGGCTCGAAAACCCGGGAGCCGCTCCGCTTCACGCGTGGTCGGCGGCTCGTAATCGAAAAATGCGGCCGACTGATTCAGGCCCTCCCGGAAGCTCTTCACCCACTCGCGTTTGCCCTGCTCCTCCTCCCAGAGGCTCCCTGGCCACGATGTATTGGCGAGCAGCACCAAGACAGGTATTTGTTTCCTGCGCGCGTGCGCCAACTCCAATGCCGTAACAGAGTCGCGGCCATTGCCGCCCTGCTCCACAGTGGGAACCCATCCCTGGCGCCAGGCGACAAGCAACAGCATGAGGTCGCATTGCTCGACAGCATTGCAGCAGGCCACCACTGTGGGTTCGGGCATGGCGTCGAAATGTTCCATCATTTCGGGCCGCCAGTGAAGATCCAGGATGACATTGCGTGCCACGGCGCGGTAGTCCTCCAGGTCCTGAGAGGTCGAGGACACAAAGACGCCCAGGCTCTTCCGCGGCCTCACCATTCCATACCCGCCCTTCAAACAATTCACAGTGATAATACATCCGGGAGCGCAGCACGTCAATGCACAACATTCCCGCGACATTTCCTTCTACCCGGAATTCTGACCGCCAGCAATCGCCCGGCCCGGCACCCCCCGATCCTCACGATCACAACCCAACAAAATAGTCTAACTCGCTGATTCTAAACCAAATCCTCAATCGCCAACCCCTTCAGCCGCCAATTCGTAAGCTACCCTGGAAAGCGCCGGACTCCGCGCGCAATTCCTCTACGAAGGAGCAAACCGTATGGCATCCGAAAAACAAATCGCCGCCAATCGCCGCAATGCTCAGCGCAGCACCGGCCCCAAGACCCCCGAAGGCAAGGCCGCCAGCCGCCTCAACGCCCTCAAACACGGCCTCGTCGCCGAAGACGCCGTCGTCTCACTCGAAGCCGAGGAGACCTTCAACGAACTCCGCAACTCCCTCCTCGACCACCTCCAGCCCGTCGGCCCCCTGGAAACCGCCCTCGTCCACCAGATCGCCGTGGCCCAGCGGCGCCTCGACGTCTGTCGCAAGCTCGAAGCCGGCTACTTCAAAGTCCGCCTCGACGCCACCGGGAAACCGGCCTATGTCATCTGCGTGGGCGCCGGTATCGCCCCCAAAGCCCTCGATACCCTCAGCCGCTACCAGACCCGCATCGAGCGCGCCTTCTTCCGCGACCTCCACGAGCTCCAGCGCCTCCAGGCCGCCCGTCACCTCGCCGGCCCTGCCGGCTCAGATGTGAAACGCTCAGCAGCGTAGAATCTACCCCTCCCGCGTGGAGCAGCCCGCCAGGCCTGCAATGCCGGCGGTCCCGCCGGCAGAACTGCCGGCGTGGCGCGCAGGACTGCGCTCCACGAATTTGGTTGCGGCAACGCTGCTCTGTGGGGCGGACGCCCCACCAAGAGTTTGCGGCATTGAGCGGTACGCCCGTCCTCTTCCAGGAACGCCGATGCCCACCGAACGAGTCGATAACGCGGGTGACGGCGCATCCGGAAGTTCGGCGGCACCATGTCGACTTCTCGGGCAGTAATCGCGGCCAACTTCCTGATCGCCGACCAACCGGACGGAACCCATCCAAAGCATAGATCTAAGCAATCTAAGAATGCTGGTGCAGCATCGAGATGGCAAGCGCGGTGCCGATGTGCCGGTCGTGCCTCTTCACGCACTGGAGACTTCTGTTTTCGGTGGCCAGTGCCCAAGTTGGGTGAGCACAGCGACGTTGTCCCATGTGATCCACAATTCGGCAATCTTGCCGCCGGCCAGGCGAATCACGCCACTGCAGTCCAGTTCGAAACGCTTCTGCGACGGAGGAATCGGACCCCACTGTCCGGTGTGGGTGCCTGCATACTGAGCGTACATGGCAACATACTCTCCCTCCGCCACCAGGAACCGCTCGCTGATTTGCCCGTCGGGCACCGCCTTCCAGTCCTCTTCAAGAAATCGCTTTAACTCTTCGCGGCTGCGGACCTGTAGCCACGGAGTTGCCTGGCAGTGGCGGACGAAATCAGGCGCCACGAGTTCATCGAGAAGGTCCAGCCTGCGATTTCGTTGGGCCTCCCCGAATCGCCTCACGACAGACTTGTTCTGCTCTTCCAGATCACCCATAGATTCGATGCTATCGCGTTAATTTGCCGCCCGGATCGAGAATCCAGCCGTTGCACTCGCCTACTCCCGAGATCGGATTCAATGTAACATGCCAGTTGGCCCTGAGTCCTTCCAGCCGGCCTCCACTGCCGTGCGCCGCGTCGTGGAAAGTGGACTGCACTGCGTCTGCAGTGACTGTTCGGGTACCGATTACCGTTCCCTCCCAGACTTCTCCTGTTTCGATGCCGTTATCCTGGAGCACCAAGCGGATCGTGCCCCACATGTGTCCCGATCCCGGGTCCCCGGTCGCGTCTCGCCAGCCGTCGAAGTTCCCATTGATGACGATGTCCTGCGCTCCCGCGATCCGGGGATCGGTGGTCTGCACGTAGTAGGACAGCTTCATGCCCCGGATGTGGACCCTGCTTCCGGGTGTGCACGGTGGCCCCATCGGGAACTCGCCAGGCTTGGTGGGCCACAGACCGGTGGGCAGGCCGCCAAGGCATTTGACCCTTCCAAAGTCGCTCGGGGGACCGGCTGCCATTTCGGTTCCGGTAAACTCCGTGAAGATCGCACGGGCCCGCGAC
>CAWDER010000012.1:0-83854 GCA_963801345.1 Bryobacteraceae bacterium
CGCTATTATGTGGTCCACCACATAATAGCGACCACCTGCCGTTGTATCGCCAGAGCGCGATTCTGGAGCGGGAGACGGGGGTCGAGATCAGCCGCGCGACGCTGGATGGATGGGTGATGCGGGTGGGCGAGTTGCTGGTTCCCATCGTGGCGGGGATGGGTCGCGAGTTAGTCACAGGGAGTTATATCCAAGCGGATGAAACCCCGGTGGATGTGCAGATGCACGATCGGCGGGGACAGAACCATCAGGCCTATCTGTGGCAATACAGCCGGCCGGGCGGGAGCGCGGTGTTCGACTTCCGGCCTGGGGCGAGGACGCGCCGGCCCCAAAGAGTTTCTGGGCCGGTTCGAAGGCATTCTCCAGACCGACGGCTATATCGCTTATGACCAGGTGGGCGGGCCGAAGATGGTGCATGTCGGTTGTTGGGCGCATGCCAGACGGCACTTTGTCGACGCGGTGAAGCTCAACCCCAGCGACGCGATCGCCACGGCCATCGTGCGGCGGATGGACGAGTTGTTTGGGGTGGACGCCAAGGCGCGCGCGCAGAACTTCGACCACGCTGCCCGCCATGTGCTGCGCCAGGAGCGAGCCAAGCCGTTGCTGGACCTGCTGAAGCCGCAGATCGAAGCGACTGGCGCGGGCAGTCTGCCTTCCAGCGCGCTGGGCAAGGCGGTGACCTATACGCTCGCGCTCTGGCCCAAACTCAGGCGCTTCCTGGAGCACCCGGAGGTGGAGTTGAGTAACAACCTGGCCGAGAACTCGATGCGCCCGGTAGCTCTTGGACGAAAGAACTGGATCCACGTGGGGAGTCCACAGGCCGGACCGAAAGTGGCGGCCATTCTGTCCATCGTCGAGAGTTGCCGCCGCTTGAAGGTTCCGGTTCGTGACTACCTCGGCGCCGTGTTGCCGGGCCTGGCTGACATCTCCATCCAACGGCTTGCCGAACTCACCCCCGAAGCCTGGGCCGCCCGGAACCAGTAGCCACCTACGCCGTCCCCGTCGATTCTGTCAACCCTGCCGTTGCTCTGACGCTTACCATCAACGGAATGTCTTGAATCACCTTCGTGTAGAGTTGAAGGAAGTACTTCCATCCATCATCGTCGCCAAGCAGGAGCGGTGGCAATCCGTAGCGATCCAGGAACGAGCGCAATTCCATCTCGAAAACGTGCATCTTGGAAATGGCATCGATTTGCCACGTTAACTGAAAGGGCAAGTCCTCGAATACCAAGTTGTCCCGTCGCATTGCCGCTTTCGCTTGGTCGAAGAGATATAGAATTTGTTTGGCGGCGGTCCCTTCCAGTTGCGAGTGCAAGACCCAATCGCAATGGAACTTCAGGCTGTAGAACTCTTCACCGAGGCCGTCACGTTCGATGAGTTTCCTGATCCCCGCCAATAGATAGACGACCTGTGGCTCGGTTGTGATGCCTTTGCGAAGTTCGGCGCTGAGTTTTCGGATGATCTCTTCAGTCATGTGGGAATCCTCCATAGCGTAGCGGCTGGTGGTGGAGATGTCGGGAACCCGCCCCTACGCCCATCCTGACAGATCGGCTATTTTGCGCTCTTCCTCTTCCGTTCGATAGCCGATTGCGTGAATTTGAAAAAAGATCGGCAGTGCCCGCGCGGAAGAACTCAGACCTGGACGAATTGGAATTTCAAGTATCGGGTCGGGCAGCGGACCTTTGACCATGAGATCACGCTACCAGAAAAATGTGTGGCTCACGCAGAACAGCATCGTTGCCGTCGCTGACGACTTCCGAACGACGGGATTGGGAGTTTGCGGATGGCGCAATTCCCGACTCAAGGCGAAGAACGTCGGTCATAAGCCGTAGCGTTGAGCGGCGGCGGGGAAGATCAGGGAGAGTGGAACAGGGGAGTAGTGGCGCTGTGATCGCTGCCGTCGCCGGGATGCCCCCGTCATACCACCGGGCCGCTACGGAGCGATTCTGAGATCCTGTGTGCGGCTTCAGCAGGCAAACTGGAGAGTGTTGGCGTGGTGATGACGGTGATTACAGTGCTTGCGGTGATTACGGCGTGGCGGCGTGTTAAACAGGGGCGATGAGCTACGGGCCGCTTGGAAGGGTTCGGTGACGCCGATTCGACTGAGCTTCGTATGTGGCGTGGTGGGCGTTCTATGGCAGCATCCGTTGTCCACGCCGGTTCGATTAAGCGCCGATCTGTCAGGCAGTTGCCGCCAAAGCCACACGGAACGGCAACTTGAGTACGTTCGGATTGTTGCAGCCCCCTGCAACCAACTATCGATTGCATTTCGGCCACACGGTAGGGGAGGTGAATCCCGCGTCACCCGGCCGTATTGCCCCCGACCCGTAGACTCGAAGCCACAGGCCCCCGTTCTGGGAAGCTCAGAGCGCATGACGCGCAAACAGGTAGTTGAGCGGGCAAGTCCGCCGACGGACCTCAACTTCCCGTTGGCCGGCCATCCACTCGTATTTGGGACGCATTCTGGGATTTTCCAGGAGTCATCTTCGGAGCTCACTTTCCAGATAGGTCGCCTTCGGAGCCTGGGCATCTGCGGCGGCCTTCCAGACAGTCTCAGAAAAGCGTTTTGCGAGGAAGGATAAGCCAGCTCAGTCGTCGTTCGTCCGGCTGCGCAGTTTCTTGGAGGCGGATCGTTGCGATTTTGCCGTGAGCCGACGGACCTTGGAGCCGAGCGTGGGCCGGCTTGGGCGGCGAGTTTTCGGTACGACTTGAGCGCGGGCGATCAGTTCGTCCAGTCTCGCCCGGGCCTCGGCCCGATTGGCCTCCTGCGTACGGTGCACGCGGGACGTGATGATCAACACGCCTTCTTGCGTGGCGCGATTGCCGGCTAACGCCAGGAGGCGCTGCCGTACGTCGTCGCGAAGCAAGCGAGATTGGCCGACATCGAAGCGCAGTTGGACGGCGGTGGAGACTTTGTTGACGTTCTGGCCGCCAGGACCGGAGGCGCGAACAAAGGTCATTGTCAGTTCGGAATCTGGAATGAATATTGGCAAGTGCTATTTTCAGAATAGCCCGTAATGGTGCTGCAGCACGCGAAGAGAATAGTCGCGGCCGACCCAGGTGATGCGATCGAAGGCCCGGCTCCGGGCGACAAATGTTGGAAGCGCGCCATGACCGTCGCGGCCGCCAGAGTGTCTTCCCTGCGGAAGATGGAGTTCCTGCCTTAGGAGGCGCAAGATGCCGATGAAGAACCCGCCCCATCCGGGCGACCTGATCAGAACCGAGATCGTCGAGGATCTGGGCCTGACCGTAAAGAAGGCGGCCGAAATTCTCAAAGTTCGCCGCGCGACGCTGTCGGACCTGCTCCACGGCAAGTCCGCGCTCACCCCGGACATGGCCTTGCGCATTGAAAAAGCTTTCGGCCCCGACATGGACCACCTGCTGCGCATGCAGCTTGCATATGACGTCTCGAAGACGCGGGAGCATGCCCGGAGCATCGATGTTCAGCGGTACGTGCCGGCGTAAAGCAGCTTGTCGCTTGGCGAGCGGGGGCGCGGATCCCTTGCCTTCTTGTCCCAGTCGAGTGAGGTGGTTTCCAGGAACCGCGTTTTCGGAAGGCCGGGCACGGCGCGTGGGCGCGTGCGCTACGACAGGAATTCCCGACGGAATTCACGGGCGGCTTCGTGCGCACGGGGATCGTTGCCGCTTAGGAGTTCCGCGTAGACGAGCCATGGCGGCGCGAGCATGTGATGCGATCGCCGCTCCCAGAAGACCACTTCTCCGAATGCGTTCAAGATCGTTATGGGACCGTCTCGATCCGGGAGCAGCCGGAGTTGCCGCGGGACGGCACGCGCCCACGGCGCCAGGAACAAGGGCACTTCTGTCCCGTGATAGTAGTGCTGAAGAAGGCCGGCCGCCGGGCCGCCGGTCAGCGCATACCGAAGGTCCGGTGGCGCGTCACGGCGAAGGCGAGCCAGGAAATCCTCCGGCTTCGATTCCGGCGCGCGGAACCGGCCGAGGACAAGCTTCGGCCGGAGCACTTGGGCGTAGCCGGAGGCCAGACGCTCCGCCAGCATGTGGGCGGGTCCGAGCTGGAAGCGTGGCCCAGTGCGAACCAGCAATCCCTCGGCGATCATTTTGCGACGAGCTTGCGCGGCTCTACTCTTGCCGATGCCGGCCGGCGCTTCCAGCCGCCGGACAGGCCAGTTCAGAGAATCAGGATGGGTGACAAATTGAAAGAGCAATTGAAGCTCCGCGGGGCTGGCAGCGCGCCGCTCCGAGGCCGGCGCCAGCGCCGGCAGGCCAACAACGGTCCATCGGTAGGCGTCTCCGAGTGCGAGATGGAGGTTGCCAGCGTCGTCCGCGAAATTCACTTTGGCTTCGATGAGGCGCTCGGCTACCGGACGGGAGATGTGCCGCGTCAGGAGCATCACGCCTTGTTTCCGATCCGTCCGCAGGTGGTGAAGCCACGCGAGGAGTTGGGCGACCCCCGAGCGGGTCAGATACGACCGCTTCGCCTCAACCACGAGATGGAAGTGGCCCCGAGGAGTACGGACCGCAACTCCGCCGTCCCACCCAAGGTCACCGCCGCCGGCAGACGTGTAGGTCAGCGAACGCACGAACGCCCGGCGATGCATTCGTGGATGCGGGTATAATTGGGCGCGTGGAGCGCTGAAGCCATGGCTTCCTGTGCGATTTCTTCGGGGCGCCGATGAAGGACCTGGACGACACGGTGAACTGATGGCGATCGAATTTCCCGATTCATACCGGCGAGAGTTGCGCAAAGCCTGGAATGAGCGCCGGCTGGTGCCTTATTTGGGCGCGGGGGTGTCCTCCCCGTATGGTCTGCCGCAGTGGACAGATCTCGTGATGAGGATTCTCATCGACGAATCATGGCAGACGTTCGGCGAATTCTGGAAGAACTATCAGACGCCGCTCGCCGTATGGATGACGGAGAATTTCGACTTCGGCTTGGAGTCGCTCGCGCGCTTCGCGAAGTCGAAGTTCGTGTTGAATACGGGAAAGCGCCAGCGCCGGGGCTTCAACGACTATGTGGGCCGGAAGATCTACGAAAGAATGCCGGCTACCGGGCCGAGTGAACCGACGACTTTGACGGCAGTGGCGGATTTGATCGCGGCGAGTGAGGAGGTACCGGGGGGGCGCGCCATTCCGGCGGTGGTGTCGCTGAATTTCGACGACTTGCTTGAGACCGAGCTGAGGTCTCGCCGCATCGCTTGCGAACCTGTGTTCGGAGGGCGGCGGCGGCATGCGTCCCGCCTGGGTATCGTCCACGTGCATGGATACCTGCCACGCAGCGGACGCGCTCCGGCGAGCGAGCTGGTCTTCACGGAGGACGATTATCACCGCTTCGCGCTGCAGTCGATTCACTGGGCACAGGTGGAAATGTTGAGCCTGCTGCGCAACCGGACCGCACTGTTCATTGGACTCTCGATGTCCGATGCGAACTTACGGCGGCTGCTCGACGCTACCGCGGATGGCAGGAAGAACCGGCATTTTGTGATTCGTAAACGGTTCACGCTCGACGCGACCGAACGGTTGGAGGCGGCGCGCCGCATTCACGAACGAGCGATGGTCAGGATGGAGCAGAATGAGCGCGACCGCATGGTGAAAGACGCCCAACAGTTGGAGCACGCGATCGATCGGATGCTGACCCAAGCCCAGGAGATCGACACGACGTTGCTCGGGGAAATGGGCGTAGGAACCATTTGGGTCGGGGATTTTGCCGAGATCCCGGAGGTGTTGCGTCAGATTCCGGGAACTTAGGGATCGCGGCCGGGACAAACGGGACGTTTCCCCGCCCCATTGAGTACGGCGCGAACGTCCCGTCGTGAGACCTGGCGCAGCTGCCGTCGTGGGGAGCGACGCCGGTTACGCGGGCGAGGCGCGGCGGCGGTAAGCTAGGACTCATGACGCATCGCATCCTCCGGCGCGCCGCGGCGACGTTTTTCGTAATGGCCGCCGGCGCCTTGGTCGTGGCCACAAACGCCCCGGCACAGGAACAGAAGTGGGTCCAGTTGTTCAACGGCAAGAACCTGGACGGCTGGGTTTCGAAATTCAGCGGGTTCGACCTCGGGGTGAACTACAACGACACGTTTCGGGTGGAGAACGGCGTGTTGCACGTGTCGTACGACAAGTGGACTGATTTAGGGAATCCGCCGCATTTCGGACACCTGTTCTACAAAAACAAGAAGTTCTCGCATTACATCGTGGCGGTGGAGTACCGGTTCGTCGGCGAGCAGGTAAAGGGCGGTCCGGGATGGGCGCTACGGAACAATGGTGTGATGCTGCACTGCCAGGCGCCGGAGACGATGGGCAAGGATCAGGATTTCCCGATCTCGGTGGAGGCGCAACTGCTTGGGGGCGGTCCTACGGGCGAGCGGACGACGGCGAACATGTGCTCGCCGGGGACCGAGGTGTACCGGAATGGCGTTAAGGTCCCGAGCCACTGCATCACTTCGACCTCGAAGACGTATCGCGACGGCGAGTGGGTGCGGGTGGAGATCGAGGTGGACGGCGCCGACAAAGTCGTGCATCGGATCGCCGGGGAGACGGTTCTGGAGTACGGAAAGCTGGAGATCGGCGGCGGCAGCGTCATCCACTACGACCCGGCGGTGAAGAGGGACGGGACGCCGTTGAGCGAGGGATATCTCGCGATTCAGGCGGAGAGCGCTCCGGCGGAGTTCCGGAAGATAGAGATCATGGAGTTGGGTAAGTAAGGACTTCCGATTCATTACTGCGCATCTGCGGGAATTTAGTTTGAGGGGCGACGGCTTCTGGTTCCTTGGCGGAGGGCGATGGACTCGCCTTTGCCTGGGGGCTGTCGGGCACCTGAAGAGCGGAACGAACTGATCGCTCCTTCCGATCGGCGTCCGGATGACGCGCCAACCGGAAGTTGGGCTGGGCAGCCAAGTTGACGGGAAACCCCCGTCCCGTTCATATGGCCGGACGCCGGCAGGATCCCGACAATCGGCGGCCACATCAGGGGGATGCCGACTATACGACGTCTAAGTCGGTACCCCAGCCAGCGTTCCTGCAACACAACTCGACGAACAGAAAGCACTCTGGCAGTGTGGAAGGGATCGCCGGAGGAAGTGGAGGGCCAGAATAGATGCCGGCTACGAAGAACCGCATGCCGAGACATAGAATGAGGGGTATGAGACAAAGCGTTCCCAGGTCGGTTGACGAGTACATTGCGGCGCAGCCCGAGGCGGTGCGGCCGAAGCTCGAACAGGTGCGCGCCACGATTAGGAGCGCCGTTCCGGACGCGGTGGAGGGCATCGGGTATCGCATGCCCGGCTACAAGCTGGATGGAAAGCCGATGCTGTACTTCGCCGGCTTCAAGGAACACTATTCGCTGTTTGCCGCGTCGGGGACGTTCTTCGCGGCGCTCGAAGATGAGCTCAGGGGCTATGAATTGCGAAAGGGGACGATCCATTTCCCACTCACCAAACCGGTTCCGATCAAGCTCATCAGCCGGATTGCGAAGTTACGTGCGGCTGGGATCGCAGCCCCGGCGAGAAAAACGCGGCTGGGCCGAGAGAAAAAGAAGGTGCAAGCCGGCCCGCGCGAGGCTGCAAGGCAGTGATCTGCCAGAAGGCCGTTTCTGGCGTCTTACACCTGGAGTCCGTCCCAGGACCAGTGTGGGATGCGGAGGCCGTTCGGCACAGCATCGGCGGACTGGTGGTAGCGGGACATCGTTGTCGTGGTCGCCCAGGCGAAGTAGTCGTGCAGCACTTGTCGCAAAGCACCGTCGTAGGCTAGTCCGACATCCGCCAGAGCCCGGTCGAAGCAGACAATCGCGCGGCGATCCATTTCATCGTGCACCCCGTTCCCGCTGTGCATCTTGACGACGGTGGTCTCGTCGCCATAGGAATCGGAATACGTGGTCGGGCCGCCGAGTGCCTCAGCCCAGTAAGCGGCGAGTCGCGCGACATGCTGGGCGTGGAAGCCGTGGCTGAACGCATGGGCGACCACGTCGTCGGCCATCACCCGACGATGCCAGGCGTCGGCAAGACGGCGCAGGCCGTCGTTGCCGCCGGCGGCCTCGAAGACAGTTTGCATGCATCCAGGATGACAATCCTCCCGTGTCTATGCAAGAAGATGGCCCCGGCGAGTTCCGCTGGGCCGCGCCATCCGACGGGACCCGCTAAGCATGGCTCCCGAGGTAGCGTCCCTTCGCGCGTGTTCGCGTCTGGTGCGCGAAGGCAGGGCTGAGAACGAAGGTCCTGTCAGGCAGCCCGCATTCGTCGTAAGGACAACTTACATGGTGATGCTACTTAGGCGCTCGAGACCTCGGCGATGAAACCGGCGATGAAGCGCTCGATCTGGGCCGGTGGCAGGTTGTAGCGCGAGACGCCGTCCGGCTGGCCCAGATTGCCGCTAATGACGAAGGCGCGCAACCCCGCGCGCGCAAGCCTTTTCGCCTGCGCGCCGTTAAGCCCGCCGACTACCTGTACCGGGGCAGTCTTGCCGACCCGATCGAAGATGGCGCGGGCCACGTCACCGAGATAGTCGTTCTCGATGAGCTTGGGGTCGGCGCGCCGGGCGTCCACCTGCAGGTGAACGCCAACCGCGTCCACGCCGGCCTCGAGCATCCGAACCGCGACCTCGGCGGCCTGCGCGCCCGGGCCCTGGTGCGGCAAGAGGATATCGGAAAAGGCGAGCCGGGGGAGCTCGGAGTCTTTGCGCCTGAACTCGTCGCGCACGGCGCAGACCGCCTTCGCCGTCTCCACACCCGAGAGCGCCAGGAAGTCAACGATGTTGCCGCCGTCCGCATAGACGCTGCGCGCCTCGCCTCCGCCGCCGTCCATGGTCTTCATATCGGCCAGGAGGAGCGCCTTGGGAAACTGCTTGCGGAAGGCCGGCACGACGTTCGAGACGCCTGCGCTCTTAAGCAGCGGAGTCCCCATTTCGAGGATGTTGACGCCGCCCGCCAACGCAGCACTGGCAACCCCCAGGCCCTGCTGCAAGGTGGCCACGTCGACCGAGATCTGGAACGTGAAGCGTGTTCTGAGCTGATCGAGGACGCGGGCGGAGGCCGGGTGGGTCTCCTTCCCCCCCTGGGCCCAGGCATAGTTGGGCCGCATCATCTCGAACACGGCACCGACCGTCAGCCCGCTCACAGCGAACCTGCGCGCGCCGTCGAGGAACGATCGCCGGTCGATGTGTCCGTGCCGATATTCGCTAAAGAGATCGAGCGGTTTCTGCGGAAAGTCGGACGGCTTCTTACGCTCCATAATCGCAGCTCCTTGAGGGACGTAGCCTCATCTTAACCTAGAACGTCCCTGGTTGTCTCCGGGGAGTTACCCGTCACAATGCGCTGCATGTGCGCTTCAGCCGCACACGGTCGATGCCTGCCGTGATTCGCCAGGCGAGCGCTACCGTCTCGAAGCCGACCAGTGACTTCCTGCGAGGTAGGGGCGCAGCCGCTCCCGCCTTCTGAGAGAGCATTCCGGAAGACGATGGACGCGATCGGACGGTGGGCCCTAAGCGCACCAGGCAATCTGGGCGCCGGATGCGGCCTCCCGGCGGAGCAGATTGACCAGCGGGTCCACACGTTGGCGCGTCCCGTAGCACTCATCGCTCGCGGCCGGGCAGCCGCCGCGGCAAACATCGCGCAACGGGTGCGCGCAGGCCTCACACTCGCTGGGAACAGGGGCCCAGAACGCCGAAGCCTTGCGACTGTTGACGAGTTCTTCAAACGGCTTTTCCCGGAGATCGCCCAGCACGAGGGACGAATGATTGCACGGGCGAAGCAGTCCGTTGTGGCTGAGGGTGTAATAGGCCTGTGGCCCCCCTCGCGGGCACCATCCAAAGTGCAGATGCGAATAGGGCGCCGGATCAATCACACAAGGAGGAATGGGAACCGACACCGAAATGGTGGCCTCGTATTCGACGGCAACCGCTTCAGCCGCGTCGAGCGCACCTTTCAACTGCTCCGCGGTGGGGGCCAGTTGGGCGGCATGGGGCAGGGTCAATCGGCTGAAGTTCATCCGGTTGAGCAGGAACGCATCCGCACCGAGGGCAATGCCCAGTTCCAGCGCATCGCGGGTGTGGCCCGCGTTCAGTCGATTGAGGACCACGCTCACCACCACGGCGCAGCCGTGTTCCAAGGCGGAAGCGGCTCCCTGGAGGACTCGCCGGAAAGCACCGGCGCGGCCAACGATCCTGTCGTGCAGCGCGGCGTCGGCGCCGAATAAAGTGATCTCGAAGGTGGTGCCCGCGGGGAATCGCGCGGCGCGCGCTGGGGTGAGCAGCGTTCCGCTGGTGATCACGGCCACACTCAAGCCATCGTTCGCCAGGTCCGTGCAGATGCCGGCAACGTCTGGGCGCAATAGCGGCTCTCCACCGGAGAGCGCCACTACTCGGAGTGGAGCATCCCTGCGGATCTTGCGAACTAGTCTCAGGATGTCTTTTCTGCGGAGAGTTTCCGGCGAGAGGACCGGAGCCCGGTCCTCTCGCCAGTAGTTGTAACAGTGAACGCAGGCATGCGGGCAAGCCTCGGTGATCTCGACGACGAGGTATTCGTGCGGGGTCATCGCGAAGCCGCCGATACCAGCTATCTGCCGGCCAGCAACCGTTCCTGGAGAGCCGGAGTGATCACTTTGCGGTTGACCAGGCCCTGGAGGACTGTGGCCCGCAGGTCCTGCCGGATCCCTTTGATGATGTCAGGCACGGGGATGTAGCACACGATGATGGGCGGTCTCCACCCAACACCCGCGATGGCCACGACGTTCCGCCCGGAGATAATGACGGAGACCGGTTTGCCGACCAGCGCTTTGATTTGTGCCGAGTCAATGATCTCTCCGACCGGGATTTCTGTCTTGGTCTTACCAACGGTGACGTAATAGCGGTCGCGAGCGGCCGTGACCTTTCCTTCCTTGACGGGGACGCCCAATTCAGCGGCGAGCGCCTTCATGTCCACAGCTGGAGTGATTCTTGCAGCCTTCTTCGTTGCCATGATCTGCTTCTCCTTCGGTTTGTTTAAGATAAGCGAGCTCAAGTACTTGTAGCACCATTTCGAGAGCGTGTCAATCGCGGGTATGTGTGATTCGCATAGCTATGCGAATCCCCTTCCAACCGGCAGAAGCCCCATGAGTCCGCTTCTGGGCAGTCTGGCCAGATTGGGACCGCTAAACGCGCTTGTGGCCGCAAATCCACTTGTCCGCGGAGTCGGCATCCCGTTGATCCGACCCTTGCGGTCCCCTGACGGCGTTCTATCCTGGGCGGATTAGTCCACACAACTCGGCAGGTTCGCAGGGAGGGGCCGGGGCGCCATTTCCTTTGGCGACGGGTTGCGCAGTGAGATTCGCCAAACCAAAATGGCTCTTTCGCACGGGGCTTTTCGAGGGCCCGCACCGATTCCCGGAAATCGGGATTCGAGTGTCCCGGATGCACGCTGTGCGCCGTGGGCTATTCTCTGTCGCCCTCGGGCTGGGGGTCCGGAGATCTGGGTTCACTGTCCCCGGATTTAGTAGTCATGGAACCTTTTGGCCTGGGGTGGCGTCGAAAGAGGACAGCTACGATGCCGACCAAGTTTGTCGCTTGCCTTCTCCTGATTGCCGGCCAGTTGGCTGGGCAAGGCGGGTCTGGCAGGGTCTCGCCGGCCAGCGCCAGGTCCGGAACTGTTTCCTGGACAGCCGCGGATACGATCCTGATCGGAGAGCTATCCGGCGGCACGCTGGCGGCCAGCGGCGCTCGTCTCCGCTGTACGGGTCTTCTCCAAGCGCATCGGGTACTGAAGGGAGACGCCGTTCCAGGCTCCCAGTTCTCTCTAGCCTGGGAATTCGAACCGACGCTCCCGGTGAATGCGCGGGCCGGCGTGCCGCTACCGCCTCAATACGGCCTCTGGATGTTGGAGCGGACGGTGGAGGGATCCCTGCGGCCCCTGCGGTTCCCCCCGCCGAGCAACGCGCTCGGCGGTTACTACGTGCCTTTCCCTCCGACACAGCCCTCTGGCAGCCTCGCCTACACCAACGAAGCACCTTTGGATCGCAAGCTTGCCGCGGAACTGGCCGCCGCCATGGAAAGTATCGCCAGCACCGCGGGCGACAATCTGAATGTGAAATGGACCGTTCCCCCGTCCGAAGGCGGGGGCAGGCTGAGCGAATCCGCATCCCGCTTTCAGCCCTTGGTGCGCCTGCTCCTCTCTACCGGCTATTCCTCGGCGGCGCCCGTCTTCCAGTACTTGTCGGAATCTTCGTACCCCAACCTGCGCTCCGCGGGAATCGTCGGACGGTTGCGGGGAGGCGACGCGGAAGCCGCACTAGCTCTGGAGCGCGATGCCTCCCGGCTGGCCGACACTGTCGCCATGTTCGATCTGTCCTCGACCCTGATGAGCTTCCGCTGGCAAGACGACCTGCCCGCGGCTCATGCCCTCGCCCGCACGGCGCTGGGGGACACGCAATTACCCGGTCTGGAGACCGTCGCGGCCGCCAGAGTGTCTTCCCTGCGGAAGATGGAGTTCCTGCCTTACCTCGCAGTCATGCTGGAGAGCCCGAACACGGGGAATCGCGACACTGCCCTCATGGGATTGTGCACCATGGTGCGGCAGACACCGATTCAGCCCACGGACTTCGGTGGGCTCTGGAAGCCGGAAATGCAGCAATACTGTCCGAACCACAGCCCGCTCCAGGATCCGGCCGAGGAGCGTGTGTACCTCGACTTCTGGAGACAGTGGTGGGCGGACAACCGCGAGAAGGTCCAGGCCGATCCCAACGTCCCGCGGCCGGTGGCGCCAGCGCGCTACTTCTCGAACGCCGCAGTCGCCGGTGAACGCATTCCAGTCCCGATGACGCGGCGGCTTGGGATGTTCGTCAACATGGCAGCCTCTTTTAAGCGTGGCCGGGAGGCCCGTCGGGGCCTTCCTCGGACAAACCCGTTGCGGGTAGCGTGCTGGGGGCTCGCTTGAGCGCGGAGGACGACCGAAAGCTGGAGGAGATCGCGCTCAGGATATCGGCTTCGCTGGCGGCGACACAAGAGAAGTCGCGAGCAGCAATGAGCACGGCCGCTGTCCAGGGCACGCGTCCCGATCAGGCTCTCCTGCAGGCGCTGAATTCAGAGACGGAGCAGACCCTCACGGCGGGCTTGGCGGACCTCCAGCGCGACCTGTCTTATGCGGGGTGGAAGGTGGTCGAAGATTATCTGCTGAAGATGAATATAGTGTCGGTGGGCGTCTCCGCCCCGACGGCCGAAAAGCCGCTCGGACGATAGCGCGCGAACCATCGCACTCCGCTTTCCTGGGAGTGGCGGGCGGGGGCGCGGATAGCTGGAACCGCATTGTCGTTAGGCGTCCTCGCCGTAGAATTCACGTCTGACGTCGGAGACCAGGCGCGAGGTTGTCGCGGGGTCGGCGCGGATATCGAACCAACGCCTGGCGGACCATTTCCACGCCGCCTTCGAACTCCGCCTGGACCACGGCGTCGACTCCCAGTTTGCCCAACTCGGCGACGTGATGCGATCGGGCGGCGCGCGCGATCACGACTAGCTTTGGGTTCAGGCTCCTCGCTCGATCGACACTCAAGTGAACGGTGCTGAGGTCCGGCACGGTCAGCACCAAAATCCGCGCACTCTCGACGTGGGCCGCACGCAGGATTTCTTCGCTGGTGATGTCGCCCCAGACTCCCTGGAGGCCGTGTGCATCGAGGTCGCTGAACACGGCGTGATTCAGCTCTACGACGACCAGCGGGATTTCAGCCGCCCGGAGGACGCGAGCGACGGCTTTGCCGCTCCGTCCATAACCGGCGACGACGATGTGCTCTCGGAGAGCTTCCGATGGAAGGTCGATCCGTGCGGGCTGCTGCGGCCGGCTTGCGCCAGGCCCGCCATGCGCGCCCCAGGGGAAGCGCCATGCTGGCTACGAGCGGGGAAAGGGCCATGGTGACGATGGTGCACGTCAGCGCAAGATCGTAAGTAGGCTTCGAAAGCAGCCCGGAGCCAACTCCGCTCCGCGCGAGCACGAACGAGAACTCGCCGACCTGAGACAGGCCCAGCCCGACAATCCAGGGGGCCATGTTGACGTAGCCGAACGCCCTCGCCAAGCCGCCCAGGATCAAGGATTTTCCCAGGAAGATCAGGATCACGATGACGGCGATCTGGGCGGCATGGGCAATGGCATAGCGTGGGATCGAGCAGCATTCCCACGGTGACGAAGAAAAGCAGTCCGAAGATGTCGCGAACCGGGACCACGTCGCTCAGGGCTTGATGGCTGAATTCCGATTCACCGAGAATGAGACCCGCGACGAAAGCGCCCAACGCAAACGAGAGGCCAATGCTTTGCGTGGCGTATCCGACGCCGACTCCGATGGCAACCACGGATACCAGGAACAACTCCCGGGAGCCCAAAGCCAACACTCGCCGCAGCAGTGGGGGCAACAGCCGGGTGCCCAGAATCACCACGGCGGCGAGAAACACGGTCGCGATCCCGATCGAGCGCGCGAGCTTCATGGGGAGATCATCGAGGTTCCCAATCTGGGGCAGGATGACGAGCATCGGAACGACCGCCAGGTCCTGAACCACCAGCAGGCCGATCATCACCCGGCTGGCCAAGGTGGACGTCACGCCCGCCGCCGACAAGGTCTTGAGCACAACCACGGTGCTGGACAGGGAGATCATCGCGCCAAACCAGATCGCCTCCGTCACCGGCATTCCAAGCGCCTTTACGCCGGCCACGGCGGCGAGGGCGGTGGTCAGGACAATCTGAAGGGGTCCGCCGATCAAGGCGATTCGGCGAACCGGCTGCAGATCTCGAAAGGACATTTCCAAGCCGAGGGAGAAGAGCAGCAGCGCGACACCGATGTCGGCCAGTTGTTCGATGTCGTGAACTTGAACCACCGTCGGCCCCGCGGTGTAGGGACCGACCAGCACGCCGGCGGCGACATAGCCGACCAGCAGCGGCACACGCAAGCGCGCGGGCAAGGAGGCCGCCCAAGAGACCGGCGACGACGATGAGTACGAAGTCAGCGGCGATGCCCAATGGCGGTGGATCTCCTTTTCAACATTCATTGTCGCTCGTGAGAAGTTCTTGAGCGAGCGCAGGCTCCGGAGCGCCGGGCGGGCCACATAGCCCCACCGCAGGCACGGCAGAAACACCCGCTTCACTTGCCGCGGCTAGTGGTCTGGGTCCGAAGCGATGGGGAGTATCCCGGTGCGGGGTACTACAGCACCGTAGAATCTTCTCCGGCCGCAACGATTCGCCAGCGGTGGAGCAGGCCGCCAGATCTACGTCTGCCGGCGTGGCGCGCAAGACTGCGCGCTCCACAGTTTGGGTTGCGGCTCTGGTGCTCTGCGGGGCGGACCTTAGCAGTCCGTGGTCTGCCAAACGTCGCAAACAGCGCCGCCCGCCGACGCAGGCGACGGAAAACGATCGCCTGCGCCACCCGTCTTGCAGTGCCCTCACGGAACCTACACCGGGCGGCTCTGCCACTCTGCGAGACGCCTTGGGCGATGCCTCAAAAAGTAGTAGATGACGGCACCCACGATCTGAGCGAACAGGATGATAATGATCCAAACGATCTTATCGTTCCCGGTGCTTGGCTCCTTGGTGACGCAATCGATGATCATCCAGATCCAGAATGCTAACGCGGCCAAGCCGATTAACAAGATCGGCAATGCGAAGAGGGCTCCTGGAGTCGCCATTTGAATCCCCTTGTGAGATTATCCGATTTCGGACCCGTTGTCGCTACCCCAGGTCGCCTGCCGGGCGACCAGGACCCGCAACCTATAATAGAAGCTTGGACCTGGAAAAAATCCTTCTGCGCAAGGCCGGCGAGGCTATCGCGCGTTACCGCATGATCCGGGACGGCGACCGGGTGGCTGTAGCCTTGTCCGGCGGGAAGGACTCGGCCACTCTGCTGGAAGTGCTTTTGCGATTGCAGCGGCGCGCGCCCGTCGAGTTCACTCTCAGCGCCTTCACCGTCGAGCAGGGCAAGTTCCTCCGGCCCATCGAACCTCTGGCGGAGTATCTGAAAGAGCGCGGCGTAGCCTGGACCTACTATCGCGACAAACCCTCCTTGCGCCTCCTCAACGACCAACCCGAACACGGCTGCGACCTGTGCAGCCGCTTCCGCCGCCGCGCCGTCTACGAGGTCGCGCGCGGGTTGGGCGCCAACGTGGTCGCCTTCGGGCACACGGCCGACGATTTCTGCGAAGCGTTTTTGCGCAACGCGCTGTTCACCGGGCGAGTCAGCTCGCTGCCTCCGGCCACCTGGAGCCGCGATCGCGAATTCAAGCTCATCCGGCCGCTGGTGTTCATCACCGAAGATCTTACGCGGGATTTTGCCGCATCGCTGGGCGTTCCGCTGGTCCCCTGCGGCTGCTCGCAGAAGACCGGAACCGTGCGCAGCACTTTGCGCGACATCTTCACCCGGCTGGAACGGGACTACCCGCACCTCAAGCAAACCATGCTGGCGGCCATGGGCAATTTGGAACTAACGCGCATGCTCGATCCGCGCTATCTCGACACGGACGACGGGCCGAAACGCGATTAGTGGGGCGCGGGGCTCAGTAGTACCAGTCGCGGACCCGGACTTGAATCGCGGTTCCCTCCAGCGCCTTCTGCAAGGCCGCAATGTCGGAGCCGCGGGAGTGGTACGGATAGATGACCTGCGGGTTGAACGAACGGGCAGCCTCGGCGACCTCCTCCGGAGTCATGGTGAAAGGCAGGTTCATGGGAAGGAAGGCCACCTCGATGTTCTTAAGCGCTTTCATTTCCGGGATCGCCTCGGTATCGCCGGCGATATAGGCGCGCCGGCCGGTGTACGTCAGGACGTAGCCGTTGCCGTCCCCCTTCGGATGGTAAAACGAGCCGGGCGATGGGCCGCGCTTCAGGTTGTACGCCGGCACGGCCTCGATCGTCGTCGGGCCAATTTGCCGGGTTTCGCCGTTGCGGATCACGGTGGTTCCGGGGACGCTCTTCGCCACGGACTCGGGCCCCAGGATCTGCGTTCCGGCTTTCCTGAGCTTGGCCACGGCGGCGGGGTCCATGTGATCGCCATGTGAGTGCGTGATCAGAATCAGGTCGGGTTGCGGCAGTCCCTCGTACCGGGTCGCGCCGACCGGATCCACGTAGATCACCTGGCCGGGCTGTTCGATCACGAAGCTGGCATGGTTGATGATGGTCAGCCTGACGGGGCCTTGGTCGGTCATGCCCTCATCCACGGGGCGCTTTGGCTGGGCGAAGAGCGCGCCCGAGACAAGCAGGGTGAGCAGGAGATATTTCATAGTTCCTCTCATTCTAGGATTTTTAACCACAAAGGCACAAAGACACAAAGGCTATATTATGATTTCTTTGTGTCTTCGTGTCTTTGTGGTGAAGAGCGGCTCATTGAGAAAGTCGACTAGCGGCGTCATCGCCCGGAACCTCTTCAGAAGCTCGGCAAACAGCTTTGGCGTCGTCGCGATGCCTGCATCGAGCTCCGCCCACACATACCACTGCTTCATCCGGATCCAATCGGAGGCGGGATGGTCGCAGGGGAAGCCCTTCGGAACACGAGTGAGTTGATCTCCGCTCAGATCGCCCATGAGCGTGCGTAGCGGTTTGCTCCGGAGGATGCCTTCGCAGCCTCTCATGGTGCTGCGCCAAATGCGTGCGGACCGCCAGCAACTCCTCCGGGCCGGGCATGTAGATTCCGCCCGCCACCCCGGTCTCACCCGCCGAAATCTGGAAATAGAGGCTGCCGCACGAGTGCTTATCGAGGCCCCGCGGACGGAACAGCGCCGAAATATGGGTCTTATATGGCGTCTTATCGGGGCTGAAGCGGGTGTCGCGGTAAATGCGATAGTAGGCCTTGGCCGGATCGGTGACATAGTCGGGCGCGAAGCCCGCCAGGGCCAAGTTCAACTCGCCGATGAGCTCCAGCATGGGAGCTTTTACTTTTTCCTCGAACACCGGCTTGTGGGCCTGGAACCACTCGCGGTTGTTGTTCTTCTTCAGCCCGCGTAAAAACGTCAGAGCTTCCGCGGGAAATCCGGTGAACCCCGATGGCATTTCAGTCGCTCCCCTATAATTGAGTCGATGCCCCGAACCACGGGCGGGATTCTCCAGTCTCTCGCCACTGTCCCCAACCTGCAAGTGTCCACCGGCGTCCCTCTGGCGCTGCACACGCGCTTCGGGATCGGCGGGCCCGCCGCCGTGTTTGTCGAAACCGCCGACGTCGCCGGCTTCATCGCGGCGCTGCGGGTGGCGCGCGCCGCGGGGTGCAGGATGGCCGCCATCGGCGGTGGAAGCAACCTCATCGTGGCCGACGAGGGCTTCGACGGGGTCGTGCTGCGCTACACCGCGGCCGGCATCCGCGCGGATGGCGCTCGCGTCACGGCCGACTCCGGCGCGGAACTTCAGGCTCTGGTCGACTACTCGATCGAGCGCGGCCTGGGGGGCATCGAGACGCTGACGCGCCTGCCCGGCTACGTTGGCGCCGCGGTCTACGGCAATGCCGGCGCTTACGGGCACTCCCTCTCCGAACGCGTCGACCGGGTCGCCTTCTTCGATGGAGAGGCGCTCCGCACCTTCGACAATCGCCAGTGCGAGTTCGCCTACCGGGACAGCGTCTTCAAGCGCCGCAAGGACTGGTTCATCTTCTCCGTGGAGTTGACTCTCGAGGCGGCCAGCACGCGAGGAACTCCGCCGGGTGGCCTCCGACATCGCGCGCATCCGGGACGAGAAGTTCCCGCCCACCATGAAGTGCGCCGGCAGCATCTTCAAGAATCTGTTGTTCGCGAATCTGCCGCCCGCCGCCGCCGCCCAAGTGCCTCCGACGGCCGTCCGCGAGGGCAAGGTCCCGGCCGCGTGGTTCCTGGAGCAGGTCGGCGCCAAAGGCATGGCCGAAGGCGGGATCCGGGTGGCGGATTACCATGCCAATCTGATCTACAACACGGGCACCGGCACCGCGCGCGAGTTGCGTAGTCTCATTCAGGAGCTGAAAACGCGCGTCCTCGGCCGCTTTGGCCTTCTGCTGGAAGAGGAGGTCCAGTATGTCGGCTTCGAGGGGACGGCGGAAGGAACTTCGCGTTGTGGTTAGCGCTAATGAGCTCTCGTCTTACGGACCAGGCGGACCGCGCGCCTGCCGGGCAAGGCCACGGTTGCGAAGGCTTCCTCGATGATCGCAGCCTGCTCCATGAGGTGGCGCTTGTGGGAGCCCGTAGCCGGGCTGGCGCTTTCCGGCCGACCGGCATACCGGAGTGTCCGGTCGCTTGCCTCGAGCGACGGTTGCAGGCGTTCCCGCATGTAGCGCCACGGTCCCATATTCAAGGGCTCTTCCTGTACCCAAACGACTTCGTCAGCACGCTCGTACTTGGCTAGGGTTTCCTCCAAATCCTGAGCGGGGAATGGATACAACTGCTCAAAACGAATGATCGCGACTCGCTGCGCCTTTCTTTCCTCGCGCGCAGCCAGGAGGTCATAGTAGATCTTTCCGGAACACAGGAGCACGCGCGACACGTCCGGCGCCTCCGCCCCGTCGTCCCCCAGCACTTCCCGAAATTCTCCGCTGGTGAACTCCTCAACCGGCGAGCTGGCCTTAGGGTGACGCAGCAGGCTCTTAGGAGTGAAGATGACGAGCGGCTTTCGAACTCCGCGACGGTCCGGCCCGCCGTACATCTGGCGGCGCAGGAGGTGGAAGTACTGCGCCGGCGTTGTGCAGTTGGCCAGTTGAATGTTGTTGCCGGCGCACAACGTGAGGAACCTCTCGATTCGGGCGCTCGAGTGCTCTGGCCCTTGACCCTCATAGCCGTGCGGAAGCAGAAGCACCAGACCGGTGGGCTGCCCCCACTTCGCCTCCGAGCAGGAGATGAACTGGTCGATCATGATCTGCGCACCGTTGGCGAAGTCCCCGAACTGCGCCTCCCAAATGACGAGCGTGAGCGGGTCAGCCACGCTGTAGCCGAACTCGAAGGCCAGGACCGCGTATTCGCTCAAGGAACTGTCGTAGACGTCGAAGCGCGCCGCTTCCTCCGACAAATGCCGGAGCGGCACGTAAACGCCGCCGGTTTCGTAGTCGGAGAACGCCAGGTGCCTCTGGCTGAAAGTCCCTCTGCCGCTGTCCTGGCCGCTCAGACGGACGGAAGTGCCTTCGAGCAGTAGTGTTCCGAAAGCCAGGGTCTCACCGAGCGCCCAGTCGACCGGCCCGCCGGATTTGATGACTTCACGCCGTCGATCGACATAGCCTTGCAGCTTGGGATGCAAGTGGAAGTCGTGCGGAAATGTCGTCGCCCCTTCGACCACCTGCTCCAGAACCGGCCGGTCCACGGCGGTGCACGGGGGGTGCGCCGACATCTCCACGCTGGCGACGGCGCTCAGTTCCTGGGGCTCCAGATGTTCTGCCCGCTGCTGGGAGACCTCGAACGCCGCCGCGAGTTTTTCCGACGCGCTCTTCCGCATGCGGTCCAACTCCTCCTGCTGAAGGACCGTCTCGCGCACCAGGCGTTCCGCGTACAGCACGGCCGCGGAGGGATGGTCTTTAATCTTGCGATACAGAAGCGGTTGGGTGTAGCTCGGGTCATCGGCCTCGTTGTGGCCGTGGCGGCGGTAACAGAACATGTCGATGACAACGTCTTTGCTGAAGCGCTGCCGGTAGTCGAAAGCGATCTCCAGGACGCGGATAGCCGCGTCGGGGTCGTCGCCGTTCACGTGGAAAATAGGCGCCTGCACCGTGCGCGCGACATCGGTCGAATAGGGTGAGCTCCGCGCCTCCTCTGGAGAGGTAGTGAAACCGATCTGGTTGTTGATGATGAGGTGGATGGTCCCGCCGGTCCGGTAGCCTTCCAACTGCGAGAGATTCAACGTCTCCACCACCACACCCTGGCCGGCAAAGGCGGCATCGCCATGCACCAGCACAGCGATCACTGTTTTCCGCTCCGTGTCGCCACGCCGGTCTTGCTTCGGCCGCACGATGCCCTCCACAACCGCGTCGACCGCTTCCAGATGGCTGGCATTTGGCGCGACCGAGACGACCATCTGGCGGCCTTCCTGAAACGTCCGAACACCGCTGGCCCCGATGTGATACTTCACGTCGCCCGAGCCTTGGATGCTGGCGGGGTCCGGGTCGCCCTCGAATTCAGAGAAGATCTGCGTCAGCGGCTTGCCAATGATGTTGGCAAGCACGCTGAGCCTGCCGCGGTGCGCCATCCCGATGACGATTTCCTGGACGCCGTTGGCGGCAGCCCTAGCCAGCAACTCCTCCAGGATGGCGATGGCCGTTTCCGACCCTTCCAGCGAGAAACGCTTCTGGCCCACGAAACGCGAGTGCAGGAAATGCTCGAACATTTCGGCGTCGACGAGTTTCTCCAGAATCCTGACACGCGTGTCGCGATCGAGCGGCCAACTGCTCGCCTCCGGCTCCATGCGGAGCTGCAACCAGCGCTTCTGCTCCGGGTGCTGGATGTTCATATACTCGCAGCCAATCTTCCCGCAGTAGGTTTGGCGCAGAGTCTCGAGGGTCTCTCGGAGCGTGGCAACCGGCCGTGGCGCGTCTTCGCCAATGGCCTCTCCCAGGCTGCCGGTCAGGAACTCCCGGTCCAGGTCCCAGATCGTCAGCCCATAGGTAGCCGGGTCGAGTTCCGGATGATAGCTCGGCTCGGAACCCAGCGGATCGAGATCGGCGATCAGGTGGCCGCGGACGCGGTAGGCATTGATGAGTTGCAGTACCGCCGCCTGTTTGGCGACCTCCTCGATGCGTCCGGCCATGCCGGGCACGGCAGCCGCCCGATCCGGCTCCCAGCGCACTGGCCGGTGCGGCGTTTTCAAGTCGGCGAAGATCTGTTCGTAGAACCCATCCTCCCCCTGCAGCAGAGACTGCACCTTGGCCAGAAACAGGCCGGATTCCGCGCCCTGTATGATGCGGTGGTCGTAGGTGCAGGTGATCATCATGACCTTCCCGATGCCCAGCATGGCCGTCACTTCGGGCGACGCGCCTCTGTACTCGGCGGGATAGTCGATGGCGCCGGTGGCGATGATGGCGCCTTGGCCGGGCATCAGGCGGGGAACGGAGCCCACAGTCCCGACAGTGCCGGGGTTGGTCAGGGAGATTGTGGTGCCCTGGAAGTCCTCCACCGCGAGACGTCCGGTGCGAGCCCGGGCGATCAGTTCGTCGTAGGCCATCAGGAATTGTTGGAAGTTCAGGCTGCCGGCGTCCTTAAGGTTGGGAACGACCAAGGACCGTGATCCGCTCTTTCCCGGCAAGTCGATCGCGACGCCGAAGTTAATCCGCTTGCGCTGGATGCGGGCAGCCTCGCCGTCTTTCTCCGCGTAGGCCGAGTTCAAGACCGGGAAAGCCTCGATCGCCTTTAGGATGCCCCACGCGATCAAGTGAGTGTAGGAGACTTTGCTACCGCCTTGGAGGCTCCGATGCAAGTTGATAATTCGGCGGTTCTCGTCGATGAGCTTGACTGGAACGATGCGCTGCGACGTGGCCAGCGGGATCGCCAGGCTGGCAGTCATGTTGTCGACGATGCGTGCGGCTGCGCCGCGTAGCGGCACCACTTCATCGTCAGGGCCGGCCTCGACTGGCGGCGTTGCGGCCAGGCGGCCCGGGGACGCGGGGACAGGGGAACCAGAAGCCGGGGAGAGCGAATCGAAATACTGCCGCCAGCTTTCATCGACTTCCGTGCGGTTATGCAGGAAGCGCTGATACACTTCCTCCTTAAACCCGCTGTTAATTCCGAAACCGTCTTCTGGTCGCCCACGCATCATGAAGGCTATCCCTTCCCCGTGCCCTTCTTTCCATCTTACCTCCCGGCTCTGTTGCCGCCGGCGCCGCCTTTGTTGAAAACAAAGGCGAAAAAGCTATTGATTTGCATGGAATCATTGTGATATCATTTTGATGTCATCAAGGAGATCCTCTATGCAACTCGAAAAGGAAGTGCAAGGCCTTCCGGGCTGGCTCATGGTGGTGGTGCTGCTCGCGGCGGCGGTCGGTTCGGCTTGGTTTTTCGTGCAGGGTGTCCAACAGGAGGCGGGGCTCACCATCGTGCTCGCGATCCTGGTGCTGCTGGCGGACCTGGCCTGCTGGTTCGGGCTCACCGTGGTCAATCCCAACATGGCCAAGGTAGTCACTGTGTTCGGCGTCTACAAGGGTTCCATTAAGAAGCCGGGTTTCTGGTGGGTGAATCCGCTCTCGACTCGCCGCGGCATCTCGCTGCGCGTCCGCAATTTCGAAAGCTCCCGGCTGAAGGTCAACGACCACGACGGCAACCCCATCGAAATCGCTGCCGTCATCGTGTGGCAAGTGGTGGAGACTTTCGAAGCGGTCTTCAACGTGGACGACTACGAGAACTTCGTGCATGTTCAAACCGAGTCGGCCTTGCGAGGCATGGCCACGAGTTACCCGTACGACTCGCATGAGGAAGGCAAGGTGTCGCTGCGGTTGTTCACCGCGGAGATCACCGACCGCCTTCGCAGCGAAATTCAGGAACGATTAGAGAAGGCTGGGGTAAAAGTGCTGGAGACGCGCATCAGTCACCTGGCCTACGCGCCGGAGATCGCCAGCGCGATGCTGCGCCGCCAGCAGGCCGGGGCCGTGGTCGCGGCGCGGGCGAGGATCGTCGAGGGCGCCGTCGGAATGGTGGAAATGGCGCTCGAGGAACTCAGCCGCAAGAACGTCGTCGAGTTGGATGAGGAGCGCAAAGCGGCCATGGTGAGCAACCTGCTCGTGGTCCTGTGCAGCGAACAGAACGTACACCCGGTGGTGAACACGGGGACGCTCTACCAGTAGGGACCCTGGTCGGTCAAGGCAGGACCTATGGCGCAAAAGAAACCATTCCTGCTCCGCTTGGATCCGGCGACGCATGAGGCGATGCAGCGCTGGGCGAACTCGGAACTGCGCAGCCTGAACGCGCAGATCGAGTTCGTCCTGCGCCGCGCGCTGCAAGAGACCGGCAAGTTGCCCCGAAAGGAACCTCAGGATGAGAAAGCTTGAGTTACGCAAGCTTCAGCGAAGGGCTGCGCGGCCGGCGCCGGCGCTGCCCGCCTCCCGCCCGCGGCCTGTGCGGCTGACGGGCCTGGGTTGGTTCGTGGCGGTCTTCGGGATGCTGTTGCTCGCGGGCGCGCCGGTGGCGGGTTTCTGGCTGCACGCGACGGCCGTTCGTGGACGCACGCTGAGGGAGACGATCGACAAGGAGGCGGTTGCCGTGACCGCGGTGGTGTCGGAACTCACCCGGACCCGAGGCAAGAATCAGCGGCACTACGTCAACTATGAGTACGCGGCAGCGGGACAGGTCCACGAAGGGCGGGCAAGCGTGAGCCGCGGTTCCTGGACGAGGTTGAAGGTCGGCAGTTCCCTCACGGTTCGATATCTGCCGTCGGAACCAGGGCGCAGTTGGCTTCGCGGACGAGAACCCGGTGGAGTCCCCTTTTGGCTGGGCCCGGTCGTAGCCCTTTCCATGGCCGTGATCGGCATGTTCCCTTGGTATGGGATTCGCCGGCAGTGGATGCTGCTGGCGGAAGGCCGCCCGGCTCAGGCGCAGGTAACGGTTCTCGAAGAAAGTGCGCCATCAGCATGGCTCGTACTATCGGGTGAGCTACGAATTCCGCACCATGAGCGGCGCTACGAGGAGCGGCAGATACGACTCGCACAAGGGTCCTCCCGCGAGCGGGACAACGATCCAGGTGGTGTACAACCCGGACCGGCCGGAGCACAGCATGCCGTACCCGCTGGCGTTAGTGCGTCCCGCTTGAGGGGGCCACCGCTCCCTCACGGTCGCGGCTCTGTTCCGCAGGCAGCGAACTTTCGGCGATGCTCGTGCGGGCCGTGCGGAGCAGCCAGTTGCGGAACATGGCGGCGAAGTCCTGCGCCAGGCCGGAGTAGCGGAGCTCTTCGACGGTGAACTTCATCTTGCGGCGCCAGTTGGGGTACTGGTGCGTGCTCCCTGGTAGGTTCTGTTGCTCGGTTTCCTTGGTCAGGTCCTCCTGATTCAGCAGTAAGAGCATCGAGGGAGTCTGCGCCAGGAAGCCGATGATGGCGTTGTGAAGCTCGCCGGTCAGTTCCGGCACGGCGGCCACTTTGCTCGGGAACCATTGAGGCAGCAGGCCGGCCTTAAAGAGAGCGTCGAGAATCTTCTGCTTGTCGGCGGTCCGGTCGGCGAGTTGGGCCCGGTAGGCGTCCTCGCTGCCGAGCAAGCCTGCGGCGTGGCGGGCTTCGATGTCGCAGTTCAGCCAGAAGCCGGCCATGGTGGCGAGATCATGCGTGGTGGAAGACACCAGCGCCTGCCGGGGATACTCCGGCGGCTGGCGAAACTCGCCGTCCGGGCGGCGCTCGAAGTACAGGAGCCGGTAGCTCAGGATTCCGAAGCGGGCCAGTGTCTCGCGAAACTCCGGCTCTACGGTGCCGAGGTCTTCGCCGATGATCATGAACTGGTTCCGCACACTCTCCAAGGCCAGGATGCGCAGCAGGTCCTCGGGGTAGTCGCGGACGTAGGTGCCGTCGGCCGCCTCCATCCCATCGGGGATCCAGAAGAGCCGGAAGAAACGCATGACGTGATCGATGCGCAGGGCGCCGCCGTGACGGCAGTTGTGCCGGATGATTTCAGTGAACAGGCGGTATCCCTCTTCGTGATGATGCTCGGTGTTGGGAGGCGGGAAGCCCCAGTCCTGTCCTTTGGGGGAGAACCCATCGGGCGGCGCGCCCACGCTGCAGCCGGCCACGAAATACTCGCGAGTACGCCCACTGGTCGGAGCCGCAGCGGTCCGTCGCCAGCGCCAGGTCATGATACAAGCCAATGGACAGGCCCTTCTCGAGGGCGTAGCTGCTGGACGCCGCCCAGTTGCCGGTCCAGTTGCCATTGCAGGTACTTGTGGAGGAGGATTTCCTCCCGGTGCGCGTCCGCGAAACGGCGTGTGGCTTCCGATTCGGGGTTGCGGTACTCCTCAGGCCAGTCCGGCCACACCCAGACGTCGGGATTCTGCGAATGAATCCACTCATCGAGGGCGCAGTACGTCGCGTAGCGATCGAGGAGCTCGCCTTCGCCGCGGCAGTATTCCTCGAAGTCCTCCCCGCCGCGACGGTGCTGGAGGAACGTCTCGAAGCAAAGCCTCAGAAAGCGCAGCTTCAGCGCATAGACGCCCTCGTATTCCACGAACTCGGAGGAGCGCAGGGCGGCGATTGCCGATTGCGTCCCGGGCTCCGCAAAAAGAGCCTGCGCCGCCGGAGAGAAGCGGAAATCCTCCAGCCGCTCGACGTCCAGGTAGATGGGGTTCCGATAGAACACGGAGTTCGGCAGATACGGGCTGGTATTGAAGGGCTGCCGGTTGTGAATCGCATGCAGCGGATTGAGCGCGATGCAAGCGCCGCCGAGATCTTCGGCCACCCAGTCGACAACCCTCTCCAGGTCGCTGAGATCGCCGCAGCCCCAGTTCCGCCTCGAACGGAGCCCGTAGAGACTGACGGCCACACCCGCGGCGCGCTCTCCCGCGGCGAGGCCCGGCGGCAGATAGGCCCGCTCGGGGCCCACGATCAGCCGCGTGACCGAGGTGAAAGTCCCGTCGGAAACGTGCAGTTCGTGGTAGCCGAGGGGCATGCGCGAAGGCAAGGGCGCCCAGCGTTTCTCGAACCTCTGCCCGCGCAGCTCCGCGGTTTCGAGAGCCCGAAGCCCGGCGAATTCGAACGTGTAGGTCTCACCGCCGCCGGTCTCCCAGCGAATCCGCACCTCAATGGGACCTCCCGTCCTGCCGGTGGGCATCGACAGGGGGAACTCGCGGGTGTTCTCGCCGGCGACCAGCGTGGGCGGCGTCAGCCGCGACCAAGCCTGAAAGACCTTGGACTCCACCTCTTCCTCGGTGGCCTGTCCCAGGCTGCGCAGGATGGTTTCGCGGGTCTCAGGATGCGTGACGTGATAGCTTCCCCAGATATCCCAATATCCGGGCGCGATCCTGGACGACGCAGTTCCGTCCGGCGCTGGAGAAAGAGGCATACTCCATTCTAGCGGCTCCGTGCGAAAATAAGCTTATGGGACTGGACCCGTCGGCGCGCCTGAACATGACCGGAGTATCGGATGTTCCGGAGGACTTCTTTGCCCGCATCGATCGGGAGAATTTCGATGAGGCGGCGGGGGGCATCGTCACGACCACTCTGGACAGCGCCATCAATTGGGCCCGCAAGAGCTCCATCTGGCCCATGTCGTTCGGCCTGGCCTGTTGCGCCATCGAGATGATGGCGATGGGCGCCTCGCGTTTCGACATCGCCCGGTTCGGCGCGGAGGTTTTTCGCGGCTCGCCCCGCCAGTCGGACCTGATGATCATCGCCGGGCGGGTGTCCAACAAGATGGCCCCGGTGATCCGCCAGCTCTACCAGCAGATGCCGGAGCCTAAGTGGGTGATTTCGATGGGGGCCTGCGCCACATCGACCGGCGTGTTCAGTAACTACGCCTTGATTCCCGTCAACCAGATCATCCCGGTGGATGTGTACGTGCCGGGTTGCCCGCCGCGCCCGGAGCAACTGCTTCAGGCGATCCTGCTCCTCCAGGACAAGATTCAGAAAGAAACCGGCACGCTGCGGAGAGTCCTGAATTTGTAAGGGCTGGGCGACGCCATGCCCGTGCCGCCAAAGTCCCTCGGGCATCGCATGTTGGTCAAGTGTGATGCTAAAATGTATCACATGAAGCGGGCAAGCTTGCGCGATTTGCGTTACAATTTCGCGGCGGTCGAGAACCTCCTCCAGGCCGGAGAGGAAGTCCAGATCACGCGGAGAAAACGGGTCATCGCCCGCCTGCTGTCTCCGACTGAGACGGGAAGGACAAAGCGTCCCGACTTCCTTGCACGGCTGCGAAGCATCTATGGGGACAAGCGTCTGGCTGTGAGCGGAGCCAAGCTCCTCTCCCAAGAGCGGGGTCGTGAGTGAAAGCCTATTGCGACACGAGCTTCCTGGTTTCCCTGTACACCCCCGATGCCAATTCCGTACCGGCGGCACACCAGTTCAGCCGCACTCGCGGAGCGCTGCTGATCTCCCCGCTCTGTGAGCTGGAACTCACCAACGCCCTGCAATTGCGGCTCTTCCGCAAGGAATTGACAGCCGGAGAAGTAACAGCGGCCGAAGCAGCGTACAGGTCCGATCTTGCCGCGGGACTCTATTCCAGCCATCCCGTGTCGGCCGCCGTTTTCGAGAAGGCGTGCCAGCTTTCGAGGAAGCATTCGAGCCGGCTGGGATGCCGGTCTCTGGACATCCTGCACGTGGCGGCAGCCTTGGTCGCGCGAGCGAAAGTTCTGCACACGTTCGATGAGAGCCAGAGGAAACTCGCCGCTGCCGAACGCCTGCGTACGGCCCCACAGCCGACCCGGTGAGCGGTCAAATCATGGTAGCTAGTCGCTCAATCGGTGTAGTAGTGCGGTCGGAGGTCGGACTCGGGAATGAATCGCCCGGCCTGGCGGTAGATTGTGTGCAAAGTCCCTCTGTCCAACTCGTCATGCAAGGGAACGGTAAGGCCCTGGCGTACACCACTCGGCAAGACGCGTCGCAGTTTTACGTGACTGCCTCGCTGGGAAACCGGTGCGAAGCCAAATCCTCCAAGGATCCGCAGCAACTCATCACCGGAAAGCGCGCGGAGTTTCGGCATCGGGCATCAGGCCACTGCCGGAAGTTCCATCGTGGCAAGGATGGTTGGATCGTCGGACAGGCCGAGTTCAGCCAGATTTTCTCCTTCCAAGTGCAAGGCGATGGCCTCGCGGATGTTCACCGCTAAATCGTCCAATGTGGACGCCTGGGTCACAACCGGCAAGTCCAAACATTCGGCAACGTACTGCCGCTCACCCCGGAAGATCCGCACCTGGATCGTACGCTTCATTCCTGACGTCCCTCTGCGTCCACTTTATCACTTTGGCGCCGTGCACCGGATTCCACGCGGCGGTTACGGAAGCGAACAAGGAGATTGTGCTGCATGCTCTCCAGCAGGCGGGCGGCAGCTATGTCGCGGCCGCGAAACTGCTCGGACTGCATCCCGGCAACCTGCACCGTTTGATCCGCAATCTGAATTTGCGGGCCGAGTTGAAATGGAAGATGAGGCGGCTGAGCTTACAGCCCCCAGTGTGATAGGGTCTGAGAAATGAAAGCCGCTCTTGCAGGTTGTCTGTTTGTCGCGGTGGTCTTCGCCGCGGGCTTGGCCGAGCCCGGATTCCTTCCCCTCTTCAACGGCCAGAACCTGGATGGATGGAGACTGATGGGCGGCGTGGGGCCGGGCTACGTCGTCGAGGATGGCAAGATCGTGTGCCCGGGCGACGGCGGCGGGAATCTATTCACCGAGAAGGAGTACGCCAACTTCGTCCTGCGGTTGGAATTCAAGCTGAGCGAGGGCGGCAACAACGGCATCGGCCTGCGCGCACCTTACCAGGGCGATGCCGCCTACCAGGGGATGGAAATTCAGGTGCTCGACGACCCTGCTCCCGTCTACGCGAGCATCCAGCCGGCCCAGCATAGCGGCTCCATCTACGACGTCTTCCCTGCCAAACAGGGCGCGCTGAAGCCGACGGGCGAGTGGAACGAGTACGAAATCACGGCCGACGGACGCCGCATCGGCATCCGCCTAAACGGGACGTTGGTCGTGGATGCTGATCTGGACACCGTGAAGGACCCGGCGGTACTGAAGCGCCATCCCGGCCTCGCGCGCACGGCGGGCCACGTCGGCTTTCTGGGGCACAAGAGCCACGTCGAATTCCGGAATATCCGGCTGAGAGAGCTGCCGTAGTGCGCTGCGCCTACGCCAGCAGCTTCTTTAGCGCCGCGAGGCTCTTTTCAATGCCGGTCAGTTCCGGGTAGGCGTTGCTTTCTTCTTCGATGATGTACCACTCGGTGCCGGCCACGCCTTCGCAGGCCGCGAAGATCTCCGGCCAGTTCAGTTCGCCCTCGCCCACCAGGGCGGCGCGGTTGGTCTTGCTGAATTCCTTGATGTGTACCGTGAGGGCGCGGCCCGGGAACTTCTTCAGGTAGGCAACCGGGTCGGCGCCCGCTCGCTGGCAGTGCCCGACATCAAGCTGGCCGAAGACGTTTCTGTTGGTCTTCCCGACGAAAATGTCCCAGGGGATCTGGCCTTCGAGGGCCACAAACTCCGTCGCGTGGTTGTGATAGCCGAGGTTCATCTTGAGCGGCGTCAACTTGGCGGCAATCTGGTTGAATTCCTCGGCCGTCTTTGCCCAGCCGTCGGCGGTCGCCGTGTTCGTGCGAGGGAGCGACGGCACCACGAGGTGCCGGTTGCCGATGACCTGGTTGAACTCGATGGTCTTGGCCAGTTCGTCGCCCTGCAGCGTGGTGAGCGCAATGTGCGTGCCGCACACCTTCAGGCCGTTGTCGTCGAGCAGCTTGCGAAGCCCCTTGGCGTCGTTGGCGAGGGTGAAGTAACCGGCGAATTCGACCGCCTCATAACCGATCTTCTTCACACCGGCCAGCGTCGCCGCCATGTCCGCCTGGGCGTTCTTGCGAACCGAATAGAGCTGCACGCCGATGGGAATCTTCTTCCGGGCGCCGAATAGACCTGCCGGCACTGCCGTGAGCGAGGCCGCGCCCGCGGCCGTACCTAGAAAAGTGCGTCTGGAGACGTTAGGCATAAAGTTCCTTTGGAATTGAATCAGTCGGAGCCCTGGCACGAGCCACGCCCCGGTCAACGCACTACTCTAACATTTCCCGGCGGTCAATCCAGATCGAGGGCGATGCGGAGGGCGCGTGCCAGTTGCAACATTGTTTCAGGCGACAGGGTTCCGCGGAAATGAAGCAGGCGGCTCAGGGAGAGAACCCGGGTCTGCTCGGCCAGTGCGACGGAGTCCGCGGTGAGGCCGCCCTCGGGGGCGCGAACAAGCACGTGACTGGGGTAGAGCTTACGGTGAGGACGGAAGGTGGTGAAGGGCACGATGGAAGCTACGGGGCTGGTCGCGAGGATGGAATCGCGGCTGACAATCGCCACGGGGCGCGTGCCACCCTGTTCGGAGCCCTCGACCGGGTCCAGGCGCGCGTCGTAGACTTCGCCTCGCCTCACTGGTCCGCCTTCGCCAGATTCTCCCAGGATTCGCGATCGGAGGCTTCAAAATCGCTCATGATTTGGGCGGCTTCAACCTGGTAGTCGGGATCGGCAGCCATAAGCGCGAATTCGGCGTCGATGGCGGCGCGTTCGCGGCGGCGGAGTTCGGTCTCAACCGCGAGGGCGATGAACTGGTTGCGGTTGGGAGCGGACCCTGTTTGTACCAGTTGGTCGACGGCGGCTAGGAGTTCGCCGGGCAGGGCGACGGTTGTCCGATGCCGACTGCTTCTGTTCATATGCCCAATCTGATGCGTCTTTCAACATCTATACTAGCACCGGAAGAGGTTCACCGCAGCGACTGGAGGGCGAGGTCGAAGGCGGCTTCGAGTTGCGCCTTGGTCAAGGCGGTGCTGACGAACAGTTCCTGGCGGGCGCCGGCGCTCAGGGCGATGGCCTTCCAGCCGTTGACCGTGGGAAGCGTGACGCGCACGCGGATCTCGCCGCGGGCATCGCGGACGGGACGGATGACGCCGGGAATCACAGTGCGGATTTCGGGATTCTGCGCCAACAGGCGCTTCAGGAGGTCCGCCACACCGTCGATGATGCTGTGCTCGACCTTGAGTTTGCCTTGTGCGGTTCGGAGGCGCATGGCGGCGGGACCTCCGACGGACATTGCGGCGGAGGTCCCGTTTCACATCCTAAAGCCTAACCCCAAGCCTCATCGGGGTGGGTGCCGACCGGGTGCATCCAACCAAGGTTGGGCGGCAGTTCCTGCATCGGTCCCATCCACTTCAACTCCTGCTCGATCAGGCCGTGCATCTGATACTTCTTCATCACGTCGGCGATCTGGGCGCCCTTGACGTCGATCTTGGAGAGGTCCCACTGACCGATACCGACCTCACCGGAGTACTTCAGCCAGCCGAGCCAGTTGGCGTCGACGCCCATGCACTCTGCGCCGACGCGGTCCGCGGCGAGGTAGTCGGTGGAAGCGACGGCGATACGAGATTGAACCGGCGTGCCGCTGGAGGGTCCGTTGCCTTCCATGCCTTCAAAGCCGTCGATGACGGTGGCGCCCCAGTTGGGCTGCAGCCTCTGCGCCGTCACGTACATGTTGTACATGAATTGGCGCACGCCGACGTGGTAGCGGCGCTTGTCGTTCCAGCGCGTGGTCTCCTTGGAGGAGTAATGCAGCGGCGCGCCGAGGACCATGTTCTTCACGGAGAGCGTCACGATGGCAACGTTGTGCGTTTTCATGCAGGCCGCGCACATGACGAAAGCATCCGGGTCGACCAGGCGGGCGGCCAGCCGGACCGGTGCGACATGGATGTCGAAGTCGAGCAACGGCACGATGATGTACTTGGCTTCCTCGTTCAGGTCAATCAATTGAATTTTCTGTTTGGGGTACTCGGCGGGCAGCTTGGTGTAGCCGAAGTTCTCGAAGCCCTGCATGGTGTTGCCGGCCGAGGACTCGGCGATGACCACGGGGCCCTTGAAGCGGGTGGAGAAGTAGTCCAACATCCCGCGTATGGCGTCGGCGTGCGTCGCTCCAAGCTGGTTGGTGGTGGTGACGTTGTTAGGCTTGATGAGGATGTACTTCTTGTTCTTCAGCTTGGGCTTGATCTGATCGTCGATGGCCACCAGCGATTCGAATACGTTCTTGCGCCGGTTCTCCCCTTTGATCAGAGAAACGGTGGATCGGGCGGCTACCGGCGGGAAGGGATCCGGATGTCCGCCGCCGATACGGCCGCCGCGGCCAGGCGCGGCTGCTTGCCCTCCGGGCCCCCTCTGGCCCGCAGCGGGCGCTCCGCCGGGCGCGGCCTGCTGCGCCAAAGCTCCGCGGTTGGCGACCATGGCGCCAGCGGCCACTCCCGCCAGTTGAAACAAGTTCCTGCGCGAATAAGGACTGGACATCTTCGAGTCTCCTCTCGTTGGGTACTTCTATACAGGTGAGTATGGTCACGGTCCCGCCGCGTTGTCAATTCCGCCGGGAAAGGAACTGCATAGTTTACACGAGGAGGCGGGCGCCCCGCCGCGGCCGGTCAAGGCTCCAGCATCGCCAAAACCTGCGCGCGCACGCTGGCGGTGAGGGCGGTTCTCGATTGGAGGGTCAGTCCGGCGGTAGGGACCGGATCGCCGATGCGCAAGCCGACCTTGCCCGGGCGGATCAGCGAGGAGCCCATGGGCAGGACCTCGCGGGTGCCACGGATGGCCACCGGAATCACGGGGACACCGGCCTTGATGGCGATATAGGCGGCGCCTTCGCGGAACTCCCGCATCGTCCCCTCGGAACGGCCGCCTTCCGGGAAGATCAGAGCCGAGACGCCGCGCTGCTGGATGATGCGGGCCGTTTCCGACATGGCCTTGAGCGAACCGCGGGGGTCTTCGCGCGGAATGGCAACGTGGCCCGCGCGCCGCAAGTGGCCGCCAATGAATGGGATTCGGAAGAGCCCCTGCTTCGCCAGAAAGCGAAACTGCAGTGGGAGGTAGGCCATCACGAGGGGGGTGTCCATGAGACTGAGGTGGTTCGAGGCGATCACATAGCCGCGGCCGGGGACGATCTTCTCGATCCCCTCCACCTCCACTTGGATCCCGGCGATCAGGATCAGCAGGCGCGACCAGAGGCGGGCGATCCGGTGCGAGGCATTGCCGCTGGAGTCCAGAAACGAGGCGAACGTGGAGACGGTGCCCATCGCCATGGTCGTCAGAACGATGAGCGGGGCGATCACGAAATAACCGCGGAGTTTGGACACCAAGGGTCTATTGTACGAGCAGCGCGCGGGCTTCGCCCACCAGGAAGAGCGAGCCGGTGATGAAAACGGCGTCCCCGGGGGCCGCTTCCCGCCGAACCACCGCCAGAGCGTCCGGCAGGGCGGGGGCCGTGCGCAGATCCGGATGATCCACCAGAGCCGCCAAGGCCTCCGGGCGGACGGCGCGCGGATGGGCGGGCGCGGTCAGGATGATGGTCCCGGCGGAGGGGAACAGAATTCCCGCCACCTCGCAGACCGCCTTGTCGCGCATGGCGCCATACACCAGCCAGACACGCCGGCCGGAGTAGAAGCGCTGGATGTGGCGGGCGAGGGCGCTCGCGCCGGCGGGGTTGTGGGCGCCATCGAGAACCATCTCCGGGCGCTCGGAAACGCGCTCCAGACGGCCCGGCCAGCGGGTGGCGCGGATGCCCTCTTCGATGGCACCGGAAGGAACGTCCAGGAGGTCGAGAGCGGCGATGGCGGTCAGGGCGTTGGCGACCTGATGCTCCCCGGCGAGCGGGCAGCCGATGTGCAGGCGGCGGGGTCCGGCGGCGGTGAAGCGGCTTCCATACGCGTCCATTTGCAGGTTCTGCGCCTGCCAGGCGGAGTACCGGAACACCGGCGCGGCCAGCTCCGCGGCGCGCGCTTCGAGCAGTGCCATGACGTTGGGGCGCTGGGGGCCCAGAACCACGGGAACGCCGGCCTTGATGATCCCGGCCTTTTCCGCCGCGATGGCCTCGAGGCTCTTGCCGAGAAACGCCTCGTGGTCGTAGTCGATGGGGGTGATGACGGAGATCCGCGGCTCGACGACGTTGGTAGCGTCCAGGCGACCGCCGAGGCCGACTTCGAGCACCACGGTTGCGGCGCCCAGATCGCGAAAGAGAAGGAAGGCCATCAGGGTGACGGTTTCGAAATAGGTTGGGTGCGCAGCCAGGGCGCCTTCGGCGAGCATCGTCTCGGCGACGGTGTGAACCCGGTCGAAGGCCTGTGCGAACAGGACGGACGACACCGGGCGGCCGTCGATCTGGATGCGTTCGGTGGGCTCAATCAGGTGCGGAGACGTGAAGAGGCCGGTGCGGACGCCGGCAGCTCGCAGGGCCGATTCGAGCATGGCGCAAACGGAGCCCTTCCCATTGGTTCCGGCGACGTGGAGGAAGCGTGCGCCGCGGTGGGGGTTATCCAGGCGCGCCAGCAGCCCGGCCACGGTCTCCAAACCCAGCTTGGCGGTCCGGGACTCGTTGCCGAGTCCGTAGAGGAAGCGAACCGACTCGGGGTACGTTAGCAAGATATGGCTCATGGTACACTCCGACGAGGATGCCGGGCAACGCGGCGCCGGATCCGGGAGAATCAGGATGAGGCAGACTGCCAGGATCGAATCGCTGAGCTACTCGACGATCTATGTTTTGGGATGCTTCGTGGCAGCCCTCATGTCGTATTCTCAGCGCACGCCGCTGGACCGGCTGGTGGTACACGTACTCTGTTCTTGGGGTTACGTGGTGTACTGGGTGATTAACATTCGGTAGGCGCCGGCATCGGGCTGTCTGACGCGCGACTCGCGCGTCTCCCCACCAGTCCTGGTTGCCTAAGGGGTTTGCCCGCCGATTTCCGGGGCCTCTGCCCCGCGAACCCGCGGTACAGTCGGCGTCTGGGCGCGGCCCATCAAGACCCCGGCACTAAGCAATTCCGTCTATTGGCCTAACTTCCCTTGGATGTTACTCTCAGGTTACCTGCACAGATAGGCAAACCAAACACACAGGCGATGAAGGCATGGACCGTAGAGACACACCATGAGAAGCCGGATTCAAAGTTGGGCGACCCGGATCGTCCTCCTGGTCCCGTTGGCCGCGTTTCTGTACAGCCCGTCCGCGGCGCTGGCCGGCGCGCTGGCCTCGGCCAATGGCTTCTTGCTGCTGGATGCCTCGACGGTGGCCGATGCCGATTCCACCGTTATCACCAGGGATCTGGGCCTCTCGCCGGGACCTGTGGTCACCGGCTTGGACCCAGTCGCCCTTGCAGGAACGGCATACCGAAGTGCGGGGACCCCGGCGGCGGCCCGGGTTGACGCCACGACCGCGTACAGGTCGTCCGCCCTCCTGCCGTTCGCCAGCGACCTGACTGGCCAAGACCTCGGCGGACTAACATGGACGCCGGCCCTGTATAGAATCGACACGTCGGTTCGATTGACGGGAACGCTCACTTTCTCCGGACCGAGCAACGCGAACGATGCGATTTCGGTGGTGCAGATTGGCGCCGCCGTGAGGCCCTCCGGCGGTTCGGCCATAAAGAGATTCAGCGGTGAAAACAACCGCATGTCTTGGCAGGTCGGCACCTCCGCGGCGGGCGATCCCGGGACCGAACCGGACCCGGCCCTCGTGGGGGACGTTCCCGAGCCGGGGACCGTTTCGCTGTTTTGCCTGGGTCTTCTCACCTTGACCCTGTACGGTTGGCAAACGCGGAAGCGGTTGGTGTAGGGCCGCCATTCCGGGGCTCGAAGAAGCCGGCAGCAAACTCACCCTGACGAACTGCCGAAGGAGCGCCCTGCACACCGGCCCACCGGTGGCGAAGGCGCCGCCTGCCGGCGGGATTCTGGCGTAACATAGAGAGCATGAGAAAGCTGGCGACTGCGGCAATGCTGTTTGCGACGGTTGGTTTCCTGGCCGGTGCGTTAAGGGCTCAGGCTCCCAATACGCTCACCAAGGAGGAGGCCGCCGCCGGGTGGAGGCTGTTGTTCGACGGCTCCACGCTGAAGGGCTGGGAACCTCACCAGGCGGCTACGTGGGGCGTCGCCGACGGCGCCATCTTCTGCGCGGCGGACAGTCCCGGATGGCTCGGCAGCGTGGACACGTTTGCGGACTTCAACCTGAAGGTCGAGTTCCGCGGCCCCGCGCAGATCAACAGCGGCATCTTTTTTCGCTCGCAGAAGGAAGGGTCTCCGGCCACTACCGGCTATGAGCTGCAGATCTGGGATTTCCACGCCAAATTCAAGACCGGCGCCTTGGTGAACAGCCTGGAGGCGGCACCGACGAAGATCCTGGCCGATCAATGGAACAGCCTCGACGTTACGGCCGATGGCGATCACTTTGTGGTGGTGCTGAATGGCCAGAAGCTGTTGGACGACCGTGACTCCAAGCACACTGCGGCAGGGGTGCTTGGTTTTCAGTACAACATCAATACGGGCAAGATCGAGTTCCGCAACATCAAGATCCGCCCGATCAAGCACTGATTCTCCCGGCGTACGCGCAGATCCTTGGTTGCACTACACTTAGGGTGAATTTCCTCGACGCGACCCAGGTGTGGATTCGGGGGACCGGGCGCGCCCAGCCCCTGAACTCGCGACGGCAGACTTTTTCGCGTGAACCGGCGTCTTTGATACAGGGAGCCTGAGAGTTGATTTTTCGGGAAGTTGAGGATCCCGACCTGATCGCCCGCACGAAGCGGGGGAAGGTGGAAGCCTATAACCTTCTCGTTTCGCGCTGGGAGAAGCGTGTCTTCAACTACCTGCTGCGTCTGGTGAGCAACCGCGAGGATGCCATGGATCTGAGCCAGGAAGTTTTCTTAAAGGCCTACCAGAACCTGAGCAAACTGCAGGACGCCACCCGCTTCGCGCCCTGGCTGTTCCGCATCGCGCACAACGAGGCGTTCTCTCATCTGCGCAGGCGGCGGCCGGAGGTGGAGTGGGACATGGCGCCGGTTGAGGCGCTGACGGCTGCGCGGCTGGCGCCGGTGGAGCTGTTGCTGGCGGTGAAGTCCGCGCTGGCCGGCCTCTCCGAGGACCAGCGCGAAGCGGTGGTGCTGAAGATCTACCAGGGATTCAAGTTCGAGGAAATGGCCGAGATTCTGGCGTGCCCCGTCTCGACGGTGAAGTCCCGTCTGTATTCGGCACTGGACGTTCTGAAAACGACTCTAGCCCCCATCGATACGAGAGGTGTGGAATGAGCTGCTCGCAATTTGACTTGAAATCTTATTTTCTGGGCGAACCGGATGTCGCCGGGCGGGGCGCGGTGGAGGAACACCTGAAGGCCTGTCTGTCCTGCCGCGAGGAACTGGGCCGGCTGCGGCTCACCGGAGCGGCGCTGGCAAGCGTTCCGGACGAGGAGATGCCGCACCGGATCGCCTTTGTTTCGGACAAGATCTTCGAACCTCGGGGCTGGGCGCGGTTTTGGGGCTCGGCGCCCAGGCTGGGTTTCGCTTCCGCGGCGATGCTGTCCGTCGCCATCATCATCCACGGTTTTGTCTCGACCGTGGACACTCGCAGAACGGCGGAGCTGGTGGCCGCGGCTGAACACAGGATCCAGGAGCAACGCCAGCAGGACATGGCCACCATGGGAGACAGCGTGGCTTGGCTCCAGAAGAAGATGAACACCTACTACGTGAGCAGCGCCAGCTTCGGGGGCCAGCCATGAGAATCGCCGCCCTACTGGCGGTCCTGCTGGGGATGGTGCTGCCCGCGGCGCAGGTGGACAAGCCTCCGGTTACGCGCGCGGCGTTGGTTCCGATCGAAAAGCGGATCGACGCGCGCCTCGGCCGGCCGGCGCAGGAAGAGCCCTACGACCTTTTGGGGAACACCCGCGCCGTTTATCTCGACGGCTTCGGCGTCGTGTTCACGACGGAAGTGGGCCTGCTCCAGATTCCTCCCATCACGCCCTTCAATCCCTCTTTCAGCAAGGAAGAGATCCAGATGATCCACCAGCGGAAGGCCGCCAAGCTCCCGTTGCTCAAGCAAGCCATGCGGGAGATGCTGGCCGCCTCGGCCGCATCCTTGACCGCGCTACCGGCTGACGATCGAATCGCCGTCGCCGTCACGCTGTTCTACTTTTCCTGGGAGGACCGGACCGGCTTGCCTTCCCAAATTCTGATGCAGGCTTCCAAGAAGAGTCTGGCAGGCAAGCCCGTGAACGATGCTCTGACGGCTTCCATCCGGCTGCAGGAATTCTAGAACATGCGCCTGGGAGAAATGCTCATCGAACGCCGGCTGATCGAGCCGGAGGACCTGGAGAAGGCGCTCGATATTCAGCGGGAGAGGGGCGGGAAGATCGGCAGGATTCTGACCGATCTGGGGTTCGTGGCCATGCGGGACGTCCTGGCGGCGCTCTCCGAACAACTGTCCCTGCCCCTGGTCTCGATCCAGGACCCGCCGCCGGCCACCCCCGAAACCGAAGGTCTGGCCCCGCGCTTCATGCGGCAGTGCCGTTTCCTTCCGGTGGCGATGCAGGATTCGACCCTCACCATCGCCATGGCCGACCCGCTGGACTTCGAGACGCTCACGGCCGTGAGGGGATTCACCGGGCTGAAGGTCCAGCCCGTACTGGCTAGCGAGCAGGAGATCCTCGACGCCATCGACAAGTACTACGGCGAGGAGGAGAAGGCCGCCGCACAACCGGACGGGGATGACGCCGAAGCCGGCGAGGATCTCGAGCACCTGCGCGACATGGCGAGCGAAGCGCCGGTCATTCGCCTGGTCAACGCCATGATCGCCCAGGCGGTGGAGAAGCGGGCGAGCGACATCCACATCGAGCCCTTCGAGAAAGAGTTCCGCGTGCGCTACCGCGTGGACGGCGTGCTCTACAACCAGGAGCCGCCGCCACGCGAGTTGAAGGCGGCGATTATCTCCCGCGTGAAGCTCATGGCGAAGCTCAACATCGCCGAGCGCCGCTTGCCGCAGGACGGCCGTATCAAGATCAAGATTCTGGGCCGCGAGATCGACCTTCGTGTCAGCACGCTTCCGACGCTTTACGGCGAAAGCGTCGTGATGCGTCTTCTGGACCGCTCGGCAGGCGAGTTTTACGATCTGACGCGGCTGGGCTTCGACGATCGCATGCTCGACCGCATGGAGCATTTCACTGCCCTGCCCCACGGCATCTTTCTGGTGACGGGGCCCACCGGCAGCGGCAAATCGACCACCCTCTACTCGGCGCTCAAACGCATCAACCTTCCGGACAAGAAGATCATCACCATCGAGGACCCGGTCGAGTACCAGATGGACGGGATCAACCAGATCCACGTGAATCCGCAGATCGGGCTGACGTTCGCCGCGGGTTTGCGGCACATCGTGCGCCAGGACCCCGACGTCATCATGGTGGGGGAGATCCGCGACCGGGAGACCGCCGATATCGCCATCCGGTCGGCGCTTACCGGGCACTTTGTCTATTCCACGCTGCACACCAACGACGCGCCCAGCGCCATCACGCGCCTCACCGACATGGGCGTGGAGAACTACCTCACAACTTCGTCGCTGGTGGCCGTGCTGGCCCAGCGCCTGGTGCGGCTGATCTGCCCGCGATGCAAAGTCTCGGACGGCGTCCGCACCACTCCAGAAGGCGCAACCATCGCCAGTTGGCGCGGGGCGGGCTGCGAGGAGTGCTTTGGGGGCGGATTCAAGGGCCGGGTGGGGATCTTCGAAATGATGGAGTTGAACGACGAGATCCGCCACCTCATCATGCGCAACTCGGACGCCGCCGAGATTGCCGCCGCAGCACGCCGCAACGGGATGCGCACCTTGCGTGAGGACGGCTGGCAGAAGGTGGAGAGCGGCGTGACCACGGCCGGCGAGGTGATGCGCGTGACTCAGGAATTTTGATGGCGAGCTTTTACTTCAGGGCGGTCAACGCCGACGGCAAACTGCGCACCGGGATGCTCACGGGCGAGACCGAGAAAGCGGTGGCGTCCGAACTGCGGCGCCAAGGGTTGACCCCCGTGTTCGTTGGCTCCGAACCGAAGAAGGGGTTCCGCTTGAAGCTGCCGTCTTTGGTGTTGGGCCGGCGCCGGGACGTTCTGTTCTTCACCCAGGAACTCTCGACGCTGCTCAAGGCCGGCGTGCCGCTGGACCGGTCGATGAGCATCACGGCGGAATTGAGTGAGCGGCCGGGGTTCCGGTCGGTCGTCCTGGACGTGCTGCGGGCCCTCAAGGGCGGCAAGTCGCTGGCGGACAGCCTGGCCACTCACCCCGAGTATTTTTCGGACCTGTACTTGAACATGGTTCGCGCCGGGGAGGCCAGCGGAGCGCTGGCCGCGGTCTTCGAGCGGCTGGCCGGGTTCGAATCCTCCCGAGACGAATTGCGCGGCTACATCATCTCCTCCATGATCTATCCGGCGCTGCTGTCGGTGGTGGGGCTGGGATCCGTGATTCGTGCTGATGACTTTCGTGGCGCCGCGTTTTGCGGCCGTCTTCGAGCAGTCGCGCATGGCGATTCCGCTGCCGACGCGGATCATGCTGGAGGCCAGCAAGTGGATGCAGGCGTACGGCTGGATTCTGGCGGCGTCGCTGGCGGCCTTTGCCGTCGCTCTCTACTCCTACATCCGAACCACCACCGGAAGGCTGTGGTGGGACACGTTGCGTCTGCGCGTTCCGGTGCTCGGCCCGGCGCTACGCAAGGCGGAGACGGCCCGCTTCGCGCGCGCCATGTCGACGCTGGTGGCGAACGGCGTGGCGCTGGTGCAGTCGATTGGGATCGCCGGAGCCACCATGAACAACCGGCGCATCTCCGGAACGCTCGAAGCGGTGGCGCGCGGCGTCAAACGCGGCGAAGGGATCGCCGGACCACTGGCAAAGACGGGACAGTTCCCGGCGCTCGCGGGCCACCTGCTGACGGTGGGCGAGGAGACCGGCCGGCTGGACGATATGTTCACGCGCATGGCGGAGATCTACGAGGGCGAAACCCGCGTGGCCATCCGCAGGCTCACGGCTTTGTTCGAGCCCTTGATAATCCTGGTGATGGGCATCCTGGTTGGAGCGTTGATCCTGAGCATGCTGGTGGCGATCACCAGCATCAACGATGTGGCGGTATAACCATGAGACAACCGAGAAGAAATAGACAAGCCGGCGTCACGCTGATCGAGATGCTGGTGGTGCTGATGATCATCGGGCTGTTCGCGGCGCTGGTCGCCCCCAGAATGTTCCGGAAGAGCGACGCGGCCCGCGTCACGGCCGCGCGCGCGCAGATCAACTCCTTCATGACCGCGCTGGGCGCCTACAAGCTGGACACCGGCACGTTCCCCACGACCGAACAGGGCTTGCAGGCTCTGCGGGACCGGCCGGCCGGGCTCACCCAGTGGGACGGCCCTTACCTGCCGCAGGAAATTCCCGTCGATCCGTGGGCGCGCCCTTACGTCTACAAGTTCCCCGGCGAGCACGGCGACGAGCCGGACATCATTTCTCAAGGCGCCGACGGACAACCGGGAGGCGAGGCGCTGAACGCCGACGTGGTGAGCTGGAAGAGTCAATGAGGGGATTTCGCGATTCGCGAAATGGCGTGACTCTGGTCGAGATGCTGATCGTGCTGGCCCTCATCGGGCTGCTCGTGGCCATCAGCTTCCCGTCGGCATCGGCCGGAGTGGATTCCTTGCGGCTCTCGTCCTCGGGAGACTCCCTGGTGAGTTTCCTGAACGGGGCTATGAACCGCGCCGAGCGGCGGCAGCAGCCCATCGAGATCACCATCGACGTCGCGCACAATTCCGTTGTGGCGCGGTCGGCCGAACCGGGCTTCGAACGGCGGCTGGAACTGCAGACGGGCGTGCGCCTGGTGAGCGTGCTCCCCGCCCCGCCGGTGGAGGACGGCGAGCCGCGCCGGTTCATCCTCTATCCGGGCGGCACACCGCCACGCATCGGAGTGGAGCTGGCCAACGTCCGGGGCGCCCGAAGGATCATCCGCATCGACCCGATCACGGGAGTGCCCGAGGTGGAGAGGCTGCCATCGCCATGACGGCAGTGCGGGCATGGAACGGAGTTCGCCGGCCGTGGAGCAGGTCGCCAGACCAGCCATGTCGGCGGTCTCGCCGACGAAGCGCCGGCAGGACTGCCGGCGTGGCGAGCAAGACTGCTCGCTCCACCTCGCTAAAGCAGAGGGCTTCACGCTTCTGGAGATGCTGGTGGCCACCATGATCATGGGCATCGCCGTAGTGGGCCTGCTCTCCAACTTGTCCACATCGCTGCGGAACGCCGCGCGCCTGACCGAGTACGATCGCGCTGCGCTGCTGGCCAAGCGGAAGATGGACGAACTTCTGCTCGACTCGCGGCTGCCCAAGGACCGTGTGATCGAGGCTCGCTTCGATCCGGCGACGAGCGGAGTGGAGGGTGGCTGGCGGGCGCGACTGGCGACTTTCGAGGAACCTCCGAAAGTGGCCCCGGGCGTCGAGGTGCTGGAGAGGCTGGAATTGCAGGTGTGGTGGATGAGCGGGTCGCACCGGCGCGTGTTCTCGATGGAGGCGTTTCGGACGACGAAGATCTTACCGCCCAATCTCGCCGGCGAGGGCGGCGCGCCATGACCCAGCGCCGGGAAACGGGCGTGACCCTGTTGGAGTTGCTGCTGGCCGTCAGCCTGCTGAGTCTGCTTTCCACCGGGATGCTCATGGCGCTGCACGTCGGCGTGAACGCCATGGAGAAATCGAATACAAGGCTCATGGACAACCGGCGGATGGCGGGGACGCAGCGCATCCTCGAGCAGGAGATCGCCGGCTTTATCCCGGTTCTGGCGGAGTGCGTGCCGGAAGGCGACCTGCCGCGCACTAACATGCCGTTCTTTCAAGGGGAATTGCAGTCGATGCGCTTCGTGTCTTCGTTTTCGCTCGGGGAGGGTTGGCGGGGCTACCCGCAGGTGCTGGAGTTCCAGGTGATTCCGGGCGAGATGGGCGCCGGGGTGCGTCTGGTGGTGAACGAGCAACTCTACACGGGCCCGCGCGGCGCGGGCGCCGCCTGCCTGGGGTACACCCGCGACGATCAGCTCGGCTTGATGGTCCCGCTGTTCCGGCCGATCGCCGTGGGGCCGCGGTCGTTCGTGCTCGCCGACCGGCTGGCCTTCTGCCGGTTCTCTTTCCGCGAGGAGTTGCCGATTCCGGACCGGGAGCGCTGGACGACCCGCTGGATCGCGCAGACATGGCCGACCGCGGTGCGCATCGACATGGCTCCGGTGGAGCCCGGCACGGCCCGCCTCCAGCCTATGTCGCTGATCGCGCCGGTTCACATCAACGCAGCGCCGGGGGGAAACCGTGTGCGCTAGCCGCGTCTGCGATGTTGCGTGGAGCAGACGATCGTTTTTTGTCGTCTGCTATGCCGGGCGGCCCGCAAACGGCAGACCACCAACAGCGATGGTCTGCCCCACTGGGGCCGCCGCGGAAGCGCCCTGCTGGCGGTGCTATGGCTGGTGGCGGCGCTGAGCGCGATTGCCTTCTCGGTGGCGGGCACGGTGCGCGGAGAGATGGAGCGGACATCCACCGCGCTGGACGGGACCCGCGCCTACTACCTCGCCACGGGCGCCGTGGAGCGGGCGCTCCTGTACATGCAGTGGGGTCAGCAGTACAGCAACCCGGACGGCTCGTCACACTACTACGATCCGTGGACGCGGTCTCTTCGCTTCACTTTCTCCACAGGGGAGGCGGTCGTCGAGATCGTTCCGGAGACCGCCAAGCTGAACCTGAACAGCGCTCGCCCGCAGGATCTGCTCCGGTTGCTGGCCGCCCTGGGCGTCCACCCGGACCTGGCGCAGGTGATCACGGCCGCCATCGTGGACTGGCGCTCGGCGCCCGGTGGGGAGCAGTTTACGGATTTCGACCGTTATTATCTCTCCCTGGTTCCGTCTTTTCGCCCTCCCCATGCGTCATTTCAAGAGGTTGAGGAACTCCTGGTGGTGAGAGGGTATGACGCCGGAACTTTTCCATGGACGGCTGGACCGCGATGCGCAAGGCCGCCTGACTCCGCGCGCGGGCCTGAAGGACTGCGTGTCGATCTACGGCGGCGCCTCGGTGGATGTGAACACGGCGCCGGCGGAGGTTTTGGCCGCGGTGGGGCTCGGCGAGCGGGACGTGAATGCGGTGCTCCAGGCGCGGGAGGCGCAGCCCTTCCGCACGCCGGATCAGTTGCGCGCGGTGGTAGCCCAGGATGAGGCGCGGGCACGCCTGGCGATCGGCGGGGGATCGCTGTACACGCTACGGGCCACCGCCCGGCTGCGGTTGCCCGACGGCACGCTTTCGGATCTATCCCGCTCGGCGGGCGCGATGGTGCTGATTGGCGGCCAGTCCGGCAGCCGCGTGTTGCGCTGGCACGATCGCCTGTAGGCAAGGGACGAACGATGGACGCAAGAATGCTCCTCGCGGTAGGGACCGGAATCAGCCTGGAGGTTGCCGGCCAGGACCTGGTGGCAACCGTTGTGCGCGTGCGTCCCGGCGGAATCAAGATACTGGGAAGCACCACCATCGCCGGTTTCGAGGAACGGCCCGCCGCCGAATGGGGCGCCGAGTACGCCGCATTCCTGCACCGAATGGGCGCGGGACACCTGTCTGCTACCGTCCTGCTGCGGCGCACGGAAGTGATCGTGCGGCAGATCGCCTTCCCCGGTGTGGCCGCCAAGGACCTCGCGCCGGCGGTGCAGCTTCAGATCGACTCGCTCCATCCCTACGGCGAGGATGAGGTCCACTACACCTGGGCTCGACTCGGCGAGACGCCAGCCGTGCTGGTGGGGATCGCGCGCAAGATCGTCGTGGATCGCTATTCGCAGATGTTCATCGAGGCCGGGGTCAAGGTGGCCTCCTTCTCGTTTTCCGCGGCAGTGCTGTACTCCGCGATGCGGATGCATGCGTCCCCGGCCGCGGGCGGATTTGTGGCGATCGGCGTGGATCGAGAGGTGGAGGCATACGGGGAGAGCCCGTCGCGGCCCCTGCTCTCGGCGGTTTTCGATGTGCCGCCCGAGAAGGCGGCTGCGCTGGCGGTCGCGGAACTGCGATTGCCGCCGGAGACCCAGCCCGTCAGCTTGTCCGACGTCCTGCCCAAGCCGCAGGCGGCGCCGGCGGATTACGATTTTTCCCGCGGAGCACTGGCCTACGCCACGGCGCTGGCCGGGGCTTGTCCCTGGCTGGCGCTGAAGGCCAACCTGTTGCCGCCCGAGCTGCGCAGCTCGGGCTCGCGCATGGTCTTCATCCCCACGGTTGCTCTGGCCGCCGCCCTCCTGCTCATGGCGGTGGCGCTGGTGGCGCAGTCGGGATTCGAGCAGCGGCGCCAACTCTCCCGGATCGAGGCTGAGCTCAAACGGCTCGAGCCGGCGTCGAACAAGGCCATTGCGTTGCGGCAAGCCACGGAGGTGGCCGAGAGGCGCATCCAGTTGCTCGACAGCTTTCGCGGGAGGACGCGCGCGGATCTGGAGGCGCTGGACGCGTTGTCCAAGCTGATCGAGCCGCCCGCCTGGCTCCAAGCGCTCGAGATGGATCGGGACACGGTGACGCTGGCCGGCGAAATCGAACAGGCCGCTCCGCTTCTGAAGCTGCTGGACAACTCGCCGTATTTCCGGAATTCGGAGTTCACCGGGCCGACCGGCCGGTCGGGAAAGTTCGAATCGTTTCGAATCCGCACGACGCGCGAGGGGGTGAAGCCATGACCTTGGGACAGCGCGACCGGAGAGCGCTGATGGTGCTGGGCGGCGCCGCGATCGTCTGCGTGGTGTTGTGGCTGGTGCTCCCGGCCGACCGGCAGCCCGCATTGGTGGGCGCCGTCGATAGCATCCCCGCCGCCGCCAAGCGCCTCTCCAAAGTGCGCCAGTTGGCGGCGACGTTGCCCGCCGAAGACAGGTCGCAGAAGACTGCCGCGGCGCAGTTGGCGGCGCGCGAGAAAGGCATGCTGCAAGCCGACACGCCGGCGCAGGCCCAGGCGCAACTGGTCCAGATCATGCGCCGGTTGGGCGCCGCGCAGGAGCCACCGATCGATATGCGCTCGGCGGAGGTCGGGAAGACCCAGCCGCTGGGGGATTCCTACGGGGAAGTCACGATTCCGGTTTCGTTCACCTGCCGGATCGATCAGCTTGTCAATCTTCTGGCCGACGTCACGGCGCAGCCTGAACTGCTGGCCGCGGGCGGATTGCGAGTCACGCCCGGCAACGACAAGGAGAAGACCGTCAACGTCCGGCTGACGCTGTCCGCCGTGGCGCCTCGAAGGTTGGTCCCCGAGAAGCGCGGGACAGGTTTGCTATGAAGCGGAAACTGATTCTTCTGAATGTCGCGCTGCTGGTGCTGGCCGCCGCGGCGGCCTGGCAACTGCGGGCAAGGTGGCGCGAGGGCCAGGCGCAGGAACGCAAGCTCTTGCAGCAGTCCGTCAAGCCGGTGGTGCCGCCCCCGCCGCCGGCCCTCGAAGCTCCGCAGGCAGCCAAGGCGGCCGGCTATAGCGAGGTCGCCCAGAAGACGCTCTTCTCGAGAGACCGGAATCCCAACGTGGTCGTCGAGGTTGCTCCTCCCAAGCCGGTGCCGGAGTTTCCGGTAGCCTACGGCATCATGAACCTGGGCGGCGAGTCCCAGTGCGATTCTGAGCACGAAATCGGGGGAGCGAAGCCAGCGCTACTCGCCCGGCGACAAAGTGGGGGAGTTCACTCTGGCGGAAGTGGAAAAAGATGCGATCGTGCTGGAGTGGGATGGCCGTCAGTTTCGTAAGAGTCTGAAAGAACTGCGGGCGGCGGCACCGGCCGCGGCCGCAGTCGCGGCTCGCGGCGGCGGCGGCAGCCCCCACGGTGGTGGCGCCGGTTCGCACCGCCACTCCTTCTCCGGACCCGGGCCCCGGCGCGCAAACGAGCGAAGAACACAGGGAATGCCAGGGTGGGGACACTTCGCCGGCAGGCACGATTCGCAATGGCTATCGCAAGGTCCTGGTTTCGTCGCCCTTCGGGGACCTGTGCCGCTGGGATTTGGTGAGATGAAGACGCGCTGGACAGCTCAACGTAGCGCACGCGCCCACGCGTGCAGCGTCGACACTCGTGTCGACGCGATAAGAATCGGCTGTACACGGAGGTTATCTAAGAATGTGGATGGGAACTGTAATCCTACTGGTCCTGACGGCGGCCATGCCGGCGCCCGCGGCGCAGAACAAACCCGACGCGAATGCGAAGGCGGCGCCCGCCGCTCAACAGAAGAAGACGGCCGCGGATCGGGGGAAGAAGAACGCGTCCACGACTCAGGCCAAGAAGAGCACGACTCACGGCTCCCAAGCGTGTCACCGAAGCGGACGGCAAGACGTACGAGATTCGGGAGACGCCCTTCGGCCCCATGAAGTTTCCGGTGAAGACGGAGGACTCCGCGCGCGAAACTTCCGCGGACGCCTTTCTGAAGATCGTCGAAGAGGGCGACAGCCTGCGGTTTCGCCGGCAATCGCCGTTTGGCGTGACCGAATGGGTTCGCAAGAAGAGCGAATTGAACGACACGGAAAAGCAAGCCTGGGAGCGGGAGCTGCGCAAGTCCGAAAGCTCCGCGCCCGCGGAAACGAAGGAGGGAAAGTGAGGCAGCAGCGAATTCTCGCGATCGCCGCTTTGGCGGCGATGCTCGCGGTATTGCACGGCCAGCAGGCGCCGCCGGCCGCGGCGCCCGCCGCGGCGCCGCAGACAACCGCGCCGGTGGCCGCGGTCACTCCGGCCGAGTCGGCCAGGACCCCCCTTCTCAACCTGCAGAACGCCTCGCTCACCGACGTCATCGACCTGCTGGCGAGACAGTTGAAAATCAACTACATCCTGGACCCGCTCGTTAAGGGTTCTGTCACCGTAAACACTTACGGTGAACTGCGGGAGATCGACGTGCGGGCGCTGCTCGACACGCTCCTGCGCGTCAACGGCGCCGCCATGGTGCAAACGGGCGACATCTACCGAATCGTGCCCCTGGCCAGCGTCGCCCGCTTGCCGCTCAGCCCTCGAATCAATCCGCAGTCGGTCCCGAACGACGAGCAGATGTCGTTGAATCTGATTTTCCTGAAGTACGCGACGGTCGCCGATCTGTCCAAGTTGCTGGAGCGGTTCCTGGGAGATGGCGCCACCATGCTCACTTACGATCCGGCCAATCTTCTGCTGCTCCTCGATAACAACCGCAACATGCGGCGGACCATGGAGCTGATCGCCCTGTTCGACAGCGATGTACTGGCCAACCAGCGCGTGCGGTTGTTCGAGGTCAAGAACGGCAGCCCATCGGACATCGCCAGGGAATTGGAGACGGTTTTCCGCGCCATTTCGCTCGGGGAAAAAACCGGCGCGATCCGGTTCATCCCGCTTGAGCGGATCAACACCATCATCGCGGTGGCTCCCAATTCCGGCGCTTTCGGATCGGTGGAAACCTGGCTCGAGAAACTGGATGTCCGCGTCGACGTCACGGTCGGCGCCATGGACAACTACGTCTACCGCGTCAAGTACGGGCAGGCGGACATGTTGGCGGGCGTCATCATGCAGCTTTACATGGGGTCAATCGGGGGCGGGAGCATGGGAGGCTTCAGCTCCGGTACGTATTCACGCGGTTCGGGCGGCATGGGCGCGTCTCGGGAGGACTGGGAGGCGGAATGCAGCGCGGATCCGCCGCCTTGGGCGGCCGGTCAGCGTTGTCGAACCGTTCGCCGGCTACCGCTAACCTGACCCAGGGCGCGGGCGCCGCCGGAGCCACGGCCGCGGGCCAGCAGATGCCCGGCGCGGTGGCGACGTCTCCGTTTGGCGACTCGACCGGCTACTACATGGGCGCCACACCGTCCTACGGCAATGTCCCGGAAGGCATGCCCAGGGTGGTCCCTAACTTCATGGATAACTCGATCCTGATTCAGGCCACCGCGCCCGACTACGAGCGAATCCTGAAGCTCCTGAAGCAGCTCGACGTGCCGCCCAGGCAGGTCTTGATCGAGGCGAAGATCTACGAAGTGACCCTCACCGGCGCATTCGCGTCGGGCGTCTCCTCGATGTTGCAGCGGACGGGGAGCAACGATCTGGGGGGCTCGGGATCGCTCGGTAACCTGTCCACGCGGACTTTGCAGGGAATCAGCAACGCCACGGGACTGGTTTTGACCGCGGGTACGCTGGTCGGACAAACCCGGCAGCTTCTGGGTATTTTGAGTGCGTCGGAAGACAATCGAAACACAAAAGTGATTTCGGCTCCCATGCTGATCGCCACCGACAGCATCCCGGCGTCGATCAACGTGGGCCAGGACGTGCCGACCTTGACTTCGCAGGCGCTGACGGGCGCGCAGTCCGGGGGCAACTCGCTGTTTGCCAACACCGTGTCCAGCCGCAATAGCGGGGTGACGCTCAGCATTCTGGCGCGTGTCACCGACAGCGGCATCGTCACGCTGGTGATCGATCAAGAGGTGAGTAGCGCACAGGCGCCGTCGGCGAGCGCTGCAATCCAATCGCCGTCGTTCCAAACGCGCAGCATCTCGACCCAGGTGACGGTCCAGGACGGCGACACGATCGCCATCGGAGGGATCATCCAGGATACGAACACCTCGAGCAGCGCGGGGGTGCCCTTTCTGCACCGTCTGCCGGTAGTCGGGGCGGCGTTCGGCGCCAAGTCCACAAGCAAGGGGCGCACCGAGCTGGTGATCTTCATGACTCCGCGCGTGATCTACGATACCAACGCCATCGCCGAAGCCAGCGACGAAGTGAAATCCAAACTGAAGCGCCTCTCCAAGATCGTCACCGAGTAACCGGGTACTACAGCAACTGCCAGTCTCACGCAAAGCCGCAAGGACGCAAAGGAATACCTGGAGGTCTTTGCGCCTTGGCGTCTTGGCGTGAGACAGTCGGGTAAGTTTGGTTGCGGCTCCGCTGCTGAGTGGGGCAGGCCATCGCTTTCTGTGGCCTGCCGGACGCGACTGCCCGAGGCAGACGACACACTGCGATAGTCTGCCCCACGTGGGCTGCTGCAAGTGTAGAATCTCCGTGCAGCCGTGTGGACCGGCACGCGCAGCGTCTGCGACCAGTTATATTGGGATACACAGACCATGCCGGAAAAGCCCTACGACCAGAACCAGATCGAATTGAAGTGGCTCGAGCGATGGAAGGACTCGGATTTCTTCAAGGCCGAAGACCTCTCCTCGCGGCCGAAGTACTACCTGCTCGAGATGCTGCCCTATCCTAGCGGCACGCTGCACGTCGGGCACATCCGCAACTACACCATCGGCGACGTACTCGCGCGCTACAAGTGGATGAGCGGCTTCAACGTGCTGCACCCCATGGGCTGGGATGCCTTTGGACTACCGGCCGAGAATGCCGCCATCGCCAACCGGCGCCACCCCAGGGAGTGGACCCGCTCCAACATCGCCTACATGAAGGAGCAGCACCGTCGCTACGCCTTCAGTTACGACTGGGGGCGCGAGATCTCCACCTGCGAGCCGGAGTATTACCGCTGGAATCAGTGGTTCTTCCTGAAGATGCTGGAGCGCGGGCTCGCCTATCGCAGCAAGGCCCTGGTCAATTGGTGCCCGCTATGCGCCACCGTGCTCGCCAATGAGCAGGTTGTGGACGGATGCTGCTGGCGGCACGATACGACGGCCGTCGAGCAGCGGGAACTGGAGCAGTGGTTTCTTAAGATCACCGCCTACGCGGACGAGTTGCTGAACGATATCGGCAAGCTGGAGGGCGGCTGGCCGGAGCGCGTGCTGGTGATGCAGCGGAATTGGATCGGGCGATCCGAAGGCGCGGAGGTGGATTTCCGGTTGGCCGAATCGGGCGAGCCGATCCGCGTTTTCACCACGCGCGTGGACACCATTTTCGGCGCCACCTGCGTTATCCTGGCCCCCGAGCATCCGCTGACCGCGCGTCTGACGCGCGAGGACGACAAGGCCAAGGTCAAGCGCATGATCGACGACCGCGCGCGGCGCGATCCCGGCGACGCGCTCAAGGAAGGCTTCTTCACTGGCCACTACGCCATCAATCCGTACAACGGCGAGAAGGCGCCGATCTGGGTGGGGAACTTCGTGTTGATGGGCTACGGCACCGGCGCCATCATGGCCGTCCCCGCGCACGACGAGCGGGACTTCGAATTCTGCACGCGCTACGGCATCGCGATCCGGCCCGTGATCCGTCCGGCCGATGGCGCGCTGGCCGATGCGGCGGCGATGCAGGGCGCCTTCGTCGACGACGGCGTCTGCGAAAACTCGGGGGAGTTCTCCGGACTGGACAGCGCGGAGGCCCGGCGGCGCATGACGGCTCTGGCCGAGAAGGACGGCTTCGGCAAGGGCAGCGTCACGTTCCGCATTCGCGACTGGGGCATCTCCCGGCAGCGGTACTGGGGCACGCCCATCCCGGTGATCCACTGCGAGCAGTGCGGCGTGGTGCCCGTCGCCGAGAGCGAGTTGCCGGTGGTGCTGCCTCTCGACGTCGAAATCACGGGCGCCGGCCGTTCCCCGCTGGCGAGCGTGCCGAGTTTCGTAAACGTGGCCTGCCCGGCGTGCGGGCGCGCGGCCAAACGCGAGACGGACACGATGGATACCTTCATCGATTCCTCCTGGTACTTCTACCGCTACTGCGACGCGCACAACGACAAGGCTCCGTTCGACTCTTCCAAGATCGCCTACTGGTTTCCCATCGACCAGTACATCGGCGGGGTGGAGCACGCCATCCTGCACTTGATCTACTCGCGCTTCTTCACGAAAGTGATGCGCGACCTGGGCCTGATCGCAAACGATGAACCCGCCGCACGCCTCTTCACGCAAGGCATGGTGATCAAGGACGGCGCAAAGATGTCGAAATCCAAGGGCAACGTGGTGAGCGCCGACGATGCCGCCCAGCGCTACGGCTCGGACACCGCGCGGCTCTTTGTGCTGTTCGCGGCGCCTCCCGAGAAGGACGTCGACTGGCAGGACTCCGGGGTCGAGGGCATGTCCCGGTTCCTGGGCCGCGCGTACCGCTTCGTCACGCGCAACGCCACACCCACGGAGACCGATGGCGCCGCCGATGCGAAGATCCTGCGCAAACTGCACCAGGTCATCCGGAAGGTGACCGAGGACTTCGATTCGCGCTGGCACTTCAACACTTCGCTCGCGGCGATCATGGAACTGCTCAACGACCTCTACGCCGCCGAGGAGCACATCTCAGCCGGCGCCATGCAGCAGGTATTGGAACGGCTGGTGCTCCTGCTCGGACCGTTCACCCCGTACATCGCCGAGGAGATGTGGGAGGAACTCGGCAAGCCCGGACCCGTGTTCAAACAGCCGTGGCCGGCGTACGATCCCGAACTGGCCCGCGAAGAACTGGCCGAGGTGGTAGTCCAGGTGAACGGGAAGCTGCGCAGCCGCGTTCACGTGGCGTTCGGCACGTCGAAGGAAGAACTGGAGCGCATCGCCCGCCAGGACGAGAAGGTTCAGCCCTTCCTCGCAGGCAAGCAGGTTGTGAAGGCCGTCATCGTCCCCGACAAACTGGTCAATCTGGTGGTGAAGTAACGACGAATTCCTCTGCGTCGCTCCAGCCGCTGTGGATGGTGCGGAGGCGGGCGCGGTGCGGACCCGGCGTCAGGTTGGCTGGGAGCCGGGAGTTGGTTTGCCAGGTGTTCTCGCGAAGATCCGTCAGAAATGCCACCGGCGCTTCCGCCCCGTCGATTTCTACGATGATGTCCTCACGCCTGAGGCCGGCCTCCAGCGTCGTGAACCAGCAGATGACGTACTCGTTCCGGTAGCCCTGGAAGACCGGCGTTCCAGTGAAGCTGTTCTCGATGCGGGTCAGCACGGGCGCGGGTTCGGGGGCGTTCTCAACGGGCACTTCCTCGCGATGCCGCGCGTGTGCCGCCGCAGGCACGCAGGCCGTACGCTTCTCGACCTGGAACGCTTCGCTGTAAGGGCTGTCCGCGGTCCGGACTCGAACCTGGTGCGGCCCCGGCGCGAGCCATGGCGGAAAGCGGAAGTTTACCTGCCAGCCGTTCCTCCCGAGATCCGCCACCCCCAACGCGGGAACGCCGTACCCATCCACTTCCGCTCGTACGTTTCCCAGCGTCAACGCCGGTTCCGGGCTTTGGAAGTACAGGCAGACGTACTCGTCCTTATCGGGATGGAAGTAGATGTCGCCGGTGCGGTTGTTGATGGCCGCGTGAATCCAGGGCGCCGGCTGGCTCGGGCTCTGCGCGGGCGGCTCCCAATGCCGGAAGCAAGTCACGCGCGCGCGCCCGCCCATCACGCTCTCCAGGCGCACGCGCGCGAATCCCGCCGAGCGGCACATGGCCAGCAGGCATTTCGTATTCGGGCCATACCAGTTGTCGGCTTGCCCGCCGAGTTCCGTTGTCTCGTAGAATTCGAGCAGATTCGGCGTGGTGGTGGAGTCTTCCAAAGGAGACGCGCCGTCGGTAACGTAGGACTCCACGAAAGCCGCCTCTCGCGTGACGGAGCAGATCCGCTCCAAACCGAGTAGCGGATGACGCAGGTGGTAGAACACGCCGAAGAAGAGAACGTAATCGAACTCGCCGGTAAGTTCGGGCGATAACTCCTCCACATCGAGAGTAAGCTGTTTCGCCTGGGACCCCAGGAGCTCGCGCGCCGTGCGGAATTCCTCGAGATCGACGCAGTCCATGGCGGCGACCTCCGCGCCCCGCCGCTCCAACTCGAAGCTAAACCATCCGGTCCACGCTCCGACATCCAGAACGCGCTTGCCCCGCAGATCCTCGGGAATGGGGAAAGCGTTCAGCTTTTCTCGCAGGTCCCCGACGCTTTGCAGGCCCTTGATGACGCCGCCGCCGGGAAGTTCCACGCTATGGAACCAGCCCCTGGTGGACAGGTACTCGACCTGCGCCTGGATCTTTTCCCGAAACCGTGAATCTCCCGCTAGCCGATCGCCGGGCATGAGAACATTGTGCCAGAGATTCGCGCCGGTCCTGGGACTGAGGCGCCGTCAGACCGCGGTCAGCGCGTTGCCGGCGCAATATTCTGATTCACGCGGAACAGATTCTCCGGATCGTACTTGGCCTTGATCGCTTGCAGCCGGGCATAGTTGGCGCCATACGTCGCCTCCACGCGCGCCGTGCCTTCTTCCATCATGAAGTTGACGTAGGCTCCAGGCGCCGAAAAGGGGTGCAACGCGTCCCAGTAGCCTCTGGCCCAATCCGTGATCTTGCCCTTGTTCGCGGGATCCGGATCCACGCCGACGATCACCTCGGCCCACTTCGTCTGCCGGTAGCTGAACGACGTATCGCGGCTCCCCACCCGGTGTACCGCCCCATTGATGGGATACATATGCATCGTCGAGAACATCGAGGGCAGCTTGGAACCGTGCTTTACGTGCAGCGCGATGGCTTCGTCGGTGAGATGGTCCACGAAGTCGGCCTTCCAGTACCACTGCAATCCCGGAGTGAACAGCCCGTCGAACAGGCTCTGCAACGCCGGGAACGGAACCGGCCCAACCCCTACCAGCAGCGGGGTGGCCCAACTCTCCGCCGGCTTGAGCAGTTTTGCGGTGCGCTCCTGGCTCGCGGTCGAGCACCAAATGACTCCACAGACGGTGCGCATGTGCAGCGACGCAGGGAACAGGTCTACCGGCGGCACCACCAGGAAGGCGAAGAACCCGCCGATGTCTTCCGGCGCAGTGGTGATGAATTGCTCGTACGCCTTCATGACAGCAGGCGCGTCTTCCACCGCATAGAAAATCGGCCCCGCCATCACCGTGCGCACCGGATGCAGGCGGAAGGTGAACGAAGTCACTACCCCGAAATTGCCCCCACCACCGCGGACCGCCCAGAACAAGTCCTGGTTCTGTTGGTCATTGGCGGTGACATAGCTCCCGTCCGCGAGAACCATATCCACAGACAACAGGTTGTCGATCGTCAAACCATATTTCCGCGACAGGTGGCCAATCCCGCCGCCCAGAGTCAAGCCACCAACGCCCGTAGTCGAAATAATGCCGCTGGCCGCGGCCAATCCGAAGGGATGCGTGGCATGGTCCACGTCGCCCCAAACGCACCCGCCCGCGACTTGCGCTGTCGCTGCGGCCGGGTCCACCCGCACGCCCCGCATCCTTGACAGGTCGATCACCAGGCCGCCGTCGCAACTCCCCAGGCCCGGACCGCTATGTCCGCCGCCGCGCACCGCCAGCAGGATGCCGTTCAAGCGCGCGTGGTTCACGCACGCCATCACGTCGGCGACGTCGACGCACCGCACGATCGCGGCAGGCTTCTTGTCGATCATCGCGTTGTACAGCTTTCGGGCGTCATCATAAGTCGGGTCGCCCGGTTGAACCAGTTCACCACGCAAATGGGCCTTTAAGGAGTTGTAGTCTGCCATCGTCTTCCCCTCGTAACAGAATCCGCCCGGCTCGGGTTCGTTACTCCGTTGAGCGAAACAGTTGTAACATCAGGCGCTTTCCGGATTTGAGTTCAGTATACAACGATCATTCTCGCAATCGGTGTTAACTTTTGGCTGCCAAATGGAATTAGGTAATCGTCGGTTGCCCATACCTCCTTCTGACTTATAATGCCTTTGTCGGCCGGAGCCAAATCCCCGCGGGGGCCAGGCTCATGGGCGCCGAGTGGACCGAGGAGAGGAGATGAGGGTTTCGGCTATCCCCGCAAGCGATGCGGACGCGCCCGCAATTGCTTCGCTCCACAACTCCTCCGCGGAACACCTAACCCGCGAATACGGACACGGCGGTTGGTCGGGGCGCGTCACCGAGAGGGGCGTGTTGTGGGGCATCAGGACATCGCGCGTGCTTGTTTTCAAGAATGATAGCCGCATCGTTGGTACGTTACGGCTGGCCACCAAGAAGCCCTGGGCCATCGACGGGAAGTACTTCGTGAGTGTTCGGCGACCTCTATATCTAATCGACATGGTGGTCGAGCCGGGACTGCAACGTCAGGGCATTGGGCGAATCCTTGTCGAGGAGGCCAAGGCAATCGCCAAAGCGTGGCCGGCCGAAGCGATTCGTCTGGACGCCTATGACGCCGAAGCCGGGGCGGGAGGCTTTTACGCGAAGTGCGGCTTTCGCGAGGTGGGCCGGGTCACCTATCGGAATACGCCCCTTCTCTACTACGAGTTACTTCTCTAGTCAGGCGAACATCCAACTGGCCACGTTCAGTCAGCCTTCCAATTGGGCGTTGAGGGTGATGGTGGCATTGAAGAGCTTGGAGACGGGGCAGCCGGCTTTGGCGGCTTGCGCCGCGGTTTGAAAGGCCTCCGGGGAAGCGCCGGGAATCCTGGCTTTGAGCTCGAGGTGGCTCTCGGCGATGGCGAACGCTCCATCCTTTTGTTCCAGGGTGATGGTGCAGTCCGTCTCCAGACTCTCGGCCTTCAGCCCGGCCAGTGAGAGCTGCATGGACAACGCCATGGTGAAGCATCCGGCGTGAGCCGCCGCCAGCAACTCCTCCGGGTTGGTGCCTTTGCCTTCCTCAAACCGGGTGTGGAAAGAGTAAGGTGTCTGAGAAAGAGTTCCGCTCGCCGTCCAAATCGACCCGGAGCCGCCTTTCAAATCCCCTGCCCATTGTGCGTGCGCTGTGCGTTTCATGTTTAGGTCCCTCAGCTATCAGTCTAGGCCTGCCAGACCCGTTCCTCAATGGATGGTAGAATTCGGCAGAGATGAGAATTGTCCTCCTTCTTCTGTTGGTTGTCGTGGCCGTAGCAGCGGCCGCTGACACGATCGATGCTTTCGACTACCGCTGGAGCGTTGGGCGGGCGTCGGACTGGTCGGTCGAAAACGGAATTCTGAGGCTGCTGGTACCGGGGGAACCACCGCCCGGCGTGCCGCGCCGCCCGCAGAAGATCGCGCTTGCAGAAACGCCGGCGTTCCGCCGCGTCACCGTGGAGGCGGAGGTGCGGCGCGCCAAGCGGAGTCTCGTCATCGTCTACGCGTGGCAGGACGAGTCTCACTACAACTACGCTCACATCTCGTCGGACACGGCCGTCGCCGCCAACGTGCACAACGGCATGTTCCACATCTTCGGCGGCGAGCGTGTGCGCATTTCCCCGCTGGACGGCGAGGCGGCCTTGCCCACGCAGGAATGGACGCCGGTCAAACTGGTCTTCGACGGCGACTCGGGCCGCTGTTACGTCGAGGTAAATGGGAAACGCAATCCCAGCCTCGAGGCCGTCGATCTAAGCCTGCGCCATGGCCGTGTGGGTCTCGGTTCGTTTGATGAGACGGGCGACTTCCGCAGGGTTCGCATCACCGGCGAGGAACGGAAGTAGACTGAGACGTGGTGGTGGGGTTTAGATCATGCCAGACGGACGCATCCTAGTTCTGCAAATCGACAGTGACGACGCCAGCGTCGCGGTTGTCAGAGAAGCACTTTCCGCGGTGGCGGGCGAGTTTCAGCTCGAGGTTGCCGGGCGGCTGGCAGCGGGACTGGAACGAATCGCCGGGGGCGGAATCGACCTCATTCTGGTTCATCTGCCGTTGCCCGACGCAGACGGCAATGAGGGCTTGGCGCGGACGCTGAAGGCGGCGGGAGCGATTCCCGTGATTGTGCTCAGCGCACACGACGATGCCGAACTCGCACTCAGCGCGGTTCGCGCCGGCGCGCAGGATCACCTGGTGACAGGCCGGCTGAGGGGCGCATCCCTGGTGCGCTGCATCCTGCATACGATAGAGCGGCACCGGCGCACGAAGGAGCTACTCAGCAGCCCCGCCGCGCGAGGCCGCCGCAGGATCGTGACGTTCCTCGGCGTCAAGGGAGGCGCCGGCGCCACCACCACGGTGCTGAATCTGGCGGCCGCGCTCAGCGGGCGCGGGAGACAGACGATTGCCGCCGAACTGGGACCGCTTTCGAGCTTCGCGATCCACTTGAAGCGGTCCCGCGTTTTCGACATCGGCGATTTCCTGGAGTTGGACCCCGGCAAGATTGACCGCCGCGCCGTGGAAGCGAAGCTCGTCACCGTGCCGTTTGGCTTCCGTGCGCTGTTTGCCCCACCCCGAACCGGGGAAGCCGCGCCTCATGCAACCGGAACAGGCGCGCGCGCTGATCGAACGCGCCGGAGAACTGGCGGAGTTTGTTCTCGTGGATCTCCCGGCGCAGATTTCCCCGATGCATCGGGCCGTGGTCGCGGCTTCGGATTTCGTGGCGGTTCTTTTGGAGCCTGATCTGCTGTCGGTCGAGTTCGCGAAGGAGACCATGCAGACGCTGGACCGCTGGGGGGTGGACACAACCGAGCGGGGCTTGGTGGTTATCAACAGGGCGCCCTTGTCGAATTCCATTCGCCCGCAGGAGGTCAAGAGCCGCACCGGGTGTGATGTGGTCGGCGTCGTACCTTCGGCCGGCGAGGCGTGCGTGATGGCATTTGGGGCGAATAAACTGTTGTTCACCGCGCAGCCTGAGTCCAGGTTCAGTCTGGCCATCCAGGAAATCGCCGACAGCCTTCTTCAGAATCCGGTAGGCATACTCAACCTTTAAGCCCGCTGCGGGCAAGACCGGAGTCTCGCCCTACTCTGCAAGGTCCGTCAGCGCGAAATCGTTGTCCGTGAATAACAGTGGGTGTCCGGACAGACTTGCGACCGCGTAGGTGAGACAATCTCCGACGTTCAGAGCCGCCGGGTGGCGTCCCTTGCCGAATCTCTCGAAGGCGTCCATCGCAACCTCGTAATGCTCCTCCGTGAAGGGGATCACCTCGACATCCATTCTCCGAAGGAGACCACTCAGCGCCGGCCTCGGATCCTTGCCGAGCCTGGAGGACAACACCATGGCCGTCTCTAACAACGTTGGTGCCCCAACGGCCAGCATGGGAGCAGCGGATGCACGCCGAACGACATCTTCATAGCCGATCTCTTCAGTCACGACAGAAACAATTGCAGAGGAGTCCAATATCACGCTTCTGCCTCAGTCACAGAACCCACCTGGCCCGTACCCGAGAATCGCGTCCTCCTCATCCCTGGACATGGGGGGTCGTCCCAGCAGTTCCTTCGGGATAGAGGGCCACACCTCGGTACGAATCGCAGCAACCGTTCCGCCTTGCCGGGATCGACCCTGCGGATGGCGAGCCTCTGCCGGCGCTCTTCCAGCGCCCGCCGGATGGCCGCGGTCTTGGTTTCGTGGGCCATGGCGGCGACCTCGACCGCCAGCCTCACCACCTCGGGGTTCTTGATGTTGAGGGCCATGGTATACGTACACCTTTAGTCTACCCTGGTACCTATAGCGCCATGGCTTTGAGCGCGTTCAGGCGGTCCCGCAAGGCCGCGGCTTTCTCGAACTCGAACTTGCGCGCGGCGTCCCGCATGCGCTCTTCGAGTTCCTGGAGGAAGCGGGCGCGGTCCTCCGGGCTCAAAGCGTCCACTTCCTCGTCCTCGGTTTCGAGGGGGACCGTGACGTAGTCGCCTTCGGCCACCGCCACCAGGCTCATGTCCACGGGCTTGATGATGGTCTGCGGGGTGATGCCGTTGAGCTCGTTGTACTCGGCCTGAATGCGGCGGCGCCGGTTGGTCTCGTCGATCGCCTGGCGCATGCTGTCCGTCATCACTCCCGCGTAGAGGATGGCCTTGCCGTTCACGTTGCGCGCCGCCCGGCCCATGGTCTGGATGAGCGCGCCGGCCGACCGCAGGAAGCCCTCCTTGTCGGCATCCAGAATGGCGACGAGCGACACCTCCGGCAGATCGAGGCCCTCGCGCAGAAGGTTGACGCCGATCAGGGCGTCGAACTCGCCGCGGCGCAGGTCGCGGAGGATCTTGATGCGATCGAGCGTGGTGATTTCCGAGTGCAGATACCTGCATCGCACACCCGCCTCGGCGTAGTATTCCGCCAGATCTTCCGACATGCGTTTGGTCAGAGTGGTCACCAGCACGCGCTCGTTACGTTCGGCGCGCGCGCGAATCTCGCGGAGTAGGTCGTCCACCTGCCCCTTGAGGGGACGAACCTCGACTTCGGGATCGATCAAGCCGGTCGGCCGAATGATCTGCTCGACCACTACACCGGCCGCGCGCGTCAGCTCATACGGCCGCGGCGTGGCCGATACGTAGATGACCTGGTTGACGCGATGTTCAAACTCCTCGAAGGTGAGCGGCCGGTTGTCGAGCGCGCTGGGCAGGCGGAAGCCGAACTGGACCAGGGTCTCCTTGCGCGAGCGGTCCCCATGGTACATACCGTGGAGCTGGGGAACCGTCTGGTGGCTCTCGTCGATGAATACGAGCGCGTCCGGGGGCAGGTAGTCGAGCAGCGTGGGCGGAGCTTCCCCAGGCAGCCTCCCCGAGAAGTGCCGGGAGTAATTCTCGATGCCGTGGCAGAAACCGATCTGGCGAATCATCTCGAGGTCGAAGAGCGTGCGCTGGCTCAGCCGCTGGGCCTCCACGATCCGCCCCTGCTTCTCCAGTTCGGCCTTCCACCAGACGAGTTCCTGCGCGATGCTCGCGAGAGCTTTCTCGCGCGTTTCCTCGCTCATGACATAGTGCGTCTTCGGGTAGATCGGCAGGCGCAGATAGGTCTGGCGCACTTGCCCGAGAAGCGGGTCGATTTGGGACAGGCTCTCGATTTCGTCGCCGAACAGCCCGATGCGGTAGGCGTAGTCCTCGTAAGTGGGATAGAGCTCGATCACGTCTCCGCGCACTCGAAAGGTGCCGCGCCGGAAGTTGGTGTCGTCCCGTTCATAGAGAATTTCCACCAGCCGGCGCAGGATCTCCCCGCGCGAAATCTTCTGGCCCTGCTCGAGCATGAGCAGCATCCCGTAGTAGGCTTCCGGCGATCCCAGGCCGTAGATGCAACTGACGCTGGCGACGATGACGCAGTCGCGCCGCTCGAAGAGGGACTTGGTGGCGGAGAGCCGCAGCTTGTCGAGCTCGTCGTTGACCGTGGCTTCCTTCTCGATGTAGGCGTCGCTCGAAGGAATGTACGCCTCCGGCTGGTAGTAGTCGTAGTAGCTGACGAAATACTCGACGGCGTTCGATGGGAAGTACGTTCGGAACTCGTGGTAGAGCTGCGCGGCCAGCGTCTTGTTGTGCGCCAGCACGAGGGCCGGCCGGCCCACGCGCTCCATGACTTTGGCCATGGTGAAGGTCTTGCCGGAGCCTGTAACTCCGAGGAGCACCTGGTGCTGTTCCCCGTCGGCAACCCCGCGGACGAGCAGTTCGATGGCCTGCTCCTGGTCCCCCCGCGGTTGGTAGTCGGCCACCAGACGAAACGCCACGACTTCAGTATAAGGATTTGGGATGGGATAGCCGCACCAGCCGCTCGTATTCGGCATTAAACTCACAGCCGATGAGAGCGACCGCCGCCAGCACGTACATCCACACCAGCAGCGCGATCGCCGCGCCTACGCTGCCGTAGAGGACGTTGTAGTCGCCGATATTGCGGACATACCAGCCGAACCCCAGCGTGGACGCGAGCCAGAGCAGTGTGGCCACCACCGCGCCGGGCCACACAAAACGCCAGCGCTGCGGCCGGCTTGGTCCGAGGAAGTACAGCACCCCGGCGACACCGGTACTGGCCGCCAGAGCCACGGCATAGCGGGCCACCTTGGCGGCCAGCACTACCCCCGCCTGGACTTCCTCGCCGGCCTGCACCACGCCCAGCCACCGCAGTACGATCTGCTCGGTTCGCGTGCCGAACAGAACCAGGCCCAACGCCACCGCGACCGGGAGCGCGGTCGAAAGCACGAGCAGAATAGCCACTCCCTGATGCCGCAGGAACGGGCGCCCGGTGGGGATGTCGTAGATTGCCTGGAAACCCTCCATCAGGCTGGTCATCACGCGAGACGCCGCCCATACCGAGATCAGCGTCGCGGCCACCAGCAGCATGGCCGGCCGCTGCCCGCTGACGCGGAAGCTCTCGAGCACCGGGCCCTCGGTCCCCGGCGGGACTACGTGGGAGAGCACGCCGGAGAGAAGGCGGGAGATCGGTTCCGCCCGCGCCTGAATCAGAATCGCGGCCGTGGCGGTCAACAAAGGAAAAAAGCAGAGCAGAGCGGAATAGGCCGCCCCTTTGGCCGTCCCGAAGCAGCCGTCCTCATAGGACATGATTATGGACCGGCGGAACAGCCACCAAACGGTGTGCCAACGAATCCTCACGCAGCCAGTGTACAGCACTGCACCGCCGCAACTCAGTAGTCGATGCGCCCTTCGGCCTGCGTCCACGCCTCGAAGGCGCGCAACGCGTCGTCACGCATGAGCTGCACCATCGGCAGCCTGCGATCGGCGAGAGGCGTCGCGAGCTCGTGGTAGATCAACTCATCATTGAATCCCGCGGCCGCCGCGTCGGCGCGCGTGCCCCCGAAGAACACCTTGTCCAAGCGGGCCCAGTAGACGGCCGCCAGGCACATCGGGCAGGGTTCGCAACTGGTGTAGATCTCGCACCCGGTCAGATGGAAACGGCCCAGCGCCCGGCAGGCTCCGCGGATGGCGACTATCTCGGCGTGCGCGGTCGGATCGTTGGTCGCAGTCACCAGATTCGTGCCTTCGGCGAGGATGCGGCCGTCCTGCACGATGACCGCGCCGAACGGGCCGCCTTTCCCCGCACGCACGTTTTCGACGGCCAGCTCGATGGCCCGGCGCATCCAAGTATCTCGCATCGGTCCCATGGTAGCTCGCGCAGACCGGCTGGCGCGCCCAAAATCTTCCCCTACTCGGCCGCCGCCGATGGGTCGAGGATCTTCAAACCCGAGAAGCAGGCGGTAGAAACCGCGGTCTTAGGGAGTCCGCCGCCACTGGCTCCCTGCGTCCCCCCCTTGGCCCGGTGCTTTCGCCAAGCGTTGCCCGAACTCGGGATCGGCCCCGAAGACGTCGAGCAGGACATTCGTGTCCACGGCTGTGATCATCGCGGGCCACTCCCGCCACGCAGTTCCCTCATCACGCTATCTGTGCCCCGGCCGAGCTGGAGGATTCCGTAGACGCTCGAAACAGTATCCTGAAGAGGCAACTTCTCCGCTACCAGGCGCCCCTTGCGTTCCTGGAAATCGAGAACCTGCCCCGGCCCGAGACCGAGGCGTTCCCGCAGCACCTTTGGGATGGTGACTTGACCTTTCTCCGAAACGATGGCCTTCATACTCTAATGGTATGAATTCCTACCGAATTGGTGCAGACCTGGCGGGGAACGCGGGTCAGCGGCGGCAGGGTTTAGTTCACCGCGGAGGCGCGGAGAGCATAGAGAGGATTTCGCGGAGTTCTTCGGACGTGAGCGCGATGGGATTCGCCTTCATGCTGCTGGCTCGCGAGGCCGCCTCCACCAGCGCGTCGACGTGCTCCGGGCCGGCACCATAGGCGCTCAGCGGCGGAATCTGTAACTCATCGCAGAGTTGTCCGACCGCCGCAGCCCCTTCTTCGGCGGAGGCGCCCGCGGATTTGGTGACGACCCGCGCGATCTCTTCGTAGCGCACGAGCGCCGCGCTCTGGGGAGCGCGGGCTCGCAGCGCGCGTATGTTCATCCGCATTACCGATGGCAGCAGCGCGGCGCAGACCGCCCCGTGGGGCGCATCGAAGGCTCCCCCGATCGCCGCGGCAAACCCGTGTACCGCTCCCAACCCCGCATTCGCCAGCGCCAGCCCGCCGAACAGGCTGGCCAAGGACATATCGAGCCGCGCCTCGCGTGTCGCTCCCGTCCTTGTAGGCGCGCGCGAGACTGCGAGACACCCGCCGGATGCCCTCCAAACACAGGGCGTCGATCATCGGATTGGCGCGCGAGGAAACGTACGGCTCGATCAACTGCGTGAGGGCGTCCAGGCCGGTGCTGGCGGTGATCCGCGGAGGCAGATCGTAGGTCAGCTCGGGGTCCACCACGGCCAGGCGCGGAAGCATCAGCGGGCTCCGCAAACTGGCTTTGACGCGATGCTCGGGAGAGGCCAGCACCGCGTTGCGGGTCGCCTCCGAGCCGGTCCCGGCGGTGGTCGGCACCGCGATGAAAGGCAGCGACGGACGGCTCAGCGCCTGTCCCCGGCCCACGACTTCGAGGTAGTCCAGCACGTCGCCCTCATTGGCGGCGAGCGCTGCGATGGCCTTGCCCGCGTCGATGGCGCTGCCGCCGCCGAAGGCGATCACCAGGTCACAGCGCTCCTCGCGAGCGGTTCGAGCGCCCAGACGCACAAGGTCCACCGTGGGCTCTCCCTTCGCGGCGAACGGTACGCACTCCACGCTCGATGCCCTCAAGGAACGGATGAGAGCCGCTGCCCTGCCCGCGCCGCGGCCCGTCACGAGCAGTGCGCGCCGGCCCATCTCCCTGGCCGCCGGCGCAACTTCCCCCACCGTGCCAGGCCCGAAGATAATCCGCGCCGCCGTCGCGAATTCGAAGCGCATCCCTTACCACCCCTCGTCGGCGGGGAAGACATTGGAGTACTTCACGCTGGTGCGCGGCTCCGCCATCATCTCCGCGACCCGGTCGCGCCACGCCGCGTAGTGAGCGGTCTCTTTGTGGGCCGCGGGCGCCTGCGGCGTGCGGTACACCTCGACCAGCACGAAGCGGCACGGATCGTCCGATTGCTGCAAGACGTCGAACCGCGCGATCCCCGGCTCTTTCACGCTATGGCGGGCGTTCTCTTTGGTCGCTAGACGAAACGCCTCGACGAATTCCGGTTTCACGTTGACATGGACATGCACGATCAGCATGTAGATTATCCTCGATTCATTTCAGGGAGCGTGCTGGACCAGACGGACGGTGATGGCCTCCGGATGAACACGTTCTACGACCACGCCGGGCGGCAGGTTGAGGTTGTCGGGACCGATCTTGAGCGTGACCAGGCCGGGCTCCGCGTCTTTCAACTGGAAGCGAGCCACCAGGCCCGTCAGACCGACCGAACCCATGAGCCACGAGGTGCCCCGCAACTGGACCTCCAGTCGCGCCGCGGACTGGCTGGTGATCTCCATCCCCGCCGGAACGTTCCCAAATTCGATGGGGACACTCACGTTCCTGACCGTAGCGCCGGTGCCGACCACCGACATCCCCCACAGCACGGCCGCCAGGCCCGCGGCTGCCAGCCGGTACCTGAGGTTCGAGAACAACCATGTCCGCAGTCTGGCAGTTCGAGAGAGGCGGGGGCGGGCGGTCAGGCGCTGGAGCAAGCCTGCCAGCTCTCCGGCGTCATGCACGGGGATCATTTCCCGGCCGTGCATCAGGGTGACCTCGCCGCGCTCCTCGGAGACGGCGATCAACAGGGCGTCGGACCGTTCCGCCATGCCCATGGCGGCGCGGTGCCGTGTACCGAACTCAAACGGCACATCCTCCCGCTGCGTCAGAGGCAGGACCACGCCGCAGCGCGAGATGCGATTGGCTTCGATGAGCACTGCCCCGTCATGAACCGGAGAGTTCTTTTGGAAGATGGCAGTGAGAATCCCGGGAGAGATTTCCGCGCCGAGCGTGGTCCCGCCGCTGACCAGTTCCCGCAGCGAGTCTTTGCGCACGATGGCGATCAGGGCGCCCACGTGTTCGGCGGCCATGGAAAACGCGGCTTCGCTGACCGCCAGCGATGCCGAGTCAATGGTGCGCGCCCGTCTCAGACCCAATCCCAGCACGCTGTCCAGCCGCATGAAGGCATGCCGCAGCTCCGCTTGAAAGAAGAACAAGAGCATGAGCACCAGCAGGATGCTGGCGACGTCCAGCAGCCACCCCGTGATCGTCAGGTCGAATTGACGGACCACCTGGGCCAAAGAGTGCAACCCCAGGATCGAGAGCACCACCCGCAGGACGCGTGTTTCCCTGGCCCACAGAAGCAGCAGATACAGAGCGATGGCCAGGGCTGCCAGATCCACCGCGCTTTGCCAACGCAACCAGGACATGTCCGAAAAGCAATCGTAACATCCGCCCCCCGGAACTTGCAGGCGGTCCGCGCAAGAGTGGCCTATGATGGAACGGGGACCGTTATGAAACGCATCTTGAAGGTGGTGCTGTGGACAGTCTGCATATACGCCGGGCTGATGCTCGCCAGCGGTTTGGCGATCAAGGCGATGCTCTCCGGCTCCCGAATTCAGCAAGTCTTCAGCTCGCTCAACCAGCGCGTGCCCGCGACGCTTTCGGCGCAAGGGGGCACGTTCGATTTGCAGCAGTGGTTCCTCTTCCGGCCGGTGGTGACGCTGGAGGGTCTCTCCGTCGCCAACCCTCCGGGTTTCTCGTCGCAACCGTTGCTCACCGCCAAGCAGGTGGGGGCGCAGGTCGCTCTGTTGAGCTTTTTCAAAAAGGAATTCGAGATCGTTCGCGTGAGCCTGACCGAGCCCGAGGTGAACATCGAAAGCGATGTCAAGGGCAACACGAATCTGGGGCTGTTGCTCGCGGGTCTGACCAAGGGAGGCGGCACAAATACATCTGAGACGGGAGGCGGCGGGGTCGCCATCCGCAGTCTGTCCATCACCTCCGGCACGGTGCGCTACGCGGCGCAGGCGGGCGCACCCGGGCTGACCATCCGCGATATCGAGCTGAAGCTGGCCGACTTCTCCGCCGACAGCACCTGCCGGCTCACGCTGCAGGCCGCGCTCTTCGGGGGAAAGGCGTCGCGTGTGGAATTCGAGGGCCGGCTCGGTCCATTCACCGCCGCTTCCGTGCCCACTCAAGGGAACCTCTCGGTCGCGTTGGCACCCGCCGAATTCCCGCCGGCCTTTCGGAAGACCTACTTCGGCGACGTACTGAGCGACCCGGGCTCTTCGAGCAAGGCGTCTTTCCGCACGTCCCTGCAAGGCGACTTCGCGGGGAAGCTCAACGGCGAAGGGATGCTCGAGCTGGGGGGCTTCGAACTGGGGCCGGCCGGCGGCAAGCGGCTCTCCCTGCACGGCAGGGCGCCGCTGCGGATCACGATCGGCGAGGCCATGAAGAGCCCGACCTTCGAATTGATCTCCCGCGGGGCATCGCTCACGCTGGGCCAGGGGCAATGGAAAGGTTCGATCGAGGCGCGCTTGGACGGCTCGCGCGTCCAGGGGCAAAGCAGCGGATCGATCGGCGGCGTGCGCATCGAAGAACTTCTGCAAACGTTCACGACGACGAAGAACGCCGTCTCGGGCATGGCGGAGATCCCGCAGTACAACCTGCGGTTCGCGGGCAAGGACGCCAATCAGATTCGCGACTCGCTGGCGGGCAGCGGCAGCATCAGGCTGCAGCAGGGCCGCGTGGCGTTGTTCGACTTGCTGGGCTCGGTCGAAAGCAAGATCAAGAATGTGATGGGCGGAGAGACCACGGCCTCGGGCGCCACGGACTTCGTCGGGTTCGACAGCCGCTTTGAGGTTAGGAACGGACAACTCATTCTCTCCGACATCTTGCTGAAGAACGCTGCCTCTTCGGTCAGCGGCCAGGGGCGCGTGGGCTTCGACCATTCGATGGAATTCGACCTCGTCACCGGCATTTCCGGCAGCCTTGCAGCGCGGTTAGGCGGCAGGCCGGATGCCTCGGGCCAGGCGCAACTGCGCGTCCCCGTCAAGGTTCGCGGCACGCTGGAGGCGGCCAAGGTGTACCCGGATGTCGCCGGCATGGCCAAGGCGCAGGCGGTCGAGCGGGGGATGGGGCTCCTCGACTCGTTCCTTAAGAAGCGGACCGCCGCCCAGCCGAAGTGAGCGTCACTTCTTGATCATCGTCAGCAGCAAGACGACGTCCGTCTTGGCTTTGATGCCGTGCTCCAGATAGGCCGGCATGTAGACGAAGGTGCCCTCGGCCGCGTCTTTCTCGTCGGTGCCCAGCCGCAGCGAGGCCTCCCCCTTGAGGAAGGTCAGGGTGGCGGGGTACGGCGCCGTGTGCGCGGACAACTCCTGGCCCGCGGCGAAACCGAAGAGGACCACCTTGGAGCGATCGTCATTCTGTACCGCCTGGCTGAGGATGCCGTTTTCCGGCACTTTGGTGTGCCCGCGCAGGTCCTGAATGTAGGTGTAAGTATCTGCCATCTCGTCTCCTGCTTCTATCTTGGCGCGGGACGTGGCGCCGTGGCAGTGATCCGAGTCACTTTCGCGCGAATCCGGGGGACCGCGTCCGCCACGGCGGCAATGAAGCCGGATCAAGGGGACGCGCTTCGCCCCAATCATCCGGCGACAGAAATCAGCAGCAGCCGAAACGGGTCGAAGGGCCGACGCATAGGGCCGGAATAGCAGTCAAGACCGTTGCAACGGGCTCGGCAACCTGCACGACCTGAAGCAGATCCGGTGTTTGGACACAACGGCGGTTCGTCAGATCCTGGGACGCCTTCAGGCTGCATCGCGGACTTCGACGGTCATCTGTTTGCCGAGAACCGCCAGCGCAGCCTGGATCTTCTCTGCCTTGGTAGCATGCTCGGGGTCGAGCATGCGGCGGATCACGCGCTCGTGGAGTCCAAGGCGGCGGGCCAGATCGGAGTTGTTGACTCTCTGGTCGCGCATGGCCAGGTAGAGCGCGAGTTTCGGCGCCAGCCAAAGCGGCACGGGCACGAGTCGCTGACCACGCTTTGCGGATGAGGGCGTTGGAATCTCCTCCCGGCGGGACAAGCGGATGGAGAGATCGGACCCGAGAGCATCCATGGCTTCTTCCATCGCCTCGCGGTCGTCTTTGCCATCGGTGGCGACGTGGACGAGATCGACAAACTCGACCATTATGCGGCCATCGCTGCCGGCCGTGAATTTTGCGGGATAGCTGAACAAGGACATGCGTTCGCCTCCTATAGGTCATGCGGATCGATCTTTAGATCGCCGCACATCTTGGCCAGCAGGTCGCGGCCAATCTCTTTCTTTCGATCCTTGAGGGTGGTGAACTCGTCACCGAAGTAGAGGCGGCCGTGGCTTCCCTTTCCCTTGTCGGCCACAAATTGACAGGTGACCTTCCTACTCCGCGCCAGCTTCCGCACTCGCCGCTCGAATTCGCCGCCCTTCACTATTCCAGTCTCGGACAGTTCTGTCCGAGTGTCAACTGTCTGTTTCGACCGGTGAGGCGCGCAGGTTCAGATCTACAGACAAGTGATCCGAGTCACTTTCGCGCGAAGCTGCTAGTGGTCTGAGTCAAGCAGAATGCCCATTATCCCTGGTGGCGCGGGCGATCGTTTTTCGTAGCCTGCGCCGGCTTGGCAGACCACAAACTGCGATGGTCTGCCCCACGTGGAGCGCGCAGCCGTCATTTCGGGCGCAGAGTACTGGTGAGAAGGAGGAGGGGGACGGAAGCGAGCTGCGCGCTGAGGGAGAAGGCCACCAGGCGGAGCGGCGAGCCCTGGTAGAGCACCCCCATCAAGGCGCTGCCCGCGAACCAGCAGACGCCGAAGGTGGCGTTGAAGATCCCGTACGACAGGCCGCGCCGCGCCACGGGAACCATGTCCGCCACGGCGGCGCGCAACACGGACTCCTGCGCGCCCATCCCCACGCCCCACAGGGCGACGCCCACGAGCGCCGATCGGAAACCTCCGGAGAACATCAGCGGCACCGCCATCGACGCGAACAGCGGGGCGCCCAGGAGCACCACCTTGCCCCAGCGGTCGAACAGACTGCCGAATACCAACGCCGCGACGGCGTCCACTCCCATGGCGATGGCGTAGAGCAGTGGAATCCATACGTCGGAAGCGATGCCGGCTCGTTTCCAGTGAAACGCCGCGAGGGGAAAATCGACGTACCCGGCCGCGATGCACCCGGACGCCGCCACATAGATCCAAAAGGCCCGCGGGATGTGCGTCCCGGTGTCCTGCGCGCGGGGGTCCTCGAGCGAACGCGGGTTCGGGTAGCGGGAGCGTGCCACCATCAGCACCGCCAGCGCGGCGAGCGCGGGCACCGCCAACACCGCGAAGCTCGCGCGGTAGCTGTGGTAAGTGGCCAGCGTGAGGGCCACGATCAGAGGCCCCGTCAGAGCCCCGATCTGATCCATGGCCTCGTGCAGCCCGAACCCCCAGCCGGTCCCCACGGCCTTGGCGGCGTGAGCCAGCATGACATCGCGGGCGGGCGCTCGAATGGCTTTGCCGAGGCGCTCCGTGATCATGAGCAGCGCGGCCACTTCCCAGCGCCCCGCGAGCGCCAGCAGCGGCACGGCGAGCAGGTTCACGGTGTACCCGAGCATCACGATCGCCCAGTATTTCCTACTGCGATCGGTGAAGTAGCCCGAGGCCAGCCGAAGCGCGTGGCCGATCAACTCGCCGGCCCCGGCCACCGCGGCGACAACGACGGCCGAGGCGCCCAGCAAGCCGAGAAAAGGCCCCGTAATACTGCGCGCCCCTTCGTAGGTGACGTCGGCGAAGAGGCTCACGACGCCGAGCATCACGATGAAGCGCATCGCGCGCCCGCGCGCGCCGGCGTCCGAGTCCATTAGATAACGAGTTTACAGAAGCCTGCGCGGGCGCGGGCCGGCCAGACGCCGCTTCAGGCGGAGGGCCCGGCGTTGGAGATCCTCGGAGCCGGCGAGCTCGAGCGCCGCTTGGGTGAATTCGAGCGCCATGGCGTGGTTGCGCTCGCGGTGCTCGTAGTGCTTCGCCAGTTCCTCCAGGGCGGACACGCGGTGGGGATTGTGGACCGTGGCCAATTCCGAAAAGGCCGCCACGGCGGCGGCGTCATTGCCCAGCTTCTTCTCCAGCGTGGCGATTTCCCAAAGCGTCTTGAAGAGCAGGTCATCCGACAGGCCCAGTTTCACGGCCTTCCGCAGCAGCCCCAGGGCTTCCTCGTGCCGGCCCGTCTTCAGCAGCCAGCGCGCCAGCCCGATCCAGTCCGCGCCATGGCCGAGCGGCGCTTCGTGCGGGGAACGAAACGCAAACGGAACGATGCCCGTCAGGCAGGCCAGCGTGAGAATGTCGATGGCGTTGTGATGAAAGATGGGGACCAGGCGGAGGGCCTGCCGGGTCCGCAGGTACTCGAAGTAGACGTACGGGATCATCTCGCCCGGCAGGTCGCCTTCCCGCTCGAAGCCCAGAATCTGATTCTCCAGGTCCACCAGGCGGCAGCTCTCCAGGCGCAGCTTCCACAGACGGCGCGCGCCGAAGAGGATATCCATGTGCGCCAGGCGCTCGAACGGCGGCACGCGGCGCATCATTCTGAACCGCGTTTCGAGCAGCGGCTGGTCGTAGGCCTTGCCGTTGTACGTCACCAGAACGTCGAATTCCGCCAGGTGCCTGTCGAGCGCGTCCAGGAGGCTGGCCTCCTCGCCGAAATCGCGCATGAAGAACTGGCGGATGCGAAAGCCGTCCGGCGCGATGCGTCCCACACCAATCAGAAATGCGTACGTGCCCGATCCCGTCGCGAGGCCCGTGGTTTCGGTGTCCAGAAAGGCCCAGCGCGATGGAGCCGCCGAGCGGAACGGAACCCTCGGAAAGCGACTGCAGCAAGTCCGCGGGCAGCTCCTCGAGATTCGAAATGTCCATGCTCCCGTGGCGGCGATGGCGTTCGTAGAGTTTCTCGGTTTCGAAGTGGCTTCCGTGGGCGGTCTGGACCACCTCGCCGCTCATGAACTCGTCGACGAAGTGGTGCAGCGGCGCGAAATCTTCCGGAGGGATCTTGGGCGGCTCGACCGGCTCAGGCAAGGGGGAGGCGTACTTGCGGTCGATGCGGCGCATCTTGCGCCGCAGCATCGCGAGTTGTTCCTGCAGGTCTCCCACTGTGTTCGCCTTTTCTTTGCCTACTATAGGGCACTTGGCCGGACTGTGCAAGGCCGACGCGGGCGTCGGCTTGGCAGACCACAAACAACGATGGTCTGCCCCACGGAGCAGCAGGTCCGCCCCACTTAGGACTTGGCTTCTTCGATGGCGCGGGAAATTTCTTCCCATTGGGCCACCAGTGATTCCAGGCTCTTGCGGGCCTCGCCGAGCGTGTCCGTGACCCGGCGCGCCTCGTCCACATTTCTGAAAATCGACAGCTCGCGCTCCATGTGCGCGATCTCGGCTTCCAGACGGGCGACCTCCCGCTCGATTTCAGAGCACTGATCCTGCAGCTTGCGCAGACGGATCGGGTTCAGGCGTTTCGGTTTCTCGTCGGGAGCGGGTGTGGCGTCCGGCGCTATCTTCCGGCGCGGCGGACGACGCTTCGATCTCGCCCGCGGCCTGCGCCGACTTGCGCCACAGGTAGTCCTCGTAGTTGCCGGGATAAACCCGCACCTCGCCATCGACCACTTCGAACACTCGAGTTGCCAGCCGGTCGATGAAGTAGCGGTCGTGCGACACGAAGACCAGCGTTCCGGAATACTCTTGCAGCGAGGCGAGCAGCACGTCCTTGGCCCGCATGTCGAGGTGGTTGGTGGGTTCGTCGAGCAGCAGGAAGTTGCCGGGGCGCAGCAGCAGGCGCGCCAGCGCATAGCGATTCCGCTCGCCGCCGGACAGCACGCCGATGGGTTTGAACACGTCGTTCTCGGTGAACAGGAAGCACCCGAGCAGGCCGCGCACTTCGGTTTGCGACATGCGCGGAGCCACCTCGGTAAGGTCGTCGATCAGGCGTGCGTCCGCGTCCAATTCCTTGTACTGGTCCTGCGCGAAGTAGTCGGCTTCCACGTTGTGCCCCAGGGTCATCTCGCCCGCGGTAAGCGGCTCGCTGCCGCTCAGCAGCCGGATGAGCGTGGACTTGCCGGCGCCGTTCGACTCCCACCAGCGCGATCCGGTCGCCGCGTTCGATGATGAAGCTGACGCCGCTGAAGACTTCCTTGGCGCCGTAGCTCTTCGCCGCGTTGCGGAATTCGGCCACCACCCGGCCGCTGGGCTTGGGCTGCGGAAACGAGAAGTGGATGGTCTTCTCATCCTCCGGCGGCATTTCGATTTTCTCCATCCGCTCCAGTTCCTTGATGCGGCTCTGCGCCTGTTTGGCCTTGGTGGCCTGATAGCGGAAGCGGTTGATGAAGGACTCCAACTGGCGCACGCGGTCCTGCTGGTTCTTGTAGGCGGCTTCCAGTTGCGCGCGGCGCTCGGCCTTCAGCTCGAGATAGCGCGAGTAGTTCCCCGCATAGATCTGCAGCTTCTTGTTCCAGACCTCGATGACTTTCGAGACGGCGACGTCGAGGAAGTAGCGGTCGTGCGAAACCAGCAGGAACGCGTAGGGATAGGAGAGGAGGTATTGCTCCAGCCAGTTCCGCGCCTCGAGATCCAGGTGGTTGGTGGGCTCGTCGAGCAGCAGCAGGTTGGGCTTCTCGAGCAGCAGCTTGGCGAGCGCGATGCGCATCTGCCACCCGCCCGAAAACTCCTCGGTGCGGCGGTGCCAGTCGTCCTTGGGGAATTCGAGCCCGCTCAGGATGGTGCCCACCTGGGCTTCGAGCGCATATCCATCGCGGGTGCGGAACTCATGCTCGATGCGGTGGAAGCGGTCGGCGACATCGGCGTATTCCCGGCCGGCGGGATCGAGCCGCGACATGCGCCGGGTCAAGGATTCCATCTCGGCTTCCATGGCGCTCAAGTCCTCGAAGACGGAGAGGCACTCGGCGAACACGGTGCGGCCGGAAAGGCTCAGGCCGTACTGCGGCAGGAAGCCGGCCCGGATGTTCTTCATGGCGGAGACGCTGCCGTAGTCCAGGCTCTCCTGGCCGGCCAGGATTTTCAGGAGGGTGGTCTTGCCGCTGCCGTTGGCGCCGACGAGCCCGACGCGGTCGCCGGGGTTGATCTGCCAGTCCGCGCCCTCAAACAGCAGCCTCTCGCCGAATCGTTTGCCGGCGGCAACTAGCTGGATCACGTCACCGGACCGCAGAAGAAGTTCAACGCCGTCGCGATGTAGCCCTTCAGATCCGGGCGCTTGACGATGGCGTCGAGGAAGCCATGCTGGAGGACGAACTCACTGCGCTGAAACCCTTCGGGGAGCTTCTGCCGGATGGTCTGTTCGATGACGCGGGGCCCCGCGAAGCCGATTTGGGCGCGCGGCTCGGCGATATTGAGGTCGCCCAGCATGGCGAAGCTGCCGGTGGTGCCGCCCGTGGTCGGGTCGGTCAGCAAGCTGATGTAAGCCAAACGCGCGTCGTCCAGACGCATCAGGGCGGCCGAGATCTTGGCCATCTGCACCAGGCTAACCACGCCTTCCTGCATGCGCATGCCGCCGGAAGCCGAGACGATGATGAGCGGCCGGCGCTGCGCGATGGAGCGCTCGACGGCGCGCGTGAGCACCTCGCCGACCACCGCCCCCACGCTGCCGCCGATGAACTTCAATTCCAGCGAACAGATGTGGACCATGCGTCCATGGAGAAGCCCGGCCGCTGATATGACCGCGTCCTGGTGCGTCGTGGCTTTCTTCCCGGAGGCCAGACGATCCTGGTAAGATTTTTGATCCACGAACTCCAGCGGGTCCGTGGAGGTGAGGTCGCGGTCGAACTCCTCCCACTTGCCGTCGTCGAAAAGCTGCCGCAGGCGGGTGGCCGCGTCGATCTTGTAGTGAAATTCGCACTTCGGACAAACCTGCAGGTTTTCGTCGAGGGCCTTGCGCCAGACGACCTGGCGGCAACTGTCGCACTTCAACCACAACCCTTCCGTGCGGACGATGTTGGCGTCTTCGGCGGTGCCCGTCTCGCGCGCGGGCTTCTGTCTGGTGAACCAAGCCATTCGTGGGGTCTCGTACTGCTATCGTCCTAAGTTAACCTGCCAGCTAGAGCCCCCGCAAGGCGGTCGAGGCGCGTCGCCTATAATGACCCTTGACCGGCCCGATGCAACCGCTCTCCGATCAGCCCCGGCGCTCGCCGCTGGACGACAACCGTTGGATCGCCGGGTTCGTCTTTGCCTACGCGCTCCTTGTACTCGCGTTGCTGAGCAAGCTGCCGCTCTGGCTTGACGAGATCCTGCAACTCCTTGGGACGCGCGGCAGGAGTTTCGCTCAGATTGTGGAGTGGCTCCCAGGAAGCGCCGGCGCCGTTCCCCTGCCCTATCTGATCCAGGCGCTGGCGCTGGATCTGCTGGGGTACTCGGTTTTCTCCGCGCGACTCCCAGCCGCGCTGTTCAGTGTCCTCAGTTGCGCCGCGCTGGTCTGGCTGGCTCGAGAGCTCCGGCTGCAATGGCGGGCCGTAGCGGTTGTGCTCCTGATGGTTCTGCCCCTGCAATGGCGATACGCGCTGGAGGGCCGGCCATACTCCCAGGCGATGTTCTTCGCGATCCTTGCCACCATCCTCGCCGTGCGCCTGGCCAAGGAGCCGGGGATTCTCCGGACAGCGCTCTACGGCCTCGCCCTGGCAGCCGGGATGTATACGCTGCCGCTGCTGGTGCTGTTTCCCCTGGCGCACTTCGTGTGGGTGTCCCTGTGCTTGGACGAGTCCCAGCGGCGCCGCGTCCAGATTCGGGTTGCGATCGCGGGCGCCGCAGCCGTGCTGCTCCTGGCTCCATGGGTCATTTGGGCGAACTCGCGTTGGGCCGGGGCGATCGCCGGAAATCAAGGGCACTTTCTGCTCCACCCCAGGTTGTTCCTGGTGCTTCTCCACGAGTTGCCGGGCGGCGGCTACACGGCCAGCATCCTCTTACTGGTCGCGGCCGGCGCCGGCTTGGCCTCCCGCTGGATCGCCCGCTCGACCAAGGTGCTGCTGGCGCTGCTGGTCGCCGTACCTCTCGTGGGAACGCTTGCCATTGACGCCATCTTCGATTACTTCTTTGCGGTGCGTCAGTTGATCCCCGTTCTTCCCGCCCTCGCGCTGCTGGCGGCGGAGGGCCTGCGCGATCTTCACTCGCGGAGGCGCGCCCTGGGCGCAATCCTTCTCGCGGCTCTCCTGGTGACGTGTGTCGTGGGCGATCTCCGGTGGTTCTCGCGTCCTAGAGAGGACTGGCAACTGGCGGCATCCTCATTGAAGACCATTTCCCAGAGCCCATGCGTCCTGTTTGCGCCCTCCGACTCCGTGGACATCTACGCCTTCTTCGAGCCGGATCTCCGCTCGCGCGATTGCACCAAACCGGAATTTCCCGCGCTTCAGCGCAACGTGATTGTGGCGCTCAGCCCATACGTCGCACCGGCCGAGGCGACAACCACTTTGACAAAGCTCCGCAGCGAGGGCAGGCCGCTCTTGCAGGAGACCATCGCCGGGGGAACCCGAATCCTGTACTACGGCCCTCCCAGTTTCGCTATGCCATAGCGACGGTGACACTTCTCCGACTACGAGTTGGTGACCAGGCGTGCCGCCAAGAAGGCCTTTTCGATGGTTGTCATGGAGAGGAAAAGCTTGTTTGGGTGATCCTGGAGCGGCACAAACTCGTGGTGAAGATAGAAAGAGCGGGCGGCCTCGTCCAGAGCTTCTACTACAACGCCAACCGACGCTACCTGAGACGTGTTTCTCCAACTTCTGTGCAGGGCATCCATCAGGAGAAAGCGACCGAGGTTTTGGCCGCGGCTCTCACTGCCGATGGCCAACCGGCCGAGCAGGGTGGCCGGAAGAAGCGGATAGCGAGGAAGCCTCCTGGCGATGGGGCCGGGTAACTCACCGAGCTGAATGCTATAGGCCGAGAGAGTATAGTAACCGAGAATCGCACCACTGCTCGCGAGCATGACGAAAGGTGCGGCGACGATTCGTTTGGCATCCTGGCCGGCCTGATGATGGATGTAACGGTCGAGTTCCGGAACGCCCGAGTGGAAAGATGCCCGATCGTGAGAAGCGGCGAGGGGCACCACACGGTACTCAAAATGATGCGCAGTGTTCACCGCGTGGCCGAGTTTTTGCGGTATTCGCGAGCCGCTCTCCGCAGGACGGAGCCTGGGCCGGGCGGGTTGAGAAGAGCGTTCGCAAAAGTTTCCGTTTCGCGGGCCGTCAGGATCAACATGGCGCGCTTTTCAATCGTGCGCTCCGCGGCGGCTTCGGCACTGTGCAGGACGAAATCCGTCATGGTGCGCCCTTCCAAATCCGCTGCCTTCTGAATGAGGAACTTCTGTTCCTCATTGAGCCGGGCATCAAACCGATACGTTTTGGCCGAAGGCGTTGGCCGTTTCTGCATCCGGGTTCGTGTGACGGTCTGTCGCACTCGATAATCTCCACAGCCAGTGTACGGTAAATATACGTACGCAGTCAATCGTCAGGCCCGGCAGCCGGTGGCCAGCGAGGGGGTGTCCTGGTGTTTGTACATGAGGAAGTACTCGCGATGGCCGAGGGCCTCGGGGCGGCTCGGCTCGCCGCCGGCAACGCGCGCCACTAGCGATTCCACTTCCTGCGCGGCCCGGTCGAGCGTGAGATCGCCCCCGAGGATGCGGCCGGCGTTGAAGTCCATGTCGTCCTGCATCCGCTCGTAGGTCTGCGTGTTGCCGGTGATCTTGAGGACCGGAGCGAGCGGGGAGCCCGTCACCGACCCCCGGCCCGTGATGAACAGGATCATCTGCGCACCGGTGGAGAGCAGATCCATCAAACCTTCCGTGTCGTTGGGGTTGGTGTAGCCGAACTGCATGAAGTGCGGGTCGGGGACGGTGTCGAGCAGCCAAAGTCCCGGGCGCGGCGGAGCCTGAGCCACCCGGATCACTCCCTGAATGGGACGCGCGCCGCCTTTGGCGAAGGCGCCCATCGACTTCTCCTCGATGGTCGTCAGGCCGCCGGCGAAATTCCCCGGCGCGACCGAGTACTGCTGCACGGACTGGCAGTAATCGGCCGCCTTGTCGTAGGCCGCGCCGATCTCGACCGCCGCATCGGGCGACGCCGCCCGAGCCGTCATGATGTCGCGCAGGCCGATCATCTCCACGATCTCTTCGAAGATGGCGGTCCCGCCGGCGTCCACCAGCCGGTCGAAGAACCGGCCCACGACCGGGTTCCCCGCCAGGCCCGACGTGCCGTCCGAGCCGCCGCATTCGGCGCCTATTACCAGATCCTTGAGTCTCATCGGGGCCCGCGGCGTGTGCGCGCGAATGTGCTCCCGCATCTCCCGAACGATCTGCTTGCCGCGCGCAACCGACGCTCGCGTGCCGCCCTGCTCCTGTATGTAGAACCACTCCGCAGGCCGGCCCGAAGCCCGCACCAGTTCGGCGATCTTAGCGGGCTGGGTGTACTCGCAACCCAGACCCACCGTCAGGACCGCGCCGACGTTGGGGTGCCGCGCCAGTGCCAGCATCAGGCGGATGGCATAGGCGTTGTCGTAGCAGCCGGGAAAACCGATGACGTGGGTGTCCTCTTCGCCCCGGCCGATTTCGAGCGCCACGTGCGAAGCGCACTCCACCGTGTAGAGAACCAGCACCAGGTTTCGCACGCCCAGGCGGGAGTCCGGGCGCAGCCAGCCTTGCCAGACCAGTTCACTCATAGTGCATATCCGTCGTCGCTCCCGTCTCGACATCCAGCGTCGAGGAGCGTTCGTCGAGCGCGCTGCGGCAGTTTTGAAGGTGCACCCAGCCGCCGCGCTGAATGGATTCGGTCGCGACGCCGATCGGGACGCCGTATTTCACGATTGCCTCGCCCGCGGCGATGTCGCGCAGCGCAACCTTGTGAGCCAGCGCGATCGGGCCAGCCAGCACAACCTCCAGCGGATCGGGCGCTCCGAGTATTAGAACCGCCTCCGCGCCCGCATCGTCGAGCAGGGTTGCCACGTTGTCGGCCGGATGGATTTGAAAAGCGTTCTTCACGCGTAGCGCCTCTCGACGTAATCGTTGAGGATAACAATAAACTCCTCGATGATCCGGTCGCCCTTCAGGGTCCTCAGCAGTTGTCCGTCCACATAGACCGGCGCCTTGGGGTCCTCGGACGTTCCGGGCAGTGAGATCCCGATGTCGGAATGCTTGGACTCGCCCGGGCCGTTGACCACGCATCCCATGACCGCCACTTTCAGCCCTTCGATACCGGGATACTGCGTCTTCCAAACGGGCATCTGTTGCCGCAGATAGGTCTGGATGCGGTCCGCCATCTCCTGGAAGAACGTGCTGGTGGTCCGCCCACACCCAGGGCAGGCAGTCACCTGCGGACTGAAATTGCGTAACCCGAGCGATTGCAGGATCTGCTGGCTGACGAACACCTCTTCGGTCCGGTCGCCGCCGGGCAGTGGGGTCAGGGAGACGCGGATAGTGTCGCCGATTCCCTCCTGCAACAGAACTGCCAGCGCCGCCGTGGAGGCCACGATCCCCTTCGCCCCGAGGCCCGCTTCCGTTAGTCCCAAGTGCAGCGGGTAGTCGCACTCCGCCGCCAGTTTGCGGTAGACCTCGATCAGATCCTGCACGCCGCTCACCTTGGCGCTGAGGATGATGTGGTCGTGCGCCAGCCCATGCCGCTCCGCGGAACGGGCCGATTCCACGGTGCTGGCCACCATGGCGTCCAGCATCACCGCCGTCGCGGGACGCGGCACCGGCTGCCGCAAGTTGTCGTCCATCATGCGGGCGAGAAGCGCCTGGTCGAGCGAGCCCCAGTTCACACCGATCCGCACCGGCTTGTCGCACTCTATCGCCACTTCGATCATGGTGCGGAAGTTGTCGTCGTGCTTCTTACCGATATTCACGTTCCCGGGATTGATCCGGTACTTCGCCAGGGCTCGCGCGCACTCCGGATACTTCTTCAGAAGGATGTGGCCGTTATAGTGGAAGTCCCCAATGATGGGGACCCTATCGCCAGCCCGCTCCAGCGCCTCGCAGATCGCTGGCACCGCCGCCGCCGCGGCCTCCGTGTTCACCGTCACGCGGACCAGCTCGGAGCCGGCCCGCGCCAGCGCCGACGCCTGGGCCACGGTGGCGGCAACGTCCGCCGTGTCCGTGTTGGTCATGGACTGGACGACGATCGGATGCCCGCCGCCCATCTTGACGCCGCCCGCGTCGGCGACCACTGCCCTGCGGCGTGATGCAAGCCCCATACAGATCAATTCTACCAACTGCAAAATGGGCATACCGCTCTCCGGTAACACGCGATTGACCGTGTTGCCGCTCGTATGGAGCAGGGCTACTGCGCCAGAGGCGCCCCGCCGCCCTGCCAAGGGCTCTGCGATGATAGAAATTGACTGGGAATAGGAGAAGCACGATGAAATGGGCGCTGCTGCTAGCCTTCCTGGGGGTGTCACAAGCCTCGGCGGATCTCATCACCGATGTACGAAGGGCAATCGCCGAAAACGATTTTTCGCGGGCCGCGGCATACGTCCAGGACTACCGAACGGCTAGAGGCATCACACCGGAGCTGGCCACGGCGATGAGCTGGATGGCGCGAGGGGCGCTCGGCCGAAAGGACTACGACCGCGCCGAAGAAGCCGCGAGGGAGACCTATGAACTCTCGACTGATCTGCTTAAGAGACGCGCCCTCGATGCTGAGCCGGTCTTACCGATCGGGCTTGGCGCCGCCATCGAGGTGCAAGCGCAAGTGCTCGCCGCACGCGGACAGACAACCGAGGCCGTGACCTACCTTACCGGCCAGCTCGCCAAGTACGGCACGACCTCTATCTCCACACGGATTCAGAAGAACATCCATCTTCTGAGTCTGGAGGGCAAGCCCGCTCCGGCTTTGCAGGGCATATCGCTTCCGAAAGGGAAGCCGGCGCTGCTCTTCTTCTGGGCGCACTGGTGTGGGGACTGCCGGGCAGAGGCCCCCATTCTGGCGCGCCTGAAGGCGGAGTTCGGCCCCAAGGGGCTGGCTTTTATCGCCCCGACCCAGAGATACGGATACATGGCGCGCGGGGAAGAGGCTCCGCCGGATGTCGAACTCCGCTACATCGAGACGGTTCGCCAACAGTCCTACGGCGACATCGTAGACGCGCCGGCCGTCGTCAGCGAAGAGAACTTCCGAAATTACGGAGTCAGCACGACGCCGACGCTCTTGTTGGTGGATCGGGAAGGCGTCGTTCGCATGTACCATCCGGGAAATATGACCTACGACGAATTGCGGACCAGGATTCAAGCACTGCTCTGACGCAAATGGTCTGCGGCGGAAATTCGGAGGCGTGGGGCAGACCATCGTCGTTTGTGGTCTGCCATTTGCGGGTTGCCAGGCCTAGCAGAAGACAAAAAACGATCGTCTGCTCCACGAAACATGAGAGTGGATTCCGCTATACTGGTTTGTAGGAGCTGGTTAACGCTTGTCCATCCGCAGTTTTCTCCGTCTCTCCGCGCATCTGCAAATGCTGCCTGCTCTCGCCGGCAGTGAGGAGACCCTCGTCGGGGGTCAGGCCGTCATGGAAGGGGTCATGATGCGTGCGCCCCACAGCTATTGCGTGGCCGTGCGGCAGCCCAATGGAGAAATGGTTATCGACGAGATGCCGGTCAGCCGCGTCTCCGAGAAGTACCCGCTGTTCCGGTTCCCCATCTTGCGGGGAATAGGCACGCTGGGGCAAGCCATGTACCTCGGCATCCGGGCGTTGCGCTTCTCCGCCAACGCGGCCTTGAGTGAAGAGGAGGCCAAGGGAAAGAAGGAGGAAGTCTCTCCCTGGCTGATGGGTCTGAATCTGGCTTTTTCGTTCGCCTTCTTCATCGTTCTTTACAAGTTAGTTCCCCTGTACCTGGCCACGCTGCTCGAGAAGTGGTTCCCGGCGCTCCAGGGCCGCATCGCATTCAACCTCACCGACGGCGTCATCCGCATGCTGATCTTCCTCGGGTTCCTGTACGGCATCTCCCGCTGGAAGGACATCCGACGCGTCTTCGAGTATCACGGCGCCGAGCATAAAGTGGTCTTCAACTTCGAATCTCGCCAGCCGGTTACGGTCGAAAACGCGAGGCTGTTCAGTACGTTTCATCCGCGCTGCGGAACCAGTTTTCTGCTGGTGGTGATGGTCATCTCCATCGGCGTCTACGCTCTGATTCCCTTCGATGGCTTCTTCTTGCGCTTCTTGTTCCGCATTCTCCTTCTGCCCCTCATCGCTGGCATCAGCTACGAACTGATCCGGTTCGCCGCCAAGCATCGGGGCTCGTTCCTCGCGGCTATCACGGTGCCCGGTCTGTGGCTTCAACGAATCACCACCCAACCCCCGGCCGACGACCAGCTCTCCGTGGCCATCCGCGCCCTGGATGGCGCCATGGCACTGGAGCAGGCGCAGGGCGGCGAGCTCGTGGTAGCCTGACGGTCTCCCGATGCAATATCGACAGAAGCTGGACGATATCGAAGCGCGGTTCGAGGAACTGACCGGCCAGATGGCGGACAACGACGTCATCAGCGATTCCGAGAGATACCGCAAGGTCACCAAGTCCCACAGTGAGCTGAGCGAAATCGTCGCCAAGTACCGGGAATGGAAGAAAGCGAGCGCCAATGCCGATGAGGCCCGCCTCATGCTCGAAGAAGCCGACCCCGAACTGCGCAAGATGGCGGTCGACGAGCTGGCCGCGATGGAACCGCAACTGGTGCGCCTCGAGGACGAGCTGAAGGTCCTCCTGCTTCCCAAAGATCCCAACGACGAGAAGAACGTCGTCGTGGAAATCCGCGCCGGCACCGGCGGCGACGAAGCGACCTTGTTCGCCGCCGAGATGTTCCGCATGTATTCCCGCTACGCCGAATCCCAAGGCTGGAAGGTGGACGTCAGTTCCATCAGCGAGTCCTCCATCGGCGGCTATAAGGAAGTCATCGCTCTGATCAACGGCGATAAGGTATACAGCAAGCTCAAGTACGAAAGCGGCGTGCATCGCGTCCAGCGCGTTCCCGTCACCGAGCAGCAGGGCCGCGTGCACACCTCCGCGATCACCGTGGCCGTGCTCCCGGAGGCCGACGAGGTCGAGGTCCAGATCGAAGCCAAGGACATCCGCATCGACACCTTCTGCTCCTCCGGTCCCGGCGGCCAGTCCGTCAACACGACCTACTCGGCCGTGCGGCTCACGCACCTTCCCACGGGCCTGGTGGTCTCCTGCCAGGACGAGAAATCGCAGATCAAGAACCGGGCCAAGGGCATGCGCGTGCTGCGCTCGCGTCTCTATGAATTGGAATTGGAGAAGCAGCGCGCGCTCATCGGGGCCGAACGCCGCAGCATGGTCGGCAGCGGCGACCGCAGCGAGAAGATCCGCACCTATAACTTCCCGCAGAACCGCGTCACCGACCACCGCATCGGGTTGACCCTCCACCAGCTCGACATGATCATGGAAGGGCGGCTCGACCAGATCGTCGACGCGCTCACCAACTACTATCAGACCGAGAACCTGAAGCAAAGTTCGCTGGCCGGTTCGACCCATGACGCTGCAAACCGCACTCCAGCAGGCGTGCAAGCTTCTTGAGGAAGAGAGCGTCGCGGCGCCCCGGCTGACCGCGGAAGTGCTGCTCTGTCACGCCCTCGGCCGCGAACGCTCCTATCTTTACAGCCACCCCGAAGCGGAACTGAGCGATCTCGCGCGCCTGCACTTCGGGCGCTATCTTCACGAGCGGCTGGCGGGGAAACCCACGCAATACATCACGGGCGTTCAGGAGTTCTACGGCCGCGACTTTCTGGTCACGACCGGACGTCCTGATTCCCCGCCCCGAAACCGAGCACGTCGTCGAGGGTGCCTTGGCACTCTCGCCACCTCCACGGCGGATGGTGGATATAGGTTGCGGCTCGGGCGCTATCGCCATTACGCTCAGCCTGGAAATGCACGCCGAGGTCGTGGCCACGGATATCTCGGTTGCCGCGCTGGCGGTTGCCGCGAAGAATGCGAAGAAGCTGAACGCGCGCGTCGAGTTCGTCGCCTGCGACCTGGCCGCGGCCTTCGCCCCGGCATCGCTGGACCTGGTGGTGTCGAATCCCCCCTACGTCGCGCTGAGAGATGCGCCGGGATTGCAGCGCGAAGTCCGCGACTACGAGCCGCACGTGGCGCTCTTCGCGGGACGAGACCGGCCTGGAGATCTACGCCCGACTGGTGAAGGAAGCCGAACGAGTGTTGCGGCCCGGCGGCGCGCTGGTGATGGAACTCGGATTCAAGAGCAGCGAAGCCGTGCGCGCCATGCTGGGCCCGCTGTGGCAGGATGTGCAGATCCTC